>NZ_JAVDXO010000008.1:0-213568 GCF_031457975.1 Rhodoferax saidenbachensis
CGGATTCGGTCTTCGTACGAATACATGAACTACCTCCAAGTAGTCCAAGATTTTGTCCGCACCCCCAGTGGATCAGTTTTCAACGGAAATCAACAATGTCAGCGCAGCTGGCCCGCAACGATGCCGAGTTGCCCGCTCTCAGTAGCGGTGTCCGTCTCTTGCCCAGGTGGATTCCCGCATCCGTCTGATATCGCGATTTGGTGGCTCGCCAAATAGTCGGCTGTATTCCCGACTGAACTGGGATGCGCTCTCATACCCGACACGCACCGCCGCGCTGCCCGCATCCAGGTTTTCATTGAGCATCAGTTGTCGGGCATCCTGCAGGCGATGGTTCTTCAGGTACTGCAAGGGGCTCATGCCGACCACAGCACGAAAATGCTGCCGGAATGTTGATGGACTCATATGGGCTTTAGCCGCAAGATCATCCATCGGTACGTTCTCCGTGTAGTTCTGTTTCAGCCAGGTGATTACCTTGGCAATTTGCTGGCTCGGGGAGCCAACCGCAACGAGGCGGCGCAGACAGGGGCCATGCCCACCACTCAGCAAACGGACAACGATCTCCTGCTGGATCAAGGGGGCAAGGAGGGGAATCAGCGGCGGTTCGGCCAGCAGCCGGACTAGCCGGGTCAGCGCGTCCTTCAGGCCTTCATCCAGCGTTTCGACGGACATTGCTCGCGTCGTCGAAGCCTGGAGCGGCATCGCAAACTCCATTTCTGCCGCCAACTGGGCGATGACGCGGGCATCCAGTTCCAGCCACATCCCGAGGAACGGTTCTGCGGAGCTGGCGCGGGTGACATACGACACAACGGGCAAGTCCACGGTTGCGATAAGGGATTGTCCAGCCCCGTAGTCGAAGACATCATCGCCCAGTGTGACCCGCTTGCCGCCCTGCACGATGAGCACAAGGCCCAGACCATAGATGCAGGGCATCGGATCGGTGGTGGAACTGCAGCGACGAAACTTCAGCGCCGGAATCGGCGTATCGTAGTCTCCATCGTTTTGTGCAATGTTGTCGATCAGACCGGCAAGTTCACTGATATCCGGTTGTGCTTGAATCACCATTCAATATCTCCGTGAAGTTGCGTCTTTGGCTTCAAACTGCAGAACCAAAGTTTAGCATTTTCCGATATCAACAAAATCCAGTTTTGATTGACTTTCATTGAATTGGGCAAAAAACGTGGCGGTTTTGGCAAATGAATCAGAGGCATTCAGGGCCACACTACTTGCCATCAGTCCACAACCGGCCGCGGACTTTCTTTTTCAACAACGGAGATTCAATTCAATGACCCAAACCAAAACGAAGCTGTTCCAGCCTTTTGCTTTCAAGAACGGTGTGATCCTGCGCAACCGCGCCGTGATGGCGCCGATGACGACCTGGTCGTCCAACCCGGACGGCACCATCTCCGACCAGGAGGTGGCCTACTACCGGGCGCGCGTCAAAGGCGTCGGCATGGTGGTGACGGGTTGCACGCACGTGACGCCGGACGGCATCGGCTTCACCGACGAGTTCGCCAGTCATGACGACCGCTTCATTCCCAGCCTTCGTCGCTTGTCAGAAGCAGCCAAGTGCGGCGGCGCTCCCGCCATCCTGCAGATCTTCCATGCAGGCAACAAGGCCCTTCCACAACTAGTGCCGGATGGCCGCGTTGTCAGTGCCAGCGCACTGAAGGTGCCTCCCAGCCCGTTCAATGACAATGAAGTGACCAGCCACGCCCTGACCCAGGAAGAAGTTGAGGAGATCATCATGGCTTTTGGCGACGCGGCCCGCCGCGCCATCGAGGCAGGCTTCGACGGCATCGAGCTGCATGGTGCCCATGGCTTTCTTATCCAGAATTTCTTCTCGCCTTTCTCCAACCAGCGCAATGATGAATGGGGTGGCTCTCTCGAAAACCGCATGCGCTTTCCGCTGGCCGTGGTGCGCGAAGTGCAGCGGGTAATCGCCGAACGCGCCAAGCGGCCTTTCCTGCTTGGCTACCGCATTTCGCCGGAAGAGTCGGACGAGGGAGGACTGCGCATTGGCGATACCTACGTGCTGATCGATCGGCTGATTGAGACCGGCATCGACTACATCCATGCATCGCTCTTTGACATTCCGAATGCCAAACCCGTGGACCATACCGGCGAGCACACGACCGCCGAGCTGATTGTCCAGCACGTGGGTGACCGCGTTCCTTTGATTGCGGCGGGTCTTATCCGGACGCCGGGGGACGCCGAAAAAGCATTAACGGTTGGCCTGTCACTAGTCGCAATCGGACAGGGTTTGGTGATGAATCCGAAGTGGGTCGAACTCGCCAGCGAAGGCCGGGAGGCAGAAATTACCACGATGCTTGATTCTGAACACGTACCACTGCTGGCGATCCCCGACAGCTTGTGGAATGTGATCCGGGCCATGAAGGGTTGGTTCACGCTCGCCAAGGAAGCTGCGGTTGTGGAGTGAACGAGTGAATTGCTTGGGAATCGGCTACAAAGGCTGACGCACGGAGTCCGTATGAACAAGTCCCTGTCTGCCCTCGCAATCGCCTCCATCGCCCTGTTCGCCGCCGTTGCTTTCTGCCAGGACAAGGGCTAAGCCGTGACCACCACCGTGGTGGACCGCGCTGGCACTGTGCGCGCCGTGCGACGTGCAGACAACGCTGTGGCGGTGCACCTGGCGGTCACCTGGACGAGCAGTACACGGGCCTGCTGGTGGCTGCCGGGGCCGATCCCAAGCTTCACCGACCGCAGCGGCAACGCACCGCAGCAGCTGCCTTAGTCTGGCGTCTTGGGTACCAGGGTGTAGGCCGGGTGCTGCCCGGTCAGCAGCAAAAACATGGCGAACATGGGGCCCTGCATGCAGCGCTCGTCGGTAGGGCTTTCCAGCGCCTGCCAAGTGCGGGACTGCAGGCCGCCGCGGCTGCCGGTTTGCAATGAGTAACCCATTAGCTCGGCCGCCTGGGCCTGGTTCAGCCCGGCCGCAACGCGCGCGGCCTTGAGCTGCTCGCCCGTGGGAATGGGCATGGTCAGCGTGATGGGCAGTGGGCGTGGAGTGGGGGTGGTGGCGGTGTCTGGCGTCATGCCCCGGACTGTAACGCGCGCAGCACGTTTTCGGCCGTGGCCGGGGCGGTTAGCCGCACCGCAGTGCCGTCTCCACGCGCCTGCGCCACCGCGTCGCGCAGCGCTTCGTAGACGCTGATGGCCAGCATGAACGGCGGCTCGCCCACGGCCTTGCTGCCAAACACGTTGTCCTCGCGGTTGGGCTCGGGCCACAGGTCCACCTTGAAGTGCTCGGGCACATCGCCGGCGGTGGGAATCTTGTAGGTGCTGGGCGCGTGGGTGCTCAGGTAACCCTTGTCGTTCCACACCAGCTGCTCAGTGGTCAGCCAGCCCATGCCCTGCACAAAGCCGCCTTCGATCTGCCCCACGTCGATGGCCGGGTTGATGCTGCGGCCCACGTCGTGGAGGATGTCCACTTTGAGCACCTTGCTTTCGCCCGTCAGAGTGTCGATGACGACTTCGGTGCAAGCTGCGCCATAGGCAAAGTAGTAGAACGGCCGGCCGGTGAGCGTGGTCTTGTCGTAGTGGATTTTGGGCGTGCGGTAGAAGCCGTCGCTCCACAGCTGGATGCGGTTGGCGTAGGCCAGCTTCACCACCTCGTCAAAGCTGCGCGTGGCTACGGGCGAGAACACCTGCCCACCCTTGAACTTGATGGCGCCGGCGCCGCAGCTGTCCAGCCCGCAGACAAAGGCTGCCAGGTTGTCGCGCACATGGCGCGCGGCAAACTGGGCGGCGCGGCCGTTCAGGTCGGTGCCGGCGCTGGCGGCGGTGGCCGATGCGTTGGGCACCTTGCTGGTGTCGCTCGCGGTGCACAGCACGCGCACAAACGGAATGCCCAGCTCGTCCGCCACGATCTGCGCCACCTTGGTGTGCAGGCCCTGGCCCATCTCGGTGCCGCCGTGGTTCACCTGCACGCTGCCGTCGGTGTACACATGCACCAGCGCGCCAGCCTGGTTGAACAGCGTGGCGGTGAAGCTGATGCCGAACTTGACCGGCGTGATGGCAATACCGCGCTTGAGCACCGGGCTGCTGGCGTTCCAAGTAGAAATGGCCGCTACCCGGCGTCGGTAGTGCGCGGATAGCTCCAGTTTTGATAGCAGCGGCTGGAGGATGTTGTCCTCCACCTTCATCTGGTAGTGGGTCGTATCCCGCTTCTGGTCGGTGCCGGCAATGGCCTCGTCGCTGTACAGGTTGCGCAGGCGCACATCCAGCGGGTCCAACTTGAGAGCGCGGGCGATGTCGCCCATGATGGTCTCGATGAGGATGACGCCCTGTGGGCCACCGAAGCCACGAAACGCCGTGTGGCTCTGCGTGTTCGTCTTGCAGCGGTACGACGTGATGTCCACATCCTGCAGGTAGTAGGCGTTGTCGCTGTGGAAGATGGCGCGGTCGGCCACGGGGCCCGACAGGTCGGCGCTGAAGCCGCAGTTGGCCGCCATCTGCAGCTGCAGCGCTGTCAGGCGGCCGCTGTCGTCAAAGCCCGCTGTGTACTCGTAGGCAAAGGGGTGGCGCTTGCCGGTGACCATGAAGTCATCGTCGCGGTCCATGCGCAGCTTGACGGCGCGCTTGGTCTTCACTGCGGCCACGGCGGCCCACACGGCCAGGTGGCCGGCTTGCGTTTCCTTGCCGCCGAAGCCGCCGCCCATGCGCCGGCACTCCACGCGCACGGCATGGTTGTCGATGCCCAACGCGTGGCTCACCCAGTGCTGCACTTCGCCCGGGTGCTGGGTGCTGCTGTAAATCCACCACTGGTTTTGCTCCAGCGGCATGGCATAGGCAATTTGCCCTTCCAGGTAAAAGTGCTCCTGGCCGCCCACCTCCAGCGTGCCGTGCAGCGTGTGCGGCGCCGCGGCCAGTGCAGCGGAGGCGTCGCCGCGCTTCACGGTCACGGGGGGCAGCACAAAACTCTTGGCGTCCAGCGCCTGCTGCACGGTCAGCACGGCGGGCAGGGCTTCAATGTTGAGCCTGACCTTGCGCGCCGCGTGGCGCGCCTGCATGGCGGTGTGCGCCACCACCACGCCCACCACCTGGCCGACAAACTGCACGGTGTCCATGGCAAACACGGGCTCGTCGCCGGCAAAGGCGGCCAGCATGGGGTCGCCGGGAATGTCCTCGCTCAGCACTACGCTCACCACGCCAGGCATGGCCAGCGCGGCGCTGCTGTCCACGCCCAGCAGCTTGCCGTGCGCGACGTTCGAGAGGATGGGCGCCGCATGCAGCGTACCGCGCACTTCCGGCAGGTCGTCGATGTAGTGCACCGCGCCGGCCACCTGGGCCACGGCGCTTTCGTGCGCGTGGGACACGCCGGCGGCGTGGGTGGGCAGCAGGCCGGTGAGGGGGGTGTTGGCGTTCATGCGGCTTCTCCTTCCAGCACAAAGCTTTCCAGGTTGACGGCGGCCAGGCCCTGGCTCTCCAGCCAGTAGCGTTGCAGCAGGTTGCCCAGCACCTCGGTGCGGTAGGCGCTGCTGGCGCGCATGTCCGAGATGGGCGAGAACTCGCCGCGCAGCGTGGCCATGGCGGTCATCACGGTGTCGGCCGTCCAGGCCTCGCCGGTCAGCGCCGCTTCGGTCTTGCGGGCCCGCACCGGCGTGGCTGCCACGCCGCCCACGCCAACGCTGGCGTGCACCACCTGGCCATCCACGATATGCAGGTTCAGCGCCAGGCAGACGGCCGAGATGTCATCTTCAAAGCGCTTGGAGATTTTGTAAACCCTAGACCTTTCCGCAGGCACCGCCTTGGGCACCTTGATCCAGGCCAGCACCTCGTCCGGGGCCATCACGTTTTTGCGGTAGCCGGTGTACAGGTCTTCCAGGCGCAGCTCGCGGTGGGTTACCTTTCCTTTGCGCAATGCCATCAGCACCACGTTGGCCCCCAGGGCAATCAAGAGCGGCATGGAGTCGCCAATCGGCGAGCCATTGGCCACATTGCCGCCCAGCGTGCCGGCGTTGCGCACCGGCAGGCCGGCAAAGCGGCTGGCAAAGGCGCCCAGCTGTGGCCGGTCGGCCACCAGCGCGGCAAAGGCGTCGGTCAGCGTGACGGCTGCGCCGACGGCGATGTGGTGGCGGTAGTGCTCCACGCGGCGCAGTTCGGCCACCTGGGTCACGTCCAGCACCTGGGGGAAGTCCATGTGCATCTTGTTGACCCACAGGCCCACGTCGGTACAGCCGGCCACGATTTGCGCCTGCGGGTGCTTGGCGCGCGCTGCCAGCAGCGCGGGCAGCGTGGTGGGTGATTTATATGCCAAATCGGCTTCTAGCCCCCGTGGAATCTGCGCGAGCTGCTTCAGTTTTGATAGCGTCTTGGCCTCGTCCACGGGTACGGCGGGCAGGCCCAGCATGGTCTGCGCCGCGTCCAGAATCGGCCGGTAGCCGGTGCAGCGGCACAGGTTGCCGCTCAGCGCGTGCTGGGCGTCGGCCCGGGTGATGGGCTGGCCGGCGTGGGCGTGCTGCTGGTACAGGCCAAACAGGCTCATGACAAAGCCGGGCGTGCAAAAGCCGCACTGGCTGCCGTGGCACTGCACCATGGCTTCTTGGGCGGGGTGCAGGCAGCCGTCGTCGGCGGCAATGTCTTCCACGGTCCACAGCGCCTTGCCGTCCAGGCTGTGCGCCATCTTGATACAGCTGTTGACGGCCTTGGTCTGCAGTTGGCCATTGACTTCTTCACCCACCACCACGGTGCAGGCGCCGCAGTCGCCTTCGTTGCAGCCTTCCTTGGTGCCAGTGCAGTGCAGGTCCTCGCGCAGCACCTCCAGCAGGGTGCGGGTGGGGGGCACATCGGCCAGTGTCACGATCTCGCCGCGGCGGATGAATCTCAAAACTTGGGTTGTCATGGAATGGGTTCCTCGTGCGGGAGGGTAAGTCGGGAGTGGCATCGCTCCCATACGCATTAGCATATGGCACCAATTTACACGCCTGTATGAGAGACCAATCCCTTTTCGACAAGATAGACCTTCATCTCATCAGGGTCCTTCATACCGTGTTAACCGAGCGCAGCGTTTCCAAAGCCGCCATCCGTCTGGGCATGCACCAGCCGGCGGTGAGCGCGTCGCTGAAGCGCCTGCGGGACTTTGCCGGTGACCCCCTGTTGGTGCGTTCCGGCTCGGGCATGGTGCCCACCGAGACGGCGTTGCGCATGCTGGAGCCCAGTGCCAGCATATTGCGTGCCGCCGAGATGCTGTTCTCCGACGCTCGCGGCTTCGAGCCCGCCACCGCGCGCAACACCTTCCGCCTGGCCGCCAGCGACTACCTGGACCCGCTGTTTCTGCCCCAGCTGGTGGCGCAGATCAAGTCGCACGCGCCCATGGCAGAGATCGAGATCCACGCGCTGTCTGGCGCCAGTGACTACCGCGCGCTGCTGGCCCAGGGCGATATTGACGTGGTGATTGGCAACTGGCCGCAGCCCCCCGACGACCTGCACCTGGGCCGCCTGTTTGGCGACGAGGTGGTGTGCCTGGTGTCCAAAAAGCACCCCGCGGTGCGCCGCGGCTGGGACCAGACCTCCTGGCTGGAGGCCGAGCACATTGCGCCCGGCGCCACCCACCCCGGAGCCAAGGGCGTGATTGACGACCACCTGAGTGGCCTGGGCCTGCAGCGCCATATCGTGGCGCGCTGCCCGCATTTCGGGCTGATTCCGGGCATGGTGGCATCAACCTTGCTGGTGCTCACCACCGGCCGGCAGTACTGCGAACGGTTTGTGGACACACTGCCCGTCAAAATACTGCCTTGCCCCGTGGAGTTCCCTCGCATGATGTATTACCAGCTTTGGCACGCCCGCACCCATACCAGCGCTTCCAACAAGTGGCTGCGTGAGCGCATCAAGTCGGTCGCGGCCGAACTCCGAAAAGAATAAAAGACACGCACCCATGGCCCCACCTGTACCAGACTCCCCGCATTCCTCCGTTCCCCGCCTGCAGCTCACCGGCATCACCAAGGCCTACCCCGGCGTGGTGGCCAACAGCGACGTGTCGCTCAGCGTGCTGCCGGGCCAGACCCATGCGGTGTTGGGCGAAAACGGGGCCGGCAAGTCCACGCTGATGAAGATCATCTACGGCTCGGTCAAGCCCGATGCCGGCCAGGTGCTGTTCAATGGCAAGCCCGTCACCATCCGCAACCCCAAAGAAGCACGGGCCCTGGGCATCAGCATGGTGTTCCAGCACTTCAACCTGTTTGACACCATCACCGTGGCCGAGAACGTCTGGCTGGGCCTGGACAAGGCGCAAAGCCTGGAGCATGTGACGGCCAGCATCACCGCCAAGGCCACCGAATACGGCCTGGACATCGACCCCAGCCGCCCGGTGCACACGCTCAGCGTGGGCGAGATGCAGCGGGTGGAAATCATCCGTGCGCTGCTGACCAACCCGCAGCTGCTGATCCTGGACGAGCCCACCTCCGTGCTGACACCGCAGGCGGTTGAGAAGTTGTTTGTGGTGCTGAAAAAGCTGGCCTCGCAGGGCTGCAGCATCCTCTACATCAGCCACAAGCTGCACGAAATCCGCGAACTCTGCAACGCGTGCACTGTGCTGCGCGGCGGCAAGGTCACCGGCGTGTGCAACCCGGCCGAAGAATCGAACGCCTCGCTCTCGCGCCTGATGATTGGTGCCGAGCCGCCGCAGCTGGAGCACCGGCCCCTGCATGCCGGCGCCCCGGTGTTGAGCGTGAGCCAGCTGAGCCTGGCGCGTGAAGACCAGTTTGGCGTGGACCTGGATGGCATCTCGCTGACCGTGCATGCGGGCGAGGTGGTCGGCATTGCCGGGGTGTCGGGCAATGGCCAAAAAGAACTGCTGTACGCGCTATCGGGCGAGGACTTCCGCGCACCCAAGGGCAGCGTGCGCATGGGGGCGACCGATGTGTCGGCCTTGCACCCGGGCGCACGGCGTGCGCTGGGTCTGCACTTTGTGCCTGAAGAGCGCCTGGGCCGCGGCGCCGTGCCCACGCTGAGCCTTGCGCAGAACATGTTGCTGACCCGCACCGGCTCCATCTCCATGCCCAAGTTTGCCGGGGGCTGGATCCGCGTGCGCCAACTCGAAGAGCATGCCGCCCGCATCATCAAGACCTTCGGTGTGAAAGCCAACGGGCCCACCGCCGTGGCGCGCTCGCTGTCGGGCGGCAATCTGCAGAAGTTCATCGTCGGGCGCGAGATTGACGCAGCACCCAAGCTGTTCATCGTGTCCCAGCCCACCTGGGGTGTGGACGTGGGGGCGGCCGCGCAAATCCGCGGTGCCATCCTGGCCCTGCGCGACGCGGGTTGCGCCGTGCTGGTGGTCAGCGAAGAACTGGAAGAGCTGTTTGAGGTGAGCGACCGCCTGCACGTGATTGCACGTGGCAAGCTGTCGCCTTCGGTGCCAGTGGCCGAGGCCACGGTGGAAAAGATTGGAGAGTGGATGAGTGGTTTGTGGAACGCGCCTGTGCAAGCGGAGGTGGCCCATGGCTGATTTCCGCTTCAAGCTGGAGGCCCGCCAGCAGCCCTCGCAATTCTGGAGCTACGGCTCTCCGTTACTGGCACTGTTGTGCACCGTGCTCATCGGGGTGGCGCTGTTCGCGCTGGTGGGCAAAGACCCGGTGCGCGGCCTGCAGGTGTTTTTCTGGGAGCCCATCAAAAGCGGCTATGCATTGGGCGAGCTGGCGGTCAAAGCCACGCCGCTGTTGCTTATTGCACTTGGCCTGGCGGTGAGTTTCCGTTCCAACGTCTGGAACATCGGGGCAGAGGGGCAGTACATCATTGGCGCGGTGGCAGCCAGCGGTGTGGCCCTGATGGCCGAAAAGACCACGGGCGGCTGGATCGTCATTCCCATTCTGCTGGCGGGCATTGTCGGCGGCATGCTGTGGGCCGGGCTGACCGCGTTTCTGCGCGACAAATGCAATGCCAATGAAATTCTGGTTAGTCTGATGCTGGTGTATGTGGCCGTGCAGGTGCTGGGCTATGTGGTGGTGGGGCCATGGAAAGACCCCGGCGGTTATAACTTTCCCCAAACCAAGACCTTTGAAGTGGCCACCCGCATCCCGCGTTTGTTCCAGGGGTCGCGCCTGAGCATTGGCGCCATCCTGGCGCTGCTGGGGGTGGCAGGCCTGTGGGTGTTTTTGTTCCGCACCCGGGCTGGCTTTGCCCAACAGGTGGGCGGCCTGGCTCCGGCAGCTGCACGCTATGCGGGCTTCTCGTCGCGCCGCGCACTGTGGATTGCGTTGCTGGTGTCCGGTGGGCTGGCCGGCATGGCGGGTGCGCTGGAAGTGGCCGGACCCATCGGGCAGCTCACGCCCTATGTGCCTGCCGGCTACGGTTTTGCCGCCATCATCGTGGCCTATGTGGGGCGCCTGCACCCGGTGGGCATGGTGTTTTCCGCGCTGCTGATGAGCATGTTCTATATCGGCGGTGAGCTGGCGCAGTCCCGCCTGGGCCTGCCCAAGTCGCTCACCGGTGTGTTCCAGGGGCTGCTGTTGTTTTCCTTGCTGGCCTGCGACACGCTGGTGAACTACCGCTTCAAACGGGTCGCGCAGGGAGGGAAAGTCTGATGGAATCCTACGCACTTCTGATTGCGGCCACGCTGAATGCGGGCACGCTGCTGGCCATTGCTTCGCTGGGTCTGTTGATCAACGAGAAAGCCGGCATCGTGAACCTGGGGGCCGAGGGCATCATGCTCTGCGCCGCCATTGCGGGCTTTGCCACGGTGGTCCACACCGGCAGTGACACCATGGGTTTTGCGGCCGGCATGGGGGCCGGGGCCCTGATGGCCGCCATTTTTGGCGGCCTGGTCATTTGGCTCAATACCAACCAGTACGCCACCGGCCTGGCGCTGAGCCTGTTTGGTGGCGGCTTCTCGGCCTTTGTCGGCATCTCCTATGTGCAGGAGAAGATTCCCCAGCGCCCGGTCTTCGCCATCCCCGGTTTGTCAGACATCCCTTTCCTGGGCTCGGCCGTATTCAAACAACACCCGCTGGTGTACCTCACGGTGGTGTTTGCCGGCGCCCTGATTTGGTTTTTGTACCGCACCCGCTCGGGCCTGATCCTGCGCAGCGTGGGTGAGAGCCCGGAGTCTGCCCATGCGCTGGGCTACCCGGTGCGCCGCATTCGCCTGCTGGCGGTCATCGTGGGTGGGGCCTTGTGTGGCCTGGCCGGCGCGTACCTGTCGATTGTCTACACCCCCGGCTGGACCCAGGACATGGTCGCCGGCAAGGGCTGGATTGCCCTGGCGCTGACGACCTTCGCCACCTGGCGCCCGGCACGGGTGTTGCTTGGAGCCTACCTGTTTGGCGGCGTCACCATGCTGGACTTTCATTTGCAGAGCATTGGCGTAGACATTCCCAGCCAGTTGCTCAGCAGCATGCCCTATGTGGCCACCATCGTGGTGCTGGCCCTGATATCGCGAAACCCGCGTTGGATTCGGATTAACATGCCTGCTTCCATTGGCAAGCCGTTTTATCCGGGCTCGTGATACCTGATTGTTTCGTTTTCATCCCTCGTTTTTTATAAGGAAGTGACATGACAGATTTGCAGAAACGTTCATTGCTCAAGATTGCGGCCCTGACGGCCGTTGCGAGCGCTGCCCTGGTGGGTTGCGGCAAGAAGGAAGAGCCGGCACCTGCGCCCGCACCGGCACCTGCCGCGTCGGCTCCCGCACCAGCCAAGCCAGAACCCCTGAAGATTGCATTCGCCTACGTGGGCCCTGTGGGCGACGGCGGCTGGACATTTGCGCACGACAACGGTCGCAAGGCGCTGGAAAAAGAGTTTGGCGACAAGATCGTCACGTCTTTTGTGGAAAACGTGCCGGAGTCGGCCGACGCTGAGCGCGTGATCCGCGACATGGCTTCCCAAGGCAACAAGCTGATTTTCGGTACCACCTTCGGCTACATGGAAACCATGCTCAAGGTGGCTCCTGAATTCAAGGACGTGAAGTTCGAGCACGCCACCGGCTACAAGACTGCCGAGAACATGGCCACCTACGACAGCCGTACCTATGAAGGCGCGTATATGGCAGGCGTGATTGCCGGCAAGATGACCAAGACCGGTACGCTGGGCGTGGTGGCTTCGGTGCCAATCCCTGAAGTGATCCGCAACATCAACAGCTTCACCTTGGGCGCCCAGAGCAGCAACCCCAAGATCAAGACCAAGGTGGTATGGGTGAACGAGTGGTTCAACCCACCCAAAGAAACCGAAGCCGCTACCAGCCTGATCAATGGCGGTGCCGACGTTCTGTTCCAAAACACCGACTCTCCCGCCGTGCTGAAGACCGCCGAAGCCAAGGGCAAGCGCGCCTTCGGCTGGGATTCCGACATGACCGCCTACGGTCCCAAGGCTCACCTGGCTTCCAGCGTGATCAACTGGGGTCCGTACTACATCAAGACCACCAAAGATGCGCTGGCCGGTAAATGGGCCAGTGGCAGCAGCTGGTGGGGCGTGAAAGAAGGCGCGATTGACATCGTGTCCATCGCGGAAGACGTGCCTGCAGAAACCAAGGCCAAGGTCGACGAAGTGAAGAAGGGTCTGGCCGACGGCACCTTCGCCATCTGGAAGGGCCCGCTGAAAGACAACGCTGGCAAGGAAGTCTTGAAAGACGGCGAAACGGCCGACGACAAGTTCCTGTCTGGTGTGAACTTCTACGTCAAGGGCGTGGAAGGCAAGGTCCCTGGCGCCAAGTAATTGGTTGTTGCAATCGAAAAGGCCGCATTCATGCGGCCTTTTTTTAATTTCAAAAGTAAAAAGGGAGAGATGTGAGTACTATAAAAAACACACGCCTTCACATCAGCTACTGGGCCAACCAGGCTCGAACAAGTATGCCGGTAGCTTGGTTAGTGTTGAGCGTTTTGCTTGTTGGATGTGCGGTTGAAAAGAAGCCGGAGCCAGTCGTTGCGTCTAATCCGGCTCTGCTTCCATTTGTTCCGCGGCCTGCGTCAGTGTCCGCGACAGCAGTAACGAGCGTCCAGCCTTTGCCAAAGGCGGCCCCACTCAATGTTCTCTTTTTATATGTTGGCCCTGTGGGGGATGGCGGTTGGACTTTTTCGCATGAAAAAGCAAGAAAAGAATTGGTACGCGTGTTTGGGGACAAGATTCAAACAACCTATATTGAAAATGTCCCAGAGTCCGAGGTTGCATTGCGCGTAATTCGTGAAGGTGCCATACGAGGCAATACCTTGATTTTTGGTACCACCTTTGGGTACATGGAGCCCATGCTCAAAGCTGCTTCTCAGTTCAAAGGGGTGAAGTTTGAGCACGCCACTGGCTATAAGCTAGCCGAGAACATGAGCACCTACGATGGCCGCACCTACGAAGGTGCTTACTTGGCTGGTGTGATAGCCGGAAAGATGACCAAGACCGGCACGCTGGGTGTAGTGGCCTCCATCCCAATCCCTGAAGTGATCCGCAACATTAATGGCTTTACCCTGGGGGCTCAAAGCAGCAATCCCAAGGTCAGGACCAAGGTGGTGTGGGTGAATGAATGGTTCAATCCGCCGAAAGAGGCAGCGGCTGCCACAAACCTGATGGATGGCGGTGCTGACATCCTGTTCCAGAATACCGATTCACCAGCAGTACTCCAAACGGCGCAGGACAAAGGTAAGCGTGCCATCGGTTGGGATTCCGATATGACCGCCTACGGTCCCAAGGCCCACCTGGCATCCTCCGTCATTAACTGGGGGCCGTACTACATTAAGGCTACTAAAGATGTCTTGGATGGAACATGGACTATGGGGCAGCGCTGGTGGGGTGTGAAAGAGGGTGTGATCGACGTCGTCTCTATCGCCGATGATGTGCCGGCGGACGTCAAAGCGCGGGTCGATGCGGTCAAAGCAGGGTTGAGGAAGGGAAGTTTTTCAGTCTGGAAAGGCCCTATCTTGGACAATACCGGCAGAGAGATGTTGAAGAAGGGAGAGGTGGGTAATGACCTGTTTCTTGCTGGGATGAACTTCTACGTCAAGGGTGTGGAAGGCAAAGTGCCGGGCTCCAGGTAAGGCCATTTGCGGCAGATGTAGGTCCTTCCTAGATTTTTGATTGAAGAGGCAAAAACGTGATTGAGCACACCTTCTGGCATCCCGTGGCCTTAGTTAGCGAATTGACAGACCAACCGTTGGGCATGGAATTGCTGGGTGAAGCGCTGGTGCTGTGGCGCGATGCCGAAGGCCAGCCTCACGCCTGGGCCGACCGCTGTCCCCACCGCGGTGCCCAGTTGTCGCTGGGCCGGGTGTGCAACGGGCATTTGGAGTGCCCCTACCATGGTTGGCAATTTGACGCCCATGGGCAATGCACGCATGTGCCGGCCCTGCCTGGCTTCAAGGCACCGGCCACCCATGTCGCGCATACCCATGCGGCGCAAGAGGCTTACGGCTTGGTGTGGGTGTGCTTGCAGGCCGATGCGGTGGATGGCGTTGCCTTGCCCGTGTTTGCCGCAGAGACCGATGCCCAGTTGCGCAAGGTCAACTGCGGCCCCTACGACGTGGCCACCAGTGCGCCGCGCATCATCGAGAACTTTCTGGACATGGCCCATTTCGGTTTTGTGCACGACGGCTGGCTCGGCATGCGCGAGGCCACGGCCATCGACGATTACACGGTGGAACCCACTCCCACCGGGCTGCGCGCTACGCAGTGCAAGGCCTGGCAGCCGCAGAGCAATGTGCATTCCACTGCGCCCGCGCAGGTGGAGTACACCTACGAGGTGGTCGCGCCCTATACCGCGGTGCTGACCAAGGTGCCCGATGCCGCCAGCGTGGCCTTGCAGGGGTTTCGTGAATCGATCGCGCTTTTCATCTGCCCGTTGACGCCAGAGAGCAGCCGCGTCTGGTTTCGACTGGCCATGGCCGACTTCACTAGTCCCGACACCAAACTGCAAGATTTCCAGCACACCATCTTCATGCAGGACAAGCCGGTGCTGGAATCGCAGACCCCGAAGCGTCTGCCCCTGGACCTGCGGGCCGAACTGCACACGGCCGCGGACAAGGCATCGTCCGCCTACCGCCGCTACCTGAAACAACAGAACATTACTTTTGGAGTCTGCTAATGGCCTCTACGCACCCCACCATCAAACCCGTTGCGGCAGACCGCATGCCGGCCCTGCTACGCGCCATGCCCAAGGCCGAGCTGCATATGCACATCGAAGGCTCGCTCGAGCCCGAACTGATGTTTGCATTGGCAAAGCGCAACAAAGTGCCGCTGCGCTTTCCCAGCGAACAGGCGCTGCGCGACGCCTATGTGTTCAACAACCTGCAGGAGTTTTTGGACATTTACCACGAGGGCACCATGGTGCTGAAGACCGAGCAGGACTTCTACGACATGACCTGCGCCTACTTAGCACGTGCACAGGCCGACAACGTGTTGCACACCGAAATCTTCTTCGACACGCAGACGCACACCGGCCATGGCCTGAGCGCCGATGTCGTCATCAACGGCCTGTACCGCGCCTGCGCCGATGCGCCCGCCAAGTTCGGCATGACTGCCTCACTGATCCTGTGTTTTTTGCGGCACCTGAGCGAGGAAGAAGCCTTTGAATGCCTGGAGCAGGCGCTGCCACTGCGCGACAAGATTGTCGGCATTGGCCTGGCCAGCAGCGAAGTGGGCCACCCGCCCGAAAAATTTGCCAAGGTCTACGCACGCGCCCGGCAACTGGGCTTTCGCCTGGTGGCCCATGCGGGTGAGGAGGCACCGCCGGCCTATATCTGGAGCGCGCTCGATGTGCTCAAGGTCGAGCGTATCGACCACGGCGTGCAGGCCATCCACGACGCTGCCCTCATGCAGCGCCTGGCCCAGGACAAGATGCCGCTGACGGTGTGCCCGCTGTCCAATCTGAAGCTGCGCGTGTTCCCCACCCTGGCGCAGCACAACATCGGCACCATGCTGGATGCCGGCATTGTGGCCACCATCAACTCGGACGACCCGGCCTACTTTGGCGGCTACGTCAATGAAAACTACACCCAGACCTTTGCGGCACTAGGTTTGACCGCACAGCACGCCTACACGCTGGCACGCAACAGCTTTGAGGCCAGCTTCATCGATGCGTCATTGCGCCAGCAGTACCTGCAGAGGCTGGATGCGGTGTTCGAGACCTTCAGGTAGGCGCCTGGGTCTCCAGCAAGGCGGTCACGATCTGCCCCAGGCGGCGCAGGCCCTGTTCCACGTCATGCTGGTGCGGCCAGCCGCAGTTGATGCGCAGGTAGGAGTCAAAGCGCAGGCTGTTGGAAAACATCTGCCCCGGCGTCACCAGAATCTGCTGCGCCAGGGCAGCGTCGAACACGCGCCGGCTGGAGAGCTTCTGCGGCAGCTCCACCCAGAGCGACAGCCCGCCGTCGGGCACATTCAGGCGCGTGCCTTCGGGGAAGTAGCTGGCAATGGCTTGCGCCGTTTTTTCACGTTGCACATGCAGCGTGCTGCGCAGGCGGCGCAAATGGCGGTCGTAGGCGGGTGAGGCCATGTAGTCGGCCAAGGCCAGCTGCGACAACTCTTCGTTGCTGCGGGTCTGGGTGAACTTCAGCATTTCCACCCGCGCCTGCCAGCGGCCTGCCGCCATCCAGCCCACACGGGCACCAGGCGCCAGGATCTTGTGCAACGAGGCGCAATAGATCACGTTGCCCGTGGTGTCCCAGGATTTCATGGCGCGTAAGGGCGTGTCGCCGCGGGTACTTTCATTGACCAGCTCGCTATAGGTGTCGTCTTCAATCAGGGCAACGCCCTGGCGTTCGCAGAGCTGTACCAGGCCCTGTTTGTGCGCGTCCGGCATGATGCTGCCCAGCGGGTTTTGCAGGTGTGGGACGACTACGACGGCCTTGATGTTGTCGTAGGTCTGCATCGCCATTTCCAGCGCGTCCAGCGAGATGCCGGTTTGCGGGCTGGTCGGTATTTCCAGCGCCCGGAAGCCCAGCGCTTCCAGCACCTGTAGCAGGCCATAGAAAGTGGGCGATTCCACCGCAATGGTGTCGCCGGGCTGGGCCACGGCGCGCAGTGCCAGGTTTAGTGCCTCAATGCAGCCATTGGTGACCTGCACGTCGGCGGGTGACAAGGTAACGCCCAGACTCAGCGCGCGCTTGGCCAGCACCGCGCGAAACTCCGGATTGCCGCGCGGGGACGAGGCCGACACCAACAGCTGGGGGTGCGTGCGCAGCACTCGCATGGCCGCCAGTTTCAGGGCCTCGGCAGGGTAAAGCTCGGGCGCACAGCGCGCCACGGCCAGATTGGTCTTGACCATCTGCAGCCGGCCGCGTGCGATGAAGTCAGACACCCGGGCATGGATGCCAACGTACTGCGCCGGGTCGGGCGTGATGTCCATGCGTGGCTCGCTCACCATGGCCAGGGTATTGCGCAAGGGCTTGCGCACGAAGTAGCCCGAGCGTGGCCGCGCTTCCAGCCAGCCTTCGCCTTCCAACTGGCGGCTCAGCTGCATGGCGGTGGACAGGCTGACCTCGTGCTGGCGCATCAGGCTGCGCAGCGAGGGCATGCGGTCGCCTACGACCAGAGAACCGGCCTGGATGGCGCCGCGGTAGTGCGCGGCCAGGCGCTGGTAAATGGGTTCTGTCGCGGGTGGGCTGCGGTGCGCTGCGCTGGTGGTCAATGCGGTGTCCATGGCCGATGGTCCTTCATCCGGGGTGGAGAGAACAGATACAGATTTAGCAAAACCGTACCGTAACAGATGCCCGGTGAGGCCTCTGTTCTGCCCAAGACAATACACCGCTGTGCCTGTTGCGAACACGGCGGGATGCCTACGATTTCTCCCATGCCCGACGCCATCCGGCCGGGCCTTTACCGCAGCAAACAGGAGGTGTTGTATGTCAAGCGGCACAGGATCATTCCAAACCCGCCAGCTGAGCCTGGCCAAGGGGCAGTCCCTGTTCGACAAAATGCCGCGTGGCACGGTGATCCGGGTCGCTGTCGGCACGGTGGCCCGGGTGCAGCGTATCGCTCTGGACCAGAGTACGCTGGTCCAGCGCACGGTCATGGCACGCGGTGCGGTGCACTGTGTGCAGGTGTCGGGCTGGCTGGACCTCGTGGCCCAGTCAGATGCCGAGCTGGTGCTGCTGGTGCCTCAGCCGGTGTCCTGGCAGCCGCTATGGGGCGCGCTGGCCGCGTGCTTGGCTAAGATGCTGCCGCGTCGGGCAGGGCGTCCAACATCTGCCGGCCAACCGCTTGAAACGCAGGGTGGGGTGACTGCAGCAGTTGCTCGCCCACCAGCCGCTTGTAGCCCGGGGTAGCCGTTAGCGGCACCTTGCGCAACCAGTCCAGCGCTTCGTCCATCTGGCCGCGGGCGGCCAACAGGCTGGCGTAGTTGAACTGGCCGCGGAAGTCGCCGCCGCGCGCACCGCCCTCAAACCAGGTGAAGGCGGCCGCGGCATCCTGCGCTACCACGCGGCCATCTTCATAAAAGTAGCCGATCTTGGTCATGGATTTGGCGTGTCCCTGGGCCGCGGCTTTGCGGTACCACTGCAGGGCGGCTTCGGCATCTTGTTTCACGCCCTGGCCCGTGGCCAGCAGGTTGGCGTAGTTGTACATGCCTGCGTCCAGGCCCTTGGCCGCGGCCTGGCGGAACCAGTTCGCGGCAGCAAACATGTCCACCGCTGTGCCCCAGCCATTCTCAAAACAGCGCCCCGCCATGGTGATGCCCAGGGGGTGGCCCTGTGCCGCCGCCTTGAGAAACCAGGCTAGGCCATCCGCCGGGTTGCGTGCCAGCCCATGGCCATTCAGCAGCCACTGGCCCAGGATGGTCTGGGCATCGGCATGGCCCATGCGGGCGCAGTGCAGCATCCACTGTGCGGCGGCCCCCGGCTCTGCCGCGCTGGCAGCTTGCCAGTCAGCGGGCGTCAGCGCAGCCAGTGCCTCCGGGGTCTGGGGCAAGGGTGGCAGGGGGGAGGGGGCAACAGCAGGCGAGGACATGATAACTATTCAAATAAGAATTATTCTCAATTATGCCAAGCTTGCCACCCCCTTTTTCAGAGTTCGTCGATGGGCGTGACCGTGGCCGCGTTGGTGCCTCGGCAATGCAGAGCGGTGCCACCGCGCGCGAAGGGCGGGTGTGCAGGCCCACGTTTTCCAGCTCGCTCTGGTGGGCCGGCAGGCGCTCGCCGCAGCGGTGCATTTGTTCGGCCATGGCCTCGTCGGTCATGTGCACCACAAACTCCTTGGTGCGCACGATGTTGGCGGCCGTGTCTTTCAGGTGCCCGTCGTTCAGCCGGTTGATGCTGACCATCACGATGGGGGGGCTCCTCGCCCAGCGTGGTGATGAGCGCAATGGGCCGCGGCACGATGAGGCTGGCCATCAGCTTGTAGCGCTGGTATTCGGTGAGCTGGGTGAAGTCGATGTCCATGGACCCGTTGGAAAGCAAAACCTGCGCCACACCGCGCAGTCGCTCAGCGGTTAAAATACGCCCCGAGGCCCGCTGCTCCGGCGGGCTTTGTCTTTTGTGTTCGGAGCCATGTAGAGGACTACCATGTATAAAAACCTCGCAGCCACATCCGTGGACGCTTGCCGTTTTCTCGCCATTCCCTTTCGCTAGGGATTCATATATGGCGTACCAGATCAAAGAAATTTTTTACACCCTGCAGGGCGAAGGCTCGAATGCAGGCCGCCCCGCGGTGTTCTGCCGCTTTGCCGGTTGCAACCTGTGGACCGGCCGCGAGCAGGACCGCGCCAGCGCCGTCTGCCAGTTTTGCGACACCGACTTTGTGGGCACCGACGGCACGCTGGGCGGCAAGTTCAAGACCGCGCAGGCGCTGGCCGAGTGCATTGCCGCGCAGTGGCCCGACACCGATGCGGCCCACCGCTTTGTGGTGCTGACCGGCGGCGAGCCGCTGCTGCAGGTGGACGCTGCGCTGATCGACGCGCTGCACGCGCAGGGTTTTACGATTGCGGTGGAAACCAATGGCACCATCGCGGCGCCCGCGGGCATCGACTGGATCTGCGTGAGCCCCAAGGCCGGCTCCACCTGGGTGCAACGCAGCGGGCACGAGCTCAAGCTGGTCTGGCCCCAGCCCGGCATCACGCTGGCCGACTGCGAGGCGGCGGACTTTACCCACCGCTACCTGCAGCCCATGGACAACATCCTGCGGGCCGACAACACGCGGGCCTGCATTGCCCAGTGCCTGGCGCGCCCGCAGTGGCGCCTGTCCCTGCAAACCCACAAGATCACAGGCATCCGATGACCCAAGCGCCATCCATCCCCATTCCGCGCCGCTGCGAGGTGAGCCAGAAGTTTTTCTTCGACGCCGCCCACACCCTCAAGCGCACGCTGGACGACGCGGAGGAGGTCGCCGGCAGCCGCCGCATCCACGGCCACACCTACCATGCCGAAGTCACCGTGGCTGGCAATGCCGACGAAGACACCGGCATGGTGATGGACCTGGCCCACCTGCGCCATGCCATTGCGGTGCTGCGCCCCCGCCTGGACCACCATTTGCTGGACGAAGTGGAAGGCCTGGGCCCGCCCACGCTGGAAAACCTGGCCGCCTTCATCTGGCGCGCCATGGCGGCGGAGTTCACCGGCCTGTGGCAGGTGCGCGTCTGGCGCGAGGGCATTGGCGACAGCTGCACCCTGCGGGCCTGACCGCGTACTATGCTTGCCCGCATGAAAGCCTATCGCACCTCCCTTTTGTGGTTTGCTCCCGATGTACCGGGGCAGGCCCGTTTTGAAACCGATGGCCTGCTCGTCGTCGGCCCCAATGCCCAAGGCACCCAGGTGGTGCAAGCCATCGGTGCCTACAGCGCCATTGCCCCGCAGTACCCGCAGGTGGCCGTGCAGCACTTCCCGGGCCGCATCATCGCGCCGGGCTTTATCGACCTGCACATCCACTACCCGCAGACCAACGTCATCGGCTCGCCCGCGCCCGGCCTGCTGCCTTGGCTGGAAAACTACACCTTTCCAGAAGAAAAACGCTTTGTAGCCCCCGAATACAGTGCGCAAGCAGCTACTTTTTTTATAGCAGAGCTGTTGCGCAACGGTGTCACCACCGCGCTCACCTTCGCCACCTCGCACCCTGAATCGGTCAACGCGCTGTTTGCCGAAGCCCAGGCTCAACGCCTGCGCCTGATCACCGGCCTGTGCCTGATGGACCGCCACGCACCTGCCGATTTGTTGAACCAGGGGCAGGGCAGCGTGAGCGGCACTGAGCAAAGCCTGCGCGACACCGAGGCGCTTATCCAGCGCTGGCACGGCGTGGGCCGCCTGGGCTACGCCATCACCCCGCGCTTTGCCCCCACCAGTACCGAGGCCCAGCTGCGCGGCGCGGGCGAGCTGGCCCAGCAATATGGTGACGTGTGGATCCAGAGCCACGTAGCCGAGAACAAGGACGAAATCACCTGGGCACGCGAGTTGTTCCCGGCGTCCCGCAGCTACCTGGCCACCTACGACGACTTTGGCCTGATGCGCGACCGCGCCATCTACGCCCACTGCGTCCACTTTGACGACGACGACCGCGCGCTGATGCGCGACACCGGCGCGGCCGCGGCCGTCAGCCCCACCAGCAACCTGTTTCTGGGCAGCGGCTTTTTTGACTACGAAGGTGCCAACCGCGTGGGCTACCACTACGGCCTGGCCAGTGACGTGGGCGGTGGCACCAGCTTCAGCCCCTTCCACACCATGCTGGCCGCCTACTACGTGGGCCGCGAAGGGCAAACCAAACCCGGCCTCTCGCTCTTGCCCCAGCACCTGTGGTGGCAGCACACGGCGGGCGCCGCGGCGGCCTTGGGGCTGGGTGGCGTGGTGGGCAACCTGTTGCCCGGCTGCGAGGCTGACTTCGTCGTCATCAACCCCCAGGCCACGCCGTTGTTGGCCCGCAAGACGGCGCTGGCCTCCAATTTGGACGAGCTGCTGTTCTCCCTGATCGTGCTGGGCGACGACCGGCTGATAGAGCAGACCGTCATTTCTCAAGCCCTGTGAGACGCGAGCCCATCCCAAGGAACCCATGATCGCGACAGAAGACGTCACTCCGCTGACACGGCTGCAAATTATTTTGGTGATCGTGGCGCTGGCCTGTGGTGGCTTCGCCATCGGCACCGGCGAGTTCGCCATCATGGGCCTGCTGCCCGATGTGGCCAGTACCTTTGCCGTCACCACCCCGCAGGCCGGCTACGTCATCAGTGCTTATGCCCTGGGCGTGGTGGTGGGCGCACCACTCATTGCCATTGCTGGCGCCAAGTCCTCGCGCCGCACGCTGCTGCTGATCCTCATGGCGGTCTTCACCCTTGGCAACCTTGCCAGCGCGCTGGCGCCGGGTTTTCTGAGCTTCATCGTGCTGCGCTTTCTCTCGGGCCTGCCGCACGGGGCCTACTTTGGGGTGTCCGCGCTGGTCGCTGCGTCGCTGGTCCCATTGGACATGCGCGCCCGCACGGTTGGCTACGTGATGCTGGGGCTGACCGGCGCAACATTGGCCGGTACGCCGGTCATGGCGCTCTTTGGCCAGTACCTCAGCTGGCGTGTCATGTTCCTCTCGGTTGGATTGATCAGCGCGCTCACGGTAACGCTCATCTGGATCTACCTGCCACGCGACAAGCCCGCCGAGGGCGCCAGCGTGGTGCGAGAACTGGTGGCGTTCACCCACCCGCAGGTGTTGCTGACACTCACATTGGCCGCCACCGGCTTTGGCGGCATGTTCTCCATCTTCTCCTACATCGCCAGCACGGCCACCGAGGTGGCGCACATGCCGGCGGGAATGATTCCCGTGATCATGGTGCTGTTCGGCATCGGCATGAACGTGGGCAATGTGGTGGGCTCCAAGCTGGCGGACATCGCGCTGATGGGAACGATAGGCGGCATGCTGGTTTTCAACATCGTGGTGATGACGCTTTTCAGCCTCACCGCCGCCTCTCCCTGGATGCTGTGCACGTCGGTGTTCCTGATTGGGTGCACCTTTGCAGCGGGCCCGGCCGTTCAGACGCGGTTGATGGATGTGGCGTCCGACGGCCAGACGCTGGCGGCCGCGTCCATGCACTCGGCCTTCAATATTGCCAACGCCCTGGGCGCCTGGCTGGGCGGTCTGGCCATTGCACTGGGCTACGGCTATGCCGCTACGGGCTATGTCGGCGCCTTCCTGTCGTTCATTGGCCTCTTCGTATTTGCGGCGTCGGTCTGGCTGGAGCGACGTGGCAGCTCCAGGCGCAGCACAGCGGGCTTGGTGTCCCTTCGGCAGGAATGATAGGCTTGGGGACATGAAAAATCTTCCCCTGCTCCACTGGCATTCGATGTTCATGGGGGTGGCGCTGCTGGCGTCAGGCCGCTCCAAGGACGCACGCAAGCGCAATGGCGCCTGCATCGTTAGCCCAGACAACAAGATTTCCGGCGTGGGTTACAACGGCCTGCCGCGCGGCTGCGACGACAATGATGAGCAGTATTGGCAGGACGACGACACCGACCCGCTGAACTCGCGCCATAGCTACATCGTCCATGCGGAGCAAAACGCGATCCTCAACTGCACCACGCTGCCGCTACACGGTTCGACCATCTACGCCACCCAGTACCCCTGCCCCAAGTGCGTGCAGTCCATCATCCAGGTCGGCATCAAGCGCGTGGTCTATCTGGACAAAAAGACGCACCAGGAGCGCATCAACGGGGCGTCCGAAAAAATGCTGGCCGATGCCGGCGTCGAGATCGCCTCCCTGCAGGAGCTGCACCCCGAGTCCGCCGACTGGTCAGGCGAACTGGCCCAGTTCATAGAAAACTCGACGGATAAAAAAACCACATCGTGACATTGCCCAAGGCTTGTGGGCCTAACCAGACTAGTTTGCGGTCACTTACAAAACGCCTTCAGACAAGCAGCGGTCAATAGACTTCCTTTTCTCCTACAACACGTCGGCCGTTTGGCTGATGGCGGCGGCGAGGCCGGCTCCATAGGATTCAGTCAGGTTCTAGACCTCGCACTGTGAATAGGAGCTCAGCATGGCAGCCACTGAAACCTCTACCGGTTTTTCGCCTACCTCTGTGGAGGGCAGCTTGGCGCATTCCTGTCGGTATTGGCCCTGCGAACTCCTGTCGGCGTTCATCCTGCAAATGGCGGCCAAGGGGCAGTGCGTGAATGAATCCATGATGCTGGGCAGCCGCGCATACGCGGTGAACAAGCTTGCCAATGCCCAAACCCTGAACGACGACGGTCTGCGCGAACTGGCTGTGCGTATGGAAACCTATTTTGACGATGAGCCCTGCCACGCCGTGGCTGCGCTGGTTGCGGCATCACAGCACCACTGAGCGCGGACCGTTTGCCTGCACTGCAGTACAGTGGCGCAGACGTTGGCGCATCTGCCAGCACCCCCTTGCGCTCTATAGGACGAGATCAGTATGAAATGGGAAGGTAACCGCCAATCGGACAACGTGGAGGATCGCCGCGACGGTGGTTCGGGTGGTGGTTTTAGCGGCGGCGGCCTGGGTGGCTTGCTAGGCGGGCTGCTGGGTAGCAAGTTGGGCGTGGGCACCATCGTTGTGGCCCTCTTGGGCGGCTGGGCGCTGGGTATCAACCCGCTCACCATCCTGGGCATGCTCAGTGGCGAGGGTGGCCCCGCACCCATGGTGCAGCAAGCCCCCGCCAAGCGCCCGCCGGCGGACGACCGCATGGCCAAGTTTGTTTCCACCGTGCTGGCCGATACCGAGGACGTGTGGACCGATGTGTTCAAAAAAGGCGGGGCCGACTACCAAAAGCCCAAGCTGGTGCTGTTCCGCGGCGCCACGTCCACTGCCTGCGGCCAGGGCCAGAGCGCCATGGGCCCGTTTTACTGCCCGGCGGACCAGAAGGTCTATATCGACCTGGGCTTTTACGAGACCCTGCAAAAGCAGCTGGGTGCGCCCGGCGACTTCGCCCAGGCCTATGTGATCGCCCATGAGGTGGGCCACCATGTGCAAAACCTGCTGGGCATCAGTGAAAAGGTGCAGCAGGCGCGCAGCCGCGCCAGCGCGGCCGAGTCCAACGCCCTGAGCGTGCGCCTGGAGCTGCAGGCCGACTGCCTGGCCGGCGTTTGGGCCCACCACGCCGACAACGCCCGTCAGCTGCTGGAAAAAGGCGATGTGGAAGAGGCCATGAATGCCGCCGCCAAGATTGGCGACGACGCCCTGCAGCGCGGCAGCGGCCACGCCGTGGTACCCGAGAGCTTCACCCATGGCAGCAGTGCCCAGCGCCAGCGCTGGTTTGACAAGGGCCTGAAAACCGGCACCGTCAAGGCCTGCGACACCTTCTCCAAAGGCGCAATCTGAGAGAGCCTTCGGGGCTGACCCTCCAGAAATTGCCGTTTCACGGGAGTGGGGGATAATACGGGGTTGCCCCCGGCGTCGGGGCGCAATCAGCTATCGGATGGATAGCACCCTTTATGGCTATGCCTGACCGACTTGACTACTGAACTGACTCCCACCCCCGCACCGTCCAACGAGCTGACGGCGGACACCCCCATCATGGCGTTTGCCCAGCTGCAGCTGGCCGCCCCCATTGCCCGTGCCGTGGCCGAAATGGGCTACGAAACCATGACGCCCATCCAGGCGCAGGCCATTCCCGTGGTGCTGACCGGCCAGGACGTCATGGGCGCTGCCCAGACCGGTACCGGCAAAACCGCCGCTTTCGCGCTGCCCCTGCTGCAGCGCATGATGAAGCACGAAAACCCCTCCACATCCCCCGCCCGCCACCCTGTGCGCGCGCTGGTGCTGCTGCCCACGCGTGAGCTGGCCGACCAGGTGGCTCAGCAGGTCAAGCTGTACGCCAAGTACACCAACCTGCGCAGCGCCGTGGTGTTTGGCGGCATGGACATGAAGCCCCAGACCCTGGAGCTCAAAAAAGGTGTGGAAGTGCTGGTAGCCACCCCCGGCCGCCTGCTGGACCACATCGAAGCCAAAAACGCCGTGCTCAACCAGGTCGAGTACGTGGTGCTGGACGAAGCCGACCGCATGCTGGACATCGGCTTTTTGCCAGACCTGCAGCGCATCCTGAGCTACCTGCCCAAGCAGCGCACCACGCTCTTGTTCAGCGCCACCTTCTCGCCTGAGATCAAGCGCCTGGCCAACAGCTACCTGCAAAACCCCGTCACCATCGAAGTGGCCCGCTCCAACGCCACGGCGTCTACGGTCGAGCAGCACTTCTACAGCGTGGGCGAAGACAACAAGCGCCACGCGCTGCACCAGATCCTGAAGACCCGCGGCATGAAGCAGGCCTTTGTGTTTGTGAACAGCAAGCTGGGCTGCGCCCGCCTGGCCCGTTCGCTGGAGCGCGAAGGCCTGAAGACCGCTGCCCTGCACGGCGACAAAAGCCAGGACGAGCGCCTGAAAGCGCTGGAATCCTTCAAAAAGGGCGAAGTGGACTTGCTGGTGTGTACCGATGTGGCCGCCCGCGGCCTGGACATCAAGGACGTGCCTGCGGTGTTCAACTTCGACATCCCCTTCAACGCCGAAGACTATGTGCACCGCATTGGCCGCACCGGCCGCGCCGGTGCCTCCGGCCTGGCCGTGACCTTTGTGGGCGGCGGCAACGACGCCCGCCTGCTGGCCGACATCGAGAAGCTGATCAAAACCAAGATCGAGCTCGAAGCGGTGGAGTTTGAAGAAGACCAGCCCGACATTCGCAAGCAAGGCCGCATCAACGATGGCCGCCGCATGTACCACGAAGACGGCAGTGCAGTGAGCGACAACGGCCGCAGCGCTGGTCGCGGCGAGGGCCGTGCCCCGCGTGACGATGGCGACCGTGTGCGCGTGCCCCGCGCCCCGCGCAACGACTACAACCGCCCGGTGCAAGTCTCGCGCGATCCGTTTTTTGACAAGCCCTACGAGCCTACCGCGGCTGCGCCCGAGGCTGCACCATCGTGGGAAGCCACGGCACGCACCACCACACGCAGCATCTCGGCCAACATCAAGCCCAAACGCAAGGTGGCGGCGCTGTTCAAGGCAAATTAAGCCTCATTCCCCCGGCTTTTGCGATTGTTCGCAGTGCACCTGCAGCAGCTCGGTACGCCAGGGGGCGCCCGCCGCCACGCCAGGCTCCACGCGCAGCGCACTCAGACAGCCACCCCACACACAGCCCGTGTCCAGCGCCAGCACATCGGGCCGGCCCAGCCAGCCCAGCGTAGACCAGTGGCCAAACGCCACGGTCACGTGGGCCGTTTGGCGCCCGGGTGCCTCGTACCAGGGCAGGTAGCCAGCGGGCGCCTGGTCGGCCGCACCGGAGGTGGCGAACTCCATGGCGCCTTCGGGCGTGCAAAAGCGCATGCGCGTCAGCGCGTTCACGATCACGCGCAGCCGCTCTATGCCCGCCAGGTCATCGCTCCACTGCGCCGGCGCATTGCCATACATGGCCTGGAAGAAGGCGCCCACGTCGTCCGAGCGCAGCACGGCCTCCACCTCTGCCGCCAGTGCTATGGTTTTGGTAGCTGTCCACGCAGGTAATACGCCGGCGTGCACCATTAAAAGGTCTGAACCACCGACGCGCTCCAGCATCGCCATGCGCTGTTGGCGCAACCAGTCCAGCAGGGCGGGGCGGTCAGGGGCGGCCAGCAAGTCGTCCAGCGTGTCGTGGCGGCCGGGCTTGCGCACGCCATGGGCCACGGCCAGCAAATGCAGGTCGTGGTTGCCCAGCAGGCAGCGGGCCGATGCGCCGTAGCCCACCAGCCGACGCAGCACCGCGGCCGAGTCGGGCCCGCGGTTCACCAGATCGCCCAGCAGGTACAACGTGTCGCGGCTGGGGGAGAAGTCGATCAGTTGGGTGAGCTGGTGCAGGGCTGCGTCGCAGCCCTGCACATCACCAATAAGGTACATTGCCATGGTCTCGATTCTCGCTTGGGTTCCATGGATTTTTTGCTGATCATTGTTCTGACCTTGTTGAATGGCGCTTTCGCCATGTCAGAGCTGGCGCTCACCGCCAGCCGCAAAGTGCGGCTGCACACCATGGCCGATGCCGGCGACAAGGGCGCCAAGGCTGCCCTGACGCTGATGGACAACCCCACCCAGTTCCTCTCGTCCGTGCAGGTGGGCATCACGTCCATCGGCATGCTCAACGGCATCGTGGGCGAGGCCGCTTTCAGCGATGGCGTGGCACGCTGGCTGGACGCCACGCTGCCCATCTCGCACCGCGCAGCGGAGATCTCGGCCACCGCGCTGGTGGTCACCATCATCACCTTTGTCACCATTTTGTTTGGTGAGCTGGTGCCCAAGCGCATTGGCCAGCTCTACCCCGAGACCGTGGCGCGCATCATGTCGCGCCCCATGACCTGGGTGGCCACCGGAGCCAAGCCCTTTGTGCGCCTGCTCTCCATGTGCACCCACGGCATGCTCAAGCTGCTGCGCATCGACACCACCGACACCCGCGCCGTGACCGAGGCCGAAATCTCCGCCAGCCTGGAAGAGGGCGTGGACGCCGGCATCATCGAAGAACACGAACACCAGATGGTGCGCAACGTGTTCCATCTGGACGACCGCCTGCTCACTTCCATGATGCTGCCGCGTACCGACATGGCCTGGCTGGAAGCCAGCCACACCGTGGCCCAGAGCCTGGCGCAGGTGGGGGCCAATGCCATGCACGGCGGCCACTCGTGGTACCCGGTGTGCCGCGAATCGTTGGACAACGTGGTCGGCATCATCAGCGTGGCGCGGTTGCTGGCGCTCAGCGCCCACGACGGTCCGATCGAGGCCGTGGTGGAGCCCGCTGTGTTTGTACCTGAGACGCTGAGTGGCATGGAGCTGATCGAGCAGTTTCGCGTCAAGTCGGCGCGCATGGTGTTTGTGGTGGACGAATACGGCGTGGTGCAGGGCCTGATCACCCCGCACGACCTGCTGGAAGCCATTACCGGCGAGCTGCAGCCCGACGCGCAAACCGAGGCCTGGGCCACGCTGCAGGACGACGGCACCTGGGTGCTGGACGGCCTGATGCCCGTGGGCGAGCTGAAAGCCCGGCTAGAGATTGACGACGAGCTGCCCGACGAAGAGCGTGGCCGCTACAACACGCTGGCGGGTTTGCTCATGGCCGTGTCGGGCAACCTGCCCGCGCAGGGCGAGCGAATCATCTGCGCGCAGTGGGCGTTTGAGGTGCTGCTGCTGGAAGGCCGCCGTATCGACAAGGTGCTGGCCCGCCGCACCTTGGGCGAGCCCTGAGCTACATGCGCCCGGTGAGCTTGTAGGCCACCAGGCCCAGCAGTTCGTGCAGCGCCAACTGCCAGTTCACTGCGCCGCTTGCCATCGAAAATTCCAGCCAGTCGCTGCTGTCGCCAGTGCGAAAGTCCACCGGGTAGGCCGTCACATTCCAGCCCGCTTTGGTAAACGTGGCCATGGAGCGCGGCATGTGCCAGGCCGAGGTGACCAACAGCCAGCGCTGCATGGGGTCTACGCCCGGCAGCTGCGCGGTCAGCACCGCGTTTTCATAGGTGTTGCGGGAGACCGATTCGTACTGCACCTGCGGCCCGCTCACGCCCATACTGTCGAAGAACATCTTGGCGCGCTCGGCCTCGGTCTGGCCAACGCCCATCAGTGATCCTTCGCCACCGGTGTACAGCAAGCGCAGCTTGGGGTTGCTGCGCAGCGCCGCCACGGGTGCCGTCATGCGCTCGGCCGCGTCGTTGAACATGGGCTGCACATGCGCCATCTGCGTGCGGCCCGACTCAGTAGCCCCACCCAGTACCACCATGCCAGCGTAGCCACTCAGGTCGGCCTGCGGCGCCAGCTCGGGGTATTGGGCCTCTAGCCGGCGAATGATCAGCTCGGGCAGCGGCTGCCAAGCCGTCAGCACCATCAGCACCAGTGCCAGGCCCAGCAGGCGCTTGCCTGTGCGTGGGCGGCGCTTCAGCACCAGCAGGCTCAGCACCATCAATACGAGCACCCACAGCAGCGGCTGGGACAACAGACCAAGAAGTTTGGAAGCAATGAACATGTAGAAAGGAGATGGGGAGGGTTATTTGGTGTCGTCTGGCATGGGGCGTGCTTGCTGCATGGCGCCCTCTACCGATTGTTTGACCTGCTGCTGAATCTGCTGGCTTTGCTGCTGCGGGGTGGCGCCTGGCGTGGCCCCGGGCACCACGGCGGTGGTGCCGCCCAACTGCTTCTTGGCCAACACGCCGACGATGGCCAAGACGACCAGCAAACTGACGATTCCAAAGAGTGCGCGCATGGGTGTCCTTCAGGGGTGGGGCGGCGAGCGGGGCCTCATTTTGACCGATGGTCAGCCGCACCGTGGCAAGATGGGCGCTATTTTGAAATGTGTGGGAGAACCATGGCGCGCATTCTTGTCGTTGACGACGACGCAGACCTGCTGAAGTCCCTGTCCATGCGCCTGCGCTACGAGGGGCACGACGTGACCTCGGCCGACGGCGGCCCCATGGCGCTCGCCAAGCTCGACCTCGAAGTGCCCCACATGGTCATCACCGACCTGCGCATGCCCGAGATGGACGGCCTGCAGCTGTTCGAAGCCATCCACCGCCGCTTCCCGCTCATGCCTGTGGTCATCCTCACGGCCAATGGCACCATCCCCGACGCCGTGCGCGCCATGCAAAAAGGCGTGTTCGGCTACATCACCAAGCCGTTTGAAGGCGCCGCGCTGATGCGCGAGGTGGACCGCGCCTTGGCCATCTCCAGCGCGCTGGGCGCCGACATGCCGGGCGATGGCCCGGGCGAAAGCTGGCGCGAGGCCATCATCACCCGCAGTCCGCGCATGGAGAAGCTACTGGCCGAAGCCCGCCGCATGGCGCAGAGCGATGCCTCGGTGCTCATCCACGGCGAGAGCGGCACTGGCAAAGAGTTGCTGGCCCGCGCCGTGCACGCCTCCAGCACGCGGGCGGACGAAGCCTTTGTGGCCGTGAACTGCGGCGCCATCCCCGAGAACCTGGTGGAGGCCGAGCTGTTTGGCCATGTGAAGGGCGCGTTTACCGGCGCCGTGCGCGACAACCCCGGCATGTTCACCAGCGCCCACAAGGGCACCATTTTTCTGGACGAAATTGCCGACCTGCCGCTGGCCATGCAGGTCAAGCTGCTGCGCGTGCTGCAAGAGCGCGAGGTGCGCCCCGTGGGCGCCAGCAAGCCGCACAAAGTGGACGTACGCGTCATCTCCGCATCGCACCGCACGCTGGAGGCCGAGGTGGCCGCCGGCACCTTCCGTGAAGACCTGTACTACCGCCTCAACGTCGTCGGCCTCACCCTGCCGCCGCTGGCCGACAGGCGAGAAGACATCCCGCTACTGGCTAACTACTTTTTGCAAAGCCTGGCGCTGCGCTACGCCAAGCCCGTCAACACCTTTGCGCCCGGAGGGCTGGAGCAGCTCAGCGTGGCGGCCTGGCCCGGCAATGTGCGGCAGCTGCAAAACGTGGTGGAAAAGTGCGTGGTGATGAGCACCGGCGCCGTCATCCCCGCCACGCTGGTGCAAAGCGCCATTAGCACCCAGGGGCCCGAGCTGCTCTCGCTGGACGAGGCGCGCAAAGAGTTTGAGCGCGACTACCTCACCAGCCTGCTCAAGATCACCAACGGCAACGTTGCCCAGGCCGCCAAGCTGGCCCAGCGCAACCGCACCGACTTTTATGCGCTCATGGCCCGCCACCAGCTGGAACCCGCGCAGTTCAAAAACTGAGCCTGCGGGCCGGCCCAAACTGTCGGCAAACGCCGACACCCTAAGTTGTTGATTTCATTGGGGTTTTGTTTTTGGGCGCAGGGCCGTGTCGGTGTTTGCCGACAAACCGCCACCCCTGTTTTGCGCTAAGTGGTTGATTTCATTGAAGAAAAGTTTTGGCACGCTTCGTGGATAGTAGTGCGGGTCTTATTCAACACGTACCCCAAGGTAAACACCATGAACTCCGAACAAATCAACCTCGTCCAGGCCTCCTTCGAAGACGTGCGCCCCATCGCCGCCACCGCGGCCGAGCTGTTTTACGACCGCCTCTTTACGCTGGACCCCTCGCTTAAGCAATTGTTCAAGGGCGACATGCCCAACCAGGGCCGCATGCTCATGTCCATGATCGGCTCGGCCGTGCACGGCCTGAAGGACCTGGACAACCTGGCCCCCGTTCTGCGCAGCCTGGGCGCCCGCCACGTGGGCTATGGCGTGCGCGAAGAACACTATGTGACCGTGGGCACCGCCCTGCTGTGGACGCTGAGCGCCGGCCTGGGCGAGAAGTTCACCCCCGAAGTGCGCGAAGCCTGGACCGCCGCCTACGGCCTGCTGGCCGATGTGATGCAGTTTGGCGCGCTGGAAGCGGAGCGCATCAAGCGGCATCAGGAGCAGGATGCGGCTACTGTTTGAGGCGGTAGTGCATCTGTCCGGCTTGCTTGGTCGTTTCGCAGATGATCAATACAGAGGATTTGAACAGCTGGCGCAAACCTAATTAATTCCTGCACATCAATCCATTCCACCTCCCTAACTTCCCCCTGAGGTTGGGGATGCCCACTCCATTGAGCTTCGAAACAGAGGAGTTCGACTTCTCCCGGTTCTCCGTAGGCTGGCCCTTGCACGGTATAGAGATAGCGCACGGTAGTGGGATCCGCGTGAATACCCAGCTCTTCCAGCAATTCGCGTTGGAGTGCAACTTCTGGTTGTTCCTCTGGTTCAATTTTTCCACCAGGTAAGTACCAGTGCATATTCCCACGCACACGTACCAACAACAACTTCTCATCTTGTACTGCGACCAGGCAGGCACAACGTATTGGTTTCATATAGTTGTTCCGAAAGCTGAATGTGAAGTGGCCTTAGTTAGGATATGCGGAGTATTGATCCGCTACTGCCCACCACTTCTCTGATTCTTTCACGAAGAAAAAGAGATCACGTCCGCCCATATGGATAGTTTGTCCGTTCATGTCGAATGACATGTCGAAGTCATAGGCGACAACGGCAGAGTCACCGTAAACATGAACGACGGGATCAATCTCTGTCCAGTGGTGAATGCGGGTCGATGTAGCGAAGCCTTTCCAACCTGCGATACAGGCTGCACCACCGTTTAGGCGATTGCGCTCGGTCGCAGTGATTGCAACCATGTTCCGGTGGAAATACATTGCTAGGTCATCCGGATTGCCCTTTGTCCAAGCATCGTTCAGCGCTCGCAATGTGGTCCACACTTCCTGTTGAGCTGGGCTGTTGAAAGACATTTGAGGAGTGTTCATAAGGTTTTCTTGGAGGTTCAGTGGAGTTGAAGTAGTGTTTGGAAGCTCTCGCCCGTGAGTGTTTCACGCAACTTTGAAACCAAGTCTGGTGCGTCGACAAATGGGTGCTCTCGGTACAAGGTGGTATTGGTGTCGTCGATCAAGGTGTCAAATGTCTTGCGCCCCTCGATTGAAATGTCCTTTACGCGAATGACATGTGTTCTGGCAAACACGAGTTTTGATGGATCCACAATTCCATCCCGCACAAAAGCCCGGGTCTTTCGCGCACAACGGCAAGGGTTGAGCGGATTTACCAAACCACACCGATCCTGCATGAAAGCGCTCAATTCCTGCCGCGCGCGTGACAACAACTGGCGGAAGTTGTCTTTGCTGATTTCCAACACTTGGCTGCCTACGGTGTCGCTGATCTCGAAAATCTCACCCAAGAGGAATATCAAGCGTTGCCGACGATCCAGACAGAGAAGCATTCCCATCAAGCAACTGAGTTTGGCCTCTTCTACAAGGAGGTTGCGCTCGGGCGCAGAACCATACTCAACGCCTAGATCTTCATCGACTGCGCGGGCCAAATAGTCGGCATAACAGTTGAACCCTTGCACGGCCACTTCTGGGGCGCTGCGCTTTCGATCAAGAATAAGATTGAAGGCAATCCGATAGGCCCAGGTGCTGAAAGCGCTGTGCCCCCGAAATGTTGATAGATGGGTGATGATTTTTAGCAGACTCTCTTGTGTGGCTTCTTCGGCATCTTGAGGCTGCTGGAGCATGCGCAACGCTACGTTGTAAAGCCAGTCTTGATGGCGACGCAGCAAAATATTCAGTGATTGCGTATCGCCCGACAGTGAGAGTTCTACCAGGTGTTCATCCGTGTGCATGAAATGGGCATCGTCTGAAATAGGCAAGCGTGATGGTGGATTTCTGCGGTACATGCCAATTTAGACGGTTCAGAGATAGGCACTGTGACAGTTTTGGCGAAAAAACTGAGAGCACCGTCAAAGCACATCGAGTTGAAAAAAGCCCCTAGCCATAACAGCTAGGGGCTTTCAAATTTTGGTGCCGGAGAGATGAATCGAACACCCGACCTTCTCATTACGAATGAGCTGCTCTACCGACTGAGCTACACCGGCAACTAAGCCCGCAATTATAGCGGGCTGCCTCTCACCGTCAGGCCGCTTCCGAGTGGTAGCGGGTGGCGCGTTCCACCTCGTTTTTCGATCCCAGGAACACGGCGACGCGCTGGTGCAGCTTGGTGGGTTGGATGTCCAGAATGCGTTGCTTGCCATCGGTGGCTGCGCCGCCAGCTTGCTCGATCAACCAGCCCATGGGGTTGGCTTCGTACATCAGGCGCAGCTTGCCTGGCTTCTCGGGTTCGCGCTTGTCCCAGGGGTACATGAAGACGCCGCCGCGGGTCAGGATGCGGTGCACATCGGCCACCATGCTGGCAATCCAGCGCATGTTGAAGTCTTTGCTGCGCGGGCCATCTTTGCCCTGCAGGCATTCGTCGATGTAGCGCTTCACGGGCTCGTCCCAGTGGCGCATATTGCTCATGTTGACGGCGAACTCTTGCGTGTCCTCGGGCACGCGCACGTTCTCTTGCGTCAGCACAAACGAGCCTTGCTCGCGGTCCAGCGTGAACATGGCCACGCCTTCGCCCAGCGTCAGCACCAGCGTGGTTTGCGGGCCATACAGGCAGTAGCCCGCGGCCACTTGCTGGGTGCCGGGTTGCAAAAAGTCTTGCTCGCTCACGGCGGGGCCTTCGGGCGACTTGAGCAGCACGCTGAAGATGGTGCCGATGCTGACGTTCACGTCGATGTTGCTGGAGCCGTCCAGCGGGTCAAACATCAGCAGGTATTCGCCTTGCGGGTAGCGGTTGGGCACCACGTAGATGCCTTCCATTTCCTCGCTGGCCATGGCGGCCAGGTGGCCACCCCATTCGTTGGCTTCGATCAGCACTTCGTTGGCAATGATGTCCAGCTTCTTCTGGATTTCGCCCTGCACGTTTTCGCTCTCGGCTGTGCCCAGCACGCCGCCCAGGGCGCCCTTGGTCACGGCCAGGCTGATGCTTTTGCAGGCGCGGGCCACCACCTCCAGCAGCAGGCGCAGCTGCGGCGGAATGGCACCCTGGCCGGCCAACTGGCCTTCGTGGCCGCGCTGCTTCTCGATCAGGTAGCGCGTGAGCGATATACGTTGTGTCATGGAATGGTCCCTAAGTTAAAAATCAGTCGGCTTGTTCGCGTTCGGTCAGTTCGTCCAGCCGGGCTTGTGCGTCTTCCAGCAGGTCTTCGTCGCCGCTGGCGCGGGCGATGGCTACGCGTTGTTCAAGCAAGTCGCGGGCCCGTGCCGCATCGCCTGCCTCATGCGCCAGCACGCCTTGTTGAAACAGCGTGTCCAGAACGATGTCGTTGTCTTGCAAGGCCTGGCCCAGCGCCAGGCGCTGCTGCAGGTAGGCCTGTGCCTGGGCGTGGTCGCCCAGTTCGTAGGCGTTTTGCGCCAGGTTGTTGATGACGCCAGACAGGCGCTCATCGGTGGCTGTGCCAAAGGCGCTCTGCGCATCGGCCAGCAGCTGTTGGTTGTGGGCCAGGGCTTCAGCGTAGCGCTCGGCCTCGTGCAGGGCGTAGCCAATCTCTTCGCGGATGCCCAGCTTCTGGTCCAGGCTAAGCGTGGCGCTGGCGTGCGCAGACCATTCGGCGGCCTGCTGCAGGTGGGTTATGGCCGCATCGTATTCCTCGGCCTGCACGGCCGATTTGCCGATGGCGTAGTGCTGCTCGTAGCGGTCGGTGGGGGTCAGGCCACCACGCGACTCGCGGATGGCCAGCGCGCGCAGGCCCAGGGGCAGGCCCTCAGAGTCCCACTGGCGCTTGGCAAACACCACAAACTGCAACCACAGCAGGTCGGCCATCTCCGCAGACTCCGCGCCCACCTTCTCCGCCAGCGGCAGCAGCGCTTCCAGGTCTTCCGACATGGCCGAGCCGCTGAACATGGCGTCGGCGTCGTACACCGTGTCGCGCAGCGGGTTAAACCGCCGCGCAAACTTGTCTGCAGGGGATGCGAAACCGAAGAGGGCCATGGCCGTGTGCGGTACGTTTAGTCGGCCAGCGCGCGGTCTACCACCTCGCGCACATCGTTGCTGAGGTCGACCTTGGCGGCCACGCGCACCAGCGCTTCGCGCGCGGCGCTGCGGTAGGGCTCGGCCAGCTTCTTCCAGCGGTCCAGCGCGCGGGCCAGGCGGGCAGCCACCTGGGGGTTGATGCCGTCCAGCTCCATCACGCGGTCGGCCCAGAACACGTAGCCTGCGGCGTCCGCCCTGTGGAAGCCACCGGGGTTGGCGCTGCAGTAGCTGAAGATGACGCTGCGCGCGCGGTTGGGGTTGCGCAGGTTGAAGTCTGGGTGGGCCATGAGCTGGCGCACGGCGGGCAGCACCTGGCCGCCGCGGTCGCTCGTTCCCGCTTGCAGGGCAAACCATTTGTCCAGCACCAGCGCCTCGTCTTTGAACAACGCGTGGAAACGGGCCAGGGCCTGGGCCGCCAGCGCATGGCCGCTGCCCACCAGGGCGGCGAGGGCGTTGAAGCGGTCGGTCATGTTGCCCGCGTCCTTGAAGCGCTGCAGCGTTTTGCCGGGCCACACGGTGTCACCGCTCTGCACGGCGGCCAGGTTCAAGAAGGTGAGCGCCAGGCCGGCCAGCGCGCGGCGGCCGCTGGATACGGGGTCGGGCTCGTAGGCACCGTTGTACTGGTGGGCATCAAACGCCCATTCCCAGTCGGCCTGCAGGGCCGTGGCCAGCTGCAGGCGCATGGCTTCGCGCACCGCGTGGATGCGCTGTGGGTCCACCACGTCCAGTTGCTCGGCGATGTAGGTCTCGCTGGGCAGGGTCAGCACCAGTTCCTTGAACGCGGCGTCCAGCGTGGGGTGACGCAGCACGGCGCGCATGGCGTCGATGTATGCATCATTTAAGGGTGTAGCCCCCGTGGAATATGCGCCAGCAGCTATGCAATTGATAGCGCTACGCAGCGCCAAGCGCTGGCCGGCTTCCCAGCGGTTGAACGGGTCAGGGTCGTTGGCCAGCAGGGTGAGCAGCTGGGCGTCGGTGTAGTCAAAGTCCAGCACCACGGGGGCCGAGAAGCCGCGCAGGATGGAGGGCACGGGCTCTTCGGTCACGTTGTTGAAGGTCAGGCTTTGCGCGGCCTCGGTCATCACAAACAGCTGGGTGTCGGTGTGGCTGGTGGCACCCACCAGGCCCAAGCTGACCGGGATGACAAAAGGCTCTTTGGCCACCTGGCCCGGCGTGGGCGCGCAGCTTTGGGTGAAGTGCAGGGTGTAGGTCTGCGCCGCTGCGTCGTATTCGCCGCGGGCGGCCAGGCGGGGTGTGCCGGCTTGGCTGTACCAGCGTTTGAACTGTGGCAGCAGTTTGGCCAACGCCGAATCTGGGTTGGCGTCGGCAATGCTTTGCGCGAAGTCGTCACACGTCACGGCTTGGCCGTCAAAGCGCTCGAAGTACAGCGTCATGCCCTTGGCAAAGCCGACGCGGCTGGTCAGGGTCTGCATCATGCGAACCACCTCCGCACCCTTCTCGTAGATGGTGACGGTGTAGAAGTTGTTGATCTCGATGTAGCTGTCGGGCCGCACCGGGTGGGCCATGGGGCCCGCGTCTTCGGGGAACTGGGCGGTGCGCAGCACGCGCACGTCTTCAATGCGCTTGACGGCACGGGCCGATGGCTCGGCGCACAGGTCCTGGCTGAATTCCTGGTCGCGGAACACGGTCAGGCCTTCTTTCAAGGAGAGCTGGAACCAGTCGCGGCAGGTGATGCGGTTGCCGGTCCAGTTGTGGAAGTACTCGTGGCCCACCACGCTCTCGATGTTGCTGTAGTCCACATCGGTGGCGGTGGCCTGGTTGGCCAACACGTACTTGGTGTTGAAAATGTTCAGGCCCTTGTTCTCCATGGCGCCCATGTTGAAGTCGCTGGTGGCGACGATCATGAAGCGCTCCAGGTCCAGCGGCAGGCCGAAGCGAGCTTCGTCCCAGGCCACGCTGGCCATCAGGCTGTTCATGGCGTGTTCGGTTTTGTCCAGATCGCCGGGGCGCACGTACACCTGCAGCAAATGCTCTTTGCCTGCTCGGCTGGTGATGCGCTGCTCGCGCGCCACCAGCTGGCCCGCCACCAGCGCAAACAGGTAGGAGGGCTTCTTGTGCGGGTCCACCCACTTGGCGAAGTGGCGGCCATCTTCCAGCGTGCCGTGCTCCACCAGGTTGCCGTTGGAGAGCAGCACGGGGTACTTGGCCTTGTCAGCACGCAGGGTCACCGTGTACATGGCCATCACGTCGGGACGGTCCAGGAAGTAGGTGATGCGGCGGAAGCCCTCGGCCTCGCACTGCGTGAAGAACGACTCGTTGCTGACGTACAAGCCCATGAGCTTGGTGTTCTTCACGGGCGCGCAGGTGGTGAAGATTTCCAGCGCAAAGGGCTCGTGGCCTTCGGGCAGGTTTTCCAGCACCAGCTGGTTGTTTTCCATCTTGAAGCTGGTGCCTTGGCCGTTCACCAGCACGCGGGCCAGGTTCAGCTCTTCGCCGTCCAGGCGCAGGGGGCCAGCTTCCACATCCGGGTTGCGGCGCAGCGTCATCTTGTTGAGCACGCGCGTCTTGGCGGGGTCCAGGTCAAAACTCAGATCGACGGTGTCGATCCAGTAGGCGGGGGCGGTGTAGTCGCCGCGGTGGATCACCGCAGCTGGGCCCGAGGCCTCACGAAGTTGCAACATGGTGTGTCTCCAGAAATTGGGATGTGATCAAAGCGTGGTAATCGGGTACCACGGCCAGCACGTGCGGGCCGCGGAGTTCTTCGGGCGCGTGGCTGCTGGCAATGCCCACGGCGCGCATGCCGGCGCGGCGTGCGGCTTCGATGCCCAGCGGCGCGTCTTCAAACACGATGCAGCGCGCGGGCTCCACGCCCATGCGGCGCGCGGCTTCCAGAAAGATGGCAGGGTCGGGTTTGCCGGGCAGGCCCTCGTCGCCACCCACGGTGGTGAGCGGGGCGATGGGCATTTGCAGGTTGGCGTAGGCAAAGGCCTGATTGCGGCGGTCGCCCGCCGTGCCCACGCCGAGCTTGAGGCCGCGCGCATGGGCCTGCTGAAAGAAGGCCTTGAAGCCTGCCACCTCGGCAAAGATGGGCGCAAAGATCTCACGGTACACGGCTTCTTTCTCGTGCACATGGGCCATGGCCTCGGCCGCGTCCATATCGGGGCGGCCAAACAGATCGCGCATGCACTCCAGGCCCGTGCGGCCGGTGGTACGGCGCATCAGGTCGGCAATGTCCACGTCCAGGCCCTGGCGCTGGGCAAACACCGCCCAGCTCTCCTGGTGCGAGGGCATGGAGTCGATCATGGTGCCGTCCATGTCGAAGATCAAAGCGTCCAGCATGCCTTAGATGCCCTGCTTCAACGAAGCCTGGATGAACACATCCAGATCGCCGTCCAGCACCTTTTGGGTAGCTGACACTTCGACGTTGGTGCGCAGGTCCTTGATGCGGCTGTTGTCCAGCACATAGCTGCGGATCTGGTGGCCCCAGCCCACGTCGGTCTTGGTGTCTTCCAGCTTTTGCTGGGCCTCTTGCTGCTTGCGCAGCTCGAAGTCATACAGGCGGCTGCGCAGGCGTTTCCACGCCACGTCGCGGTTGCTGTGCTGGCTGCGGCCGTCCTGGCACTGCACCACGATGCCGGTGGGGATGTGCGTCAGGCGCACGGCCGAGTCGGTCTTGTTGATGTGCTGACCGCCGGCGCCAGACGCGCGGAAGGTGTCGGTGCGCACATCGCTGGGGTTGATCTCGATCTCGATCGAGTCATCAATCTCGGGGTACACAAAGACGGACGCGAACGAGGTGTGGCGGCCACCCGATGAATCGAACGGCGACTTGCGCACCAGGCGGTGCACGCCGGTTTCGGTGCGCAGCAGGCCAAAGGCGTATTCGCCCTCGATCTTGATGGTGGCGCCCTTGATGCCGGCCGTGTCGCCATCGGTGATGTCTTCCACCGTGGCGGTGAAGCCCTTGCGTTCTGCGTACTTCAGGTACTGGCGCAGCAGCATGCTGGCCCAGTCACACGCCTCGGTGCCACCGGCGCCGGCCTGGATGTCCAGGAAGCAGGGCAGGGGGTCGGCCGGGTTGTTGAACATGCGGCGGAATTCCAGGCCCTCGATGATGGTGGCCTGTTTGGCGGTCTCGGCCTCGATGGTGAGCAGGCCGGCTTCGTCGCCGTCTTCCTTGCTCATCTCGAACAACTCGGTGTTGTCGGCCAGGTTGCTGGTCAGGTCATTGAGCGTGACAACCACGCCGTCCAGCATCTTCTTTTCTTTGCCCAGCTCCTGGGCGCGTTTGGGGTCGTTCCAGACGGTGGGGTCTTCTAACGATGCATTGACGGTGCGCAGGCGCTCGGCTTTGGCATCGTAGTCAAAGATACCCCCGAAGTTCCTGGGTCCTGGCGGTCAGGTCTGCCAGGGTGGTGCCGATAAGGTTGACGCGCTCTGCTTCGATCATGGTGTTCTCGTTCTGCGGAAAGGGAAAACCTCGATTTTCTCATGCTTGGGGGCCTGCGCCCCGCGCCAGCCCTAGCGGCCGAACAGGCCCTTGAGCACATTGCCCAAGCCGGGAACTCCGGGCACGGCCGGTAGCAGCGATTTGTTGGACTGGGAATCGTCCGGCACATCGGGTTTGGCAGGGGGCTCCGCACGTCCGCTCGCCGCGGCGTCCAGCGGCAAGGTGGCCACGCTTTTCACGCGCACGCGGGCGGCCCAGTCGGGCGCCCAAGGCACTTTTTTATCCGTGGGGCGGGGTGGGTAGACCAGGTTCAGCTCTTGCCCATAGGCAATGCCGCGCACCATGGCGCCCTTGGACTTGGCAAAAATGCCGGCCGGAATGGCGCACTGGGTCTGGCTGGTGGGCAGCAGGGTCTTGTCGGCCAGCCATTTGTCGAGGTTGGGCGTGCTCAGGTAGTCCATCAGGCCCCAGCCGGGTTCGGGCGTCTCGGCCGAGCTCCACAGCACCATTTCTCCATCACTGCCGCCCATGGCGTTCAGAAAGTAAGCGCGCGCCTGCGGCTGGGCCGGCCAGGCCAGGCTGGCGGCGGCGGCACCGCCGCCCGTGGCCGCCAGGGTCAGCGGCGGCATGAAGTCTTGCACCTGGCCAATACCAAACTGCAGGCTGGCGGGAATGCCATCGCCCGCCACCTTGTGGTCGCCCACCAGGGATGCGCCCTTGGGCACCAGTTGTTTGTTCTGCGGGTTGGGCCAGATGGCGTTGCCGGGCGCAGCGGTGGCGCCACGCTCCCGCGTGGCGCGCCCCAGCATGAACTTGGCGTAGTCCTCGGGCTTGGTGTTGGCCAGGTCCAGCACCTTGGGCTGGCCGGCACGCACCGTGTCGCCGCAACCCCAGTACAGCAGGATGCGGCCCTTGGGCTGCTCGGGTACGTTGTCTTCGGTGCCCTGGCCCTGGGGTGCGGCGGGCTTGCTGGCCACGGGCTCCGGGGGCAGCAGCGTGAGGCTGGCGCCCAGGTTCAGGCCCGGTGGAATGGTTTGGGTGGCGGTGGTGCCCGCGGGCTTGCGCTGGGTGGTGACGGCAATGTCCAGCCAGCGGCCGGGCATCATGCCCTTGGTGGCGCCAAAGCTGTTGTCGCCCATGCCTTTGACGCCCGCCATACTGGCCGCCAGGCCGCCCATGGTGCCCAGGTTGGGCAGCTCGTCCATGTCGGCCATGCGCACCGTGGCCACGTCCATCCAGTACTGCGCCACGGGGGGCTTGACGACCTGGGTTTGTGCATGGCTGGCGTTGCTGCCCAGCGCCATCAAGACGGTGGTGGCGAGAAGGCTGTGGCGGTGGCTGGTTGGCATGGGGGTCTCCTGAGGAAGGGGGCTCTCAGCCAATCATTATGGGGCGCCTAGGCGATAAAGCGTTCAATCAACCGGGCCAGTACCTCGGGTTGGTCGTGGTGCATCATGTGGCCGGCATCCTCGATGCGGGCGATTTCCACGTTGGGCACCACCTTCAGGCGCTCGTGGTACTCGGCCAGCGTGTACTTGCCTTTCCACCACAGGTCCAGGCTGTTGTCTGACGCTTCCACGGCCAGCACGGGCATGGAGAGGCGCTTGTATATCTCCGTCACCTCGTCCACACGGTACAGCTGCGCATTCGTCACCTTGTGCGCGGCGTCGCCCTGGATGGCCCATTTGCCGTCCGCCGTTTCGGCCGCCCAGTGGCGGGCCAGCCAGTCGGCCTTGTCCTGGCCCAGGCGAGGGTTGGTCTTCATGAGGCGGCGGGCCACGCCGTCGGCGCTGTTGTAGGCCTTCAGGTCCATGTCGCCCGCGCGCAGCTTCTTCAGCTCGTCCATCCAGGTCGCCAAGCGGCCGGGCGCCTGCGCGGGAATGGTGGTGGGCATGCCAAAGCCTTCCAGGTTCACCAGGCGGCGAATGCGCTCGGGGCGCACGCCGCCGTACATCATCACCACATTGCCACCCATGCTGTGGCCCACCAGGTTCACGGGCTGGTCTTGCACGTAGTGGTCCAGCAGAAAGTCCAGGTCGGCCAGGTAGTCGGGGTACCAGTAGTTGTCGGTGTGGGGGGCTTTGGTTTTTCCATAGCCGCGCCAGTCGGGGGCGATGATGTAGTGGTCGGCGGCAAACGCGTCCACCACAAACTGGTAGCTGGCGGCTACGTCCATCCAGCCATGCACCATGACCAACGGCACCTTGCCGGGCGCGGGCTGGCCCCAGACTTGCACGTGGTAGGTGAGATTACGGATGGGGACGAATTCGCTTTGGCAGGGTCTTTTGACTTGGTACATTCACCGAATCATAAGGACGCACAAGGAGACAGGGCATGCCAGTCAGTCAACACAGAGACACTACCCCGCCCGCGCTGCCCCCTGGCTACGCCGCGCTGCACGCGGGCTTTGGCTGGCAGGTGCCGGAGTTCTTCAACATGGCGCAGGCCTGCTGTGGCCGCTGGGCAGCACAGCCAGATGCTACGAAAAGAATAGCTGTTCGCGCATATTCCACGGGGGCTAGCAGTACTTTTTATACGTATGCAGAGCTGCAGGCGCAGGCCAACCGCTTGTCCAACCTGCTGCACCAGCTGGGCGTGCAGCGCGGGGACCGTGTGGGCATCGTGCTGCCGCAGCGGTTTGAGACTGCCGTGGCCTATATGGCGGTGCTGCAGCTGGGCGCGGTGGCCATGCCGCTGTCCATGCTGTTTGGGCCCGAGGCGCTGCAGTACCGCCTGCACGACAGCGAGGCCGTGGTGGCGATTTGCGATGCCACGTCGCTGGAAGCGCTGAGCAGCGTGCGTGATGACTGCCCGCTGCTGCGCACGGTTGTCGGTGTGGGGACGACTGCCGCTACGCGCAGCGCTGATCTGAATTACGCCGCAGCGCTGGCCAAGGCGCCCAAGCACTTCACCGCGGTGGATACGCGCGCCGACGAGGCCGCCGTGCTGATCTACACCAGCGGGACCACCGGCAACCCCAAGGGCGCGCTGATTCCGCACCGCGCGCTCATCGGCAACCTGCCGGGCTTTGTGGCCAGCCACAACTGGTTTGGGTTCAATGGCAAGGACAACCAGCGCTCCAACGCCGTCTTCTGGTCGCCGGCCGACTGGGCCTGGACCGGCGGGCTCATGGATGCCCTGCTGCCCAGCCTGTACTTCGGCCGGCCCATCGTGGCCTACAACGGGCGCTTCAGCCCGCAGACGGCGTTGGAATTGATGCGCGACTGCGGCGTGACCCACACCTTCCTCTTTCCGACCGCGCTCAAGGCCATGATGAAGGCTTACCCGGGCGAGGGTGGGGCACGGGGTAAAACCGTGCGCCAGCAGTTCAAGCTGAAGCTGGACGCCATCATGAGCGCGGGCGAGGCCGTGGGCGACGCAGTGTTTGGCTACTGCGAGCGGCAGCTGGGTGTGACGCCCAACGAGATGTTTGGCCAGACCGAGATGAACTACATCGTGGGCAACTCCAGCCGCCACTGGCCCGCCAAGGGCGGCAGCATGGGCATGGGCTACCCCGGCCACCGCGTGGCGGTGATTGACGACGCGGGTAACGAGTGTGCGGTGGGCATGCCGGGTGACGTGGCGTTGCACCGCCTGGACGTGCACGGCCACCCGGACCCCATCTTCTTTTTGGGCTACTGGAAGAACCCCACCGCCACGGCCGCCAAGTTCACCGGCGACTGGTGCCGCACAGGCGACCTGGCGGTGCGCGATGCCGAGGGCTACCTCTGGTACCAGGGCCGCAGCGACGATGTGTTCAAGGCCGCGGGCTACCGCATTGGCCCGGGCGAAATCGAGAACTGCCTGGTCAAGCACCCGGCCGTGATCAACGCCGCCGTGGTGCCCAAGCCCGACGCCGAGCGCGGCGCGCTGGTCAAGGCCTATGTCGTCATTGCTCCTGATTTCATAGCTGCTTGCGCAGGAGATACGGGGGCTATAGGCCAATTGCATGCCAAACTCACCGTGGAGCTGCAAGTCCACGTGAAGGGCCAGCTGGCGCCCTATGAGTACCCCAAGGAGATCGAGTTTGTGGACACCCTGCCCATGACCACCACCGGCAAGGTGCAGCGCCGCGTGCTGCGCCTGCAAGAGGAGGCGCGCTATGCAGCTGCCCGCGCTTAACGCCAGGTTTCGGCCGACATTGCTTCGGCGTATCAGCTGGCTGAGCTGGGGCAAGTGGCTGGCGGTGCCCCTGTTCTCCCTCATGCAGTATGCCGCCAGCCCCTGGCGCAGCATGTTTTTTCTGGCCCTGGTGCTGAGCGGTGCACTGTCCGTGTTTGTATTTTTTGCTTTGCGGGCCTGGGAGCTGAGCCTGCGCCGCCAGTTTGTGCGCGAGGCGCCGCTGCCACGCTTTCTGGGCGCCAAGCTCATGGCGCAGTACCCGCAGCTCAGCGCGCGCGACACCGAGCTGGTGCTGCACGGCCTGCGCCAGTTCTTCATCGCGTATCTACGCAGCAAGCGCCAGTTTGTGGCCATGCCCTCCAAGGTGGTGGACGCGGCCTGGCACGAGTTCATCCTGCACACACGCGGCTACCAGCAGTGGTGCGACGCCGCGTTTGGCAGCCTGTTGCACCACAGCCCGGCCGAGGTGCTGGGCCGCGACGCCAAGCGCAACAGCGGCCTGCGCCGCGCCTGGTTCTGGGCCTGCAAGGAAGAAAGCATCAACCCAGGCGCGCCCACGCGCCTGCCACTGCTGTTTGCGCTGGACAAGAAGTTCGCCATTGCCGGCGGCTTCACCTATGTGCCCAACTGCCGCGACATCGACAACAAGGCTGGCTCCGACGCGTACTGCGGCACCAGCTTCAGCGATGGCGGTGGTGGCGGATGTGGGGGAGGGGGCGATGGATCGTCCGACGGTTTCAGCTTCAGCTCCGACAGCAGTTCGGACAGCGGCTGTGGCGGCGACAGCGGTTGCGGGGGAGGAGGCTGTGGTGGCGACTAGGTCTTTCACTCCGCGCTACCATCGCCCGACTTCTCCTTCAACCCACCTTCTTTTGCGAGCTGCCTTCCCATGAAAACCGTTCAACTTGGCTCCAGCGACCTGCACGTCACCCCTATCTGCCTGGGCACCATGGTGTTTGGCGAACAGGTGGACGAACCCACCTCCCACGCCATCCTCAGCCATTCGCTGGAGCGCGGCATCAACTTCATCGACACCGCTGAGATGTACGCGGTGCCACCGCGTGCCGAGACCTTCAACCTGACCGAAAAAATCATCGGCAACTGGATCAAAAAGAATCCCACGGCCCGCGAAAAGCTGGTCATCGCCACCAAAGTGGCCGGCCCCTCACGCGGCATGCCCTGGGTGCGCAATGGCAGCAGCAACCTGACGGCCGAAGACATCATTGCCGCGTGTGAGGGCAGCCTCAAGCGCATGAACATCGAGACCATCGACCTATACCAGATCCACTGGCCCGTGCGCCACGTGCCCATGTTTGGCGGCATGTACTACGACCCCAAGAATGAAAACGTGGGTGGCAGCAGCATTGAAGTGCAGCTGCGCGCCATGGACACCTTGGTGAAGGCCGGAAAAGTCCGCGCCATCGGCCTGTCCAACGAAACGCCGTACGGCGTGCACGAGTTTGTGCGCCTGGCCGAGCAGCACGGCCTGCCACGCATTGCCACGGTGCAAAACAACTACGGCCTGCTGTCCCGCACGGTGGAAAACGGCCTGGACGAAACCCTGCACCGCCTGGGCGTGTCGCTGCTGCCGTATTCGCCACTGGCCTTTGGCCTTTTGACCGGCAAGTACGATGAAACTGGTTTGACCGGCGAAGGCGCGCCCAAAGACGCCCGCCTGGGCAAGTTCGAATCCACCCGCAAGCAACGCTGGGGCCGCCCCGATGCGCTCAAGGCCGCACGCCGCTACAACGCGCTGGCCAAAGAGCACGGCCTCACCCCCACGCAATTGGCCCTGGCCTTCTGCTACACCAAATGGCAAGTCGCCAGCACCATCATCGGCGTGCGTACGCTGGAGCAGTTGGACGAGAACATCAACGCCTGGGGCACTACGCTGTCGCCCGAACTGCTGACCCAGATCGACGCCATCCGCTGGGAGATTCGCGATCCGGCGGTGTGAGGGGGAGTGGGGCAAGAAATAGCCCCACAGCGGAGGTTGTGCGGCGAAACCAGATTCGCCATGACAAGGTCCAGTTTGATTCAATTCCAACGACCCTTTCAAACATCATTCGATAAGTTGCGTCAATGTCTCGCTTCGTTCTTACCTTCCGAAACCACGCGGAAAGTCCGCATACGTACTGGATCGAACCGTGGGCCCACGACTTTACGTTGCTGCAAGACGAAATGTTGGCATTACGGATCAGCTCCGCCGGCGAGCCGCTCGTGGAATTTGTCCACGGGACAACCGACACGCAGATATACATCAACGATGAGAACTGGTCGGTGGTGCAGGGCGACCAGGAGCTCCCGCTTGGACACAATCGCCAATACGCACTTTCAATGCAAGGCAAAAGCACATCGTGAACGAACAACTTAACTTGTTGATCGATTGGGCCTAACGTGGAATCGAAACCGTATGACGCACTCATAGGCCTTGCCGTCGTAGCAGCTGCCGCATTAGCCATTTGGTACACACTGGATATCAGGACGCTTCTCTGGGTTTTTGGGCTACTCTTATTTGGCATCGTGATTCTGAATCTCTGGTCTTCGAAATCGGCAGCAGCGAAAGTCCTGGCGGTCGTTTTAATGCCGGCCATTCTTCTGGTCTATCTGGTTCCGAAGAGCACGAAGCGAGTAATTCAATCAGGCTCAACAGGAGGCCATATTGGCGGGGACAACAGGTCATGAGTCCAACTCTTCATTCAAGCAGACTGGCTTCGCCAGGCACTGAATTCAATCTTCGGGTGTCACCATGAGCGGCTACCTCTGCACAACCTGCGGCAAACGGCACGATGAATTGCCAATGTGCTTTGGCTCGAGCGCTCCATACCTTTGGTACTCAATACCAGAGGCCGAGCGAGGAGCGCGAGGCGAGCTTTCATCAGATCAGTGCGTGATAGATGGCAAACATTTCTTTGTCCTTGGGCGCATCACAATCCCCGTAACCGACGGGCCTGGCCCATTCATTTGGTTGGCTTGGGTCTCGTTGAGTGAAGAAAACTTCCTTCGCACATGTCAGCTGTGGGAGAGTGAAGGCAGGGAAAACGAGCCACCATACTTTGGCTGGCTACAAAGCGCTCTGCCTTATGAGTCGACAACGCTGAGTCTCAAAACACAGCTCCAAACAATGCCGCTTGGTGAACGGCCAAGTATTGTGTTGGAGAAAACTAGCCACCCTCTTTCTGTGGAGCAACACACCGGCATATCAATGGCTCGAGTCCAGCAAATTGCCGAAGCCGCACTACATGGGAGCGGTGACGCCCAACTCAAACGATGACGACTATTTTGGAACGGTGCGAGGCGTTTGTCGGCTCGTTCCGTGAGTTCATGACAAACTATGCGAATGACCCAGGCAGCATTCTGGCTCCGGGATTCCACGTTTTTCGTCTCTGACATGCGGCACCGTAGTCTTTGAAATGCCTTTGTCTTTTTGAACCCCGACCCGCCCAATATGCATGCTGGAAAAGTTGTTTTGGTATCGAGCTCACCGTACACCGTCGGTTGCGGTGCCGCTGTGCTGCAGCAGTTAGTGGATGACAAAGTTGAACTATTTTGTGCTGTTGGCGTTGATGCCGCCAATTGGGAAGATGCGCTGGATTGGCTGTGTATCGGACCTAGTGGCGAAAGCCTCCATTTCATTACTACTACTTCTCATCCGGATGAATCAGTTGAGGAAGTTATTGCTTTTGCCGAATCCTTCACCTGTGTTCAGACGCATAAAGTTGAGGTAATTTATGTTTGAAGTTGCCTCGATGTGGCGAATTCGGAATTGCGCTTTCAATCTTCAGCAGCAATGAGACCGCTCAACCTCAGTCAGTTTCCGCAGCCGGAATCGAACGAATCAGGTAGCGTGGAGGCAGCACTCGACGCCCTTCGCCACGCGGAGGACGAATCGACGGCGGACGAAGCCTACGATGCGTTTCTCTGGGCAATAGGAAACAACCACGCCGGAACCTTCTATCCAGTCGTATTGGGTGTTCTTCCTGAAATTGAACAGATCCTCATGCATGGGAAAGCATGGGCCCAGCGAGCGGTGATGGAGTCACTCATTGATCTCGGTGGCTCATTCGTGCCGGAAGAGGGTTACGAGAACTACCTCGGGGCTTCAGTCCAAGAAACACTCAACGCGTTCATTCGTTCAATGCGTCGGCAGGTCGCGCCGCTCGCTAAAGGGAACGACGAGTGCGCCAAGAGTGCAGCTGACCTGTTGGAGCTCATTGATGACCAAGTGGCCTAGCCTCTCGATCAAGAGGATGCCCCCAAGTCGTATGAAAATACGCCCCTATGGCCAAAAAAGACCACGTCTCTGAAACCCCCGCGACCCAGCTGCTGAAGGCGAACAAGGTTGCCTTTACCGAGCACCCCTATGAGTACCTGGAGCACGGCGGCGCGCAGCACAGTGCCGAGGTGCTGGGGTTTGATCCGTTCACGGTGGTGAAGACGCTGATCATGCAGGACCAGGACGCCAAGCCGCTGGTGGTGCTGATGCATGGCAACCGCAAGGTGTCGACGAAGAACCTGGCGCGGCAGATTGGCGCCAAATCGGTAGAGCCCTGCGCGCCCGAGGTGGCCAATCGGCACAGCGGCTACCTGGTGGGCGGCACCTCGCCGTTTGGCACGCGCAAGACCATGCCGGTGTACATCGAGTCCACCATTCTGGAGCTGCCCCGCATCTGCATCAACGGCGGGCGGCGTGGCTATCTGGTGGGGATAGACCCTAGTGTTTGCGTGCAGTTGCTGGGCGCCAAGCAGGTACAGTGCGCACTGGACGATTGACCCGCGCACCGCGCATGGACTGGAGACTGGTTTGAATTCTGTTGCAGCTTTTTACCCCGCCCTGGCGGCGCTGGCGGGCTACCTGGTGGGCTCGCTCTCGTTTGCCGTGATCGTGAGCCGCGTGATGGGCCTGAACGATCCGCGTACTTATGGCAGCAAGAATCCTGGCGCCACCAATGTGTTGCGCTCGGGCTCCAAGGCCGCAGCCATTGTGACGCTGCTGCTCGATGCCCTCAAGGGCTGGCTGCCGGTGATGGCTGTGGCCTGGTGGGGTAAGCCCTATGGGTTGGAAGAGGGCACCATGGCGCTGGTGGGGCTGGCCGCGTTTTTGGGCCACCTGTACCCGGTGTTCTTCCGCTTTGTGGGCGGCAAGGGCGTGGCCACGGCCATGGGCGTGATTGTGGCCACTAGCGGCTGGCTGGGGCTGGCCGTGGGGCTGACCTGGCTGATCATTGCCTATGCCTTCCGCTACTCGTCGCTGGCCTCTCTGGTGGCGGCGGTGTTTGCGCCGGTGTACTACGCGTTTGGTGACGGCGTGGCCTGGGTGATGGACAAGAGCCTGCTGCTGTCCGCCATCGTGATGTCCCTGCTGCTGATCTGGCGCCATTCGGAAAACATCTCGCGCCTGATCAAGGGCACCGAGTCCAAGCTCGGCAGCAAAAAGAAAGCGTGATGCGGCGGGTGGCCGCGCGGGCTCAGGCCAGCGCGTGGCTGCCCAGCTGCAGGATGTGGAAGTGGTTGAGCGGCGAGCGCACCGCTGCTGAGGGCAGGGCCGAGCGGATGCGCGGATAGGCCTCTGCCGTGCTGTGCAGCCGCGGGCTGGGTTCCAGTTCACCGCTGGGCTTGCCCACCACCACTACAAAGGGCTGGTTGTTCTTGTGGCTGCGCCGCACCACCACGGCCAGCTCTTCGTTGTCCAGCCGCACATAGGTGCCGGGCGGGCACAGGCCCACGGCGCGCACCAGGGCGTGGCCAATTTCGTCCACTGAAGATGTGGCGCGGGTCATGATGGAACGTGCTGATTCAATGGCACTGCGGCCCGAACGTGATTTGCGCGGGCTGATCATGGCCGCATAGCGGTCCACCACCATGAGGATGCGCGCGAGCTTTGCCGACACTGCGGCGGTGCGCAGGTCTTCCTTTTCCAGGCTCTCGTCGTGGTGGCTGGAGACGATGTCCAGCCAGTCGTCGTCGCTCACGCCCAGGTTGGCCAGCATCATCGCGCCCTTGATGGTGTGGGCGCGGATGGCGTCTTGCTGCTGCGGGCTGGGCTTTTCCACCTGGCTGGCCAGCTCGTCCTGCAGGGCCGTCATGGCGATGTTCATGGTCAGCGCGGCATGCACCAGGCTGTTGCGTTCTTTGACGGGCAGGTTTTGTTCGGTGGCCACCAGGTGGCACAGCACGCCGCACACCAGCGCGTGGGAGGCGCTGTAGCCCACGGGCGAGTTGCTCGCCAGCTGGAACAGCAGGTACAGGCCCACATCGGGGTCGCGCTGCAGCAGACCCTGCATCCAGCGGTCGTACTGCACCACGCGGTGCGCAAACTGCTGGGTGTTGGCCGGGTTGCTGAGGATGATGCCCAGGCCACTCTCCAGGTCCGACCATTGGCCCAGCAGGTCCTCGTATTCGTTTTCGTCGCGGACTTTCATCGCAAGGCCTAGAAGCGTCTCTCCAGCACCATCTGGTCGTTGTTGCGGTTCATTTGAAAACGATTTAAGAAACTGTTTCCAAGCAACACATAGGGCATGCTGCTGGGGGACACCACGGCATCGACACCCGTCACCATGACATCTCCGACACGCACCGAGTCGAGGGTGACACGCCAACCTTGGGTGACGCCGTTCGCCGTTCCCATTTGCACAGGTTGGCCGCTTTGGTAGTTCAGGCCGATGCGCTTGGCATCACTGACGCTGAGCGCCACCGTGGTGGCACCCGTGTCCACCATGAACTGCACCACGCGGCCGTTGATCTGGCCTTCGCTCATGAAGTGGCCGCCGGGGCCGGCCGTCAGCACCACGCGACTGCCGCTGAGCTGCTGGCCGACGCCGCTGCCCACGCTGGAGGGCGCATCGCCCACGCGCACGGTGTGCTTCTGGCCGCCCACTTCTACAGTCACTGCGTCGCCGCGGATGGAAACTACCTTGACACCCTTGTAGGTTTCGCCAGTTGCCACGCTCTTGGGAAACCCCCCATCCACAATCACCAGCGCCTTGTCACCCAGCAGCCCGTTGATGGCCACGGTCTGCCCCCAGGCGCTGTGCGCCAGGAACAGGCAGGCTGCTGCGAGGAGGGGGCGGACGCAGGCCATCAGTCGCGGAAGTTGTCGAAGCTCAGGGGGATATCGGTCACGTCCTTGCGGATCAGGGCCATGGCGGCCTGCAGGTCGTCGCGCTTGGCACCGGTGATGCGCACTTTTTCTTCCTGGATGGCGGCCTGCACCTTGAGTTTGCTGTCCTTCATCAGGCGCTGGATTTTCTTGGCCAGCTCGCTCTCGATGCCGTTGCGCACCTTGATAACGACCTTGACCTTGTCGCCGCCCATTTTTTGTACATCGCCACGGTCCAGAAAGCGCACATCCACTTCCTGCTTGGTCAGTTTGTTGCGCAGCACGTCTTCAATCTGGTCGAGTTGGAACTCGGCATCCCCGATCAGGGTGATTTCCTTGTCCTTGATCTCGATCTTGGCGGACGTGCCCTTGAAGTCGAAGCGGGTGGTGATTTCCTTGACGGTGTTTTCCACACCGTTTTTCACCTTGACCAGGTTGGCTTCGCAGACGGTATCAAAAGAGGGCATACGGGACTCGAAATGGCAGTGAGACAATCCTGCCATGTTAGTCGAGAAAAACGTTCCCCTGCAGGCCTACAACACCTTTCGCATCGTCGCCAAGGCCCATGCGCTGGCGCGCATTGCCAGCGAGGCTGACCTGCAAGCCTTGCTGGCCGACCCCACCTGGGGCCCGGCCCCCAAGTTCGTACTGGGCGGGGGCAGCAACATCGTGCTGACGGGCGACGTGAAGCCCCTGGTGCTGAAGGTGGAGGTGCCCGGGCGCCGCCTGGTGGCCGAGACCGACAAACACTATGTGGTGGAAGCCGGCGCCGGCGAGGCTTGGCACGACTTTGTCACCTGGACGCTGGACCAGGGCTACCCCGGCCTGGAAAACATGGCGCTGATTCCCGGCACCGTGGGCGCCGCCCCGGTGCAAAACGTGGGCGCCTACGGCGTGGAGCTGCAGGACCGGTTTGAATCGCTGGACGCCATCGACCTGCAAACCGGCCAGGTCTTCACGCTGAACGCCGCCCAGTGCGCCTTTGGCTACCGCGATTCAGTGTTCAAGCACGGCGGCCCGTTGCCCACGGCTGGGGGGCAGTCGCTGGGCCTGAAAGACCGGGCGCTGATTTTGCGCGTGCGCTTTGCGTTGCCCAAGGTCTGGAAACCCGTGCTGGGCTATGCCGACCTGGAACGCAAGATGGCCGATAGTGGCATCCAACAGCCCACGGCGCGCCAGATTTACAACTGGGTGTGCGAGGTGCGCCGCGCCAAGCTGCCCGACCCCGCCGTCATCGGCAACGCCGGCAGCTTCTTCAAGAACCCCACGGTCAGCGTCGAGCAGTGCGCCGACATCATCGCCCGCGACCCCAAGGTGGTGCACTACCGCATGGACGACGGCTCGGTGAAGCTGGCCGCCGGCTGGCTCATCGACTCCTGCGGCTGGAAGGGCAAGAGCGTGGGCCAGGCCGGCGTGTACGAGCGCCAGGCCCTGGTGCTGGTGAACCGCGGCGCGGGCGTGGACGGCAACGGCGCCACGGGTGGCGAGGTGATGACGCTGGCCAAAGCCATCCAGACCAGCGTGTACGAGCGCTTTGGCATCCGGCTGGAGCCAGAGCCTGTGGTGGTGTAAACACGCGGCAAAGTCCCCCTGCGCGGGCTTGCTTACCACCCGCAATCGGACTAACGTTGCCTCCATGTCTTTGCAGAAATGGAGGTTGTCATGTCTGCCTTTGCACCCATCGAACATGCAGGCTACTGCGCCCGCGTCAGCACCGAACGCAAGTCCACCCACCGCTGGCGCGCCGCCGTCTGTATAGAGCGCGGCGCCGAATTCACCCGCCTGAAAACCGAAACCGCCCCACGCCGCGCAGTGCCCAACGACTTCCCCAGCGAAGAGCAGGCGGTGTTGGCGGCGTATGACTATGCGCGGGCGTTGATTGATGCGGGGCGGGTGTGAGGGAGGGCCTTTAGGAGTACCTCCAAGGAGCCCGATATCGTGCAGTTGCGGCAACTGGTATAGCCGGCGCCCGGGAGGGCGCTATGCTTTTGATAGCTGCTTGCGCATATTCCACGGGGCTATCGGTCAGTTTTGCTTGTAGAGAGTTAGCGGCCACGGGTTTCGGTCCGTCGGGCCCTTCTATTCAAGCTCGCTTTAAAAGCGGCGCTTTCTATTAAAGACATCTTTCGAACCGTGCGCAGCACTGATGTCTGGGTGCTGTATGAAATAACAGTATCATTGCCTGACATGGTGAGCCAACCTCGGGAAGCAACTCTCCGGAATTTCCGGATAACTGAAAGGGCACCGAACGGCCAGCCAAAAGTGGAGTAATTATGAAAACTGAAATCGTGCAGTCCCTCACCGACACCTTTGAAGGCCACGCGCAGCAAACAGAAGGTGGAGTGGAGTACTGGCTGGCCCGCGACATTCAGCACTTGCTGGGCTACACCGAGTGGCGCAATTTTGGTCAAGTAGTGAGCAAAGCCAAAACTGCTTGTGAGGTCAGCGGTCACACAGTGAGCAACCATTTTGTTGACGTCAACAAAATGGTTCAACTCGGGTCCGGCAGTGAGCGTGAAATTGACGACATCATCCTCACGCGCTATGCCTGCTATCTCATTGCCCAGAATGGCGATCCACGCAAACCTGAGATTGCCTTTGCACAGACGTACTTTGCTGTGCAGACCCGCCGCGCTGAACTCATCGAAGAGCGCATGCTTGCTCTGGAGCGCGTACACGCCCGACGCAAACTCAGCGAGACCGAAAAAGAGCTCTCGCACGTGATCTTTGAGCAGACTGGCGGCAACCAGGATTTCGCCCTCATCCGCAGCAAAGGCGACCACGCGCTGTTCGGCAAAAGCACCCAGGCTATGAAAGCCCAGTGGAAGGTGCCCGATAGCCGCCCGCTGGCCGACTTTGCGCCAACCATCCTGCTCAAGGCCAAAGACTTCGCCACCGAAATCACCATCTTCAACGCCCGCCAGCACCAGATGGAAAGCGAACAGGTTATCTCTGCCGAGCACATCACCAACAACAAGGCCGTGCGCAATACCTTGCTGGAGCGAGGTATTCGTCCGGAGGCCCTGCCGCCTGCGGAGGATGTAAAAAAGGTGGAGCGGCGGCTGGCATCCGAAGACAAGAAGGCGATTGACAAGCCAGACAGACTAGACACCTGAAGCATCCGCCGCACCATGGCTTTGGTGCAATTGCTCTCCCCGGGCGCAGGTATAGTCTTGCGATAAAACGGGAGAGGTAAAAAACCATGCTGATCAAATCAGCCGACGACAAGTCCAAGCTCCTGGCGCTGCTGGAAGACCTGCAAAAGTCCAGCCTGCTGGACAACCGCCAAAAAGACTGGCTGCGCGACGAACTGCGCAACCTGAATGCAGGCATCAAGGGCGAGCGCGCCGCCGCCTTTTACCTGGATGGCCACTATAAAGACGGCCAAAACAATGTGCTGCTGCACGACCTGCGCCTGCAGGTGGACGGCGAAGTAGCCCAGATCGACCACCTGGTCATCAATCGCACCGGCTACATGGTGCTGATCGAGACCAAAACTACTCGGGCGATCTGGAAGTCAACGCCCATGGTAGGTTCACCGTGCGCTATGGCAAAGACCGCTACGGCATTCCATCCCCCTACGAGCAAAGCCGCCGCCACGCGTGCATCCTGGTGGGCATTACCAAAGTTAGGCCAAACGCCCGCCCAATCAAATCAACAAGTTACGTGCACAGAATTCAAGATTAGAGCGCTCAAGTTGTCAAAGTTAGCCACTCTATTTGGAGCCCAACCTTAGCCACCACCTACGGCGGCAAAAAGTGCTGCCAGGATCCCCAAGCCAATCAATACTTCTCCAGCGCTTACAGACCTCTCATCTGTGACGGATACACCTTAGGCATTCCAAATGCCGGACATAACCATCTGCTTCAGCAAGCAGTTCATGTGGACTAGCCCCCAATTGCCTTGCGATCTGACGCATATGAACGCGGCTGAGTGCAGATTGCCCGGCTTCCAATTTTGAGCAACATGGGGGCACCAGCGCAGCAATAACAACTGATCCTTCTGGGCTACCAGGGTCGCGTGGGGCTGCCTTTAGAAGATGATCACCTGACCGCGCACGGCGTTTGACCTCTGACCGTTGATGATGGCTTTGATCGTGGTCACGTCGGCAGGGATCGTATAGCGGAAGATTTCCCCCGCCCCGACGGTGAATTGCCCGCCTGGCAGCGTCACCCACATCAGATCGTCCGTGGCCTTGTAGACGCGCACCGGCATCGCCAGTTGCCCCGTGTTCCGGAACTCCACCGTGTCATCGCCGGTGATGGTGATTGCGTCACCCGGACTGGCCAGCCCCAGGAAGCGGTCGTTTGCCGTCAGCCGCACTTGGCTCAGCATCTTGTGGAAGACCCAGGTCCCGAACTGGTTCGGCGGAACATTGAACTCTCCGGCTGGCAGCGGCGCCAGCATCGCTGTGTCACCCGGATTGAAGACCTTGACCAATTGATCGCCAGGTGTCGCATTGGTGATCTTGAAGCTGCGCTCAACCGCCGCCGGGTCAGGGGTCGGGATCGCGGGTGGCATGATGAAGGCATAGCCTTGGCTGAAGAAGGCGAAGACGTTTTCTACCACTTCCTTCCTGGCGGAATCGATATGCGAATGCCACATCCGGGTCGTCTGGCGCGGATTGCCGAGGTCCAGGTTGATCCGCACGTTGTTGTCGTCAGGGCAGTTTGGATCATAGACGAGGATCGATAGGTCATTGCCGTCCATGTCATAGCCATAGGCCAGCACCTGATGGTTGTTGCCCATCTGGAAAACGTCGCGGTCCTTGATTAGGATTAGCGCCATCGGCATTGGCATACCGCCATCGATCCCGGCGCGGATCTTCGGCCATTCCTCGACGATCGTCACCCAGGCCCGGCCATGCGGCGCAAGGCCGATCTCGCTCAATGCGGTCTCGTGATCAGGCAAGTCTGGGCTCATCAGAGCGGCGTAGCGGGCCGGGCCGACCGGAATTTCGAAGCTGTCAAACAGCCGCCGAACCAGTAGGTCGAACAGCACCCCCGAGGTCGGGCTGTCCTTCCGCGCCGGAGGCCGCTGCCCAGCCTGGAAGAAATCGCGCGCCGCAAAGGCCATGCCGCCGCACAGTCCGTTGGCCGCGTCGCCAATGGCAACATTCTGGCCCAGGATGTTGATCTGGATATCCGGCGCATGGGCGAAGGCGTTCGAGAAATGGAATCCGTTCATCGTGGGCAAGAAGCCTGTCACCCGCATCATCGTGATGTTGGTGCCGGTGGCCCATAGGGGCGTGCCGTCGACACCATAGATCACCAGGTTGCCGTCATCCTGCATGACCAGCACCGCGCCGGGATGCCCATCGGTACCCGAGGCCCAGACCGGGCCGTTCGAGTCATACATCACCAGGTTGCCATCGCCCTGCATGATGATCCCACCAATGGCGCGGCCATCGGTTCCGGTCGCCCATTTCGGCGTGCCGTTGGCGCGGTACACGACGAAATTGCCATCGCCCTGCATCACTGCACGGTGTTGGCCATTGGGAGACGCGATCTCGCTGCCTGCAGCAAGAGTCTGGTCGGGAGTAAGCCGGTCGGTCATTGGAGCCTCCTTGAGAAAGGAAAAACGTGCTACGACACGTGCAGGATGCGCGCTTCCTGTTGCGCTTGCCATTCTGGAATAGGTGCCCCAGCGGGCCTGTTGGCCCATGGTAGGACACCACCGCTATGGTCGCAGATGCGAGTAGGAATTTCAACCACATGTGACCAGGTATGGCACAGGTTTGGTGCCTCACAGGAGGCCCGTGATTTCCTTCAGAGTCATCGCGTATCTCCAGCTGGCCACAGGCACAAAAAAATCCTGTTCTCGCCAAAATTAGGCCCATCGCTCGTCTAGTTTAATGAACGAGTTACGCGCACGATATTCAGAATTGGAGCGATCAAGTGAGTCAAAGTTGTTGTCCCTAGAAACGAGGGGCACCGGACATCTCGTTCGGTCAAAATTGCTTTGACAAGAGAGCAGAACCCTAAACGCAATTGACCTGGGTCGTCGATTTGAGTTAAGCAACAACTCATGCGGCCGCCACGACATGGACAACGACACAAGCCAACAACCTGAATTCCCATCAAGGGCACTGCAAGCTTCTCTCGCGCGCGAACACATCTACGATCTAGTTTGGAAAGCGCCTATGCTACGTGTCGCAGAACAACTGGGGGTTTCCTCCAGCTATGCACCGAACTCCGCATCCCGCGACCTCCGCGCGGCTATTGGGCCCAACTTGAGTTTGGCAAGACGCCTGCTCGACCTTCCTTGTCGGCCTTAGACGTGGCGACATTGAATGTCATCAGGCGTTGGGCACTACGGGAACAAGTGTCCATCCGCGAAATATCCAGGTGTACAGGCCTGGCTCGCAACACCGTGAAGAAGTACCTGAGTTCAGAGGAAATTGAGCCTGCCTACCCAAGGCGGGTCAGTTCAAAGAAGCTGGATTCCTATGCCGAAAAGCTGGCCGGCTGGCTGGAATTGGAGGCAACAAAATCTCGGAAACAGCGGCGCAATCTGAAGCAGATCTACACAATTTAGCTTATTTGTGCGATTTCGAGAGTCCGTGTCCGTCCAGAGATGGTGGAGGATGCCCAGCTCCATAAGAAAGTTTCGATGCATCTTGAAGCGGTTCAAGACGTCCGCCGTGACGAACTTCCCCGACTTGACCTCCACCACATGAACCGCTCCCGTGGTGAGTCCCACAAAGAAATCCGGAGTCGCGTCAGGCCCACCAATCTCCTGCAGGTTGAACGGCTGCGGCTTGTAGCGTGCGAGGTATCCGAATGCCTCCCGATGGGCGTCAACCTTGAGGTAGTTTGGTGTTAATTACTCGATTCGTGGAACAAAAAAAGCCCGCCAAGTATTTCGCTTAGCGGGCTTTTTGCTTTTTAGGCTGGAGTTGGTCTACTTACCCAACTTCAAGAAATCATCACCCTTGCCCAGCTCTAGCAACCCTGCATTCGAATACACCTGCAGCTTGGCGCGGGTGTCGGTGATGTCCAGGTTACGCATGGTCAATTGGCCGATGCGGTCCAGCGGACTGAAAGGCGCGTCTTCCACCTTTTCCATGCTCAGGCGCTCTGGCGCATAGGTCAGGTTGGGGGACTCGGTGTTCAGCAGGCTGTAGTCGTTGCCGCGGCGCAGTTCCAGGGTCACGGTACCGGTAATGGCCTTGGCCACCCAGCGCTGGGCGGTTTCGCGCAGCATGATGGCCTGGCTGTCGAACCAGCGGCCCTGGTACAGCAAGCGGCCGAGCTTGCGGCCGTTGTCGCGGTATTGCTCGATGGTGTCTTCGTTGTGGATGCCGGTGACCAGGCGCTCGTAGGCGATGAACAGCAGGGCTAGGCCAGGGGCTTCGTAGATGCCGCGGCTCTTGGCTTCGATGATGCGGTTCTCGATCTGGTCGCTCATGCCCAGGCCGTGGCGACCGCCGATCTCATTCGCCTTGAGGATCAGGCTGACCAGGTCGGGGTACTGCACGCCGTTCAGCGCCACAGGGCGGCCTTCTTCAAAGGTCACGCTCACTTCTTCGGCCTTGACCACGCAGTCGTCGCGCCAGAACGGCACGCCCATGATGGGGTTCACGATCTTCATGCCGCTGTTCAAGAACTCCAGGTCCTTGGCCTCGTGCGTGGCGCCCAACATGTTGCTGTCGGTGCTGTAGGCTTTTTCGGCGCTCATCTTGTAGCCAAAGCCGTTGGCGGTGATGAAGGCCGACATTTCAGAGCGGCCGCCCAGTTCGTCGATGAACTGCTGGTCCAGCCAGGGCTTGTAGATCTTCAGCGCGGGGTTGGTCAGCAGGCCGTAGCGGTAGAAGCGCTCGATGTCGTTGCCCTTGAAGGTCGATCCATCGCCCCAGATGTTCACATCGTCCTGCTTCATGGCCGACACCAGCATCGTGCCGGTGACGGCGCGGCCCAGCGGGGTGGTGTTGAAGTAGGTGTTGCCCGCGGTGGTGATGTGGAAGGCGCCGGACTGCAGGGCGGCAATGCCTTCAGCAGCCAGCTGGGGGCGGCAGTCAATCAGGCGGGCCTTGATGGCGCCGTATTCCATGGCCTTGCGCGGGATCTCGTCGTAGTCGGCTTCGTCCGGCTGGCCCAGGTTGGCGGTGTAGGCGTAGGGCAGGGCGCCCTTTTGCTTCATCCACAGCAGGGCGGCGCTGGTGTCCAGCCCGCCAGAGAAGGCGATGCCGACCTTTTGGCCGACGGGGATGTTTTGCAGAATGGTGTTTGACATGAAATGTTCCTCTAGCCCGCGTGGAATATGCGCAAGCAGCTATGGATTTAGGAGTGACTGACTCTGTGGATCAACCGCGAATCAACCAAAGTGGCAGATGTAGTGGTAAGCCTCAAAGCCCTCGGTCACGCGGATCTGGAACTTGGCGTTGCCGGGCACGCTGAACTTTTGGCCTTCGCCGCTGGTGACCCAGGCGTCGGTGCCGTCCAGCTTGTAGTCGCAGCTGCCACCCACGCATTCCATGATTTCGGGCGCGCCGGTGTTGAAGGTCAGCGTGGCGGGCAGGATCACGCCCACCGACTTCTTGGTGCCGTCGGCCAGGGTGAAGCCGTGGCTCACGCACTTGCCGTCGAAGTAGACATTGGCCTTGGTGGTGACGGAAACGTTGTCGAAGTGGGTCGTGGTCATGGTGCTGGGCAAAAAGTAATGGAAATGAGGGCCCGGCGCGCCAGGCACCGGGCAACCCGCGATTTTACGGGAGGCGGGCCGCAAAGGCCGCGTCGCTAAAGCCGACGGTGACCGTACCGTCGCCCCAGACGACCACGGGCCGCTTGATGACGCTGCTGTGTTCCTGCATCACGGCCATGGCCGATGGCGTGTCCACCACGCTGGCTTGCGTGGCCTCGTCCAGCTTGCGCCAGGTGGGGCCGCGGCGGTTGATCAGGGTGTCCAGGCCCGCGGTGGCAATCCAGCCGGGCAGCAGGTCGGTGGGGACGCCTTGCTTTTTGAAGTCGTGAAACTGGTAGTCCACACCGTGCTGGGTAAGCCAGTCGCGGGCTTTTTTGACGGTGTCGCAGTTGGGAATGCCGTAGAGGGTGGTCATGGGTGCTATTTTGCACTCGCCCGCAGCGGAGCAACGCCTTCGGATATTCCTTCTTGGTGTGCCAGCACGGTGGTAGATCAGGCGGTGTGGGCGTTCTGCGTAGGTCAAGGAGGAGCGCGTAGCGCGGGGGACACGAAGCAGAGCGCCCACACCGCCTGATCCGAAGCACACCGCCTGATCCAAAAAGCTATGCCTGCGACAATCCACCCCAATGGAAACACCACCCAATACCCTACAAGACTGGCTAGCCCACTGCGAGCGCCTGCACCCCAAGGGCATCAACGGCATCGAACTGGGCCTGGACCGCGTCCGCGCCGTCGCCCAGCGGCTGAACCTGAAGTTCACCTGCCCTGTCATCACCGTGGCCGGCACCAACGGCAAAGGCTCCACCTGCGCCATGCTCGAATCCATTTTGGGCCAGGCGGGCTACAAGACCGGGGTCTACACATCGCCCCACCTGGTGCACTTTGAAGAACGCATGCGCCTCAATGGCGAGGCGGCGCCTGCTAGCAAATTTGTAGCTGCCTTCGCAGACGTGGAGGGGGCTAGACTGGGAAATGACGGTCAACATGGCCCCGAAATCTCGCTCACTTACTTCGAATTCACCACCCTGGGCATCCTGCTGGCCCTGTCCCGCGAAGGGCTGGACGTGGTGATTCTGGAAGTCGGTCTGGGGGGGCGGCTGGACGCCGTCAACATCATCGACACCGACTGCGCGGTGATCACCAGCATCGACCTGGACCACATGGAGCTGCTGGGCAACACCCGCGAAGCCATTGGGTTCGAGAAGGCCGGCATCATGCGCACGGGCCGTCCGGTCATCGTGAGCGACCCCGTGCCGCCGCAAAGCGTGCTGGACCGCGCGATGGAAGTGGGCGCTGACCTGTGGCGCGTGGGCACCGACTTCAATGTGTCGGGCGACAAACAGCAATGGGGCTGGGCCGGCCGTGGGCGGCGCTACAGCGGCCTGGCCTACCCGGCGCTGCGGGGCGCCAACCAGCTGGTCAATGCGTCCGGCGTGCTGGCCGCGCTGACCGCCTTGCGCGAAAAGCTGCCCGTCACAGCCCAGGCCGTGCGCGTGGGCCTGGCGCTGGTGGAGCTGCCGGGGCGCTTCCAGATCATTCCCGGCCAGCCCACGCTGGTGCTGGACGTGGCGCACAACCCGCATTCGGTGGCCGCACTGGCCGCCAACCTGGACGCCATGGGCTTTTACCCCACCACCCACGCCATTTTTGGCGCCATGGCCGACAAAGACCTGGCGCCCATGTTCGCCAAGGTGTCGCCAGTGATGGACCGTTGGTACTTCACCGATCTGCCTTCGCCGCGCGCCGCGTCGGGCGCTGACCTGCAGGCCCAGTGGAGCGTCCACAACACGCGCAAAGACGCCTCCGCCCAGGCGTTTGCCGACCCCATGCAGGCCCTGCAGGCGGCCATCGCTGCCGCAGACCCCGCTGATAGAATCGTGGTCTTCGGATCGTTCTACACCGTGGGTGGTGTCTTGCAGCAGGGCACGCCCAGGTTGCACGCCAAACACTTCCCGCCCCAAGCCACCTGAACCGTCACCCCATCCATGGCCTTTTTCAAGTTTCGCAAAGGCGGCGACGAGCAGCCCACCCCACCCACCGCCGCCGAGAGCGTGGAGGCCATGCGCAAGCGCGCACGGCACCGGTTGATTGGGGCCGCGGTACTCGTCTTGCTGGGCGTCATCGGTTTCCCTCTGCTGTTTGACAGCCAGCCGCGCCCCATCGCGGTGGACATCCCCATCGAGATTCCCGACAAGGCCAAAGTGCGCCCCCTGGGTACGCCCCAGGTGAATGTGGCCAGCGGTGCTCCGTCGCAGGTCAGCGGTGGCGCCATTGAGGGCGAAACGCCTGTGCCGGTGGCCTCTGCACCCGCCAAGCCCGAGCCCAAACCCGAAGCCAAGCCCGCTGCCAAGCCGGAGCCCAAGGCTGAGACCATCATCACCGAGTCCAAGCCGGTGCCCAAGCCCACAGCCAAGGTTGAAGCCAAACCCGAGCCCAAACCCGAGCCCAAACCGGCGGCCCCTGCTGAAAAGCCGGCCGCCAAGGTAGCCGACGCTGCCAAAGCCCAGGCCCTGCTGGATGGCAAGCCCGTGGCCGCAGCCGCCAAGCCAGCCGAGAAAAAATCGGATGCGACCGATGGCCGCTATGTGGTTCAGGTGGGCGCCTATGTAGAAGCCGCCAAGCTGCGCGAAGCGCGCCAGAAGGTGGAGTCGCTGGGCTTCAAGACCTACACCCAGGTGGTGGGCACCAAGGACGCACAGCGCACCCGCGTGCGCATTGGCCCCTTTGCCAACAAGGCCGAGGCGCAAAAGGCGGCCGACAAGATCAAAAAACTCAGCCTGCCTGCGGCCATCTTGGAACTGTAAGCAGCGGCCCCACATGCCCACCTTGGACTGGATATTTCTGGCGGTGCTGCTGCTGTCCATGGTCATAGGTGCCTGGCGTGGCCTGGTGTTTGAGGTGCTGTCGTTGCTGACCTGGGCCGTGGCCTTTGTGGTGGCGCAGTGGTTTGCGCCCGATGCGGCCGGCTGGCTGCCCATGGGCAATGCGGCAGAGCCGGTGCGCTATGCGGCAGGCTTTGTGCTGGTGTTTGTCGTGGCGATTTTTGCGGGCAGCCTGGTGGCGTTCCTGATCAAGAAATTGGTAGCGGCGGTGGGGCTGCGGCCCGCCGACCGGCTGTTGGGTGCGGGCTTTGGCCTGGTGCGTGGCGTGGTGCTGTTGTTGGCCGTGACGGTGGTGGTGGGCATGACGCCGCTGCACACCGCCACCTGGTGGCAGGAAGCCAGCGGCCCCAAGGTCACCACCGTGGTGCTTGGCGGCCTCAAGCCTCTGCTGCCTGAAGAGTTTGGCAAATATTTACCTTGAGTGAGTGAAACCCTATGTGTGGAATCGTTGGCGTTGTTAGCAATGCACCTGTAAACCAGCTCATCTATGACGCCTTGCTGCTGCTGCAGCACCGCGGCCAGGACGCAGCCGGCATCGTGACCCAGCAAGAGCGCAAGTTCTTCATGCACAAGGCCAAGGGCATGGTGAAGGACGTGTTCCGCACGCGCAATATGCGCAGCCTGCTGGGCAACTGCGGTCTGGGCCAGGTGCGTTACCCCACGGCGGGCAACGCCTTCAGCGAAGAAGAGGCGCAGCCTTTCTACGTGAACGCACCCTTCGGCATCGTGCTGGTGCACAACGGCAACCTGACCAACGCGCATGCGCTGAAGGCCGAGCTGTTCAACACCGACCACCGCCACATCAATACCGAGAGCGACTCGGAAGTGCTGCTCAACGTGCTGGCGCACGAGATCGAGAAAACCACGCGCGGCCTGCCGCTGCAGCCGCTGGACATCTTTGCCGCGGTGCGCAATGTGCACAAGCGCGTGAAGGGTTCGTATGCGGTGATCGCGCTTATCGCTGGCCACGGCGTGCTGGCCTTCCGCGACCCCTACGGCATCCGCCCTCTGTGCATGGGCAAGAATGGCGACGGCAACGTGATGCTGGCCAGCGAATCGGTGACGCTGGAAGGCACGGGCTTTCAGTTCGACCGCAATGTGGACCCCGGCGAGGCCGTGTTCGTGGATCTGGACGGCAAGGTGCACGCTCAGCAGTGCGCCGAGTCCCCCACACTCAAGCCCTGTATTTTTGAATTCGTCTACCTGGCCCGCCCGGACTCGGTCATGGACGGTATCTCGGTCTACCAGGCGCGCCTGAACCTGGGCGAGACGCTGGCCAAGCGCGTGATCTCCACCGTGCCGCCCAACGAGATCGACGTGGTCATCCCCATCCCCGAATCCAGCCGCCCCAGCGCTGCGCAGCTGGCCCAACTGCTGGGCTTGCCGTACCGCGAAGGCTTTGTGAAGAACCGCTATGTGGGCCGCACCTTCATCATGCCCGGCCAGGGCGTGCGCAAGAAATCGGTGCGCCAGAAGCTCAACGTGATTGCCAGCGAATTCAAGGGCCGCAATGTGCTGCTGGTGGACGACTCCATCGTGCGCGGCACCACCAGCCGCGAGATCGTGCAGATGGCGCGTGATGCCGGTGCCCGCAAGGTGTATTTGGCCAGCGCCGCGCCGCCCGTTCGCTTCCCCAACGTCTACGGCATCGACATGCCCACCAGCAGCGAGCTGGTGGCACACGACCGCACCGTAGAGCAGATCCGTGAAATCATTGGCTGCGACGCGCTGATCTACCAGGATGTGGACGGCATGAAGAAGGCCATCGGCTCGCTGAGTACCAAGCTGGCGGGCTTTGATGCGTCGTGCTTTGACGGCATTTACGTCACCGGCGATATCTCATCCGATGACATCGAACGCCTGAACGAAAAGCGCGTGGGCGGCGAAGAGAACCAGGAAGACACCTCGCGCCTGGCCCTGCCCAACCCTGCGGACTGACCCATGGCCCACAGCAATTTACCCGACGGCCTGCACCTCGATACCTTGGCGGTCCGCACGGCCGTGGAGCGCAGCCAGTACGGCGAAAACTCCGAGGCCCTGTACCTCACCAGCGGCTACGTGCAGTCCAGCGCCGCGTCCAGCGCCGCGCGCTTTGCCATGGAAGAAGAGGGCTTCACCTACTCGCGCGTGGGCAACCCCACGGTCAGCAGTATGGAAATGCGACTGGCCGCGTTGGAAGGCACCGAGGCGGCCATCGCCACCTCGTCCGGTATGTCCGCCGTTTTACTGCTGGGCATGGCCCTGCTCAAGGCCGGCGACCACGTGATCTGTTCGCAGTCGGTGTTCGGCTCGGTCATTCCCATGTTCAGCCGCGAGTTTGCGAAGTTCGGCGTGGAAACCACCTTTGTGCCGCAAACCGATCTCGCTGCTTGGAAGGCCGCTGTGCGCCCCACCACCAAGCTGCTGTTTGCCGAGACGCCCACCAACCCGCTGACCGAGGTGTGCGATATCCAGGCCCTGGCCGATATCGCGCACAACGCGGGCGCCTTCCTGGCCGTGGACAACTGCTTTGCCACACCCGTGCTGCAGCGCCCCGTGCGCATGGGCGCGGATTTCATTATCCACTCTGGCACCAAGTTTCTGGACGGCCAGGGCCGTGTCATGGCAGGCGCCATTTGCTGCACGCAAAAGCAGCGTGACGAAGTCTTCCTGCCCGTGATCCGCACGGCCGGTATGGTGCTCGCGCCTTTCAATGCCTGGGTGCTGCTCAAGGGCATGGAAACCCTGGCGATCCGCGTCAAGGCCCAGTCCGCCAGCACGCTGGCCGTGGCCCAGTGGCTGGAAACCCAGCCGCAGGTAGCCCGTGTTTTCTACCCCGGCCTTGCCAGCCATGCGCAACACGAACTGGCCATGCGCCAGCAGTCGGGTTGCGGCGGCGCGGTGCTGTCGTTTGAAGTGAAGGCTGCTGACGCGGACGCCGCACGCAAGAACGCCTTCCATGTGCTGGACAGCATGCAGGTTCTGTCGCTGTGCACCAACCTGGGCGACACCAAAACCTTGGCGGCTCACCCGGCCAGCACCTCGCATGGCCGCTTGACCGAAGTGCAGCGCCAAGCCGCTGGCATTGGCCAAGGCCTGATTCGCGTGGCCGTGGGCCTGGAATATCTTGATGACATCACCGCCGACTTGGCGCGTGGTCTGAATACCCTTTGAACATGAGCAAAATTCGCACGCGCATTGCGCCTTCCCCCACCGGTTTTCTGCACCTTGGTACCGCCCGCACCGCGCTGTATTCGTGGGCCTATGCCCGCCACTTTGGTGGCGAGTTTGTGCTGCGCATCGAAGACACCGACGTGGCCCGCTCCACACAAGATTCGGTGGACCAGATCCTGGCCTCCATGCGCTGGTTGGGTTTGGAGTATGACGAAGGCCCGGTCTACCAGATGCAGCGCCTGGACCGCTACAAGGCGGTGGTTGATCAGTTGATTGCGGAAGGCAAGGCCTATTACTGCTACAGCACGCCCGAAGAGTTGGATGCCGTGCGCGAAGCCAAGAAGGCGCGTGGCGAGAAGGCGCTGTACGACGGAACCTGGCGCCCCACACCCGGCAAGACCCTGCCGCCCGTGCCAGAAGGTGTGAAGCCCGTGGTGCGTTTTTGCAATCCACCCGATGGTGATGTGACTTGGAACGACCTCGTCAAAGGCCCTATCACCATCAGCAACCGAGAGATCGATGACCTCATCATCGTGCGCACGGATGGCATCCCCACCTACAACTTTGCAGTGGCGGTGGACGACTGGGACATGCAGATCACCCACGTGTTTCGTGGCGACGAGCACATCAACAACACGCCCTGGCAGATCAATATTTTCCACGCGCTGGGCGCAACGCTGCCGCAGTTCGGCCACTGCCCGGTGATCCTGGGCGACGACGGACAAAAGCTGTCCAAGCGCCGCGGTGCGGTCAGCGTCACCGCCTACGAAGAGGGTGGCTATCTGCCCGAGGCTATGCTCAACTACCTGGCCCGCCTGGGCTGGAGCCATGGCGACGAAGAGCTGTTCACGCGCGAGCAACTGGTGAGCTGGTTTGACGGCACCCACCTGAACAAGAGCCCCGCGCAATGGGATCCAGCCAAGCTGCTGTGGGTCAATGCGCATTACATCAAGCAGGCTGATAACGCACGCCTGGCCGCGCTGGTGGCGGCGCAGTTGGTCAAGCAAGGCATCAGCCTGTCGGAAGACGTCGTTGCCTCTCACTTGCCGCTGGTCTGTGGTTTGCTGAAGGACCGTTGCGACACCACGGTGGCCTTGGCGACCTGGGCTGCGAAGTTTTACAGCGACGTGGCGGTGGATGCGGCCGAGAAGGCGCAGCACGTGACCGATGCAGTGCAGCCCGCCATTGCCTTGTTGAAAGACAAGCTGCAAGCCTGTGCATGGGACAAGGCGAGCATTGCCGCCGTCATTAAGGAAGTGCTGACAGCCACGGGCCTGAAGATGCCGCAACTGGCCATGCCCGTGCGCGTGCTGGTTATGGGCACGGCGCAGACGCCATCGCTCGATGCGGTGCTTGAATTGAGCGGAAGAGAAAAAGTTATCGCCAGACTTGCCAGAGGCTGAAAAACTTGTATATAATTTGAGGCTCGGAAGATAAGAACACTACATAAGTAGCTTTCTTAGGATTAGGGGGTATAGCTCAGCTGGGAGAGCGCTTGCATGGCATGCAAGAGGTCAGCGGTTCGATCCCGCTTACCTCCACCACATCTTCTGAAACGGACAAGTTCCAAGGTTTTGACCCTATCGTCTAGAGGCCTAGGACATCACCCTTTCACGGTGAGTACCGGGGTTCGAATCCCCGTAGGGTCGCCAAGTTTTTAGCGAAAGCTAAGACGGCACAAGTTGGTAACCGCAAGCCCGCAAGGGCAGGCGACTTGGCTCGAAAGAGCAAACGTTACTACTACCAGGAGTGGTAGTTCAGTTGGTTAGAATACCGGCCTGTCACGCCGGGGGTCGCGGGTTCGAGTCCCGTCCACTCCGCCAACATAAGGCAAAGCCCTTGTAAGTCATTGATTTACAAGGGCTTTTTCCTTTTTTGCTACACAGTTTTCGAGTTTGCGGTGCTACACAGAATGCCCTTCTGTGTAGCAACTTTGTGTAGCAGTCGGGTAGCAAGCCGTATGCACTGACTTAATCGTTGGCGGCATGTTCTGGTATTGCTGACAGTTGCACATTGGAGCTGCGCGGAGGGGTTCGTCACGAACCTGACCGGAGTACCACGCAATGTCATTCGCCCCCGCTTTGAGACCTAATGCAGCACCAGAACGCCAAAGTTCAAAGCTGCCCAAGTACCTGCATCGTCGCGGTAGAAATTACTATTTCAAACGAAGAATACCGACCGATGTAGCAGATGGGTTCCCTGATTACAAAGGCCAGGTCTGGAAGTCACTCGACACTGACAATCTCACACAAGCCCGCCTGTTTCTTGCTGTCGAACTCTCAGAGTTTGACCTCACCGTTGCGGAGCTGAGGCGAACCAGGGCCCAGGAACAAGCGCAACGTAGCCCTGTGACACCTGGGACTGTACCGTTCACCATCGTCAGAAGAGCGTCCATCAGGACTGACACAGTTGGTGAGTCCATCGAGATGGCGGATGAAAAGGCCGACGACGCGAACACCTCGTCGCATGTGTTCTGGCCATCACATGGCAAGCCATCGCCAGAAGAATCCGCGAGGCAAAGCGCGGAGAGACTGACGAAATCAAATGTCCTTGCAGCAATTGGCAGAGGTGCAAGGCGCGAGTCCAGAGTGGATTCCACGGTGATTGCACCCACCATGACGCACCTGTTCGAAAGCTGGAGGCTGAAGCAGGACCGACAGCGCTCCATCAATGCGGTGCACACAGCACTTATGGAGTTTCGCACCGTCCATGGTCCCATCCCAGTAGAAGCAATTGAGAGACGGCATGCGCGCATCTATCGCGATTGGCTAATTGAGAGAGGGTTGTGCAAACGGACCATAGAAAATCGGCTGGGCTTCATGTCGACCTTGATGCGCCACGGCATGCGAGAGATAGTCGAGCACCTGAACTTCAATCCATTTGAGTTCATCGATGTCGTTGGAGCAACTGGACTGCGGCAGCCAAAAGACAGGCGTGCCTACAGAGTGTCCGAACTGAACTGCATCTACGCAAGTAGCCTGTACACAGCTGGATATCGACCAGAGGGACAAGCTGTTGATGCAGCGTACTGGCTTCCATTGCTGGGGCCATTCGTAGGTGCGCGAATCGAAGAAGTGTGTCAGATGCGCATCGAAGACGTTCAGCGAGTGAACGGTGTTTGGTGCCTGCGTCTTTGCGATTTGGACGTGAACCAGGAACTGAAAAATCCGAATAGCTTCCGTCGCGTCCCGCTGCATGAGGTGGTCATCAAATCCGGCTTCCTCCTCTACGCAGCGCAGATGGCCAATGCGGGACACGAGCGTGTCTTCCCCACGCTGACCAATGACAATACCAATGGAATCTATTCCAATGCGGTGGGCAAATGGTATGGAAGATACCTCGAGACCATTGGGTTGACTGACCACCGGCTTGACTACCATTCCTACCGATATACGTTTCGGCAACAGTGTTCACTCAGTGGCGTAGACAACGAAGTCCGAGATGCTCTCACAGGACACTGGGTTGGGAAGAACGACTCAGGTCGAACGTACATGAAAGGCGAGAATAACCAGTACTCCTTCCCCAAGCTCGTTGAAGCGATTCAGCAGTTACGTTACGACGAGTTGAAGGTGTCTCACTTGTTTGTCGAAAACCCTTTGGAGGGCGTGGAGGCTGCATTGCTGCAGTAGGGTCCTGGCAGCCATTGAATATGAATTGAGGGACATGCTGAGAGGCATGTCCCTTTTCAATTGGGGGCAGCACTCGGTCAAGGTCGAAGAATTTGCAGGTGTGCCACTGGCACAATCTCAGCATAGCCAGCGGAACTCAAATTGGTTCATCCGAAACCTGCGCTGGTGTCCCGGGACGTAGATGGAAAATCAAGGCAAGAGTGTGGCTGCAAGCGCAGCCAATGGCAAAGATGGCGTGACCAAGCCGAAGTACCTAAAGTTGCGGGGTGGTACTTACTACTTCATGCGCCGAATCCCTTCCAAGGTCGTCGCGGCCCTCGACTTAGCCAGCGACCAAATGTGGCGTTCACTGTGGACATCGGACTTGAATGAGGCTGTTAAGGCTATGCCTGACAAGCTCCGTGAGTTTGACGAGCTTGTAGCATCCGCCAAGCCCAAAAGGGAGAAATTTGGAGGACGCAAAGTCCCCGACAAGCCGCGTGAGCAAGGTACGACAAAGTACCTTCTTGATGAGCACATTCCTTCCATCTTGAATCGGTATGAGTTCGGCCTCCTGGATACGGATGACGAGCTACGGAAGGTAATGACGCGAGAGGACCGAGCTGAGTACAGGGAAATGTTGGTTGAAGGTCTTGAGGTCCTGTACGACGAGGCCTCTGCAAATGATTTCAGCAACATGGCCGAGATAGCAGAGCAACTCCTGAGCCTTGAGCGACTCATTGCGCCGCCAGGTTCCAACGCCTACACCGAGCTACTAAAACAACTCTTGCAGCGGGACATCGAGGTTACAGAGACTCTTGTCGACAGATTGAGGGGAAAGGTTCGCCTCACTCCAAGGGAGCTGCCGGCAGCTCCACGGGACCTACCAACGATGCTTGACCTAGTGAAAAACTGGAGTCGAAAGCAGAATGAGATTCGCACCATTGAGACCTACGCATCTAACGTAGAAGAGTTTGAGGCTATCAATGGCGCATTGCCCGTCATTGCCATTACCAAGAGCCACGCTGAAGGCTACCGAGACCATCTGAAGCAGTCGGGACTCTGGCGTGCCACTGTGAAAAACCGCCTGGGTGGGCTGAGCACGTTGGTGCGACATGGTCTAACCAAGAGCCTCATATCGCCCCTGACCAATCCGTTTGACAATGTTGATTTGGATGACGTCCCTGAGCGACCTGCTCTTGAAGACCGACGCCCATACAGCGCGGACGAACTGAATGTGCTATTTCAGTCACCCCTGTACACAGCGGGACCTCAGACACTGGGTCAAGCAAGGGAGTCTTCGTATTGGGCGCCACTTCTGGGTCCCTTCGTTGGTGCGCGAATCGAAGAAATTGCTCAGCTGCGAATCGAGGATGTTCTTCTCATCAACGGAATATGGGCACTTCGCATTGCTAATCTGGGGCCAGACCAAAAGCTGAAAACTGAAACCAGCTACCGTTACGTTCCATTGCATAGAGAAGTGATTCAATGCGGCTTTTTAGCCTACTGGGCAGAGACAAAGCAAGCCGGGCATAAGCGACTGTTTCCTTCACACAAGAACGAGAATAAGCACCGACGATGGTCAAACGCCTTTGGCAAGTGGTATTCCAGTTACCTGACCAAGATTGGCCTCATAGACGAGCGCCTTTGCTATCACTCATTTCGCTTCACCTTTAAGCAGCGATGTACTCAAAGCGGTATCGAAAGCGAAGTTCGTGACGCCTTGACTGGCCATTGGGTTTCCAAGAGCGATTCCGGCCGTGGGTATATGAAAGCTGAAGAACGGCAGTACCCCTTTCCTGCGCTTGTGGCTGCCATCAATAAGCTTCGCTATGACGAACTTGATTTGAAGCATCTTCACGTTGCAGAACCATTTCAAGGCGTTGAAGAAGGTCAGCATAGGACTTGCTTGTAGAGCCCGTCCGTGCAATGAAGATAAATCCTAATGGAGGACCACAATGAAATTCGAGCACCTCTCCACGCTTGAAGCCTTCTTGACTGATGTTGAGTCCGAATTGTTGGCGGAAACAAATCGAGTGGCAGTGCAATTCCCATCAGCGTCAATTTCGCCTTGGAGTGGCCGTGAACTCACCACGGCCAATGAAGCGCTACTCGCTAAGGCGTCCAAGTCGGCAAATTTATATGCGATATTCACGGCGGCGCAAGGAACCGACGGTCATTCACTTCGCTATTTGGGGAAAACGACCAAGAAGCTGGCCCGTCAGCGCATAACCAATCATCTGTTCAAGAAGGACGATAGAACTGGCTCCAAGCTAGCTGAAGTCATTAAGCATGTTGGCAGTGGTGGGGCGGTCTGGATAGCTTGGGTCGGAATTCAAACGGAGTCGCTTCGCAACTACCTTGAAGAAGAATTGATTAACAGGCATCCCGAGGCTGACTGGAACCGGGAGAACAGACAAGCAACATCCAAAGGCCAGTAAGTGGCCTCGAGCTTCGAGGCCCACAGGCAAGCATAGGACGCGATGAATGGCTGCGGACCTATCAACATTTTCTGGAGCAACCTGTGCCGCAGTGCCCTATTGGATTTTCTTGCGAATCAGTCGTGCATTCCGTGGGGGTCAAATTCCGTGGTGAAGTCGGGCTCCAGCAGTTCTGGGTCCCCACTTTGCGCGAACTGGGAGATATGGCCTGGGCCAAGCAGCTGTTTGCCGAGTTTGGGATAAACAACTTCTGCGTTGAACGGGACTTGGTAGTCGGCGTCGGACGCGACATAGACCAAGCCAGTCACGTTCCACGTCCACTGCCCAACCGACGCATCTATTGACGTAACGGCGTTGAACGAGAAAACCAGGGAGTTGTTAGGCTGACCGTTGAGCCTCCTGGCGATTTCATCTTTGATGGGATGTGCACTGTCCAGAACCAAGGGGGAAATGAGATTCCCGAAGGTGTTCAAGGCAACGGGGTAGGGCCCATTCATTCGGCACTTTTGACGGATAGCCTGAACGACATCAATGCAGTGGGCCGATGACAATTGCAGTTGAAATTCGCTTGCGCGCTGTTGCATCCTGTCGGTATCCAGCACCGCGTATTTCGCGGTTTCCATGGCGTCGACTTCCTGCAAACTGAATGATGCAAAGGACGCGTGGCCAAGACCCGCAGACAGGACTTGATGGACTTGTCCCAGAGGAATAGGAATGCCTGCCGTTTTGAGGGAGGCACGTGCGAGGTGGGACCAGGTTGAAAAAACAGACATGGGAACTCCAGTCGACGACGGACGTAGAGCGTTTAGCGTCCGCCGCATGGAGAACCATGGATGACGGGGGGTATCTGTCGAAAATGTCCCGGTTGAAGCCGCTCAAAACTTAGGCTGGGAGCCCAGGCAGGATATGCCACGGGGCAATTCTGCCATGAACGCAAAAACTCCGTCAACGTTGTTGGGCAGGGAAGTCGCGTGCGCAATGTGGGGCTTGAAATTACAACGGTTGCAGCAACGGCGAGGCTACCTTGCTCCAGGGCTTGTCAGTCCAGGGCCTGGCATAAGGCAGGTAGTTTTCATCAAACCAGCCCGCCAATGAATGACAGTTCGACGCGTCAATCCGAACCTTGGGCAACCAGGTGGGCAGCAGTTGGATGATGACTTGACCACTTAGAACATCCACGAGCTCAGTGCGTCCGTCGGCCAAAGGCATTTCCTGCGCATTCCAGACCTCGTAGGTGCCAGGCGTCTGCTCCCTGAAGTGGCGTCGTCCAGATACCAGTACCTCCGAGTTGTTGCCTTTGGCCAGTCCTTCCAGAACGGCAAGCGCCCGCAGGCGGATACGTTCCGTTTTGCAAAAGACGATGACTCGGCGCAAATTGCTGCCGTCCTTGAGCGTTCGCCCTACCGAGCTGGCCAGGGCGCGCAGCGACGCCTCGCGGTCGGTACCCCGTTTGCTGCGGTCAACCTCGAGCCAGGTGGTTCCGTCCGCCTCCATGGCAACAGCGTCCGGGCGCAACAGCATCGACCGACCTTTACTCGCCTGCTGAATTTGTACCGACAGAAGGCCTTGAATCAGGGCATGGCCGGGTTTGGTGTTTCGGTTGAGGTGCTGCAAAAGTTCTTGTTCTGTCCTCGCCTGGAGCCCCCGTGCTTCGCACGCTAGGGTCCAGAACTGTGCCCATAAGCGGTGCTCGGGGTTGGTCATATCGCTGACCCTGCGCACCGATGAGGACGCCTCAAACCCGGCCTCAGCAAGCCAGTCCACACCGCCCTGCGTCAGGCCATACACCGTCTGAAAGCGGTCGGTCCGGTACCGTCTTAGCAGGTTGGCCTTGACCATTCCTCGCATTGCCCGTTGCGCAGCAGTCAGCGCCGCTTTGTAGGGGCGTTCGGCAAAGCAGCACACGGCGACGTCAATGGTTCGAATGACCCGAAAGCGATTGGCAACCAGGAGCGTCCGTGTCCATATTCCACTGTGCAGACTCTTGGTTGATATCGATGCGGCAAGGCCGCGTGCAACGCGAGCCGATTTTTTGGCGGCCACTGGCCTCGCTTCAGAACAAGTCTTTTGGCCCACAGAGGCACCTCTGCGAGGTACCGCGTGGCCTGTTGGTTGGTCCACAGTGGTGCCTGTGGACGTGACACTGTCTGCGCCGGGTTCCGCCAAAGTGGTGTGTATGCGTGTTCCCTGTGGCTTGGATTTGTGTACTGCGGTGGACTTTTTCATGGCTACTGTTCTCACGGTTGCGGTTTTGACGGGGCGCCAAATTTGGTGGAGGCCCAAGGGCAAATTTGGCGAGGTGCACCGTCTAGCTACCGCTGAAGAATCGCGCTACCAATGCTCGACAGCCAGCACACCACGTGACTTCGATGCGTTGAATCGAGGGTGACTGCACGGCCATCAGAGGGCAGGGAGCAAGCGTTTTCCCCCTCTGATAGCCTCACCCGAAAGCGTTCGGGTGACAGCCAGGTTTTCGCCGTGACGACCTTCAAGGAGACTGTTTTGTCTGCCGGCTGCGCCGGTGCAAAACCGCCGCCGTCCCGAAAGACCTTCTTCCAAAAATAGGTGTGTATTCAGGGACGGCTTGCCCAGACGTTCATTCAGCGAGCCCGGTCGTCGTGTCTTGCCCCAAAAATCACGTCAGACGTTCATCGGTGATTCCCGGGGACCCCGAGACACTGGCGTGCGGTCGCTGACGCGCCGCGCACCCGCCTTGCAAGGTCGGCACGCGCTCGGGACGGCGGCGGTTTTGCACCGCCTTAGCCGCCCCAGTCACGACCATCTGTTCTCTCATAGCTGTGTCGCAATGGAGGCGTGACTCCGGTACGCACCAACTGTTTCAGCAATGCACAGGGCTGAACGCCCCGCGAAAGCTTGGCTAGGTTCAACAAGGGGTAAATGGATGGGTGCCTTCAGGCCGGATGCATTCAGAAGCTGTTGCGTTCGACGCCGTGGGTCCTGCCGCTCTCAACAGGCGCTGCATCCGAAGTTCCTATACCTGTTACGCCAGACCGGCGCATTTACAGGAAATATTTAGGACACCAATGAATCAACCAAATCAAACCTATTTCGACGGATTTCAAGCGGCGATGGAAATGCCGTACTACGTTGCGCGCCTGATGTCGCCTCCCGAGGTTGTTCAGGCCACCCAACGGCATCCCGCACCAGTACGGAGTTTTACCAAGGGGAAATGGTCACTCTGTGGTGACGTATCGACAACGATGTACCGTGCCATGGAGTCGTCGGAGGACAAGTGCTTCCCGACCCGTCTCACCTGCATGACAACCCCCAAGGGGGTCGACTTCGCGGTCATCAGTCATCAAGCGGGACACTTTCAGCACCGATTCCTACTCCCGCTCTTTGACGGCTCGGTTCAGAGCTTCATTGCGGCTCAGGAGCGAGAGGGACTGATGTTCATGCTGGCCAATGATGGAAGTAGTGAGTCGCTACTGTTTGCCAACATTGTTTCCAAGGCCTGCTTTCAGAGGGTGGCCAAGCGGCTGCATCCGTTCACAACGGATGAACAACGGCAGGCTACGACGGAAATGGGCTTGGTATCGGATGAGGTACGGCAACCCAATCGAATTCCCAGTCTGCTTGCTGACTTCCCGGTACGTGATGTCAGTGTGTCGGTGGTCATGCCGGCGGTGATGAGTGAGGTGGTTGACGCGCTCTATGACCGACTGTTCAGCAACCTCCATTGAGACAAAAAAGGAAAGATGGTGCGGCGTTAGCCGTCTGATTCGTGGGCCCGCGTAAGCGGGCTCACTTTTTCCATGGCCCCAATTTCACTACCTATACGCCATGCGCTATCTCGCGCATTAACAGGAAACTATGGTGAATCAAAGAAACACATTGAACGTGCGACAACAAGGAGAATTCGTCCAGCATATCGGGGTTGCTGCTTTGCAAAGCCCTGCAGAAGTACAACTTGAGTTGGCGCAATACAGTGGTGAACAACAATCGACCCTCCAAGGCAGATGGCTGTTGTCTGGGCTCTTGAGCAATTCTATGTTCGAGAGGTTGCGTCAGAACTATCCCCATGATGTCAACGCCAAGATTGAAGCCTACCCTACAAGCTGCGGAGCTTTGTATACGGTGCTGACAAACCAGATAGGGAGCTACCAGCATCGATTCTTGCTGCCTGGGTTTTCAAAGGCGTTGTCAACGTACTCCCAGGACGCTAGTGAAGGCACCCTCAATCTATTTCTTGAAGACTCAGAGAGACCGGGCGAGGGATTGCTGTACCAGGTGGACAAAGCCTTGGTAAGCATGGGAATTCAGTATGCGATGTCCCAACCTATGGGACATCGCCCTTTGCGCGATTTGATAGCTGAAATTCCACTGCAGATTGTCCGATTCTCCCGGCTCTATTCTGTCGAAAGTTTGATTCCGGGCGTTGAGGTCAAGGCAGCAGATGTTTCCATTTTGATTTCAGACGCAGAGCTACTGGCCTGGTCGACGTCAGAAGCCAGAGTGATGGCTGGAGTGGATTGACTTGGTTAATCCATCGAGCGGTGGCCCATAGGCGCAGTGCTGTAGTACCCAGACATCGAGCTTGTGGATATTGCATTTGGAGTTTTTGCCAGAGATGTTGATTCCGATTGAGCCTCCTTCATGGAGGCTCTTTTTTTTAAACGTCTTTTGCCCTGGGTTGTGCCACGGTGCTGACACCCCCCTGCGAGACGTGGAACTGGTGTGTGTACTCAGTGGCTCACCTTGCGTTCACTGTGGCTATACCAAGGTACTGATAGTTACCAACGGAGTGCACATGTACATCAAAACACGGGGCCAACGGAAGTTGCTCTACCGTTCAAAATGGGTTCGAAAAGGGGAGGCAGACAACACCCACGGTTATGCCAAGCCCTATCGGGTATGGAGCTTGCCTGCTGACACGCAGGAGCTCCCTGCCGAGCTGTCGGCGATTCTCACGATGGAAGAGCGTGCATTTGTAGACGCGAATGTCTGCGCCGTCGCGCGCCTAGAAGCTGAGAGGGTTCGAAAGAATGAGGTGGACCCCATTTGGCGCCTGGAAGAAGCGGAACGTTTGGCGTTGGAAGCCGCAAGGTGCAGTGAACGCGGCGTGGTTCCCGACAGCAAGGTGGCAGCCGTTCAATCTGCGCTGCTCAAAGTAAGGACTATGTCCACCTTCAAATCGCAGGTGTCGCCAGTTGAGGCGCCACTTTCTGCAAGCCAGTCAAAGCCTGACCCGATGCGTGAGGCTCTGAAGGCCATTCAGACCGCACGTGATGCAGTTCTTGCGGGACGGTATGGCAGTGCTCCTGCGGAGGGCGTCCGAAGCACCCAGACCTATAAGCTTTGGTCGGAAATCTTCGATGTGGTTGGAGGGGCCGACGGCAACAGCCTAATGCGTGCTCTGCAGGGCCGGGGGTTTGCAAAGACCAGGGGCAAGTAGCCCGTACGGTGCAGACTCCGTGCTTGCTCCGCTGACAGGGCTCTATCGACTCAGCAACATCCCGAGTAGCGGCGTTCCAACCAAATAGAGGATTGTCAAGTTCAGGACTACAGTGAACCAATGCATCATCCGGAAGGATGGCTTTGTGGTTTTGTGACGGAGTACCTGTTGGGCAACGATGGCGCCAGGCCAGCCACAGAACACACCCATCAATATCAGTGCTTCTTCACTGGTCCGCCACTCGCCCAGACGGGCAGACACCTTGTCATGCCAATAGAAGCCTGCACAAACAATGCTCATAACGAGGTAGGCCGCACCCACTAGTAAGGGTAACTTCCACGCCAACGACATGACGACGTAGCTCACCGCAAAAATTGACAACGCCACAACACTTGAAGTCTCCCAACTCCTGGATTGGCGGCCCTTCTGTGTATTTGTTCGTGCAGCCGACTTGCTCGCTTGCGGGAGTTGGACACGCACGGCGCGCTTTTTTCCTTCAGCGGCCGGTTCCACTTCAAAGGTCACCTTGGAACCCACTATGGGCCTTCCCATCGATGTGGGAAAAGCTTTGATGTGTACAAACAATTCCTGGCCACCGCCCGTAGGCTCGATGAAGCCAAAACCGCGGTCATCGTGCCAAGTCTTTATCGTTCCCTCGAATCGCATCTCTCATCCCGAATATTTATCTGGGTGGCATGGTAATGCAGTCCAGAAACTCAATTTAGGTGCCCGAAATTGAGGCACCCGCGCGCAGGCCTTTGTCTGCGCAGGCTTGAGCGCTTGTTCAACTGTTATCCACAGGGTAGGGCACATATTCGGTGGAGAACTCCGATGAGTTTTTTTCTATCGAGGGATAAAACCAGGGGCTAGACCTGTCACTTGGGGTCACTTTCCGGCACCAGGTGGCATTCAGCGGTTCAAACGGAGGTCGCGATGTCTTTCAAGACTCCGTGTGAAAGTAGCAATTTATGAAAGAGAACGCTGTTGACCAGCATCGTTTGCTCGACCTGGGCGAGGTGGCGCAAATTCTCGGGTGCAGTCCTGGGACTATCAAGAACAATTTGAGACGTAATCCCAATGCGGTACCACGGAGATTGGTGGTGCCCGGGGGGCGCATGTTGCGTTGGCGTCTTGAGGATGTCGTTTCATGGCTTTCGGGTCACGTGGAGGAGTCTAAAGAATGAGTATCTCGGCCACCACAACCAATTCGAATCCGGCACAACTGTCCCTTTCACTATTTGGCGACCAGGTCGAGTCTTTGAAGCTTTTGCGCCCCGCGGACCTGAAATCGCAGCCACCCTTGAGCTGGAAGGTGAAGGGGCTGTTGCCAGACACTGGAACAGCTCTGTTCTACGGTGCATCTGGCGCAGCCAAAAGCTTTTTGCTGCTTGACCTAGCCTGCGCCATTGCAGAGGGCCTGCCATGGTTCGGGCATCTCACATCGGCCTCACCGGTCATCTACCTTTGCCTGGAAGGGGCTGCCGGATTTTCCAATCGAATCCAGGCCTGGGAAAAGGGAAGCGGCCGCAGCTTTCCTGAGAATGTGCGATTCATCGTTGAGCAGTTCAGCCTCTTTGATGTTGCAAATGTCTCCGCGCTCATCAAGATTGCAAGTGCCCTGAAAGTCGAGCTTGCACACCTTGGCTCGCCGGTGGTAGTCGTTGACACCCTGAATAGGGCGATGCCTGGAGGCGACGAAAACGGTAGTCAGCACATAGGATTGATTTTGCAATCGTGCAGCCACATTGCGGGAGTCAGCGGTGGTTTGGTCATCCTTGCCCACCATATTGGGAAGGACGCCGACAGGGGGCCTCGAGGTCACTCGTCGATGATTCCCAGTGTGGATGCATCGATTGTGGTTAAGCGTAGCAAGGGTGAGCGCACATGGGAGAGTCAGAAGGTGAAGGATGGCCAAGACGGCAGGGGGTTTCAGTTTGCATTGGATTCGGTAGTGCTGGGAATCGATAGCGACGGCGACCCAATTACCAGCTGTCATATTAGGCCTGGAGCTCTGAAAGAGGAGGCGAATGGAACGGAGAATGAGCCGCTCAGTGACCAGCAGCTACTCGGTCTTCAGTCGCTTGCCGAGGTGCTTTGTGCTGGAGCTCCGGGGTGCCATATGTCCGGCGATATCGAGGCTTGGCGCTCTTCCTTCTACGCCAGGACCTCAGCCAAGAGCGATAGCGGAAAGCGGAATGCCTTTAACCGTGCGCGCAGCGACCTGCGGGAGCGGGGACTGGTGAGAGAAGAGGGGCAGGCAGTTTTCTGGGAAAATGCGGCTAATGCCTTTCACTGCCCGGCTATGACTAGTGTCTAGTCGTGTTGTTACGCGACTCACTGACTCTCACCCTAAAGGGTGAGAGTCAGTGAGTCGCATTTATCCCCCTGGGTTGAGCCCCGTTTATGCGTGATTCGCCAATCAACTAGTGGAAGTCTCGACTGGGAGCGGCCAGCCGTCCTAAGAGATTTGTCAAATCAATAAAGTGTTTGGCCACCAGATTCCGTACTTCGCCTTCGCGTTGCCAAATCCCCGCCACTCCCAACAGTCGGGCGTTCATGAGCTCTTTCCGCTGCTGTTCGCGTACGCCCTTCCAGACAATGACTTGAACCGCACCAAACTCATCTTCCAGCGAGACAAAGATGACTCCATTAGCCGTCTCGGGCTGCTGTCTGAGAGTCACGATTCCGCAAGCTCTGACAAGCCGTCCATTCGGCAAGTCTCTGAGTTCTTGCGATGACTTGAAGCGCTTCATGGACAACTGGGTTCTCAAAAGAGCCATCGGATGTCGGCGCAGTGTCAAACCGAGCGAGGCGTAGTCAAACACGATTTCCTCCCCTTCGGGTGCCTCGGGAAGTTCCAGCAAGTCTTCTTCTACGGGCGCATCACGAAGCAGGGCAGGCGGTGCATGCAGCGCAGAGGCGTCCCATACTTGCTGGCGACGGTGACCGGACAGACTGCGCAGTGCGTCGGCTGCAGCAAGAATTCGCATTTCATGCTGCTCTAGGTTCGCACGCCGTGACAAGTCCTCGGCCCCCTCGAAAGGGTGGTCCGCCCGCGCGGCAACGATACGTTCAGCAGACGTACTTTTTAATCCAGAAATCAACCGCAGACCAAGGCGTACCGCTGGCTCATGCGGTAAGTCCTCCAATGTCGCATCCACATCGCTGTACATCACGTCGACAGCTCGTACCTCCACGCCATGCCGCTTGGCGTCCTGGACCAGTTGGTTTGGCGAGTAAAAGCCCAGCGGCTGAGAATTTAGCATCGCAGCTAGGAAGCATGCCGGCTCGGCATGCTTGAGCCAGCAACTGGCGTAGACCAGGAGGGCGAATGATGCCGCATGTGACTCTGGGAATCCGTACTCGCTGAATCCTTTGATTTGCTCAAAGATTTGCTCTGCATAGGCCTTCTCATAGCCGCGCGATGTCATACCATCCACGATTTTTGAATAGTATTTTTCCAATCCACCTTTGCGCTTCCAGGCCGCCATGGCCCGGCGCAGACTATCGGCTTCCCCGGCCGTAAAACCAGCAGCGAGCATCGCAATCTGCATCACCTGTTCCTGGAAAACCGGCACGCCCAAAGTGCGCCCAAGTGCTTCCTCCAATTGTTCACTCGGGTAGTCCACGGGCTCCTTGCCCTGGCGGCGATTGAGGTACGGATGAACCATGCCACCCTGGATTGGGCCTGGCCGTACCAGGGCCACTTCGATGACCAGGTCGTAGAAGCAACGGGGCTGAAGCCGAGGCAACATTGACATCTGCGCCCGCGACTCAATCTGGAACACTCCGACCGTGTCCGCCTTGCAAATCATGTCGTAGGTGCCTGGGTCCTCTGCAGGGATGTCCTGCATCTCAAACTGGAAGCCGCGCTTGGTGCTGACGAATTCAAGCGACTTGCGCAAGGCAGTCAGCATGCCTAGAGCGAGGACGTCGACCTTGAGCAGTCCCATGGCATCAATGTCGTCCTTATCCCACTGAATGACGGTTCGGTCCGCCATGGCTGCCGATTCAATCGGCACCATCCGGGATAGAGGACCCCTGGTAAGAACGAACCCGCCTGGGTGTTGTGAAAGGTGGCGAGGGAACCCCATTAGTTGCTTGGTCAAGTCCAGCAGCTGCCGAACATCTAGGTCGTCAGCATTCAGTCCTACCTCTGCCAACCGCTCGGGGCTGACCTCTCGACCATCAAACCAGTGGTGCCCTTTGGCCAGGCGCTCCAAGACTTCGAGTTCAAAACCCAGCGCCTTGCCAACGTCACGGATAGCCGACTTGGGCCTGTACGAAATGATGACGCCTGTAAGTGCTGCACGGTGGCGCCCGTACTTTTGGTAGAGGTACTGGATGACCTCTTCACGGCGTTCGTGTTCAAAGTCGATGTCGATGTCCGGCGGTTCATTGCGCTCCTTGCTGATGAAGCGTTCGAAGAGCACGGACATGCGGGCAGGGTCGACTTCGGTGACCCCAAGGCAATAGCAGACGACGCTGTTGGCCGCACTACCGCGGCCTTGGCAAAGAATGTGCCTGGACCTGGCAAATGCAACGACATCGTAGACAGTCAGAAAATACTGTTCGTATTTGAGCTCGCAAATCAGGGCCAATTCATGTTCAATCTGCCGCTGAACCTTTGCGCTCATGCCATTGGGCCAACGGCGGCCGGCACCCTCGTAGGTCACCCTGCGCAAGTAAGACTCCGGCGACTCGCCCTTGGGAACCACTTCTTCGGGATACTGATACTGGAGCTCCCCAAGGGAAAACGTACATCGAGCGGCCACGTTGAGAGTCTCTGCCAGCAAGTCATCCGGAAATGCCTGTCCTAGGCGCAAGCGCGTACGCAAATGGCGCTCCGCGTTCTGCTGCAGCTCTAGGCCGCATTCGGTCAGGGGTTTGCACACCCGGGTCGCAGTCAGCACGTCCTGCAGGGGTTTGCGCGAGCGCACGTGCATGTACACACCACCGACGGCAACCAAGGGCATGGCCGTGGCAGCACTGGCCTCGCGCATCTTGTGCAACCAGATTTCGTCATCAATCAGCCGCAGCTGCTCCACACCGAGCCAGCAGCGCCCGAGAAAGTGCTGGAGGGACCAGCGCCCAATGGACAGCAGCAGCTCTGGGCTGCTGCCCCTGGCAGGCATAACGACCACGACGCAGTCCTTCAAATCCTCACCCTGCAGGTCCTCCTGCCGGAGGCGATAGGTTCCCTTTTTGTCGGAGGCACGTCGGAGGCGAGTGATGAATTCGCAGAGGTTGCCGTAGCCGTTGATGTCCTGTGCGAGCACGACAAGAGTGAAGGGGGTTTCGCTCTGGACGTCGAACTGAGACCCTATGAGCAGCTTGAGACCTGCAGACTTGGCCTCCACATGGGCTCTGACCACACCAGCCAGGCTGCACTCATCCACTATGGCGAGGGCGGAGTAGCCCAGCTTCTTCGCACGGATGACCAGCTCCTCAGGCTTGCTGGCACCTTTGAGGAAAGAGAAGTTAGAGAGGCAGCAAAGCTCTGCGTATGAGGGCAGTAGTGACACTTGTCTGCCTCACGCGAAGAGTCCGTGCAAGTACCAAGACGCTTTTGCATCATCCGGCAGGCGCTGCTGAAAAATCCACAAGGCCCCAGCGAATGGGCTCAGCGCCACCCAGTAGTCTCGAACCGTGACCAGATTACGTTGGCCGTTGGAGTCCTTCACCCGATGCCACCAGCCACCCTCGATGCGTTCAGGCCCTAGCAGCAGTTGCAGCGGGCCTTGATACAACGGCTGGTCGTTGCTGACGTCCAGTCGCAACGGGGTGCGCAGCATCCAAGTGGGTTGCGGGCCAGGCACTTGCTTGGCCTTTGCAGGGGGGCGTTTCTCGTTCGCCGGCTGCCAGCGGTGCATGAACTCGAGGCGGTGGTCCTCGGTTAGGACCGGACGCAACACCCGACCTTTGCCCAGTCGCGCTTCAATGCGCTCCAGCACCAGGTCAATGGCTTCGCCCGTGGCCCTGTCGTCCGGTATCAGGGACCTGCTTTCCTCAACAATGGGCGTGACCTCAGTCGCGCTCAACACCAAGTCACCTGCAGGCGCCTTCAAGGTAACCTTGGCTAGGTTCTCACTCAGCAACCGAGAAAGGTGCTCGACGTTCTGGGTCGCCTGGGCGGTGCGGATGATGAGCTCGCCGCCGTCGCCGGCATCCTTCGACCGCATGGTGTCGTGACACCACTCCAAGGTGAAGGCTGTTACCCCACAGTGTCTGGCGGCAAGCCAGCCACTCATTTGCACGAGCAGGCGGCGAGCGCCGAACATCAGGCCAACAGCGTTGTCTACCCGGCCAGGCAACTCCAACCGTGCAGAAAAGGTTTCAGGCAAAGTGGCCCAGCGGTAGCTCTCAGGGCGCAGTCCATAGGCCTGGTCCATTGCCAAAAGTAGCTCGCTATCGAAGCGTCGACTGATGCCTCCCCGAGGGAGCCGGCGTACGTCCGCCAGGGTTTTGCAACCTAAGCGTGCCAGGGTGGCCCCATGCTTGGCCACGGCTTCAAGCGTTTCAAAAGGCAGGCGGTCCAGCAACTTTGGCAGGGGTTCGGCAAAGCCGTCTGGGATACCCACGCGTGCGAAGGCCAGGGCCGCCAGGCTGGTTGGAGCCCAAGCAAGGGAAGACACACCCAACTCTCCGGCGCCGTCCTCTATCAAGCCTCGTAGGACGTCCTCACCCCCAAACAGCCGCAGACTCTGTTCCACCTCCAACAGCACCGCCTGGTCCACTTGCGCGACACGGTTTGTGTACTGCAGAGCCCAGACCGCAATTCCGGCGGAGTCAGTGGGTAGCGAGCTGTCGGAGGCGACGTCGGTGAGCAGCGCTACCCAATGTGCGGACATTGGAGACCTCTGGTTGGACAATCAGCTGACTCGGATGCATCAGCCGCGGCGTGAAAAAACTTGCCAAGGTGCCAGGCACGGAATCCAAGGCAATGGACCCATCCATCAAGGCACCTTTGCGTTTCAAGATGTGCACTTGCAGCTCCCAGTCGGTACCAAGGGTCGCTAGGACTCTTAAGGGGGCAGGTGAGGCATCGCGCTGGGCAGCTTCCGGGCGGAAAAGGAATACAGGGCAGTCGCAGTTCTGCGCATGCACTTGCAGTCGCCGAAGCTGCTCCGCCCGGGCCTGGGGAAGCCAGGCGAGGATGGCGCCACCTCGAGGGTTGGCCTTGATGAGTTGCTCCGTGGTCCATAGACGCTCAGCGGGGGTGTCCGCAGCAATCCAGACCAAGCTCTTTTCGGGAATGCCCAGCTTGCTCAGCCCTGGGGTGTGGGGGCGCTTGGGAGGTCCAACGAGCAGCACCTGGCCGCCTGCCGAGGCGACTTGCGAAAGAGCTGGCGACAGGAGCCGCCACTCGCAAAGGGAGGGCTGCGGCTGCAATAGCTCAGTCAATGAGTTGCACGGCCAACCGCCTCCGGGGAGCTGGGCGTCCAGAGCGGAGAAGCCAGTCGGAACGACCGCTTCAGTGGCATGCCCGACCTCCGTTCCCCTCCAAATTGCTTGTGAAACGCTGTTTGGCAACAGTCCGGCATCGAAGTGACGCAACCCATCCTCTCCCAGAGGGGAAGGGGTGTTGACGATGCGCTGAGCTAGCGTGGACATGGATGGTTTTAAGAAGACTGTATGCGCATCCAGTATACTGAGATTGTCCAATCCGGCAAAATAACGACGTCTTTAGTCAACCATGCGCGCCACCCGCAAGTCCCACCCGGAGTTCGACCCAGCAGGTCTCTATGAGTACCCCGAGCATCTGCGCGGGCACATCGAAGGGATGCCACAAGCACCTGGCGTTTACATCTTCCATGGAAAGGAGGGGACCTGCCGCTGTACATCGGCAAGTCCGTTAACCTGCGCAACCGCGTACTGTCCCACCTACGTAATGAGGAAGAAGCTCGGATGCTGCGCCAGAGCCGGCGCATCAGCTACCAGCGTACGGCCGGCGAGATTGGGGCCTTGTTGCTTGAGGCCAGTCTTATCAAGACAATGCACCCGCTTTTCAATCAGAAGTTGCGCCGCAGCCGCCAGCTATGCGCATGGCAGCTTCCAGCATCCGGCCCACCCGTCCCAGAGCTGGTGTTTTCTACGGAAATCAATTTCAGCAGCAGCCCGCGTCTTTACGGCCTTTACTCCAGCCGCCGTTCCGCATTGCTGGCACTGCAGGCCATCGCAGACCTGCACAAGCTCTGCTACGGCGTACTGGGCCGGGAGAAGCTCGCCTCAGGCAGAGGGTGCTTTCGGGCCATGCTTCAGCAATGCGCGGGTGCCTGCTGTGGAAAGGAAAGTCGGGAGTCGCACGACGCCCGACTCCTGGCTGCTCTTGAAGAGGTTCAAGTCCAATGCTGGCCTTATCCTGGCGCTATTGGCTTAGTGGAGACCTTTGAAGACACTCAGCAGGTACACGTCATTCATCAATGGTGCTACCTCGGTAGTGCAAACACAGTCGAGGCGGCGAGCAAGCTGCAATGCACGGCTCCAGGGTTTGATGCAGATGGCTATAAGATTCTTTGCAAGCCATTGATGACCGGTCGGCAAGAGGTCATCTTGCTTTGACGCCCACGAGGTCGGCACCCTCGGCACCATCCAGGGACGGCGCCCAATATCAATGACCAGTCGCATGTAGCCGCCGTCATCACCCATTTATGATGGTGCAAAAGCATCTAAATCAGGGGGGAATATGGCACGCAGGGATAAATCGAGTCCGGCTGAGGACTTCATCGTTGTGGCATCCAAATTGCCCTGGTGGGTTTCGCTACTACTTGCATTGGTTAGCTACCTCGTGCTTCGCGCTTTTGCCAACCAGCCCATTGTGATTTCGACAGTCCCCGGAAAATCGATGGACTACCTCCTCCCATCGATGCTGAAAGGCATCGCAACATACGGACAGTACGTATTGCCAATTTTGCTGGTCATCGCTGCTGGCGTGTCTTGGTACAAGTCATGCAAAGCTGAGACCACGCAACAGCCAGCTTCTGGACTGGGTACTAAGCCCAGCCCAGTTTCAAACCAACAGTCGCCCAGTTGCCCAGTTTGCTCCAGCGCAATGATTCTGAGAGAGGCCAAGCGCGGCGCCAACGCAGGTAAGTCCTTTTTTGGATGCTCTGACTATCCCCGGTGCAAGGGCACCAGAGCTGCCGGCTGACTCTGTCGAACCGGTTTGACATGCCTAGAATTTGGGCCCCGTCAAAGCTAGGCAAGCTGATTACCGGTGCGCCTGAGTGGGTCCTTGCCCTGGATGGTGAGCAATTCATCTTGACGGTGGAAGACAAATCCCTCAGGGACGGTGTCTTGCTGCTGTCGGACTTGGAAATCAAGACCGGGCTCATCTGGGCGACATTGCGCCTAACCCTGAACAAAGGACAGTGGCGAACGCTCGGAGGCATTCCAAACCGAAAGGCAAAGGAACTCCACAAAGCCATCAACCAGGCAGTGCAGGTTCGGAGGTTCAAGTCAGCCCAAGGGCCATTGATGGTCTGGGCGACTGAACTGACACAAACAGCGAAGACCCAACTGCGCATGAAGGGATGGCTCAGCGGTGAGTTCATCAAGCGCCAAATCCAAAGCAAGCCCGTTGACCTGGGCAGCCTGCTATCCACTCCAGAGGTTGTCAAACACATCGAGGGCGAGTCGCCCCAGGTTCAAGAGGCTGTCAAACTGTGGAAACACGATTTGCAGGTGTTCTTCAGCAAAATCAATGAAGGCCACCTCGCCAAACAGATTGTCGACTTCAAGCCATTCTTTGACACTGTGGAGAAGTCGCCCCTGACCCAGGAGCAGGCCAAGGCCGTGGTCTGCCTGGATAACCGCGTGCTCCTGGTCGCCTCCGCTGGGTCGGGGAAGACCTCCACGATGGTCGCCAAGGCGGGCTACGCGCTGAAGAATGGCTATTTCGAGCCAGAGCGCATGCTCCTACTAGCGTTCAACAGCGACGCGGCCAAGGAGCTTGGGCAGCGCCTCAAGGAGCGGCTGACGCCTCTTGGACTGCCGGCAGAGCGCGTCGTGGCCAAGACGTTCCATGCCTTTGGCCTTGATGTCATCGGTCAGGCGACTGGTAAGCGTCCATCTCTTGCGCCTTGGCTCGAGAACGGCAAGGACCTCGAACATCTGCTGGAAATCGTGGATGACCTCAAAGACCGAGACGTCGTCTTTCGCGCCAGCTGGGACATCTTCCGAATCGTTCTGGTCCAAGACCTTCCCAAATTTGGGAAGGAGGAAGAATCCCCAGACTCTTGGGACGGGGCCACTAAACAAGAGGGGTTCAGGACGCTCAACAACGAAGTCGTCAAGAGCCGTGGAGAACAAGTCATTGCAAACTGGCTCTTCTACAACGGTGTCAAGTATGTCTACGAAGCAGATTACAAGGTCGACACCGCTGATGCTCAGCATCGACAGTACAAGCCAGACTTCTACTTCCCCGATGCAGACGCCTATCTGGAACATTGGGGTGTGAATGAAAAGGGAGAGCCGCCCCCCTCATTCGTTGGCTACAAGGAGAGCATGTCGTGGAAGCGGGAGGTGCATACCCGAAATGGGACCAAACTCCTTGAAACGACCATGGCTGACCTCTGGTCGGGCAAAGCCTTCCAGTACCTTGAGGCAGAGTTGCCGAAGCTTGGCATAACGCTGGACCCGGACCCCGAAAGACCCGTGCCAGGCCGGGCACCCATCGAGAACCCACGGCTTGCCCGAACCATCCGTTCATTCATTACCCATTGCAAAAGCAACCGCCTGTCGGGTAGTGAGCTGCGGGCTCGGCTGGACTCCGGGGTTGCGGGGAACTTCAAGTTTCGACACGCGCTGTTCCTCAGACTGGCTGAGAGGATTTCCGAAGAATGGGAAGCTCGCCTGAAGCAAGCCAACTGCATTGACTTCGAAGACATGCTGAACCATGCGACTGATTGCGTCGAGCAAGGGCGGTGGACCAGTCCCTATGAGCTGGTGATGGTGGATGAGTTTCAGGACGCGAGCCAGGCCCGCGCTAGGCTGGTCGCGGCGCTGGTGAAGGCCTCGGATAAGTATCTGTTTGCGGTGGGCGATGACTGGCAGAGCATCAACAGGTTTGCAGGTGCAGATTTGGGCGTGATGACTGACTTCGAGAGCAAGTTCGGACGTGCAGTCACGCTGAAGCTGGAGACGACCTTCCGTTGCCCGCAGGAACTATGCGACATCAGCAGCGCATTCGTCCAGAAGAATCCAGCTCAGCTGCGAAAGGTGGTTCGTTCATCACAGCAGCATGTTGAAGACCCTGTAAGTATTGTCCGGGTTGAGGATGAGGCTCAGATTCGGACCGCGGTGGCCAAGCGGCTTGCGCAAATCGCGGAAGCGGTCAGCCCAGGCAGCAAGCAAAAGGTCTTGCTCTTGGGGCGATACCAAAAAGACAGAAGCTATCTACCGCTGGACTACGACCAGACTCGAATTGAGCTGGAGTTCATTACGGTTCACTCGTCGAAAGGGCTTGAGGGCGACCATGTCATTCTGCCGAGAGTTACTTCTGAGACCTTGGGATTCCCGAGCGGTGTGGCTGACGACCCTGTGTTGCGGCTGGCGATGCCTGGAGGCGATGCGTACGACTATGCAGAAGAGCGGCGGCTGTTCTATGTGGCGCTCACCAGAGCTCGCTCGACGGTGACGCTGGTCACCATGGCGCACAAGGAATCTCCTTTCATCACAGAGTTAGTGAAAGAGCACCAGATTGGGCTGCGGAAACTGGACGGGTCGGTCGGTTCCGAGGAACTGTGCCCCAAGTGCAGCAAGGGATTCATGGTGCAGCGCCGGGGCAAGTATGGGCTTTTCATGGCGTGCAGCGCCTTTCCAAAGTGCAAGCACACGCAGAAAGCTCAGGGTGTAGCTAAAGCCCCTTGTAGAGAGACCAATTAGTTGAGAAATTGCTTCTTGGCGAAACAAGGACTTACGGCTTTGTGAGAACCATACTCTGAGAAATTAGCATTCATAACCTGAGAAAAAACGCTTGCATATCTAGTCCCCGCATTTCAGTTGACTGAAGATTTCTACTTAACCGGTCACATGACTTTCCGGCGAGCGCAACCAAGGCCAATTCGGCGATGAGCGGACAGACGGCTACTACGCCGTAACTATAGCCGCCTAGGAATCGCCGTGGGTTGGTTTACCTGGACAGGATGAGTGCCTACATCCTGTGTTTCGGGCGTGGTCTCGGCTTTGGTGCTTCCCTTGTGCAACAGCAAATGTGTCCACATCCTGGGCATGTGCACGACAAGAGACACGAAGGCATTCCCTTCGGCGGAGTGTGATTTTGCGAATGCTCTTTGTAGAGCGATGCACCGCAAGCGGGGCAAGTGTAGTTGCCTTCGCTAACGCACAGGCACTCGCTAGATGGCTGACTCATGTGTTCACGTCCTCGGTACTTTGGAAGTATGGACGTTACCCGCTTTCGTAGACATAAATCAACTTCCAGTTTGAAGTTGCTCGAACGCAGGCGGGCTCATTTGGTCAAGATGACTGTGCCTGTGGGCCCGATTGCAAAAACCTTCAATGTAATCAAACACGTCTGACTTGGCTTCCTGGCGAGAAGCATAGATACGACGTTTGAATCGCTCTTTCTTCAAGTTGCTGAAGAAGCATTCGGCAACGGCATTGTCCCAGCAGTTCCCCAGCGGCTCATGCTGGGCACCAGGTGGTCGTCATTGCACCAGCGGTTGAACTCATCACTGCCAAAATGGCTGCCTTGGTCAGAATGAATCATCACCGGGGTTTTGGGGCGCCTGCGCCACACCGCCATCATTAATGCATCCAGCACCAATTCGGTGGCTATGGTGGGTTTCATGGACCAGCCGACCACTGCGCGTGAGTACAGGTCAATCACCACCGTCAGATACAGCCACCCCATGCGTTTTGCGGATTTTTCGGGCGCGGCTACTTCTGCTGTCATGTTTTCTCCCTGTATTGGTTGTCCAATTTGGCAGCAGTTTAACGCTCAAGTGCTGGGGCTGGAGCCGACTCCTTGCTAGCTACCTCGATTGACTTCAGCCATCTTTTTCTTGTTGCCGAATTCTCAGTTAGACCAGAGCAGAGTGCCGCAAAATAGCGCTGCATAAATTCTAAATTTCAGGAGGAATCATGAGCGTCACACATAGCGTAAACACATCTTGGGACCCCGATGAAAACCAGCTTATTCAGCGTGCGCGTCTGCTGAACTCAAGCCCGGAGGTGGTTTACGACGAATTGATGGCGTATGGGAGTTTTTTATCCTCCGGTCACATGATTCTCAATAGGTTCGACAAGGAGCTTGAGGTTAAGCTTGCAGAGCGTAACGACCCCTTGATTAATCTGGGGCTCGCTTACAACGGGGTCAATCACGAAGTGCTGAGAAATCTTTACGCTCAAGCCAAAAGCGGCAGCGGAGATGCCGCGTACAACAAGGCCCTACAAGTCGCTGTCCTTTCAAACAAAGCGGCAGCGGACATGGACATCTCATTTGCGATGCTTCCGGCTATCAGCAAAGATGAGTTCTGGAGAATCGCGAAAGAGGGCGATGAGGACGAACTTTCTGCACTATTGAGAAACCCGGGTGCACGAGGAGTGTTGAAAGATATTTTCAACAGAAATCCTCCGCTGGATTCGCTTCCGGATGAGCGATGGAGACAGCTGGTCATGTATGCCACAAGTAATCCAGGACTTAACTATGACGACAGTAACGAGCACGGCCCGGATTTGACTGCCTGGGATATTCAGAAGGGCGTACTTAATGTACTGAGGACAGCGCCAGTGGATTCGCACTGGGTTTGGGCACTTCACCCGCTACTTATGGTCCTGAATCCATCAAACGTTTCAAGGCTGCCGTCGAAAGATGAGGCAATCAAGCTAATCGAGCGCTGGCGCAACGTGAAGGTGTCAAAGATGTTCGGCGAAGACAAAAATGAGGATGACGAGGGGTATTACACAGGAGCAAGGATGTCAGATGAGTTCTCTTGTTTGCTTGCCGCACTCTTTGGGCGGGTCTTCGTTAACAACAAATTCGAGAATATTGGCAGCAAAGGACATGAAGACCTGGTAATGCGGTGCGCGTGGTATGGCAGCGAAAAAATGAAGTCAGAAGAGGTTCAAGCCGGCATAGACAAAGACGGAAACGTCTTTGCGATGACTGCGCTACTTAATGACAACATACTTCTCGACAAGGGGTGCCGTCGAATACTTGAGACGACACTATCTAGGCCACTTGCGGCAATGTATAAGAGGCGGTGCGAACAGATGAGGTTGCGCTACAAATGGTTTGACACCTCGCCAGTTTCGGAAGATTTTGAAGAAGAGTCTGTAACGGATGAAATATCAGCGCTTGCAGATGCGGCTTCGGTTAAAGCCTTGGCAACGGAGTTGGCTGTGCTGAAAACAAGCCTCGCTGCGATATCAAGGTCCATATTCTGGGCTACCCTGATTCTTGGCGGGCTCATCCTGTACAAGTGAGCACTTCGAGCCCTAGTGGACGGCAGGTAACAGATAGTCATTTAGCGGAAGACCATCTGTAACACAGTGTGTCAGAATCATCCAAAAATATTCAAGGAGGTGGGATGGTTGCTGTTGTCGAGGTTGGCCTAGGCGCGCTTGGCGAGAGTTTCCTTTGCGGGGAATTCGTCAAGGTAGTGCATAAGGAGTAACCATGGAAACCAAGCATCAGGTCCCAAGGTGGCAGCGCGACTTCGAGCGATTTCTACCGCTAAAGAGCCAGTTTGTTCTTTCTGGAAACGTGCGAGACCTCCAAGTAGTGGAGGTTCAACCAGGTGTGGTTACCGCACAGGCTCTCAACCAGTCGATGGCCGCAGCCCTCAAGCGTGTGGGATATGCACACGTCTTGATGTTTCAGCCTTTGGCCGGCTTCAGCGTCATTTCCTCACTAGGCGCTACCAACGATAGCGGCGCAGCCCTTTTGCAGGAGCTTGGCTTGGCGAGCGAGGGGACGCAGGGTAGAGCCGGCGCAGAAGTCCTGGCGAGCGGCCTTGGTCAAATCGTGCGCCGCCAAGGCGAGCCGATTGCGCTCATTGTCGACTTCGCCGCCCGGCTGCTCACCCGGCCCACAGACCCTACCGCTGCCGAACACCATTTGTTCACTCAAGCTTTGTTACTGTCCCAGCAGGCGGTGCCAAGGCCCTCAGGCCCTGAGCGCAAACCCTTCTACAACACAGTGGTCTGGGTTGTGGAGAAAGAGGGAGACTTGCCCGACTGGTTCATCGTAGGCAACCCGCGCCTTCGCCACATTCCTGTGCCTCGACCCGACAACCGAGCTCGGCGTTCATTAGCCCCCGCGCTGCTCAAGCCACTAGTTGGGGCTGACAAAGTTAACGCGGAGGCCCTCAAGAAGGCGCAAGACGACTTCGTCGATGGAACGGAAGGAATGTTGCTGGCAGACGTAAACGCAATTTCCGTCCTGGCGCGTGTCGAGGGCGTAAGCGTTGACAAGATTGCAGATGCAGTGCGGCGTTACAAGGTCGGCGTTACTGAAGACCCGTGGCTACAGCTCGACCGCCAAAAAATTAAGAACGCTGAAGAATTTATCCGTGCGCGCGTGAAAGGCCAGCCTGACGCAGTCGTACATATGCTGGACATCGTCAAGCGCGCCGTCACCGGCGTTGGTGCAGGCCGGCGCGGTGGTCGCCCACGCGGGGTCGCGTTTCTTGCCGGACCTACCGGTGTGGGGAAGACCGAGCTCGCAAAGACCATTACTAGCCTCCTTTTCGGAGACGAGAGCGCCTACATACGTTTTGACATGTCCGAGTTCAGTGCGGAGCATGCCGACCAGCGGTTGCTTGGGGCTCCTCCGGGCTACATTGGCTACGACGCTGGAGGGGAGCTGACGAATGCGATTCGTGAGAAGCCTTTCAGCGTTGTTCTATTCGACGAAATTGAAAAGGCGCATCCCAGGGTGCTGGACAAGTTCCTGCAAATTCTGGACGACGGCGTCTTGACCTCAGGCCGCGGCGACCGTGTTTACTTCTCTGAGGCACTCATCGTCTTCACGTCAAATCTTGGCATCTATAAGTCCACGGACACAGGTGAAAGGACCTTGAACGTATCCCCCAGCGAGCCATTCCAAATGGTCAAGCAAAAGGTCGAGGAAGAAATCGAGCGGCACTTTAAATTCGTCCTGAACCGTCCTGAAATCTTGAATCGCATGGGCGAAAACATCATCGTCTTCGACTTCATCCGCGAGGACACTGCGGAGCAAATCTTTGAGCAGATGGTGAGCAGCACACTTGCTGACCTGAAGGCACAGGAAATGAGCGTCTCGATAGTGCCGGAAGCCAAGGCTAGTTTGAAGACACTGTGCCTGGCAGATTTGTCTAATGGTGGCCGGGGCATCCGTAATCAGGTCGAGGCGAACTTGCTAAACCCACTTGCTAGGGCTTTGTTCGACGCTGATGCCGAACCAGGGAGTAGCTTCTCCATTACGTCGCTGCAGGCAGGGCAGTTAAGCCTGGAAGCCGTCGCCTGATGGAAATCTCCCTGTCGAGAGTCCACTTTCCAGTGACTACGCTGGGGCCAGGTCGCCGGGTTGGCATTTGGATGCAGGGATGCTCCATTCGATGCCCCGGGTGCATCTCGTCCGATACTTGGGTTGAGAAGGCGCCTGGTACAACCGTGGACGAACTGCTCGTGCGCGTTGGCTCGTGGCTAGAGGAATGCGACGGCGTGACTATTTCAGGGGGAGAGCCGTTCGAGCAGGCCCCCGCACTCGAGATGCTGCTGCGGGGAATCCGCAAATTGACGAAGGCAAACATTCTGGTCTACAGCGGCAAGCGTTTTTCAGCGCTGACTGAGGAGTCGTCCGTCACTGCAGGTCTCATTGACTGCATGATTTCCGAGCCTTTCGAGCTCGATTCGCCTCAGACAAGGTACCTAATGGGAAGCGACAACCAACGAATGACGTTCATCACACCGCTTGGGCGGAAGGTGTTTGGTCCCTTGAATCGTCAGGCAGAGGACTCGGACCGCCGCTTGGACGTGATGTTTGATGAAGATGGCGTTGTTTGGCTAGCTGGCATCCCTGGTCGTGGGGACATGGCTCGTCTGCAGGTCCTCCTGGAAGAGAAGGGTACCTACTTGCGAACGACTGAGGCCAAAGCATGACGGAACTCGTTCGCTACTGCCCGAGCTGCCATACAGAGCGCCCTGTCTCTGAATTCTCATGCGAGGGCCTGGTCGATGGCCACCTGTGCAACTGGCCGCTATTGGAAATCCAGATTACTCCCGCCGGATGGAGACCTGCGACCGTCGTGCCTGCGGAGCAGCAGACTGCACCAGTCGAACCGACACCTTCCGTCTGTATCAACGGTCACCCTCTCGAGTTGGGCGACTTTATTTGCAGCACTTGCGGAGCTGATGCTGCAGGGCCTGAGCAGAGTGCCCCCTCGTTTGAGGACCCCCAGCCGGGGGGGAGCGCTGAAACGGTCATCGCTGGATGGCGCGTACTGCGCATGGCTAGTTCGACAGCGGGTCGCAGAGACAGATACCTAGTGCAGGAAGAAGCCGGGGAAGGCCAAGCAATCCTGACCCTGTATCACCATGGATGGGAACCGGACCCAGCCGTTTACGACGCGCTGCGAAGAGTGTCGTTGGAGCATGTGCCCCAGATTTTGACTACTGGACGGTGGCAGGATAGGGCATATGAGGTCGCCGAGGCACTCACGGGCGGAACGCTCACTGACCTTGGCATTGTTGCGTCTGATTCTGACTCAGTGCGACGCATCGCCTACGAGTTGGGAAAGGCGCTGGACGCCTTGGCCGAGGTCGGTTTACGGCATCGTGATATTCGCCCAGGGACGCTGCTGGTGCGAAACCGCAACCCTCTCGACCTCGTCATCGGGGGATTCGGTTCTGCCCGGCTTTCGGAGCACGACCTAGACATCGTCTCGCCTTTGGAGGTAACTAGATACACGGCACCTGAGGCGGTTGCTGGTGGCGTTGCGGCTGCATCGGATTGGTGGAGCTTGGGCATCGTATTGCTCGAGCAAGTGACTGCCGGCAAGTGCTTTGAGGGCATCGACCAGCAGGCGTTCCTCATACACGTGCTCGCCAATGGTGTGCCTATTCCGCCAGAGGTGCCGCAGGACGTCGCGCTGCTGCTGCGTGGGCTCTTGGCGCGTGACCGTCACAAACGGTGGAAGTGGAAGGAAGTTCAAGCCTGGCTCGACGGTCAATCCCCTGAAGCGCCAGAGGCCGGTGCAGAGGGCGGCGGCGGTGTAGGTCCTGCAATTACGCTTGGTGGCAAGGAGTACCGCAATCTAACTTCGTATGCCCTTGCGGCAGCCTCTGCTGACAAATGGGACGAAGCGCGAGACCAGTTGCTCCGAGGCGTTGTCACAGACTGGACGCAGGCCAGGGTGGCGCCAGCGGCCCAGGTTGCGGCGTTGCGGCGAATCGCCAAGGATGAATCCGTTACTGACGACTGGCGTCTCCTTGTCGCCCTGAAGGTGCTCAATCCCGACATGCCCCCGGTGATAAAGGGGGCCATCGTCAGTCCGAAATGGCTGCTAGAAAACCCCCTGGAAGGATATGAGCTCATTTGCGGTCCGGTACCAGACCTGCTGCATGAGCTGGACCAGGACAACTGGCTCCTGCGCCTGAAGGTTAGAGCCGCCACGGTGAGGGAACGGGCGGAACACCTGCACATTGAGCTGGATGAAGACACCCTGCGTGTGTATTTGCTCAGCACCTCTAGGGCGAGGCTGACGGCCGAATGGAGCGCTCGCCGGCGTGTGTTCCCCGACTCGGAGCACCTCGGGCTGTTGAATCTCTTGGAGCGACGTAGCCTCGCAGAAGAAGACCTTATCGTGGTGCTGAGCGCGGCCCCCACGCAGTTTCGCTCATGTGAAGCGCTGGTGGAGGAAGCACGCCAGCTTGCTCTGTCCGGAGGGGTTTCGACCTTCGATGTGGCCGTTGCGACAGACATGGTCAATTGGCCGCGGGGTGAGATTCTTGAGGCGGCAACCGAGCGCATCGAGGGCTTTGCCACGTGCGCTTACGCGCTAGTAAACGAGTGGGCGGACCGGTTCCGGCTTGACCGGCGGATGCCACTTTCCCAGGCGTTGGTGCTCCTTTCCGTACCCAAAGAGCAGTGGCAGGAACCTCATAAACAGCAGTACGTATCCCACCTGCTTTCCTTCTTCGAGAAGAAGGTCGTCTCGACCGTCATGCGTGGGCCCCTTGTGCGAATGACTATTGGCAAGAGCACGCCTAGGGTAGACATCAAGGAGCTACACACCAAGCGAATGGATGCTAGCGGACTCTTGGACCATCTTCTCAAGCGTACCGCCACTACTCAAACGCTGGACCCAACTGCACTAGACCCTTCCACGACGACGGCTTTCCGCCTTCAGGCGCTGGACCGAAGCAGCGAGTTGTACAAGCGAGATACAGGCATCGACGGCATGTACCTCGGGTTCCCATTTCTGCTGACCAAGGAAAGAAAATCAGGTGCAAGTACGCGTATCGCACCCGTCCTGCTGTGGCCGGTTCGCGTACATCACGAGGTCGGTGCCCGCAACAATGTCCAAGTATCCTTTGACAACGACCGGGAGGAGGTTCGCTTAAACCCAGCGCTGGAAGCGCTCGTCGGACAGGAAACTGTCAAGAAGTGGGCCAAGGTCGCGGAGGAGCTGCTTGGGCGTTCCGCCTTGCGGGCGGTAGACGTCATCGACGCTTTCGGAGCTCTGGCCACCCCCCGCTCCCGAGAGCTGTCGCCGTTGCCCAATCCGAAGACAGATGTGCCGGTAAACAGCATGCAACTCGAGTATGCGGCCGTGTTGTTCCACATGACCTTCATGGGACAGGCTATCGGAGAGGAGATTCGCAACCTGAAGGCACTCCCGCCGGCTGGAACAGGACTGGAGACAGCGCTGCGCCTACGCAATAGCGAGGCGGCTACACCTGCCGCATCGCCCCGGCCGAAGGAGCTGGACCGGTTCTTCACTGTATTCAGCGACCCATCTCAGGAAGCGGCAGTGTTGCAAGCGAGAACGGCTCCCGGCTTGCTCGTGGAGGGACCGCCCGGTACGGGTAAGAGCCAGACCATCGTGAATATGGTCGGTGACGCCATTGGGCGAGGCAAGAGCATCCTCATCGTTTGCCAGAAGCACGCTGCGCTGGAAGTTGTGCACAAGCGATTGGTTGCAGAGGGCTTGGGCGAGCGCATCGTCATGGTCAACGACGTAAACAAGGACCGACAGCCCATCATCAGGGCGGTGCGAGAGCAGCTCGATACGGTGGTGCGCCGGCCAACCGATGCAGCAGCGCAGATTCAACGTAAGAGAGAGGCTGTGGCGGCTCGCATCGAATCGAACGAAGCGACGCTGGACAAGCACCACACTTCTTTGCACCAAGTCGATGAGGCCATCGGCCTGAGTTACCGCGTCCTGCTAGGAGAACTCATTGAGCTGGAGCAGCCCTCGGCCCCCCCTGAAGTTCCAGCTCTTCGGGCGATGCTCCAGCGGATGAACATTGGCCAACTCGTTACGTTGGAGGAGGAAGTAGCACCAGCTGTTCGCTATTGGCTTCCAGCCAAGTACGAGAGCAGCGCCCTGGCCTCCCTGCAGCCGTTCGCAGCGGATTTGGCGACTCTGAACGATTTCCGAGCGGCTTTCGAGCAATTTGCGAGAACCGAAGAAACACGTCATCAGGTACTGACCACGCGGGCATGCAGCTTTGAGGTCGACGACCCACAGCCGCACCGCATCTGGCTGTCGTCGTACGGGAATGAATTCCTTTCGATGCCTGAGGAACAGCGGGCATTTCTAGCGAAGTGGCTTTCGCTTTTCCGCGAATCCGGGGCGGCAGAGCCTGCGGGCATACGGCTAATAGACCAGCTCCGCAAGCTACGTGATGGTCTTTCTGCCTGTCGCAACCAAGATTACGACTCGAAGCTCTCCAGTGTTGTCGCGCGTTTGCCCGTGGATGGCCTGGAGCAGCTGCGCGTCTTGACCAAGGAAGCCCTCGAGCCTCTGAGCTTTTTCGGCCGGCTGAACATCTTCCGCATCCTGCGCAAAGGCAAGGTATCTAAGTTCCTTCAATTCGCTGGCGATGTGGCAACCGAAGAGCGCATTACAAGGCTTCTTGCGGCGGTGCAGTTGGAGCAAGCTTGGCGGCCTTACCGTGGAACCGCTGGGCAGTTGCATTCGGAGCTTTCTTTGCCCGGGTTAGACCCGGACGCTGGCCCGACGATGCTCGCCACCGAGGCGAAAACGTTGTCTTCCTTGCAAGCAGTGGCTACCCAAGCCGCACACCTGCAGTCGGCGCCTTGGGCGAACCGGATGGATGTTACCGCTCTGACTGGAAGCCGTGACGCTTTTCTCAAGCTCTTTGCCGAGTTCGATTCCGCGTTTGCCCGACACGAGGTGCGCACGGACAGCCTTGTCGCGCTAAATGACTTGAGGCCTTGGATGCAGCCTCCCTGGCTGCAGGAGTGTCAGCAGACCATCATTCGCAACGAAGGAAACGGGCAGCGTGTCACACCTATCGCATCTGCCATGCCTTCTCTGGCGGCTTATCAGTTGTTCCGCGGGCGGGCTGCCAAGCTGTCGCAGCAGGCCTTACAGGTCTTCGCTGTACTTCGCACCAAAGAAGGCCAGTTGGCCGCATTGCCTGCCGCAAATTTGGAAGACGTCACCCGTCGCATCTTGAATCGCGAGGCCCGGCTGGCCTGGAAGCAGGCGATGGAGCAGAGCGTGCCCGAGTTGTCGATGGAACGGCGCGAGTTAGCTCAGAAGGTTTCGGTCTTGGAGCAGTTGGATAAGGAGATGCGTCTATTGAATCGCCAGCTCCTCCAAGTGAATTTCGACTTGGCCAGTATTCGCCCCGCGAGGGAGTGGGACGACATCACTAGACTGGTCGGCGCCCGGGCTAGGCGCCTTCGGGAGTTCATCGAACTTGGAACAGGACTCGGCTTGATGAAGCTACGTCCTGTCTGGCTGATGAACCCAGATGTTGCTAGCCGCGTCCTGCCGCTCAAGGCTGGCCTGTTTGACACAGTCATTTATGACGAAGCGTCACAGATGCCAGTGGAGTACGCTTTGCCGACGCTCTTCCGGGGCAAGGTGACAGTGGTGAGTGGGGACGAAAAACAGATGCCGCCCACGGCCTTTTTCGCAAGCAAGGTGGAAAGTGACGAGGGGAATGCTTTTGATGGCGAGCTTCCAGATGAGGACGCCACTGCGGAAGAGAAAGATGCCTTCGAGGAAACCTGGAACCGTCGGGAAATCAAGGATTGCCCTGACCTTTTGCTGCTTGCACGGTCGAATTTGCCCAATGCGCGGCTGCAGATTCACTACCGTTCTTTGTTCCGCGAGTTGATTGGGTATTCCAACGCTGCCTTCTACGCAAACGACCTGAGTGTTCCGGTGCGCCACCCTGAAGAGATTGTCAGAGCGGCACGCCCTATCGAGCTGGTAAGGGTTGATGGCGTTTACACGGAGCAGACCAACCCGGCTGAAGCGCAGCGTGTGGTTGAGATTCTTGCTCAGCTCTGGAGCGTGCCTCACGGGCAACGTCCGTCCGTGGGCATCGTGACTTTCAACCGCAAACAAGCAGACGTCATAGAGGATGCTATTGAAGCGCGGGCCGAGGAGGATGCTGCTTTCAGGTCTGCCTACAGCCAGGAGAGTCAACGATACGAAGATGGCGAGGACATGAGTGTTTTCGTAAAGAACGTCGAAAACGTGCAGGGCGACGAGCGCGACGTTATCGTGTTCTCTTCGACGTTTGGGCGAAATGCACAGGGCTCGTTCCTGCGATTCTTTGGCGTTCTGGGTCAAAAAGGCGGTGAGCGGCGTTTGAATGTTGCGGTGACCCGCTCGCGCAAGAAGGTCTATATGGTGACGTCCATGCCCATTCCGGAAATCAGTGACTTGCTGACCACGCGGCGTGCTCCCGCAACGCCCCGGGATTTCCTGCAGGGCTACATGGAGTTTGCGCGGCTCATATCCTCTGGTGAGTTTGCCGCTGCCAAGGCGCTGCTCGCACGCATAACCCCTCGGCGAGACGTTGTGCGTTCCGAGACTTACGGTGGTGGAGCCGACGATGCCTTCTACCGCTCCGTGGGTGACTATTTGCGCTCGTTGGGTTATGAAGTCAAGGCTTCGGAGGATGCGGACGCTTTCGGCCTAGATTACGCCATCGAGCACCCGGAGACAGGTCTGTTCGCCATTGGCATCGAGTGCGACTCCCCTCGCCATCCTCTGCTCGCGCACGCCAGGGCACGGGAGGTCTGGCGTCCACAAGTGCTCCAGCGCTCACTGTCAGTTTTGCACCGGGTTTCCTGCCATGGCTGGTTCCATGACGGAGAGCAGGAGCGGGTGAGGTTACTGAACGCCGTGAAGATGGCGCTGGAAATGAGGCAAGCCGCATGAGTGGACCAAAGGTCGTCAGAGTTGTTACCCGAGAAGAGCTCGTTGCAGCAGGCACGTCCCTTCTCGCCCGGCTTGATGCAGCTGTCCAACAGTGGCAACGCAATTGTGGTGACTCGGCGAAGCCGGCTGATGTGCAGGTCACGAAAAGCCGGCGTGACGCTTTGGCAGCGATGCTGGCTGCGGACAGATTCTCTGAGTTTGAACAAGCGGCAGCCAAAGAAATCGACTTTTTGCAGGCCGATACAGAACAGCGCCGCGAACGCGCCGCTCAAGCCCGGGCTCAAGAACGAATTCGAAATGCGAACGGCCAGCAGTTGGCGAGAACGCTACTGCGGTCTGGCTCGAATCTAACTTCGCAGGTGCGCACAGAACTAGAGAAAGCGTCCGCGGGGCAGCTGTCCGTGGCTGAGATGGATGCGGCTTTGTCCCGCGCAAGACAAGCATTGTTCCCTGCCGCTTCTCAAGACATTACGCCCGAGCAAAAGTCGCTTGCGCAGCGGCTGGGAGTACAGGAGACGGAGACGTCCTTCGAAACGTGGAAAGCCAAATCGGCGAAGCCGGATGTTCGTCTTCAGTCTGTATTCACGCACCTCGCGGAGCTTGAGACGCTTGGTTTTGGGGCGGAAGCGGGTGGGCTCGAGGCGCAGCTACGCTCGGTGCAGTCGATGGACGAAGACGCTAACCGTGACATGCGCCTGGACACGCTCGTCCTTGCGGTACGCAAGGCGAAGGATGGAGCAGTTGCCAAGGTGAAGCGTCTCAATCAGGTCGAGTTGCATGCCGCGGAGCTATCCGCAGCTGTTGGCGACTCAGAGACGCTGAGTAAGCTGCGCAGCGTTACTCTCGCCACAAGTCAGGAACAGCTTCAGGCGATGGTCACGCTAGCCCAAACAGAACTCGCTAAGTCGCAAGAGGCTGCCAGCGCAGCTGCGCGTCGCAAGGCTGTTCTTGAGGGCTTGCAAAAGCTTGGCTACCTGGTTCAGGAAGGTCTATCGACTATGGCGGTCGACTCAGGCCGACTCATTGCGCGTAGTCCCGTGAATGGTGTCTATGGAGTCGAGCTCGTGACGGGTGCGAATCAGAAGGTGCAGGTCAGGTCTATAGCCTTTGACGCTGCGCGTGACTCGTCCCAAGACGTAGCCGAGGAGCGCAGGTGGTGTGGAGACTTCGGCAAACTGCAGGCCGCCCTGCAGGCAGGCGGCTGCGAAGTGGTGGTGGAGAAGGCGCTCGGTGTTGGCGCAACGCCTCTGCGTGTCGTAGAGGCGGTCGAGGAAAACCGACGTGGCCAAACTTCGCCCGGAGTGGTTGGTCGGAGTAGGTAACCGTAACTATTATCCGCAGCAAGCTGAAAACGCAGTTCTGCGGTCGTCCAATCAGCCCCAGGTCTAGCCTGGGCCGAGTACGAACCGATGCAAGTTGGAGGCGAGAACTGAGACCACCTCAATAGGCCTGAGCAGCAAGCATTTCCATGGCAAACCAATTTTCGGGACTGTCCCACCCAACAAGATTCTTCTCGAGTTTGTCGATACCCTTGTTGCTGTTCTCCTTGATGGCAGTCGTTAGCGCCGATGTGTTGAAGCGTAAGTGCAGCATTTTCAATCTCCAAAGCTCACTGTCTACTTCGTGGCGCTTTGAGTCGGAATCCATCCAAACAAATGCCATTTGGTCGACACAAACAAGAAAGACTTGCCAAGCGCACAATGCAGACAAGATGTTTGGAGCAGACAAAAATTGGTTCCACCAATGGCGGGCATGATGGGCGCGAATTTGCATTTCTTGAGCGCGTATCCGCAGGTCCTCCCAACTACTGTCTGCCAATCCTTCACGCCATTTTGGCTGAAAGGTTGAGGAAGGCGGCAGAAAGCCGCGAAGCGTGATTGCCCGCCTTCTGCGAAAAGGCTCGATTGCTTGTTCATCTCGGACAATTGCGGCTTCCAGCCATGCAATTGCACCTTGGCTGATTGCTGCAAGCACTAGGTCAAAGTATGACTTGTCATTGGCATTTTCTGAGATGCAATAGACCTGCTGCCTGAGTTCGAGCACAGAGTTGCTTTCGGGTGCTCTAAAGAGCATTAGCAACAGCTCGTTGAGTTGGCCGACCCCAACAAAACTAATAGCAAGATGTCGCCTCAGCACTTGCCAAAGCTGCGCTCCGCGCGGAGGGTCGGATTCAAGCAATGACTCGCACAGCGCTAGGTACAGCCCGCCAGCCAAGTTGATTCGGAGCAGAAGTTCCTTTGTCGTGCCTTCAAGCCCATCAAGCCATCGGGACACCGAAGTCGGGCAGGACGTTACCAGCATTTTTGCAGCTGCATTGCTTACAACGCGGGTGGCCATTGTGGCGCCGGCGGACTTGACGTTGCGGATATAAGATTCGCCAGACTCTCGAGCAGTCTCGAGTCGCGCATACCGTGCATCAGCATCAAGCGAAAAGAAGAAATCATCAGCATCGGTGACCTCGGAGCTCGGCTCAATTGAAATGAAGTTCCTCTCTCCGATGGAATCAACTGAGATTTGAGCCACGGTTGGAATAGCTGAAAAAACGTCAGACCGGAGTGTTTTCTCAATTGCCTGTGCGGCCACTTCAAGGTCTTCAAGGAGTCCCCCGCGCGCCACGGCTGTATCCAAAAGAAACCATGCTGGAACCAAGTCAGCGATTTCAGTGAGGCTACTTTCCGAAGATGCAGAGAGCACCGCTTTACTCCCGGCTTCCTGCAAGAACTCGTGGTCTGGCTGGGATGCTTTCCACCCTTTGCTAACTAGAAACTTTCCAAAATCTCGACACCGACAAGCCGATAGAGCCATAAACGCAAGCGTCTGATGTTCTCCACCCGGAGTTAGGGAATGCTGAATCAGTCGCTGGAACAAGTCATCATCTATTTCTGTGGGGTGCCGCCACAAATAGTTGCAAATCACCTCCAGTGCTCTAGGTTTCTCAAGCCCCCATCGGTGAACAAACTCACGGACTGTGTCGGCATTCGGTGGCCGAAAAGCGTCTGCGAGTGCAGTCGAAATAAATGCTGTTTGCTCAGTTACCACCAGGTCCAACTGAGCTTCCACGGGAGCACTTAGAAGCTCACCCTGCAATAGTTGTAGAAGAACAAATTGCTCTTGTTTGTCGGAGTTCTTTGGGGCTCGTTGCCGCATTTCACGTATCTTTGCAACGTCTATGGGCATTGCCAAGATAGCAAAGCGGGGTACCCTTTGTGCAATCCAGCGACGTTCTTCGCCCTCTCTGCTGCCGAGCTGGTCGAACCAGCGTGACACGATGCTAGCGATGGTCTGTGAAGACACCCGGGCCACTAAGGGGAGAATCGACTCAAAGTCGTGGTCTTCGGCCGTGTAGTAGCGACCTCGGCTTAGCCCTCCTATGTTGAATGAGTCTCCCCACTCAATCACCTCTTGCAGAAGGCTTTCATGAAGGGGCATAGAGGGGTCAGGAAAAAGCGCTTTGCCTCGCTGAGATTTTCTCGATAGGGAAACTTTGTCGCTCTGCCAGAATATGTCGCCGTGTCTGTGTTCAATTGCAAAAAGGCTCAGTGCTGGGTCTGCCAAATAGTCAGTGCTATAGCGGAAGAGTTCGGGAGTTTCTACTCGCCGCCTGCTTGCCTCGCGTTCCAGTTGCTCGTCTCCGGTCAGAAAATTGAGCAGGTTGCTCACGCGTTGTACAACGTGAGGATGAACGTGAGTTTCCCAATCACCGACCAGGGCGAACGTAGAGGCGTCCTCGAGCGCCACTTGGAGCTGGGCCCTATCCACTGAATTCAGCATTACCAGCCATTTCAATCCTTGCCATGATTTAGGCGGGTATGTGACGGCTGCTGCTACCGCTGCTGCAACTAAAACTTTCAGTGCGGGTATGAGTGGCTTACCTAGTAGTAGTTGAGGTACGTATGTGCCAAGGTTGTCGTGCTCCGCCGTGTGCAATTGCAGTGGGACTCCGAGCACCATTTGCAATCCGGGTGCGGCGGTACCGATACTTTTCTCTAGAGATTTGACTTGCTCGGGGCGAGGGAAATCGGTACGCGCTACCCACGTGACCATCCGATTGACGATGACCTCCCATGCCAACGAATTCAAAGCTGGGATTCCGCGTAGCGCGACCAAGGCCCAGTGGCGTGCCGACGCATTCGCTCGGCTATTCGAGTCCTCCACCACATGTAGTAGAGGCTCGACCAGTGCTGGTGCAAGGCGAACTGCATGTTGTCGTTGCTCATCCGTCGCGTTTTGACTTTGCAATAGCGCCGATAGGACTAGTCGTGGTATCGCCGAAGCTGGAGACCATTCTTTCTCAACGAGGACTGAAAGCGCTGCGGTCAGTATGCTGGCAGTTGCTGGCAATGACCGAATTGGGTCCAAGTACTCGTCAAGCATTCGAGCCGCATGCTGAGTACTCCTCTGCTCGGCGGCATCAAGCGTGCCAATCACTGCAAGACCCAAAGCTAGGTGGATAGTTATTTTTTTAGGTCTGAACCTTCCGAAGGTTCCTGGTATCTGCTCCAACCAGGTTCCACTCATAATTTCATGCAGCCGCCGGTTTGTTTCATCCGGCGACCCAGAGGGGTCCCGGACCATCTCTGCTAGCTCCCTTCTCGAAAATCCCGTATGGTCATCCTCAACCGAGTCACCCGCAGCAATATCTTGCCAGTACCTTGTCGCGAGTTCTTGTAGCCACTCGGCCCAATCGGTTTCGCTTAGTGAGCGCCGAGACTTTAGCCCCAGCTCATCAAGCGCATGTGCCCAGAGTAGTCGCTCTACAGTCGGCGCACCTAAAAAAGCCGCATCGTTCCTCATCCGTATTGTCAATTCAAACAGGCGTGGAACCCGAGCAAGCTCAATTACCTCTGGTGGCAGGTGAGAACGGCTTATCCCGTGTTGCGTTAGCAGGGTGTCGAACTCTCCGCCGTTGGACAGTTCATACTGGCCAACTTCAAGTTTCATTATGGGATTCGTTAGTCCTCGCAAACTGTTGAGGTCTTCTTGGAGGAAGTGAGTCTGAGCAGTAAAGACAATCCGTACGCGGCCACTAAATGAATCGCCTTCCATCAATTGAAGAAAACGAAACCAATCAAACGATGGCTCTTGGTTTGCTCCGTCCACAAATAGAAGCACTGCTGGGCCGGCGTTTAGCGGTCGCTGAAGAAGTCGCTCCATCCGTGCCTGCCAGTAAATCTTGTCCGCGCCCCGGTTAAGGTCATGAAGCGCTACCCCGAGGAACTCAATGACGCTTGAGTTCGTGATGCCATTCAACACTTTGAATGCAGATGAGGGCATCATGAGGACGATGGGCAGAGTGTCCATTCGACTTTGCACCCACTGCAAAACACTCCAGGTCTTACCCATGCCCTCTGCGCCATGTACGACCGCTGCGCCCTTTGTGTTGGATGCCCACCAAGACTCCATTCCCTTCGACACGGATTCTCTGACTACCAGCGGTACAAGGCCACCAGCAACGTTCTGGCCGAATACACTTTTTGACTCGGCTGCATCACGCCACAGTTTCTTAAGATAGGTCCTAGAGCTGGACAAGAGGCCTTTGTATCCGATGGCCCAGGGTGATAGCTCTCGCCTTAGGCGTGTGACCATAGGAGCCGCTGCTCTCGCGACAGCTGGGGACTGGGACACCTTTCCGTAGTGCTTGTCCACGATATTGGGAGCCCACGCACACAACGCAGCAAGGGTTGGAAGGTCAGCGCTGTCATCTCTCCAATCGACTACGATAACTGGCACGCCCGTCGTTCTGGCTTTGATTTGCAGGCTATCTTCAGTTTGCTGATTGATTCCGCGTGTGGAAACAAGAATCCAGGCCTCAAGGGCAGAGTTTCGCTTTATCGCATCGTCGATTTCACCCTGCAGATTCCGGTCATCAAGCGGCGAGTTGTCCGCATAGCGCTTGCATTCAAGACTCAAGTGTCTTCCTACACGTCCGCCAGTACCTGCGTCTGAGCCATGCTGAAATCCGGATTTGGCAACGCTCAGTCGAACGCCAAGGAGCTTGCTGATTAGGTCTGTCGCAAGCAGTTCAAGTTTTCTTGGGTCGCCCTTTTGAAGTTTTTTCTTAAGTTCGTTCAAGTACTTTTTCGTCATAGACTCTCCCTTCAACAGCTCGCTGCTCGACACTTATCTGCTTGTTCATTGTTGGACTATTCCTCTACAGTCGAAGCGAAAGCAAAGCGCATATTCAGTCTTCATCAACGTTCGTCCCTGGAAAATGCCGCTCAATAATTTGGCGCAATTCAGGTCTACCTGAATTCCTCTCCCTGTCCCTTGCCTCACGGATGAGGTTGCGTCCGCGCCAGTCCTTTCTGCTGATGTCAACTTTGTAGCTGCAAAGAATCTCTAAAGCCTCTAGGCTGGGCGGGTCGCCTTTGGCAGTAAGCATGGCGGCGTTCGACCCATTGAGTGACACTGCATTGACATCCGCCCCGGCTTCAAGCAAGCGGCGAACCACTGGTAAATGCTTTCGATTGACGGCCCACATAAGCGGCGTGTAACCGGTGGTCAACTCCTGCTCGAGAAGCGGTTCGTCAGGACTCTTGTTGGCAACAAGCAAAGCATCGACGATTGTCAAATAGCCTCGCATAGCTGCATGAGCCATGGAGCCGTCGCCTAGGTATGCGCCTCCGCGCAGAATGAACTCATGTGCGAGCTGGAGATTTCCCGCTGAGATGGCCGCGACCAACGGGGACTGGCCAAACTCTCCTACAGACTTTTGTAGAGTACCCGGCGTTGCCAAGCGTAGCGCCGCGGCGTCATCACCTTGCTCAATGGCTGAAAAAATCCTTGCCCGAAATCGGCGACGAAACTGAAGGCGGAAGTCGTGCCACCACTTTGAAAACCGATACGGGTCAACCAGAATTACTCGTGCCATTCAATGCCTTGCATGAAAGTGAGGGTCCGTCTCGGCCGAACCTTGCCTTGACCACTGACTTTAAGGCACTATTTCTGAGTAGCCTGATGGACGCGAAACTGTCTTGAGTTTGAACCAAGTCTCTTTGACTAAGTTGACCGGACTCCCTAGTCCCCGTACGATAAATCGCACTGTGCCGCTCAAACCTCCTACGCCCGCCGCCACGCCTGCCTCTCCACCGGATATTGGTGACGAGTCTATTCGGAGAATTTCCAATCAAACTAGCGTGCCTACGGCGGGCGTTCGTACGTTTGCGGCGATTTCTGACCCCAAGGATTCCGAGCACTTCACGGTCGAAAGTGCACTGAAAGCCTTTAGAAATTCTGCGGAGAGCCGTCCCGAAGTGGAGGAGCCCCCTTATGCAGCCCTACAGAGAGAAGTCCAACGCAGGCTAGGCCGATGCCTCATCCGAATTCAGCAGTACGAGATTCTCCTGAGGGAGATGGTCGCGAAGCTGGAGGTCACAGGCATGCTTGGAGTGAGTACTGTGCAGACCGCTGAAGCATCCTCTGCCTTGCCAAATATGACGATGGGCAATCTGGTCGGAGAGCTCACCGGCAAGTATTTTCGGCCCACATTGCTCGACTCAGGTGAGACGCAATCGGACGAGCCCAATGACGAAACTGAGCATCCAGTCGGATGGATGTGCTTTCGCTCTAGCGTGTCGATGCCGCCCGATGCTCATGCCAAGCTGACGACGGACCTGCAAGAGCTTGTGGACCTGCGAAACGACCTGGTGCACCACTTTGTTGAAGGGCAGGACCTCGTCACGGAAGTGGGATGCATCGCAGCTGACATGTATCTGCATGACTGCTACGATGAGATTGACCGCCATGTAGTGACTATGGAGAGCTGGGCGAAATCTAGGAATGACGCATTGCGCTCGATGGACGCGTTCATTACGAGTGATGCATACAAGGACTTCCTTCGAACGGAGGTTTCGGAACCTGCAGCGCCGCGCGAGGTCGGGGTCCAAGAGCTGGTTGAGTTGCTTTCCAGGGCCGAGGGCGAACTGACCGGAAACGGTTGGACTTCATTGGATGCGGCGATTGAGTTCATCAGGACGGTGGCGCCCGAAGCCAGTCCAAGACAGCACGGGTTCGGTAGCTGGCGTCATATGATGAGCAAATCACAGGCATTTGACGTTCGCAGAGGGCCGACGGGCCCACAGGGCCGAATGGAAACACGGTACCGTTCACGCGCCGGTGCTGAGTGAATGCAGCCAAGCTCCTGCTGATACCGTCTCGGCTTTCGGATAAGCTGGGAGTCATGAACGCTCTCGATTTGACATTCCTTCTGTGGTCGCTGGACGAGATACTCGCGAAGTGAACGAACTCAACGACCTGCTCGGCGCAGCGACTTCGGCAGTCGAGCACATCTACTTTCAACTCCCGATAGCAGGTCAAGCCCCTGCCTATCGAGAGCGGGTGTATTGCTATGAGCTTTACCACCAGCTTAGACTTCGTTGGCCTCAGGGTTGTCCTTTCAAACTCAATGGAGAGGTGGATAAGGCCGGGCATAAGCTCCTTCGACAAGTTGAAGCGGACAAGTACAAGCCAGACCTCCTGGTTCACATCCCCGGCGACATGAGTGGAAACTTCGCTGCCATTGAGGTGAAACCGTGCACTGCGAGTCTCAATGCGATAAGGAAGGACTTGAGGAGCTTGGCTTTGTTTTCAAATAGCGTCGGCTACCAGCGGGCCATCTACTTGGTTTACGGCAACGAGACGGCGCGAGCGGTGAAACGAATTCAACGAGCGATGACCGAGATTGGTGGAACCGAGAAAATTGAGCTGTGGCTCCATCCCGGAGCTTACATTCCAGCTGCTCTGTGGCACCAGTAGCAATGTTCACGTTTAGCACCATTGCGCCCAAAGTCGCGATAGCTCCATAGGCAGCCACCAAAATTCAGCATCGAAAATTTAACAGGCGGCCTGCGCGGGATGCTGGCGGTGTTCAGGACAAGTGCACTGGTCACCAATTGCCGGAGCGATGGACAGTGAGTTCCGGCGTATGCAGATTGCTAAATCCGCTCTGCAAAATGAAGCTGGCCGGGGCACTTGGCAAGCCGCCTTAGAACAGGTCGCCCGTGGTGCCGATGCCTGGTTCTTTGGGAGGCAGCGTCTTGCCCCTCTTCGTTTTCTGGATTGGCCCAACCGCTCCCGACATCCCAGCACCGCTGCGTAGCTCGTCGTCACCGGCAATCAGGTCCAAAAGGGACGTCGAGTCCGAACGGGGCGTGGCCGTCCTTTTGGGACGCTTCGGCAGCGGCACAGGCTCACCCACCAGCTCTCCATGCCATTGTTGGCAGTACCTCGCCTTTGCCTCCGAAACCGGGCAGGTCAGCCACCCCTCAAAGTCCTCTGGCTCAAGGATAACGACCATGCGCTTTTCGTCGCCCGGTGCATGGAATTGACGCATGAAGGGGTGGTCATCGGCATTCACGGTCAGCATTGAAAATGCGAACATCTCTCTGCCGCCAGGTCCCTGGTAGCTACGGTAGATGCCAGCGACGCCTATGGGCTCGCCGTTTCCCTTTCGGATACGCCACCGGACCGACTGACCGGACTCGTAGTTCGGCTCGTAGATTGCCTCAGTTGGGATGATGCACCGATGCCCAGCCGCCCAAGCCTTCTTGTACGTGGTCTTGGTGTCAACGGTCTCAGCCCGGGCGTTGTAGGTGTGGCGTGCCCAGTCGACCTTCGCAATGAAGTCCGGCACGAACCGAAAGATGCCGTCCGCTACGGTGCGAATGAGCTCACCCGACTCGGTGCCATCTGGTGCGAGCCGAATGAAAGGGGCTCGGCCCGCTGGGAAGACGTCTCGCTCTGGTTCGTCCACACCACGGACTACTCCGAAAAATTGGAGGAGCCGTTCAGCACTGGTGACCGGGATGTAGTTCGCGCACATGGTGCGGAAAAGCTTACCCCAAACGCATTCAGAGCGACAGTCTGCTGCGCACAGACAAGCCGATGCAGAGCGGTACCTTAGCCTGGCGTGCCGCGATTCTCTTCCCAGATAGCCTTTGTCCGAGAGATAACTCGCTGCGCTTCGATTGAAAGCTCAATGCGATTTTGCGTCTGAGGGCGAACGATAAACGGCCAGGGCCTGGCGTTTCGGCGCTGACCCGCTTGGGCTGAGTTGGGGCGTGATGTATTTATTTGCATGGGTCCTCCCGGGTCTTTCTTATGAGCCCAATGCTACATGAATACTGTACGAATAAACAGTAACAAATCGCAACGAAACTCGGAAATCGCACCTGCAGAGCTGGAGACTAAATTTGCCTCAGGCTCTTAGGCGTGCCTACGAAGGCCGAGGCCGGGAAAGCGTTAGCCCAAACGCTTGCAAGCCTTCTACTTGCCCTGCGCAGTGGCTGCGAACTGTTGGCTGCGCATCTTCTAGATTGTTCTTTACGGCGCGCGAAATTGAAAGGGCAGACGTCGTGCGCGTTGTTCGATAGAGCTGTGGCCAGCGGCGTGCCTCACTCGAATGGGGGAGGGGAAAACCCTCGCGAGCACACTTTCAAAGGGCAAATGAACTGCAGCGCCCCATGGGCTCAGCTTTCAACGAAGAGAAGCGGAGGATTTCTGGAATACTCCCCGAGTGGAAATGCGATTTCTCAGAGCCACTCCATGCCCGTTGGAGTTCTCCGCACTTATAGAGTGAATATCCCGCCTTCCATCATCTAGATGAACCTGAATACACCTTATGTCACGGGGCCAATGGCCACAACAGATTTGCACGCAGGTGGAGTTTTCTTCAGTCTTGTGTACCGTGAATGTCTACAGTTTGAAGCGAATGGTGCCGTGTCATGGTGGAGGGAAGTGCTTGATTCCTCTCGCCCATACTGGGATAGCGTCGAAGAGTTTGCAAAGTATCGCCTGGCCGGGACGTACCTTACAAATGACCGTGACCTCCTTGTCTGCACGTTTCCCACCATGCATTTGACAGGCGCTCAATGTAGGGAGCGTGTCGACCTTCTTGCCTTTAATGTCTGGTTTCCGGGTTCTCAAACGTCTGATGGACGTGTTTTTCAATTGCCGTCCTAGCATTCGATGAAACCGACTCAGCTCATTCGTTCTGTGTTGGACGTTGCTCTTAGCGCCGGTCTGTTCGCATGGGCAATCTGTGCTCAATATGCCCTTGCGGAGGAACCCCCTGGGGCGCCCGGCACGGAGCAAAGCGCCAAGCAGCCCCTTGTCGAGTCAGAAAGAGTTGAGCGGAGAAAGCAAGAATTCAAAGTTACGCCGATTAGCTTGGCGTACGTAGGTCGACTTAGAACAGAAGTCATACGCAACTTGGTCTACAAGGGCGAGGTTGAAGGCGTGAATCCTACCGACGTAGAAGTAAGAACTGCCGCGGATGGAGTAATCCTCGACTTCCGAATTGTCAAATCCAGCGGAACCCTGGCGTGGGACGACGCGGTGCTGGGCGCAATCAAAAAAATCGACCGACTCCCTCTTGATGGCTTTGGACGCGTTCCGCCAATTATTGTCTTCCACATGCTTCCTGCAGCAGTTCCTGGACGATATTGAACGAGAGCTTATGTCTACAGGCCTCACCATCGTCGTTGTACTGCTCGGAATCACTATTGGTGCCTGGGTATGGTGGAAACTGTTCAATACGCCAGATGGCGAGCGCTATTTGAAGATGCGCACCCAGGGTCCATTTGCACCAATAAATGCAGACGCTCCCGACAAAGCGAAACGTGGCGATTTAGACCGGATAGCAGTGGAAGACACGCCGCTTCATATCGTCTACACAGAGTCAGAGATGCTCCTGTCGAAGAAGGCGTATGCGTCGTGGAGAGAAATCCAGGACGAGTACCAAGAGTTCAAGTCTTCGCTTGGGCCGTGGCCGGCCGATGAAGTCATCGAATACCTCGAGTCTGACTATCCAAAACTGGAACCTTCGGCTTCCGTCCAAGTAAGCACGTTCATCGCGATGGATTGTGAGACCCACCGCCTGACTTTCAAAGAAACCCAAGCCGAGCCTCTGCCGCACATGGGAGAGAGGTCAATAAGTGGGGAGGCAAAGCTTGTTCTACTGATTGAAACGCTCTCGGAACTTGTGACTGTGCTCGCTCTCGACCCCAGTTGCCAGTGGCATGAACACTTCCAGGGCTGTCTTTCTGAAGCGATGGGATTGCGGTCCGGTAGGGTCGACCAGAAGGCATTGAGCATGCTTTCTGCCTCTATTCGCTCAGTTTACGGAGGTGCCGGAAGTTTCAACGACTATGTCCCTGTCGTGTTCGACGCCGCCGGTTCATATGCCGTTATCAAAGGAGCGGAGGGTTTTGAAGCGTTAGCCAGCAGAACTTACGACTTAGCCCTTGAGCTTGTCGCTTCTGGGAAGCTCTAAGCCATCTTTGGAGCTAATGAGAATTGCTGGAGCGGGCTGAAGTACCAGCAGCTCCAGGTCAAATTCATCAGTTCGGAACCCCGTAGCAGGTAACGTCCACCGATTCACTCGAATGGGGGATGGTCAAATCACGCTATGGCCAACACAATCCCCCAGGAGTGAAATTCGCCCATCTCTACGACCCAATTTACAAGAATGAATTGCCCAGAATTGCCGGTAGCCTTCTGCGAGGTGCAGACAGATGAAAAGACTGTCACATACGTCACCTTATCTGAGCCCGCCAACGCGTTTAAGCGGGGCCTTGTATCCGAGCAAATCATTGGCCAGTTGCTCAATCCGCTAAAAGCTGGTGAGGCACTTGAGCCCGACAACTTTGGGCGCAATCCGGCATTCGTGAGCTTTCTGCACGCATCAATTAAGTCTCGTGGACCAAGTGTTCCTGGACTCATCGACGCGGCACAAAAACAGGGCGATGGGCTGGTCGTCATCACAGATGGCAGGACTCGAACCCCTCAAGATGCAATTCCTCCGGAAGACATTCTTGGCGGATTTGAGGTTGTAGCGGGTTTCATTGTTCCTGACGCTTACCACCCAAATCCGAACCACAGACTGCTCACCAGCGACGGCTTTTTCCGGTTAGAGGCAACCTTGCTTGAGGGTTTGCTTGAGGACATCGCAAACATCAACACGCACGAACCAAGTTGAAACAGCTCACAAGCCGCACCGCCATGAAGCTACTAGCTTCAGTCATTCTCGTCGTTGCATTCTCATCCCTCGCAAATGCGGGGCCGAAAGAGCCAAACTTGGAGGGAAGCTATAGCGTGAAAGGTGAGTGCGCATTTCGAGCCAAAAATGGCGAATACAAGAAATGCGTTGAGTGGAACAGGCTCGCACTCAAGAAGGCGCCGTCGGCCAATGAGTACATCTTCGACTTGTATACAAATACCTTCGCGACGACACAAGGCTCATGTCAGTTCGAAGGGAAATTTCGACTCGAAAGCACAAACGGGGGCCGACGGCTTGTGCACTCAGACCCCGTCGAGGATGGATGCCATTCCCCTCTGATTGGAAAGCTCCAGTGAAGTCATAAAAAAATATCAAATCTTCTAAAACCCCTTGAGATTTACGCTACATTACGTCCATCAATTAATGACTAGCCCAACAGCTAGCTCATCCCACGGCAAGTAACGCTGAAAAGCGTGAACGTTGTCACTCGCCCAAAACGCTAGACGATGCGGGCCGGCAAAGAGACCCTCCGGGGTCTCGAAAAAATCTTCTATTTGTCAGTTTTCGCCAAAGGCTTCTTCGCTTTGGTTTTAGCTCTCCGCATCGCCGGACTGCGTTGGTTCATTAAAAATTTACGAGCAGCCAGATGACCGACAAGGTGAGCGTTACTCTGTCCTATGAGACGAAACCCACCCTCGGGGTACGCAATGCGTAGAACCTGACAGGCTGAGAAGGTGAGTACCAAGGGTCCCACCAACCGCTGGAACTGCGGTGTGATAGTGAAGACTGAATTCAGAAATTCATAGATGGTCATGTGCCAGGCATGTGGCCGGCAGCCTGAGAGCTGTCAAACCCACTAGCTATACCTAGCTAGTCAAACAACAAATTCAAGGAAATACAAAATGGCAAATATCGATGGCTACCAACTTCAACAACGTGACATCCTCGTGTATCCAGAAATCTGGGACGACAAGAAGAAGACACTCAAGCCTATCAAAAGCATGGCTGAACTAGACCTTCATGAGGTGCTTGACAGCATCACTTTGGCCGTTGAAGCCGGCGCACTGGATAACTACAAGTGGCCACAGCAAATTTTCGCAAAGAAGTCTGCATTCGAAGACTTTATTGAACAACTCAGCGAGTATGACGATTTCTACCGAATTACGGACCGTTGGTGGTGGGCGTTGGCCACAATTTGCGAGGGCGGCGACGAGGAGGGGTTTGTTAGCAGCTCTGAAATTGCTCGTGAACTGCTGGTCAAGGCGATGGAAGACGGAAAACTCGACAACTTCGGAAAAAAATCCCCCTCTCACAAATTCTCGGTGGAGGAGTGCATTGCGGCTAGTTTGAGCATTTCAAGGGACTGCGGTTCAGGCTACAACTTGCTGAGCCAAGATGAGCGCGTCAAAGCGCAGGACATCTCTTCGTATGGGCGGTACTACACCCAACGTGCCACGAAAGCAGAACATACGGCGGCCTACCAAGAAGGTGTCGTCCTCGAAAAGCAAAAGCGCGCCGCTGAGAAAGCCGCATCCAAGAAGACAACCACTCGCAAGGCGGGTAAACAGCATGCGTAAATTTTCAATTGAAGGCTACCCCCTGAGCATGCAGCCATCTGACGCTGTTGAGCAGAAGAAGGACGCCATGCGCGCAATGGCCCACCAGTTTCTCCTATCTGTTTTGGAGGCGTTGGCAAAAAGATTCAGGGACCAACCCGAGGCTACTGAAGTAGCAAGGCTCCACCAGGAACTGAGCTGTATGGAACCCACAACCGAAGCGCTTGAGCAAGCAACCCGATATTGCACAAGTGACCGGTGCAGGGGTCTAACGATTGAATAGAAATTGATTGCATGAAGCCACCGTGAGAGGTGGCTTCATTTTTGGACTTGGAACGATTGAAGATGAATTCGATGTCGTTGTTGCTTCAATGCACCGAGTCGGTACGTGATACCTCCTTCGCCAATCCAGATGCACTATGACGTGGGTGTCCATGTCCAGTGTATGCACTTTGCACTTGCCGAAAGTGGCACGTTTTGTTAAAATGATTACTTCAGTGGCCAACTATTCTGCATGGTCACATTACTCAAGTAGCGGTTACCCCGTGAACGATGTCATTACCCAAAGCGCGTAAGCGCTGCGGCAACACGAGCCTCTAGAGCGGCTCAAAGACTAATCTCAATTTAGTCCCGAAGCACTTTGCTTCGGATTCGGCGCGTCCCAGTTTTGGGCCGCAGCTAAAACACGTCTGAAAGAACTAAATGAACACTGAAACGAATACAACTGAGAGTGCGGACACTGGACTTCCAATGGCCGAATTCATGAACCTCTTGTCTGCCGACGGCGGGGCTGAATACGAGCGCGACTACTGGGAACATAGGGAATGCCAATACCTGAAAGAGCAAATTGACCTGCGAAATGGAAGCTTGGGAACCTCTGCCCGAATACAAATTCCTGCTCAGTTTGTGGGTCGAGAAGCCGCCTCAAGACACTTCAAACTGATGGAATTTACGCGGTACTCACTACGCCACGTGTTTACTGAAAAGGAGATGGTCATCATTTTGAACACCACCTGCGACACAGTATGGGAATGGCGCCCAGGTCGTAGCTCTGTAGCTGGCATGGTGGCCGATGACAATGGGATAGAGCACCCCAACCTCCTGCCAAAAGACTCATTGCTATATGGGTTACTTGTGAAGTTGAGCAACCTAACGCCTGCTCAGAACTTGGCTCTGGTCGACGTATGCGAAGGCGTTTGGCGCGCCCTAAGCGGTGGGCCGCTAGGTGAGATGTGCGACAAGCTTGGAATGCCACTCGCCGAATAAAGCTGAACTCCGCGGGTGCCCCCCAAGTCAAAAGGGCACCCTCAAATTTCTGCTACCTGGCATCTTCAGCCGCTTGTGTGCTGAAGGAATTGCCACGGATGCAACTTAAGAATCTACAAACTAATTATGAAAATGAATACAAACAGCTCCGTAACAATTGACCTGAAGAAAGCTATTGCAATTGATGGTTCGTCCCCGCGGTGGTCCGGAGAATTTGATGTCGTGGAATTGCGGAGACCTGGTGGCCCGCTAATTGCGGCACTCGTTCGATGCGCAAAAGAAAGATTCCTTATGAAAAAGGACTTGGCTCTTAAGTTGGGCGTGACATACGGCTACATCAATCAGTTGAGAAATGGAATCCGCCCGGTCAAATGCATCTCTGAAAAGTTCTCTTCCGCATGCGCAAGATTTCTTGGAGTGCCTCGCATGAGGGTATTAGTTCTTGCTGGCATAGTGACCATCGATGACCTAAGCGAGTGCAAAAGCATGCTCGCTACTGAGGTTCATCGCGCGATGGACTTCATTTGTGCTGACCCAAGTTGGGGGCCGCAAATGACACATGAGATTCGCCAGTCAGATGAGCTAAGCCTGTTTGGTGTGGTGAAACTCTTTGAAGCAGCGACTGGCAAAGTTCTGCTCAGCGCGAGCTTGACTGCCGAGAATTTGCTCGAAGAACTGGAAGTACTGAAGTCACTGCAGGCCTATAGGGCCTTGAAGGTGGAGGAATACAAAGCGAAGAAGAGACGATTCCGCGATTAAATTACTGACCTCGGACTGAACCTTGCCCGACGTTGCCGCAGGGTGGTAAAGTCTCCGCTGGCCATACGGCCCTCTGTCTTACCTCCCTGGACAGAGCCCTAAAGGGGTTAGCCCAGCCATCGTGCTGGGCTTCTTTTTTTTTGCGAATCGCATTGATGTTTCACACAAAGCATTTGAATCCAAAGCTGCGACGATTTGCGTGCGCTATCGTTGTTCGAATGTTGGCCATGCTCGCCACAGTGGCATTTGCCTCTCAGGCCGGTGCATGGGGTGTCCAAGGCCATCAGGTGGTAGCCGGCATTGCGCAAAAGCACTTGAGTCCTAAGACTCGCGCCGAAGTTGAACGCCTTCTTCAGGTTGAGCCAGGAGCGACGCTCGAGTCCATTTCCACATGGGCTGATGAACACAAAAATCGTACAACCGCTCCCTGGCATTACGTCAATTTTCCGCGAGATACTTGCGTCTATGAAGCAAAGCGGGACTGCCCTGATGGCCAATGTCTGATTGCAGCCATTCAGCGGCAGATTGAAGCACTCGGCTCAGCCGTACCAGACGAAAAGCGCCTACTGGCTCTGAAGTACCTTGTGCACTTGATTGCGGACGTCCACCAGCCGCTGCATGCGGGCTATCTGGACGACAAGGGAGGCAACAAGTACCAGCTACAAGCGTTTATGCGTGGCTCAAACTTGCATGCTGTTTGGGATACCGGACTCATTCGAAATTTAGATGAAGGGCCCAGCGAAATAGCCAAAAGGCTTACTGACGCGTCTCTGAACCAGGCTTCACTCGAACTTGAACCCATTCGAGCTGCAGAGGAGTCTTGCAAGATTGTGGGTACACCAGGGTTCTATCCTGACCGGAAAATTGATGCGACCTACATTCGCAGGTACACGCCAGTGATGGAAAGCAGGTTGCAGCTGGCAGGTCTTCGGTTGGCTGGTATCTTGAACAGAGCGCTGAAGTAGGGATGAGCACCGTGCCCGCTGGTTTCTTGCTTCGTAAGTCCTTGATTTCAAAAAGGTTTAACGGTTGAACGATTGCAAAGTGCTTCATCCAGAGGTACCCAGACATAATCGTTGGGTCTGCACAAACTGCAGAGCACGCAATAGTGCCTGATGCTTTTCAGACCCGGCATTACAAACAAATATGTCGGCGTCGCGAGAGTTGTTCCAGCGTTGATTTCCGCGGGAGACCCAGCGCGCCCGCACCCGGAATGCAGGGACTATGAGGATGTGCGGGGCAGGGGGGACAGATTGGACTGTCTATGCCGGAGGTTGCCTATGGCTGCGCTGGACACTCCGTTACCGTAACCTGTTATCGAATCTTTTGGAGTGTCCGGCGCGTGCGCTTTTGCCGTGAAACAATTGCTGTTTCTGGACCGTAAAAGGGCTGGAAACCTAGTACTGGCGCGGGTTTCGGCGTGGGTGCTGTGAAACCCGTGAAACATTGAACTTTCCGGCGCTTAGAAGTCTTGCCTCGAGGCAAGATTCAGATGTTCTCGTAATGGCCGCAAGGCGGCGTAGGTAGTCTTGGACACCCATTTGCAATTGATACCCCTGGTCTGCGCTTGCTCCAAACAAAAAATGGTTTCTGAATGGAGAAACGACACGACCTGTCACTCACGACATGAATACTGCACTTCCTCAAAACTACTTAATAGGAGTGAAATCATGTTCTGGCTAGCAATCATTGGTCTTGGAGTGTCGTTCGCCTTTATCAAACTAGGCGCGCTATCGGTATGGGTGGGGATATTGGCGGCGGGCATAAAACTAGCGCTGCTCGTCATCTCTAGTCTTGTGGTCGTGCTGATTTGGAAGATGACGTTTGGTTCAAAAAGCTGAGCGACCGATTGTGGGGGCTCGAAATAGGAGCATTGAGCGATATCAAGTTCAGTGCCCACCTTGGAGCCAATCCCGCTAATATCATCATTCAAACAAGTGCGGAAACCGCAAAGAACATTTCATAACGGGGGGATTTATGGCCGTAGGCGCTCAGGCAATGTTGAATGTCGCAAATTTGCATCCAGCAGGGATGGTGCTGAGTTCAATGGCCACGGCCATTCAAGGCATTTACAACATGGGTACTTCAGTCAATGAGTTCATTGACGACCACATCGACTTGATGAAGAAGTCTGAAAATTCGACCGTTTCAAAGACGGGTCGGGTTCTGGAAATGGCGAAGTTCGGGTTCGGTCTTGGATACATGAGCTCCGTCACCATCATTGCAACCGGACAATTGCTGCTTGGGAATACCCTCGCCGCGGCTGGGACTGTTGCAACCGCAGTAACGTTGACGAATCCGATTGCAATGACATGCGCTGCATTCGGGGCAATCTATTACGGCTGGAACGCGCTAAGCGACGCTGAACGCAATGAGCTTCTTGACAAGTTACGCGCAGGATTAGAAATTGGGGTTGAAACAATCAAGGCAATTATTGCGTTCGTTGTAAAGACAACCAATGAAATATTGAGCCCGGAAAACATCGCGGAATTCAAAGGCTTTATCAAAACCTATGCCGCAAAGTTTGGAAGGAGTCTGTCAGACGTCACCGGCAGGATGGTTGATATCTTGAAGGATGCCGCTGAACAGACTGTAAAGAAATCGAGCGAGATTTATGAGTCAACCGCAGGCGTTCTCTCAGAGGTTGCCACCCAAACAGGACAAGTTGCTTCCAGCGCAGCCGAAGCCACATCCAGTGCTGCAAAGAGTGCGCTGGAGTCAACCGGGGCCATGTTGGGAACAACGTCTATGGCAGTCAAAGGCGCGGTGGGCAAAGCCAGTGAAGCCGCATCCGAAACTGCAAAGGGACTTTACGTACGGACGGTTGATGCCGCGCAGCAGTTGAAAACGTCCAAAGCGAAGCCTGGATTACTAGCGGTTGATACATCTAAGGCTGTAGCGGACGAAGAGGTAGCAAAGGACATCCACCCCCCGAAGGTTTGATTGCAGCGAATCTTTAAGCCTACTGACTTGTACCTTGACTGTTGCCAACCACGACACCCTTGTTCGCCGCCTGGCGATGATTCTCATTAAGCTCAATCAAGGTGAGAAGCTGGACCCAAGGCAACTTGCACACGAGTTCGACGTCAATTTGCGAACAGTGCAACGGGATATCAACGAACGATTCAGCTATTTGCCATTAGAGAAGAGTGAAGGCAAGTACTATTTGAATCCCGCCTTCCTTGGCAAGCTCGCATTGAAAGACATTGAGCGCTTCGCAAGCCTGGCAGGAGTGGCAGGCCTTTTCCCGACACTCTCAGAAGACTTCCTTCGGGAAATATTCGACGCGCGGATTCAATCGGCGCTCCTGATAAGGGGGCATCACTATGAAGACCTTCGGGGAAAGGAAGAGTCCTTCAAAAAGCTCGAGCAGGCCATCTTTGCGCGCGCTATTGTCAGTTTTTTTTACCAGGGCACTGACAGTTCAAAGGTCTATGACGTTGAACCTTATAGGCTCGTGAATAACAAGGGAGTTTGGTACCTTGCAGCCAGGCATTCCGACAAGTTAAAGACCTTCTCATTTTCAAAAATTGAAGGCCTTCTGGTATCCGAGCAGAAGTACCACTTTAATCAGAGCGTGAATGACACGCTGGATTTGGAAGAAGGGGTTTGGCTCAGCGAGCAACCCACCGAAATTGTTCTGAAAGTGGACAAGGCCATCGCCCCTTATTTCAAACGACGCAAACTCATTGCCAATCAGGTTATCGAAAAGGAACTTGTAGACGGCAGCCTGATTTTGTCGGCGAAAGTCGGCCATCGCAACCAGGTGGTTCCCATCGTCAGGTATTGGATTCCCAACATTTGGGTCATCAGCCCTGATGGATTGCAGGAAGAAATTGACACTGAGTTGCGTGGCTATTTGTCAGATAGCCGAAAAAATCATTGCCATGATTGAGTGCGGTATGAAGAGCGAGGGCTTTCGCTGGGCAGTCAGAATCGTTACGGACCCGCCCATCTTCATAGACTGGCGAGGCTTTCCAATGGGCATAATTGGCCATATCAAAGGCGCTTTTAAGCGCTTGAAATCGCATTTCGGGGAGTGCACATGAACTTAGGTTTTCCAAGGTTAGACCCTCCAACTTTGCTTTTTTCAGTCGCTATTCTTGCGGCAATGTTGGGAACGGTTGCATTCACAATGGCCCGTGGAAACATCGGTAGTCAGTCTGCCCTCAGATATTGGGGCAAGAGCATGGCCTGTGGCGCGGGGACTTTTTTCCTTTGGACCTTTACGGGGTATTGGCCTTTTATAGCGACATTTCTTATTGCAAATTTGTTCGCGATTTCAGCAGTTCCGTTGGGCACGATTGCCTATTCAAAACTTTTTCAAGTCGAGCCGCCCAAGCAGGTATTTCAGGCTACTGTTTTGTTCGGTTTAGCTGGAGTGCTCGGTACGTATTTTTTTGATACATCCAGAGGCATTGCCATCTTCACTATGAATGCGAGTTTGGCTGTTCAGCTCGCTGTAATGGGGCATTTGGTCTTCCGACACAGAGGGGAACACACGCTGGGAATTTCCGTTCTAGCAACCCTTGTTATTGCTTTTTTGGCGCTGACACATAGTGCTCGAGCAGTTACAGCGATTATTGGTAATACTTCTGCCGTAATTCCTACGGGCAATTCGATTACTCTTATTTTTTACTACCTGACATTTGTTGCGTACATCTCCTCAACATCCATTGCTCTCTTTGCAATAAACAATGAAAAGAACCGCCGCGAAACAGTTGAAAGATTGCGCCGAGACGGATTGACTGGACTCTACACGCGGACGGCGTTCGTCGAGATGGAACAGGAAATCGAAAATGCTGGTCGCATCGACGGCTACGCACTCATGATGATTGACATTGACCACTTCAAGTCAATCAATGACCGTTTTGGTCATGGCGGTGGAGATGTCGTGCTAGCGCACGTAGGACGTCTACTCACGAATGCTTTCCGATTGTCAGACATTGTTGTCCGATACGGTGGTGAAGAGTTTTGTGTCGTGTTGCGTGCTTGCTTAGAGACGGATGCTGAAAAATATGCGAGCAGGCTCGTTAAAGATGCAAATGCGCAAACGGTCAGACTGCCCGATGGAAAAACTGCCCGGTTTACTCTGTCCGTCGGTTACGCCAGCGCTTTGCCTGCTTCCAGCAATAATACTCTGCCGGAGTCACTCCAAAGCGTCATCAATCGGGCAGACGCGGCACTTTACAAGGCCAAGGAAGCAGGGCGAAATCAAGCAGTTTCGGCAGCTCCGTTAGAGTTGTTGGTTGCGGTATAGCTCAAGCCGTTGTTCTGAACTGCTGTCATGTACACAGCAAAGGGCCACAACCGTTCACTCGTCAATGACCGCTTGGGGGGCAAGCGTCGCACGGACAACGTAAGCGCGCGGCGAAGTCTCCTTGACAACTCTCGGCGAGCTCACCAGCGCCAAGCGAGGACACGATGACAGAAAAGACCGCATGGGAGAAGGCGGCTGCGGCAAACGGAACGACCCCGTCAGAGCGGGCGCTTGCGAGCCTCGCGCGCAAGGCATTCCTAAGCTTATGGAGCTATCCGAACGTCTTCACGGACGAGGGACGGGCCAATGGCAAAGGGGATGGCAAGGAGCTCTGCGACCTGCTGGTTGTTTTCGGAAACGACGTGCTGCTGTTCTCAGACAAAGACTGCGCCTACCAGAGCAATCTGGATGTGAAGGTCGCCTGGCCCCGTTGGTACAGAAGCGCAATTGACAAGTCGGCGAGGCAACTTGCGGGAGCCGAAAAGTTCATCAAGGCATTCCCGAAGCGAATCTTCTTGGACAAGGCATGTCAATCCCTGCTGCCCATAGAGCTCCCCGACGCCAGCGTAGCGCGCTACTACCTCATCGCTGTGACACGAGGGTCGCACTTGCCCGCGCAGCAGTTTTTTGGCGGTGGAAGCTCGGGAAGCGTCATGCTGTTCAACCATCTGGTGGGAAAAGCAGCTCATGCACAAACACCGTTCCACATCGGCCTCCCCTTGGAGAGCCGCCGTTTTGTCCATGTCCTTGACGAGATGACGGTTGACATTCTGCTCGAAGAGCTCGACACGGTGCCCGACTTGGTTGGATACCTTAGGAAGAAGGAGGAGTTCATGCAGCAACCCGGTGTCATCGTCTCCGTACCGGGTGAGGAAGAGCTACTTGCACGATATATGTCCACGATGCGCGACGAGGAACACGCATTCCCCAAAACACCGAAGGGCGTCGACTTCGTCGCTCTTCCGGAGGGCGACTGGGCGGTGTATCGAGCAAGTCCACAATGGAAAGCCAAGCAAAAGGCCAACGAAATCAGCTACATGTGGGATGCGCTCATCGAACACCAGAGCGGGTTTATCCGCTCTGGCAAAGCTATCACCGTACCCTGGCTGCCGAACACGGACGGCGTTAATCACGAGCGTATCGTTCGAGCCCTCGCCGCCCAACCGCGTCTCGTCCGGCGCAGCCTGTCCACGGACCTTCAAGTTGCGATGCACCGCAGCGACCCGGGCCACATGTTCGCCCGCGTCAAGATGACCGGCCGTCCACCCGACCAAGCCTTCGTTTTCCTTACCATCCCCAGGACAGAAGGCGAGGACTACGACACGACCTACCGGCACCGGCGGATGCACACCCTCATGGTCTACTGCCACGCCGTCAAAGACGCAATGCCAACGCTGAAGGAAGCCATCGGGGTGGCCAGTGAGCCGTTCTCAGAGGGGACAGCGTCCCAAGATTTCATACACGTTGACCTGTCTGAGATGTCTGACGAGGAACTCAAGGAATGGCGTGAGCAAGCGGACGAACTCGACATTCTGCGACCGAAAACCGAGACGAAATTATTTCGGCACACCGAGCCCGAATTTCCTGCCCCGTTCCGGTTCGTCGACTCCTCACCACGCTATCTTGGCGAAGGAGGCCTGCCAATGAATAGGGCCGCGCGGCGGCAGGCGGATAAAGAAGCGCGGCGAGACCGGAAGACCCGCTAGGTGGGGCTTCGAGGTGCGTGGCTGGTGTCCGCTATGCGGCGAGCAACTCAGCGCCCTAGAAGTCGCTTCAGGGCCCGTAGGCGTCGTTAGTGCCTCTCTGAATCTGACAGCTCCATATTTGTAATCAAATCAGCTCATGCGCCGACTCTGCCGGGCTATACACGCCGCACTCTTCCTCCGCCGGGGAGTAGCACACTGGAAGCAGGTCGTCCTCGGGGGGCGGCACGTCGAGCGCTTTTAAGTGCTGCAGTACTTCAAACAGACCGATTTGCGTTATACAAGTTTCCTTTTTACCAACGGTTAATCTTTCTTGTAATCAATTCATCTGCAGCTGCGAGCCGGTCCTCTGCCTGTACCACCGACAGCACCTCCGCCTCGCTCACCGGCATTTGAAAAAGCTGCAGGCTGAAGGCGTACTGGTGCGCAAATTTACGGGAGAGGTGGTAGTAGCGCTCAACGACGATTAAGGCCTCCTGGGCGGACTCTGGCCAGTCATCCAAAATCTTTTCTGGCTTCATTCGGCTGGCGTGCCCCGTTTCCGCCGAGCACGGAATTCGGCCAAGCGCTCAGGCGACAGAACTTCCTCAAGCGAAATTGACTGGTCCCCGCGCGGGTACTTCTCTGCAATCTTTGCCATCAACGTTGCCTCATCAACAGGTGCAGTGACTGAAAGCAAAATCAGGTGCGACAGTTCTTCCTTGGTCACCAGCCCGTACCTATGCAGTTCCCGGGCAGTTTCGGTTAGCTCTTGCATCACTCGAGAGCCGCCATCAACGCGCACGTGTTTGAAGGCCTCGAATGCAGCTTCTTTAGTGAATAAATGCCTGTTGTCAGGGTCGGAGATAGCGCAAAACGTGCTCCAAACCGCCGGGTCAATACCGTGCTTTGGTGGAGGGTAGTTCTTGCGCTCTGTCAATGCTGCTCTCCCGCCATCTCCAGGAGTTTTTCCTTGATTTCAAAAAGCACTTCCGGGTCAGAAATGCCTTCGTTTTCGTCGGTTTGAATAAACCTCCCCGCGGCTTCGGGCGGCCAGCCCTCATTCGTATCATCTAATGCCAACCAAGCGCGCGGCCGGCGGCGCAGAACGTCTTCGTACACCTGCAGCCCCCGTGGCTTGTCGTACTGAAATTCAGACCTCGACATGTGTCTCGAATGAAACGTCCCACCAATAACACGGCGCTGCAAAGCCTCTGGCAGTCGCTTCGCTGCGCCAGTCACCCCGTACTGGAGCGCCCACGACGTACTGAGCACTATCTGCACTTCCGGGAATGGCTCCAGCAGCTCTGCAAGCAGTGAGGCGTGCTGGAACAGTTCGTACCCAGGGGGTACGTGTAAATACGCCCCTTTCTTGGGGTGCCAAAGGACATTTTCATGATGCATGACGCCATCAAAATCCAGGTACAGCACCAATCCGTCTCGGCCTCTCACTGTCATTCCAATATCACTCCCTGGATATCCCCGTCCGGGGCAATCTCATAACTCCGGATGGGCAGTGGAAAATCTGCCAACTTCTCTACCGCTCGCATCTGCACTGGCAGCGGTTTAGAGCACAGGCCGAACACAATGTACGCGTCAGCAAGTTCGTTATTTCTGGGCTGCACAACAACAGCATCCTGCGGCTGTTGTTGCAAATGTGCAATCAATTCAGCGACGGTCATACCTTCTGCTTCTCCAATTTCCGACAAGCTGGTGAGTAATCTGTACTTAATTCCGTGGAAGTAGTGCCAGTCCGTCACTATCTATCTCCCGCTTGCGAAGTTGCATCCAAGATTCCCAGAATTTCCGGGTTCTGGATGACGCGCTGGAAAGGCGGCACCGGCCCAAATACTTCTGGAAGTTCTTTGTGTGCAGCTTCAATGTCTCGCAACGTCGGGAAGTGACGCAGGAGCGCTTCTGCCTCGGTCACCATTGTCAACGGCAGCACGTCATCCCCAAGGGAACACAAGCGGTGCAAGAATTCTTTTGTCAGCACGAGCGACCGCGTGCGCTGGTACGGTGTTGTCATTTCTTGCTCCGTCTGCGTCTGTGTACAAACGCACTTAGCTCAACCAGCGTGCCGCCCCCAAAGTCTGGGGTGCTCTGCATACGTGCAATGAGCGCGTCGTCGCCGACGTGGTCGCGCGCCTCCATTCGTGCCATCTCTTGCAGCTCTGTAGCAGTTACCGTGTCAACTGACAAGGTGTTTCCATCCTCGCGAAGCACTTCGACTTCGTAAGCCTCGCCATCTTTGTACGTGTGCACGACTACGCCCGTTGCCCCCGGCTTCACTCGATTTGCGTACAGCTTTACGGCGTTCTCAAGTGAAAAAGCTTCGCAATTGATGCCCCGTAGCCATGCCTCTTGCGCTGTCGTCAACACCGGCACCGGCCGTGGTGGTACGACGTCCAGCAACGAATCGAGCACTGCTCCGTGCTGGGCAGTGGCTGCTTTTCCGAGAGCAGCGTGCTGCGCGGGAGTTAGCGGCGCGAAGTCTGTGCGTTGCATTTTTGATAGCAAATCTCGCTGCATTCTCCGGACCGCTTTCTGTTGATTGCGGGTGTAATTCTTCCAAAAGTATTCCAGTTCTGGATATCTGTTTTCAAGCTGCAATCTTGCTATTGCTCGCAAAGCCGGACGCCAATCGCGAGATATTCGAACTGGCATCAATTCATCCCCCGTCTTGACTGCAACCGGTTCAGCTCACGCTCCTGCGCAGCCGTAAGCGGCAACAAGGTGCGCATTTTTCTTTGCACGCAAATCTTGCCGACCATCTCCTCAGTGCGGTCCCAGAAATCTGAGGTGTACTGTTCGCCGGCAGGCAGGAGCCACACTACGCCCTCCACATCGAGGGCTAGATTCTTTTCAGTGTCGAAAAACCTAATGACCCCTGATTCCATGGGCTCGCCATCGCGGTAATCGAGCCCGGACAGGGTGTATGCCTCACCGTAGGGCGAGCAACGCAAAGCCAGCACTTTCCACTGGCGGAGGACTCGGTCTGGGCGACGGTGGATAGGGGCTTCCAACATCCCCAAAGTTTATGAATTCCACTGTCAAAACGCCAGAAAACACCCCCAGAATTCTGGTGCTGGTGTGCAACTGAACATCCAGTATTGCTAACTAGAAGATTGCTTTTTTTCGGGCGTGCACACTCGTGAGAGACGCTGGTACCTCCCCGGCCTTGAGGGCTTCCAGGTGCTCCTGCATGAAGCGGTACACCGGCCCTTTTTCCATGGCTTCTCCCGCATCGGTTTGGAGCGTCAGCCCATCGGCGGACTCGTAGGCAACGAAGAGCTTGCCCTGGACGGTCAGTGCAGCCAGCAGGTTTCGTTGCCCAAAGAAATTAAAAACCTGCGTCTCCCCAATAGCCTTGGGAAGAAAGGAGGGCGGTCGTTTGCAGTGGATGGGAGTCATCCACTGTGTAGCAACGCCTGGATAGGTTTTGCAGCAACTGATTTCACCGTTCCAAATAAAAAAGCCACCCAGAACAGGTGGCTTTCCGAATCACTGGACGATGGGTCCTTCTCGATAGCGACGGTTTCGCGTCAGTCGTACCAACCGTCGTTGTTGGTAGGTACGCGCTGCACAACGCTGACTGGCTCCTCGGGTGAGGTGACAGCTTCGCCGGTCGACCTTTTTTTTTCTTGGGCCTGTGCTTGTGCCTGTAAGTCAGCCATCAGGGCCGCCGGCTTGGCAATCTTCTGGGCCTCGAACGCAATCACCAGGAGATTCCCGGTGGGTTTGCCTTCGCGGCTCATATAAAAGTCGGCCTTGAGCTTGCCGGTGACCCGAACGAAGTCCCCTTTTTCCAATTGGGGGTCGACGTCCTTCATGACGCGCACCGTATAAAAAGTGGGGGAAGAATCTATGCCCCGTTGGCTCTCAGCTAGCCTCATCTCGTAATACCCGCGCTGGGTGGTTTTTGACACCTTGCGCTCTGGATTTTTTGCGATGTTGCCGAATACCTGCATGTGTTTGTCCTCAATTAAATGGGATGGCAAGTGCCATCTGAGAACGTATAGCGACGTGATTCGGGTGGGACTATGTCCAGTGCTTTCTCAGCGTGAGAGCTGATGTATGGACGTCAACGGTGGTGCACCATGAGGGGGCAGCGTCGATTAAGATGAAGTCGGCATTTCAGACTTGCTGTTTGACCTGCTACACAGGTTACGGTACCATTCTGCAACACCGCAGATTCAAAAATTGCAATAGAAACAAGGTCTTGCGAGTGGGTGGGGATAGTCCCGTCCACTCCGCCAAATTGAGAAGCCCTTGCATGCAAATGCAAGGGCTTTTTCTTTGGTCAAGCTGAGTAGCCCACTCTAGCCATCCGATGAAGCGCCTGTCTCTACCTAGGTAGTTGAAGGGTTTTGCGTCGCATCTAGCATCAGGCGATGCGGATCATCACCAGGGTTTGGTTCAGTAACTGGTAGGCAATTTCGCCAAAGGTTACCGGGCCTTGCACGCCACCGATGGCCTTGCCTTCGAGTTCGCCGTAGAGGAAGTTCAGGATGCAGTTGCAGCCCAGTACCACCCCGGCGGGGTCCACCTCGGCTAGGCGGGCGCGGAAGGCTCCGGCATAGTCGGGCACCGGTTTGGCCAAGTGGTAGTCCACCCCCGGAAACACTGGCGCGTACAGGTTGACCAGGCCCTTGGCGTCGTCGATGCTTTGCAGAGATACGTTGACGTGCGCACCGGCGAAGTCACCCACCAGCGGCAGCTTGCCGTGGTCCAGCCCGCGACTGCGCAGGTACTGGGCCAAGTCGACCCGTTCGCCATTGACTTCACACTCGCGGACCTGGAACGAGGTTTCGCTGAAACGCAGCACATCGCCATCATCGGGTTCAAACAGGTTGACGATTTCCAGCGAGGCCATTTTGTCGGCGGGAAGCCCGACATAGGCTACCACTGCGCGGTCTTCGTACTTGGTCGCGGTGCGGCCATCGTAGACCTTGGGACAGATACGGCCCAGGTCGGACAGGTGCACGCCAGAAATCCAGCCCACCGTGGGTTTAAGGAACGCGTCGGGGTTGTTCGAAGCCTCAGCAGCATAGCGTTGGTGGCACTGGCCGCCTGCGGGAATGATGGTCAGGGAAAAACCGTTGTCCGGCGCATTTTTCACGATCCCCGCCAAGGCATCGGGACCATAGCAGGCGATGTGGACTTCACCGAGATGGGACAGGTCGGTGGCGAACACCTTGCCTTCGGTCACTACGGTGCCGCCGCCGACGACCATGAAGTAGGGAATGGTGCCGCCGATCCAGTTGCCCGTGGGCAATTGGTCCAGGGCCGACTCGGGGCCGGCCAGGCTGAGTGAAGCACCGCTGCGGATCAGTTCGGCTGCAGCGCCGATGGAGATGAGTTCGTTCATGGTGACTTCCGATCAGAGGGTTGCAAGTTGTTGGACTTCGTTGGGCAGTGCACGCTCCCATCTGGCAAAGTACGCGTGGAGTTCACCTGCCTTGACGGAGATGGGGTCGGTGCTGCGCTCGATGCGCTTGGTCATTAGCTGGGTTCCCAGGTGCTGCGTCTTCAGCCGCGACAGGGTGCCGCCGGCAAGGCGCTGCCAGCATGGATGGTTGGGGCCGGGAACAGTCATAGGGATATCTCCGTTTTTGATGGCTAGGTGGACTGACATACGGTGTCGCATCCGTCGCGCCTAGTATTTGTGAAGAGGTCGCTACCGGCCTGCGAGCCGCAACATGATGGTGCTTGCTGAGCGCCTTCAGCCATTTGTGCTGGATCAAAAGGACGCGCAAATTTTGTACTGATGAATTGCGCCGGAGATGCGCTTGGCAAGTGGCGCTCGTTGTGTTTCGCTAAAACCGGTTGCTATGCATGGAGTTGAATTTCAAGTGGGACTTTGATCGAAATCAAATCCAATCAGGTCTTTGCTGATGAAGATAGAAACATCGGTAGGTGGCATCGGACTACCCGCCCCAGGAGGCAACATATGCAGCAACATCGAGAGACTGGGAGCTTGGTGATTTGTCGTTTCAAATCTAGACAACGGCGCCGGTGCTCCTGCGCACACATAGACTGGAAGACGGCCCCATCCCTGCGAGTTCAGCCATGACTCGCAATAGCCCCCTGACAGACTTCTGCGCCCAGGACGTCTTGGCAGGGGATGCGGAACATTCGATGGACACATGGGCACCAGAGATCATTGCATCGGCCCCCGATGGGGTTTTGCTGGTGAATCTGGAGGGCATTATTTTGCTCACGAACCAGGCCATGGAGAACATCTCTGGGTACTCCGAATCTGAACTCGTGGGCCACCCGGTGGAGATTCTTCTGCCCGCAGAATTGCGGGCGCGCCACAAAGAGAGCTCCCGTCGCTTTGGTAGCAATCCTGTGCGTCGCCCGATGGGAATGGTCAAGGATCTTTGCCTACAACACAAGGATGGCACATCTGTAGCCGTGGACATCGCATTGAGCCAGTGCGTGGCGCACGGCGCAACTGCAACGATCGTTTTTGTGCGGGATATCTCAGGCATCAAGTTGCTTCAGAAGCAAATGCAATTCCAGGCAACACGAGATGCCCTCACCGGCATGCCGAATCGTTGGATGCTAGGCCAACACCTGGGGCACGCGCTCTTGCAGGCAAGACAGAACCAGACGCAACTGGCTGTGTTGATGATTGACCTGGATGACTTCAAGTCGGTCAAGGACCTCCATGGGCATAGCCTCGGAGACAAGGTCCTGATTGAGGCGTCCCAACGCATCGCTGAAAGCGTGCGTCCGTGCGACACCGTCGCTCGGCTGAGCGGTGATGAATTTGTCGTTCTGTTGAACGGACTCAGCATGCCGACGGAGGCAGTTGCGGTAGCTGACACGCTGGGGTATCGGCTGGAGCAGCCCTGCAGCGTGGAGGGTCAGAAGATCCGCCTGAGCGGCAGCGTTGGTATTGCGATCTACCCTGACGACGCAAAGGACGCGGAAACACTGATGCGCTGCGCCAACATGGCCATGTTCCGCGCAAAGGCTGAGGGAGGGGGGCGCTACGCCCTGTACTCTGTCAGCATGGCGGCGCGGGTAGCAGAACGAGTACGAATCCAGGACCGACTTGAAACGGCGATCAGAACCAATACCCTTGAACTTCATTACCAGCCGCAGATCGATGTGGTGACCGGTGCCATTGTGGGTGTCGAGGCGCTGTTGCGCTGGACGGACGAAGAGCTCGGGGATATGCCACCCGATCGATTCCTGTCCATCGCGGAAGAAACGGGTTTGATCATTCCACTGGGTAACTGGGTGCTGGACAGTGCCTGCCGGCAGGCTGCGATTTGGTTTCGGGCAGGCTTTCCGATCCGGGTCGCCGTCAATATATCCGCACGTCAGTTCCGTCAACCCGACTTGTCCGAACAGGTACAGCGGCGAATCCGGGAGGCAGGCTTGCCGCCGCATCTGATCGAACTGGAGATTACAGAGTCTGAGGCGATGACAGACCCGCAGCAAACGAAAGCGCTACTGACCGAGCTTTCCGGGCTGGGTGTGGCGGTCGCTCTGGATGATTTTGGTACCGGGCATTCGTCGCTGGCCTACATACGCGACTTTCCGATTTCCCGCTTGAAAATTGACCGCTCTTTTGTCCAACCGATCACACAACGCAAAACAGATGCCGCATTGGTGAAAGCCATTTTGGTGTTGGCCCACATAATGAGCCTTGAGGTCGTTGCGGAAGGGGTTGAAACCCAGAGTCAGTTGGAGTTTCTGCGCGCACATGGCTGCAACTACTACCAAGGATGGCTGTTTTCCAAAGCAGTGTCCGCTGGGGAAATCAGTGCGATGTTGCAACGATCCCAGCAGCTTCTTGCCGTTTGATACAGCGGTGCGGCTAAGCAGCGTGCTCTCACCGGACGAATCGTCGAACGGGTAACGTGACAGCGTCGAACTGCGGGCGAGTTTTTATGCCGATGATGGCTCATCGTGTCGAATTGCGCTGAACCCCCATACGGACTGCTGCGCCCCAATGGTCTTGGCGACCGCGATACAACCCTGTTGCAGCGCTAGGTTGTGTCTTTGGGTATTTTGGGCGGTGATCGGTTCAGCGCCAGTGGTGATGCCCACCCCAGCCCCAGCCGTATCCAAAGTGCAGGTTGACGGGCGGGTAGTAGGGCCGCGTGTAGTAGATGGGGTACACCGGTTGCGACATCACGACCACGGGTGGCTGGGTGTAGACGGGCTGCGGCGGTGCCGCCGCATAGGCGGGGGGCATCTCTTGCTGTGGGCTAGCGCCTATTGGGGCTACCGACAGCGGGATGGTGGGGCCTGGGTCGTTGGGCATTTGCACCGAATACTGCCTGCCCGCATATTCGTAGACCACGTTGTAGGCCACGGTGCGGTTCTCGTAAAAGTTTTGCGTGCTGCAGGTTTGTACGGTCTGCACTTGTGGCTCGGGATTGCCCTCAATACGGTTGCCCACGATGGCGCCACCAATCAACCCGATCACCGTGGCGGCCGCCTGGCCAGAGCCGCGGCCGACAGCATTCCCCATGGCGCCGCCCGCAATGGCACCCATGACCGCACCGGCGCCTGATTTTTGTGGCTGCACCGCCACTTGCTGGTTGGAACACACCTGGCGTGGCATGGCCACTTGCTGCTGTACCGGTGTGGATGAGAGCACGCGCCCCACGTCCTGGGGCTGGGCCTGCGCAAGGCACGTACCGCCCAAGGCCAGGACGAAGGAGGACACAAGGGTTTTGGCAAGGGGTGTCATGGTGTGGTTTTCAACGGCTTTGTGTAGTTGGAATAGGCAAACTCACTCTTTAACGCGCTCCCTTCTGCCGCCCGTTGACAGGGTTCATGTAAAGCTGCGGCCACCCCATTTCATGTTGCGGCGCAACACGACGACAATGGCTTATGCGCAAACACTTCTCTGAAACCACAGGGCATCAGCGCCTGGTCTATGGCGCCATCGCGGGCGGCTTGATGGCGGTGCTGCCGCTGCCGATTGGCGCACCGTCACGGGCCCTGCTGGCCTGGACCGTGGGCGCCAGCGCCTATCTGGTGTTGTCGTGGTGGCTGGCCGTAGAGTTTGATGCGCAGCGCACGCGGGCTCGCGCGCAAGCGCAGGACCAACCAGGCATGATGCTGTTTGCGCTGCTATTGCTCTCGGTATTCGCCAGCTTTGCGGCCATCGCGCTGATGCTGCTGCACGTCAAGGACCTGTCGGGCGCGCAGCGCGCGGCGCACTTGGGTCTGAGCATGCTGGCGCTGGCGTCCACCTGGTTGCTGATGCAAACCATCTTTGCGTTCCGCTACGCCCATGTGTACTACCAGGAAGAGCTGCGCGGCCATCCGCGGGGCGCGGGGCTGGAGTTTCCGGGCAAGTTGCCGCCGGATTACTTTGATTTCATGTACTACGCCCACGTGGTGGGTATGACCTCGCAGGTGTCGGATGTGGTGGTCACCGCGCGCCATATGCGCCGCCTGACCCTGATGCACAGCGTGAGTGCCTTTGGATTCAACATGCTGGTGCTGGCGCTGTCCATCAACGTCATGGCCGGCGCGATCCAATGATGCCGGTGGATAGCGAAGTCCCCAGCAAAATCACCAGGCCGCAGCCCACCATCCACGGGGTGACCACCTCGCCCAGCAGCACCACGCCGTAGAACACGGCAAACACCGGCACGGCAAAGGTCACAGCCAGCGCCTTGGCCGGCCCGGCGCGTTCGATCAAGCGGAAGTAAAGAATGTAGGCAATGCCGGTGCACACCACGCCCAGCGCCAGCACGGCCAGCCAGGCCTTGGCGCTCACCGTGTGGTCCGGCCAGAAGTACCAGGCCAGTGGCGCCAGGCCCAGCGTGGCACCCAACTGGCTGCCGGTGGCCAGCACCAACGAGGGCACACCGGCCAAGTAGCGCCGCGCAAAGCTGGCCGAGAAACCGTAGAAGAAGCACGCCGCAAGGCAGGCCAACACGGCCCAGCCGGTGGACACGCCTTCGGCATTGGGCTTGAAGCTGGCCTTGTTCCAGGCCAGCAGCGCCACGCCTAGAAAACCGATGAGCAGGCCCAGAATGCGCATGCCGTGTGGCCGGTCTTTCAGCCACAGCCAAGCGACCGCGGCGCCAAACAGCGGCACCGTGGCATTCAGGATGGACGACAAGCCCGTGGAGATGGACAGCAGCGCAAACGACAGGCAGGCAAACGGAATGGCCGAGTTCATTACGCCCACGGCGAACAGCAGCTTCCAGTGCTGGCGCAGTGTGACCACCTGCCCCTTGTAGGCGAGCAATGGCAGCAAAAACAGTGCGGCAATGCCGACGCGCACACCGGCCGTGGGCAGCGCGCCAAACTCCACCGCGCCCAAGCGCATGAACAAAAAAGACGAGCCCCAGATGGCGGCCAACAACAAAAAGTCTCGCACCCAGGCGGGGGTGTGCGAAGGGGAAGAAGAGGTCGGTTCAGTCACACAAGGCTTTCAAGTTGCAGCAGGGCCACCTTACGGTCCAGGCCGCCGGCGTAGCCGGTGAGCGCGCCATTGGCACCCAGCACGCGGTGGCAGGGCACGATGATGCTGATGGGGTTGCGCCCCACAGCCGCACCCACCGCCCGTACTGCCAGCGGGTTGCGCATCTGCTGGCCAATGTGGCCGTAGCTGACGGTGGCGCCACTGGCAATGGCCCGCAACTGTGCCCACACCTGTTGCTGAAAAGCGGTGCCGCCCGACAGGTCCAGCGGCAGGTCAAACACCGTGCGCTCTTTCGCGAAGTACTGCTGCAATTGATCGCCAGCAGTCTGCATCACGGGGTGCTTGGTCGTTTGTGGCCAGATGCTGGTATCGGGCTGGTGGCTTTGCCCGTCAAACCACAGGCCGACGAGTGCGGTGTCGGTGGCCGCCAGGATGATGGTGCCCAGCGGGCTGCGCAGGGTGCTGCGGGTGGTGGTAGATGGATATTTCATACAAATAGGCCTGTAGCCCCCGTGGAATATGCGCAAGAAGCTATGGTTTTCATAGCGTCTCTGTGGTGGATGGATCGACGTGGTTGCCCGACCAGGCGCGCACCGTGGCGTAGCTGCGCCACGGTTGCCAGGCGTGTGATGCTTGCTCTGCAGCCAGCGCAGGGCGCTTGGCGTCCCGCACGCCCAGCGCTTTTTGCAGCGCCACATCACCGGCCGGAAACGCGTCGGGCCAGCGCAGCGCGCGCATGGCGATGTATTGCGCGGTCCAGGGACCCAAGCCCGGCAATGCCTGCAGAGCTGCCACCGTGCCGGGCACGTCGGCGCTGGGGTTCAGCACCAGCGCGCCATCGGCCATGGCGGCGGCCAGCGCGCGGATGGCGTTCTGCCGCTGGCGCACGATGCCAAGCTGGCCCAAGTCATCGTCACTGGCATGGCGCAGCACCTGTGGTGTAGGAAACAGGTGCGTGAGTCCGGTCACAGGAGTGGCCAGCGGCGCACCAAAGCGCGCCACCAGCCGCGCACCCAGCGTGCGCGCGGCCTGCACCGTGATCTGCTGGCCCAGCACGGCACGCACGGCCAGCTCAAAGCCATCCAGCGTGCCGGGCACGCGCAGGCCCGCGCTGTTCGGAAAGCTCGGGCTCAGCACCGCGTGGATGGCGTTGGGGTCAGCGTCCAGGTCCAGCAGCGCACGCAGGCGCACCAGCACCAGGGGCAGGGCGGCGATCAGTGATTCGCTGACCAGGGCCTGCACCTCACAGCGGACCTCGTCCACGCGTAGCTGCACCCAGCCCTGCAGGTGTTGGCCCGCCCAGTCCAGTGCCAGGGTGCGGGCCAGCGTGTGGGTGGGCAGGTCCACGTGCTCCACGCCGTCCAGCGCGCGCGTGGCAAAGAACTGCAACAGCGCCGTGGCGTCCAGCGGCGGACGGTAGGCCAGTTTGCAGCGCACGCCGCTGTGGTCCGCGGGCACTGTGCCCTCGGCATCGCTACCCGCCTTGCGCAGTGCACGGGGCTGAAAGCGGTATTGCTCGGCAAACACGGTGTTGAAGCGCCGCACGCTGGCAAAGCCGCTGAGCGCCGCCACCTGGGCGATGGGCAGATGTGTGTCCGTCAGCAGCTGCTTGGCCGTCAGCAGGCGGCGCGTCTGCAAATACTGCAGGGGTGAGACGCCCCAGTGTGTCTCGAAGATGCGGCGCAGGTGGCGTTCGCTCACGCCCAGGCGCTGGGCGGTTTGCGCCATGCTGGGGCAGCCGTCGCTCCACAGCTGCGGCGCGTCCAGCAGGCCTGCCGCCTGGCGCGCCAGGATGGCGGAGGCGTCTTGCGTGGACCAGGCCCGTGCGCCCAGTACATGCAGGGCGGAGGGCGCCAGCTCGGGGCGGCAGCGCATGCAGGGCCGAAAGCCCGCGGCTTCGGCCTGCGAGGCCAGGGTGAAGAAGCGGCAGTTTTCGGCGCGCGGCGTGCGGACCTTGCAGACCGGGCGGCAGTAGATGCCGGTGCTGGTCACGCCCGTGAAAAAGCGCCCGTCAAAGCGCGCATCGCGCGCCTTCAGCGCCAGGTAGTTCGCCTGGTCGCTATGGGTCGTGGTATCTGCGTTGGTCGGCACTGTGGGGGTGGGCATGGGGTCATGATACGCAGCCGTTGGCGACAAATGCGCCGTTTTCGGACATGTGCCTGGGGCGCAGTGCACAGGTGCACCCTACAATCCACGGCCAACCTGAAAGTGCCTTTCTCTCCATGCAAGTTGCGGCCAGCCTGTTCAAGGCTTATGACCTTCGCGGCATCGTGCCCGCCACCCTCACGCCCGCCGTGGCGCTGGGCCTGGGCCGCGCCTTCGGCACGCTGGCCATGGCCCGGGGCGAGACCACGGTGGCCGTGGGGCGCGATGGCCGTTTGAGCGGCCCCGTGCTGGTGGCCGCCGTTATCGAGGGCCTGCAGGACACTGGGGTGCAGGTCATTGACGTGGGTATGGTCACCACGCCCATGCTGTACTTCGCCACCAGCACGCTGTGCCGCAGTGGCATCCAGGTCACGGGCAGCCACAACCCGCGCGACTACAACGGCTTCAAGATGGTGCTGGCTGGGGCCGCACTGTATGGCGACGCCATCCAGGCGCTGCGCCAAACCATGGAAGCCGAGACTTGGGTGCTGCAGTCCGGCGGCAGCTGCCGCAGTGTGGAGCTGCTGGCCGACTACACGGCACGCATCGCGGGCGATATCACATTGGCGCGCCCGATCAAGATCGTGGTGGACAGTGGCAACGGCGTGGCCGGTGCCTCGGCGCCCGGCGTGCTGCGTGCCATTGGCTGCGAGGTGCAGGAGCTGTTCAGCACCGTCGATGGCAACTTTCCCAACCACCACCCCGACCCTAGCCAGCCCGAGAACTTGCGGGACCTCATTGCCGCGCTGCAGGCGGGCGATGCCGAACTGGGCCTGGCCTTTGATGGCGATGGCGACCGTCTGGGCGTGGTGACGCGTGATGGAGCCACCATTTACGCCGACCGCCAGATGATGCTGTTCGCGCGCGATGCGCTATCGCGCACGCCCGGCGGCACCGTGGTGTTTGATGTGAAGTGCTCGCAGCTGCTGGCTCCCGTGATTGAGGCCGCGGGTGGCACGCCGCTGATGTGGAAGACGGGCCATTCGCTGATCAAGGCCAAGATGCGGGAAGTGAACGCACTGCTGGGCGGCGAAATGACGGGCCATATCTTCTTCCAGGAGCGCTGGTACGGCTTTGACGACGGCACTTACGCCGCCGCCCGCCTGCTCGAAATTTTGAGCCGTGCGCCCGATGCGGGTGCCGTGCTGCAGGCCCTACCCAGCAGCTATTCCACGCCAGAACTGCATGTGGCCTGCGAAGAGGCGCATGCGGTGGTGCCGCAGTTGGTGGCCCACGCGCAATTCGCAGCACCGGCCACAGTCAGCACCGTGGACGGCCTGCGTGTGGACTGGCCCGATGGCTTTGGCCTGGTGCGCGCCTCCAACACCACCCCCGCTTTGGTGCTGCGCTTTGAGGGCCAGACCGAAGCCGCATTGCAGCGCATCCAGGCCGACATGCTGGCCCTGCTGCGCACCGTGCTGCCGCACGTCCAACTGAGTAAGGTGACCCATTGAAAGCAGCGACTATCCAACGCATTCTGATCGTCAAGCTCTCGTCGCTGGGCGACGTGGTGCACGCCATGCCCGCGGTGCAGGACCTGCGCCGTGCCTACCCCCAGGCGCAGATCGACTGGGTGGTGGAGGGCGCGTTTGCGCCGCTGGTGGCGCGCTGCGAGGGCGTGGGCCAGGTGATCGCCTGCGACCTGCGCCGCTGGCGCAAGGCCCCCTTCGCCACCACCACGCGCCGCGAGTGGAAAGCCTTCAAGACGCAGCTGCAGGCCCAGGCCTACGATGCGGTGATTGACCTGCAGGGCCTGAGCAAATCGGCGCTGGTGTCCTGGCTGGCCCGCACCACGCCCAAGGGCAAGCGCTACGGTCTGGCCAACCAAACGGAAGGCTCGGGCTTTGAGGCCCCGGCACGCTGGGTGGCCGATGTGGCTATCGAGATCGAGCCCCATGTGCACGCGGTGCAGCGCTCGCGCATCCTGTGCGCCGCATCGCTGGGCTATGACTTGCAGGGCCCCGCGCTGTGCGGCCTCAAGCCTGGTGACTTGGCCATCGTCCAGCCCGGTCCGATTGGCCAGGTGGACAACCCGTTCACCCCCAAGAAGGCGGTGGTGGCGCTGGTGCATGGCACCTCGCGCGTCGACAAGGAATGGCCATTGGCTGCCTGGGTGGAGCTGGGCCAGCGCCTGAACCACGCGGGCTTTGCCGTGGCCCTGCCGCATGGCAATGCAGCCGAGAAGGCGACTAGCGAGGCCATCGCCCAACAACTGCAAGACGCCTGGGTCTGGCCCGCCATGGCGCTGGACGCGATGACCGACACGCTGGCCCACTGCGCCGGCGTGGTGGGGGTGGACAGTGGCGTGAGCCACATTGCCGTGGCGCTGGATTTGCCGCATGTGCAGATCTACAACTTCGACACCGCCTGGCGTACCGGGCCCGAGGTGCTGGCTGGCACCGACGCGGCCACCGCGCCGCGCCTGCCGCTGCGCCAGCTCAGCGTGTTTGGCCAGCCGCAGCCCACGGTGGATGCGGTCTGGCAGGCCTGGGACAGCCTGGCCACGCCGGTGCTGTGCCGATGATGCGTGCGATCTATTCCTGTGCCACCTGGCTGATGCAGCCGCTGGTGCGTCGCAAGCTGCGCCGCCGCGCCGTGGCCGAGCCGCTGTATGGCGAGCAGATGGACGAACGCTTTGGCCACTACACGCAGCCTGCTCCCACCGGCGAAGGCCCGCTGGTCTGGCTGCACGCGGTGTCGCTGGGTGAAACCCGGGCTGCCGTCGCATTGCTGAAGGAGTTGCGCCTGGCGTTGCCTGGCATGCGCCTGCTGCTCACGCATGGCACGGCCACGGGGCGCGAGGCCGGCCGCAGCCTGCTGCAACCGGGTGATGTGCAGGTCTGGCAACCGTGGGACACGTTGGGCGCGGTGCACCGTTTCCTTGCGTACTTTCGGCCACAGATCGGTCTGCTCATGGAGACTGAGTTGTGGCCCAATTTGGTGGCAGAGAGTGCGCGTGCCGGTGTGCCGCTGTGCCTGGTAAATGCGCGCCTGAGCGAAAAGAGCCTGCGCCAGGCGCTGCGCCTAGCCTGGCTGGCCCGCCCCACCTACCGGGCTTTGCATGCGGTGTGGGCGCAGTCCCTGGCCGATGCGGATCGTCTGCAGCAACTGGGCGCGCCAGTGCGCGGCGTGTTCGGCAATTTCAAGTTTGACGCCACGCCCAATGCGGCGCTGCTGGCCCAGGGGCTCGCGTGGCGCGCTGCGGCTGCGTATCCCGTGCTGATGTTTGCCAGTTCGCGCGAGGGGGAAGAGGCGATGCTGCTGGAGGTTTTGAAGCGAAATAGGCCTCTAGCCCCCGTGAAATATGCGCCAACAGCTCCTGAAACCATAGCATCCGGTGTGCAGTGGTTGATCGTGCCACGCCACCCGCAGCGCTTTGACGATGTCGCTGCGCTGTTCACCGCCGCGGGCTACACGGTTGCGCGCCGCAGCCAGTGGGGCGATACGCCCGTGGTGGCGGATGTGTGGCTGGGCGATTCGTTGGGAGAGATGGCGCTGTACTTTGGCCTGGCCCAAGCGGCACTCCTGGGTGGCAGCTTTGCGCGCCTGGGTGGGCAAAACCTGATTGAAGCGGCGGCCTGCGGCGTGCCCGTGTTCATGGGGCCGCACACCTACAACTTTGCAGAGGCCGCGCAGTTGGCAGCCGAGGCCGGTGCGGCGTTTGCCTGTGCCGATCTGGCGCAGGCCTTGGACCGTGCAACTGCGATGCTGCACGACGACGCGGCGCTGGCCCAAGCGCAGCAGGCCGCCTTGGGCCTGGGCGCAGCCCACCGCGGTGCGGCACTGCGCACCGCGCAGGCCGTGGCCGCGGTGCTGACGCTCAGTTCGTGAGCTGGCTGTTGATGGGGCTCAGGTCTTCGGCCTTGAGCGTGCCATTGGCCTGGCGCAGCTTCAGCCCACCCACCAGCACGTCGTAGCGCGCCTTGGCCAGCTTGGCCTTGGTGTCAAACAGCTGGCTTTGCGAGTTCAGCACGTCGATGTTGATGCGCACACCCACTTGGTAGCCCAGCTTGTTGGCGTCCAGCGCGCTTTGGCTGGATGCCTCGGCCGCTTCCAACGCCTTCACCTGGCCCTGGCCCGACAGCACGCCGAAGAAGGCGGTGCGCGTGCCCTGCGCCACGTTGCGGCGGGTGGCTTCCAGATCGGTACGGGCCTTGTCTTCCAGCGCCAGGGTTTCCTTGATGCGGTTTTGCGTGGCGAAGCCGGCAAACAGCGGCAGGTTGAAGGCCAGGCCCACGGTGGCCACATTGCTGCGCGTGTCATACGCGGTGGGGCCGCTGGAGCTGCCTTTCTGGCTGTTGGCCACGGTGTAGCTGCCGGTCAGGTCCAGCGTGGGTTTGTGGCCAGCTTCGGCCTTGGCGGTTTCCAGCTTGGCCACTTCCAGCGCCACCTTCAGTTGGGCCAGGCCGGGGTGCTGGTCTTCCGACTGTTGCACCCAGACTTCTGCATCGGCTGGCTCCAGCGGGGCCAACACCACGGGTGCGGCCAGGGGCTTAGGCGCGGCGTCGCTCTTGCCCACCAATTGGTTGAGCGCAATGCCCTTGACGCGCAGGTCATTCTCGGCGGCCAGTTCCTGTGCAATCACCAGGTCGTAGCGGGCCTGGGCTTCGCGGCTGTCGGTGATGGTGGAGGTGCCCACTTCAAAGTTGCGCTTGGCCGAGGCCAGTTGTTCGGCCACCGCCGTTTTCTGGCTCTTCACAAAGGCCAGGCTGTCGCTGGCGGCCAGCACATCAAAGTAGGCCTGGCTCACCCGCACGATCAAGTCCTGTTCAGCCGCCAACAGCTGGGCATTGGCCAGTTCGACCTGCTTCACGCCCTGGTCGTAGCTGGCCTTGTTGGCGGGGCGGTACAGCGGCTGCGCAGCGCTGACGGTGGCAGTCTGGGAGTCGTAGCTGAAGCTGCGGTTGACCACCGGCGAGTTGACGTCCTGGTTGTTGGTGTTGGCGCCCAACGATAAGTTGGCCGTGGGCAACAGCAGGGCCTTGGCCTGGTCGGCCTTGGCCAGCGTCGCATCGAACTGCGACTTGGCCGACTGGTAGGTGGCATCAAAGCCGCGCGCGGCGGTGTACAGGTCAACCAGGCTTTGGGCCTGCGCGGATGCGGCCAGGCAAGAGGCCATGGCCACAAACAGGGGTAGCAGGCGCAGGTGGGTGGAGGCAGTAGATCGGGACATGGAGTGCTTTCTCAGGCTCGGGGAGGTGGAACTATCGGGTGGGGAATGACGCCGGTTCAGTAGCGCGCCACGCTGGCGTCGCGCTCTGCCGACCAGGCGTCAATGCCGCCGGCAATATTGGCCACGTGGGTGAACCCGTGGCTGTGGAGAAACATAGCCACCTGCATGCTGCGTGCGCCGTGGTGGCACAGGCAGGCCACAGGCCTGGAAGCATCTAGCTCAGTGAGTCGCTGCGGCACCGTGCCCATGGGAATGGCCAGCAGCTCAAACCCGTCGGCTTGCACGCTGGCAACGGCCAGTTCGTGCGGCTCGCGCACGTCCAGTACCAGCGGCGCGCCGTGCTCGGCCACGCTGGCAAACCAGGGTGTAAGTTGGGAAGGGCGGACTTGGTCAATCATGGGCAGGGCGCACAGCGTGAACTAGCGGGTTAGAGGGCAGGTTAGAAAGAAAAGCGCGAAGGCTCGGCAAAGTGCTGCAGTCGGGGGGCATTCACATCCCAGGGCTGGGTGGTGCGGAAATCGGTAGTGCTGGTGCGGGTAACAAAGGTGGCGCGCATCTGCGGCTCATCGCCCACCACAGCCGCCAGGCGGCCACCTACATTCAGGCGTTGCAGCAGGTCCTGCGGCACCTGGGTGACAGAGCCGCTGAGCAGGATGACATCAAAGTTACCTTCGCCGGTGGCCAGCTTGGCGCCATCGGCCTCGCGCACGGTCACGTTGTTGATGCCAGCGGCAGCCAGGTTGGCGCGCGCCAGGGTGACCAGTTCGGGTACCAGGTCAATGCTCAGCACGTGGTGGGCGCGGTGGGCCAGCAGCGCCGCCATGAAGCCGGAACCGGCACCGATTTCCAGCACCGACTCGTGCGGCTGGATGGCCAGGTCTTGCAGCAGGCGCGCTTCCAGGCGCGGGGCCAGCATGCACTGGCCGCCAGGCAGCGGAATTTCCAGGTCGGCAAAGGCCAGCAGCTGGTGGGCCTTGGGAACAAAATCCTCGCGCGGTACCGTGCTCAGCAGTTCCAGCACGTCGGTGTCGAGCACGTTCCAGGGGCGGATCTGCTGCTCAATCATGTTGAAGCGGGCTTGGGCAAAGTTCATCGTTCTCTCTCCTTCGGAATTACGGTCGGCAAAGGGCCAAATTTTACGGGGCCAGGGTGCTGGGAGCGCTGCCCCACAGGCGCTTGGCCCATTGGGCCAGATCGTCCATGTAGCAGTACACCACGGGCACCACCACCAGCGTCAGCAGCGAGGAGGTGATGACCCCGCCAATCACAGCCTGGCCCATGGGGGCGCGGGTCTCAGACCCTTCGGTCAGCGCAAACGCCAGCGGCACCATGCCAAAAATCATGGCTAGCGTGGTCATCAGAATCGGGCGCAGGCGCACCTTGGCGGCCAGCAGCAGGGCCTCAGACCGCTCCATACCGTCCTCACGTGCGCGGATGGCAAAGTCCACCAGCAAAATCGCGTTCTTGGTCACCAGGCCCATGAGCATCACCACGCCGATGATGGAGAACATCGACAGCGTGGAGTTGAAGATCATCAGCGCCAGCACCACACCAATCAGCGTAAGCGGTAGCGCCGTCATCAGCGCCAGCGGTTGCAAAAAGCTCTTGAACTGGCTGGCCAAAATCATGTAAATAAAAATGATGGCCATGGCCAGCGCCGACACCGCATAGGCAAACGACTCGGCCATGTCTTTGGTGGAGCCGCTGAACTGGTAGCTGTAGCCCGGGGGCAGGGCAATGCTGTCCATGGCGGTCTTGATGTCGGCCGACACTTCACCCGCCGATCGGCCTGACACGTTGGCGCTGAAGGACACCTCGCGCGTCAGGTCGCGGCGGTTGATCTGGTTGGGGCCGGTGGACTCGACCACTTTGGCCACCTGGTTCAGGCGCACGATGCGCTGGCTGCCATCGGCATTGGTGCCCAGTGCAAAGGGAATGCGCTCCATGTCCAGCGCGCTGGCGCGGGCTTCGGGCGCCAGGCGCACGTTGACGTCGTAGGTTTGGTCATCCGGCGCGCGCCAGTTGCCCACGGTTTGCCCGGCCACCAGGGTGCGCAGGGCTGTGCCAATTTGGCCCACGCCCACACCCAGGTCGGAGGCGGCATCGCGCTGCACCTGCACGTCCAGCGTGGGCTTGTTGGGCTTCACACTGGAATCCAGGTCCACCAAGCCGACAACTGGCCGCACCTTGTCGATGGCCAGCTGGGTCAGGCGCTCCAGTTCACCGGTATCGGGCCCGAGGATGGAGAACTGGATCTGCTTGTTGCCGCCCACCGAGTCCAGCAGGCCCACGTGGGTTACGGTAATGCCAGGCACCTGGCGCAGGCGGTCGCGCAGCAACACGGACATGGCGTCCACGCCGCGCGTGCGGGCCTTGCGGTCCACCAGGCGCACATAGATGCTGGCGTACATCTTGCCCTGGGCGTTGCCGGTGTTGATGGTGGTCAGTGTGTAGCGCACTTCGGGGAATTCACGGATGATGGTTTCGACCTGCTTGGCCCGTGCCTCGGTCACTTCCAGCGATGATCCCACCGGTGTGTAAAAGTTAAGTGAAGTTTCGGAAAAGTCTGACTTCGGCACAAATTCGGTACCCAGCAGCGGCACCATGAAGATGCTGAGCACAAAGATGCCCACAGCCAGTAACACGGTGGCCAGCTTGTGGACCAGCGACCAGCGCAGGATGGTCTGGTAGGCATCGCCCAACCAGTCGGTGCCGCGATCAAACAGGCCGGTGACCCGGCCAATGGTTTTGTCGTAGAACGTGACGGACTGGTCCCGACGGCCGTGCGCTTCAATGCTGGGGTCATGCCAGATGCTGGAGAGCATGGGGTCCAGCGTGAAGCTCACAAACATGGAAATCATCACCGCGGCCACGATGGTGATGCCGAACTCGTGGAAGAACTTGCCGATGATGCCGCCCATGAAACCGATGGGCAGGAACACCGCCACGATGGACAGCGTGGTGGCCAGCACGGCCAGGCCGATTTCCTGCGTGCCGTCCATGGATGCATCAAAGGCACTCTTGCCCATCTGCACATGGCGCACGATGTTTTCGCGCACCACGATGGCATCGTCGATCAGCAAGCCCACGCACAGCGAGAGCGCCATCAGCGTGATCATGTTGATGGTGAAGCCAAACAGGTTCATGAACAGGAAGGTGCCAATCAGCGCGATGGGCAGCGTGAGGCCGGTGATGACCGTGGAGCGCCAGGAGTTCAGGAACAGGAACACGATGAGTACGGTCAGTACCGCTCCCTCGATCAGCGTACGCCGCACGTTCTCCACCGACACGCGGATCTGGCGCGAGCCGTCCATGATGGGTTCCAGCCGCACGCCAGGGGGCAGCTGCTTCTGCATCTCGGCCAGTGTCTTGGCCAGGCCGTCCACCACGGCAATCGTATTCTCGTCCTGCGACTTTTGCACGTTCAGCAGCAGGGTGCGCTGGCCGTTGTACAGCGCGAGGTTGTCGACTTCCTGCGCACCGTCAGAAATGCGGGCCAGCTGCTGCAGCAGCACAGGCGCGCCGTTTTTGCGGGCCACGATGATCTTGCCAAAGTCTTCTGGCCGCTCCATGCGCCCGGCAATCTGGATCACACGCTCCTGCTGATTGGAGTGGATGGTGCCTACGGGCACGTCCTGGTTTTCATTGCGCACCGCGCTGACCACCTGGTCGGGCGTGATGCCAAAGGCTTCGAGCGCCCGGGGGTTCAGGTACAGGTTCAGTTCGCGCCGGGTGCCGCCCACTACGGTGACCGAGCCCACGCCGCGCACATTTTCCAGGCGCTTCTTCAGGGTTTGCTCAGACCAGTTGGTCAGCTCCACCGCGCTGGGGGCTTTGGCACCCGCTGCGGTGTCGGGCAGCACGGCCACCGACCAGATGGCACGCGCCGCCGGGTCAAAGCGCAGCACGCGGGGCTCTTTCACTTCCGTGCGCAAATTCGGCTTCACCGAGGCCACTTTCTCGCGCACATCCTCAGCAGCCTTGCGGCCATCGATGTGCAGGCCGAACTCGATGACGACCACCGACTGGCCTTCGTAGTTGCGTGAGGTCAGCGCCTTGATGCCGGCGATCGAGTTCACGCCTTCCTCGATCTTCTTGGAGACTTCGCTCTCCACGATTTCGGGCGCGGCGCCGGGGTAATCCGCGATCACCACCACCACGGGAAAGTCGATGTTGGGGAACTGGTCTACCTGCAGGCGCTGCAGCGAGAACAAGCCCAGCACCACCAGGGCCAGCATGACCATGGTGGCGAACACCGGGTTCTTCAGGCTGACTTTGGTAAACCACATGGCCTACTGCGCTGCGGTTTGGGCTTTGGCGAGGGTACCTTCGCGCACCGTGCCAACGGTACCGCCCAGCACCCGCGCGCCTTCGGCCACACCTTGCACCGCGACCATGCTCAGACCGTCCACGTCGCCGCGCGGGCCCAGGGTGACCGTCTGGTGCACCACCTGCCCATTGCTTAGCACCTGTACGTAGGGCTGCGGCTTGTCGGTGCGCACCGCATTCAGTGGCACGACCAGGCTGTTGCCCTTGCCGGTGGCCAGCGTGCCCTGCGCAAACAGGCCCTGGCGCAATTCTGAATTGCCCTCAATCGACAGGTAGGCCAGTACAGCGCGGCTGCCGGCGACAGCGCTGGGGTTCACGCGCACCACTTTGGCGGTTAGTGGTTTGGCTGCGCCCTCTACGGTCAGTTGGGCGGTTTGCCCGACCTTGACGCTGAGGGAGTCGGTAGCGCTGAGGCTGGCCTCGAGTTCCAGGCGGCTCAGGTCCACGATCTCCACCACACGGCCATCGATCGCCACGCGTTCGCCGGGTTGCGTGAGGCGCTGGGCGATCTGGCCCGCAATCGGGGCGCGCAGCACCGCGTCGTCCAGCGACTTGGTGGCCACGTCCACCCCGGCCTGGGCCGCGCGGTAGGTGGCTTCGGCCGAGGTCAAGGTAGCAATGGACGAGTCCAGTGCGGTCTTGGAGATAAAACCCTGGTCTACCAGCGAACGGTTGTTGTCAAAGTTGCGCTTGGCAATGTCCACCTGGGCCCGGGCACTCTCGGCCTGTTGCTGGGCCTGGCGCACGCGCGCCTGGAATTCGGTGGGATCCACGCGGGCTATGATTTGCCCCGCCTTCACAAAGTCTCCTTCGCGCACGGTCAGGCCTTGCAGCTCGCCAGCCACGCGGGCTTTCACAAATGCGGAGTTGACGGCCTTGAGCGGGCCGGAGATGGACAGGCCCTGCGTCAGCTCCACGGTCTTCACCGTCACCAGGTCGGCGGCGGGCAGCACCAGCGAGGCCTGGGCTTTCTGGGATGCTTGTTGCGCCTCCAGCTCTTCTTTCTTGGCTTTGCGTGACGCCATGAGACGGGCGGCAACCACGACGACCAGGGCAATGATGAGCCCGATAACAATCCATTTCAGCCAGCGTTTCATGGAGGTGTTCAGGTGGGGGAGGGTGCAGGGGCGGCGCGCGCGCGCAGGCCGTACAAAATGTTGTCGACTTGGGAGTTGATGTACTTCACGGGGTCCAGCGGCTCATTGGCTGGCATGCAGCCGCTACCGGAGTGTTTGGAAATGGCCAGGAACAGCATGGGCGCCAGCACGTTGTAGACACCATAGGTCAGGTCCATGGGGCGAAATTCGCCGCTGTCGATGCCCCGCTGCAGCACGCGGCGGATCAGCTCACGGCCCGGGATGATGACTTCGGCTTGGTAGAAGGCGGCCAGCTCGGGGAAGTTGCCAGCCTCGCTCATCATGAGCTTGGAAATGCCGGCGGCCTGGGTCGAGCCCAAGCGCTCCCACCAGGTGTTGACGCAGTAGCGCAGCAGATCGGCGCTACTGCCTTGGTACTGCTCCAGTTCCAAGCGCCATTCGACAAAGCGCCCGGACAGGTTTTCCCGCACCACGGCCTTGAAAAGTTCTTCTTTGCTGGAAAAATACAGGAACAGCGTGCCCTTGGATACACCGGCCCGCTTGGCCACTTCCTCGGCGCGGGTGGCGGCAAAGCCTTTTTCCACGAACAGCTCCAGCGCGGCGGCCAGCAGCTCGCCGGGGCGTGCGTCCTTGCGGCGCTCGCGCTTGGCGCGCGCGTTGGCGGCGATGTCACAGAGGTTGAAGGGCGTGGGCATGAAAGTTACTGACTGATTGGTTATTAATGTAGCCGCCTGTCTGCAGGCTGTCAAACGCAGGGCTGGCAAAGCTGCTTGGCGGCGCGGGGTTTTGGAGACGCTGCGTAAGATGGAGCGGTCCGGGGCGACTAAGTTGCGTGAACCCTCTTGATCTTATTGGAGAACCCATGTCTGAATCCCTTCAAACCCTGGTGCTGGGCGGCGGCTGCTTTTGGTGCACCGAGGCGGTGTTTGTGCAGGTTAAAGGTGTGGTGGACGTGGAGTCCGGCTACAGCAACGGCCATGTGGTCCGGCCCAGCTACGAAGACGTGTGCACCGGCAGCACCGGGCACAACGAGGTGGTCAAGCTGGTGTACGACCCGGCGCAAATCTCCACCCGCGAGGTACTGGAGATCTTCTTTGTGATTCACGACCCGACCACGCTGAATCGCCAGGGCAACGACACGGGCACCCAGTACCGCAGCGGTATTTATGTGTCCACGCCCGAGCAGCAGGCGGTGGCGCGCGAGGTGATGGCCGAAATGGCCGCCAGTGGCATTTACAGCCGCCCCATCGTCACCGAGGTGCTGCCAGTGGACAACTACTGGCCGGCCGAGGCCTATCACCAGGACTTTTTTGAGCGCAATCCGCACCAAGGGTATTGCATGGCGGTGGCTGCCCCCAAGGTGGCCAAGTTTCGCAAGACGTTTGCGCGTCTGCAAAAGCCCTAGCGTCGCAGGGGCGAGTCGCCCGCGATGCCCCAGTTGGACACCGGCTTGGCAATCTGCGGCGGTCCCTGCACCTGGTCCACATACCAAAGGGCGAGGCCCACGCCGCCGATCAGCACGACGGCTCCAACAACGAGTTTCAAGATGGTGACCCAGAGTTTGGGGTCTTCATTGCGCTTCATGGCACTTTCTCCAGTTGGCCAATATTGTGCCTTCCTGGCCGTAACTCCCGCGCAGTGTGCGCGGGAGTTACTACAGATATAGCAAAAACCGGCTTTAGTTCAAGCGCATACCAGTCACCAGATGCGTCACGTTGTAGCGCATCATCTGCAGGTAGGTGGTGGCGTCGGGCTGGTCGGCGGCAGATAGGGCATCGGCATATAAGGTGGGGCCCAGTGTGGCGCCGGCGTCCTTACTCAGCTGGGCAATGAGCTTGGGGCTGCCCATGTTTTCGAGGAACACCGCGCGTATTTTTTCACGCTGGATTTGCCGGATCAGCTGCGCCACCTGTTTGGCGCTGGGCTCCGCCTCCGTGCTGATGCCCTGAGGCGCCAGGAACTGGATGCCGTAGTGCGCGCCAAAGTAGCCAAAGGCGTCGTGCGAAGTGATCACCTTGCGCTTGGCCGCGGGAATGCTGGCGATTTGTGCTTGCGCCCAGGTGTCTAGCGCTTGCAGTTCCTTCACATAGGCCTCGGCATTGGCCTGGTAGCTGCCGGCGCCGGCCGGGTCGGCATGGGCTAGGCCAGTGGCGATGTTGCGCACGTAGAGGATGACGTTCTGCGGGTTTTGCCAAGCGTGGGGGTCGGCCTCGGTGTGGCCGTGTTCATCGGCCAGGCTGCGCGGCCTCACGCCCTTGCTGGCCACCAGCACGGGGCCGCGGTAGCCAGCCGACTTGACCAGCTTGTGTGCCCAGGGCTCGAAGCCCAGGCCGTTGGTGACCAGCAGCTTGTTGGCCAGCACAGTCTTGGCGTGGCCGGGCGTGGGTTCAAACACGTGGGCGTCTTCGTTGGGGCCGACCAGCGAGGTCACGGCCACGCGCTCACCACCCACCACGCGCACCAGATCGCCCAGGATGCTGAAGCTGGCAGTGACGGGCAAGGGCGTGTCGGCATGCGCTGAACCCAGCAGCGTCAGGGCGGTGGCAGTGGCGAGCAGGAAACGGCGGGGAAAGGTGGCAAAGGCGGGGTCGTGCGGCATGAAAGCTCCAGAGGGTTGGTAAAAAAGGGTAGGAAGGTCAGGCCACGCGGTGGGTCGTGGTGCGCAGCCGGGGCAGCCAACCCCCGGGGGCGATAAGCAGCGAGATGGCGTAGAGTCCGCCCGCGCAGCCGATGATGGTGGGCCCCGACGGCGTGTCGCAGTGGTAAGACAGCAGCAGCCCGGCCACGCCGGCCAGCGCGGCCTGGGCGCTGGCATTGAGCAACTGGGCGGGCAGGGTGTCGTGCCAGAGGCGCGCGCTCACGGCGGGCAGCATCATCAGGCCCACGGCCATCAGCGTGCCCAGCGTCTGAAAGCCCGCCACCAGGTTCACCACCACCAGCACGAGAAAGCCTTGGTGCCACACCCACGCGGGCAGGCCATGGCGGTGGGCGGCCAGAAACACGGGGTCCAGCGTCTCCAGCACCAGGCCACGGTACATCAGCGCCAGCGCCAGCAGGCTCACGGTGGTCACACCGGCCACCAGGCGCAGGCCTGCCGTGTCCACGCCCAGCGCGCTGCCAAACAAAATGTGCAGCAGGTCCAGCTGGGTGCCATGGCGTGCAATCAGTGTGACGCCCAGCGCCAGCGCTACGAGGTAGATGGCGGCCAGGCTGGCGTCCTCCTTCAGTGTGGTGAAGCGGCTTACCGCGCCCGCCACACCTGCCACCAGCAAGCCGGCCAGCACGCCGCCCAGCGCCATGGCCGTGAGCGACAGCCCACTGACCATGAAGCCCAACGCCACGCCGGGCAGGATGGCGTGGCTGAGCGCATCGCCCAGCAGACTCATGCGCCGTAGCGTGAGAAACACGCCCAGTGGCGCAGCGCTGAGTGACAGCGCCAGCGTGGCCACCAGTGCGCGGCGCATGAAGGCGAAGTCGGCAAAGGGCGCGACGAGCAGGTCCCAGGCTTGGGGAAACACGGTGTCCATGGGGTTCAGCTCGCGGTTTGCAGTAGAGGCGCAGCGGCTGGGGCATCGGCTTCACACCAGGGTGCCTGCTCGTCCCAAGCTTCTGCCATGGCGCGGGCGCGCTGCAGATTCGCAGGGGTCAACACCTGTGCTGTATGGCCCCAAGCAACGAGCTCGCGTGCCAGCAGCAGCGTGTTCGGAAAGTGCGTGTGCACCTGGGCATCGTCGTGCAACACGGCCACCACGGTGCGGCCTTGTGCATGCCACTGCTGCACCAGGCCCAGCAGCGTGGCGGTGGTGTTGGCGTCCACCGCGTTGAAGGGTTCGTCCAGCAGGATGAGTTGCGCGTCCTGCACCAGCAGGCGCGCAAACAGCACACGCTGCAGCTGGCCGCTGGAGAGCGTGCCCACGGGGCGGCGCTCAAACCCTTGCAGGCCCACGGTGTGCAGGGCGGCGTCCACATCGCGCAGCATGGTGGTCGTGGCGCTGCCAAAGGCGCCGCTGCGCCGCCACAGGCCCAACAGCACGCAGTCGCGCACGTCCAGAGGGAAGCTGCGGTCCAGCTCGCTTTGCTGGGGCAGGTAAGCCAGCTGCTGGCGCGGCAGACCCAGCATGACGCCCGCCGCGGGAAGCAGCCCGGCGATGCTTTTGAGCAGCGTGCTTTTGCCTGCCCCATTAGGCCCCACCACCGCGGTGAGCGAGCCTGCGGCGAACTCCCCGCTGACATGGTGCAGCGCCGGGTGGCGGCGGTAGCTCACTGTCAGGTTGTCCAAGGTGACCAGTGCGCTCATAGCGGGGCCACCTCGGTGCAGGCCCAGGCCACGGCCAGCCACAGCAGCACCAGCGCGGGCACCACCACGGCAGCACGGCGCCAGGCGGGCCAGGCCAGCACGCTGGGGCGCGAGGGGCTGTGTAAAGACGGTGTAAAAGGGCGTGGATCGGTGGGTGCCATCGTTAATAATGCAACTAGATTGCAGTAAATGGAGTGCAAATATAACGCAACTTGGTTGCGTATTTGCATTTAATGCAACACAATTGCATTTTTAAAAGGCGTTGTATGGCCCCCTTGCCCCCGTCCACAGACCCGATTGACGCGCTGTTGTCGGCCCACGGCCTGCGCCGCACGGCCGCAGCCCGCCAGGTGCTGGGCTGGCTGCTGGCCCACCCGGACACCAGCTACACCCATGCCCAGTTGCAGGTCGCGTTGGCCGACGACACGGACGCCGCGCTGGACCGTGTGACGCTGTACCGCCTGATCGACCGGCTCACCCAGGTGGGCCTGCTGCTGTGCCGCGTGGACAGCCAGCGCGTGCGCCGCTACCAGGCCATGCCCACCAGCGTGCATGCCATTCCCCATTTCGAATGCCAAAGCTGCCACCGCGACAGCCCGCTGGCCGGCGCGCTCAAGGCCAATGCCAATGACCTGGAAAAAGCCGCCCAAACTGCGCTGGAAACGCTGGCGGCGCTGGGCTACCAGGGCATGAGCATGGACTTTGCGGTGCGCGGCGTTTGCGTGGACTGCGCCACCGGTACAGCAGCGCCCGAAGTTGCAGCAGGGCCTGCCGCATGATCCGCACGCAGGACCTGCGCTACCAATACGCGGGCGCCGATGCGGCGCTGCAGTTCCCCGATGTGGACGTCGCCCAGGGCGCGGTGCTGCTGCTCAGCGGCCCCTCGGGCTGCGGAAAATCGACCTGGTTGGCGCTGGTGGCGGGGCTGGTTGCGCCGACGGCCGGCACCGTAGAGGTGGCCGACCAGTCGCTGCATGCTCTCAAATCTGTAGCTGCTGACGCATGGCGGGCAAGGGCTATTGGCTTCTTGCCGCAAAAATTGCACCTGAGCGCTGCGCTGACCGTGCAGCAAAACCTGGCCATGGCGCAGTGGGCGGCGGGCCAACCGGAAGACGCCACCGCCATCCACACCGCGCTGCAGGCGCTGGGCGTGGCCGAGTTGGCGGGGCGCAAGCCTGCGCAGCTGTCGGGCGGGCAAGCGCAGCGCGTGGCGCTGGCGCGTGCCGTGCTGCTGCAGCCGCGTGTGCTGCTGGCCGACGAGCCCACGGCGAGCCTGGACGACGAGGCTGCGGCGGACGCCGTCGCACTGTTGCTGGCCACCGCCCGCACCCACGGCGCCACGCTGGTGATTGCCACGCACGATGCACGCGTGGCGGCGCTTATTCCCACCGGGCCTGATGGTCAAATAGGCTTCCAGCCCTTGCACTTATTGCGCCAGCCGCTCCTGAAACAGGAGCAAGTCGCATGAAGACGCTGTCGTTTGCCTGGCGTTATCTGTGGTCGCGCCCACTCGGCGCCGCACTCAATGTGCTGTTGCTGAGCCTGGGGCTGGCGTCCATCACCTTTTTGCTCTTGGTGGGTGCGCAACTCAGCAAGGCGTTTGACCGCGATCTGGCGGGCATCGATGTGGTGGTGGGCGCCAAGGGCAGCCCCATGCAGCTCATTCTCTCGGGCGTGCTGCACATCGACGTACCCCCCGGCAATGTGCCGCTCAAGGCCGTGAAAGAGTTGGCCAAGAACCCGCTGGTGGCGCAGATCATTCCCATCAGCCTGGGTGATAACTTTGCCAGTTACCGCATCGTGGGTACTTCGCATGCGTACATGGACCACTACGGCGCCACACTGGCCCAAGGTCGCGTGTGGGATGCGCCCATGCAGGTGGTGCTGGGCGCCACCACCGCGCGCAAGCTGGGCCTGCAATTGGGCCAGAGCTTTGTAGGCTCACACGGCCTGGGCGCGGGTGGCCATTTGCATGGCGACAACCCCTACACCGTGGTGGGCATCCTGGCGCCCAGCGGCAGCGTGCTGGACCGCCTCATCCTGACCGACACTGCATCCGTCTGGAAGGTGCATGAGGACTACACGGCGGTGGACGACGACGACCGCAAGGTGATGGAAGAGGAGCGCGAGATCACCATGGCGCTCGTTAAGTACAAGACGCCCATGGCGGCGCTGAGTTTTCCGCGCTACGTGAACACCAGCACCGAGATGCAGGCCGCGGCGCCCGCGCTGGAGATCAGCCGCCTGCTGCACATGCTGGGGCTGGGCACCGACGTGCTGCGCGCCTTTGCCGGCGTGCTGCTGCTCACCGCCGGGCTGAGCGTATTCATCGCACTATGGAGCGCGGTGCGCGAGCGCCGGGCCGATTTGGCGCTCCTGCGCATGCTGGGCGCACCGCCGCGCAAGGTGGCTGCGCTGTTGTTGAGCGAAGCCTTGTGGCTGGGGCTGGTGGCCGCCGTGCTGGGCGTGCTGCTGGGCCAGGCCTGCACGGCTGCGCTGGCCTGGTTGCTGCAGCTGGACAACTCACTGCTGATCGGTGGCGTGGTCTGGCCCGTGGAGCTGTGGATCGTGCCCTGCCTGGCGCTGGGCGTGTCGCTGGTGTCAGCCCTGTTGCCCGCCATCGGTGCCTATCGCGTCAGCGTATTGGAACTCTTGCAATCCCGATAAACCAACTGAAGAGGTATTTATGAAAAAAGCACTCCTAGCCCTCGTATTCCTTGCGCAAGTAGCTACGTTTTCCATAGCAAAGGAAAGCGCAGAAGACACCAAACAGGATGTACTCAAGCACCGTGCCATCGCCGCCGCACACCTGGCTGCGGCCACCTGCCGCGAGTCCGGCAAGGACGAAGACGTCTGCAACAAGGACTTGCAAGCCGCCTGCAAGGGCCTGGCCATTGGCAAGTTCTGCGGCATGAAGCACGAACACTGAGGGCGTAAACTAGGCCCGTTGGAGATCACACCATGAAACCCTTGGCCCGCGTCCTTGCCCTGTCCCTCAGCCTGATGGCCGTCGCGGCAACAGCCCAACTGAGCTCGCCCATGGGCGGCGCAGCCATCCCGCCCGGCGGTATTCCGCTGGGCAGCGGCCCCGGTGTGCACAGCCCCAACAGCCCGTTCGCCCCGCTGCAAGACCGCGCCGATGTGCTGCCCTGGTCGGTGCTGACCGCGGTGAAGACCAAAAATGAGAAGAACCGCCTGCTGCCGGTGTTTCCGTCGGACGTGCAGGCGCTCAACAAGAAGAGCCAGCGCATCCAGGGCTTCATGATGCCGCTGGAGCCCGGCGAGAAGCAGAAGCACTTTTTGCTGAGCTCGGTGCCACTGACCTGTGCCTTCTGCGTGCCCGGTGGGCCCGAGAGCATGGTGGAGGTGAAGACCAAAACCCCAGTCAAGTACTCGCTGGAGGCCGTGGTGGTGGAAGGCCAGTTTGCGGTGCTGAGCGACGACCCCTACGGCCTGTACTACCGCATCACCGACGCGGTGCCCGTGAAGTAAAGCGGTTACGCCGCGTATGCCCTTGGACCATCCGGTCGTCTCGTCCCTGTTGCCGGTGGTTCTGCTGATTGTGGTGGGGCTCATCACCGGCAAACTCAAACTGATCCGCCAGGAGGCGGTGCGCGATCTCTCCAACCTCGTGTTTCTGGTGCTGACGCAGGCGCTGCTGTTTCGCACCATGAGCAGCGTGCACATCGAGACGCTGGACTTTCGCCCCGTCTCGCTCTATTTCGCCGTGGCCGCAGGCCTGTTCACTGCGCTCTTGTTGATACAAGGCGCCAGCAGCCGCGCGGCGGTCATTGCGCTCTCGGGCACGTTCAGCAACACCGTGATGATCGGCATCCCGCTGGTCGGTCTGGCCTATGGCAAAGAGGCACTGGTGCTGCTGTTTACGCTTATCTCTCTGCACGCGCTGGTGTTGCTCACCTTTGCCACCGTGGTGCTGGAGCTGCTGCACGCGCGTGAGCAGTCCCGGTACAGCGATGCGCCCGAGCGCCATCCGCTGGTGTCCATCGGCTTGGCCGTGCGCAACGCGGTGGTGCACCCCGTGCCCATGCCCATCATCGCGGGCCTGCTGTTTGCGCAGACGGGCTGGACCCTGCCCGACGTGGTGGACCGGCCGCTGGTGTTGCTGGGCAATGCCTTTGGCCCGGTGGCGCTGGTACTGGTGGGCGTCACGCTGTCGCAGGCCTCCATCGGTCGGCATCTGAAAGGCGCCCTGGTCGTGTCTGCGGTGAAGACCCTGCTGCACCCCGCGCTCATGGCGCTGGCGGGCTATGTGTTTGGCCTGCGCGGTATGTCGCTCACGGTGCTGGTGGTAGCGGCATCGCTGCCCATCGGTGCCAATGTGTTCTTGTTCTCGCAGCGGTATCAAAAGGCGGAGGATCTGGTCACGGCCAGCGTGGCGGTGTCTACGTTGGTGGCCTTGGTCAGTGTGACCTTGGTGATGACGTTGGTGCCGTTGATTGCCTGAGCTGTTAAGTACCGTTTTTTTAACACCCACTCCCCCAGCCCCTCGCCCCGTCGGCGAGGGGAGTCTTAACAGCCGTATCTTGTTGTGTCGCGCCGGCTACGTTGCTACTGGCGGTGCTTTAGATCTGCGGGTTCTCTCCACGGCCCACGCCTGCGTTGGAGGGTCTTCGGAGATGTGGGGTGGTCAACGCTGGCGGCTGTGCTCGCCAGTGGCGGTGCGCAACCTGTTCGAGTTCGCCACAACCGTTGGTGCTGGCCGCAGAGCGAAATAACGGTGGCAACCTCACTGAATTAATTCCGTATTCGGCGCGCAGACACCAAATCGGCTGTTAAAGGCTCCCCTCGCCGACGGGGCGAGGGGCTGGGGGAGTGGGTGTTAAAAAAGCGGTGCAGCTGAACAAAAAATTAGGGCGCAAGCCGCTCGCGCCGCCAGCCGCCGCTGTCTTCCAGCGTATACCGCAACCGGTCATGCAGCCGACTCTTGCGCCCCTGCCAGAACTGCCAGTTGTCGGGTTTGAGACGGTAGCCCCCCCAATGCGGCGGGCGTGGAGGCTTCAACAAGAACTGCGCGGCGTACTTGGCGGCATTGGCCACCAGCACACCACGCCCCGGGATGACTTCGCTCTGGGGTGATGCCCACGCGCCAATGCGCGAATCCAGAGGGCGACTCTGGAAGTAGGCGTCGCTTTCTTCATCACTGACCTTTTCCACCAGGCCTTCAATGCGCACCACGCGCTCTAGCTCCACCCAGTGGAACTGCAGGGCCGCGTATGGGTTGCCGGCCAGCTCGTGGCCCTTGCGGCTGTCGTAGTTGGTGTACCAGACGATGCCTTGCGCGTCATAGCCCTTGATCAGCACCACGCGGGTGCTGGGGCGCAGGTCGCTGCCCACGGTGGCCAGCGTCATGGCGTTGGGCTCGGGCACCTCGCCGCTAATGGCTTCTTTCAGCCACTGGTCAAATTGTTGCAAGGGATCGGCGTGTGAGGCTTTTTCGTCCAGTTCGGCGCGCTCGTAGCTTTTGCGAAGGTCGGCAATGGAAGTCATATGGCCAGTATAGGGATGAAGGGTACCGGGCGATTTCATGGGGTCATGCTTTTATTAGGGATTCCCCTTGCTGTGCTGGAGCCCGGCAGTGACTACGCTGTGTTGGCTAAGGCACCTTCAACAAGGAGACACCCCCATGAGCGTCAAATTCCAAGTCAATGGCAAGGCGGTGACCGCGAACGCAGAGCCTGATACCCCGCTGCTGTGGGTAATCCGCGATGAACTGGGCATGACCGGCACCAAATTCGGTTGCGGGGCTGCACTTTGCGGGGCGTGCACGGTGCATGTGAATGGTGCGCCCGTGCGGGCCTGCCAGACGCCGCTGTCCACCGTGGCAGGCAAGAAGGTGGCCACCGTGGAGGGGCTGTCGCGCAACAACACGCACCCGCTGCAGGTGGCATGGATCAAGCACGACGTGCCGCAGTGCGGCTACTGCCAGTCGGGCCAGCTCATGAGCGCAGCGGCATTGCTCGCCGGCAACAAGAACCCCTCCGATGCGGACATCGATGCCGCCATGAGCGGCAACCTCTGCCGCTGCGGCACCTACTCCCGCATCAAGGCTGCCATCAAGGATGCGGCCTCCACGATGCGCAAAGCCTGAGGAGCAGCACCATGACCAAGATCCAAAACGCTTCGCGTCGCGACTTCCTCAAGACATCTACAGCCCTGGCCGGTGGCGGCCTGCTCATGGGCATTGCAGTGCCCGGCGCGCTGCAGGCCGCTGGCACTGTGCACACGCCCAATGCCTGGGTGCACATTGCTGACGACAACACCATCACACTGATATCGGCGCGCTCCGAGATGGGGCAGGGGGTGTACACCTCCATGCCCATGCTGATTGCTGAAGAGCTCAACGTGGACCTGCGCAAGGTGAAGGTGCGCATTGCGCCGCCCAATGCCAAGCTCTATGGCAACCCACTGCTCGGCGGCCCGCAGCTCACAGGCGGATCGACCTCGGTGCGGGATGGCTGGGAGAAGCTGCGCATCGGTGGTGCCCAGGTGCGTGAAATGCTGATCAGCGCGGCCGCCAACCAATGGAACGTGGACCGCTCCACGCTGAAAGCAGCCGACGGCATGGTGATTGGCCCGAACGGCAAAAAGGCTAGCTACGGATCGCTGGCGGCCGACGCCTCCAAGCTGCCTGTGCCGGAGAAGGTGAGTATCAAGGACCCCAAGGACTTCACCATCGTGGGCAAGCGAACCAAGCGTCTGGATACGCCCATGAAGGTCAACGGCACGGCCGAGTTTGGCATCGACGTGAAGCTGCCCGGCATGGTCTACGCGGCGCTGGAGCAGTGTCCGGTGATCGGTGGCAAGGTCAAGTCGTTTGATGCAGCCAAAGCCAAGCCCATGCCCGGCGTGATTGCCGTGGTGGAGATTCCCGACGGCGTGGCCGTGGTGGCCAACAGCTGGTGGCGGGCCAACACCGCACGCAAGACGGTCAACATCACCTGGGACGAAGGGGCTGGTGCTGCGCTGAACGAAGTGGCCATGCTCGACAGCCTGCGCGGCGCGGCCAAGACCGGCACACCGATTCCGCTCAAGGCCGTGGGCGATCCCGAGGCCGTGATTGCTGCGTCCAGCAAAGTGGTGCGTGCCGAGTACGCCAGCCAGTTGCTGTCGCACTCGCCACTGGAGCCCATGAACTTCACCGCCGACTACAACAACGGCAAGGTGCGCCTGATCGGCCCCACACAGTGGCAGGACGCTGCGCAGAGCGCCATCGCCGCCGCTGTGGGTGTGAAGCCCGAAGACGTGAGCGTGGAAACCACTTTCCTGGGCGGTGGGTTCGGGCGGCGCATTGACATCGACTTCATCATCCAAGCCGCGCAAATCTCCAAGGCGGTGGGCAAGCCGGTCAAACTGGTGTGGTCGCGTGAAGATGACATGACGCACGATTTCTACCGCCCGCAGGCCATCCACACCATGGCCGCAGCGCTGGGCGCCGACGGCAAGCCCAGCGCCATGACGTTCCGCTTAACTTCGCAGTCGGTCACCGGGCGCATCTTTGGCTTGCCCGCCCCGGTGCAGGACCCGCTGATGACGGAGGCCGCCGTGGCGGGCTACGACATCCCGGCCTCGCGCCACGACGTGGTCAAGCACGACGCTGGCCTGCGCGTGGGCTACTGGCGCTCGGTCAGCCACGCGCTCAACGCCTTTGCCAACGAGAGCTTTATTGACGAACTGGCGATTGCCGCAGGTCAAGACCCCTACGCCTACCGCATGAGCTTGCTCGACAAGCAGCCGCGCTTTGCCAACGTGCTCAAGTTGGCGGCGGACAAGGCGGGCTGGGGCAAGCCGCTGCCGGCAGGCCGCTCGCGCGGCATTGCGCTCATGGAGGGCTATGACACCTACATGGCCCAAGTGGCCGAGATCAGTCTGGAAGGCGGTGCCGTCAAGGTGCACAAGGTCACGGTGGCCGCGGACTTGGGCCGCATGGTGAACCCGGACACGGTGGAGGCGCAGATCCAGTCCAGCATCGTGTTTGGTCTGGGGGCCGCGACCATGCAGGAGATCACGCTGGTGAACGGGCGCGTGCAGCAGACCAACTTCAACACCTTCCCATTGGTGCGCATGTATGAGACGCCCGTGATCGACATCACGCTGGTCAACAGTACCGAGAAGCCCGGCGGCATTGGCGAACCTGCCACGGCCTTGGTGGCGCCCGCCATCGCGAATGCGGTGGCAGCGCTCACCGGCAAGCGCGTGCGCAAGCTGCCCATCAACGAAGCGGCGATCCGGGCCGCCTGAGCGGCCAAGTCGCTACAGTGCGGGTATGGAAAGTCTGGATTTAAGGGTGCTGGGGGACGCGCTGGCCTGGAAGCAGGCCGGCCACGCCGTCACGCTGGTCACGGTGGTGGAGACCTGGGGCAGCGCGCCGCGCCCGCCGGGGGCCCTGCTGGCCGTGCGCGATGACGGCGTGGTCAGCGGCTCGGTCTCGGGCGGCTGTGTGGAGGACGACCTGATCGCCCGTACCAAGGCGGCGCTGAACCAGTCGACCGATGCCCAATCCACCAAGCCGTCGATGATGGCCTATGGCGTCAGCAAGGAAGAGGCCGCGCGCTTTGGCCTGCCCTGCGGTGGCACGCTGCGCCTGGTGCAGGAGCCATTGCATGACACGGGCTGGATCCGCACGGTGCTGCAGCGCACGGCAGACCACCAACTGGTGGCGCGCACGCTGACCTTGTCGACCGGTGCGGTCGCGCTGCACCCTGCGGCACGCGGCCAGGCCATGCAGTTTGACGGCACCACGCTCACCACGCTGTTTGGCCCACGCTGGCGCCTGCTGCTCATCGGCGCCGGCCAGTTGTCGCAGGCGGTGGCCCACATGGCGACCGCGCTGGACTTTGAGGTGCTGGTATGTGACCCACGCGAGGAATACGCCGCCGTGCTGGAGATGGCTGCTGTGCCGGGCGTGCGCCGGGTGGAGGGCATGCCAGACGACGTGGTGCGCAACCTGCAGCCGGACGCCCACACCGCCATCGTGGCGCTCACGCACGACCCCAAGCTGGACGACATGGCCCTGCTGGAAGCGCTGGGCAGTGATGCGTTCTACGTGGGGGCACTGGGCTCGCGCCGCAACCAGGAGGCACGCAAGCAGCGCCTGGCCGAACACTTTGACTTGACCGAAGCCCAGCTGGCCCGCTTGCACGGCCCCGTAGGGTTGAAGATTGGCGCGCGCACCCCGGCCGAGATTGCTGTGTCCATCGTGGCCGAAATCATCCAGGTGAAAAACACCGTGGCCACGCCCGCCGTGGCCCACGCTGCATCCGGCTGTGCTACCTGAGGCGCAGCGCCTGCCCGTGGTGCTGGTATTGGCCTCGGGCCGGGGCGAGCGCTTTCTGGCATCCGGCGGCACCACCCACAAGCTGCAGGCCGACCTGTGCGGTGCCACCGTGCTGCAGCGCACGCTGGACGCCGTGCGCGCCAGCGGCCTGCGCTGGCATCTGGAAGACGCGGGTCACCCCGGCATGGGTGACAGCATTGCCGCCGCGGTGCGTGCCACGCGCGATGCGATGGCGGGCTGGATGGTGCTGCCGGCGGACCTGCCGCTGGTACAACCGGATACCTTGGTTACCATCGCCCGCGCACCCCTGGAAGGGGAAGTTCTGGTACCGTGGTTTGAAGGCCAGCGGGGCCACCCGGTGCGCTTTGCAGCCAGCTGTGGTCATGCGCTTGCCAGTTTGCAGGGTAATCAGGGTGCAGCCCCCGTAGTATCTGCGCGAGCAGCTAGCAAAATGATAGTGACTGATGCGGGCTGCGTGCTGGATATTGACACCGTGGACGACCTGGAGCGGGCCCGCGCCGCGTGGCGGCAATCCCGCTAGTTCGTACCCGCCTGGTAACTCTGCCTGCACACAAGCTGGGGTTTCCCAGTTACCATCAGGAGGTGTAATTTAGTTACAAGACCACCATGCCAGACACCACTCCATCCTCCGCCGCTTTGCACCCCGTTGTCGAGGCCGTCACCCGCCGCATCCGCGAGCGCAGTGTGGTCACCCGCACCGCCTACCTGGCCCAACTGGACCAGGCCGCCAACCGCAAGCCCGGCGCCGACCGCATGGGCTGTGCCAACGTGGCCCACGCCTTTGCCGCCATGCCCGACGCCGACAAGACCCGCGTCACCGGGCTGGACAAGCTCAAGATCGTGGAAGAGAAGGGCGCCAACATCGGCATCGTCAACGCCTACAACGACCTGCTCTCGGCCCACGCGCCGCTGCAGCACTACCCCGACCTCATCAAGGTGGAAGCCCGCAAACACGGCGCCACGGCCCAAGTGGCTGGCGGTGTGCCCGCCATGTGCGATGGCGTGACCCAGGGCACCCCCGGCATGGAGCTGAGCCTGTTCAGCCGCGACGCCATCGCCATGGCCACCGCCGTGTCGCTGAGCCACGATGTGTTTGATGCCGCGCTGATGCTGGGCGTGTGCGACAAGATCGTGCCCGGCCTGCTGATTGGCGCGCTGCACTTTGGCCACCTGCCCACCGTGTTTGTGCCCGCCGGCCCCATGACATCCGGCCTGCCCAATAACGAAAAAGCCAAGGTGCGCGAGAAAGCGGCCCAAGGCCTGGTGGGCCGCCCCGAGCTGCTGGCTGCCGAAAGTGCTGCGTACCACGGCGAAGGCACCTGTACCTTCTATGGCACGGCCAATAGCAACCAGATGCTGCTCGAAGCCATGGGCCTGCACGTGCCCGGCACCGCCTTCATCAACCCCGGCCAGGATGTGCGCCAGGAACTGACGCGCGAAGCCGTGCGCACCGTACTGGCCATCACCAAGGCCAAGCGCTTTGCGCCCATTGGCCGTGTGGTGGACGAGCGCTGCATCGTCAACGCCATGGTGGCCCTGCTGGCCACCGGCGGCTCCACCAACCACCTGATCCACTGGGTGGCCGTGGCCCGTGCCGCCGGCATCGTGATCGACTGGAATGACTTCTCGGCCCTGTCGGACGTGGTGCCGCTGCTCAGCCGCGTGTACCCCAATGGCAGTGCCGACGTGAACCAGTTCCAGGCCGCAGGCGGCCCGGGCTATGTGATCCGCGAATTGCTGGACGCCGGCTTCATGCATGCGGATGTGTTGACTGTGCGCGCCAACGGCCTGCGTGAATTCACCGCCATCCCCTCGGCCAAGGCCGACGGCGCCTTGCAGTGGACCGACCCCGGCGCCAGCAAGGACGAATCCGTGGTGCGCCCTGCGAGTGCGCCCTTCAGCGCCAGTGGTGGCCTGAAACTGCTCAAGGGCAACCTGGGCCGCAGCGTGATCAAGGTGTCTGCCGTGCCGGACGACCGCCACATCATCGAAGCGCCTTGCCGCGTGTTCGACTCACAAGACGCGCTGCACAAGGCCTTCAGCGCCAACGAGTTGAACCACGACGTGATCTGCGTGGTGCGCTGGCAGGGCCCGCAGGCCAACGGCATGCCCGAGTTGCACAAACTCACGCCGCCGCTGGCCGTGTTGCAAGGCAAGGGCTACCGCGTGGCGCTGGTCACCGACGGCCGCATGAGCGGCGCGTCGGGCAAGGTGCCTGCCGCCATCCACGTGTCGCCCGAAGCCGCCGCTGGTGGCCCCTTGGCCAAGGTGCGCGATGGCGACATCATCCGCCTGGACGCGAACGCCGAAACCCTGCAAGTGCTGGTGAGCGACGCTGAATGGGCCGCCCGCCCGCTGGACACCATGCCCGACGAGCTGCGCGCTGCCAATGGCATTGGCATGGGCCGCGAACTGTTTGCCAACTTCCGCCGCAACGCACTGGCCGCCGAAGAAGGCGCCTGCACCTGGTTCTGAACCCAACAACCTATAACGTCGATCTGGAATTACTATGTCTCAAGTCCCCGCCTTTACCGCCCTGCAAGTGATGCAGGACGCCCCCGTCATCCCCGTCATCGTGTTGAACGATGTGGCCCACGCCGTGCCCATGGCCCGCGCCCTGGTGGCTGGCGGTGTGCGCATGCTGGAAGTGACGCTGCGCACCCCTCAAGCCCTGGCCTGCATGGAAGCCATTGCCCGTGACGTGCCCGAAGCCGTGGTCGGCGCCGGTACTGTGCGCAGCAAGGCCGATGCACAAGCCGCCGCCAATGCGGGCGCGCGCTTTGCCGTGAGCCCCGGTTACACCAGCGCCGTGGGCCAAGCCTGCCGCGACCTGGGCCTGTCGCTCCTGCCCGGTGTGGCCACCGGCAGCGAAATCATGATGGCGCAAGAAGACGGCTTCACCCAACTCAAGTTCTTCCCCGCCATGCAGGCCGGCGGCCCGGCCATGCTCAAGGCCTGGAGCGGTCCGTTCTTCGACGTGAAGTTCTGCCCGACAGGCGGCGTGACGCTGCAAAACGCGCCCGAATTCCTGGCCCTGCCCAACGTGATCTGCGTAGGTGGTTCGTGGATCGTGCCGGCCGATGCGATGCTGAAGGGCGAGTGGGACAAGATCACCCAGCTGGCGAAGGATACGCAGGCGCTGCGCAAGTAAGCTGATTTTTTGGATGAAAATGAAAGAGGGCTGCAGCCCTCTTTTTTATTGCCCAAGTAGCTATGGATTTCGTAGCGTATGGCGCTACTGGTGGTGCGTGACCAAGCGGTGACGCACGGTGTGGACGGATGCGGGATTGTGAATCTCTGCCTACGCTAAGGCCAGCTTCAGGGCATGTGTGGTTCAATACCCAGCGCGCTGTTGCGGCCCATTCACGGTCAACATGGGGCGTCACAAAGGGGAACTGTGCTGCTACTCAAATCGCTCCTGACTTGGCTGCTCATACTGTGCCTGGCGGTGGCCAACGGAGCCTTGCGCGAGGTAGTTCTGATCCCTTCTATTGGTAAGAGCCTCGGTTTCATTCTGAGTGGTGCACTGCTCTCCGTGTTCGTGGCATTTGTGGCGTATGCCTTTGTTCGTTTTCAGCCAGGCATCACCGTCTCGCAAGGTTTCCGAATCGGCATCCTTTGGGTGTGCCTGACGCTGGGCTTTGAGTTCAGCTTTGGGCGCTACGTCCAGCACAAGTCCTGGGCTGAGCTGCTCGACGCCTACACATTCAAGGACGGCAACGTCTGGCCTGTTGTCCTTCTCATCACTCTTCTGGCACCATACTTTGCTGCCCTGTTTCACGCAAAATCAAGGCATGCAAAGAGTGGCTGTTAACTCAAAATGTTGCGCCTCGGCAAACTAGAGCTCACATCCCCTCCCACAACTGAAGGAGAGTCCATGTCCAAACTTCGCGTAGAAAGCTTCACCATCTCGCTGGACGGCTTTGGTGCAGGCCCTGACCAAGATCTGAACAACCCACTCGGTGTGGGCGGGACCTCCTTGCATGGTTGGGCGATACCGACCAAGACGTTTCAGAAGCACCTGTTTGGCAACGACGTCGGAGCGACAGGCATTGACGAGGACTTTGCCCAGCGCGGCTTTCAGAACATGGGCGCCTGGATCATGGGGCGCAACATGTTCGGCCCCGTGCGCGGGCCCTGGCCCGATGAGAGTTGGCGCGGCTGGTGGGGCGAGAACCCGGTGTACCACGTGCCAGTGTTTGTGCTCACCAACCACGCGCGCCCGCCGCTGGTCATGGAAGGCGGCACAACATTCCATTTTGTGACTGAAGGCCCCATGGTCGCGCTGGAGCGCGCCCGTGCAGCGGCAGGTGGCAAAGATGTGCGGGTGGGCGGTGGCGTGAACACCATCCAGCAATACCTGCGCCTGCGCCTGATTGACGAGATGCACATTGCCATCTCGCCAGTGTTGTTGGGGGCGGGGGAGCGGCTGTTTGAAGGCATCAACCTGCCTGCTTTGGGCTACGCTTGCACCCGGCACGAAAGTTCACCACTAGCCACACACGTGGTGTTGACGCGGCAGTGACCACGGGAATGCATACCCCATGCTCCTCCTTGCTTCTCTGCTCATCTTCATCACGGGCTGTGCCCATTCCTACCTGGGTGAGCGCTACATCATCATGCGGTTGTTGAAGCGCGACGGGCTGCCCAAGCTTTTCGGCGGCACAGAGTTCACAGCGGGCACGCTACGTTTTGCTTGGCACATCACCACGGTGGCTTGGTGGGCCTTTGCGTTGCTGTTGGCGCTGGCTAGCCAGAACGCACTCTCTTCAACCCGTGTCCTGCAGGTCATCGCCGGGGCGTCCGTCGTCTCCGCTGCGCTCCCGCTATTGTTTACACGCGGCAAGCACCTGTCCTGGCTCGTCTTTCTGCTCGTTGCGGCCCTTGTTTGGCTGGCTATCTAAGTTCCACTGACGCAGAATTGGTTACCCAAGGAGAATGCCCATGACCCCCAAGAACACGATTTGTATCTGGTACGACGGTGGCGCACTGGAGGCCGCTGAGTTCTACGCCAAGACCTTCCCCGATAGTGCGGTGGGCGCGGTGCATTACGCGCCCGGCGACTACCCCATGGGCAAGCAGGGCAATGTGCTGACGGTGGAGTTCACCGTGATGGGCATTCCGTGCCTGGGCCTCAATGGCGGGCCGATGTTCAAGCACACCGAGGCCTTTTCCTTCCAAGTGGCGACGGACGACCAGGAAGAGACTGACCGCCTGTGGAATGCCATCGTGGGCAACGGTGGCCAGGAGAGCCAATGCGGCTGGTGCAAGGACAAATGGGGCCTGTCGTGGCAGATCACGCCGCGCGCCCTGACAGACGCCATGGCAGCCCCTGACCGCGCAGCGGCCAAGCGTGTGTTCGAGGCGATGATGGAAATGCAGAAAATAGACATCGCCAAGATCGAAGCCGCCCGGCGCGGTTGATTCGATCGCAGAACTCAAGCCATTCGCCACCCCATCCACAGGGTCCACACTGCCGTCAGCACTAGCAAGCCGCCCAGCCAATGGCTGAATGTGGTTTGGCTGCTAGAGCTTGCGCGCAACCACACGCGCAATTGCGCGGCCACCAGCACCACACCACCATACACGGCGATTTGCGCAGCGGCAGTGATGGCGCCCAGGGCGACGGACTGGGCGGCGATATTGCCCAGTTGCGGGCGGATGAACTGGGGGAACACGGCCAGCATGAAGATATACGCCTTGGGGTTCATGAGGCAGGTGAGGGTGGCGCGCACGAATGTGCTGTGCAAGGGGCGTGAGGGCTGGTCTTGCACTTCCGACAGCGCCTGCGTGTTGCGCAGCAGGCCGTAGCCCATCCACGCCACATACAGGCTGCCGGCCAGCAGCAGCACGTTGAACGCCACGGGCAAGTGCTGCAACAGCAAGCCCACGCCTAGCGCACCCATGGCCACATGCACCATGCCGCCCAACACAATGCCTGCCACGGCGGCGGCCCCGGCGCGCCGGCCGTCCACCAGTGTGCTGGCCAGCACAAAGGCCATGTCCATGCCCGGCAGCACCACGATGCCAGCCACCAAAACCGCATAAAGCCAGAGGTGTTCCATCTCGATTCCCTGTTCATTTGTGAAGATGGGAGTGAGTGTGTGCAGTAATAGCTGCCACCGAATGTCAGCTTTTATCGATACTATGCAAAGATGCGTGCCAGCCGCCTTTTGACCATCCAGATGCTTTTGCAAACCCGCGGGCGCATGAGCGCACAGGCGTTGGCCGAGGTGCTGGAGGTGTCGGTGCGCACGCTGTACCGCGATGTGGACCAGCTCACCGCAGCGGGTGTTCCCATTTATGCAGAGCAGGGGCGCAATGGTGGCTTTCAGCTAGTAGAAGGCTGGAAGACCACGCTCACCGGCTTCACAGCGTCCGAGTCGCAGGCGGTGTTTATGAGCGGGCTGGCCGGCCCGGCGGCCGAGCTGGGCCTGGGCCAGCAGGTGGTGGACGCGCAGCTCAAGCTCATGAGTGCGCTGCCCGCGCACCAGCGCGATGACGCCCAGCGCGTGCAGGCCCGCTTTCACCTGGACCCGGCCGACTGGTACCGTGAGGCCGACCCGGTGCCACACCTGGCCACAGTGGCCGCAGCCGTGTGGCAAGACCGGCAACTGAGCCTGCGCTACGACAGCTGGAAGGCCGAGGTGCAGCGCATCGTGCACCCACTGGGTCTGGTGCTGAAAGCGGGCGTCTGGTACCTGGTAGCCACCAGTGACGCCAAACCGCACACCTACCGCATCTCCAATATCCTGGACGCCGAGCTGCTGGACAAGGCCAGCACGCGGCCCAAGCGCTTTGACCTGCCAGCCTATTGGACCGAATCGATCCAGCGCTTTGAAGCCGAGCTGTACCAGGGCCACGCCGTGGTGCAAGCCACAGCCCAGGGTGTGAAGCAGCTGCGCCAGCTCAGCAGCGCGGTGGCCAAGGCCGTGGCGGCGCAGGCACCTTCCGTACAGCCCGGCAAGACGGTGCGCATCAAGATCCCGATAGAAACGCTGGAGAACGCCAGCTACCAACTGCTGCGCATGGCTCCGGATGTGGAGGTGCTGTCGCCCGTCGCCCTGCGCCGGGCCATAGTGCAGCGCCTGAAGGCGATTCAGGCCTGCTATGCGAGTGATTGATAGAGAAATCGGTCTCTAGCCTCCGTGGATATTGCGCAAGCAGCTATCTATTTAATAGCGTACTGGCTTAGCGCAGCCCGCCACCTACGGCCTGCTCGGCGCGTTGGATCAGCTCGATCTTGTAGCCATCGGGGTCGGTCACAAACGCGATCACTGTGGTGCCGCCCTTGACGGGGCCGGCCTCGCGCGTCACGTTGCCACCGGCCGCCTTGATCTTCTCGCAAGCCGCATACGCGTCGGGCACGCCCAGCGCGATGTGGCCGTAGGCGGTGCCCAGCTCGTAGCTCTCGGTGCCCCAGTTGTAGGTCAGCTCGATCTCGGCCTGGCCGGGGTTGCCGCCGTCAAAGCCGAGGAAGGCGAGGCTGTACTTGTACTCGGGGTTTTCCGAGGTGCGCAGCACTTGCATGCCGAGCACGTTGGTGTAGAAATCGATGGAGCGTTGAAGGTTGCCAACGCGCAGCATGGTGTGGAGGAATCGCATGCCGAACATTGTGCCGCAGCCTGCGTTTACCCGGGCAGCTTGAGGTCAAACACCAGGCAGGTGGTGGTGGCATGGGCGTACAGCGTGCCGTCGGGTCCGACGATGCGTGCCTCGGCCGTGGCTAACTGGCGCCCGCAGTGGATGACCTTGCCTTCGGCACGCACGCGGGGTGTCTTGGCGGGGTTGATGGCCTTGACGAGATTGACGCCCAGCTCTGCCGTGGTGTAGCCGCGTCCCACCGGCATGAGCGTGTGCACCGCGCAGCCCAGGGCCGAGTCCAGCATTGTGGCGTACCAGCCGCCATGGATGCCGCCCATGGGGTTCAGATGCTCCGGGCCAGGGCTGCCCTGAAACACGGCGCGCCCCTCAGACACCTCAATGATGGTGAAGTCCAGCGTCTTGGCAATGGCGGCATAGGGCAGTTCGCCGCGCAGCATGGCTTGCAGCAGTTCTATCCCGGTCAGGTGCATCACTTGGTCTGGCCGGGCCACGCCGGGGCCTGGGCCGGCGTTCAAACGTGCAAGCACGGCGGCTTCTTCGGCCAGCCAGGCGTCCAGGGCGGCGGGAGTGGTCATGGTGTTCATTGAAATCTCGTCAATAAGGTCATTAAAAATACATTGTTGTATATGCAACTGATGTAGATACAATAATTGACATGAAAACCCTTGTCAAGCCAATTGCTGTCGCGGATGTTCTCAAGCCGCAGGGCTGTACGAATTTGAAGCTGCGTCAGCTCATGCGCCGCGTGGCCCAGTACTACGACGCGGAGCTGGCCAAGACTGGCCTGAAGACCACGCAATACTCTCTGCTCTCCCATGTGGTGAAGCTGGGGCCGATTCGCGCAGTGGACCTGGCCGGTGCCATGCGCATGAGCACCTCCACACTGTCGCGCAACCTGCAGCCGCTCATTGCTGCCGGCTGGATTGAGGTGAACGCGGGCGACGACGCGCGCAGCCGCCTGATCACCGCCACGGATGCGGGGCAGACCAAACGCACCGAGGCGCAGCGCAAATGGCGTATTGCTCAAGAAGGCATCAACGCCACCTTGGGCATAGCGCGCGTGTCGGCCCTGCACGCCCTGATTGACGAATCCCTGGAACTTTTATCCCCCCTGGAATCTGGAGACGACGATGTCTGATACTCCCACGACGACTTCCACCCCCCGCACGTTCGCCGTGTGGGTGGTCCTGCTGGCTGCGGCCGGCGCCTTCGCTCTGACCATGGGCACGCGCCAAACCATGGGTCTGTTCTTGAGTTCGCTGAACACCTCCACTGGTCTGGGGGTGGGCAGCATCAGCCTGGCGTTTGCGTTTGGCCAGCTGTGGTGGGGGCTGACGCAGCCGTTTGCCGGTGCGTTTGCTGACCGCGTGGGCGCAGGGCGCGTGCTGTTGCTGGGTGTGTCGTTGGTGGCGCTGGGTACCTTCATCACCCCGTTCATGTCCACGACCGCCGGGTTGATATTTGCGATCGGCGTGCTGGCTGCCGGTGGTGCCGGCATGGCCGGTCCTGCGGTGCTGATGGCGGCCACCACGCGCCTGCTGCCCGCCAACAAGCGCGGTATGGCCACTGGCATCGTGAATGCGGGCGGCTCCTTCGGTCAGTTCATCATGGCGCCGATTGCCGGAGCGCTCATGGTCAGTGTGGGCTGGGGCCACGCCATGCAGGTGATGGCTGGCCTAGTGCTGTTGGCGCTACCTGCGGCCTTCTTCCTCAAGGGCAATAACGTGCAGGTGGCGGCACCCGGCGTCAAGTCCATGAGCACGGGCGACGCAGTGCGTCTGGCGCTGCGCACGCCCAGTTTTTTGCTATTGGCGGCGGGCTTCTTTGTTTGTGGTTTCCACGTGGCGTTTTTGGCCACGCACTTGCCGGGCGTGGTGGCTGCGTGTGGCCTGCCTACCCAGTGGGGTGCCTGGGCGCTGGGGATTCTGGGGCTGTTCAACATCGTGGGCAGCATCGCCATGGGCTGGGCCGTAGGCCGCTGGCGCATGAAGTCGCTGCTGTCGCTGGTCTACAGCGTGCGTGCCATCGCCGTGCTGGTGTTTTTGCTGGCGCCCAAAACCGGCCCCGTGGTGCTGGTGTTCGCCGCCGTCATGGGGGTAAGCTTTCTGTCCACCGTACCACCCACCGCGGGCCTGGTGGCCAAGTTCTTTGGCACAGCCCACATGGCCACGCTGTTTGGTCTGGTGATGCTGACGCACCAGGTGGGGGGCTTCCTTGGCGCATTCCTGGGTGGCAAGATTTTTGATGCAACCGGCAGCTACAACTGGGTCTGGTACATCGACATCGTGCTGGCCGTGGGCGCCGCGTTGATCCACTTCCCGATCAAGGAAGCCAAGCTGGTGCGCCAGCCCGCGTAAACTCCGGCCGCATGAGCACCTTCACCAAAGTCATTCTGTTCACCGACACCGATGGTTTCGCCAAATTCCGCGAGGAGACGATCCCGCTGGACGGAGGCACGCCGCAGGCCATGTTGTCCGATGTGTTTGCCTCCGGTGGCTACCAACTGCGTACCAGCCCCGTAGGCTTTCGCAGCCAGTTCCACTGCTCGGGCCACACACAGTGGTGCTTCATCCTGCAGGGGCAGATGGAGATTGGTGTGCACGGCGAGTCGCGCATCTTCAAACCCGGTGAGCATTTTTACTCTGCCGACTTGCTGCCAGAAGGCGCCACATTCGATGCCGCTATCCATGGCCACTGGAGCCAGCAGGTGGGGCCAGATGCGCTGGTGACCCTGTTCGTGCGTGGTTAAGTCCTGGTGGCCGCACCTTGCAGTGCGCCCGAATGAATCCGCTGTACGCCGGGTCGCCCCGCCTTGACGGCTTGCACAAGACCCGCAGCCACATCCGTGACCAGGATGGAGCGGTAGTTCGCGGGAATCAGCGGCCCGAGCCAGCGGGACACATTCAGCGCCCAGATCTCGCCCTTGCGTACCGGTTGGTCCAGTGAAGCGCGGTTGCCCGCCAGCATGGACGGCTGTGCAATGGAAATACTGGCGTAGCCAATGGAAGACACCGCAGCCTCCATATCGCCCTTGGTCCGGTTGTAGAAAATGCTGGATTTGGCGTCTGCGCCCATGGCACTGACTACTCCTAATTTCGTAGCGCCTTGCGCATAGGCTGCGCGGGCTACAGCCACAACGGCCTCATAGTCGACGGCACGGAAGGCCTGCTGGCTGCCCGCCACCTTGATGGTTGTGCCCAGACAAATAAAAACATCGTCGATCCGCGGCAGCTCGGGGAGCGCCGCGAAGTCGACGATGTGTTGGGTCAGCTTGGGGTGGGTGAGAGGCAGCGTGCGCCGCCCCAGACTGTGTACCGCGCGGTAGTGCTTATCGGCTAGAAGAGCCGCCAGAACCTCGCGGCCCACGAGACCCGTTGCCCCCGCCACCAAAGCCACCCGAGCGGCCACCGCCGCCGAAGCCTCCGCCACCACCACCGTATCCGCCACCGCCATTGCCGCCTCCGTTGCGGTTGCCACCGCCGTAACTGCGGCGAGCGCCGCGTTCGGCCATCATATCGACGCTGGTGCGCATGGGGTCTGGTTGACCAGCAGGTGCGCGGGGCGCACGGGGTTCATTGGCAAAGCCGGCAGGCTGGCCCATGCCGGGACCGCGGCCACGGCCTTGGCCCTGGGGAGGACGAGCACCTTGCGGGCGTGGCGGCTGGAATTCGCCGCTGCGGTCGGCACCGCGGCCTTGGCCGCCGCCGCCGTTACCACCACCATTACCGCGCTGGCCTTGGCCGCCACGGCCACCGCCATTACCACCGTTACCACCACCAGAGCGTGCACCGCCCTGGCCGGTCTTGCTGTCACGCACGCGTTGCAGCATTTCGGTGCGGGCAGCCTTGGCAGCTGCCTGCATCACATCGCGGCTAGGCGGCTTGCCTGCACCGCCCCAGATGGTCTGGCGGCCCATGGCGATGGGTTCGCCCTTTTCACCGGGTTCGGGGCCGAAGCCGTCGATGACCTTGACGTCAATCTTTTGCTTGGTGAAGCGCTCGATGTCCTGCATGAAGCCTTCTTCGTCCAGGCACACCAGGTTCACGGCAGCGCCGTCGGCACCCGCGCGGCCGGTACGGCCGATGCGGTGCACATAGTCTTCGCTGACGTTGGGGATTTCGTAGTTCACCACGTGCGGCAGATCGTCAATGTCGATACCGCGGGCGGCAATGTCGGTGGCCACCAGGGCGCGCACATCGCCGCTCTTGAAGCCCGACAGCGCCTGGGTACGGGCGGCCTGGCTCTTGTTGCCGTGCAGCGCCATGGCGGTGATGCCGTTTTTCTCGAGAAACTCGGCCACGTTGTTGGCGCCAAACTTGGTGCGGGTGAACACCAGCACCTGGCTCCAGTTTTGTTCATTGATGATGTGGGCCAGCAGGGCCTTTTTCTTGCCGCGACCCACGGGGTGGATCACTTGCGTGATGCGCTGCACCGTGGTGTTGCGTGGCGTTACTTGCACGCTTTGTGGGTTCTTCAGCAGGCCGTTGGCCAGCTCGCGGATTTCATCGCTGAAGGTGGCGGAGAACAGCAGGCTTTGCTTTTCCTTGGGTACCAGGGCCAGCACCTTCTTCACGTCGTGGATGAAGCCCATGTCCAGCATACGGTCAGCTTCGTCCAGCACCAGCATTTGCACCTGGCCCAGGTCCAGCATGCCTTGTTGGGCCAGGTCCAGCAGACGGCCGGGGGTGGCCACCAGAATGTCCACGCCTTTTTTGACCTTGGAGATTTGCGGGTTCATGCCCACGCCGCCAAAGATGACGGTGGAAGACAGTTGCAGGTATTTGCCGTACTGGCGCACCGACTCTTCCACCTGGGCGGCGAGTTCGCGGGTGGGGGTCAGCACCAGCGCACGGATGCCGGTGCCGCCAAATTTGTTTTGCGCACTGCGGCTCATGGAGAGGCGGTGCAGCAGGGGCAGGGTAAAGGCTGCCGTTTTGCCGGTACCAGTCTGGGCGCCGCCGAGCAGGTCATGGCCTTCCAGCACCAGCGGAATCGCCTGGGCCTGGATCGCGGTGGGGGTCTCGTAACCCTGCTCGCGCACGGCTTTGACAATGGCAGGGGCCAGGTTCAGTTCTTCGAAGTTCATTGGATAGATGCGTCCGTCCGGGACGCTTGGGAATCGGCCGTTCTGCAGGCACCAGGGCCAGCAGTCAGTCAAAGGCAGATGGATTCAAAAGTGGGACGCCCTGTGTCGTGGGGTCCCCAGCAAGGTGCTGGTATTGCGGGCAACTGAAGCGCCGCAATGGACCGTATTGTCGCATGCTCTTGCTTTCGTCTCAGAAACACCCCCATTGCGCCGCAAAAATATGGGATTACAGTGCGGTAACAAACTGTCAAACCACTGGCACTGCAGCCCCGGATGTGGAGAATGTCTGCCAATGAAAAAATACCTATTGCGGCGGCTGGGTGTGGCCCAGGACCCGGGGCAAACCAAGCCCTCGCTGCAAACCTGCATTGAGGCGGTGTTGGACCAAAGCGATGCGCTGATGGACGATGTGCTGTCCGGGTTGCAATCCGCCCTGTCCCCTGTCAACAGCAAAAACCTGCACGCACGGCAAAACCCGGTGCGCCGCGCCACGGTGGAGCTGCTCGTGCAGCGCCAGGCCGAACTCAAGTCCCTATTTTCCAAATCCCTGCGCGCTACGGTGTATGGCGGAGATACGCAGCGGCGCGTCAGCCCGGCACGGGTCAAGTTCGATGATTTTCAATTTCTCGAAGACGAGCAGATCGATGCCAACATCGAGTTGGCGCTGACGGAGCAAGAAGTCACCTCCGCGGTGGAGGATGTGCTGCCCGCCTTGAACGCCTACGTCAGCAGTCTGCTGGGATGGTCCAGTGTGCAGCCCCACCTCAACCCGATCAAGCCTGAAGCCTTTGTGTTTTCCCTGCGCGAGGCGCTGGGCCAACTGGTGCCCGAAGACGAAGCACGTGGTGCCGTGATGACGCCGGCGGCCGGACTGCTGGGCGCCACCCTGCACCAGCTGTACCGCGAGGTGACGGACTGGTTACGGTCACAGGGGGTGGAGCCGGTGGCTTCGGCCACCTCCAGCACCGGTCCGTTTGGCGGACAGGTCAAGGTGGCGGAGAACTCGGTGACCCGCACCCTGCTGACGCTGGACAAATTGCGCCGCCTGCTGTCGGGCGAGCTGGACCCCAGCGGCGCGGCCAGGGGCATCAAAGACTTCACGCACACAGTGCCAGCCTCATTCCTCGCGTTGGAAGACATGAAGCTCGTCGAGCCCATGATGAAGCGCCTGGCGGAGCGAGCCAACCTGTCGGGCCAGGCGTCACCTAAGGCGAAGGCCCATGGCAGGGAAGCGGCGAAAGACGGCATACAAGGCCGAGCGCTGGGCCAGCAACTGGGTGAGGAAGTGGTGCGCCTGATGCTGGAAAACCTGATGCAGGACCGCCGCTTGCTGGCGCCGGTGCGCCAGGGGCTCAAAAGTATGGAGTCGGTGCTTATTCGCCTCTCGCAATCTGATCCGCGGTTCTTCAGTGAGAGAAAGCACCCAGCGCGCCTGTTTCTGGACAAGATCACCAACCGCAGCCTGGCCTTTACGTCCGTGGACGAGCCCGGCTTCAGCCGGTTCCAAAAGACCTTTGACAACGCGTTCAGCGTGTTGAGCGGGGGGGAGGGTGACGCCAACGCCTTTGCGCGCCTGTTGCGCAAACTCGAAGAGGGCTGGACGCAGGATGAAAAAGTGCAACGCGCGCGCGCCGAAGAAGCGGCCCGTGGCCTGCTGCATGCCGAGCAGCGCAATTTGCTGGCAGAGCGCTTCAGCAAGGACTTTACCGAGCGCCTGAGCCGCAAGACCGTACCCGAGCTGGTGGTGAAGTTTTTGCAAGGCCCCTGGGCGCAGGTCGTGGCCGAGTCGCAGCTGCGCTGCGCCGACGGCACGCAGGATGCCGATGGCTACCTGGCGTTGGTCGACGACCTGATTTGGAGCGTGCGTCTGCGCCTGGCGCGGCGCAACCGCTCGCGCCTGGTGGAACTGGTGCCCCAAATGCTGGTGAAAATTCGCCAGGGCTTGCAGCTCATCGAATACCCGGAAGACCGCATTCCCGTCTTTTTCGATGGCCTGATTGCCGTGCACGAGCAGGTATTTGAAAGTGCCAAGGCCGCTGCCGCAGAAGCTACCCCGGCGGATGCTATCCCCGCGGTGGTGTCCGATGCGCAGGAGGACGAAGACAGCGTGGCACCCGAGGCCGAGGGATTCTGGATGGCCGAGAGTGAGGCCACCGATTCGGGCTTCTTGCGCGATGGCTTTGAGCCCCCACCCTCGCTGCCAGAGGTGGCGGAGGTGACAGATCCAACTCTTCAAACTGCATGGGGCGCCGACACCTTACAAACCGGGTCGTGGGTGGACCTGGCGCTGGGCGGGCAATGGGTGCGCGCCCAGCTCACCTGGGCCAGCCCGCACCGCACGCTGTTCATGTTCATCTCCTCGGGCGGCCTGGCGCACTCCATGTCGCGCCGCACCATGGACCGCCTGCGCGGTTTGGGGCTGATCCACCTGGTATCGGACGGCCACGTGATGGACAACGCGCTGGATGCGGTGGCTCAGGCGGCCTTGCGCAACGACCTCGGAAACGCTGCCAGCACAGGCTAATTCCGGTGCTGCATGGCCCAACCGGAGTGCGGCAGTCGATAATGTGGGTTTTCCCGCTGAAACAACCAGACTCGCAATGGCCCAATACGTTTTCTCCATGAACCGCGTCGGCAAGATCGTGCCGCCCAAGCGTCACATTCTTAAAGACATCTCTTTGAGCTTCTTCCCGGGCGCCAAAATTGGCGTGTTGGGGACCAACGGCTCCGGCAAGTCCACCTTGCTCAAGATCATGGCGGGCATTGACAAGGAGATCGAAGGCGAAGCCATTCCCATGGCTGGCCTGAACATCGGCTACCTGCCCCAGGAACCCCAGTTGGACCCGACCCAAACCGTGCGCGAAAGCGTGGAAGCGGGCATGGGCAAGGTGTTCGCCGCCAAGGCGCGCCTCGAAGAGGTCTACACCGCCTACGGTGCCGAAGATGCCGACTTTGACGCGCTGGCCGCGGAGCAGGCCGAGCTGGAGGCCATCATCGCCACCGCCGGAACCGACTCCGAGCACCAATTGGAAATTGCCGCTGACGCGCTGCGCCTGCCGCCCTGGGATGCCAACATCGGCGTGCTCTCCGGCGGTGAAAAGCGCCGCGTGGCGCTGTGCCGTCTGCTCCTAAGCAAGCCCGATATGCTGTTGCTTGACGAACCCACCAACCACTTGGACGCTGAATCGGTGGACTGGCTGGAGCAGTTCCTGCAGCGCTACCCCGGCACCGTGGTGGCCATCACCCACGATCGCTACTTCCTGGACAACGCGGCCGAATGGATTCTGGAACTGGACCGTGGTTCCGGCATTCCGTACAAAGGCAACTACTCCGATTGGCTGACCCAAAAGGGTGCCCGCCTAGAGGCCGAGCAAAAGGGCGAAGAAGCCCGCGCCAAAGCCTTGAAAAAGGAATTGGAATGGTCACGCCAGAATCCCAAGGCGCGTCAAGCCAAGAGCAAGGCCCGTTTGGCCCGCTTTGAGGAACTGAGCGACTTTGAATACCAGAAGCGCAACGAGACGAACGAAATCTTCATCCCGGTGGCCGACCGCTTGGGTAGCCAGGTGATCGAATTCAAGGGTGTGAGCAAGTCCTTTGGCGACCGCGTGCTGATCGACAACCTGAGCTTCAACATTCCCGCAGGCGCCATCGTCGGCATCATCGGCCCCAACGGGGCTGGTAAGTCGACCCTGTTCAAGCTGATTGCGGGCAAGGAGAAACCCGATTCGGGTGAAGTCGTCATCGGCTCTACCGTCAAGATGGCCTTTGTCGACCAACACCGTGACGACCTGTCCAACGACAAGACCGTGTGGGAAGACGTGTCCGGCGGACTCGACATCCTGAACGTTGGCAAATTCCAGATGGCCAGCCGCGCGTATTGCGGCCGCTTCAACTTCAACGGTGCCGACCAGCAGAAGAAGGTCGGCATGCTCTCTGGTGGTGAGCGCGGTCGTTTGCACCTGGCCAAAACGCTGATCGCCGGTGGCAACGTGCTGATGCTCGATGAACCGTCGAACGATCTGGACGTGGAAACCCTGCGCGCGCTGGAAGATGCGTTGTTGGAGTTCGCCGGCACTATGTTGGTAATCTCCCACGATCGCTGGTTCCTGGACCGTATTGCCACACACATCCTGGCCGCCGAAGGCGACAGCCAGTGGACCTTCTTCGACGGTAACTACCAAGAGTACGAAGCCGACAAGAAGAAGCGCCTGGGTGAAGAGGGCGCCAAGCCCAAGCGCATGCGCTACAAGGCCCTGAAGTAATCCTGTTTATCCCGCCTGTGGAGTGTCCACGCCATGAATGAGCCCACCCCCCAGTACGCTGCCCTGTACCAAGCCACGGTGAAGGATGCGGCTGCAGGAGGCGGGGCCATCATGGGCAAGCTGACTGCAGCGGTGCGCAAATCGTTGCATGCGCGGGTTGCGGGTGCGCGTGACATGCGTGAGCGCGACGTGCACGAGGAGTCGCTCAAGCACCTGTTGGTGCAAGAGCCGGTGCTGCGCGCCCAGTATCCGCAGGTACTGCTGGAAGCCTTCAATAAGCCGGTGCTCACCGCCAAGGCGCCCAGCCTATCCCTGGCCGAGGTGCACTTTGACCAGTTGGAGCTGATGGACGAAGTGCAGGTGCAGGAAAGCGTGAACATGGCGCGCGCCCAGCAAATGGCCATGCTGGTGGCGGAAGCCAGCCTGGCCGACCTCAATACCCTTATTTGTTCCACGCTGGGCCTGGCCACGGTGCGGCCGGAGCGCAACCCGTTGCGGCCCGAGATTTATCTGCAGGCCCTCAAGCACGTCGTGGAGCGCCTGGCCGTGCCCGCGGCGGTGCGGCTGGACTGGCTGACCACCATGGGTGTGTCGCTGGGCGGCGAGCTGCGCGAGCTGTACACCAGCCTGTCACAGCACATGCGGTCTCAAGGCGTCGTGGCGGCAGGCTATGCCGTGGTGCCGACGCCAGGTGGTGGCACGTCCGGTAGCGGTTCTAAAGGTGTGACGGCACAGGCCATCAGCTCGGGCGCGCCGGGTAGTGCGGAGCGAGAAGCGCTGGTGGCCTCCGAGATGCGGGCCGCGCGACGCGTGAGCGACCCGGCGCTGCTGACCCTGGACCGCTTGCGCCGCCTGTTGGCGGGGGAGTTGGACCAACACGGCACACCGCACCGGGTGGCGGCCTTTGCCCAGCAATTTGCCCGCGAATTTGAGAGCGGCGGCATCCCCATGCCGGGGGCTGACCAGGATTTTGATGCCACCATGCCGGCCGCTCTGGAAGCATTGACCGAAATGAAACAGGTGGACCGCGTGGTCCAGCGTCTGGAGCAGCGGCGCAGTGCGGGCACCCTGATCGCCCCCGATGAAAAGGTGGCCCATGCGGCGCGGGAAGCCATACGCCGCAGTGCTGCGGGCATTGCGCAGGCCCTGAGCCTGGAGGTGATCAACCTGATGGTGGACAACATCGCCCGTGATCCACGCCTAGTGACACCGGTGCAGCAGGTGGTGTGGGGTCTGGAGCCCGCCTTGATGCGCCTGGCGCTGGTAGACCCGCGCATCTTTACCGACAAGCAGCATGCGGCCCGCGTATTGGTGCAGGAGCTGACGCATCGCAGCCTGGCGTTTACTTCACCGCAGAGTCCGGGCTTCGCTGAGTTTTTCCAGCAGGTGCAAGATGCCCTGGCTCCCGTAGTCGATGCCGCTATCACCAGCGCCGAGCCCTTTGAACATGCGTTGGCAGATTTGCGCCAGCTCTGGGATGCCCAGGCCCGGCAACAGGAGGCCTCCCGTGCGCAGGCTGTGCGGGCCCTGCAGCAGGCCGAGCAGCGCAACCTGTTGGCCGAGAAGATTGCGCGTGAAATTGACTCCCACCCCGATGCGGCCAAGGTGCCCGAGGTGGTGATTGCCTTTCTCTGTGGCCCTTGGGCCCAGGTGGTGGCGCAGGCGCGCCTGAAGGGGGGCGCAGGTTCTACCGTGGCAGACAAATACCAGGCGCTGATTTCGGCCACGCTGTGGAGTGCCCACCCGGACCTGGCCCGCATGAATGTGTCCAAGCTGACGCGTCTGGTGCCGCTGCTGATCAGCACCCTGCGTGAAGGTCTGGACACCATCCGCTACCCCGTTACCAAAACCAGCGCCTTTCTCGAAGCCCTGATGGGCTTGCACCAGCTGGCGTTTCGCGCAGGCGCCAAGCCGGCGGAGCCGCTGGCCGCTCCTGTCGAGCCTGCAGCGGCTGGGGCGCGTACCCGTCCGGTGGAGGATGGCGACCCCTGGGTGGCCCCCGAAGAGGCCCACGATTCCAATTTCATCGAACTGCCGGAGTCTGCGCAGAGCACCGAGGCCGTGGCATCTGCGGGCACGGCAGACAATCCGGGCGCTGCGCCGACAGAGCTGGCCGTGGCAAGCACAGGCAGCTTGCCGCTGGGCTCATGGGTGGAGCTGATGGTGGGTGAGCAGTGGGTGCGTACCCAGCTCACCTGGGCCAGCCCGCATGGCACGCTGTTCCTGTTTACCAGCAGTGCAGGTACGACCCAGTCCATGACACGGCGCACGCATGACAAGCTGGTGGCCGGTGGCCAGTTGCGCGTGATTTCGGGACAGCCCGTGGTGGACGGCGCGCTCGATGCCGTGGCCCAGCAGGCCATGCGCAACAGCGTGGACTCTACGCTGTAGGCTGTTTACGCGGCTTTGCCGGGGAGCTTGGCCTGCAGCTTTTGCCGCACCAGGCCAATGTGGTTACGCAGGGTGTACAGCTCGTCGGTGTAGGACAGCGGCACGATCACTTTTTCTACCTTGGCTTCCAGAGCTTCCAGCTCTTCCAGCAGCGTTGGTGCCTGTTCGGTGTCCTTCTCCAGCCGCTCTTCAATCTCGCGCAGCTGGCCATACCAGCGGAACACGCGCGAACGCACCCGGAACGCATACAGCGGCGGCGCAATCTTGCCCAGCGGCAGCAGCACGGCAATGATGATGCCCATGGCCAGCCACATACGCTCGATCAGGTTGGCCAGGGTGAACGGCAGGTAGCGCTGCAACGAGGGCGTGCCGTTGCGCAGCGTGCGCTCGGCCTCCGGGGCCAGCGGGTACTCGGCATTGGCTGCGTTGGGGTACTCACGGGCGCGGTTGAACCAGCCGCCCTGGCCATGGACCTGCAGCGCCGCCTGGGACAGCAGTTGGCGCAGGGCGGGGTGTACGCCGTCGCGCGCCAGCATGCTGGTGGTGGTGGCGATCAGGTGCACATCTTCTTTGGGCATGTTGCGCGCCAAATCGACAATGCCATTGGGCAGCACGACCGGGCTGACAAAGGGCAGGCGTCGTGCGTAGGCCTCATTTTGTGAAAAATCCATGAGCCGGATGCCCGGCGTCTGCAGCAGCATTTGCACAATCGGCGCTTCCGGGGCGGAGGCAAACACCACGGCATCGAGCTGGCCGTCCAGCAGTTTGACGGTGGCGGGGGTTTGCTCCAGCTGCGAGAGCTTGAGCGAGCGGGGCTCTACACGGTTCATGTCCAGCAGGGTTTGCATCAGCGTGGGCACGCCGCTGCCGGCCGCACCCACATTGACGCGCATGTGGGCCAGCTGGGTGAGCGAGCTCAGGCGTCCGCTGGGGACGACGGCCCGCGCGGACGTGGTGCGGTAGAACAACCAGATGGGTTCGACAAAGAGGTTGCCCAGCGTGACCAGTTCTTCGGCCTCGTCATCGGGCACATTGCCATTGCCGGTGCCGCCTTGCACAAAGCCCGCATCGGCCTGGCCGGTGCGCAGCAGATTCAGATTGGCAGAGGAGCCCTCGCTGGGCAACAGCACGACTTCAATGCCGCTGGCGGCCAAGGCTTTGGCATAGCGTTTGCCCAGTTCGGCATAGGCGCTTTGTTCGGGGCCGGTGGCCAGCGTCAGGCGTTTGGGCGGCATGGGGTCCAGCCACCAGTAGGCCAGCCACAGCAGGCCCGCAGCCGCCAAAACCAAAGGACTGGCCGAGGTCAACAGGTCGCGCAGGGACAGTAGAACATGGCGTACGGAGCGGGGCAAAGATGGCATGGGCGTCTGGTTAGAGGGGGTGTTCGGTGTAGAACCGCCCGCCGTGGAAGAGCAAGGGGGCGGCGCCTTGCCGGTGGCTGCAGCATTCGACCTCACCCACAAAAATCACATGGTCGCCTTCTTCGTAGCGGCTGCGGTTGAAGCACTCAAAGGTGGCGGCCGCCCCTTCCAGCAAGGGGGCTCCACCGGCGCCCGTGGTGAATGCCACACCAGCGTAGCGGTCGCCTTCGCGCGCGGCGAACTGGCGGGCTAACGCTTGCTGATCAGCGCCCAGGATGTTGATGGCGTAATGCGAACCGGTGCTGAACGCGGCCATGGAGCCGGCCGTGCGCGCCAGGCTCCACAGCACCAGCGGCGGGGAGAGTGACACCGAGTTGAACGAGTTAGCGGTGAGGCCGACCAGGCTGCCATCGGGCGCGCGGGCCGTCACAATGGTCACACCGGTGGCGAACATACCCAAGGCCAGGCGGAATTCAGCGGACGAGAAATTGGGGGGCACCGCGTGCTGCGGTGAGGGATGCGACGACATGCATGCAATTTAACTGGTTTTGGCAGACTCCTGCGGTCGCCAATGGTTAAAACTCCAGTAACCAACGCCCCCTACAATCCGGCCTATGTACATTCGAACCTTGGTGGCGTGTATTTTTGCTATCGTTTCAATAGCTGCACGCGCAGATATGGCGAGGGCTTGCGCCGACTATTCTTCCAAAATCCCCAATGTGAGCCCCGGCATGTGCGAGGCGGCTGCATTGCACGACATGCAGGTGCGCTCGGTGCAGGGGCGCACACTGTGGGGGCGTGACATCCAGCCGGCAGACGCCAACTTTCGCGTGCTGGTGGTCGGTGGCATCCACGGGGACGAGATGGCATCGAGTTCGCTGGTGTTCCACTGGATAGGCTTGGCCCAAACCCCGCCGTCGGACATGGCGCTCTCGGTACACTGGCGCTTCATTCCGGCGCTGAACCCCGATGGCCTGTTTGCCCGGCCCTCACGCCGTACCAATGCGAATGGCGTGGACCTGAACCGCAACTTCCCCACGCCCAACTGGGCGCGTGACGCCCGTGAATACTGGGAGACGCGCACCAAGCGCGACCCGCGCCGCTGGCCGGGCAACAAACCTTTGTCGGAGCCCGAGTCGCGCTTTCTGCTGGAGCAGATGGACAGTTTCAAACCCAATCTGATTGTCAGTGTGCATGCGCCGTATGGCGTGCTGGACTTTGATGGCCCCTCGGTGCCCCCCAGCAAGCTGGGCCGTCTGTACCTGGACCAGGTTGGCATCTTCCCCGGGTCACTGGGCAATTACGGAGGCATCCACAAGCGTGTGCCGGTGGTCACCATTGAGCTGCCCAGCGCCTCCCGCATGCCGCAAGAGGCGGAGACGCGGCAAATGTGGATGGACCTGCTGCGCTGGACCACCGACCGGCTGGGGCCGGCCCACGTGGCGGTCACGCAGTAAGGCTCAGGCGTTTTGCCGGACCGTGCCCAGTTGGGCACTGGCTTTCTCCAGCCAGATTTGCAGGTTGTCCAGCAGGCCCTGCTGGCTGAACGAGCAGCTCTCCTCCGAAAACAGGGCGCTGGATTCCAGCCGGTCCATGAGCTGCAGCAGCACCTCGCGGTAGCGGGGCCCCAGCGCGTCCAGCAGGGCGTGCTGGCTGCGCGCCAGGTCTGACAGACCATGCGCGCCCAGGGCGCCACTGCGCAGCTGGGCCAGCCCGGTGTTCAGGGCTTCCCATTGCAAACGTGCCGGTGTGGTCATAGAACTTCAGTGGCCCAGGATCTTGGACAGGAAGTCCTTGCTGCGGTCGCTTTGCGGGTTGTTGAAGAACTCGGTGGGCGTGTTCTGCTCCACGATTTGGCCCTGGTCCATGAAAATCACGCGATCGGCCACGGCCTTGGCAAAGCCCATTTCGTGGGTCACGCAGATCATCGTAATGCCGTGGCTGGCCATCTCCACCATCACGTCCAGCACTTCCTTGATCATTTCGGGGTCCAGCGCCGAGGTGGGCTCGTCAAACAGCATGATCTTGGGCTTGAGGCACAGCGCACGAGCAATCGCCACGCGTTGCTGCTGGCCACCAGAGAGCTGCAGCGGGTACTTGTTGGCCTGCTCAGCAATGCGCACGCGCTTGAGCTGTTCCATGGCCTTTTCTTCAGCATCTTTCTTGGGCATCTTGCCCACCCACATGGGCGACAGCGTCAGATTCTCAAGCACCGTCAGATGGGGGAACAGGTTGAACTGCTGGAACACCATGCCGACTTTCTTGCGCACGTCGTCGATGGCTTTCACATCGTCGGTCAGCTCCACACCGTCTACGGTCAGGTTGCCTTGCTGGTGCTCTTCCAGTCGGTTGATGCAGCGGATCAGCGTGGACTTGCCGGAGCCGGAGGGGCCGCAAACCACGATGCGCTCGCCCTTGGTCACGGTCAGGTCAATATCGCGCAGCACATGGTAGTTGTTGCCGTACCACTTGTTGACTTTGTTGAAGGTAATGATGGGTTCAGACATATTCGTTCCTTAGCGGAGTTTGCTTTTGTTGACTTGCTTTTCAATCCACAGGCTGTAGCGCGACATGGAGAAGCAAAAGCCGAAATAGATCAGGGCGATGAACAGGTAGCCTTCGATCTTGAAGGGGCGCCAATCTGCGTCCGAGTTCAGGGCCAGGCTCATGGAACCCGTGAGTTCGTACAGGCTCACGATGGTCACCAACGAGGTGTCCTTGAAGGTGGAGATGAAGTTGTTCATGATGCCGGGCACCACCATGGCCAGGGCCTGGGGCAGCACGATCTTGCGTTGGGTCTGCCAGTACGACAGGCCTAGCGTGGCGGCGGCTTCGATCTGCCCCTTGGGTAGCGACTGCAGGCCCCCGCGGATCACCTCGGCCATATAGGCGGCAGCGAACAGCGTGATACCGGCCAGCACACGGATCAGCACGTCGATGTTGAAGCCCTGGGGCATCAGCAGCGGGAACATGAACGACGCCATGAACAGCACCGAGATGAGCGGCACGCCGCGGATCAGCTCCACGTAGATCGTGCAAAAGCTGCGGATGGCAGGTAGTGTGGAGCGGCGCCCCAGCGCGATGAGCAAGGCAATGGGGAAGGCCATGGCCATGGACAGGGAGGACAGCAGCAAGGTCAGTGGCAGGCCGCCCCACCGGTCGGTGTCCACACGGCTCAGGCCCAGCACGCCGCCGTACATCACCACAAAGAAGAAGCCCAGCACCGCAATCCAGGCCAGGCCCAACCAGGCCTTCCAGAACATGCGCATGCAGCTCACCACCAGCAGGCTCAAGAGCAGCAGGGTGGAGATCAGCGGACGCCACTGTTCTTCAAACGGGTAGCGGCCAAAGATGATGATGCGGAATTTCTCCACCACCACACCCCAGCAGGCGCCAGCGCCCTCGGCGTGACAGGCATCGAAGTTGGGCACCCACACAGCGTGGACCAAGGCCCAGCCCAGCAGGCGCGGCAGCAGGGTCAGCAGCAGTGCGCCGATGATCACGGTGCCCAGCGTGGTCTTCCAGTCGCCAAACAGGTTGGTGCGAATCCACGCCGCCAGTCCTTCCGTTTTCACGGGGGCGGGACGCGCGGCAATGGGTTGAAAAGTCGTTGCGCTCATGTGCGTCCCCTAGCGTTCTTTGATGGCGGAGCGGGTGTTGTACCAATTCATGCTGATCGACGTGAACAGCGAGGTACTCAGGTACACCAGCATGATGATGGCAATGCACTCCACGGCGCGCCCGGTCTGGTTGATGGCCGTGTTGGCGATGGACACCACGTCGGGGTAACCAATGGCCACGGCCAGCGATGAGTTCTTGGTCAGGTTCAGAAACTGGTTGGTGACCGGTGGAATGATCACGCGCAGAGCCTGCGGCAGCATCACCAAACGCATGGTCTGGCCACGGCTCAGGCCCAAAGCTGCAGCAGCCTCCGACTGGCCCAGCGCCACGGACTGGATACCGCCCCGCACCACCTCAGACACAAAGGCCGCGGTGTAAATCGTCAGGCCCAGCAGCACCGATAGGTACTCCGGTGTGAGTGCGCCGCCGTTTTCAATGGCAAAGTCGCCTTGCACCGGCATGTTCAGCGCGGTGGGTGCACCACCCAGCAGCCAACCCACCATGCCGGTGGCCAAGACGATGGCAACCGGCACCCAGAACATGCTTTTGGGCTTGCCGGTTTTCTCGAACGTACGGTAGGCGTAGCGGCGATAGGCCCACGCCAGGCCCACACCGGCCAGCAGGCCCCAGGCGCCCCAGACGTGGCCTGCAGCCCATTCGGGAATCGGGAAATTCAGGCCGCCCTTGCTCAGGAAGAAAGGCCCGAGCACCAGCGGTTCGTTGGAGGCAGGCAGTACCTCGGTGAACATCAGGTACCACATCAACAGCTGCAACAGCACCGGGATGTTGCGGAAGAACTCCACATACACCGTGCACAGGCCGCGGATCAGCGCATTGCGCGAGAACCGGCCCACGCCAATCAGCGTGCCCAGGATGGTGGTGAGGATGATGCCCACCACAGCGACACGCAGGGTGTTCACAAAACCGACCAGGTAGGCGCGCCAGTAGGACTCGCCCGAATCAAACGCAAACAGGCTCTCGCCAATGTCAAAGCCCGCGGGGCTGGACAGGAAATCAAAGCCGCTCTGGATGCCACGCAACTTCATGTTGGTGGTGGTGTTGTGGGCCAGGTACAGCACGGTGACTAGCACCACCACGACGGCGATGATCTGGTACACCAAACCACGGAACGCCTGGCTGCGCCAGGACCATGATTTTTTAGGAGGGGAGGAGGGTGTGGACATGTCGGCCCTTGTAGTCACGGAGAATTCGACCAACCAGTTGAAAAGGGCAGCGCACGGTGACTGCGGCTGCCCTTTTGCGGTGCGAAACGCCGGGTCACAGCGTCTCGCATGGCCTGTTTAACGGACAGGAGGTGCGTATTGCACGCCGCCCTTGTTCCACAGGTTGTTCAAACCGCGTGGCAATTGCAGGGGCGACTTGGGGCCCACGTTGCGCTCAAAAATTTCGCCGTAGTTGCCGGTGGTCTTGACGGCGCGTGCCAGCCATTCTTTGTCCAAGCCCAGCAGCTTGCCGGTGTCTTCAGTGGAACCGAGCAGGCGGCCCACGACGGGATCTTTGCTGGTGGTCTTGAGGTCGTCCACGTTGGCGGCGGTGACACCGTACTCTTCGGCTTCCAGCAGACCGTAGATCACCCATTTCACAATGGTGGTCCACTCGTCATCGCCACGGCGCACCATGGGGCCCAGGGGCTCTTTGGAGATCAGTTCGGGCAGGATGATGTGGTCGGCGGGGTTCTTGGCCACCTTGTTGCGGGTGGAGGCCAGGCCGGACGCATCGGTGGTATATGCCACGCAACGGCCTGCGAAGTACGCGCCTTCAGCGGCTTCCAGCTTTTCAAACACGATGGGCTTGATGCCCAGGCCATTGGCCTTGGAGTAGTCGGTCAGGTTCTTTTCGGTGGTGGTGCCGGATTGCACGCACACGGTCTGGCCCTTGAGCTGCTTGGCGCTCTTGAGCTTGCTCTTCACAGGCACCATGAAGCCCTGGCCGTCGTAGTAGGTCACGGCAGTCTGGGTCAGGCCCAGAGAGGCATCACGGGTCAGCGTGAAGGTGGTGTTGCGCGACAGGATGTCGATTTCACCAGACTGCAGAGCGGTAAAGCGGGCCTGTGCGTTCAGCGGGACGTATTTGACTTTTTCGCCATCACCCAAAGTGGCGGCGGCTACTGCGCGGCACACGTCCACATCCAGGCCGGTCCATTTGCCATTGGAATCGGCCGCACCGAAACCTGCCAGGCCTGTGTTCACGCCGCAGACCACTTGGCCACGCGCCTTGATGGCGTCCAGTGTTTTGCCGGCGTGGGCGGGGGCTGCGATTACAGCACCCAGCGCAGCCACGACGGTTGCCAGGGTCTTCAGTTTTTTGATGCTCATAAGTCATTACTCCAAATAAATGAATCAGCAGGGTGCACCAGAGCGGTGTCTGCGCCCCGATTCTGACGCTGAACTTTAGCGTCGCCCCCAAGCGGGGATCATCGGGGTTTACCATCGAGCGGCATGCAAAAAAGTAATAAGCTAATTCGTGCGCATGCCGCTCTGCGGTGAATGCGTCAAGCAGAAAGCATGCCACGGCCTCTCAATCTTGCAAGTGGATACAGGGCTTTGACGCTTCCGTACAAAGGGAGTCAGGCTGCACGGGTTGGCCCGGTTGGTCACTGCGGTGACAGACACGGCTTTCAAGCTGCGCGGGTTCACGTATCGTGCACGCACAACCATACGGAGACCCGGCACCATGAACCCCAGCGCGCACCACGCGGTGTGGCCCACGCGGCTACCTAAGCAGATCACCGTTCCTGCCACCTCCCTGTGGGACAACCTGGCCACCAATGCCCGCCGCTACCCGGACAAGGCCGCACTCATCTTCTTTGGCCGCGTCATCACCTATGCCGCGCTGGCGGCCCAGGCCGAACAGGTCGCTGCCTGGCTGCACGCCCAAGGCGTGGCCAAGGGCGACCGCGTGCTGTTGAATATGCAGAATTGCCCGCAGCTGGTGGCTGCGCACTTTGGCATCTTGCGGGCCAACGCCGTGGTGGTGCCGGTCAACCCCATGAACCGGGCCGAAGAGCTCAAGCACTACATCACCGACCCCGACGTGCGCGTGGCCATCACCACTTCGGACCTGGCCCCTGAACTGGCGCGCGCCAGCGATGCCCTGCCTGAAGCCCAGCGCCTGCAGCATTTGCTGGTCACCCACTTCACCGACGCCTTTGACCCTGGCGCGGGGGACGATGCGCCGCCCGCGGCCTGGGCCGACTGGTTGCTCACCCGCCATGCATTGCCTGCATTGGCTGGCGGCCAGGTGCATGCCTGGCAAGATATTCCCCAAGACGCCACGCCGCCCGCACTGCAGACGGGGTCTGCCGATTTGGCCTTGTTGCCCTACACCAGCGGCACCACTGGCTTGCCCAAGGGCTGCATGCACACCCACGCCAGCATCATGCACAACGCGGTGGCCAGTGGGCTGTGGGGCAATGCCAGCATGGAAACCGTCACGCTCATGGTCGTGCCCATGTTCCACATCACCGGCATGGTGAGCCTGATGCACGCCAACATCTACGTGGGCGCCACCATGGTGCTGATGCCGCGCTGGGACCGTGAGTTAGCCGGTCAGCTGATCTCGCGCTGGCAGGTCAGCAGTTGGACCAATATCCCCACCATGGTCATCGACCTGATGGGCAGCCCCAACTTTGCGCAGTTCAACCTCTCCAGCCTGCTCTATATCGGGGGCGGTGGTGCGGCCATGCCGCAGGCCGTGGCGCAGCGATTGCAAGACCAATTTGGTCTGCGCTATGCAGAAGGCTATGGCCTGACCGAAACCGCCGCGCCCAGCCACAGCAACCCGCCAGACCATCCGAAGCAGCAGTGCCTGGGCATTCCCTTCATGGGGGTGGACGCGCGCGTGGTGGACCCCGAAACCCTGCAAGACCTGGAGGTGGGCGAGCAGGGTGAAGTCGTGGTGCACGGCCCCCAGGTGTTCCAGGGCTACTGGAAGAACCCGGACGCCACGCGCGCCGTGTTCTTTGAACGCGAGGGCAAGCGCTTCTTCCGTACGGGTGACCTGGGCCATGTGGATGCCGACGGCTACTACTTCATCACCGACCGGCTCAAACGCATGATCAATGCCTCGGGCTTCAAAGTCTGGCCCGCCGAGGTGGAGGCGCTGATGTACCGCCACCCCGCGGTGCAAGAGGCCTGCATCATCTCCATGCAAGACAGCTACCGCGGTGAGTCGGTCAAGGCCGTGGTGGTGCGGCGTGCCAGCCACGCCAGCACCACCGAGGAAGACATCATTGCCTGGTGCCGCGACACCATGGCTGTCTATAAGGTGCCGCGTGTGGTGCAGTTTGTAGACGCCCTGCCCAAGAGTGGCGCGGGCAAGGTCATGTGGCGCCTGCTGCAGGACAATGAACGCCGATCTTCCACCTGAACGCGCAAGGAGCTCCCATGTTTGAAACCGCCATCGCCGGTAGCCTGCCTAAACCCTCCTGGCTGTCGGAAACCGAAAAACTCTGGCCGCAATGGAAACTGGCCGGCCCCGAATTGCAACAGGCCAAGGCCGATGCCACGCTCTTGTGGATCAAGGAACAAGAGGATGCGGGGCTGGACGTGGTGGGCGACGGCGAGCAAAGCCGCCAGCACTTTGTGCACGGCTTTCTGGAGCAGGTGGACGGCATCGACTTTGAGAACAAGGTCACCATGGGCATCCGCAACAACCGCTACGACGCGCAGGTGCCCCAGGTCATCGCCGCGCTGCGCCTCAAGGGCCGTGTGCATGCGTTTGAGGCCCAACTGGCACGCGCCCACACGAAGAAGAAACTCAAGTTCACACTGCCCGGCCCGCTGACGATTGTGGATACCGTGGCGGATCGCTTCTATGGCGACCGCAAGACCATGGCCTTCGCCTTTGCCGAGCTGCTGAACCAGGAGGCCCTGGCCCTGCAGGCGGACGGCGTGGACATCATCCAGTTCGACGAGCCCGCCTTCAACGTCTACATGCAGGACGCGGCGGACTGGGGCGTGCAAGCGCTGGAGATTGCTGCGCGCGGCCTGACCTGCACCACGGCCGTGCACATCTGCTACGGCTACGGCATCAAGGCCAACACCGATTGGAAAGAAACTTTGGGCGGCGAGTGGCGTCAGTACGCCCAGGTGTTCCCCGCGCTGGCCGCCAGCAGCATCCAGCAGGTGAGCCTGGAGTGTTACCACTCGCACGTGCCGCCGGACTTGATGGCGCTGCTGAAGGACAAGGACGTAATGGTGGGCGTGATCGACGTGGCCAGCGACGTGATCGAGACCCCCGAGCAGGTGGCCGATACCATTGGCATCGCGCTGCAGCACGTGCCCAAGAACCGCATTTTCCCCTGCACCAACTGCGGCCTGGCGCCCATGAGCCGCGAGGTGGCGGTGAAGAAGCTCCAAGCCCTGGCGCAAGGCGCGGCACTGGCATGCCAGCGCTATGGGGTGGGTGCGTGAATACCAGCGTGGGCTTTGATGCAGACCGCACCGCGCACTTGGTGCAGGTGTTGGAGCGCGAAGTGGCCAAAGCCCGCCTGCCCGGGGCGGTGGCGCTGATTGCCCGCCATGGCCAGCTGGTGCTGCACCGTGCCGTGGGCCAGCAAAACCCTGCGGACGGCACGCCCATGGCGCTGGACAGCATCTTTCGCATCTACTCCATGACCAAACCACTGGTCTCGGTGGCGGTGATGCAGCTCATGGAGCGCGGGCTGCTGCTGCTGAGCGACCCCGTGGCGCAGCACCTGCCCGCGTTTGCGAATGTGCCCGTGGCGACGCAAGTGAACGGCGAGACCGTGCTGCAGCCGCCCAAGACCCAGCCCACAGTGCAAGACCTGCTGCGCCACACCTCGGGCCTGACGTACGAGATTTTGGGTAACGACCCGATCCAGGTGCAGTACGCCAAGGCACGCCTGGGGTCGCGTGAACACACCAATGCCCAGTTTGCGCAAGCGCTGGCACAGATCCCTTACCGTTTTGAGCCCGGTACCGTGTGGGAGTACAGCCGCGCCACCGACCTGCTGGGGGCGTTGGTAGAACGTGTCACCGGCCAGACGCTGGGCGCCTACCTGCAGCAGCACATCCTGGGCCCGCTGGGCATGGTGGACACAGCGTTTGTGGTGCCGCCCGCACAGCACCACCGCATTGCCGAACCGTTTGCACACGACCCCGACGGGGGTGTGCCCATGCGCCTGCTGGACCCACGCAAGCCAGCAGCGATGGAGGCCGGTGGCGCGGGGCTGATGTCCACGGCGTCCGACTACGCGCGCTTTCTGCAGTGCTTGTTGAGCGGCGGTGCGGCGCCTAATGGCCCACGCATTCTCAGTCCCGCCACCGTGCGCACCATGACCGCAGACCACCTGGGCAGCATCGAGCCCTACCGCGCAGGCCGCTCCGGCGAACTGCTGCCGCCCGGCCATGGCTTTGGCCTGGGCTTTGCGGTGCGCACCCACGACGGGCTGGCGGCGATGTCCGGCAGCAAGGGCTTGTACTACTGGGGTGGCATAGCGGGCACCACCTTCTTTGTGGACCCGGCTAAAGACTTCTTCGCCATCCTGATGACCCAGGCACCCAACCAGCGTGACTACTACCGCCCGCTGTTTCGCAACCTGGTTTACGCTGCGCTGCTGGACTGAACAAGGAGCGCTGTATGGGCCATGACCACCCGCACGATCACACGCACCCCCAGACCGATTGGAAGCACGACGGCGTGCGCGTGGTGCCCGGCAACCAGCTGGACGACAACGTGCCCTCCACGCCGGGCATGGACCGCAAGGCGGCGATCAACTTCGCCCGCGTCGGCGCACAAAAGTTGTGGGCCGGTACCGTCACCATCCACGCCAATGCCAAGACCGGTGCCCACCACCATGGCCCGCTGGAAAGCGTGATCTACGTCGTCAAGGGCCGCGCCCGCATGCGCTGGGGCGAGCATTTGGAATTCACCGCCGAGGCCGGCCCGGGCGACTTCATCTACGTGCCGCCCTACGTGCCGCACCAGGAAATCAACGCCAGCGCCACCGAAGTGCTGGAATGCGTGCTGTGCCGCAGCGACGGCCAGGCCGTGGCGGTGAATCTGGATATTGAGCCGGTAGAAAAACCGGAGAACGTGCTGTGGGTCGATCCGACCCATCCACACGGTGGGGTTTAGAGGGTTTTTGGCCTCTAGCCCTCGTGGAATATGCGCGAGCAGCTACTAAAAATGTAGCAACCCGCGCAATCCAAACTCTCAGCCCTTGGCCACTTCCAGCACCAGCTTGCCGAAGTTTTCACCGTTGAACAGCTTGAGCAGCGTGTCGGGGAAGGTGTTCAGGCCCACCACCACGTCTTCCTTGCTCTTCATGCGGCCGTCTTTCAGGTAGACGGCCATCTCGGCCACGGCCAGGTGGTAGCGGTCGGCGTAGTCGAACACCACAATGCCTTCCATGCGCGCGCGATTCACCAGCAGGCTGAGGTAGTTCTTGGGGCCTTGCACGGCGGTCGTGTTGTTGTACTGGCTGATGGCGCCGCAGATGATGATGCGCGCGCCGCGCGTGATCTTGGCCAGCACATCGTCGAGGATTTCCCCGCCCACGTTGTCAAAATAAATGTCCACGCCCTTGGGGCAGTGATCTTTGAGGCCCGCGCGTACGGCGCCAGGGCCTGCCTTGTAGTCGATGCAGGCGTCAAAGCCCAGCTCCTTCACCACCCAGTCGCACTTGGCGGCGCCGCCGGCAATGCCCACCACGCGGCAGCCTTTGATCTTCGCGATCTGGCCCACGGTCTGGCCCACGGCACCGGCTGCGCCGGACACCACGACGGTCTCGCCGGCCTTGGGCAGGCCCACATCCATCAGGCCAAAGTAGCCGGTCATGCCGGGCATGCCCAGCACGTTGAGCCACTGCGTGGGCGTGCCCACGCGCAGGTCGATCTTGAACAGGCCATTGCGCTTCATTTCTTCCTGCGCAATGGTGATGTACTCCTGCACGCCAAAGGTGGCGCTTACGTGGTCGCCCACGGCGTACTTGTCGTTCTTGCTGGCCACCACCACGCCCACACCGCCGGCGCGCATCACTTCGCCAATGCCCACGGGCGGGATGTAGCTCTTGCCCTCATTCATCCAGCCGCGCATGGCGGGGTCCAGGCTCAGGGCCAGGGTCTTGAGGGTGACGCCGCCTTCAGCGGGTTCGGCCACAGCCTCGGTGGTGTGGCTCCAGTTGGCCGCGGTGGGCAGGCCCACGGGGCGGGCGGCCAGGCGAATTTGGTGGTTAACGAGGGTGGCGAGGGACATGAGAGGCTCCGTAAAAATGGCCGAGCTGCGCATGGTAGCCCCGGCCGCCGCAGGGGTGGGTAGCCAAGGTGACAAACCGGCGCCTCAGTGCGCGCGGGCGCTCAAAGCCTGCACCTGGGCGGTCAAATCCCGCACCGCCTGGGTCAGGGCCAGCAGCTCCTGGTCCTTCAGCAGGTCCATTTTTTCATGCAGGAGCTCGATTTCCAGCTCCGCCTTGACGTTGATCTCGTAGTCCGTCTCGGCGTGGCGGCGGTCCAACTCGCTCTGGCGGTTCTGGCTCATCATGATGGCCGGTGCGGTGTAGGCCGCCTGGAAGGACAGCAGCAGGTTCAGCAAGATGAAGGGGTAGGGGTCCCAGGCGCCGTGGCCGGCCAGCACGTTGCCTGTCATCCAGATCACGATGGCCGTGCTCTGGATCATGATGAAGCGCCAGGAGCCAATGGTGGACGCCACGCCGTCGGCCAGCCGCTGCCCCCGGGTGGGCGCGGGCACCTCGAAATGCTCGGCGGCCGGACTCAGTGGCGCTGTCTGTTTGTGCCGGTGGGCCCGGCGGTGCGCACGCAGGGCGTGCAGCTGGTGTTGCTCTTCCAGGGCGAGGGCGTGTGCCGGCGGAATATTGGAGGGTGAAGAGGGGGCGGTCATGCAGGGCTTCCAAAAGCGTGGGAAGGCTGCAGTGTGCACCTATGCGCAGATGGCGCCCTTGGTTAGGTCGTAGCCCGCGGAGCGCAGGTGCAGCGCCAACGATGCGTCCATGCTCTGCGCATGCTGGGGAAACCAGGCGCCCAGCTCACGCGCCATCTGGCGCACCACATCCAAATCGCCCGTATGGCCGCGGGCCTCGCCCTCGCGCATCACCTGCAAGACGACCTTGTGTTGCGTGGTGTGGCAGTTGTCTGTGGCAAAGCCGGTGTCCCGCATCCATTGGTCTTCGCGGTCGAAGTGGTCCTGCGTGTGCGCAATCAGCGTCACCCAACGGGGCAACAGCAGCGCATCGGGCGCTTGTACGACCTCGGCCAGCAGTGCCACAAACTCCTGGTGGGTGGCGTCCATCAGCGGCATGTCCAGCGACAGGGCGTCGCTCCATTGCAAGGGTGCGGGGGTAAATGGGGTTGGGGTCTCGGTGGCGGTCATGGGGCACTCTTAAAAGGGGTGTGCCAGAGTAGCCCGCCAGGGCCGGTGCAGCCTTGACCCACATCAGGCCGCGTGCACTCTTCTGGGTTGATAATGCCTCGCAGCCAAACCCCGCAGCGTGTGCTGTGCTTGTTGCCACCATGACTATTTCCTTTTCGCCCCCCGCCATTCCTGATCCCCACGCGCTGGATGCCACCCTGCAAAGCCAAGGCTATGCCGTGCTGGCTGCAGAGCAGGTGGGTACGCTGGCCGGTCTGGCCTTGCCGACTCTGCTGGCCTGGCGCCCCCTGTGGGCCGATCTGCCGCCCGACGCCTACTTGCGCGACGGTGGCCGTTACCGGCGCAGGCGCCATGCCTGCTTTGTGGTGGACGGTGCCGCCGTGACCCTGGCGCCGCACCGCCCGCACTGGCAGCCGGTGGAATACAACGCTCTGCACGGCGGCATGCAGCGCCACTTTGAACCCATGCAGCCAGCCCTGGTGGGCCAACCCGACTGGCAACAGCTGCTGGCCTGGCTGGGTCAGGTGGCCTCCTCGCTCAAAGGTGCACGCACCTGGTATGTAGAAGCGCACCAGTTCCGCATTGACACCACTGACGGCATTGGCCGTCCCACGCCCGAAGGCGCGCACCGCGACGGTGTGGACCTGGTGGCGGTGTTTTTGGTGGACCGTGAAGGCATCAAGGGTGGTGAGACCCGCGTGTTCGACGCGGCCGGCCCCAACGGCCAGCGCTTCACGCTGACCCAGCCCTGGTCCTTGTTGTTGCTGGACGATGCGCGCGTGATCCACGAGTCCACGCCCATCCAGCCCGAGGCTGCGGGTGGCCACCGCGACACGCTGGTGGTGACCTTGCGCAGCGGTGCTTTTCAGGGCGACGCGGAGCGCTAAGCCCATGATGTCCTGTTCGCCCGAAGAGCTGCAGAAGAAAAGCCAGGAGCTGTTGGCCAAGTGGCAAGCCTGCCAGGCCCAGCCGGGGTTTGACGGGCTGGTGGAGTTTGCCGTCACCGTCTCCAGCCTGACCGAGTTTCTGGAGGCCCGCGGTCTCTCGGGTTTGCACCAGAGCGCCCACGCGCTGGAGCAAAAGGTGCTCTCGCAGTTCGACCAGACCTCTGGCACCACCCTGGGCACTGAGGCCCTGCAGGCCCTGAGCCAGCAGGTACAGGAGTTTTTGGACCGGGCCCAGGCTTTCGCGCGTGGACAGGTCGCGCCTGCCGAAGAACGGCGCAACCAGCCTGAGGCTCCGCAGACTGTGACCCTGGTGCCTGTGCACAAGGTGGCGTTTGTCACCACTCAGCCTGTCCCCTGGAGAGACCTGGTCGCCCAGGTGGGCTACTTCAATGTGCAGGTGGAGGTGTTTGCCACGGTACAGGCCTTGCCCGCGGCGCCCGAGCCCTCCATCGTGTTGGTGGACGCGGTGGGGCTGGCGCTGGCGGACTTTGTGGCGCGGGTGCAGGCCCTGCGCGGCCAGTTTTCGGCCAGCACCATCATGGGCCTGAACCTGGGTAGCGATTTCGAGAGCCTGCAGCACGCGTTGGGCGCCGGCTGCGACGCCTGCTTTGCCGAGGGCACGCAGCATGCGGCCATCATCGCGCGCATCATCAAACTCTGTAGCAACGAAGAAGAGCCGCCCTACCGCGTATTGGTGGTGGAAGACTCCAAAACCGCAGGCGCCCTGATCCGGCGCACGCTCTCAGAAAGCGGCATGGAGTCGCAGGCCATCACGCGCCCGCAAGAGGTGCTGACCGCGCTGGCCCAGTTCCAGCCCGACCTGGTGCTCATGGACATGTACATGCCGGGTTGCACGGGGGTGGAGGTGACGCGGGTGATTCGCCAGCACGCCGAGTTTTTGTCCACACCAGTGGTGTACCTGTCGGGTGACAGCAATGTGGCGTTGCAAGTGGACGCCTTGCGCCTGGGCGGTGACCACTTTCTGACCAAACCCTTCAACCCCGTGATCCTGAACGCGGTGGTGAAGAGCAAGATCGACCGCTACCGCACGCTGCGCCGCACCATGCTGCACGATAGCCTGACTGGCCTGTACAACCACACCACCTCCAAACAGTATCTGCAAACCGCCATCAACGCGGCGCGCCAACAGGGCAGCCAGCTCTGTGTGGCGATGATTGACATCGACCACTTCAAGGCGGTGAACGATACGTATGGCCACCCCATGGGCGACCAGGTGATTCGCAATGTGGCCTGGCTGCTCAGGCAGCGGGTGCGAAAGACCGATTCGGTGGGGCGCTATGGGGGAGAAGAGTTTGTGGTGCTGTTGCCGGGCTCAAATGCCGAGCAGGCCCATGCGGTGCTGGACCGCATCCGTGTGGACTTCTCCCACATTCGCCAACCCGTGGAAGACGGCTGGTTTTCTTGCACCTTCTCGGGCGGCATCGCGCAGTGGAATGCCGACCTGGACTCCGAGGTGCTGCTCAAGCGTGCCGACGAGGCCCTGTACCTGGCCAAGCGCGCCGGCCGCAACCAGGTGTCGATGGGCGCCTAGCAGACTGGTGCCAGGGCCGCAGCAGGGGTCAACAGACGCTGCACCAGTTCACGCACGGTCCGGATTTGGTTGCCAAAGGGCAGCTCCCCCGCACCGCGGAAGAACAGGCCTTTTTTGGTGTCGCCGCGCAGGGCCGCGGCCAGCTGGTTGTCAATGCAAAACTGGCCCCAGCCCGGCAAGCCATCGCGCAGGCCGCACTGCGCCAGACAGTCGAAGCTTTTGGTGCAGCGTGCTTTCGCATGGGCCACCGCCTGCAGCTTGGGCTCAATCTTCAGGTAGGCGCGAAGCCAAGGGGTGCCCACCGCACGAGCAGGCAAACCGGCCACGCTGGTGAATTCCAGCATGTCTTCCTCGCGGGCCTCGGCCAGCACGCGTTTGAACTCGGCATGGGCATCGCTCTCCTCGGTCACCGCAAACGCACTGCCCAGCTGGACTGCATCGGCCCCCAGCGCCTGCAGGCGCGCAATGTCCTCATAGCTGCGAATGCCGCCGGCCACGATGAGTGGGATGTGCCGCTCATAGCCTGCGTCTTTGAAGAACTGGCGCACTTGCGGCACCACGGTTTCAAAATCAAAGCGCGGGTCTTGCAGGTCGGAAATTTTTGCCGCACCTAGGTGGCCACCGGCCAGGCGTGGGTGCTCAATGACGATGGCGTCTGGCAGGCGCTTTTTGCGCTCCCATTTCTTCACCAGCAGTTGCACGCCGCGCGCGTCGGACAGGATGGGGATGAGCGCCGCCTTGGGGTGGTCCTGGGCCAGGTCTGGCAGGTCCAGCGGCAGGCCCGCGCCCACCACCACGGCGTCAATGCCGCACTCCAGCGCCCGCTTCACGTTGGCTGCGTATTCGCTCACGGCGCGCATCACGTTGATGGCCAGCAGGCCGCGTCCACCGGTGCGTGCCCGCGCGGCCGCGATTTCGCGGCCAATGGCTTCCAGGTTGGCCTGGTTGATGCCGGCTTTGGCCGCCTCGCCTGGCGCCAGTTCCCGGGTCTGGTCCATCAGGTCCGCATGGTGGCGGCGCAGGTCCACGCTGGAGAGCGTGCCCACCCCACCCAGCGCCGCTACGCTGCCTGCCAGTCGGTTGCCCGAGATACCAATGCCCATGCCGCCCTGCACGATGGGCAGCAGCGTGCGACCCGCCAGGCGCAGCGATTGCAGGCCGCTTCGGCGCAGCCAATCGCAGGAATCAGAGGGTAAATACGGGGATTCGTTACTTGCGTGGATCATGGGCTGCTCTAAGATGTGGGTGTTGTTCGCGGGTCACACAGCTTAGGACGCGACCGCACACAGTGCTTTGAGATGCGTCAAATTGACCAACAATCGGGGGTTGGGCCCCGTTCAATACAAAAAATAGAAATAGGTAGACACCAGGAATGAACGCACTTGTGCAAAGTTTGGCGAAGATGAGCGGTCTGCGTGACCGTGATGCGCTCGACTTCGCCTTGGTGCAACTGGTGCTGGACTGTAGTGAGGGGGCAGTGCAGTCGGCCTGCCTGGTTCGGGTAGTGGGCGAGGGGGATGACCGCCGCTGCCTGACCCTGGCGCGGCTAGAGGCCGGGCAGAATGAGCCCGTGCGCGATGTGGTCTGGACCGACTGGACCTTGCTCCCCCATGTGACGGACTACCCCATGCGCCAGCAGGCCCTGGAGCGTGTGCGCGCCGTGCACTCCAAGGGTGCGCCGTTTACTGGCGTGTTGCCACTGCCTGGCGTACCGGGCGCTGCAGCGCTGCTGGAGATTACCTCCACCGAACCCCTGAATGCCCGCACGCTGGATCTGGTTCAGGGCGTGTTGCAAACCTACAACAATCTCTTGGGCCTGTTGGACTACGGCGAAAAAGACGCCCTGACCGAGCTGCTGAACCGCAAGACCTTTGATGGTGCCTTTTTCAAGGCCACAGCAGACCACCGCACCGAAGACAACAACCAGGGCCCGGATCGCCGCGTGTCGTCGCCCGACGAAGGCGTATGGCTGGCGGTGCTGGACATTGACCACTTCAAGCGCGTGAACGACAACTTTGGCCACTTGATTGGTGACGAAGTGTTATTGCTGCTGGCGCGGCTGATGCGTGCGAGCTTCCGCTTCCATGACCAGCTGTACCGCTTTGGCGGGGAAGAGTTTGTGATCCTCATGCGCTGTGACAGCGTGGACCATGCCCATGCCGCGTTGGAGCGCTTGCGCTTGCGCGTGCAGGAATATGCGTTTCCGCAGGTGGGCACCATCACGGTCAGCATTGGTTGCTCGGTGCTGCTGCCCAACGACACACCCAGTGGTGCGTTTGGCCGGGCGGACAAGGCGGTCTACCACGCCAAGGAACATGGCCGCAACCAGGTCTGCAACTACCAAGCCCTGGTGGCGTCGGGCCTGATCGTGGAGCAGGCCGCCGAGAACATGGACGTGGACCTGTTCTAGTCCTGCGCGTGCCTCCTGCCCGCCGCGGTCAGGTTGTCATCCCTTTTTCACACAGCTGACACACGATTTGCCTAGCCTTGGAGGGTAAACACCCGTCCATCCAGGAGTAGCCCGTGAGTTCCAGTGAAGATGATTTGATCCGCCGTATCCAGAGCGACATGTTGGACAGCTACGACGAAGAGCTGGAGATGGAGCTGGACGACGGTTCTCCGCGCGACCTGAGTGCGGAGGCCCGGGTTGCACGCCGCACCTATTTCAAAGAACTGTTCCGCATGCAGGGCGAGCTCGTCAAGCTGCAGGACTGGGTGGTGAAGACCGGCCACAAGGTAGTGGTAATTTTTGAGGGGCGCGATGCTGCCGGCAAGGGCGGCGCCATCAAGCGCATCACCCAGCGGCTGAACCCACGCGTCTGCCGCGTGGCGGCGCTGCCTGCGCCCAATGACCGTGAGCGCACCCAGTGGTATTTCCAGCGCTATGTATCGCATCTGCCTGCGGCGGGTGAGATCGTGCTGTTTGACCGCAGCTGGTACAACCGCGCCGGAGTCGAGCGCGTCATGGGCTTTTGCAATGACGAACAGTACGAAGAGTTCTTTCGCACCGTGCCCGAGTTTGAGAAGATGCTGGTGCGCTCGGGCATCCAGGTCATCAAATACTGGTTTTCCATCTCCGACGAAGAGCAGCACACACGCTTTTTGGGCCGCATCCACGACCCGCTGAAGCAGTGGAAGCTCAGCCCCATGGATCTGGAGTCACGCGCACGCTGGGAAGACTACACGCGGGCCAAAGAGGTGATGCTGGCGCGCACCCATATTCCCGATGCGCCGTGGTGGGTGGTGCAGGCCGTGGACAAGAAGAAGGCGCGTCTGAACTGCATCCACCACCTGCTGCAGCAAATGCCCTACGAGGAAACAGAGCACCCGCCCGTGGTGCTGCCTCCGCGTGTGCGCCACGACGACTACGAGCGCCAGCCGGTGCCGCAGAACATCATCGTTCCCGAGATTTATTAGCCGCGCACGTCCGCCACGGGTTGGCTGCCAAAGTCGCTGCGCGCCAAATAGGCCAGCACGCGCTGCGCTGCCTCGGTGGGGCTTGTCAGTTGCCCCTGGCTGTACAGGCCGTCAAAGCTGCTGCGGTCAGGAAACTGCGTGGCATCGGCGCTACGCAGTTGCAGCTGCATGTCAGTGTCAATCACGCCGGGCGCCAGTGCGCACACCTTGGCACCATTGGCTTGCAGGGCTTCGTCCAGCGCCAGGCAGCGCGTGAAGTGGTCCAGGCCGGCCTTGGCGGCGCAGTAGGCGGCCTGCGAGGCCATGGCGCGTCGGCCTAGCCCCGACGAGATATTCAGCACCTTGCGGGGCAGCTGCCAATCGCGCGTGGCGCCTAGAAAGGCCGAGGTGAGCAGCATGGGGGCCTCTAGCCCCACCCGCAGGGCCTGTGCCAGGCCTGCCGCATCGGCGTCGCGCAACGGCACCAGCGCGGGGATGACGCCTGCGTTGTTGATCAGCGTGGCGCTGGCCAATGCAGCATGGTCTTGCTGCGCCAGCCAGTTGCCCAGTTGCGCGGCGACTGCAGCGCCATCGTTCAGGTCCACAGGCCACTGCAGCAGCGTGGCACCCACGCGTTGGGCCTGCTCGGCCAATGCAGTATTGGTTTGGCGGGAGAGGCAGAGCAGCAGGGCATCGGGTGCCAGCAGCTGCTGGGCTAGGCCCAAGCCCATGCCGCGGGAGGCGCCGGTCAGGATGGTGAGGTGGTGTTGCATGGGTGGCGGCTATTCGCGTTGTTTGCGCAACGCAAACCAGCCCGCTACGGCGGTAAACGTGACGATGATGGCCACCACAATCCAGAAACCGTGCGGATGATCGGCCCAGGGAATACCCCCCACGTTCATGCCCAGCAGCCCCGCAATGATGTTGATGGGCAAGGCCAGCACGGTCACGATGGTGAGCACGAACAGGCTGCGGTTATTCGCCTCCGCCACTTGGGCCGCCACCTCTTCCTGCAAGGACTTGATGCGCTCCTGCAGCGCGGCCATGTCGCTGAGCGCCACGGTAAATTCCTCGGTGGATTGGCGCAGGTCCTGCAAGTCTTCTTCGCCAATCCAGGTGGGCGGTTTGTGCAGCAGGCGAAACAAGGCGGCGGGTTCGGGCGCCAGCAGGCGCTGAAGGCGCACCAGCAAGCGGCGCAAGCTGCCCAGGCCGGCGCGCTTGGTGTTCAGCCGCCCCGCCAACAGCTGATCTTCGATCGTGTCCACGCGGGTGGTGGTGTTGCGCACGATAGATACCAGCACATCGCCCTGGTCATGCATCAGGTGCACCAGCAGAGCCATCGAAGACGCGAGTCGGGTGCCGCGTCGCACGGCATCACGCAAGCGGTCGATGGAGCGCAGGGGCTGCAGCCGTGCACTAACCACCAGTCTGGGCCCTACAGACAGCCAGAGAGTGGAGATATCGGCGGGCTCAAATGCAAAGTCGTAGTGCACATCATTCACCACCGCCACCAGCATCTCGTCGTCCAGTTCCACGCGGGTGGAGCGAGATCCGTCTTTGAGCGATTCGTAGAACAGGTCTGACAGCTGCAAATGGGTTTGCATCCACTGGGCGGTGGCGGCCTGTGACAGGTTGAAGTGCAGCCAGACGAAGCCCTCCTGCGGGCCCGTACCTTCGTGGGCATTCAACCACCGCAGGGCTTGTTCGGTGTCCACCGGAATGCCTTGGCCCTGGGCGCCAAACTGAAAGCCGTAAATCAGCCCGGAAAAATCTGCGCCGTAGGTAGCAGGAGGGAGTGTGCTCATGGTGTGTCGCTCGGTGCGTTGCCTATAGAAGTCCCAGGCCTTGCGCGAGCGAGGCGATGGTGTCGGCGGTGAATTCTCCCTGTTGTACCCTGCTCACCACCGCTTCGGGCGTCAGGCACAAAAAATCTTGCACTTCGCCGTCCTGGTTGCGTGGCACCACGTGAGCTGCCAGTGTGAGATTGAAGACCCGCAGCATTTCGTCGTGCCAGCCTTCTTTTTCGGGGCGCGTGGTGCGCCGCGCGCCCGCGTCCGCCAGCGCAGTGGCGTCCATCTGCAGGCCGGCTTCCTCCTGCAATTCCCGCAGGGCGCAGCCCAGCACTGTTTCACCTGCAGGCAGACCGCCTGCGGTCACGTTGTCCAGCAAGCCCGGGTCGGTGGCCTTGTTGGCGGCGCGGCGGCCGCACCACAGCCGCCCATCGGAGGTAAAGCCATTGATGTGTACCGCATGGCTCATGAGCCCCAGGTAGCGAAACCCGGCGCGTTCTATCGTCACGAAAGGCTCCCGGTCCAGCAGAGGGCCGTCGCAACCGGCATGCCAGAACGCAAATGTCTCGCCGCGCCAGCCTGGCAGCAGGCCCTGGGCGTGGTCGTGCTCCAGCAGGCCTTGCAGTGCCGCGCTGCGTTGGGGACTACTCCAGGAATCGCTGTCCCAGACCAGGTGATCGTGCTCCCAGCGGCAGCCCGCCAGTTGATTCAAAAGTTGCTGCGCCCGCGCTGTGCGCAGCCAGCCCAGGGGCCGCAATGGGGTGTGCCATGCGGTCCAGTCGGCGGGGGGCATTTGCTCGCAGGGATGCTGTGTCAAAACATCACGCTCGGCCGCGCTGAGTTGCGCCAAAAATGCAGCGGCGCCTGAGTGTAGGGAAGGGGTGGTAGTCAGGGTCATCCGCTGTGATGGAGAGGGACAACCACGGTACCCAAGGCGTGTGACAAGCGGTTTAAATCTCCGCGCCTTCGACCAAAAACCGCACCCGCCGCACGCCGTTCCATTCATCGGCATCCAGCCGGAAGGCCAGCGTCACCTTGGCAGGCAGCGGGTCGGTGTGGCCGAACCAGATGCCGTCCACGGGCTGGCCCTGGTGTTTGAGCTTCAGCGCCAAGTGTTTCTCCCCCACCAGGCGCTGCGACACCACTTCCACCTCTTCGCTGAAGGTGGGCGCCGCAAAGCCTTGGCCCCAGACTTCCTTGTGCAAGGTGTCCACCAGGTCGACCCGCCGGTATTCTGGGTTGAGCGGGCCATCGGTTTCCAGGCGGCGCGTCAGCGTGGCGGCGTCCAACCACTCTTGGGCGACTTCATTCAGGCCGTTCTCGAAATCGTCAAAAAACTCTTCGGCCACCGTGCAGCCCGCGGCCATGGCGTGGCCGCCAAAGCGCAGGATGACGCCGGGGTAGCGCTTGGCCACCAGGTCCAGCGCGTCGCGCAGGTGGAAGCCGGGGATGCTGCGGCCCGAGCCTTTGAGTTCGTGCTCCTTGCCCTCGGCGGCGCTTGCGGCAAACACAAAGGTGGGGCGGTGCAGCTTGTCCTTGATGCGGCTGGCCACAATGCCCACCACGCCTTCGTGGAAGTCGGGGTCGAACACGCAGATGGCGGGTGGCGGCTCATCGCCTTCGTCAAACAGGCTCTCGGCAATCATCATGGCCTGCTCGCGCATGTCGCCTTCAATTTCGCGGCGTTCCCGGTTGATGCCGTCCAGCGTCTTGGCCAGCTCGTCGGCGCGGCCGGGGTTGTCGGTCAGCAGGCACTCGATGCCTAGCGTCATATCGCTCAGGCGGCCTGCTGCGTTGATGCGTGGGCCCAGGGCAAAGCCAAAGTCAAACGTGGTGGCCACCTCGGCCTTGCGTCCGGATGCTATAAAAAGGCTAGCTAGTCCCGCAGGCATGGCGAGGGCCCGCACACGTTTTAACCCTTGGGCAACAAGGCGGCGGTTGTTCGCGTCCAGCTTCACTACATCGGCTACGGTGCCTAGCGCCACCAGGGGCAGCAGGGCGTCCAGCTTGGGTTGGGTGGCGGCGTCAAACACGCCGCGCTTGCGCAGCTCGCCGCGCAAGGCCAGCAGCGTGTAGAACATCACGCCAACCCCGGCGATCGACTTGCTCTCAAACGTGCAGCCCGGCTGGTTGGGGTTGACGATCACATCCGCGTTGGGCAACTCTGCGGCGGGCAGATGGTGATCAGTCACCAGCACCTGCAGGCCCAGCGCCTTGGCGCGCGCCACGCCGTCCACGCTGGCAATGCCGTTGTCCACGGTGATCAGCACATCGGCGCCGGACTTCTTCACGCGTTCACTGATAGGTGCGGTCAGACCGTAGCCGTCCACCACGCGATCGGGCACCAGGTAGTCCACGTGTTGCGCGCCCAAGAGGCGCAAGCCGCGCACGGCCACGGCGCAGGCGGTGGCGCCATCGCAGTCGTAGTCGGCCACGATGCAGAGCTTCAGGTTTTGCGCGATGGCGTCGGCCAGCAGCACGGCGGCGCGGTCTACGCCCAGCAGGGTGCTGGGGGGCAGCAGCTTGGCCAGCGCGTCGTCCAGCTCTTCGGGGCTGTGCACGCCGCGGGCGGCATACAGGCGGGCCAGCAGTGGATGTACGCCGGCTTGCTCTAGTGCCCAGACCGAGCGGGGGGGGATGTCGCGGGGGACGATGTTCATAGCGTGAGCAGTAATTCTTGCGGTGGGGGTGCGGTGAAACGGCGCTGCAGGCGGTTCCACCACGCCGTGTTTTTGAGTTCAAACGTCGGCGCCAGCCGCTCGCCACACAGCGTGAGTTGCAGGGGTTGGCCGGCCTTGGCGCGCTGCAGCAGCGTGGCAATCACGGTGCTGTCCAGCGTGTGCCAGGCCTTGAGCCATTGGTAGGCGTCGTCGCGCAGCGCGGCGGCTTCCAGGGCCAACACCATATCTATGCGCTCCCCGGGGGCCAGGGGCGTGTGGGCGGGCAGGCGGCCGGTGCCGCTGATCCAGAAGGAGTTGACCGTGGGCTGGCCCTGGGCGCTGCGGGCGTCGTTCACCGGGTGGGTGTAGAGCAGCATCTGCATCTCATTTTGCAGGCGGCGCAGGCCCTGGGCCTCGGGTTGGCGTGGCATCCAGTTGTCCACCTGGGTGCCGCAGGCGCGTGCCAGCGATGCCGTCGGCAGGTCGGTGAACACCGCGCCTTGCGCCAGCCAGGTGCTGTTGGACAGCGCATGCAGACTGATGCCGTCTTCGGCAAAGTAGGGCTGCATGGTGGCGCGCAGCGCGTCCGATGCATGGGCGCCCAGGGCCAGCGTGTCGGGGTGGTCCATGGCCACGTGGTCGGCGTTGATCTGCCAGTGGCAGGGCGTGATCCAGGCCCAGCCCGTGGTGCCATGCGCCTTGGTCAGGCCCAGGTGCTCAGCATCCAGGGCAGCCCAAGGCACCAGACCATCAGCGCCCTGCAGGCCCAGACTCTTGGCGCGCACCCGCTCGTGCAGCGGCGTGAGTGACTCCACCGAGCCCAGCAGGGGCGGTTTCGGGTCCAGCAGGCTAACCAGTTCACCCAGGTTGGGAAGGCTCAGCTGCGCAATGGCCGCCTGGCACTGGGGGCCGGCCGGGGCCGCATGGGGAATAACGGTGTGCATGGCAGGATTGTCCCGCATGGATGCCACAATCCGGCCACCCCTGCACTTTGTCACTTATTAATGCAACTGCCCTACGAGCTCACCATTGGCTGGCGCTACACCCGCGCCGGCCGTGCCACCCGGCGCAATGGCTTTATTTCCTTCATCTCGGGCGTGTCCATGCTGGGCATCGCGCTGGGCGTGGCTGCCCTGATCATCGTGCTGAGCGTGATGAACGGTTTCCAGAAAGAAGTGCGCGACCGCATGCTGGGCGTGGTGTCGCACATCGAGGTCTATGCCGCAGGCGGCGTGGCCCTGCCCGATGTGAACCTGACGCTGGCCCAGGCCAAGGCCAACCCGCAGGTGATTGGCGCTGCGCCTTTTATTGCGGCGCAGGCCCTGGTGGCACGTGGTGAAGAAATGAAGGGGGCTTTGGTGCGCGGCATCGACCCCGCGCTGGAGCCCCAGGTCTCTGACGTGGCCACCGGCGCGCAGGGCGCCGTTCTGGCCCAGTTAGTGCCGGGCGAGTTTGGTGTAGTGCTGGGTGGCGAGCTTGCGCGCAGCATGGGCGTGATCAAGGGCGACAAGATCACGCTGGTGGCACCCAGCGGCCAGGTCACCCCGGCCGGCGTGGTGCCCCGCCTCAAGCAGATGACCGTGGTTGGCACCTTCGATTCGGGCCACTACGAATACGACTCGGCCCTGGTGTTTGTGCACTGGGAAGACGCCGCCAAGATCTTCCGCCTGGAAGGCCCCACCGGCGTGCGCCTCAAGCTCAAGGACCTGCACCAGGCGCGCGAGGTGGCCGAAGAACTCAGCCACACCATGACCGGTGATCTGCTACTGCGCGACTGGACGCGCCAGAACCGCACCTGGTTTGCCGCGGTACAGGTTGAAAAACGCATGATGTTCATCATCCTCACGCTCATCGTGGCGGTGGCCGCGTTCAACCTGGTCAGTACGCTGGTGATGACGGTGACCGACAAGCGCGCCGACATCGCCATCCTGCGCACGCTGGGTGCCAGCCCGCGCAGCATCATGGGCATCTTCGTGGTGCAGGGCGCCATGGTGGGTGTCATCGGCACGCTGGCCGGCCTGTTGCTGGGGTTGGGTGTGGCGTTCAATATCGACGTCATCGTGCCCGCGCTGGAACACGCGCTGGGCGCCAGCTTTTTGCCCAAAGACATTTACCTGATCAGCCGCATGCCCAGTGAGCCGCAGCAAAGCGACATCGTGCCGATTGCGGTGATCGCACTCATCATGGCCTTTGTCGCCACCCTGTACCCCAGCTGGCGCGCCAGCCAGGTGAACCCTGCCGAGGCCCTGCGTTATGAGTGATGTGTTGTTACAAGCCACGGGTCTGACGAAGCGGTTTCACGAAGGTCGCCTCGATGTCACCGTGCTGCACGGGGTGGACCTCGAAGTGTGTCGCGGCGAGACGCTGGCGATTGTGGGGGCCTCGGGCTCCGGCAAAAGCACCTTGCTGCACCTGCTGGGCGGGCTGGACGCACCCAGTGCAGGCGCCGTGACGCTATGCGGCCAGCCGCTGGCGGGGTTGGATGCCGCAGCCCAAGGCCGTTTGCGCAACAAGCACCTGGGTTTTGTCTACCAGTTTCACCACCTGCTGCCCGAGTTCAGCGCGCTCGACAACGTCGCCATGCCATTGACAATTCGGCGTGTAGCCCCCGTGGAATGTGCGGCAGCAGCTACAAAAATGCTAGCGCTGGTGGGGCTGGAGCACCGCGTGCACCACCGCCCGGCCGAGCTGTCGGGCGGCGAGCGCCAGCGCGTGGCCATTGCCCGCGCACTGGTGACCAACCCCGACTGCGTGCTGGCCGACGAGCCCACGGGCAACCTGGACCGCAGCACGGCCGACGGCGTGTTCGACCTGATGCTGTCGCTGGCGCGTGACCAGGGCACGGCCTTTGTGCTGGTCACGCACGACGCCACGCTGGCTGCGCGCTGCAGCCGCCAGCTGCAGCTGGTGTCGGGGCGGTTCGCGTCCTAGGTTCTCTGGGGTGACCCGGCAGGGCGCCTGGCTTGCGGTTTGCTGACGGTGCCGGTTCCACACCCGCCGTTCAAGGGTTCCCGCGGATGGTGCCGGGGCTTGGCGCGCCCTAAGCTGGGCGCATCCAATTCTCTGAGAGTCACTATGAACCGTCGTTGGTCTTGCTGGATGGGCTTGTGGGTGGGCGTGGCCCTGTCGTGCGGCGTGGCCGCCCAGGGGGCCAAGCCGCTACGCATCGGGCTCATTGGTCCGTTCACGGGCCCCTCGGCCGACTTTGGCCTGCCCATGCTCAATGGCGCCAAATTGGCCGTAGACGAAATCAACGCGGCGGGTGGCTATCTGGGGCGACCGCTGGAGCTGGTGATCAAGGACGACACCGCCAATGCTGACGTGGGCTTGCAGCAATCCCAAGAGGTACTGAAAGAAGGTGTGGTCGGCACCATCGGGTTTTGCAACACCGGGGTGGCCATGAAATCGCTGGAAACTTTCCAGACCGCCAAGGCGCCGCTCATTGTTCCCTGCGCCACCGGCACCCCCATCACCGCCAAGTACCCGGCGCCCGAGAGCTATATCTTTCGCACCTCGGCGCGCGATGGCATCCAGGCGCCGTTTGTGGTGGATGACATTGTGAGCCGTGGCTGGACCAAGGTCGCCATCTTTGCCGACAAGACACCATATGGCGAAGGTGGCATGAACGACGTGGTGAGGGCGCTGGCTGCCAAAAACTTGCAGCCCGTGTTTGTTGCGCGCTTTGATCTGGGCGTGAAGGACCTGCAGACCGAACTCAAGGCCGCGCAAGCTGCGGGTGCCAATGTGGTGTTCAGCTACACCGTGGGGCCGGAGAACGCGGTGATTGCCAAGGGCCGCCAAGCCCTGAAGTGGGCCGTGCCCCAGGTGGGCGCCTGGCCGCTGTCGTTTCCGTTCTTCATTGACGGTGCCAAGGAAGCGGCCGAGGGGGCGCTGATGGCGCAAACCTTCATCGCCGAGCCCAGCAACGAGCGGCGCATCTCCTTCTTGACGGCCTACGCACGCAAGTTCAATACCAAGAAAATCACCGTGCCCATGGCCGCGGCGCAGGCCTACGACACGGTGTACCTGTTGACCTACGCCATCCTGTCCATCCGGGACGGCAATTTGTCAGGCCCCTCGGTCAAGGCGGCGCTGGAGACCATGCCCCGCGTCTACTACGGGGTCACCGCCACGCATGAGCACCCTTTCAGCAAGGACGACAAGGACGCCATCACCAGCAATATGCTGGTGATGGGCATGGTGAAGAATGGTTTGGTGACCTTTGCCTACCCCGAAGACCGCACGCGCAACCTGTTTGTGCAGCGCAAACGCTAGACCTTCACAGAGCCCCGACAATGGCGGCATGCGCTGGATAGACACCCACTGCCATTTGGATGCCTTTGTGACGGGCCAGGAACTGGACGCCGTGCAGCAGCGCGCGCGACAGGCCGACGTGGTGCACTGCGTGATTCCGGCGGTGGAGGTGGCGAACCTGGACACGGTGCGCGAACTGGCCCATGCCGGGGGGCACAGCTATGGGCTGGGCATCCACCCGCTGTACACGCCCACGGCGCAGGACGATGCGCTGGCCGTGCTGGCGCAGCGGCTGCAGGCCCACCATGCCGACCCGCGCCTGGTGGCCCTGGGCGAGATCGGGCTGGACTACTTTGTGCCCCAGCTCACCCAAAGCCCTTGGCGCGAGAAGCAGGAGGCTGTGTACCGCGCCCAACTCAAGCTGGCACGCCAGTTTGACCTGCCTGTGGTGGTGCACGTGCGGCGTTCGGCCGACCGGTTGCTCAAGCATTTGCGTGAACTGGCCGGCCCCGGCGGGCGCTGGCAGGGCATTGCGCATGCCTTCAACGGCAGCGACGTGCAGGCGCAGGAATTCATCAAGCTGGGCTTCAAGCTGGGCTTTGGTGGCGCGGTGACCTTTGAGCGTGCCCACCAGCTGCGCCACCTGGCGCAGACTTTGCCGCTGGACGCGCTGGTGCTGGAAACCGATGCGCCCGACATTCCGCCACATTGGCTGTACACCACAGCCGCTGAGCGCGGGGCGGGCGTGCCCCAGGGCCGCAACACCCCGGCAGAGTTGCCGCGCATCGCCCAGAGCATGGCTGAACTGCGCGGCATGCCCCTGGCCGAGCTGGCCGACGCCACCACGCACAACGCCTGTAAAGCCCTGCCGAAGCTGGCCGCGCTGCTGGTATAAATCCCTATGGCACGAAAAGCATCTCTCTCACTCCCCGAAGTCAATTTCTCCGAAGAAGGCGATATCCGCCATTTGCACCTGGGCAGCCAGTGGATCCAGGGCTCTATGCAGGTGGACGCCCCCACGGCGCTGGTGCATGAGTACATCCAACGCATGATGGCCTGGCTGTTGTTTGTCGATCCCATCACCGTGCCCAAGCGTCAGGCGCTGCAACTGGGGTTAGGGGCGGGATCGCTCACCAAGTTCTGCCATAAAGAACTGCGCATGAAAACCACCGCCATTGAGCTCAACCCGCAGGTGTTGCATGCCTGCCGTGGTTGGTTCAAGTTGCCGGCGGACAACAGCCGCATGCAGGTGGTGTTGGCGGACGCCTCGCAAGAAATCAAGGAATCCCACTGGTTGGGCGCGGTGGATGCGCTGCAGGTGGACCTGTACGACGAAGAGGCCGCAGCCCCCGTACTCGACAGCGCAGACTTTTACGCCGACTGCCGTGCCACGCTGACCGACGAGGGTTGCATGACCGTGAACCTGTTTGGCCGCAGTTCCAGTTTCCAGAAGAGTGTGGACAAGATTGCCCAGGCCTTTGGCGACGAGGCCATCTGGGCTTTCAAGGCTACGCGCGAAGGCAACACCGTGGTGCTGGCCCAGCGCACCCCCAGCCGCCCCAAGCGTTCCCAGATGATGGAGCGGGCCGAGTTCATCCAGTCCCAATGGGGTCTGCCCGCCGACAAATGGGTGCGCGTTTTCAAACCGGTGCAAGCATGAGTACGACCTCCAAAAAGCCTGCGCACGCCGCAGCCACGCACATGGGCCCGGTGGACTGGCGCCGCCTGGTGGAATGGTTGCAGCACGACAAGGTGATTGCCGAGGAAGAGGCCCAGCGCACCATCAGCCGCTGTGCCCAGGCCGAAAGCTCGCAGCACCCGCTGGTGCGCCTGGCCAGTGTGTCCATGCGCCGCGCATCGGACCAGAAGCCGCTGGACATGGAAATGCTGACCCAGTGGTTGGCGCAGCGCGCCGGGCTGGAGTATTTGCGTATTGACCCGCTCAAGGTGGACGTGGGCAAGGTGGCCGACGCCATGGGCGCGGCCTATGCCGAGCGCCACAAGATCTTGCCGGTCGTGGTCACGCCCAGTGAAATCACCGTTGCCACGGCCGAGCCCTTCATCACCGATTGGGTGGCCGAGGTGGAGCGCCAGAGCCGCCGCAGTGTCAAACGCGTGGTGGCCAGCCCGCAGGAGATCACACGTTACACGGCCGAGTTTTACGCACTGGCCAAGTCGGTGCGCGCTGCCAGCAAATCGGGTGTGAATAACGGCGCCAGTTTTGAGCAACTGGTGGAGCTGGGCAAGAGCAACAAGCAGCTGGACGCCAACGACCAGGGTGTGGTGCAGGTGGTGGATTGGTTGTGGCAGTACGCCTTCGACCAGCGCGCCAGCGATATCCACCTGGAGCCACGCCGCGAGCAGGGCGTGATCCGCTTCCGCATCGATGGCGTGCTGCACCCGGTCTACCAGATGCCCATGGGCGTGCTCAATGCCATGACGGCGCGCATCAAGTTGCTGGGTCGCATGGACGTGATCGAGAAACGCCGTCCGCAAGACGGCCGCATCAAGACGCGCAACCCGCGGGGTGACGAAATTGAAATGCGGATTTCCACCTTGCCCACCGCCTTTGGCGAGAAGATGGTGATGCGGATTTTTGACCCCGACAACGCGGTCAAAGACCTGGATGCACTGGGTTTCTCCAGCCACGATGCCACACGCTGGGAGCAGCTGGTCAAACGGCCCCATGGCATCATTCTGGTGACAGGCCCCACGGGCTCGGGTAAGACCACCACGCTGTACTCCACCCTGAAGCGCGTGGCGACCGAAGAGGTGAACGTGAGCACGGTGGAAGACCCGATCGAAATGATCGAGCCGTCTTTCAACCAGACCCAGGTGCAGCCGCAGCTGGACTTCGGCTTTCCGCAAGGCCTACGCGCCCTGATGCGGCAGGACCCCGACATCATCATGGTCGGCGAAATCCGCGATCTGGAAACCGCCGAAATGGCGGTACAGGCCGCGCTCACGGGCCACCTGGTGTTCTCCACGCTGCACACCAATGATGCACCCTCAGCTGTGACGCGCCTGATGGAGCTGGGTATTCCCGCCTACCTGATCAATGCCACGCTGCTGGGCGTGCTGGCGCAGCGCCTGGTGCGCACGCTGTGCAAGCAGTGCAAGGTGCGCGATGAAGAAGCCAGCCGCGATGCGCTGAGCGAGATGGTCAAGCCCTGGCAGATCAATGGGGGCTACAAACCCTACAAGGCCGTGGGCTGCGTGGACTGCCGCATGACGGGCTTCATGGGGCGCATGGGCTTGTATGAGTTGCTGGTGGTGTCTGAAGGCTTCAAGGCCCGGGTCAGCGGGGAGCCAGGCATTGACGCCTTGCGCCGCCAGGCCGTGACCGATGGCATGCGGCCTTTGCGGCTGGCGGGTGCCCTGCGGGTGGCTGAAGGGCTCACCGTGATTGAAGAAGTGTTGTCGTCTACGCCACCATTACAAGGGTAGATCACGAGTTGGGGAGCCTGCTTTTGCAGGCAGAATGCAAACCGGTTTAAAACCAGGAGACAGACAGTGAATATAAAAAGCCAAAAAGACTTTTTCTCGGGCCTGATGTTCATGGGCGTTGGCGTGGCCTTTGCCTGGGGCGCCAGCGGTTACACCATCGGCAACGGGGCCCGCATGGGGCCGGGGTACTTCCCTCTGGTGCTGGGCATTCTGCTCGCTGTTTTGGGGAGTGTCATCACCTTCAAATCGCTGGTGGTGGA
>NZ_JAVDXO010000009.1:0-200609 GCF_031457975.1 Rhodoferax saidenbachensis
GGATTCGGTCTTCGTACGAATACATGAACTACCTCCAAGTAGTCCAAGATTTTGTCCGCACCCCCAGTGGATCAGTTTTCAACGGAAATCAACAGTCCATGCAGACGGAAAACGGATTTTTGGCGTTGCGCCGGAAGGACTCTTCCAGCAGATGGGTCAGCGATTTGAAAGGGGAGACGTCAATGTCGTGGGGGACGTCGTCGGGGTAGCTCTTCAGCCAGATTTTTTCCATGGGTACTCCTGTTCAAACCATTGTGCCGACGCGGGCAGCAGGAGTTCACAGGGCTTTTCCTAGGCACTGGTGCAATTCCGTCTCGCAGGCGACAACGGGCGCGTTGAACAAGGCCTCTATCCAATGAGTTTCGCGCTGTGCGATGGTGTTCAAGAACTCACGCGCTTGCGCGCCTTTCCCGCCCATGCCAGCGAAAGTGTCAAAACCCGCTTCCAGAAACGCTTGCAGCGAAGCCAGCCCTGCCACTTTGGCGGGGCCGCGCATCATGCGCAAGGTCATGCGCAGGCCTGGGGTGCGTGTCAACCGGTCTAGCTGTGCGCCAATGTCCAATACCGCTTGCAGCTGCGCTTGGCGAATTGCCAAAGATCCCACGGAGCGCCACGCGTTGATATACCTTGGCACGTCGTTGCCATCCAACGCACACCAAGCCTGTGCCATCGCCAGGTCAAGCACCTCGGTCTGGGCGTGCAATTCTGCCAATGCCACGGCCGTAGACACGACCTGGGCAGGGAAGAAAGTCTGCAATGCGCCAGCGATGCGCGCAAACTGTTGGTCCCGATCCGAGAAATCGCGTTCGCTGTACAACTCATGCAGGAAGAAGTGGGTGGGGGCGGCGAAGGCCTTGGTGGCCAGTAAATCGCCATAGGTGCCCGCAAAACGTCGTGCCTGCAGCCGTTTGACGGCCTTCAGGCCTTGCAGCAAGCGGGCGTCACCTGCGGCCTCGCTGCGCAGGGCAGCAACCCGGTCCAGGGCGTGGCGAATGGTGTCGGCTGCGGTCATAAATGGTGGTTGAGCCCGAGTGTATCGGCGAGGTAGGACTTTTCTGTTGCAGCTGGGTCAACGGGCTTTACACGATTGAGGTGAAAATACTAGGGAAAACCCTTACATTAGCGCCATGGTTGATACAAAGAGTCTGATCAGAGCTTCATTGGAGGCTGGCCGCGAGTTTTTGCGCCCGCCTTCGGAATCTGACGACACCGGCACGCCTCGGGCCACCCCCGCGCTGGTGCCTATCCGTTCGCTGGGCGAAAACCACCGTGGGCGCATTGCCCGGCATCTGCTGGCTTTGGAGCCGCAAGACCGCTACCTGCGCTTCGGCCAGTGGACACGGGATGAGCAAATCCAGCAGTACGTGGACGCGTTGGATTTTGAGCGCGACGAAATCTTTGGCATTTACAACCGCAAGTTGGAGCTGATTGCCGTGGCGCATTTGGCCTATGCCAAGGACCAGCGTTATGACAGTTGCGCCGAGTTTGGTGTTTCCGTACTCCCCGGCGCACGCGGGCGTGGTTACGGTGCGCGCCTGTTTGACCGCGCAGCCATGCACGCGAGCAACGACGGTGTGAGCCTGATGTTCATCCACGCGCTGACCGAGAATGCCGCCATGCTCAAGATTGCCCGCAACGCTGGCGCAAGGGTCGAGCGCGATGGCTCCGAGTCCGAGGCCTACCTGCGTCTGCCACCTGCAACGCTGGACTCGCGCATGACAGAAATGATTGAAGAGCAGATCGCGCAGACGGACTACCGGCTCAAGTCGCAGGCCAAAAGCTTCTGGAGTTTTCTGGCCGACATCCAGGAAATCCGCCGCAGCGTGATCGACGCCAACCAGCGCAGTTCGCCCTGACACGCAAATCCGCTATCCTTAGCGCTCCGCAACCACGGCAGTTTCTGCCCCACACGAGTGTCCGACCCCCATCCCGCGCGTTTGTCCGATAAAGAGGACAAACGCACCTTCCTTCAGAAACTGGCCGAATTCATCCACCCGGGCCCGGACTCCACGGCCGAGCTGATCGAGACGCTGGCCGAGGCGGAAGACAACAACATCATTGGTGCCGAGTCGAGGGTGATGCTCGAAGGTGTGATCCGCATGGCGGACATGACGGCCGGCGATGTGATGGTGCCCGCCACCCGTATGGACCTGCTCAACATCCAGGAGCCTCTGGACGCGCTGCTGCACATGGTGATCGACACGGCGCACTCACGCTTTCCGGTGTTTGATGGCGAGCGCGAAAACATCATTGGCATCCTGATGGCCAAGGATCTGCTCAAGCTGCAACGCGCGCCGGAGCTGAACATCCGCGCCCTGTTGCGCCCCGCAGTGTTTGTGCCCGAGTCCAAAGGGCTGAACGACCTGCTACGCGACTTCCGTGGCAACCGCAACCACCTGGCCATCGTGATCGACGAGTTTGGCCGAGTGGCTGGGCTGATCACGATTGAGGATGTGCTGGAGCAAATCGTCGGCGAGATCGAGGACGAGTTTGACATTCCCGAAGACGAAGGCGACATTTTTGCCTTGGCCGACCGCACCTACCGCGTCAGTGGCGACACGCCACTGGAGCGCGTGAACGACGCCTTCTCGGTCACCCTGGCGGGTTCCGACCCCGAAGACCACTTTGACACCATTGGCGGTCTGATCGCCCACGAGATGGGCCACGTGCCCAAGCGCGGTGAGCGCCATACGCTGGGCGGCCTGGACTTTGTCGTGCTGCACACCAAGGGCGGTGCGGTGAAGTGGTTCAAGGTGTCGCCCACGCCCAACCACGCTGAGGCGTGAGCACGCGGTCTGTCATGTTCGCCCGGGCGCAGGTCGCGCCCAGGTCCCCACTCCTGTTTGCTACGCTTTTCATAGCTGCTTGCGCACAATCGGCGGGGGCTAGTTGGCCATTCGGCGTATTTTTTACTCAAGGCGCCACGCTCTGGTGGCTGCAGTTGCTGGCCCAGTCGGTGCTGGTGCTTGCCTTGCTGCGGGCCCCGACCGCAGGCATCGCCGCAGGGCGCGCCTGGTGGTTTGTCACCGTGTGGCTCAGCACCACGTTCTGGTGGTTGTTCATTGCCCTGCACACCTATGGCGGCCTGCCGGCGCTGCTGGGGGTGATCGCCATCGTGGCGCTGGCCGCGGCATTGGGCTTGTACTACGCCATGGCAGCCTGGGCGTTCTGGCGCTGGCACCATGTGCGGCCGATGGTGGCCGCGTTGTGCTTTGCCGCCCTGTGGACGGCGGCTGAGCTGGCCCGAGGCACTTGGCTCACCGGCTTTGGCTGGGGCGCGGTGGGCTATGCGCACCTGGACGGCCCCTTGGCCTGGTACCTGCCGTGGGTGGGGAGCTACGGTGTAGGTCTGCTGGCGGCCTGGGGTGCAGCCTCCATCGCACTGCTGGTCTTGCGCCGCGGCGTGGTGAGTTTCGGTTTGGCTGCCTGCGTGTTGGTGTTTCCCTTGCTGGCTCCGCCAGCGTGGAACACCTGGACCCAACCCAGCGGCACGCTCAGCGTGACCCTGCTGCAAGGCAACATCCCGCAGGACGAGAAGTTTGAGCCGGGCAGCGGCGTGCCGCTGGCCCTGCAGTGGTATGCCGAGCAACTGCAGCAGAGCAACACTGCGCTGGTGGTGGCGCCCGAAACGGCCGTGCCGCTGCTGCCGCAGCAACTGCCTGAGGGCTATTGGTCTGCGCTGGAGCAGCACTTTGTTCACGGCAAGTCGACCGCCATCATCGGTATCCCGCTGGGCAGCTACACGCAGGGCTATACCAACTCGGTGCTGGCCTTGGCGCCGGGCCAGAAAGAGCCCTGGCGCTATGACAAGCACCACCTGGTGCCGTTTGGCGAGTTCATTCCTCCGCTGTTCAAGTGGTTCACCCGCATGATGAACATCCCGCTGGGAGACTTCAACCGCGGGCCGCTGGGCCAACCGTCCCTGCCCGTGGCCGGTGAGCGCGTGGCGCCCAATATTTGCTATGAAGACTTGTATGGGGAAGAGTTGGCCAGTCGGTTCACGGACGCAGCGCTGGCCCCCACAGTGTTTGCCAATGTGAGCAACCTGGGCTGGTTCAACGACTCAATTGCGCTGGACCAGCACCTGAACATTTCGCGCGCCCGGGCACTGGAGTTCCAGCGCCCGTTTGTGCGCGCCACCAACACGGGCGCCACGGCCATCCTGGACTACCAGGCGGTGGTGCAACAAGCGCTGCCGCGCCTGACCCGCGGGGTGCTGGTGGGCGAGGTGCAGGGGCGCACCGGCGTGACCCCATTTGCCTGGTGGGCGGCGCGCTTCGGGCTGTGGCCTTTGTGGGTGGTGTGCCTGCTGTTGATTGCGGCCGCCTGGCGCTTGGGTCGTCGCACGCGCTGAGGGCCTGCAGCCCCGTAAAATGCGGGGTTTACTCGAACGAACGTTCTTGCCCGGCACCCGCCGCGCACCAGCCCACGCACCATGCTTACTTTTCAGCAAATCATTTTGAAACTGCAGTCCTACTGGGCTGACCGGGGCTGCGCCCTGTTGCAACCCTATGACATGGAAGTGGGCGCCGGTACCTCGCACACCGCCACCTTCCTGCGCGCCATCGGCCCCGAGCCGTGGAAAGCCGCTTACGTACAGCCCAGCCGCCGCCCCAAGGACGGTCGTTATGGCGAGAACCCCAACCGCCTGCAGCACTACTACCAGTACCAGGTGGTGCTGAAGCCAGCACCCAGCAACATCTTGGAGCTGTACCTCGGCTCGCTCGAGGCGCTGGGCTTTGACCTGAAAAAAAACGACATCCGCTTTGTGGAAGACGACTGGGAAAACCCCACGCTGGGCGCCTGGGGCCTAGGCTGGGAAGTCTGGCTCAACGGCATGGAAGTCACGCAATTCACCTACTTCCAGCAGGTGGGCGGCATTGATTGCAAGCCCGCCACGGGCGAGATCACCTACGGCCTGGAGCGCCTGGCCATGTACCTGCAGGGCGTGGACAACGTCTACAACCTGCAATGGACCGATGGCCTGAGCTACGGCGACGTGTACAAACAAAACGAGGTGGAGCAGTCGACCTACAACTTCGAACACAGCGACGCCGACTTCCTGTTCACCGCGTTCACCGCGCACGAAAAACAGGCCAAGCATTTGATCGAGGCCCAGCTGGCCCTGCCCGCCTACGAGCAGGTGCTCAAGGCCGCGCACAGTTTTAACCTGCTGGACGCGCGTGGCGCCATCAGCGTGACGGAGCGCGCTGCCTACATCGGCCGGATTCGCAACCTGGCGCGCAGTGTGGCGCAGAGTTATTACGAGAGCCGTGAGCGCCTGGGCTTCCCCATGGCGCCGCGTGAATGGGTGGAACAGATGACGAAGAAGGCCGCGTGAGAGCAATGACGATGACTACCCAAAACCTGCTCGTTGAACTGTTTGTCGAAGAGCTGCCGCCCAAGGCCTTGAAGAAGCTGGGCGAGGCGTTTTCGTCCGTGTTGGCGGACTCGCTGAAATCCCAAGGCTTGGCCGCTGCTGATGCGGCGGTCACCCACTTTGCCTCGCCGCGCCGTTTGGCTGTGCATGTCACTGCCGTGGCTGCGCAAGCTGCGGACAAAGCAGTCTCACAAAAGCTGATGCCCGTAGCCGTGGGTCTGGATGCATCCGGCAACGCAACGCCCGCACTGTTGAAGAAACTGCAAGCACTGGGTGCCGATGCGTCTGCCGTGGTAGGCCTCAAGCGCGCGCCCGATGGCAAGGCAGAAGCCCTGTTCTTTGAGAGCACCGTCAAAGGCGCCACGCTGACTGAGGGCCTGCAAAAGGCGCTGCTGGACGCGATTGCCAAGCTGCCCATTCCCAAGGTCATGACCTACCAACTGGAGTCGGGCTGTGAATTGCCAGGTTGGAGCAGCGTGAGCTTTGTACGCCCCGCGCACAGCCTCATTGCGCTGCATGGTACGGATGTGGTGCCCGTGCAAGCTCTGGGCCTCAACGCTGGCAACAGCACACAAGGCCACCGTTTCGAAGCAGCCGTGTCGCCTGTGGTGATTCCGGATGCCGACGGCTACGCAGCCATCCTGGCCATGGACGGCGCCGTGATCGCCAGCTTTGCTGACCGTCGCGCTGAGATCGTGCGCCAGCTGGCTGCCGCTGCAGCCAAGGTAGGCGGTGGTTGCAAGCCGATTGACGACGACGCGCTGCTGGACGAAGTGACTGCGCTGGTGGAGCGGCCCAATGTGCTGATCTGCGAGTTTGAAACCCAGTTTCTGGACGTGCCGCAGGAGTGTCTGATCCTGACCATGAAGGCCAACCAGAAGTACTTCCCGCTGCTGGACGCTACAAATAAGCTGACCAACAAGTTTTTGGTGGTGAGCAACATCAGCCCTGAAGACACAAGCTTTGTGATCGGCGGCAACGAACGCGTGGTGCGCCCGCGCCTGGCTGACGCCAAGTTTTTCTTTGACCAGGACCGCAAGAAGACGCTGGCTTCGCGCGTCGAAGGTCTGGGCAAAGTGGTGTACCACAACAAGCTCGGCACACAGGGCGAGCGCGTGGAGCGCGTGCGTGCGATCGCCAAGGCGATTGCGGCGCAGCTGGGCGATGCGACCTTGGTGGCGCAAGCCGACCAAGCTGCGCAACTGGCCAAGACCGATTTGGTGACCGACATGGTGGGTGAGTTCCCAGAGCTGCAGGGCATCATGGGTGGCTACTACGCGCTCAACGATGGTTTGCCCGAAGCCGTGGCCCATGCGATTGAAGACCACTACAAGCCGCGTTTTGCGGGCGACACCTTGCCGCGCAACGATGTGGGCGTGGTGGTGGCGCTGGCTGACAAGTTGGAAACGCTGGTGGGCATGTTTGGTATCGGCAACTTGCCGACGGGTGATAAGGATCCGTTCGCGCTGCGCCGCCATGCGCTGGGTGTGGTGCGTATGCTGGTGGAAACGGAAATCGCCTTGGACTTGAACTGGATCGTTGCCGCAGGGGGCCGCGCGCTCGATCCGATCAAAGTTAAATGGAAACCAGAAGAGTTTGAGGCTTTTGGATACAACATTCAACAACTGAAAGAGTTCATTTACGAACGCCTCGCTGGCTCGCTGCGCGAACAAGGCTACAGCGCGCAAGAAATCGATGCCGTGCTGGCTTTGCGCCCCCAACGTCTGGGTGATGTGGCGAAACGCCTCGCTGCGGTGCGTGCTTTCGCTGTATTACCAGAAGCTCCAGCATTGGCTGCTGCCAACAAGCGCGTGGGCAACATCCTCAAGAAGGTCGAAGGCGAAGTTCCTACGGCTATCAATCCCACGTTGCTCGTAGAGCCCGCCGAAATTGCATTGGCAGATGCTCTCAAAACCGTAGCGCCTACCGCAGATTCAGCGTGGGCTGCAGGCAATTACGCCGGAAATTTGCAAGCACTGGCCGCGCTCAAGGCACCGGTCGATGCATTCTTCGACGGCGTCATGGTGAATGCCGAAGACCCCGCGCTCAAGGCCAACCGCCTGGGCCTGCTGGCCACCCTGCACGCCGCGATGAACCGCGTGGCCGACCTGTCCAAGCTGGCGGCATAACCCAGGCGCAACGCACCATGAAACTCTGCATCCTCGACCGCGACGGCACCATCAACATCGACAGTGCGGAGTTCGTCAAATCGCCCCACGAATGGCGGCCACTGCCCGGCGCGCTCGAAGCCATTGCCAAGCTCAACCACGCGGGCTGGCATGTGGTGGTGGCCACCAACCAGAGCGGCCTGGGCCGCGGGTTGTTTGATGTGGTGGCGCTGAACGCCATGCACGCCAAGATGCACACCATGCTGGCCGCGGTGGGTGGGCGAGTGGATGCGATTTTTTACTGCCCGCACGCACCTGATGACAACTGCCACTGCCGCAAGCCTGAGCCCGGTTTGTTTGAGCAGATTGGCGAGCGCTTTGGGGTGGACCTGCGCGGCATGCCTGCCGTGGGCGATTCGGCGCGCGACCTGATTGCCGGTGCCGCCGTGGGCTGCGTGCCGCACCTGGTGCTGACCGGCAAGGCCGCCGCCTACAAGGGGCGCGAGCTGCCCGACAGTTTTCCGGCGGGCACCATCGTGCACGACGACCTGCCCGCCTTTGCCGACCACCTGGTGGCGCAGGCATGAGCGGCATGCCCCCCATCTCCGGCGTGCCCGCGCAGAAACGCCCCAACTGGCTGATGGCGGTGCTGCGCTCCTGCCTGCATATGTTGTGGATGCTGGTCACGGTGATGCCTTGGGCCATCATCATGCTGGTCGCGTCCATCCGCGTGCGCGGCAAGCCGCTGTGGTGGATGGCGGTGCGCTGGCTGGGCTGGGCCATTGGTGGCGCGCGCGTGCTGTTGGGCATCCGCACCCACGTGATTGGCTGGGAGAACCTGCCCACGGGCGACACGGCGCCTGCGATCCTGTTGGTCAAGCACCAGTCCACCTTCGAGACCTTTTTGATGCCCACGCTGATGCCACACCCGCTGGCCTATGTGTTCAAAAAGGAGTTGCTCTACGTGCCGTTCTTCGGTTGGGCTATGGGCCGGCTGGACATGGTCCACATCGACCGCAGCCAGCGCAACGAATCGTTTGCCAAGGTGGTGGAGCAGGGCAAGCGCCTGCTGGCGCAAGGCATCTGGGTCATCATGTTTCCCGAAGGCACGCGCATCCCACGCGGCCAGACCGGTACCTACAAGCTGGGTGGCACCCGCCTGGCCGTGGCCACGGGCGCGCCGGTGATTCCCGTTGCCGTCACGTCTGCCAAGTGCTGGCCACGCAAGGCCTTTATCAAGACGCCTGGTGTGGTGGAGGTGTCGATTGGCAAGCCCATCCCCAGCGAAGGGCGCGAGCCCAAAGAGCTGATGGAAGAGGTGCAGGCCTGGATCGAAGGTGAGATGCGCCGCCTGGATCCTGAGGCCTACGCGCCCCAGCGTTAACACCTGTGCGGCCCACCCAGCGCCATGCACCCATTGCTACGCTATACCCTCGATCTCTTTGAGCCTTTTGGGGCTGTAGCCCCCGTCGATAGTGCGCCAGAAGCTCCTAAAAAGGTAGCAAATCCGCTGCCTAGCCAGCCCTTTGTGGCTGGGCAGCCGCTGCACAACGCCATCGCCCCGGTCAACTACGCCCACCCCAAGGCCAACCGCGAGGTGCGGCTGGACGGCGCTGTGGTGGCCTACGCCTTTGCGCGTGGCAAGCGCCGCACCATCGGTTTTGTCGTGGGGCCCGACGGCCTGAGCGTGCGTGCGCCACGCTGGACACCGCTCTACGAGGTGGACGCTGCACTGCAGGAAAAGGCCGGCTGGATTCTGCGCAAGCTGGACGAGACGCGTGAGCGCCAGACTCGCCAGGAACATGCCCAGGTGGTGTGGCAGGAAGGGGCGGTCATTCCCTACCTTGGCAATTCCATCCGCATCGCACTGGACGGTGCCCACGGCTTTACCGCCAAGGGCGCGCAGCTGGACGAGGCAGCACGGGACGACGGCGTCACCACCCTGCGCATTGCCCTGCCGCACACCGCCACGGAGGCGCAGATCCGCGATGCGGTACAGGCCTGGCTCATGCGCCAGGCCAAGGCCAACTTTGTGCAACGGCTGGACCACTTTGCGCCGCAGCTGCAGGTGCGCTGGGCCAAGATGAGCCTGAGCAACGCCGGCACCCGCTGGGGCAGCGCGAAGAGCGACGGCTCCATCCGCCTGAACTGGCGCCTCATCCACTTCCGCCAGGCCGTCATCGACTACGTGGTGGCCCATGAGCTGAGCCACCTGCGCGTGATGGACCACAGCCCCCGCTTCTGGGACACCGTGCGCTCGGTGGTGCCCGACTACGCGGAGCTGCGCGGCAGCCTCAAGGACCCGGCGATTCCGAAGTGGTGATGATTGCTATGAAATCAGGAGCTGCTCGCGCAGATTCCATGGGGGCTGGAGGCTGATTTCTTATCTGACGGTGCTCGCATCCTGCCCAAACAGGATCTTCTTGGCCGCCTCGTCCATGCCCGGATTGCGGATGCCTTCCGCTATCGCATACGCCTTGACCGTCGCGGGGCGCGCCGCCACGCGGGCAAACCAGGCGGCCAGGTGGGGGAAGTCTTCCAGTTTCTGGCCCTGACGCTCGTAAGGCACCACCCAGGGGTAGCTGGCCATGTCGGCAATGCTGTATTCGCCGGCAATGTACTCGCGGCCATCGCTCAGGTGTTTGTTCAGCACGCCGTAGAGGCGCGATGTTTCCTTGGTGTAGCGCTCGATGGCGTAGGGCAGTTTTTCGGGTGCGTACTGCGAGAAGTGGTGGTTTTGCCCGGCCATGGGGCCCAGGCCGCCCATTTGCCAGAACAACCATTGCAGTGCCACATTGCGCTCGCGCAGGTCCTGCGGCACAAAGCGGCCAATCTTGTCGGCCAGGTAGAGCAGGATGGCGCCGGACTCAAACAACGGAATCGGTGCGCCTCCGTCGCTGGGAGCCTGGTCCACGATGGCGGGAATGCGGTTGTTGGGTGCGATGGCCAGAAACTCGGGGGCGAACTGCTCGCCGCGGCCGATGTTGATGGTGTGTAGCTGGTAGGGCAGGCCGGCCTCTTCCAAAAATAGGGTGATCTTGTGGCCGTTGGGCGTGGTCCAGTAGTACAGGTCAATCATGCAAAGCGCTCCGGTGAAAGAGAGCAAACCTTAGCTGATTTGCTTTGGGCTTGCAGTGGCCCGCCCAATCCACAGCACGGCCCCGCCGATCAACCCCATTCCGACTACCAGCACAGTAATCACGCCGCGCGCATCGGCTCCCTGGGCACCCAGGCCCACGGCCAGGCCGGCCAGGGGCTGGGTCAGGTTATTGAGCAGCACGACCACGCCGCTGGTTTTTCCAAAGTCTTGCGGCGGAATGATGCGTTGGCGCCCGGCGCGGATGTAGACGCTGAACATCTTGTCGAAGCCGATGACCAGCAAAAACCCCAACGCGTACACCATGGGGTGCACAGCCCAGGCCGTCATGAGCCCACCCGCCAGCAACAGGGTGTAGGACCACACGCCCAGCGTGTGGCCGCGCCAGTGCACGCGGGCCACCCAGGCGAGCACCAGCACGGTGACCATAGCGCCCGCGGTTTGCAGCTGGGCATACACCCCATCGCTTTGGGCTAGCAGGCCGGTCACCATCGCCGCAGCGGTGGCCTGCGTCACGCCCACCACCAGGTTCACACCGGCCGCCAGCGCAATCAGCGGTTTGAGGCCAGGCAGTTGCACGATGTGGCGCAGTGCGGTGCGCAGCGGTACCCACCAGCTCTCCCCCTGCGTGCTGCGGCCCTGGGGCAGGGTGCCGGTGTGCTGGCGCTGCCACCAGGCCAGCCCAACGTCGGCCAGCAGAAACAACAGCGCACTGCAGCCCAGCACGCCTTGCCAAGGCCACAGCGCCAAGGCCGCGGCAGCCACCGCCGGGCCAGCCACCATGCCCAGTTGGTCGGCAATCTGGGCGTGGGCCAACACCCTTTCAAACCGCTCACCGGGAAAGATGTGCGGCAGCAGCACCTCACGCGCCATCACGCCCTGGGTGGTGAACACACCGCAGGCGGCTGACACCAGCACCAGTGCCACCAGCGCGGCCTGCCCATTCAGGGTAAAGCCTGCTGCCAGCCCGGCCGCACAGCTCAGTGCCCGCAAGGCCTGGCTTTGGCGCAGCAGGCGCATGGGCGGGTGCCGGTCGCTCAGCACTCCACAGACGGGGAAGGCGACAAAACGCGTGAGCGTTTCCACAAAAAATGCAATCCCGGTCCACGATGCGCTGCCGGTCTGCTGGTACACCACCAGCGGCACCAAAAACAGCAAGATCTGATCGGCCAGACGCGAGAGCAGCAAGGAGGCGTAAAACAGCAAATGGTGGGTGCGTAGCATGGGCCCACTGTAGCGGCGATCGGTGCGCCCCCACGGGCTACTGTGGGGTGTCCTGCAGCGTTCCGGTTTTGTAACTGACCGGCGGTGTGCGGCTAGCCTGGGGTGGCGGCAAAGCGCAGCACGCCATCCGCGCCCCGCGTGCGCTGTAGCTGCCCTGCGTGCCAGAGCGCGTGCAGGTGGGCAACGGCCTCGCCCAGCGCAAAGGTGGTCTGGTGAAAGTCCATGGCACGGGTGAACAGAACGGGAATGATGTCAGCCGCACTGCTAGGCTGTTGGCGGCAAGCCTCCAGCACCTTGTCCAGGTGGGCGCGGTGGTGGTCGTGCAGCTGCTGGATGCGTTCGTGCAGGCCCGTGAAGGGCTTGCCGTGTGCCGGCAGCACCAGCGTGGACGCGGGCAGGGAACGGAACTTGTCGATGGAGCCCAGGAACAGGGCCAGCGCATCGGCCTCGGGCTCGGACTCATAGACGCTCACATTGGTGGAGATGCGCGGCAGCATCATGTCACCGCCGATGAGCACGTTCAGGCCTTCGCAGTACAGCGCCATGTGTTCCGGCGCATGGCCGTAGCCGCTGATGCAGCGCCAGGCGTGGGCGCCAATGCGCAGCGTCTGGCCGTCCAGCAGGCGGTGGTAGTCGTCGGGCACCGAAGGCACCAGGGTGGTGAAGTAGTCACGCCGGTTCAGCAGCTTGCTCTGGGTCTCGGCATCGTGGAGGCCATGCTGAGCGAAGAAGGCGGCTGTTCGCGCACCACCAAAGCTGGTCGGCGCGAGGCAGGCCAGGCGCGCCACCTGGTAGTCCAGCCCGCTGATCCACAGCGGGGCATTCCAACGCTGGCACAGCCAGTGCGCCAGGCCAATGTGGTCGGGGTGCATATGCGTGGCGATGACGCGCAGGATGGGCAGTCCCTCCAGCTCGTGGGTGAAGACCTCTTCCCATTGCGCCTTGGCTTCGTCGCGGTGGATGCAGGTGTCCACCACGCTCCAGCCCGCCACGCCGTCGATCTCGTCGCGCAGCAGCCAGAGGTTGATGTGGTTCAGCGCAAACGGCAGCGCCATGCGGATCCACTTCACGCCGGACGCCACTTCGATGCAACGCCCGCTCTCGGGCAGGGCGTCGCCCAGGGGGTAGTGCAGGCGTTGTTCCAGGTCGTTCATAAGCCTCAATCGTTTTGCTTCATAATTGACGTTTACGTAAACGTCAATCATCGAGGCATTGTAGACAGGCCCAACCCGCCCGTCTGTCGCCTCTATTACCGCCCATGAGCACCACCTACAGCATCAGCGATCTGGCCCGCGAGTTTGACCTGACCACCCGTGCCATCCGGTTTTATGAGGATTTGGGCCTGCTGCAACCCGAGCGCACCGGCCCTGGCGGGCGCAACCGCGTGTACAGTGGGCGTGATCGTACCCGCCTGAAGCTCACCCTGCGCGCCAAGCGCCTGGGCCTGTCGCTCACCGAGGCGCGCGACATCATCGAGATGTACGACAGCCCGCGCGACACCGGCGCACAGCTCAAGAAGTTTTTGGACGTGCTGGCCGTGCACCGCAAGCAGGTAGAGGAGCAGATGGCCGAGCTGCAGTCCAACCTGGACGAGATCAAGGTGCACCAGCGCGAGGCCCGTGCCCTGCTTGCCGCCAGCGAAGCCCGGGTCGGCAAGCCTGCAGCCAAGACAGTCGCCAAGGCCGCCACCAAGAAAGCCGCCTGAGCGGCAACCCCCCATACCAAAACGAGGAGACACCCCATGAACAACCTACCCGGACTCAACTTCCAACTTGGCGAAGACATTGACGCCCTGCGCGACGCCGTGCGCGAATTCGCCCAAGCCGAGATCGCCCCTCGCGCGGCCGAGATCGACAAGACCGACCAGTTCCCGATGGACCTATGGCGCAAGATGGGCGATCTGGGCGTGCTCGGCATCACCGTGGGTGAAGAATACGGCGGCGCCAACATGGGCTACCTGGCCCATATGATCGCCATGGAAGAAATCTCCCGTGCCAGCGCCTCCGTGGGGCTGAGCTACGGCGCGCACAGCAACCTGTGTGTGAACCAGATCAAGCGCAACGGCACGGACGCACAACGCGCCAAATACCTGCCCAAGCTGATCAGCGGTGAACACGTGGGCGCATTGGCGATGAGCGAACCCGGCGCTGGCTCCGACGTGCTCTCCATGAAGCTCAAGGCAGAAGACAAGGGCGGCTACTACCTGCTCAACGGCAACAAGATGTGGATCACCAACGGCCCCGACGCCGACACACTGGTCGTCTACGCCAAGAGCGAACCCGAGCTGGGTGCACGCGGTGTCACCGCCTTTTTGATCGAAAAGGGCATGAAGGGCTTCAGCATTGCGCAAAAGCTCGACAAGCTGGGCATGCGCGGCAGCCACACCGGTGAGCTGGTGTTCAACAACGTGGAAGTGCCGCACGCCAATGTGCTGGGCGCGGTCAATGGCGGCGCCAAGGTGCTGATGAGCGGCCTGGACTACGAACGCGCCGTGTTGACCGGCGGCCCGCTGGGCATCATGCAGTCGGTGATGGACAACGTTGTGCCCTACATCCACGACCGCAAGCAGTTCGGCCAGAGCATTGGCGAATTCCAGCTGATCCAGGGCAAGGTTGCAGACATGTACACCGTGCTGCAGGCCGGCCGTGCGTTTGCCTACACCGTGGCCAAAAACCTGGACCTGCTGGGTGTGGAGCACGTGCGTCAGGTCCGCAAAGATTGCGCCTCCGTCATTTTGTGGACGGCCGAGAAGGCCACCTGGATGGCGGGCGAGGGTGTGCAGATCTTCGGTGGCAATGGCTACATCAACGAATACCCGCTGGGCCGCCTGTGGCGCGACGCCAAGCTCTATGAAATCGGGGCTGGCACCTCGGAGATTCGCCGCATGCTGATTGGCCGGGAGCTGTTCGCGGAGACAATGTAGGGCTATGAGCCCTGCCATTGCCCGCACCCTGACAACTCTTCTTCACAGCATCCTGCGCGGTCTGCTGCGCGCCTGGGTGCTTGTTGTGCCACTCGTCGTGGCGATGAGCCTGATTCGGTGGGGGCAACTGGCCTATTTCTGGCCCGCGGGCTATCAGGCATCAAGCAGTGATCTTGCCGCGGTTGCGCTGCAGGGCTTTCGCTTTGACCTGAAGGTCAGCGCCATCGCAGGTTTCCTACTGTTGCTGCTGTTGCCCTGGGTCTCCGGCAAGGTGCATGGGCGCATCGTGACCGGGCTGGCGCTGCTCTATGTGATGCTGTCGCTGGTCAACCTGCATTACTTCGGCTTCTACAAGACCCCTATCGATTCCCTGGTGTTCGGCATCGTTGAAGACGACACCAACGCCGTGCTGCAAACCATCTGGCACGACTTCCCCGTCATCTGGACTCTGCTGCTGGCGGCTGCGCTCACCTGGGGCGCGGTGGCGCTGCACCGCGCACTGGTGGGGCGGGTGCAGCCCGACACGCTACTGCATACCCGCCATGCGGTGGTCAAGATAGTGACCATTGTTGTTGCATTTTTCGCGCTGGTGTTTGCGGGCAAGGGCACCATCCGCGAGATGGCGTTGCAGCGCCAGCACTTGACGGTGACCACCTCGCAGTTCCTCAACGACATGGTGCCCAACGGCGTCATCGCGCTCAAATACGCGTGGGACAGCCGGCGCGAATCGCAAAACCTGTCCGACCCGCTGGTCGGCCTGAAGGCCATGGGCTTCCCCTCGGCCCAGGCCGCCGCCCAGGCGCTGGGCCTGCCGCATGGCTCCGAGGCCGAGGTGAAAGCCGCGCTCTACCAGCACGACCCGCTGCCCGCCAGCGCGCCCAAGAAGAATCTGGTGTTCTTCCTGATGGAGTCGTGGAGCGCCGAGCCTATGCTGTACCAGAGCCCGACCTTCGATGTGCTGGGCCGCATGGCACCTACGCTGACGGATCCCAGCAAGGCCTGCCACTTCTCCAACTTCGAATCGGCCCAGCCGGGCACCCACCCGTCGCTGGAAGCCATCCTGTTCTCCACGCCCATCACGCCGCTCACCATGGGGGATGCGGGCCGCAAGCCGCTGCCGTGGTCCGTGGCGCAGGTGGCCAAACGCGCAGGCTACGACACGCTGTTTGTCACCTCGGCCCGCTCCGGTTGGCGCGACCTGAATCGCGTGCTCAAGATTCAAGGTTTTGACGAAGTCATTGACGCCAACAACCTCAAAGAGACCTACCCCGATGCCGTGGTGGGCCTGTGGGGCGTGTGGGACAGTTATGTTTACAAATACCTGGAAAAGCGAATGGCCGCGCAGCCCAAGGACCGGCCGCTGTTCGTGTTTGTGCTCACGTCCACCAACCACCCGCCCTACGACCTGCCCAAGGACTACCAACGCGTGCCGCTGGACATGAAGCAGTGGAAGGGTGAAACCAGCGAGGCCACCCTGGTGCCCAACCTGGACACCTATCGCTACGCCCACGATCTGTTGGGCGCTTTTGTGCAAGATATCCAGAAAGGTCCGTTCAAGGACAACACCATCATCGCCGCAACGGGGGACCACAATGTGCGCTCCTTCGGTGTGTACGCCGACGCGCAGCGTCGCTACCTCATGCGCCAGGTGCCCTTTGTGATCTGGGGCGACAAGTTGCAGTGTGGCAACCAGCTCACCCAGCCGGCCAGCCACCGCGACATGTTCAGCACCCTGTTCCCGCTGGCGGGGATTGACGGCAGCTATGTGAATGCGGGGCGCAACCTGCTCAAACCCCTGCCGACCCAGCCCGACCCGATGAACACGCCGCGCGGCCTGTTTTTCACCGGGGACGCCCGCAACGCCCAGGGCATGTGGCAGCTGGGCAATCCCAAATCCTTTGTCTGCACCTCCGCGCACATGGACAGCAAGCAGCCTTGCGAGTTCAACGCACTGGACGATTTGCAGGAACGTGCCCGGTACGGACTTCTGGACTGGAATGTTCGCATCTCACTTAAGAAATAATGGCGGGTATGACTGACAAACTCAACGACCTTTTTTCCCGCAACCGCGAATGGGCCGCCGAGATGGAGCGCACCCGCCCCGGTTTCTTCACCGGGCTGGCCAACCAGCAAAAGCCCAAGTACATGTGGATAGGTTGCTCCGACAGCCGCGTGCCCGCCAACGAAATCATTGGCCTGGCGCCGGGTGAGATTTTTGTTCACCGCAACGTGGCCAACGTGGTGGTGCACTCCGACCTGAACGCGCTGTCGACCATCCAGTTCGCTGTGGAGCGGCTCAAGGTCAAGCATGTGATGGTGGTGGGCCACTATGGCTGCTCTGGCGTGCAGGCCGCGCTGGAAGGCGCGCGCATCGGCCTGGCCGACAACTGGCTGCGCCACATCCAGGACGTGCGGGATCGCCACCGCGACGTGATGGACCTGATCCCTGACCACGGCAAGGCCGCCGCCCTGTGCGAGCTGAACGTGATTGAGCAGGTGGTGAATGTGGCGCAAAGCACGGTGCTGCAAGACGCCTGGGCGGCCCAGCAAGATGTGACGCTGCACGGTTGGGTGTATGGCGTGCACGACGGCCTGGTGCAGGATTTGCACATGACGGTGACGCGCCAGGACGACTTGGAAGCGTTGTACCGCGAGGCCGTATCCGGTGTGCGCCTGATGCCCCGAAATCCAAGATAAATAAGCCTCTAGCCCCCGCGGAATATGCACGAGCAGCTATCAAAAGCATAGTATCTGCTGGTCGCCATGTTCCCCACCCGCCTGGATTCCCCGCTCGCCCCCGACATTGCCCGGGCGATGATGGATGGCTTCAACCGCCACTACCAGCTGTTCCGCACCGAGAGCGCGCGCGCCAAACACCGCTTTGAGACGGCCGACTGGCACGGCCAGCAGCGGGCCCAGCGCGAGCGCATCGAGTTTTACGACCTGCGCGTGAAGGAGTGCTCCAAGCGGCTGGAGCGCGAATTCAAGGCCGGCGAGCAAAGCATGGACGTGTGGCAACAGATCAAGCTGCACTACATCGGCCTGCTGGTGAACCACCACCAGCCCGAGCTGGCCGAGACTTTTTTCAACTCGGTCACCACCAAGATCCTGCACCACAGTTACTTCCACAACGACTTCATCTTTGTGCGCCCGGCCGTCAGCACCGAGTACATCGAGAACCTGGTGTCTTCCGTGCGGCCCAACTACCGCCCGAGCTACCTGTGCTACTACCCCACACAGGACGACGTGCAGGCCCAGCTGGTTCGCATGGTGCAAGACTTCGACCTGCGCGTGCCCTTTGAAGACCTGGAGCGCGATGCTCTGCGGGTGATGGAGGTGATGCGCAGGCAGTTGGGCGAGGTGAAGTTGCGCGCCAACTTTCAGGTGCAGGTGCTGTCCAACCTGTTCTTTCGCAACAAGGGCTGCTACATCATCGGCAAGCTCATCAACGGGTTCTACGAACACGGCTTTGCACTGCCCGTACTGCATGGCCCAAACGGCAAGCTGCGCATCGACGCGGCGCTGTTTGGCGAAGACGACCTGCTGCGCCTGTTCAGCTTTGCGCGCGCCTACTTCATGGTGGACATGGAGATCCCGAGCGCCTATGTGCAGTTTCTGTGCAGCATGATGCCGCGCAAACCCCGCAACGAGCTGTACAACGCGCTGGGGCTGGCCAAGCAGGGCAAGACCCTGTTTTACCGTGACTTTCTGCACCACCTGCAGCACAGCACCGACAAATTTCGCATCGCCGCGGGCATCAAGGGCATGGTGATGCTGGTGTTTGATCTGCCCAGCTACCCCTATGTCTTCAAGGTCATCAAGGACCACTTTCCGCACCAGAAAGACACCACGCGAGCGCAGGTCGAGGGCAAGTACCAACTGGTCAAGCTGCACGACCGCGTGGGCCGCATGGCGGATACGCTGGACTACAGCGAGGTGGCGTTTCCGCGCGCGCGCTTCAGCGACGAACTGATCGCCGAGCTGCAGCAGTTCGCGCCCAGCCAGATCGAAATCAGCGACCGCGATGGCGATGGCCAGACCGAGGTCATCATCCAGCACCTCTACATCGAGCGGCGCATGATCCCGCTCAATATGTTCCTGCAGGAAGCGTTTGACGCCGGCGGCGCCGACCCTGCCAACACCAGCCCGGCCGCGCTGCGCGCCCGCGAGCAAATCACTCGCGCCGTCATCGACTACGGCTACGCCATCAAGGACATGGTGGCGGCCAACATTTTTCCGGGCGACATGCTGTGGAAGAACTTCGGCATCACGCGCAACAGCAAGGTCGTGTTCTACGACTACGACGAAATCGAATACCTGACCGACTGCCACTTCCGCAAGGTGCCCGAACCGCGCAACGAAGAGGAGGAAATGTCCGGCGAGATCTGGTACCGCGTCGGCCCGCACGACGTGTTCCCCGAAACCTTCGCGCCCTTTCTATTGGGCAACCCGCTGGTGCGCGAGGTCTTCCTGCAGTACCACGCCAACCTGCTGGACCCCGTGTTCTGGCAGACGCAGAAAGAGCGCATTGCGGCGGGCTATGTGCATGATGTGTTTCCGTATGAGCGGGAGAAGCGGTTTATCAACAAAGTGTGAAGGAGAGGGGACGATGAAATACAAAAATATGCTGGTGTGCGCTCTGCTGTGCGTGGTCAGCCTGTGGTCGCATGCGCAAATCAATCTGCAGCCCAAATACGGCGGGCAAACCAAAAATGCCGCGCAGCTTGCGGCAGATGCCGACTTCCTCGCGGGCATGGACAAGATGTTCGATAACGACCGAGCGAAGGCTGCGGAAGAGGTCGCCGCGCGGGGATGGACGCTGTACCGTAGAGGCCAGCAGGATGACGCCATGCGCCGCTTCAATCAGGCCTGGCTGCTCAACCCGGAGAATGGATCTGCCCTGTGGGGCATGGCCGCGATGGAGATGAGCAAAGAGCGTATTGCCTCGGGGCGTGCGCTGTTTGAAGAGGCCGCGAGAACAATGTCCCAAGATATTGATTTCCAAGCGGACTATGCACGCAACAAGGCCGAACTTTCTGAAAGTGAATCCGACTTGGAGGCGGTTTGGCTGGAGTTCGCGCGTATCCACGCCAAAGCGCCCAATCACACATTGAATCTGCAGAACTGGGCGATCAGCTACTTCGCGGTCGAACGGTACCGGGAGGCCTGGGAGAAGATTCTGCTGGCCGAAAAGACGCCACGTGCACGTGAGTTAGACCCGAGGTTCATCAAAGCCCTGAGCGACAAAATGCCACGCCCTTGAGCCAACGCCTTGGTGGGTGGCGTGTGACTTGGCGTACACTCCGCCCTGCCCGGGGTGCGCAATGGTTGCGCTGAGATGGATACCGAACCCGCGAACTTGATCTGGTTCATACCAGCGTAAGAAGTGCAGCGCAGCCGACGGCCGAATGCCGTCCGGGCGGCGTCTTTTCTCATCAGTTTGCGGGGCAGGTGTCTTTTCTGTCTTCGGGTCTTAACCGGAGATATCCCGTGAACGCACCCGACAAACTCGCCCAGTTCATTCGCCTCACGCGCGAACCGCTTCCCGCCTCCACCAAACGCTATTTGCAAGGCAGCCGCCCTGACATCCAGGTGCCGCTGCGCGAAATCATGCAGAGCAACGGCGAAGCCATCACCGTCTACGACACCTCCGGCCCCTACACCGACCCGCGCGCCGATATCGACGTGCGCCAGGGCCTGCCGCTGGTGCGCCAGGGTTGGGTGGATGGTCGGGGTGATACCGAGTTGTACGTGGGTCGCCCGCCTTTTGCCTTGGACGATGGCCTGAAAAATGGCGAGACTGATGCGCTGGCCGCCCTGCGTGCCCAGGCCGCCGGCCTGCAACGCCAGCCACGCCGAGCAAAAGGCGGTGTGGGCAGCGGCGCCAACGTGACGCAGATGCACTACGCCCGCAAAGGCATCGTCACCCCCGAGATGGAGTACGTGGCCCTGCGCGAGAACCAGAACCTGGAATGGCAGGCGCAGTACCTGGGCAATGCCGAGCGCGAAGCGCGCCTGGCGGGCAACAGTTTTGGCGCCAGCATCCCCAAGGTGGTGACGCCCGAGTTTGTGCGCGATGAAGTGGCCCGTGGCCGCGCCATCATTCCCGCCAACATCAACCACACCGAGCTGGAACCCATGGCTATCGGCCGCAACTTCCTGGTCAAGATCAATGCCAACATTGGCAACTCGGCGGTCACGTCCAGCATCGAGGAAGAAGTGGAAAAACTGGTCTGGTCCATCCGCTGGGGCGCAGACACCGTCATGGATTTGTCCACCGGCAAAAACATCCACACCACGCGCGACTGGATCGTGCGCAACAGCCCCGTGCCCATTGGCACCGTGCCGATTTACCAGGCGCTGGAAAAGGTGGGCGGCATTGCCGAAGACCTGACCTGGGAAATCTTCCGCGATACGCTGATCGAGCAGGCCGAGCAGGGCGTGGACTATTTCACCGTGCACGCTGGCGTGCGTCTGCCTTTTATCCATCTGACGGCCAACCGCGTGACGGGCATCGTGTCGCGCGGCGGCTCCATCATGGCCAAGTGGTGCATTGCCCACCACAAAGAGAACTTCCTCTACACGCACTTCGACGAGATGACGGAGATCATGAAGGCGTACGACGTGAGCTACTCGCTGGGCGACGGCCTGCGTCCTGGCAGCGGCGCGGATGCGAACGACGAAGCCCAGTTTGCCGAACTGCGCACGCTGGGTGAACTCACGCACAAGGCCTGGCAGCAGGACGTACAGGTGATGATCGAAGGCCCCGGCCACGTACCCATGCACATGGTGCAGGCCAACATGACCGAGCAGCTCAAGCACTGCGGTGAGGCCCCGTTCTACACGCTCGGCCCTCTGACCACCGACATCGCGCCGGGCTACGACCACATCACCAGCGGCATTGGCGCCGCCATGATTGGCTGGTTCGGCACGGCCATGCTGTGCTACGTCACGCCCAAGGAACACCTGGGCCTGCCGGACCGCGAAGACGTGAAGGTCGGCATCATCACCTACAAGATTGCCGCCCACGTGGCCGACGTGGCCAAGGGCCATCCGGGTGTGCGGGCGCGTGATGACGCGCTGTCCAAGGCGCGCTTCGAGTTCCGCTGGATGGACCAGTTCAACCTCTCGCTGGACCCGGAGACTGCCAAGCAGTTCCACGACGAAACCCTGCCCGCCGAAGGTGCCAAGGTGGCGCATTTCTGCAGCATGTGCGGCCCCAAGTTTTGCTCCATGAAGATCACGCAAGAGGTGCGCGAGTACGCCAAGAACCTGGGTGTGAGCGAGGAGCAGGCGCTGCAGTCGGGCATGGATGTGATGTCCGACGCGTTCAAGAAGGTGGGCGGGGAAATCTACATTCCGATCGCGAAGGCCTGAGCGTGGCGGCGAAGCGCATCGGCATTGCCGGCGCGGGCGTGCTCGGGCGGCTGCTGGCGTTCACGCTCAGCCGCGCGGGCCACGCCGTGCAGGTGTTCGACCCCGCATCCGGTCCCGGTCCGCGTGCGGACTCGGGCTCGCTGGCCGCGGGCTGGACGGCCGCGGGCATGCTGAGCCCGGTGGCCGAGCTGGAACGCGCGGGCGCCGAGGTGTTTGCGCTGGGCCTGCGCTCCTGCGCGCTATGGCCGCAGATCGTGCAGAGCTTGAATCAACCCGTGGAGCTGCGCATGGAGGGCAGCCTGCTGCTGGCGCACCGCAGCGATGCGGGCACCGCCCAGCGCGTGGTCGGGTTGCTGCAGGCCAAAGCCGATGCGCCCCACCAGCCGCAGCCGTTGACGCCAGCGCAGTTGCGCGAACTGGAGCCGTCCATCAGCGGCCCGGCACTAGCCTGGCTGTTGCCCTGCGAGGGGCAGATTCATCCTATACAGGCATTGCAAGCACTGGCTGCGCAGGCCACCGCGCAGGGCGTGCAGTGGCATTGGGACTTAGCAGTGAGTGCGGTGGAGTCTGGTGCGTTGCAGGTGGGCGATGCACAGCATCGCTTTGACCATGTGTTCGACGTGCGCGGCGTCAGCGCCAAGCCTGCGCTGCCCGTGCGCGGTGTGCGCGGCGAGGTGTTCTGGCTGCACGCGCCCGGCGTGCCGCTGCACCGCCCCGTACGCCTGCTGCACCCGCGCCATTCGGTCTATCTGGTGCCGCGCCCGGACGATGTAATCGTGGTCGGCGCCAGCGAGATCGAGAACGAGGACCGATCCCCCGTGTCGCTGCGCAGCACGCTGGAACTGTTGAGTGCCGCGCACAGCGCCATCCCCGCACTGGCCGAAGCGCGAGTGCTGCACACCGAGACCAACCTGCGCCCCGCGCTGCCTGACAACCTGCCCGTGGTGCGCCACAGCGCGGGCAAAACAGAAATCAATGGCCTCTTCCGCCACGGCTGGCTCATCGCGCCCGCCTTGGTAGAGCAGGCCCTGCACGAGTTATCGCTATGAGTACCTCAGACACTGCGCTGCACACCATCACCGTGGTGGTGAACGGCAACCCCGAGAGCACCACTGCCTCTACGCTGCAAGCCTGGGTGGAAGCGCGCGGCGTACTGCCCGCAGCCCTGGCCACCGCCGTCAACGGTAATTTCGTGCCACGCAGTCTGCGCGCCCAGCTGCCGTTGACTGAGGGCGACACCATCCTGACCTTCCAACCCATTGAAGGAGGTTGAACCATGTCCGCAACACCAAGAGACTGGGAGGCCGGGCGTTCTGCGCAGGTCAAGGAGGAGCCCGCAAAGCGGGCGGGGGACACGGAGCAGAACGCCCGGCCTCCTAGTCGCGCCCACGACCAGAGCGAATGGCAGATAGGCGGTCGCACGTTAACGAGCCGCTTCTTCCTCGGCACCGCCAGCTACCCCTCACCCCAAGTGCTGCAAGAAGCCATCGCCGCCTCCGGCGCCCAAGTCGTCACCATGGGCCTGCGCCGCCAACTCGCCCACGGCGCTGAAGCAGGCGACTTCTTTGCCCTCATCAAAGCCACAGGTGCCGACCTGCTCCCCAACACCGCCGGCTGCCACACTGCGCGCGAAGCCATCACCCTGGCCCACATGGCGCGCGAGTTGTTTGACACGAAATGGATCAAGCTCGAAGTGGTGGGCGACGCCCACACGCTGCAGCCCGACCCGTTTGAGTTGCTGACTGCCGCTACACAGCTGGTCAAAGACGGCTTTGACGTCTTCCCCTACTGCATGGACGACCTGGTGAGCTGCCAGCGCCTGCTGGACGCGGGCTGCAACATCCTCATGCCCTGGGGCGCGCCCATCGGTTCGGGCCAGGGGCTAGTCAACCCCGGCGCGCTGCGCACCCTGCGCGCGCGCCTCCCGGGCGTGCCGCTCATCGTGGACGCGGGCATAGGCTCGCCGGCCGACGCAGTGCAGGCCATGGAGCTGGGGCTGGACGCTGTGCTGCTCAACAGCGCGGTTGCCCACGCCGTGGACCCGGCGCGCATGGCGCGTGCATTCAAGCTCGGCATCGAATCTGGCCGCCTCGCGTTTGAGGCCGGCGTCATGGCCCGCCAAGACATGGCCGTGGCCTCCACGCCGGTAGCGGGCCATCCTATCTTGCTCTGATGGTTGCTATGAAAAAAGAAGCTACTCGCGCAATGCCTATGAGGGCTAGAAGTACATTAAGCACTGAAATGCACTTGGTGGCCGCTGGAGCACGTCCCATAGTCTGGGGCATTGCCGGCTCCGACTCCGGCGCAGGCGCCGGTCTGCAGGCGGATCTCAAAGCGGTGCACGCCTTTGGCGTGCATGGCTGCACAGCCGTGGCGGCCGTTACTGCGCAAAACTCGGTGGCCGTCACGCGCGTGGAGCCTGTCAGCGCCGAGCTGCTGGACGCGCAACTGGCCGCCCTCGCGCAGGACATGCCGCCGCACGCCATCAAGACCGGCCTGCTGGGCAGCGTGGACAACGTGCGTGTGGTCTGCCAGTGGGTAGACCGCTTGCGCGCGCAGGGCTTGCCGGTGGCGTTGGTGGTGGATCCGGTGCTGGGCGCGAGCACGGGCACCGCCTTTGCCGACGACGCGGTGTGCCAAGCCTATGTCACCGAGCTGCTGCCACGCGCCACGCTGGTGACGCCGAACCGGGCAGAGGCCATACGCCTGGGATTGGCGGAGCCCACCGCGCAGCAGGCGCTGCGGGCACAAGGTGTGTCGCTGTGCATCACCGGCGGTGATGCGGATGATGCGCAGGCCAGCGACTGGTTCAGCGGCCCACAGGCCACAGGCTGGCTCAGCCTGCCGCGTGTGGCGACCAACCACCACCACGGCACGGGTTGTACGTTCGCGTCCACCGCCGCCGCCGCGCTGGCCAGTGGCTACTGCGTGGCCGATGCGGTGGTGCTGGCCAAGATGGCCACCACCCACGCGCTGCGCCACGCCTATGCCGCAGGGCAGGGCGCGGGCCCGGTGCAAGCCCTGCCGGACTTTGCGCAGCACATCGACAACCTGCCCGCCTTCACGCTGCCGGGAGCTACAGCGCCGCTGGCCATGCATGCGCTGCAGTCCTTCGCGCCGCTGAGCAACCCCGCCCTGGGCGTCTACGCCGTGGTCGACAGCGCCGCCTGGGTACGTCGCGTGCTGCAGAGTGGCATTCGCACGGTTCAGCTGCGCATCAAGGACCCGACTGAGCCCACGCTGGTTGCACAAATTGCAGAGAGCATTGCCATTGCGCGCGCCACGCCGGGTGCGCAACTCTTCATCAACGACCACTGGCAACTCGCCCTGCAGCACGGCGCCTACGGTGTGCACCTGGGGCAAGAAGATTTGGACACCGTGGACTTGGACGCCCTAAGAAAGGCCGGTATACGCCTGGGCCTCAGTACCCACAGCTACTGGGAAGTCGCCCGCGCTTGGGCCCTGCGCCCCAGCTACATCGCCTGCGGCCCCATCTTCGCCACGCAGAGCAAAGACATGCCCTGGATTCCCCAGGGGCTGGACAACCTGCGTTACTGGGCGAACGTGTTGCCGCTACCCGTGGTGGGCATCGCGGGCATTGACGCCAGCAATGTGGCAGAGGTGGCGGCCACGGGTGCAGCCAGCGCGGCGGTGATTTCGGCGATTACGAAGGCAGAGGATCCACAGGGTGCGTGTCAGGCGTTGCTGGCGGGCTTCAAACGCCTGCTTTAAGGTTCATCGCCAGAAAGCTCTTGTCACTGCCATGCTGTACCAGCAGCGCCACCGAACCCTTGGCCTGCATCAGCAGCGCGCGAGCTTGCTCTACGGACGTGACGGGCACCTGGTTGATGGCCAGCAGGATGTCGCCGGGCGCAATGCCGGCCTTGTCGGCTTCGGGTTGCACGCCCTCGACCATCAGGCCGTAGCGCGTGTCGGCGGCGCGTTGTTCCACCGGCAGCAAAGGGCGCACGGCCAGGCCGATGGGCACAAGGACGGGGACGTTGGGTGTCGCGTTGGTCACCGGTTTGCGCAGCGCAGGATCGTCCATGGTGGCGCGGGTTTGCACCGGTTTGCCGTTGCGCAGCACATCCACCTGCACCTGCTGGCCCGGTACCGCCATAGCCACCCACAGTGGCAGGTCGTTGGATGTTTCGATGGGGTGGCCGTCAATGCCCACAATCACATCGCCCAGCAGCAGTCCGGCCTTGGTCGCCGCACTGTCTGGTCGCACTTCGGCAATGAGCGCGCCCATGGGCTTGGGCAATTTGAACGCATCGGCCAGCGCTTGCGTGACCTCCTGGGCTGAGACGCCCAGCACGCCGTGTGATGCGTGGCCCGTGGCCACGATCTGGCGCTGTACCGATTGCGCCAGGTCGATGGGGATAGCAAAGCTCAGGCCCTGGTAGCCACCGCTGCGCGTGTAGATTTGCGAGTTGATGCCCACCACCTCGCCACGCGCGTTGAACAACGGGCCACCCGAGTTGCCGGGGTTGATGGCCGCATCGGTTTGGATAAAAGGCACGGTGTAGTCGTCGGGCAGCGTGCGGCTCTTGGCGCTGACCACGCCGGTGGTCACCGTGTTGTCCAGCCCAAAGGGTGAGCCAATGGCCAGCACCCATTCACCCACGCTCAAATCTGCGGGTTTGCCAATGGCCACAGTGGGCAGGTTGCGGGCTTCGATCTTCAGCACCGCCACATCGGTTTTGGCGTCGCTGCCCAGCACCTTGGCCGTGAACTCGCGCCGGTCGGTCAGCTTGACGATCACTTCGCTGGCATGGGCAATCACGTGGGCATTGGTCAGTACCAGGCCATCGGCACTGACGATGAAGCCTGAAGCGCGCCCACTCACGGGGATCTGCATGCTGGCGCCGGTGGCGCCAAACTGTTCCTGGAATTTGCGCAGAAACAGTTGCGTGGGGTCGTCGCCGTCACTGCTTTTGCTGTTGGTGGCACCGTCCTTGCCATCGGCCGTGACCAGGCGCGTGCCGCTCACGCTGATGTTGACCACAGCCGGGCCGTAGCGCTGCACGATCTGCGCAAAGTCCGGCGTGCCCAGCGTGCGGATGGTTGGCAGGGCGGCGCTTGCAGGGCTGGTGGTTTGCGCGTGGCCGTTGGCCAGCAGGCCGGCGCTAGCCAGGACGATGAGGACAGTGCGCGCCAAGCGCGGCAGGGGACGGGAAGTGGCAAAGGCGTTCATGCAACGATGGTGCCGGGCTTGCATAAAGACGTGTAGACCGCGCATGAAGCTGCGGTAAAGTTTTTCTGCCACAATTGACGTTTACGTAAACGTCAATTGCGTTCAACCACCCGGAACAACGAGGAAGACCATGTCAGACACCATCGTGATCGTCAGCGCCGCCCGCACCCCTATGGGAGCTTTTCAGGGCGATTTCTCCAGCCTTGCCGCCCATGACCTGGGCGGTGCCGCCATCCAGGCAGCCGTACAACGTGCGGGTATCTCGCCCGAGTTGGTGACCGAGGTGCTGTTTGGCAACTGCCTGATGGCGGGCCAGGGCCAGGCGCCTGCGCGCCAAGCGGCGTTCAAGGGCGGACTGCCCAAGAGCGCGGGTGCGGTCACCTTGAGCAAGATGTGCGGCTCTGGCATGCGTGCAGCCATGTTTGCGCACGACATGCTGCTGGCAGGCAGCCACGACGTGCTGGTGGCCGGTGGCATGGAGAGCATGACCAACGCACCGCACCTGCTGTTGAAAGGCCGCAGCGGCATCCGCATCGGCCATGACCGCGTGATGGACCACATGATGCTGGACGGCCTGGAAGACGCTTACGAGGCCGGCCGCTCCATGGGCACCTTTGGCGAAGACTGTGCCGCCAAGTACAGCTTCACCCGCGAACAACAAGACAATTTCGCCACAGCCAGCGTGCAACGTGCGCAAGCCGCTATCAAATCAGGAGCGTTTGAGGCTGAGATTACCCCCGTTACTGTCAAGACCCGTGTCGGCGACGTGCAGATCAGCGTGGACGAAGGCCCCGGCAAGATCAAGCTCGACAAAATCCCCACGCTCAAGGCCGCGTTCAAGAAAGACGGCACCATCACCGCAGCCAGCAGCAGCTCCATCAACGACGGCGCGGCCGCCATGGTGCTGATGCGCGCTGGCACCGCCGCCGAGCTGGGTTGCAAGCCGTTGGCCCGCATCGTCGCCCATGCCACCCACGCGCAAGAGCCCAACTGGTTTGCCACCGCCCCCGTGGGCGCCACGCAAAAGCTGCTGGCCAAAGCGGGCTGGAAAGTGGAGGACGTGGACCTGTGGGAAATCAATGAAGCCTTTGCCGTGGTGCCCATGGCGCTGATGGCCGAGCTGCACATTCCGCACGACAAAGTGAACGTGAACGGCGGCGCCTGCGCGCTGGGCCACCCCATTGGCGCGTCCGGTGCGCGCATCATGGTGACCCTGATCCATGCGCTCAAGGCACGTGGGCTCAAAAAGGGCGTAGCCACTCTGTGCATTGGCGGCGGAGAAGCCACCGCGCTGGCGCTGGAGTTGCTATAAATTCGGTAGCTGCTCGCGCATGTTACACGAGGGCTAGGAGCATATTTTGAACGTATTTGTCATCGGCGCGTCGCGCGGCATCGGTTTGGAAGTGGTACGCCAGCACCTGGAGGCGGGTGACCGCGTCATCGCCACCGCGCGCGATGACGCGGGCCTGCAACGTCTGCGTGACCTGGGCGCCCAGGCCATGAAGCTGGATGTGGCGGACCCCGCCAGCGTCAGCGGCCTGAGCTGGGCGCTCGACGGGGAGAAGCTGGACCTGGCCTATTACGTGGCCGGCGTCTTCAGCACCGAAGACGCCCAGTCGCCCCCGACCCAGCAGGCCTTTGATTCCATGATGCATGCCAACGTACTGGGCGCCATGCAGGCGCTGCCGCAGGTGGCACCCTGGGTGCAAGAGGCGCAGGGCCAGTTTGTATTTCTGACCAGCGACTTTGCGCAGATCGGCGGCGTGGAAAGCAGCCGCGGTTGGGTCTACCACGTGAGCAAGGCGGCGCTGAACATGGCCGTGGTGGCCGCGCAGCCCGACTATCCCAAGGCCCAGTTCCTGCTGATTCACCCCGGCTGGGTGCGTACCGAGATGGGCACACCCGATGCCCCGCTGCTGCCCGAAGAGAGCGTGGCCGCCATCCGCGCCACCGTGGCCGCACGCAAGACCGGCAAGGTGGGCTTTGTCTGCAGCGATGTGCCCTACCTGCGCTGGGACGGCACACCGTTTTCCAGCTGGTAAGCCCCAAGAACAACGACGAGAGACATCCATGCTGCTGACCCAAGACCAGGAAATGGTGCGCGACGCTGTGCGCGCCTTCGCACAGGCCGAACTCTGGCCCCACGCCGCGCAGTGGGACAAGGACCACACCTTTCCCAAGGCCGCCCACCAGGGCCTGGCCGCGCTGGGCGCCTACGGCATCTGCGTGCCCGACCACCAGGGCGGCGCGGGGCTGGACTATGTGACGCTGGCCCTCGTTCTGGAAGAAATTGCGGCCGGCGACGGTGGTACCAGCACCGTCATCAGCGTGACCAACTGCCCGGTCAACGCCATCCTCATGAAATATGGCAACGCGCAGCAGCAGAAGCAGTGGCTGGAGCCGCTGGCGCAGGGGCAATTGCTGGGCGCGTTTTGCCTGACCGAGCCGCATGTGGGCAGCGATGCCTCCAGCTTGCGCACCACCGCGGTGAAGGATGGCGACGGCTACGTCATCAACGGCGTTAAGCAGTTCATCACCAGCGGCAAACATGGCGATGTGGCCATCGTCATCGCGGTGACGGACAAAGGTGCGGGCAAGAAGGGTATGAGTGCGTTTCTGGTGCCCACCAACGCACCGGGCTATGTGGTGGCGCGCTTGGAAGACAAGTTGGGCCAGCACAGCAGTGACACCGCGCAGATCAACTTTGACAACTGCCGTATCCCCGCCGAGAACCTGATCGGCAAAGAGGGCGAGGGCTATGGCATCGCCCTGGGCGGGCTGGAGGGCGGGCGCATTGGCATTGCCGCGCAAAGCGTGGGAATGGCGCGCAGCGCGTTTGAGGTGGCCGTGACTTACGCCAAAGAGCGCCAGAGCTTTGGCCAACCCATCTTCAACCACCAGGCCGTGGGCTTTCGCCTGGCGGAGTGCGCCACGCAGATCGAGGCCGCTCGCCAACTAATCTGGCACGCCGCCGCGCTGCGCGACGCAGGGCGTCCGTGTCTCAAGGAGGCCGCCATGGCCAAGCTGTTTGCCAGCGAGATGGCCGAGCGTGTCTGTAGCGCCGCCATTCAGACCTTGGGTGGCTATGGCTATGTGAGTGACTTCCCGGTGGAGCGCATCTACCGCGATGTGCGCGTATGCCAGATTTACGAAGGCACCTCCGACGTGCAAAAAATCATCATCCAGCGCGCACTGGGGTGACAACGGAGGTAGTCCGATGGCGGGGCTTGCACATCCGGGGCGTTTGAGCGAATATTTCCCCATTACAGGGGGCGCTCCAAAGGGGCGGAATCGATGTTCATTCGTCAGATCTTGATTTTGGCTTGTGGCCTGTTGTGGTCGCTGGCAGGTGTGGCACAAATCCCGGCAGAGCTGCGCTTCTCCGGGGCATTGGGTTGGTACCCGATCTTTCCCTCACAAGACAAAAAAATGGTGTTGCCCGCGCTGGGCAACGATATCGCCCAGGAGCTGGCCCGGCGCCTCAATGTCAAAGCCAGCTGGACCCGGGACGTGCCTTGGGCGCGGCTGTGGACCATGATGGATGATGGCGACCTGGACCTGATTGTGGGCGGCGCCAACAACGCCGAGCGCAAAGAGAAATACCTGGTGCTGGAGCCCTTCATGACCAGTAGCTACCACGCGTATGTGCCCTGGGGCAAGCAGTTCAAGTTTGAAAAACTGGAAGACCTGCGTGGTAAGGCGGTCGCGCGCGGCCTGGGCTCCAAGTATGGCGACGAGTACGAAACCTTCCTCAAGGAAAGCAATTCCCCTGTGCAAGACATTGGTGGCGGGGTGAAGGAAAACCTGTTTCCCATGTTGGCCGCGGGCCGCATGGACTACATCGTGCAGGACCCGGTGGATGCGAACTATTGGCTCAAGCAAAACCGCATGGAGGGGCAGTTCGTTCCCTTACCCCGGCCCATCTGGACTTCGGATGTGTACATCTTTTTGTCCAAAAAATCCCCGTGGGCCAAAGACGCCGCGCTGCTGCGCAAGACCTTGCAGGACATGAAGAAAGACGGATTTCTGGCCAGTGCATTGGCCAAGTACTGAAAGCCATTTAACGACATGACATTGCCCGACAGCATCACCGTCCTCGAGCGCGGCTGGCTCTCTAGCAACAACATCCTGATCCGAGGCAGTGACATCGCGGTGCTGATCGACAGCGGCTATTGCACCCATGCCGAGCAGACGCTGGCATTGGTGGAGACCACGCTGCAGGGCCGGCCACTGGACTTGTTGCTTAACACCCATCTGCACAGCGACCACTGCGGTGGCAACGCTGCGCTGCAGGCCCGCTACCCCGCGCTGCACACCCTCATTCCCCCAGGCCATGCCGAGTACGTGCGCGTGTGGGACGCCTATGCGCTGAGCTACACGCCCACAGGGCAGCAGTGCCCGCAGTTCCGCATGGATGGTACGTTGGAGCCCGGTACCGAGATGCGCCTGGGTGATCTGCTGTGGCAGGTGCACGCCGCGCCAGGGCACGACCCGCACTCCGTCATCCTGTTCGAACCCGCCAGCCGCACGCTGGTGTCGGCTGACGCGCTGTGGGAACGCGGCTTTGGCGTGGTGTTCCCCGAACTGGACGGCGAGGGCGCGTTTGACGAAGTGGCCGCCACGCTGGACCTGATCGAGCGCCTGAACCCCGCCACCGTCATCCCCGGCCACGGAGCTCCGTTTGCCGATGCACCAGCCGCCATCGCCTTTGCGCGCCAGCGGCTGAATGGTTTTGTGCAAAACCCCGCCAAGCACCTGCAGTACGCGGCCAAGGTGTTGCTGAAGTTCAAGCTGTTGGAAGCCCAGCAGCTGGAGATGGACGCGCTGCTGGCTTGGGCCGGGCGCACACCGTTTTTTGCCTCCACCTTTGCCGCTGGTACGGCGGGGTTGGCTTTGGAAGAAGCGGCGGGCCAACTCGTCAAGGATCTGGTGCGTTCCGGCGCGGCCACGGTGCAGGGCTCGTTGGTACTGAACGCCTGAACGGTCGCCCGGCCAAGGCATGATGGCGGGCATGAAATCCTTGGACCCTGACAACGCCTGCCCCTGCGGCCGGCTGAATAGCAAGAAACCCGCACCCTATGGCCAGTGCTGTGGCCGCTGGCTGGACAGCGACACCCCCGCGCCCGACGCCGAAAGTCTGATGCGAAGCCGCTACTGTGCCTTTGCCCTGGAGCGTGCACCCTACTTGTTGCGCACCTGGCACGCCAGCCACCGCCCGTCAAGCATCGAGTTTGAGCCCGGTGTGAAGTGGCTGGGGCTGGAGGTGCGCAGCCATACGGTGCTGGACGCGACCCACGCCGAGGTGGAATTTGTGGCGCGTCAAAAACCGCTGGCTGGTCCCGCTGTGCGCCTGCATGAGCGCAGCCGCTTTGTATGGGAAGACGGCCACTGGCTGTATGTGGATGGAGATGCGCTGTGAAGTTTGATGCTGTGTTGTTTGACTGCGATGGTGTGCTGGTGGACAGCGAGCCGATTACCAACGGCGTGCTGCGCGACATGCTGGCCGAGCAGGGCTGGCGGCTGAGCGTGCAGGAATGCATGGATATTTTTGTCGGCAAGGCCGTGATCGACGAGTGCGCCCGCATTGAAGCGGAGACCGGCAAGCCGCTCACGCCCGAATGGATGGCCGAATTCCGCGTACGCCGCAATGTGGCGCTGGATGCGCAGGTGGCTGCCATTGCCGGTGCCGTGCCCGCGGTGGTAGCCGTGCATGCCAATGTGCAGGGGCGTATTGCCTGTGCCTCCGGGGCCGACCGAGCCAAGGTGGAAATGCAGTTGCAGAAGGTGGGCCTGTGGCCTTACTTTGACGGGCGGGTGTTTAGCGGCCACGAGATGCCACGCTCCAAGCCGCATCCTGATGTGTACCTCGCTGCGGCGCAGGCCCTGGGTGTGCCCGCCAGCCGCTGTGCGGTGGTGGAAGACACGGTGACTGGCATTGCCGCCGGTGTGGCCGCTGGCGCTACGGTGTTTGCGTATGCGCCTGCGGGTCAAGGCGATGTGCTCATCCAAGCCGGCGCCCACCAGGTGTTCACACATATGGACGCGCTGTACGCCTGTCTGCTGGGCGCCGACCTGCGCCAGCGAGCCTAGGGCCGAATGTCGGGCGATGGCGTGGTCGGCACGCCCTGGTCCAGCGCCGCTTGCTGCTGCACCTGCAGCGCCCGCTGGTAGGCCGGGCGCGCCTGCAGGCGCCGCCAGTAGGCAGCCACGGCGGGCGGAAACTGCGGGGATAGGCCCAGGTGCTGCGCCAGCAACAGCGCATAGCCCACGGCCACGTCGGCCGCGGTAAAGCGGCCCGCACACAGGTACTCCGCGTTGTGTAGCGCAGCGTCCACCGCGCGCAACCGCGCCAGAAACCAGCGTGCATAGTCGGCCGCCACCTGGGGCTGCAGGCGTTCGGGCGGCTCGAAGTGGGTGTAGCGCAGTACCAGGGTCTGCGGGAAGGTGAGGGTGGCGTCACTCATGTGCAGCCAGTTCAGGTAGGCGCCAAATGCTGCATCGTCCACCGGCACATCGAGTACGCCCGCGCTATGGCGTGCGGCCAGGTACTGGCACATGGCGGCGGATTCGGTCATGCGCGTCGCGCCGTCCACTAGCAGCGGCACCGTGCCTAGCGGGTTCTCCTGCAGGTAGTCACGCGCCAGCGCGCGGGGCGGAAAGGGCAACATGCGCAGTTCGTAGGGCAGACCCAGTTCCTCCAGCATCCACAGGGGCCGCAGGGAGCGTGCGCTGACGCAGTGGTGCAGAACAATCATGGCAAGCAGTGTAGGCTGGCGGCCGGTACAGGGTGTGCCACGGCAGGGTACAAATCACGCCAAATGCAGGGCGACAGGGGCTTCACGCCAGTGGTGTGGCGCTGCGGCGGAACTCGGCGGGGGACTGGCCGGTCCAGCCCTTGAAGGCGCGGATAAAACTCTTCTCGTTCTGAAAGCCAGCCGCCTCGGCCACCTGCTTGATGGGGCGCTGGGTGCGCAGCAGCAGCTCGGTGGCGCGGCTTTGGCGCACCTCGTCTTTCAGGGCCTGCAGCGTGGCGCCTTCTTCCTTGAGCTGGCGGTGCAGGGTGCGCGGCGACACATGCAACAGCGCGGCCAGCGCCTCGGCGCCATGCGTGTCCTGCGGCTGGGCGCCCAGCAGCTGGCGCACGCGCTGCACCAGCAGGCGGTCGCGCCGGTACTGCAGCACCGTTAAGGGCAGGGCGTGCTGCAGCATCTGCTGCAGGGCTTTCTCATCACGCCGCAGCGGGAGCTGCAGGTACTGCGCATCAAAACTGATAGCGGCCTGCGCTTGCCCGAAGCGGGTCGGGCCCGAAAACAGCACCTGGTAGGCCTCGGCGTGCGGCGGCGCCGCAAACGGAAACTGCGCGTGCAGGAGCGGAATGCGCGAGTCCACCAACCAGCAGGCCAGGCCATGGATGTTGCGCAGCACCGAAACCAGGCAGAACTCGCGCAACGCGCCCCGCTCGCCCAATTCCCGGTGCTCCGCAATGCTGATGCTGGCTGTGCTGCCAGTGGTCTGCAGCGTGAGCGTGATGTCGTCCGCAATCAGGCCATGGTGGCGGCACCAGCGCTTGACGGCCAGCGCCAGCGTGGGTGCGCTGATGGAGGCGCGCGCCAGCATGCCGTAGCTGCCCCAGGGCAGGCGGCGGCTGAACCAGCCCAGCGCCTCGTCGTCCAGTTCGCGCATGGCCAGGTCCGAAATGCGCTCCATCTGCCAGGCGGTGATGCGGGCTTGCTCCTGCGGCACCTGCTCTGGCGCAATCTGTGCCTGCGCCAGGGCGCTGGCCGGGTCGTGGCCGTAGCGCGCGTAGGCGGCCACAATGGCTTGGACAAAGGCCATGGGCGTGGCGGCAATGGGGCTGGGGTGCGGCATGCCCGCAGTGTGCCAAAAAATGCGCAGGATGTGGCAGGATTTGCAACCTCAGTGGCGTCCCGCCCGGCGGGCGGCGGACGCACAATGCCTGCTGACTGTCCAACCCCTGACCGGATGCGCCCATGACGATTCTGGAATCCCAGCTCAACCCCCGCTCGGCCGATTTTGTGGCCAATGCTAGCGCTATGCGCGCCCTGGTCGATGACCTGCAGGCCCAGGTGGCCCGCATTGCCGAAGGCGGCGGCGAGGCGGCCCGCGCCAAGCATGTGGCACGTGGCAAGCTGCTGCCGCGCGACCGCGTGGCCATGCTGCTGGACCCCGGCACACCGTTTCTGGAGCTGGCACCGCTGGCCGCGCTCAACGTCTACGACAACGCGGCACCGGGCGCCGGCATCGTGGCCGGCATTGGCCGTGTGAGCGGGGTGGACTGCATGGTTGTGTGCAACGACGCCACGGTGAAGGGCGGCACCTACTACCCGCTGTCGGTCAAAAAGCATTTGCGCGCGCAGGAGATTGCGGCGCAAAACAACCTCACCTGCATCTACCTGGTGGACAGCGGCGGCGCCAACCTGCCCAACCAGGACGAGGTGTTTCCCGACCGCGACCACTTTGGCCGCATCTTCTTCAACCAGGCCAATATGAGCGCACAGGGCATTGCGCAGATTGCCGTGGTCATGGGCAGTTGCACTGCTGGCGGCGCCTATGTGCCCGCCATGAGCGACGAGACCATCATCGTCAAGAACCAGGGCACTATCTTTTTGGGTGGCCCGCCGCTGGTAAAGGCGGCGACGGGCGAGGTGGTGACGGCCGAAGACCTGGGCGGTGGCGATGTGCACACGCGCTTGTCCGGTGTGGCGGACCACTTGGCGCAGAACGACCTGCACGCGATTGCCCTTGCCCGCCAGGCAGTCGCCCATTTGAATAAAAAGAAGCCTCCAGCCCTTGCCACACTTGCGCCAATAGCTCCTAAATATGTAGCGGATGAGCTGTATGGGGTGATTCCCACCGACACGCGCAAGCCCTTTGATGTGCGCGAGATCATTGCCCGCATCGTGGATGGCAGCGAGTTCCATGAGTTCAAGCCGCGCTATGGCGCCACGCTGGTTTGCGGCTTTGCCCACATCGAGGGCATGGCGGTGGGCATCATCGCCAACAACGGCATTTTGTTCAGTGAATCGGCCCTCAAGGGCGCGCACTTCATCGAGCTGTGCTGCCAGCGCAAGATCCCGCTGGTCTTCTTGCAGAACATCACCGGCTTCATGGTGGGCCGCAAGTACGAGAACGAGGGCATCGCGCGCAACGGCGCCAAGATGGTGACCGCCGTGGCCACCGCCAAGGTACCCAAGTTCACCATCATCATCGGCGGCAGCTTTGGCGCTGGCAACTACGGCATGTGTGGCCGCGCCTACAGTCCGCGCTTTTTGTGGATGTGGCCCAATGCGCGCATCAGCGTCATGGGTGGCGAGCAGGCGGCTAGCGTGCTGGCTACCGTCAAGCGTGACGGCATTGAGGGCAAGGGTGGGCAGTGGAGTGCGGACGAGGAAGAGGCCTTCAAGGCGCCGATCCGCCGCCAGTACGACGAACAGGGCCACCCCTACTACGCCAGCGCCCGCCTGTGGGACGACGGGGTCATTGACCCTGCCGACACGCGCCGTGTGCTGGCCCTGGGCCTGAGTGCGGCATTGAATGCGCCGATCGAAGACACCAAGTTTGGTGTCTTCCGCATGTAAGGGGCTCGCCATGACCGCACTGACCCTGACCCACACCGGCGCGCTGCTCACCATCACGCTGAACCGCCCCGAGGTGCGCAACGCCTTCAACGATGAGGTGATTGCCGAGCTGACCCAGGCCTTCCAGACCGCAGCGGCGAGTGCCGAGACACGCGTCGTGGTGCTGGCGGCCGAAGGCCCCGCCTTCTGCGCGGGTGCCGATCTGAACTGGATGCGCCGCATGGCCGACTACACGCGTACTGAGAACCTGGCGGACGCCGCCAAGCTGGCCGAGATGCTGCGCGTGATGTATGCCTGCCCCAAGCCCACCATTGCGCGCATCCAAGGCGATGTGGTCGCCGGTGGCATGGGTCTGGTGGCCGCGTGTGACATGGCGGTGGCCGTGGACAGCGCGGGCTTTTGCCTCAGCGAGGTGAAACTGGGCCTGATCCCCGCCACCATCAGCCCGTATGTGGTGCGCGCCATGGGCGCACGCGCCGCGCACCGCTACTTTTTGACGGCCGAGCGCTTCAGCGCGCCGGAGGCGCATCGCATCGGCTTTGTGCACGAGGTGGTGCCGGCCGAGCAGCTGGACGCCAAGGTGGCCGAGCTGGTCAAAGCCCTGGTCAATGCCAGCCCGAATGCCGTGCGCAGCTGCAAAGAGCTGGTGCAGACCGTGGCCGGCCGAGAGATTGACGGCACCCTGATCGCCCACACCGTGGAAGGCATTGCCGACATCCGCAGCAGCAGCGAGGGCAAGGAGGGCGTGCAGTCCTTCCTGCAAAAGCGCAAACCGAACTGGCTGGTCTGAGTTCCCGAGGAAAACAACATGTTCACCAAAATCCTGATTGCCAACCGCGGTGAAATCGCATGCCGCGTGGCCGCCACGGCTGCGCGACTCGCCATCAAAACCGTCGCCGTGTATTCCGACGCGGACGCCAATGCCAAACATGTGGCCGCCTGCGATGAAGCCATCCACATCGGTGGCAGCGCGCCCAAGGACAGCTACCTGCGTTGGGAGAAGATCATTGCCGCGGCGCAGGCCACCGGTGCGCAGGCCATCCACCCAGGCTATGGCTTCTTGAGCGAGAACGAAGAGTTCGCCCAGGCCTGCGCCACGGCGGGGCTGGTGTTCATTGGCCCACCCGCGTCGGCCATCCTGGCCATGGGGCTCAAGGCCGAGTCCAAGCAGCTTATGGAAAAGGCTGGCGTGCCCCTGGTGCCCGGCTACCACGGCAAGGACCAGGACCCTGCGTTGCTGCAGCGCGAGGCGGACCGCATCGGCTACCCCGTGCTCATCAAGGCCAGCGCGGGCGGTGGCGGCAAGGGCATGCGCGCGGTGGACAAGGCGGAGGACTTTGCCGCAGCACTGGCCAGCTGCAAGCGCGAGGCCATCAACAGTTTTGGCGATGACGCGGTGCTGATCGAAAAGTATGTGCAGCGCCCGCGCCATATTGAGATCCAGGTGTTTGGCGACACGCTGGGCAACTACGTCTACCTGTTCGAGCGCGACTGCTCGGTGCAGCGCCGCCACCAGAAGGTGCTGGAAGAGGCGCCCGCGCCGGGTATGACCGAAGTCTTGCGCCAGCAGATGGGTGAGGCGGCGGTGGCCGCGGCCCGCGCCGTGCACTACGTGGGGGCCGGCACCGTCGAATTCATCGTCGAGCAAAAGCCCGATGGCGCCATGACCTTCTTCTTCATGGAGATGAATACGCGCCTGCAGGTGGAGCACCCGGTCACTGAGGCGATTACTGGGCAAGACCTGGTGGAGTGGCAACTACGCGTGGCGTCGGGCGAGCCGCTGCCGCTGCAGCAGCATGAGCTGAAGATCCAGGGCCACGCCATTGAGGCGCGCATTTGCGCCGAGAACCCCGACAACAACTTCCTGCCCGCCACCGGCACGCTGCACGTCTATGGCTTGCCCGCGCATGTGACCTTTGAGCGCGCCAGCCATGGCACACGCGTGGACTCCGGCGTGCGCCAGGGCGACACCATTAGCCCCTATTACGACTCCATGGTGGCCAAACTCATCGTGCACGGCAGCACGCGTGAGGAGGCGCTGGCGCGCATGGATGCCGCACTCGCACAAACGCATATCGTGGGGCTGGCCACCAATGTGCAGTTCCTGCGCCATGTGACCACCAGCGCGTCGTTTGCCCAAGCGAATCTGGATACCGCGCTGATTCCACGCGAGGCCGCGGCCCTGTTCAACCAGGACAAGCTGGGCCTGCCGCTGGCCGCCGCCGCCTTGGTGGCGCACACGCTGCAGGCCGAGCAGGACCAAGGCGCGCAAACCGATGCGACGGGCTGGTGCGACCCCTGGGCGCAGCGCGATGGCTGGCGTTCGCATGGTCCGTCGGTGCGCGGCTTTGCGCTGGAGTACGCCGGCGCACCCCACACCGCCGTGCTGACCACGGTGCGCGGCAACTACATGCTGGCCGTGGCGGGGCAGACCTTGCCGCTGCAGTGGGCCGTGAGCGCCACGGGCGCGCTGGACTTGCAGCTCGGTGCGCAGCGCGTCTTGGCCCATATCTATAGAAATGGCGATGTGGCCCACGTATTCACTGCGCAAGGCGCTATACAAATCGTAGCAGTTGACGCGCTGGCGCACGCTGGCGAAACCCATGCCGAGGGCGGCCGTCTGACCGCACCCATGCCAGGCAAGGTGGTGTCCTTTGCGGTGAAGGCGGGTGATGCGGTGACAAAGGGCCAGGCCCTGGCCGTGATGGAAGCCATGAAGATGGAGCACACCATTGCCGCGCCGGCCGATGGCACCGTGGCCGAGCTGCTATTTGCGCCTGGAGACCAAGTGACTGAAGGGGCCGAATTGCTGCGCCTGGAGGCGGTTGCCTGACTGCGGCGAAAATGGCCGCATGCCTTCTTTGAACGTTATTTACTACTCGGCCGATATGGATGCGGCCTCCTGGATTCCCGGCCTGCAGGCAGCCTTGCCGGGTGCCAACGTCAACCTGTGGGAACCCGGCGCTCCTGCCGCAGATTACGCCGTGGTGTGGAAGCCACCCCAGCAACTGCTGGACGAACAACCCGGCCTCAAAGCCATCTTCAACACCGGTGCGGGCGTCGATGCGCTGATGAAGCTGGACCTGCCCCAGGGCGTTCCGGTGATCCGGCTGGACGACGCTGGCATGTCGGTGCAGATGGCCGAGTACGTGTGCCACACGCTGATCCGCCACTTCCGCGAGTTCGATGGTTATGAGACCGATATGGACCACGGCAAGTGGTCCTTCCGCAAGCCCCGCAGCCGGTTGGATTACCCCGTGGGCGTGCTCGGCCTGGGTGTGCTGGGCGAGCGCGTGGCCCGGGCCGTGGCGCAGTTTGATTTTCCGGTGAACGGCTGGAGTCGCTCGCCCAAGGCCGTGCCCGGCATCCAGAGTTTTGCGGGCGAGGACCAACTGGACGCCTTTCTGGCCGCCAGCCGCGTGGTGGTGTGCCTGCTGCCACTCACACCCGACACCGAAAACCTGCTCAACGCCGAGCGCTTGGCAAAGATTTGTCCGGGGGGCTATGTCATCAATGTGGCGCGCGGTGCCCACGTGGTGGACGCCGACCTGATCGCTGCCATCGACAGCGGCCACCTGGCTGGCGCCACGTTGGACGTGTTCCGCGTGGAGCCCCTGCCCAAGGACCACGCGTTCTGGGCTCACCCCAAAATTACCCTGACCCCCCACACCTCCGCCCGCACGCTGCGCAGCGAGAGCATTGCCCAAATCGCCTTCAAGATCGGCGCGCTGCAGCGCGGCGAGGCGGTGGCGGGCCGCGTGGATGCTGCGCGCGGCTACTGAACCCAGGAGACACCCCATGGCCTACCCCTCCCAAGTCAAGATCATCGATGTAGGCCCGCGCGACGGCCTGCAGAACGAGAAGCAACCCGTGCCCGCCGCCATCAAGGTGGAGCTGGTGCACCGCCTGCAGGACGCGGGGCTCAAGGAAATTGAGGTCACCAGCTTCGTCAGCCCGAAGTGGGTGCCACAGATGGCGGACAACGCCGAGGTCATGGCGGGCATCCAGCGCAAGCCGGGTGTGCGTTACTCGGTGCTTACCCCGAATATGAAGGGCTACGAGGCGGCGGTGCGGTCCAAGCCCGACGAGATCGTGGTGTTTGGCGCAGCCAGCGAGGCCTTCAGCCAGAAGAACATCAACTGCTCGATTGAAGAAAGCATTGAACGCTTTCGCCCCGTGGCTGCTGCGGCCAAGGCGGCGGGCATTGCGGTGCGTGGCGCCATCTCGTGCGCCGTGGGCTGCCCGTACGAAGGCGAGATTGCGCCCGAGCGCGTGGCGCTGGTGGCGCGGCTCATGAAGGACATTGGCGTGGAGCATGTGGGCGTGGCCGACACGATTGGTGTGGGCACACCGGTGAAGGTGCAGCGCGCGCTGGACGCCGCGCTGCAGCACTACAGCGTGGACCAGGTGTCCGGCCACTTCCACGACACCTATGGCATGGCGCTGGCCAACACGCTGGTGAGTCTGGAGATGGGCATCTGGCATTTCGACACCTCGTCGGCCGGGCTGGGCGGCTGCCCCTATGCCAAGGGCGCCACGGGCAATGTGGCCACGGAGGATGTGGTCTACCTGCTGCACGGCATGGGCATTGAGACCGGCATTGACCTGGACAAGCTCATCGACGCGGGCAAGTTCATCAGTGACTTTCTGGTGCGCAAGCCGCATTCGCGTGCGGCCAATGCGCTGCTGACCAAGAGGGCTGAAGGATGAGCGCCGCCGGGCCGCCCCAAGGCGCGAGGGCCCCCTTGGGGGGCAGCGACCCACATGCAATGGGGGAGCGTGGGGGCCATGCGCTACCCGAAGGCGTGCAGCGCGTAGCCGCTGCGCTGCAAGAGAAAAACCACCCGCACAGCCCGGTGATGCTGGACGGCGCCGCGCGCACCGCGCAGCAGGCGGCCGACGCCCTCGGTATTGCGGTGGGCCAGATTGCCAAGAGCATCATCTTTCGGCGCCTGGCGGATGACGTGGCCGTGCTGGTTGTCACCTCGGGCGACCGGCGCGTGGACGAGGCCAAGGTGGCCGCGCTGGTGGGGCCGCTGGGTCGGGCCAACGCCGCGTTTGTCAAAGAGCGCACGGGGTTTTCGATAGGCGGCGTGAGCCCCATCGCCCATGCCACGCCCAGCGTGACGCTGATCGACCAGGACCTGTTCCGCTTTGACGAGGTGTGGGCCGCCGCCGGGCACCCGCATGGTGTGTTCAAGCTGGCACCGCAGGACTTGCTGACGCTGGCGAATGCGCCGGTGGCCGATGTGGTGGAGGTGCCAGCGTGAGTGCTATCAAAAGACTAGCTGCTCGCGCAGTGTCCATGCGGGCTGTGGCCGACAATGTGCCATCTCCGTGCAGCTCGGTGTGCCGCATGGGCCCCAGCACCGGTCTGTGTGAAGGCTGCTTTCGTTCGTTGGACGAGATCCGCGACTGGAGCACCAGCACCGACGCCACCAAGCAGCAGGTGTGGGCCGCCATTGCAAGGCGCATCGCCACTGCGTATCCGCAGGAGTTCCCCGCATGAAACAGATCACCTTCTACCTGGACCTCATCTCGCCCTATGCCTACCTGGCGTTCGAAGAGTTGCCGATGGAGCTGCTGGGCCTGAGCTACAGCGTGACCTACAAGCCCGTGTTTCTGGGCGGCCTGCTCAAGCACAACGGTGTGCTGGGCCCGGCCGAGGTACCGCCCAAGCGCGCCTGGATTTACCGCCACGTGCAATGGCTGGCCCACAGCAAGGGCGTGGTGCTGGACATGCCGGCGGTGCACCCCTTCAACCCGCTAGGCCTGTTGCGCCTGGCTGTGGCCACCGATGCGGCTGGCCTGCCCAACCGCTATGTCTGCGAGACCCTGTTCCACCACGTTTGGCGCGGCGGTGCCGATGCGGGCGATGCGCGGCGCCTGGCCGCCATCACGCAGTCGCTGGCACCCGTGCAAGACCCCGCCGGTCCGGAGGTGAAAGCCCAGCTCAAGGCCCATGCGGACGAGGCCATTGCGGCGCAGGTGTTTGGCGTGCCCTCGTTCGAAGTGGACGGCAAGGTGTTCTGGGGCGTGGACGCGTTGCCCATGCTGCGCGCCTATCTGGAAGGCGACGCCTGGTTCACCGATAGCGAAGCTGACACGCGTTGGGCTGGGGTGCACGCTGTGCCCTCGGGAATACCCTTGCGCTCCGCGTGAATTGCCGTGATGTGAAATGGTCCTACAGGGTTAGACCTTAATCTGTCAGACCCTAGTCAGTTTCGCGCAAGCCAGCGTTGGTTTCGCGTCAGAGCAGGGTCAGTGCCTACTCCAAGAATACGACAAGCCTTCATGTCGGGGGCTGTACAACGATTGGAGACACACACATGGCAACAACCGCCCCACGGCCGATGTCTGCGGAAGAGAAGAAAGTTATCTTCGCTTCCTCACTCGGCACCGTTTTTGAGTGGTACGACTTCTACCTCTACGGTTCTTTGGCAGCCATCATTGCCAAGCAGTTCTTCAGTGGTCTGGATGAAGGCTCTGCCTTCATTTTTGCGCTGTTGGCGTTTGCTGCCGGCTTCATCGTGCGCCCCTTCGGTGCCATTTTCTTCGGCCGCTTGGGCGACATGATTGGTCGCAAGTACACCTTCCTGGTGACCATCCTGATCATGGGCTTGTCCACCTTCATCGTGGGTATCTTGCCCAACTACGCCTCGATTGGCGTGGCCGCTCCCGTCATCCTGATTGCCCTGCGTCTGCTGCAGGGTCTGGCGCTTGGTGGTGAGTACGGCGGTGCTGCAACCTATGTGGCGGAACACGCACCCCACGGCAAACGTGGTGCCTACACCTCCTGGATCCAAACCACAGCGACCTTGGGCCTGTTCCTGTCGCTGATCGTGATTCTGGGTACCCGTACTGCGATGGGCGAAGAAGCCTTTGCCGACTGGGGCTGGCGCGTTCCGTTCATCGTGTCCATCCTGTTGTTGGGCGTGTCGGTCTACATTCGTTTGAGCATGAATGAGTCGCCTGCCTTCACCAAGATGAAGGCCGAAGGCAAGACCTCCAAGGCGCCCCTGTCCGAGTCCTTCGGCCAGTGGAAAAATCTGAAGATCGTGATCCTGGCGCTGATCGGTTTGACCGCTGGTCAGGCCGTGGTCTGGTACTCCGGCCAGTTCTATGCCTTGTTCTTCCTGACCCAGGCGTTGAAGGTGGACGGTCCTACGGCCAACATCTTTGTGGCGGTCTCCCTGATCATCGGCACACCGTTCTTTGTGATCTTCGGTTCCCTGTCTGACAAGATCGGCCGCAAGTGGATCATTTTGGGTGGCTGCGCATTGGCTGTGGTGACCTACTTCCCCGTGTTCACCGCGCTGACCAAAGCCGCCAACCCTGACCTGGCTGCTGCGCAAGCCGCTGCCAAGGTGACGGTGACTGCCGATCCTGCCGAGTGCTCCTTCCAGTTCAACCCCACAGGCACCAAGAAGTTCACATCGAGCTGCGACGTGGCCAAGCAACGCCTGGCCAGCGCCTCCGTGTCGTATGACAACGTGGTGGCCGCAGCCGGTACGCCTGCCGTGATCAAGGTCGGTGAGACTGTGGTGAACGTGAAGTACAGCCCCGAAGACATCGCCGCTGCCAAGGCCAAGGCCGAAGCAAAGCTGGCTGAAGTGTCTGCCGCCAACCCAGTTGACGAAAAGGCTGTGGCTGCTGCCAAGAAGTCGGTTGCCGACCTGGGCAACGAGAAGACGGCTGGTGCCACCCTGTTGGGTGCCAATCTGGGCGCTGCATTGAAGGCTGCTGGTTACCCCACCAAGGCAGATCCCACCAAGGTGGACAAGGTCATGGTGATTGCCCTCCTGACCTACCTGGTGATTTTGGTGACCATGGTGTACGGCCCTATTGCCGCCATGCTGGTGGAAATGTTCCCGACCCGCATCCGTTACACCTCCATGAGCCTGCCGTACCACATTGGTAATGGTTGGTTCGGTGGTCTGCTGCCTACCACTGCGTTCGCTATCGTGGCGCAGACCGGCAACATGTACAACGGCCTGTGGTACCCCATCATCATCGCTGGTGCAACCGTCGTCATTGGTGCCTTGTTCATCAAGGAAACCAAAGACGTGGACATCTACGCGAACGACTGATCTGTTCGATTGACATTGAGTTAACGCCCCGGCCACTCTGGTCGGGGCAATTTCCAAGCCCTCCTTGTGGGGGCTTTTTTTTTGAAAGAAATGGTATGTGGAAAATTGCAGTGGGTTTTGTGGTGTTTGCCGCAGTGGCCCTGTTCATCCTGAGCAAGGGTGGCGACATTGACATGAGTGGTGAGAAGCACGGCACCGAGGCCACACACAGCGAGGCTGCCTCTGCGCCTGCAGCCGCAGCCAGCGCAGCCAAGTAGGGTTTACCTGAGGGCACAAACGCCACATGTGGTCGCAAAAGCGGAATGCGGCCTCTAGAATGCCTGCATGAGATATGCAAAGACGGAGGCGGGGCAGCAGGCGTTCAAAGAGCGCTCGCCCCTGTTTTCTGCAAAACAGCGTTCCACCTTCATCCTGTTCGACGGCAACAAGACGCTGGAGCAGGTGCTGGCGGCCACTGCTGGCATGGGCGTGGTCGAAGCCGATGTGCAGCACATGGTGGAGCAGGGCTTTCTGGCGGAAGTCGCCCAGGCAGAACCCGCGCCTGCGGCCTCGGCCGAGATGATTCAAGACGCGGAAGATGCCGCAACGCCCCCCAGCAACCGCACCGCACAAGAGCGCTATAGCGATGCCAAGCCCATTGCCACCAAGCTCACCGCGGGCATGGGGTTGCGCGGCTTTCGTTTGAACCTGGCCGTAGAGTCCGCTGCGGGGTTTGACGACCTGCTGGTTTTGCTGCCCAAGATCCAGGAAGCCCTGGGCTCCAAAGCTTGCCGGGAATTGGAGCGCGCTCTTAAAGGGTAATCAGAGCTGCCTAGAATGTCTCTCCTCCTCCAGAAGAGCATTCACTTATGTCCCAGGGAACCATCCGCATACGCGGAGCGCGGCAGCACAACCTCAAGAACCTTGACCTGGACATTCGCACCGGCGAATTGACCGTGGTCACCGGGCCCAGCGGCTCGGGCAAGTCCAGCCTGGTGTTTGACACGCTGTACGCCGAAGGCCAGCGGCGTTACGTGGAGACCTTTAGCGCTTATGCGCGCCAGTTTCTGGACCGCATGGACAAGCCCGCCGTGGACAAGGTGGAAGGTGTACCACCCGCGATTGCCATCGATCAGACCAACCCCGTGCGCTCCAGCCGCTCCACCGTGGGCACCATGACGGAGCTCAACGACCACCTGAAGCTGCTGTTCTCCCGCGCGGGCAACCTGTTTGACAAGGACACCGCGCTGCCGGTGCAGCACGACACACCCGAGACGATTTATGCCGAGCTGGTGCGTCGGGCTGCGGAGGCGTCTGGCCCCCGTTTGGTATTGACCTTCCCGGTGGAGCTGCCCGCCAGCACCACGCAAGAGGAAGTGACCCAGTGGCTCAGCGCCAGTGGCTTCACGCGCGTGCAGGCGGAGCGCGAAGTGGGCACCGTCAGTGGCCCGCGCAAGGTGCTGGATGTGGTGGCCGATCGCTTTCGCATCGACAGTGTGGAGAAGGCCCGCGTGCTGGAAGCCATTGAAGTCGCTTTGAAGCGCGGTAGCGGTCGGTTGAATGTTTATGTATTGAATGAGGCTGCAGCCCCCGTAGACAGTGCGCAAACAGCTCCTGAAACTGTAGCAAGCGTAGCGCCCCTCTTGTGGCGCTTCTCCACCGGCCTGCACTGTCCGCAGAGTGACCTGCGCTACACGGACCCGATCGCGTCCATGTTCAGTTTCAATTCCGCCGTAGGCGCCTGTGAGGCCTGCCGCGGCTTTGGCCGCGTGGTGGGCGTGGACTACGGGCTGGTGATTCCCAACGACAAGCTGACCCTGCGCGCGGGCGCCGTCAAGCCCATGCAGACGCCCGCCTGGCAAGAATGCCAGGACGACCTGATGCGCCACGCCGAGGCTGCGGGCATCCCGCGTGATACACCTTGGTACAAATTAACCGAAGAGCAAAAAAACTGGGTCTACAAGGGCTCCCCCAACTGGAACGGCAAGTGGAACCAGCACTGGTTTGGCGTGGACCGATTTTTTGAATATCTGGAGAGCAAGGCTTACAAGATGCACATTCGCGTGCTCTTGTCCAAGTACCGCAGCTACACGCCCTGTGGCACCTGCGGCGGCGCACGGCTGAAGACCGAGAGTCTGTTGTGGCGCATTGGCACCAAGGCGCAGGCCGATGCGGTGTTGCCGCCTGCCAAACGCTTTATGCCCCAGGGTGTGAAGTGGACACGCGCGCAGCTGGAAGCCCTGCCGGGTCTGTGCCTGCACGACATGATGCTGATGTCGCTGGACAAGCTGAAGCGCTTTTTTGATTCGCTGCAAGTTCAACTGGATGCACCTGACTCCGTGTTGTCGGCGGCAGCAACGTCTGAGGCCGAACAGAAGACCCTCAAGCTGCTGTTCGAAGAGGTGGGCACGCGGCTCAAGTACCTGTGCGACGTCGGCATTGGCTACCTCACGCTGGACCGGCAGAGCCGCACGCTGTCGGGCGGGGAGGTGCAGCGCATCAACCTGACCACCGCGTTGGGCACTTCGCTGGTCAACACGCTGTTTGTGCTGGACGAGCCCAGCATTGGCCTACACCCGCGCGACATGAACCGCATCATCGTGGCCATGCAGCGCTTGCGCGATGCAGGCAACACGCTGGTGGTGGTGGAGCACGACCCGGCGGTGATGCTGGCTGCCGACCGCATGATCGACATGGGCCCTGGCCCGGGCGAGAAGGGCGGGCAGATTGTGTTTGACGGCACGACCGAGGCCCTGAAAGGCGCGGACACCATGACCGGCGCCTACCTGGGTGGCCGCAAGCAGGTGGGCATGGGCTTCAAGCGCATGGTGGCGCCCAACACGCCGCGCCTGGTGCTGGAAGGCGTGACCGAGCACAACCTGAAAAACGTGTCGGTAGAGATTCCGCTGCAGCGTTTGGTGTGCGTGACCGGCGTGTCCGGCTCCGGCAAGTCCACGCTCATTCAGGACGTGCTGGCGCCCGCGCTCTTACGCCACTTTGGCAAGGCCACCGAGACACCGGGCGCGCATGCACGCCTGCTGGGTGCCGAGCAATTGAGCGAAGTGGTGTTTGTGGACCAGTCACCCATCGGCAAGACCGCGCGTTCCAACCCCGTGAGTTATGTAGGCGCGTGGGACGCGATCCGCGAGCTGTTCGCGGGCGCTGCCCTGTCCAAGGAGCGCAGCTACACGGCCAGCAAGTTCAGCTTCAACAGCGGCGATGGCCGTTGCCCTACCTGCGGTGGTTCCGGCTTTGAGCATGTGGAGATGCAGTTCCTGAGCGACGTGTACCTGCGTTGCCCGGACTGTGATGGCAAACGCTACCGGCCCGAGATTCTGGAAGTGACGATTGAACGCAAGGGCCGCAATGTGAATGTGGCCGATGTGCTGGACCTGACGGTGAGCGAAGCGGCCGACCTGTTCAGCGCGGACCGCGATGTGATCCGCGTGTTGCAGCCCATTGTGGATGTGGGGCTGGAGTATGTGAAGCTGGGGCAGCCGGTGCCTACGCTGTCCGGCGGTGAGGCGCAGCGGCTCAAGCTGGCGGGCTTTCTGGCGGAAGCAGCCAAGAGCAGCAGCGCGAGCAAGCAGCTCATGGCCAAGCGCGGCTCGCTGTTCATGCTGGATGAGCCCACCACGGGGCTGCACTTTGATGACATTGCCAAGCTGATGCGCGCGTTGCGCAAGTTGCTGGATGCGGGCCATTCGCTGGTGGTGATTGAGCACAACCTGGATGTGATTCGGGCTTCCGACTGGCTGATTGACTTGGGGCCCGAGGGTGGGGATGCAGGTGGTGAGGTGGTAGCCTTTGGCACGCCGGAAGATCTGCTGTTGCATGCCACGTCGCACACGGGCAAGGCGCTGCGGGAATATGCGGCGGCGATGGGGGTGGTGCATGAGGTGGCGGAGTCCTCTGCGGTGTACTCGTCGCTCGCTGCTCCGGTAGGGGACGCGCCGGGCTCCTCATACGGGTACACGAAATCGTCGCCCAGCGCATCCCCAACCTCCGCGGACAATTCCATTCGCATCGTCAATGCCAAGGAACACAACCTCAAATCCTTGTCGGTGGACATTCCGCGTGGCAAGTTCAGTGTGGTGACGGGGGTTTCCGGTTCCGGCAAATCGACGTTAGCGTTTGACATTTTGTTCAACGAAGGCCAACGGCGCTATCTGGAGTCGCTCAACGCGTATGCGCGTTCCATCGTGCAGCCCGCGGGGCGGCCTGAGGTGGACGCGGTGTACGGCATTCCGCCAACGGTGGCGATTGAGCAGCGGCTCTCGCGTGGGGGGCGCAAGAGTACGGTGGGTACGACTACCGAGGTCTGGCACTTCCTGCGCCTGCTGTACGTGAAGTTAGGCACGCAGCATTGCTACAAGGATGGCGCGGCGGTGGAGCCGCAGTCGGCGGACAGCATTGCGGCGCAGTTGCTCAAGAACTACCGCGGCCAACACATTGGCCTTCTGGCCCCGCTGGTGCAAGGCCGCAAGGGCGTGTACACCGAGCTGGCCGACTGGGCGCGGCCGCGTGGCTATACCCACCTGCGGGTGGATGGCAACTTTCTTCCCACCACCAGCTTCCCGCGCATTGACCGCTTCAAGGAGCACAACATCGAGCTGCCGGTGGCCAGCCTCGATGTCACGCCATCCAACGAACCCGCGCTGCGCCAGGCGTTGGCCGATGCGCTCACGCATGGCAAGGGTGTGGTCTATGTTTTGAGCGAGATAGATGGTCTACGCGAAGCCATGGTCACTGGCTCGCCAGCAGCGGGTATTGGCAAGGTGCAGGTGTTCTCCACCAAGCGCGCTTGTCCCGTGTGCTCCACCTCGTATGCCGAGCTGGACCCGCGCCTGTTCTCCTACAACAGCAAGCACGGCTGGTGCCCGGACTGCGTGGGTACCGGCGTGGCGCTGACCAAGGAACAGCGCAAGGTGTTTGACGATTCGGTGAAGGACGACAACAAGGGCCGCGAGCAGACCTTTGCCGAGGCTGACATTGAAGACCTGCACGACGCGACCTGCCCCACTTGCAGCGGTACGCGCCTGAACGCCAAGGCGCGTAACGTGAAGTTTGCCAATGTGGGCATTACCGACATTGCGCGCCTGAGCGTGACCGATGTGCGCAAGTGGGTGCAGACGCTGCAGGTGGCCGGCGGCATGACCACGCGCGAAGGCGACATCGCACGCGATCTGGTGCCCGAAATCAAGAGCCGGCTGGAGTTTCTGGAAGAGGTGGGTCTGGGCTATCTCACGCTGGACCGCGGTGCGCCTACGCTCAGTGGTGGCGAGGCGCAGCGCATCCGCCTGGCCGCACAGCTGGGTAGCAATCTGCAGGGCGTCTGCTATGTGCTGGACGAGCCCACCATTGGTCTGCATGCGCGAGACAACAAGATTTTGCTGGGCGCTTTGCAGAGCTTAAGCGACAAGGGCAACACGCTGGTGGTGGTGGAGCATGACGAGGACACGATTCGCCATGCGGACCACATCATCGACATTGGCCCCAGCGCGGGCAAGCGGGGTGGGCGGTTGGTGGCGCAGGGGTCGATTGAGGACGTGCAGAACGCTCCCGAGTCGCAGACGGGGCGCTATCTTTTGCATGCGATGAAGCACCCTCTGGCTGTTCGCAGGGGTATGGTTAGCCATGCGGAGACGTTGGTGCTCGACGCGGCGGAAGCCGTTTCGCCGGGTTCCTCATACGGGACCACGAAATCGTCACCCGGCGATACGACTCCCGCCGCGGGTGTTGGCGCCAAGCCGGGTAAGAAACTCAGTGCGAAAGCCGCAAAGGCCGCGGTCGCTGCAGCACAAGTGAGCGCCAGCGAGACGGCAAACATCGAATTGGCAGAGCGAACGAAAGTAGCCGCCGAATACGCTGCGCTGGCCGACCGTCGCACCGCCCAAATGTCCGTCGCTGCAGCGGGTAGCCCCGGGGTGGGTGACGATTTGGCAGTTGCGCAGCGAGTGTATGAGGAGCCCGCCCCGGGGCTGCCCGCTGCGGGCACAGTACCCACGCACAAACCAAAAATCGACTGGCTAACCGTCAAAGGAGCCAATCTGCACAACCTGCAAACCGTCACCGCCCACGTGCCCCTGAAGCGCCTGGTCGCCATCACTGGCGTCAGTGGTTCCGGCAAATCCACTTTGGCGCGCGACGTGTTGCTGGCCAACGTGCAGGTGGCCGTGCAAAAACGCAGCACCAAGGCTGGCCGTGATGCGCTGGACGCGGGCGAGAAAATCCAGTGGACCGGTTGCGAAGGTGTGGAAGGTTTTGAGACCGTGGATCGCGTGCTCGAAGTGGACCAAACCCCCATCGGCAAAACCCCGCGCAGCTGCCCTGCCACCTACATCGGTTTCTGGGACACCATCCGCAAACTCTTTGCCGACACGCTGGAAGCCAAGGCGCGCGGGTATGCGTCCAACCGGTTCAGCTTCAACACCGGCGAAGGCCGCTGCCCATCGTGCGAAGGGCAGGGCATACGCACCATCGGCATGAGCTTTTTGCCCGATGTGAAAGTGCTGTGCGAGACCTGCAAGGGCGCACGCTTCAACCCCGAAACCTTGGCCGTGACCTGGCGCGGCAAGAACATTGGCGATGTGCTGCAGATGGAAGTGGACGAGGCAGTGGATTTCTTCGCTGCCATGCCCGTGATTGCGCATCCGTTGCAGCTGCTGAAGGACGTGGGCCTGGGCTACCTCACGCTGGGCCAGCCGTCCCCCACCTTGAGCGGTGGTGAGGCGCAACGCATCAAGCTGGTGACCGAGCTCAGCAAGGTGCGCGACGACGTGGGTAAGCGCGGCAACAAGGCGCCGCACACGCTGTATGTGCTGGACGAGCCCACCGTGGGTCTGCACATGGCCGATGTGGAAAAACTTATCCACGTGCTGCACCGCCTGGTCAACGGCGGCCACAGCGTGGTGGTGATTGAGCACGACCTGGACGTGATTGCCGAAGCGGATTGGGTGATTGACCTGGGGCCGGACGGCGGCAATGGTGGTGGCCGTGTGGTAGCCGCCACAACGCCCGAAGCCGTGGTGCAGCTTGGCACCCACACGGGCAAGGCGCTGGAGGCGGTGTTGGCGCGATGAAAGGCGTGCGTTAACTTCTTTTGAAACTAAGAACCGTTGGCTTGATCGGAATTGTGCTGGCAAGTGTGCTGTTTTCGGCGGCTTGCTCAAAGGGTGGCAAGGACTCGCCACCCGCAGCGGTTTCGCAGGGTGTTGAAGAAGTGCGGCCCAAGGAATGCATGGATGGCCCTGAGCTGAGCGCTTTCGGAACACGCTTCGCGCGAGAGGATGTATGGGCCAAATTGCCTGAGACCAAGACGCTAGGCGAAACCTTTGGTGATTATGCTTTGCAAGCAGTCGAGGTCACCGAGTTCGGCGTGATCGGCAGTTTGGGATGGCATGAAGGTCCCAATGTTTGTGTTCAACATCGCGATGGCGAATTGTGGGCACAAGTGCTTGGCGCAGGCGATGCCAAATGGGAAGGGCCTTTCATTGCGGTTGACGCGAAAGGCGGTTTCGAGAGAGCGTATTTCAACCGCATCTTTGGGAAGGCCTGCTACCAGACTGTAGAGGGCGAAGATTGGTGCTTTGGGGATGGATCAATCCAGATAGGGGGACGGGCGCTCAAGACAGCGGTACTGCTGGACACAAGTGAAATGCCTGAATACGGGATTCCTGTCACTGTTGAAGGAGAACCTGCTGGATTCTGGATGTTCGTCCGTGTGCAAGAGCAATGGCATGTTTTCAAGGACGAAGTGGTGACTCAGGAAGGGCATGTTGACATAGATCCCGCCCAATTCCCTCCGTGGCGTGTGCTGAGGCTGAAGCATTGAAACCACGTCACGGGTAGAGCTCGCCCAGCTTGAATCAGGTCGGTGGCTTACCGCCAGGCAACATTTGCTTACCTTCGTTCGTCATCGTTGTTTGCAAGGTAGGCGTTGTAGAAAGGTTTCTTGAAAGGAATCCCATATGAAAAACATTCTTCGCGCACCGCGCATGTTGACTACCCTGTGCATGGGGCTTGGCTTGGCCGCAGCGGCCCTTGCCCAGACGGCCCCCACGCCGCCTGCCCCTACCGCACCGATTGCGACAGCGCCTCGTCCTGCCTCCGACAAACTCGTGGGGGACTACACCGTCTGGGCGGGATCGCGGCCAAACGCCGAAGCCCTGGTGCTGGGACTGCGCAATGGTTCCTCGGTCACGTTGGGGGCTGCAGCGTCCGGGACAACCTTCACACCCAGTACCACCACCAAGCTGGGCACCGGCGAAGTCAACATCGCTCTGTCATTGGCCAAGACGTCCCTGGCCCAGCAAGGCATCACCCAGCCCACGCCTGCCCAGATTGCTGCTGCGCTTAATGGCGGTACTGTGACCACCGCCAAGGGAACCCAGACCTTGCCCGGTGTGCTGGCACAGCGCCAAAGCGGCATGGGCTGGGGCCAGATTGCCCATGCCATGGGCGTGAAGTTGGGCTCGGTGGTCAGCGCCTCCAAGTCCGGCAAAGGTACCACGGGTACGCAGTATGCCAAGGCCAAGCTGCACGACAAGGCGGGATCAGCAGGTACCCATGGCAAGGGCGAGCATGGCGGCGGCGGTTCCTCCGGTGGCGGGGGGGGCGGTGGTGGAGGCGGGGGCAAGAAGTAAGCGCCCGGAAGCCCTGTCCACACCCCGCATAAGCCCGGCATCGTCCGGGCTTATGTTTTTAATTTACCCGGATATAATTTGCCCATCAATTAAATCCGGGTAAATTTATGGCATGGTTAGAAACACCGTCTACGGCATTTGAGGGCGGCCGCTGCATCGCCGGTGGCTCGCTGAGAGAAGTGGCCTTGGCCACCAAGCCGGTGGTAGACCGCTGGGCCAGCAGCATCAGCCCGCCGCCTATCCTGGTCTTTGAGGACGCGAGCAGCGAGGTGATCGAGTTGGACTGGCGCGGCACGTTGGCCGACTTTGAGGCGCGGCTCAACGCACTGAACCCAGTCATGACGCAGGCCATGCCGCCTATTCCCGTGGAAGAGCCGCCGGTGGTGGTCGATGCGCCACGTGGCCCGGGCCGGCCCAAGCTGGGCGTGTCGGCCCGTGAGGTCACGCTGTTGCCGCGCCATTGGGAATGGTTGGCACGCCAGCCCGGCGGCGCCTCGGTGGCGCTGCGCAAGTTGGTGGAAACCGCACGCCTGGCCTCCGAAACCAAAGACCGCGTGCGCCACTGCAGCGCTGTGACCTACAAATTCATGTCCACCATGGCCGGGCATGAGCCAGGCTTTGAAGAGGCCAGCCGCGTGCTGTTTGCCGGTGACTCCGTCGGCTTTGCGGCACGTGTGGCGTCCTGGCCTGCGGACGTTCAGGCGCATCTACTCAAAATATCAACCCACGCCTTTGCCGCGTGACATAAACCGAAACAAACCGAAACTGCCCCGACACCCTGTATCAGGCCTGCGCCGGCACCATTGCAGTCATGTTCAACACATCCTTCGGGATTCGAAAGGTCAACATGAGCCACTTCTTCCGCCGCAACCTCAAACGTACCCTCATCGGCGCCCTGGGCGTCACCTTGCTGGTGGGCGGCCTCTCCGCCTGCGGCCACCGCCCGCACGACTACGGCAGCAACATGAGCGCTGAGCAATACGCGCAGAAGCGCGACAAGATGGTCGACAAAGCCGCCAGCAAGCTGGACCTGAACGAAGACCAGAAGAAACGCCTGGCCACGCTGGGTGACAAGCTGTTTGAGCAGCGCACCGCGCTGATCGGCCAGACCAAAGACCCACGCGCCGAGATGAAGGCCCTGGTGGCAGGCGACAAGTTTGACGCTGCCCGTGCCCAGGCCCTGATCAATGACAAGACCACCGCCGTGCAGGCCAAGAGCCCCGAGGTGATTGCCGCATTGGCCGATTTCTACAACAGCCTGAACCCTGCCCAGCAGCAAAAGGTGCGCGACTATATGGATGGTCGCGGTCACTGGTTCAACCGCGGATAAACCACCATGCCCACCACCACGCTGAGCGCTTTGACCGCCCCCCTGCGGGCCTATGGCGCGGTGCTATTCGAGGGATACGAGGAGCCCCACGCCGAAGTGATGGCGTTGGTGTGGGGCCCGCGGTTTGACCGCGAGCACGCCCATACCCTGCTGGAGCGTCGCCCCGGCTATGTGCCGCAGGTTTTGCACACGGTGCAAAGTGCGGCCGACCAGTTTGACCAGTTGGCGGCGGAGGAGCAGCGGCGCGTGCGCCAGCTCATCCTGCGCCACCGCAGCCGGTGGGACAATGCGCAGGCCACCCAATAACGCCTATGCACCGCATCCTGCTGATTGACGACGACACCCAACTGGGCCCGCCCCTGGCGGCCTACTTTGCGCGCTTTGACATGGTGCTGGAATGCGCCCTCAAGCCCAGCGAAGGCCTGGCCCGGCTGGCGCAGGGTGGGGTGGACGCCGCCATCCTCGACGTGATGCTGCCCGAGATGGATGGCTTCTCGCTGTGCCGCGCCATCCGCAAGGACAGCGACATTCCCATCATCATGCTCACCGCGCGTGGCGAGGTGATGGACCGCGTGGTGGGTCTGGAGCTGGGCGCGGACGACTACGTACCCAAGCCCTTCGAGCCGCGCGAGCTGGTGGCCCGCGTGCAAACTGTGTTGCGTCGGCGCCTGCCCGCAGCGGCCAAGCCCGCGGCGGCGGACGCCAACACTTTCGTCTTCAACGGCCTGGTGGTCAACGGCACCACGCGCACCGTGCAGCGCCAGGGCGAGGCGGTGGACCTCACCAGCACCGAGTTTGATTTTCTGTACATGCTGGCGCGTGAGCCCGGCAAGGTGTTCAGCCGCGACGACATCCTGAACCAGCTGCGCGGCCATGAGGCCGAGCTCTACACCCGCGCGGTCGACATTGTGGTGAGCCGCCTGCGCAAGAAGCTGGAGCCGCTGGACTGCATTAAGACCCTGCGCAACGCGGGCTACACGCTGGCCCTGGCGGGCGCGGCCCCATGAGGCTTCATGGTTTCAAGGCGTGCATGCGTGCCAGCCGCCGCGCCAAAAAGGCGCTAGCCCATTCGCTGCGCGTGCGCTTGGTCGCCATGTTTGTGCTGCTGGCCATGGCCATGGCCGCGTGCTTTCTGTTCGGCATGCAGTCGGCCCTGTCCGTGGGCTGGCGCGACGCGGCCAAGCCCCTGGTGGCCGACTACATCGACAAGCTGGCCGCCGACATCGGCAGCCCGCCCAGCATCGAACGCGCCCAGGCGCTGACGCAGCGCCTGCCGCTCAGCGTGCGCATCAGCGGCCCCCAAACCAACTGGCGCAGCCACCCGCAAGACCCCGACTACGGCCACGGCTGGATGGACGACAAACGCAACAAGACCGACGAGCTGCGTTTTTACGAACGCACCACGGCCGACGGCCACCGCATCCAGTTTGGTGTGAGCGTGCAGGCCTGGCACGACCGGCCGCGCTTCATTGGCTGGGCCACGCTGGCCATTTTGCTGAGCCTTACCGCACTGGCCTATGTGCGCGTGCGCCGCATGTTGCGCCCGCTGGACGACATCCGCGCCGGCGCCCTGCGCTTTGGCCAGGGCGATTTTTCTCAGAAGATTGTGGTGCGCCACTTTCACCACCCCGACGAGCTGGGCGAGCTGGCCCACACCATCAACACCATGGGCTCAGACATCCACCAGATGCTGGAGGCCAAACGCACGCTGCTGCTGGCCATCAGCCACGAGCTTCGCAGCCCGCTAACCCGCGCCCGCCTGAACACCGAGCTGCTGCCCGAGACCGCCGAGGTGCAGCCCAGCCGCGAAGCCCTGCTGCGCGATCTGGCGCTGATGCGCGACCTGGTGACCGACCTGCTGGAAAGCGAACGCCTGGCCAACCCCCACGCGGCCCTGTACCGCGAGCCGGTGAATCTGGCCGCCCTGGTGCACGACGTGGTGTGCGAACTGCAGGCCTCACATGCTGCCGCGCCCCACATCACCGTGGATGTGCAAGCCGCCTTGCCCCCCATGGCGTTGGACCCCACACGCATCCGCCTGCTGGTGCGCAACCTGCTGGACAACGCACTGCGCCACAGCGCGGGCGAGCACGCTGCACCCCAGATCAGCGTGCAGCGCCAACCCGACGGTTGCATCGCCATCACCGTGCGCGACTTTGGGCCCGGCGTGGCCGAGGCGCAACTGCCCAACCTGGGCCAACCGTTTTACCGGCCTGACGCGGCCCGCACCCGCGAGGGCGGTGGCGTGGGGCTGGGCCTGTACCTGTGCCGCCTGGTGGCGCAGGCGCATGGCGGAACCTTTGCCGTGCGCAACGCGCAGCCGGGGCTGGAAGTGCAGGTGGTCTTGCCAGACGCTACAGTCTGAGGCATGACCGATACCACCCTGGTTCTTCTTCCCGGCCTGATGTGTGACGTGGCAGTGTGGGCACCGCAGGTGCAGGCGCTGTCATCCCACGCCACTTGCCATGTGCCCCACTGGGGTCCGTTGGACTCGCTCACCGCCATGGCCGAGCACGTGCTGGCCACGGCACCCGCGCGCACCTTTGCCCTGGCCGGCCACAGCATGGGTGGGCGCGTGGCGCTGGAGGTGATGCGCATGGCACCCCAGCGCGTGGAGCGCCTCGCCCTGCTGGACACCGGTACGCCTGCGCTGGCCGCTGGCGCAGCCGGGGCCAAGGAAAAGGCTGGCCGCATGGAGTTGCTGGCATTGGCGCAGAGCAGCGGCATGCGCACCATGGGCGCGCAGTGGGCCAGCGGCATGGTGCACCCCAGCGTGCTGGGTACCGCCTTGTTTGAACAGATTCTGGACATGCTGGAACGCAGCAGTCCCGCCCAGTTTGCCGCCCAGATCCACGCGCTGCTGAACCGGCCCGACGCAGGACCCGTGTTGCCCACCATCACCTGCCCCACGCTGGTCCTCACCGGCCGCGAAGACCTGTGGAGCCCACCCGCCCAGCACGAGGCCATGGCCCAAGCGATTGCCGGTGCGCAGTTAGGCATCGTGGAGCAGTGCGGCCACATGAGCACCATGGAGCAACCGGAGGCGGTGAATGCGGCGTTTGTGGCGTGGCTGGCAAGTTAGGGCGCTATCAAAAGAGAAGCTGCTAGCGCAATGAATACGGGGGATAGGGCCTGTTTTTGTTTGTAACATAGAATGCAAACACGGGAGGACAGGGCATGACGCCAGAGCTAAAAGCCAGAGTCAGCATCGACGCGCTGCTTGTCGCAGCCGGTTGGCACGTCTGCAATGTGTCTGACGCCAACATCCACGCGTCCGTAGGCGTGGCCATCCGCGAATTCCCCCTCAACTCCGGCTTTGGTTTTGCCGACTACCTGCTCTACGTGAATGGCAAGGCCTGCGGGGTCATCGAAGCCAAGAAAGAGGGCGCCACGCTCACTGGCGTAGAGCTGCAAAGCGGCCGCTACGCCCAGGGCCTCCCCACCACCTTGCCCGCCTGGCGCCGCCCGCTGCCCTTTGTATGGGAGAGCACCGGCATAGAAACCCACTTCACCAACGGCCTGGACCCCGAGCCGCGCGCCCGCAGCGTATTTGCCTTCTTCCGCCCCGAGCTGCTGGTGCAGTGGTTGACCTATTTGCCGGCACCGGTAGGTTCCACCACGGAACAAGAAACCGCAGGCAACCTCCAGCACGGGCAGTCGCTGCGGCAGGCTACGCTTGCCAAAGCTTTTTCCTCCAAAAGTAATCTCGGAGTTTCTCTATGAAATACAGATTGCTCGAACTTGATGTTCCATCTGACAACCCGTTTCAGCACGACGCACTGGAACGAAAACCGCTCGTTGAATTCCTGGCCAGCCTGATTGGTAGGCTTGAAGGGCCGTTTGTTCTTGCGCTGGATTCCCCTTGGGGCACAGGTAAAACAACCATTATCAGAATGCTACAAGCTAAGTTGGTGATGGATCAATTCCAATGCGTCTACTTCAACGCGTGGAAGGTTGACTATGTGACAGATCCATTGGTGGCGCTGGTTTCTGCGCTCGATGACATTCACCTGACTGATGATGGCGCTGAGTCAGTATTCCGTGGGCACCTTAAGACGGCCAAAAAAATTACCTCCGCAGTTGCCAAGCGTGCTGTCGTCGCTGGCGTAAAAGCTGCGACTTTGGGAATTCTGGATATTGAAGAGGATTTGGAAAAGATGGCTGCCGATGCGGTAGGCGAGGTGGCGGGGAACTTGGTGGACGTTTTTCAAAAGGAAAAGCAGGCACTTGAAAAATTTCGAGTTGAAGTTGAGAAGGCCATCAAACAGTTGAAGGCGGCTGGAAAAAAGGAAACTCTCGTCTTCTTCATAGATGAGTTGGATCGCTGCCGTCCCACTTTCGCCATTGAGATGCTTGAACGCATCAAGCATCTTTTTGATGTTCTCAATATCGTTTTTGTGCTGTCAGTGGACAAGTCTCAGCTTGAGGCAAGTACGGCAGCTGTGTATGGCGAGAAGATCAATGCACCAGAGTATTTGCGGCGGTTCATTGATATTGAATACGCCCTACCTTTGGCCAGAGGAAAGAAATTCACGGAAGCATTGTTCGCGCGTTTCAACTTGGACGAGATCTTTGCGAAGCGAACACACGAGCAATTGCGATACGACCGGCAGCACTTCATTGAATTCTTTTCGTTGCTGGCTGATGCGACGCATCTATCGCTGAGAGCCCGTGAGAGGTGCTTGACTAGGCTCGTCGTCGCAATGGAGCAGACACCTGAGAACACCTTCCTATTCCCACCACTTGTCGCCTTGTTAGTAGTGCTGCGTATGGCTAAGCCTGATTTGTTTGGCGCGCTAAGGAGTGGGATAGCTTCTGCAGCGGACGTGATGGTTTACCTGAACAAGTTGCCTAGTGGGCCTGAGATTGTTGCTGATAGGTCTGGCGTAATCTTGGAAATTGGATTGCTACTAGCAGATGAAAACCAGGAGAGAAAGCAGCGAGTTCTTACTGACTTGAAAAAAACTGCGGAGGACGAAAAAACAAAGCAAGTGTCCGGCCGAGCGACGGAATTGTTGTCGATGACGAGGTATTTTCAAAACTTCCATTCAGATGGACCGCGCCTTGGCTACCTTTTGGACAAAATTGATCTGACTTCTGGTTTGAAGAGCTGAATTCTTAGGTAATTAACCAACAGACCCCATGCGCCAGCTCGACCTCTTCTCCGCCCTCCAATCCAGCACCGAAGGCATCGACACCGAATTCAAGTCGGCGCGCGGTGGCATGCCTGGCAGTTTTTGGGAGTCCTATTCCGCCATGGCCAACACCCAAGGCGGCACCATTGTGTTGGGCGTGGCCGAAAAGGCCACCGGCCTGGCGTGGGAGGGCGTGCCCGATGCCGCGCAGCTGCGCACCGTGCTGTGGGGCCAGTTGAATGACCGGCACAAGGTCAGTACCAATCTGCTGCGCGATGACGATGTGCGCACGGTGGAAGACGAGGGCCGCCAGTTTGTGGTGGTGAACGTGCCGCGTGCCTCACGGCTGCAACGCCCGGTGTTTGTAGGGCCCAACCCCATGACGGGCACCTACCGCCGTGCGGAAGAGGGCGACTACCGCTGCTCGGACGACGAGGTGCGCCGCATGCTGGCCGACCAGTCCGACACTCCTGCCGATTCGCAAATCTTGGAGCACTTTGGCCAGCCAGACTTTGACCCCGAGACGGTGAAGCAATACCGCAACCGCTTTGCCTCCCGCGCGCCAGACCATCCGTGGCTGCTGTTGGACGATGCGCCGCTGCTCACCAAGCTGAGCGCCCTGCGCCGTGACCGTGCCACGGGTGTGGAGGGCGCCACCGTGGCGGGCCTGCTGATGTTTGGCCGGTTTGAGGCGCTGCGCGATGCGCTGCCGGGCTTTCATGTGGACTACCGCGAGCGCCTGTCCGACGACCCCGCCGTGCGCTGGACCGACCGCGTGGTGCCCGATGGCACTTGGGAAAACAACCTGTTCCAGTTTTATCTGCGGGTGATGCAGCGCCTGTCGGGTGATTTAAAAATGCCCTTTCAGTTGGACCGCGAGCTGTACCGCAAAGACGATTCTGCTGTGCACGAAGCCCTGCGCGAGGCGGTGGTCAACGCGCTGGTGCATGCGGACCACCGCGGGCAGGGCGGCGTGGTGATTGAGCGCTATCCGGACCGCATTGAGTTGTCCAACCCTGGCACTTTGCTGGTATCGCGCGTGCAGTTGCTGCAGGGCGGCGTGAGCGAGTGCCGCAACAAGAGTCTGCAGCTGATGTTCCAACTCATGGGTGGTGGCGACAAGGCGGGCTCGGGTATGGACAAGATTCGCGCCGGCTGGCGTGCGCAGCATTGGCGCTCGCCTCGGCTGGAAGAGACTTTGCAACCCGACCGTGTGAAGTTGGTGTTGCCCATGGTCAGCCTGATACCGGACGAAGTGGACCAGGCGCTGCGTGTGCGCTTTGGTGACCGGTTTGCCAAGCTGGACAAAACGGCGGTGCAGGCGGTGGTGACCGCCCAAGTAGAAGGCAGCGTCACCAACAGCCGCATGCAGGAAATCACCGGCGAACACTCCAAAGACATCACCAGCGTGCTGCAAAGCCTCGTGCGTGATGGCCTGCTGACCCAGCAAAATCAGCGGCGCTGGGCAAGCTACCGTGTGGCGGAAGACTCCCCTCAATCTGGCGACGACTCCCCTCATTTGGCGAGCGACTCCCTTCAAAGCTCCCCCCAATTGGCCGGGGAGTCCCCTCATTTCGATATGAACTCCCCTCATTTGACGCCGGAGCTCCTGTCATTGGCGGAACCCGCCCGCCTCAAAGGAAAGCTGCCTGCGGCTGAAATGCAAGCGCTGGTATTGCGTCTGTGCGAGGGCCGGTGGCTGACATCCAAGGACTTGGCGGCTCTGTTAAACCGTGAAGCGGAAAACTTGCAGGGCCGCATTCTTGGCGGGATGGTGAAGAACGGGTTGCTTGAGCTGCGGTTTCCGGATGTACCGAATCGGCCTGATCAGGCGTATCGCAAGGTGGTCGTCGTTTGAGGTCGCAAATTGCGACTTCAAGTTTGCCTCTGTTTTCATAGCCGCTTGCCCAATATCTACAGGGGGCTAGAGGTGTATTCAACATGGAACCCATGAAGACTCTCCCCATCCGCCTCACCCCCGGCCAAGACCTGCGCGCCGCGCTGGAGGCGGCAGTCCTCGACCAAAACTGCCGCGCAGCCTTTGTGTTGTCCGGCATCGGCAGCCTGTCCACCGCCGGTATCCGGCTGGCGGGTGCGGATCAGCCCACGCGGCTGACGGAAAGCATGGAAATCCTTACTCTGTCGGGCACAGTGGCGGTGACTGAGGGTGGCAAGACCGCCTCCCACATGCACATGGCTATTTCCACCGCCACGGGGCAGGTGCTGGGCGGGCATGTGGCACCCGGTTGCATCGTGCTCACCACCGCCGAGGTGCTGTTGGCCCTGTTGCCCGACTGGCAGTTCACCCGTGAGCCGGATGCTGCAACGGGTTATGACGAGCTTGCGATCCGGGCGCGAGGCTGATTCTTGTCGTGGCTGGACGACATGGTGATTTGTGATTAAAGTAAGGAATCCTTACTTTCTGCCAAATGCCATGCTTGCCAAAATCACTTCCAAAAACCAGCTCACGCTGCCCAAGAGCGTGACGCAGGCCGTGGGTGCCACGGAATACTTTGACGTGGAGGCCCGTGCCGGACAGATCATCCTCACGCCCGTGCGCATCCAGCGCGGGGACGCCGTCCGGGCCAAGCTGGCCGAGTTGGATTTGACCGACGCCGACATTGCCGACGCCGTGGCCTGGGCCAGAGCGCCGCAAGCCACACCAGCCTTGGCTGCTGAGCCGGAGGCGTCATATGCCGTTACGCCTGCTAAGCCCAAGAAGGCGGCTGCCAAAAAGGCCCAGACCAAGGCATGAGCGCCCCAGTGCGCGTGGTGTTGGACACCAACGTGGTTTTGTCAGCGCTGGTGTTTGGCGGTGGATCAGCAGTGCGGGTGCGGAGGGCCTGGCAGCAGGGCGGGCTGCTGCCATTGGCCAGCACGGCCACGGTGCAAGAACTGATGCGTGTGCTGGCCTACCCCAAGTTACGACTTTCAAGTGAGGAGCAGCAAGAGTTGTTGGCCGACTACCTGCCGTATGTGCTGACCGTGCGCATCCCCCAGCCACCGCCCACCGTGCCCGACTGCCGCGACGCGATGGATTTGCCTTTCATGCAATTGGCAGTGGTGGGCAAGGCTCAAGTGCTGGCGTCTGGTGACCGGGATCTGCTGGCAATCGCCGCAGAGTTTGAGCAGGCCAGTGGCTGCCCGATTTTGACCTTGGACGCTTTTTGCAAGGCCTACTGTGATGTGTAATGCCTGCGACTGATTGAACCCAATGAACACCACCACCAAACCCCATGTCCACATTCGAAATTGAAGGTGGCGTGCCGCTGCGGGGCACCATCCGCGCCTCTGGCAACAAAAACGCCATCCTGCCCATGATTGCCGCCTGCATTCTGACCGACCAGGAGGTGGTGCTGGGCAATGTGCCCGACATCATCGACGTGCGCCACATGCTGGACGTGATCGTCGAGATTGGCGGCAAGGTCGAGCGCAGTGGCGAGCGGGTCAGCATCCATGTGGCCAGCGTGCGCACGAATGAAATCGGGCAGGTGCTTTGCAACAAGGTGCGCACCTCCATCCTCTGCGTGGCGGGCCTGCTGCACCGCACGGGCAAGGCGCGCCTGCACCCGCCCGGTGGTGATGTGATTGGCCGACGCCGGCTGGACACGCATTTTTATGGTCTGCAGAAGCTGGGCGCCAAAGTCACCATCGACGGTACCTACGACTTTGAAGTGGCCGGTGCGCTCACGGGCGCAGAGCTGTTCTTTGACGAGCCCTCGGTCACCGGCACCGAGCATATCCTCATGGCCGCCGCGGTGAGCCGGGGCCACACGCTGATCCGCAACGCCGCCTGCGAACCCCATGTGCAAGACCTGGCGCACCTGCTCAATGCCATGGGCGCCAAGATCACCGGCATCGGCACCAACCAACTCAGTGTGGACGGCGTGGAGTCGCTGAGCGGCACCACCTACACCGTGTGCCACGACCACATCGAGGCCGCGTCTTACCTGGCCCTGGCTGCGGCCACGGGCGGCGAGATCACGGTGGAGGGCACTGACAAACACGCCTACGGCATGTGCCACCGCGTGTTTGAAACCCTGGGCGTGAAAATCGAGCTGCACGACAAACACATCCACCTGCCCGCCAACCAGAGCCTGCGCGTCACGCGCGAGTTTGACGGCGCCATGCCGGTGATCGGCGATGGCCCCTGGCCCCAGTTCGCCACCGACCAGATGAGCTGCATGATCACCCTGGCCACGCAGGTGGAGGGCAATGTGCTGTTCTTCGAGAAGATGTTCGAGTCGCGTTTGTACTTTGTGGACAAACTCATCGCCATGGGCGCCGCCGCCGTGGTGTGCGACCCGCACCGCGTGGTCATCAGTGGACGCAGCAAGCTGCGCGCCACCACGCTGCCGTCGCCCGACATCCGTGCTGGCATGGCGCTGTTGGGCGCAGCCCTGTGCGCCAGTGGCAAGTCCACGCTGCAAAATGCCAACATGATCCAGCGTGGCTACGAAAAACTGAACGAAAAACTGCTGGCGCTGGGTGCCCGTATCACCCAAAAGGCTTGAGGCTTGCTATATAAAGCATAGCTGCTTGCGCATATCCCATAAGGGCTGTAGTCCTATTTGATGCTTAGATCATGAAAACCTTCTACAACCACCTCCACGCCCAGCACCAGGGCAAAGTCGAAATGTTCCGCGGCGCGCTGGTACCGTGCTTTGAAGTGCCGGCGCGTGCCGACCATGTGCTGGCGGAGCTAAAGCGCCGCCAACTGGGCACGGTGCAAAACCCGCACGCGTTTGACGACAGCGCGCTGACCGCCATCCACAGCCCGCGCTACCTGAACTTTCTGGCCACGGCCTGGGACCAATGGGTGGCGCTGGACCCGGCCAATGCGGACAAGGACATCCTGCCCTCGGTCTGGCCCACGCGCACCTTCCGCACCGACATCGAGCCCGACAACTTTGCGGCCAAGGTGGGCCTGTATTCGTACGACGCGGGCTCACCGTTCACCAGCGGCACCTGGGTGGCCGCGCGTGCCGGGGCGCATTGCGCGCTCAGTGCGGCGCAGCAGTTGGTGCTGGGCGACCGCGCATCCTTCGCGCTGAGCCGCCCGCCGGGTCACCACGCGGGCATGGACTTTTTTGGCGGCTACTGCTTCCTGAACAACGCCGCACTGGCCGCGCAGCACCTGCGCAATGCGGGCATGAAAAAAGTGGCCGTGCTGGACGTGGACTACCACCATGGCAATGGCACGCAGGCCATCTTTTACGACCGACCCGATGTGTTCTTCGCCAGCATCCATGGCGATCCGCGCACCGAATACCCCTTTTACCTGGGCCATGCCGATGAAAAAGGCCAGGGCGCGGGGCTGGGCACCAACCTGAACCTGCCGCTGCCACGCGGCACCAACTACGCCACCTGGGCGCAGGCGCTGGACACGGCGCTGGCGGCCATCCAGGCCTTTGGCGCCGAGGCGCTGGTGGTGTCGCTGGGCATGGACACTTTCGAGGGCGACCCCATCTCGGGCTTCACCCTGAAAAGCGACGACTACCTGCGCGTGGGCGAGCGCCTGGCGAAGGCGGGTTTGCCCACAGCGTTTGTCTTTGAGGGCGGTTATGCGGTGGAAGAGGTCGGTATCAACGCCGTGAACGTGCTTCAGGGATTTACCGGCGATTAACAATTGCGCGCCACGGGGCTCACCCCAGGCAGGCTAAGCTAGCGCCCCATGAAACGAGACATTTCCAAGTGGCTGGTCACGGGCCTGCTAGGTGCGCTGTGTGCCGTGGCCATTCCCGCATCGGCCGCCACCCCGGCCGAGCCCGCATCTTCCAGCCTGTTCACAGACGAGCTGTCCGAACGGCTGGTCGCCGAATTCACGCCCTGGCTGGGTAGTCGGGACGATACCGAGGCCCTGGTCAACACGCTGCGCAGCGGCCAGCCCACCCGCCCCAGCGGCGCAGCGGGCGTGGGCCCTGCCACCGGCGCCCTGGGCTATGGGGAGGCGCGTCTGGCGCTGAAGATGGCGCAGAGCACGCTGGCCCAGCAGGGCGTGGCCCAACCCAACACCGAGCAATTGCGCGCCGCCCTCCATGGCGGTGCGGCGGAAACCCCCGGCGGGGTGCAAGAGCTGCCCGGGGTGCTGCCGCTGCGTGCCCAGGGCATGGGCTGGGCGGCCATCGCCGAGCGCTCCCATGTGCCCATAGACGACCTGATGGTGCCTCCACCGCGGGCGCCCCGCCAGGCGCACAGTGCCAAACACAGCAAGACAAAGGGGCACACGGCCAAGGGCCGGGCCTCCAAAAAAACCTCTGCCAAGGGCACCAAGCCCAGCGCCAAAAAGCCCCGCAAGTAGGGCTTGCTCCGTGGGCGACTAAAACCGGCCCGCGCGCCGGGTGCGCAGCAGTGCTACCAAACCGATAGCAGCTACCGTAATCAGCACGAGGGGGAAGCCCATATTGGGCGACCAATCGATAAGCGCGCCCGACACGGCCGATGCCACCAGCCCGCCTAGCGTGTAGTTCAGCACCAGCACCGCCGTGCTGTTCACCAGCGCGATGCCCTGTTCGCGCGCGCCAATGTCCGTCATGCTGAGCGTATACAGGCTGCTGCCCGCCGCGCCCAGCACAAAGACGATGGGCCAGGCCAGCGCATGCCAGCGTGCCACCAGCAGCAAGCCGCAGGCGGTTGCCAGTGCCATGGCCACGCACAGCGCCATGAGCGTGCGCCGCCCGCGGACCTTGTCGGTGAAGCGGTCCGCCACCATGCCCACGGGAATGGCCGCCAGCGTGCTGCCCAGGCCGCTCACCGAGATCAGCAGCGCCCCTGCCGCCGCGCCCAGGCCCATGGCCAGCCCGTAGAGCGGCAGGATGGACGCCAGGCCCAGCTCAAAAAAGCCGCCAATGAAGCCGGCCAACATGATGATGGGATGGCTGCGCACCGCCTGCCACAGGCCCCGCAGACCCACGTGGGTGTTGGTGGACTCCGCGTGCGGTGGCACCACGGGGATGAATGTGGTCCAGGCCAAGCCGAGGCTGAGCAAGGCGATCACCAGGCCCAACGCGGCGGGGCCCTCAGAACCCACCCAGGCCAGCAGCGTGGGACCGATGATGAAGGTGGCGCCCACCATGGTGGCGTAGATGCCGATGGTGCGGCCCAGCCGATCCGACGGGGAGAACTCGGCAATGAAGGCCTCGGCCAGCACCCAGCGCAGCCCGCCCGCCACGCCGGCCAGCAGCTCCAGCGCAAACCACAGCCACAGCGAATCGGTGGTCAAAAAGCCGATGGCCGCCAGCAGTGGCGCGCCCGATGCAAACCACATGGTCCTGCGTTGCCCCCAGCGCCGCGTGAGTGCGGATGCAAACGGCGTGACGATAAAGATGCCTAGCCAGGTGGTGGCCGCAAACAGGCCGGCCACGGTGGTGGACACCTCGCGCTCCTTCAGCAACACCAGCATCAGCGGCGAGAGCATGAACACGCCCGACAGCTGGAACAGCGTGGAGCCAAAGACGCTGAGCAGGCCCATGGGAGAGCCGGCTGAGGTGCGGCGAACGGTGGTGTCCGTCATAGGCCGCGTGCCTGCAAAATCGCCCGCGCCACCTCGGCAAAGCCCGCGCCGCGTTCGGCCGTGGTCACGTAACCCGGCAGGTGTGCCAGCTGTGGCACAAAGCGCGCAATGTTGGCCACGCCCACGCTGTGCGTGAAGTGTTCAAACATGGCCTGGTCGTTGCCTGAGTCGCCCACAAATACCCAGCGGTCCAGCTCTTCGGTCAAGTCGCGCCTCAGCAGTTCACGTGCAATCCAGCAGGCGCCCTGCCATTTGTTGAAGTTGCCAAAACAGCCGTGGATGTGGATGCTGCTCACTGTGGTCTGCATGCCCGCGCGCTGCAGCACAGCCAGGACCTGTTGCACCGTGTCGGGGGACAGGCGCGCAAATTCGGCGTAGTCAAACGCCAGGTCGGTCTCGCGGCCCGCGCTGTCGCGGCTGAGCCGCACACCGGGCACCTCGGCCTCCACCTGCGCGGCAATGGCTTGCATGCACGCCTGGTTGGTGGCACGCATGGCTGCATCCTGTTGATGCAGTTTTGATAGCGGCTCGCGCAGATTCGACGCGGGCTGCGGGCCTTTTTCATGCACAAAGGCGACCGCGCCGTTTTCTGCCACCATGGCGTCCACAGGCCACGCCGGGCCCTGTGTCCCGGCCATGAACGGTTCGCACCAGCCTATGGGCCGCCCGGTGATGGGAATGACGGTGAGGCCTGCCGCCTTGAGGTCGGCCAGCGCCTGCAGTGCGTCCGCAGTGATGGCGCCATCGGTGGTCAGCGTGTCGTCAATGTCGGTGAACACGCCGATGATCTGCCGGCGCTGCGCGGCAGGCCATTGGTGCAAAGGGTGCATGCAGTTTCAGTCCACCAGCTCGTACAGGGCAGAGCCGTCGCCGTTGTCCTGTACTAGCCGGATTTCCGAGTGCTGGCCCAGAAAGCGGCTGGCCGCGCTGCCCGACAAAAAGGTGGGGTGTACGCCGGGGATGCGGGCGATGCGCCAGTTGCCGTCGGCTGTGGGGTTCACTGTGTGGTCCGCCGCCAGCTTGTCCGACATACGCAGGTACTCCACCAGGGCCTGGCGGTTTTCGTCGGGCGCGTCCAGCACCACCTTGTCGGCCTTCAGGCCAGGGAAGTTGCCGCCGCCAAAGGCGCGGTAGTTGTTGGTGGCGACCACAAAGCGGGCTGTGTCCACGATGGGCTTGCCTTCAAACAGCAGCTTGCGGATGCGGTGGGCGTCCGGGTTGGCCAGCTGGCCCTTGGCGTCGTAGCGGGCGGACTGGCTCACGTCGATCTCGTACTGCACGCCGTCGATCACGTCGAAGTTGTAGGACGGGAAAGCATCGTTGATGAGCGGCTGGCGTGCCGGGCCCTTGGGGTCGATGCGCAGAAACTGACCGGCCGACATTTCCAGCCATTCCCGCACCTCCGCGCCCGTGATCAGCATGGCCTTGAGCGTGTTGGGGTAGATGTAGAGGTCGGCCATGTGCTTGATAGCCAGGGGACCAGCCGGAATGTCGGTGTAGTAGTTCCAGCCCTGGCGCCCACCCGCCTTGAAGGGGGCCGCGGCCGAGAGCACAGGGTACTTCTCGTAGTCGGTACCCTGCATGGCGCGCTTCACATAGGCAATCTGCGCGTTGGACACGATCTGGATGGACGGGTCATCTGCCACCTGGGCAAAGTAGCTGTAGATGGGGGCGCTGCTCAGGGCCACCTTGTTGCGCACATAGTCCAGCGTGCGCTGGTGCTCGGCGCCAATGAGTTGCATCACCATCGGGTCTTCGGTGGCCAGTGACTGTTTGGCTGCGCGGTCAAAGATGGGGCGAATGGCGGCCTGGCTGCCCACCACCTTCCAGCTGCCGCTGCTGTTGTCCAGCGTCAGGTCGATCACGCCCAGGTGGTCGCCCCAGCGGCCGGGCATGACGGCCGGCACGCCGTTGATGGTGCCGCGCGCGATGTCCACCTTGGGGTAGTCGGCAAAGGCCTTGCCGGGAAATTCGGCATGCGCGTGGCCGAACAGAATCGCATCCACCCCGGGCACTTCGGCCAGGCGCGACACGGCGTTTTCTGCAAAGCTGCCGATCTCGCCTTTCTCGAAGCCGGAGTGGGGAATGGCAATCACCAACTGCGCGCCCTTGGCCCGCATCTCGGGCACATAGCGTTGGGCCATGTCCACCATGTCGCGGGTGACTACTTTGCCATCCAGGTTGGCCTTGTCCCACTGCATGATTTGTGGCGGCACAAAGCCGATCACGCCCACGCGCAGCTTCTGCTCCTTGCCGCTGGCATCCTTGAAGCGTCGGTCCAGCAGCACATAGGGGGTGAAGGCGTGGGTGGGCGTGGCGCTGTCCTGCTTGCCGTCGGCCAGCAGCACGTTGGCGTTCACGTAGGGGAAGGCAGCTCCGGCGATGGAGCGGCGCAAAAAGTCCAGGCCGTAGTTGAATTCGTGGTTGCCCAGGTTGGCCGCGTCGTAACCCAACGGGTTCATGACCTTGTAGGCCGGGTGCGTCTGGCCGGGCTGCAGCGGGGCCACGCGCGCCACCACATCGCCCAGCGGGTTGCCTTGCAGCAGGTCACCGTTGTCAAACAGCAGGCTGTTCGGCGTTTCGCTGCGTGCGGCCTTGATGAGGCTGATGGCACGGGCCAGGCCGTACTGGTCGGTCGGCTTGTCCTGGTAATAGTCGTAGCTCAGCAGGTTGATGTGCACATCGGTGGTCTCCAGGATGCGCAGTTTCAATTGTTCGGCGTTAGCGGCGGTACCTAGCGCTGCCAGTAGCAGGGCGCTGGCGAGGCGCAGGGAAGAGGGAAATGTCATGGGGAACTCCTGTCCGGTCAAGCCAATAAAAAAAGCCCGCTGGCTGCAGCGGGCTTTTGATCTTACTTCGGTGGGCGAAGGGGCTGGCGCTTCAGCCCGCGCTTTGCAGCGCCAGGCCCGCGTGCTCGCGCAGCGGGTGGAAGTGGATCTTGGGGAAACGCTCCTGCGCCAGGCGCACGTCGTAGGGGCTGGTGCACAGGTAAGCCAGCGTGTCGGCCGCGTCGCGCGCCATGCGGGCGGGGTAGGCGTTGATGAATTCCTGCAGCTCTTTGGGCGTGTCGGCGGTGATCCAGCGCGCGCCGGTGTACTGGCTGCCCTCCAGGCGGATGTCAGCGTCATATTCGCCCTTCAGGCGGTGCTGCACCACTTCAAACTGCAACTGGCCCACGGCACCCAGCAGCATGTTGCCGCCCATCTCGGGGCGGAACACCTGGATGGCTCCTTCTTCGCCCAGCTGGGCCAGGCCCTGCTGTAGCTGCTTGGTGCGCAAGGGGTTCTTGAGCACCACGGTCATGAACATTTCGGGCGCAAAGAAGGGCAGGCCGGTGTACATCAGGTTCACGCTGCCATCGGTAATCGTGTCGCCCAACTGCACGCCTCCGTGGGTGGTAAAGCCCACGATGTCACCCGCGTAGGCTTCTTCCACCGCCTCGCGGCGCTGGCTCATGAAGGTCACCACGCTGGTGGGGCGCAGCTCTTTGGCGGTGCGCATGACCTTGAGCTTCATGCCCGGTGTGTACTTGCCACTGGCCATGCGCACAAAGGCGATGCGGTCGCGGTGGTTGGCATCCATATTGGCCTGCACCTTGAACACCACGCCGCTGAAGGCGTCGTCTTCGGGCTGCACTTCCTTGATGACAGGCTGCTTGTTGACGATGAAAGAACTGGTGCGCGGGCCGGGCGAGGGTGCCAGGTCCACCAGCGCGTCCAGCACTTCCATCACACCAAAGTTGTTCACCCCCGAACCAAAGAACACGGGGGTTTGCTTGCCAGCCAAAAAGGCCTCCAGGTCCCAGGCGGGGGAGGCGCCGGTGGCCAGCTCCATGCTTTCCATGGCCGTGGTCCACTCGTGGCCAAAACGCTGGGCCAGCGAGGCGGAGTCGTTCAATGGCACGGCGTCAAAGTCCTGCGGGCGGCGTTCGCTCCCGCTCTCAAACACCGTCATCGCCTGCGTGCGCAGGTTCACGATGCCGCCAAACAGCTTGCCCTGGCCCACGGGCCAGGTCATGGGCACGCAGGGCATGCCCAGCTCGCGCTCGATCTCGTCCAGAATGTCCAGTGGCTCGCGTACTTCGCGGTCCATCTTGTTCACAAACGTGATGATGGGCGTATCGCGCTGGCGGCACACCTCAATGAGGCGGCGCGTCTGCGCTTCCACGCCGTTGGCAGCGTCGATCACCATCAGTGCCGAGTCCACGGCGGTCAGCACGCGGTAGGTGTCCTCGCTGAAGTCCTTGTGGCCGGGCGTGTCCAGCAGGTTGATCACGTGGTCGCGGTAGACCATCTGCATCACGGAGGATGCGACCGAGATACCGCGCTGCTTTTCAATTTCCATCCAGTCGGACGTGGCATGGCGTGTGGCCTTGCGGGCCTTGACCGAGCCGGCGATCTGGATCGCTCCCGAGAACAGCAGCAGCTTTTCGGTCAGCGTGGTCTTGCCCGCGTCAGGGTGGGAAATGATGGCAAAGGTGCGGCGGCGGCGGGTTTCGGGGGCGTAGGTCACAGGGGGTCCAAGGTCGGGGGTGGGCAGCGCACGGTGGCGGGCCACACGAGAGAAGCTCGGTATTTTACAGAGGGCGCCCGCGGCCTGCGTGCCCTTACACTCGCGCTCCAACAAGCGAAACGAGCGGAGCAGCGTGTGAGCATCAAGCAACTGGCCAGTGCACTGGGGTTATCCACCTCTACGGTCAGCCGCGCCTTGAATGGCTACACCGATGTGAACGAGCAGACCCGCGAGCGCGTGCAGGCCATGGCAGCCGCCATGGGCTACCGGCCCGATGCGGGCGCGCGCCGCCTGGTGCGCGGCAAGACCGATGCGGTGGGCATTGTCTACTCCGCCGCGGTGGAAAATCTGGGCAACCCGCAGTTTCTGGACATGGCCGATGGCCTGGGAGAGCGCCTGCAAAGCAAGCAGCTGGACCTGTTGCTGGCCGTGGCCAAGAACGAAACCGACCTGACCTTTTACGAGCGCCTGTTTCACGGTGGGCGGGTGGATGCGGTCGTCGTGCCCAACACCCGGGTGCACGACCCGCGCGTGGACTACCTGCGGGAAAAGGGCTACCCCTTTGTCGGCTATGGCCGCACCCATGCGTGCGACGACTATTCCTGGGTGGACTTTGACAACGACATGGGCAGCCGCCTGGCCGTGGAGCATTTGCTCGAACTGGGCCATACGCGGTTTGCCTATGTACATGCGCCGCTGGAGCTGAACTTTGCCTTCCAGCGCCACCGCGGCTATATGGCTGCGCTAAAGGCGCGCAACCTGGATTGCCCGGCCCACTACCGCGTGGGCGATGTGCAAGACCGGCGCAGTGGGCTGCAGGCGGTGCAGGCCCTGCTGGCTATGAGCCCACGGCCTACCGCTGTGCTGGTGGACAACAACCTGGGCGGCGTGGGCGTCATCCGCGGCCTGATGGATGCAGGTTTGCGCGTGGGGCAAGACATTTCGGTCGTGGTGCATGGCGACATTCCGCAAGACACGTTGCTCACCGGCATGCCGGTTACCACCGTCACCCAGCCCACGCCCCACACCACGGGGGAGGCGCTGGCCGACATGGTGTTCCAGGTGCTGCACGCGCCTGAAGATGGCCCCTACCACCTGCTGCGCCAGCCTGGACTGCAGCTGGGCACCACCACCGGGCCGGTGCGATAAACCCCTAAAGGTTGCCGCAGTCCGTGGCAACAGGCTAAAATGCGCCACTTCCGAGGAGCGTTGCAGCTCGCCCGATGCCCGCAGCGGCACGGCGAGTGAGGCTCGGAAAACACGGTGCGCCCTGCGCCGTGCCTCCCAACGGCGCTCACCCACTGGTATGTGTGCGGTGAGTTTTGCCTCTTGAATCCCCGCCCACCAGTGTTTATTCAAATGAACTTTTGGAGTGAACCATGAGCGCTGTGTTGAAATTTTCCAAGACCCCCAAGGCTGTCAAGGCCGCCGTTAAATCTGTCGCCCCCAAGGCCGTGAAGGCTCCCGTGGCCAAGACTGAAGACTTCAAGATTGCCGACATCAGCCTGGCCGCTTGGGGCCGCAAAGAGCTGACCATTGCCGAGACCGAAATGCCCGGCCTGATGTCCATCCGCGAAGAGTTCGCCAAGAGCCAGCCGCTGAAGGGCGCGCGCATCACCGGCTCGCTGCACATGACCATTCAGACCGGCGTGCTGGTCGAAACCCTGCAAGCCCTGGGCGCTGACGTGCGCTGGGCTTCGTGCAACATCTTCTCCACGCAAGACCACGCTGCCGCCGCCCTGGTGGCTGCCGGCACCCCCGTGTTTGCCCACAAGGGCGAGTCGCTGGAAGAGTACTGGGACTTCACCCACCGCATCTTCGAATTTGGCCCCAAGGGCTCCAAGACCGAAGGCCCCAACATGATTTTGGATGACGGCGGCGATGCCACTTTGTTGATGCACCTGGGCGCCCGCGCCGAGAAGGACATCAAGGTGCTGGCCAAGCCCGGCAGCGAAGAAGAAATCTGCCTGTTCAACGCTATCAAGGCCAAGCTGAAGGTGGACCCCACCTGGTACAGCCGCCGCCTGAAGGCCATCATCGGCGTGACCGAAGAAACCACCACCGGCGTGATGCGCCTGGAAGAAATGTCCGCCAAAGGCACACTGGCCCTGCGCGCCATCAACGTGAACGACTCGGTGACCAAGAGCAAGTTCGACAACCTGTACGGCTGCCGCGAATCCCTGGTGGACGGCATCAAGCGCGCCACCGACGTGATGATTGCTGGCAAGGTGGCCGTGGTCGCTGGCTACGGCGATGTGGGCAAGGGCTCGGCCCAGGCCCTGCGCGCCCTGTCTGCCCAAGTGTGGGTGACCGAGATTGACCCCATCAACGCCCTGCAGGCCGCGATGGAAGGCTACAAGGTGGTGACCATGGAATACGCCGCCGACAAGGCCGACATTTTCGTGACCACCACTGGTAACAAGAACGTCATCACCTACAAGCACATGGAGGCCATGAAGGACCAGGCCATCGTGAGCAACATCGGCCACTTTGACAACGAAATCGACGTCGCGTCGCTGGAAAAGCTGCAGTGGGAAGAGATCAAGCCCCAGGTGGACCACGTGATCTTCCCGGCCAAGGGCAAGAAGCCTTCCAAGCGCATCATTCTGCTGGCCAAGGGCCGTCTGGTGAACCTGGGTTGCGGCACCGGCCACCCCAGCTTCGTGATGTCTTCCAGCTTTGCGAACCAGACCATCGCCCAAATCGAGCTGTTCACCAAGCCCAAGGAATACAAGGCTGGCAAGGTCTATGTGTTGCCCAAGCATCTGGACGAAAAAGTGGCCCGTCTGCACCTGAAGAAGGTCGGCGCCATGCTGACCGAGCTGACCGACGAGCAGGCTTCGTACATCGGCGTCTCCAAAGCCGGTCCGTACAAGAAAAACACCTACCGCTACTAAGCCAAGGACTCCATGCGTATAGACCAACTGCTGGTACAGCGCGGGCTGGCCAGCACCCGCTCGCAGGCCCAACGCCTGATCGCCGATGGCGTGCAGTGGCAGAAGAGGGAAGCGGGCGGCGAGGTCTGGAAACGCGTGGTCAAGAATGGCGACGACGTGCCCGAGGACGCTCGCATCGAGCTTTTGGACGACTCCGAGGCACGCTATGTGTCGCGGGGTGGTCTGAAACTGGAGGCGGCCCTTAAGCACGTGGGCTTGTCGGTGGCGGGGCTGCGTTGCCTGGACGTGGGGCAGAGCACCGGTGGTTTCACCGACTGCCTGCTGCAAGCCGGCGCTCAAGCGGTGGTTGGGGTGGACGTAGGCAGTGCCCAGTTGCACCCGAGCCTGCGCGAAGATGCCCGGGTCTTGTGCGTGGAAAGTGTCAATGCCCGTACCCTGTCTGCTGCAGATTTGATAGCTGCTTACGCAGATAGCACGGGGGCTGAAGGCCAATTTGATCTGGAAGAGGATGGCGCAACCTTTGAAGGTTTCGATGGCTCCGATGACAGCCGTGAGGAGGCCGAGCTAGCCACCTTGCCGCCAGAATTTGCGCCACCGTTTGACCTGCTGGTGGCCGACCTGTCCTTCATCTCGCAAACCTTGGTGCTGCCCGCGGCGGTACCTTTGTTGCGGGATGGAGGCACCTTGCTAACCCTGGTGAAGCCGCAGTTTGAACTGCAGCCGGGCCAGGTAGGCAAGGGCGGCATTGTCAAAGATCCGGCCATGTACGCCATCGTCGAGCAGCGCCTGCGCGAGGCCTGTGCCGAATTGGACCTGACGGTCACCGCGTGGTTCGACTCGCCCATCGAAGGCGGCGACGGTAACCGCGAATTTTTCATTTGCGCCCGCAAGGCGGGCTGAACGCGGGCCCGCGCATGCGTGGCCGGTGAGATGGAGATGCTGATGTTGATCAACGACCGAATTCCGCTGAGTCTGGAATTCTTTCCCCCCAAAACGCCCGAAGGCGCGGAAAAGCTGCGTGGCGTGCGCCAGCAGCTGTACGCGTTGGGGCCCGATTTTTGCTCGGTCACCTTTGGTGCGGGCGGTTCCACGCAAGAGGGCACCTTCGGTGCGGTGCGTGAGATCCTGGCCGAGGGCGTGAGCGCGGCTTCGCACTTCTCGTGCATCGGTGCCACCAAAAACACCGTGCGCGATCAGTTGGCCATCCTCAAAGCCATGGGCGTGAAGCGCCTGGTCGCTTTGCGTGGCGACCTGCCCAGCGGCTACGGCGCGGGCGGCGAGTTCCACTACGCCAGCGACTTGGTCGCCTTCATTCGCGCCGAAACGGGCGATGACTTCCATATCGAAGTGGCGGCCTACCCCGAGGTGCACCCCCAGGCCAAGTCACCGGCCCATGACCTGCAGGCTTTTGCCGCCAAGGTCAAGGCTGGTGCCAACTCGGCCATCACCCAGTATTTCTACAACTCAGACGCCTACTTCCGCTTTGTGGAAGAGGTGGATGCACTGGGGTTGGAGGTGCCTGTGGTGCCCGGCATCATGCCTATCTCCAGCTCCACGCAGCTGATGCGCTTTTCGGACGCCTGCGGTGCCGAAATCCCGCGCTGGATTCGCTTGCGCCTGCAAAGCTATGGCGACGATGTGGCCTCGATCAAGGCTTTTGGGTTGGAAGTGGTGACCGATTTGTGCGAGCAGTTGCGCGCAGGCGGCGCCCCCGCGCTGCATTTTTACACCATGAACCAGAGCGCAGCCACGCTGGCGCTGTGCCAAAACCTGGGGCTGGTGCCCACGGTGCAATAACGCGGAATCGCTACGCCCGGAGAGAGGCGGTATTAGCCGCCCGACTCCAGCGTTGACGTGGCATTCGCGTCTTGTTTGAGCAATTCCACCATCTGCGGCAAGGCGTCTTTCAACGCGGCTTTGAGCGTGTGGGGTGGGTTGATCAGGAACATGCCACTGGCTGGCAGACCCGGGCGTACCACTTCGCCTTCAGCGTCCTGCAGCAGCTTGCTGGACTTCACGGTCAGCGTGGCGTGCAGCCAAGACTTGCCTGATTTGTTGGCCAGGGTCTTGAGCTTCTTGGGCAAGTCGTGTGCCTCGGGGCGTGGAATGATGGGGTACCAGACAGCGTAGGTGCCGGTGGCAAAGCGCACCATGGCGTCTGCCACCATGGCTGTGACACGGGCGTAGTCGTTCTTGACTTCGTAGCTGGGGTCGCATAGCACCAGCGCGCGGCGTGAGGGTGGCGGCAAGAACTTCTTCAGCCCTTCAAACCCGTCTTCGCGCAGGATGGCCACTTGGCGGCCCGCTTCAAGCTGGGCGATGTTCGCCATCAGGGTTTTGGTGTCGGTGGGGTGCAGCTCGAACAGTTTGAGCTTGTCGCGGTCACGCAGCAGGCTCTGGATGATGAATGGCGAGCCGGGATACACGCTCCAGTGGTTGGTGCTGTTGAAGCCTGCCACCATGTCCACATAGTCTTGCAGGGCGGGCGCAAACGGCGTTGCGGGCTTGGTGGCAACCAGTTTCAGGAAGCCCTCGGCGGCTTCCTCGCTGGTTTTGGCGAAATCGCCATCCAGCCGGTACAGGCCTGCACCCGCATGGGTGTCGAACACGTTGAGCGCGGTATCTTTTTGCGTCATGTGACGCAACACCGCCAGCAATACGGTGTGTTTGAGGACGTCGGCATGGTTGCCGGCGTGAAAGGCGTGGCGGTAACTGAACATCCCCTATGATACCTACGCAAGGCCAGCCGCCACAGGGCGGGATGTTGGAAGCGCGGCCTGAAAATAATATTGTGTAGAGCCTGAAGCTCTTTCCTACTGTTGCCACAGCATGAGTGATACCACCACCCAGCCCAGCGAGCCTGCGGCTTTGCCCCTGGGCCACATGGACGCATTGCCGCCCGGCACGATGCTGGGCGAGTTTGAGCTGCAGGCGTTGCTGGGTGTGGGTGGCTTTGGCATGGTGTACCGCGGCTACGACCATTCGCTGCACCGCCCCGTGGCTATCAAGGAGTACATGCCATCTGCATTGGTAGGGCGTGGCACTGACTTGTTGGTGTCGGCCCGCTCTACGGCCGACGCCAAGCCCTTCCAGGCCGGTTTGCAATCCTTCATCGCTGAGGCCCGGTTGCTCGCCCGTTTTGACCACCCCTCGCTGGTCAAGGTGTACCGCTTTTGGGAAGCCAACAACACGGCCTACATGGCCATGCCGCTGTATGAAGGCATCACCCTCAAGGAAGCCCGTCGCCGCATGAGCGGCCCGCCTTCGGAAGAATGGCTGCGCCAGGTGCTGTGGTCGGTTCTGGAGGCACTGCGCGTGCTGCACGACAACGACACCTTGCACCGCGACGTATCGCCAGACAACATCTTTCTGCAGAACCTGGGCCCTCCGGTGCTGCTGGACCTCGGCGCTGCGCGCCGTGCGCTGATGGACTCCAGCCAAAAGCACACCGCCATCCTGAAGGTGAACTACGCGCCCATCGAGCAGTACGCCGATGCGCACGACCTGCGCGAGGGGCCGTGGACGGATCTCTACGCGCTGGCCGCCGTGGTGCATGGCTGCCTGTGCAATGAGCCACCGCTGCCCGCTACCTTCCGGGTGGTACGTGACCGCATGCCCGCTTTTGCCCAGGTCGCCAAGACCGCAGAAACGCATTTTGGCCAGCTGTATTCGCTGGCGTTTGTAGAGGCCGTGGCCCATGCCCTGACCATAGAGCCAGCAGGACGGCCTCAGAGCGTAGACGCCTTTGCACAAGAAATGGCACTGCAGGTGCCAGCCGATATGGCGCGATTTGATTGGCACCAGGGTTTGGGGCCTTCCATCACGCTGGAGGAGCGTGGGGTGGCATCGGTGCCGTTGACCACCGCCTTACTAACCACGCAGCCAGCGCCTCAGCAGCACACCCAGCCGGTAACGTCCAAGACCTCGCGGGCTTCGGCCAAAACGGTACGAGTGCCTCCTCGTGCCAAGCACAAACCCGATGTAGTGGCTGCTATCGCTCCACGCAAGACGGCCCCTTCGGGGTGGTGGATTGCCGCCGTTGTGGCGTTGGTCGTTGGGGTGCTGGCAGCTGCTGTCACGGTAGGCATAGGTCATAAACCGACGCCGCAGGCAGCAATCGTAGAGCCGGAAAAATCCGCGACACCAGCGGAAATCGTTCCCGTAACGGAAGTGCCAGTGCCCGCAGCGGGACCCAATGTCGCGGCCTCCGCACCTCGCAATGCGTCCGCGGCCTTGGCCAAACCTGCAACGGCTGCCGTCGCAGGGGTGGCCGCAGACAAGCCGGTGGTGGTCAAGCCCAACCGGGCAGAACCCAAGCCCTCCTCCGCCCCGTCCGCCCCCCCGGTGGTTCAGGTGGCGCCGGTAGAGCTGTGCCCCGATGCCACGGTCCTCACCAAAACCATGTGCGTCTACAGGGAATGCCTAAAACCAGAGCACGCGCAGCTACCGGTTTGCATTGCCGACCGCAAGCGCTGGGAGAGTCAGAACAACCGGGCAGTCCTTCCCTAAAAAGGGGATATTTGCCGATTGGCGGGGCTTTTTGTATAATCGTGGGCTTCGCAGCGCTTTTGTGGCTCCGCGGCGAAGGCTTTTCACGAAGTACCCCCACCTAAGAGATTCCCATCAGAGGAACGCCGACCGTGGAAAAGAGCCCGCCAAACCCTCCTTTAAAAGAGAAATCTCATGTCTACTTTCAGCGCAAAACCCGCTGAGGTCGTGCACGAGTGGTTTGTGATTGACGCGACCGACAAGGTCCTCGGACGAGTAGCCAGCGAAGTTGCTCTCCGTTTGCGCGGCAAACACAAGGCCATTTACACGCCTCACGTCGATACAGGTGACTTCATCGTCATCATCAACGCAGCCCAGCTGCGCGTCACAGGGGCCAAGACCCTGGACAAGGTGTACTACCGTCACTCGGGTTACCCCGGCGGTATCACAGCCACCAACTTCCGCGACATGCAAGCCAAGCACCCTGGCCGCGCTTTGGAAAAAGCCGTCAAGGGCATGTTGCCCAAGGGTCCTCTGGGCTACGCCATGATCAAGAAGCTCAAGGTGTACGGTGGTGCTGAGCATCCCCATACCGCCCAGCAGCCCAAAGTTCTGGACATCGCTGGTATTTCTGCCAACGCAGTGAAGAGAGAGGCCGCCCAATGATCGGTGAATGGAACAATGGCACCGGCCGTCGCAAATCCAGCGTCGCCCGCGTGTTTCTGAAAAAAGGCTCCGGCCAAATCGTGGTGAACGGCAAGGCCATCGAAAAGTTTTTCGGTCGCGCAACGTCCATCATGATCTGCAAGCAGCCCCTGCTGTTGACCAACCACGCTGAAACGTTTGACATCATGGTCAACGTCGCTGGTGGCGGTGAGTCCGGCCAGGCTGGTGCAACCCGCCACGGCATTACCCGCGCTTTGATCGACTACGACGCCACACTCAAGCCCGTCTTGAGCCAGGCTGGCTTCGTGACACGCGATGCGCGTGAAGTCGAACGTAAGAAGGTCGGCTTCCACGGCGCTCGCCGTCGCAAGCAGTTCTCCAAGCGTTAATCGCCGCAACATTGCGTTGCAAAGCAACAGCCGCCAGAGTGCAAATTCTGGCGGCTGTTGTCTTTTCGGCTGCTAGACTTCGCCCTCCATGAGATTCCGCCTGCTCCGCCGCCGCCTCACCATCAGTGCGCCACGCATGGCGGTACGCAGCGCATTGCCCTGGCCGTTTCGCTGGGCCGTGTTGGCCATCGTGCTCGGGTTTTGCTCGGCCATCGGCCTGTGGGCGTTTGAGTTTGGCAAGGACATTGCCGGGCTGGACAAAGGCTCCAAGGAAGAGCTGATGCAGTTGCGTACCGACGTGGCTACCTTGCGCGCCGAGCTGACGGATGTCAAAACCGAGCGCGACCAAGCCCAGTCCATTGCCAATACCGCCGACACCTTGGTCACAGCCGAGAAGGCCTCGCACGAGAAACTGCTGGCGCAGGTCAAGCAGTTGGAAGCAGAAAACCGGGGCTTGCATGACGACCTGGGCTTCTTTGAGAAGCTGATTCCAGCGGGTGCGGTCGAAGGTTTGGCGATTCGTGGTCTGCAGGCGGAGCTCAGTGCTCCCGGAACGTTAAAATGGCAAGTGCTGGTCATGCAGCCGGGCCGCAATACGCAAGAGTTCACAGGTCGTTTGGAGTTGACTTTTGCGGGAACGGTGAATGGCAAACCCTGGTTCGCAACCTTGCCGGATGGGGCTATCCCCATCAAGATCAAGCAGTACGGACGCATGGAGGGCGAGTTGGCGCTTCCTCCTCAGGTGCTTGTCAAAAGTGTGTCAGCGCGGGTTCTTGAAGGTTCATCGGTCAAGGCGACCCAAACCCTCAAGCTGTAATGTTTACAGAGGTTCACCATGTTCAATAAGAAAAAGCAGCCCCCCATCAAAAGCTTGATTGCCGAAGGCACGCAAATCGACGGCAATATGGCCTTCTCGGACGGCCTGCGGGTCGATGGCGTCATTGTGGGCAATGTGATGGCCAGTGATACCGTGGTCAGCATTCTGGTGATTTCCGATTCCGCTAGCGTGACCGGTGAAATCACCGCCGACCACATCATCATCAATGGCACGGTGAAGGGGCCTATCCACGCCCGCCACATGCTGGAGTTGCAGCCCAAGGCGCGCATTGAAGGCGATGTGGAATACGCCGCCCTGGAAATGCACCAGGGGGCGCTGATTTCGGGCCAGTTGCGCCCGCTGCTGGGTGCAGAGGAAAAACCCACACTGAAATTAGCGGCAAATAACCAGTAAAAAGAATTCCCGAGCGAATTCCTGTACTATTTGCAGCATTCTGATACCGACCGGAGTCCCCCATGAGCGCAGTTGCCGAAAACATCCAGACCGAAATGCCTTCCCCCATTCTGTTTACCGACAGCGCGGCGGCCAAGGTGGCGGACTTGATCGCCGAAGAGGGCAATCCTGATCTGAAACTGCGCGTGTTCGTGCAGGGTGGCGGTTGTTCCGGTTTCCAGTACGGTTTCACGTTTGATGAAATCACCAACGAAGACGACACCACCATGACCAAAAATGGCGTGTCTCTGTTGATCGACGCGATGAGCTACCAGTACCTGATGGGCGCAGAGATTGACTACAAGGAAGACCTGCAGGGCGCACAATTTGTGATCAAGAACCCCAACGCCACGTCCACCTGCGGCTGCGGTTCTTCTTTCTCGACCTGAGGTCTGCCAAGCCCTGCGATTTACGCAGGGTAAATTGCACCGAGTATGCGGGCGCCCAGAGCGCCCGTTACTTTTTGCAGACTGGCTGTCTGGCGCAGGCAGGTCTGGCGGGCCAGCCAAGCAAAGGCGCTGGCTTCCACCTGTAGGGGGGGCAAGCCCTGGGCTTCGGAGGATTCCACTGCGCATCCCGGCAGATGGTGTGCCAACCTTTGCATTAAATGGGTATTGAAGGCACCACCACCGCAGACCACCAGGGTCTTGCAGTGCGGGGCGACCTTGCGCAGGGCTTCTGCACACGACCGGGCCGTTAGCTCTGTCAATGTGGCTTGCACGTCTTGCGGTGATACACCGGTCACCTTTGACAAACAGCGTGCCAGCCACGCGGCGTTGAACAGGTCGCGTCCCGTGCTTTTGGGAGGTGGTTTCGCGAAGAAGGGTTCATTGAGCAAACTCGCCAACAAGGCCGCGTGCACCTGACCACCGGCAGCCCAGCTGCCCGCATCGTCAAAAGCCTGGCCGATATGGGTTTGGCACCAGCCGTCCATCAAGGCATTGCCTGGACCACAGTCAAAGCCCTGCACGGGCGCATCCGCAGAATGATCCAACACCGTGATATTTGAGATACCGCCAATATTCAGTACGGCCATTGCGCAACCGTCTTGCCCGAAGAAGGCTTGATGAAAGGGTGGAACCAGCGGGGCGCCTTGACCGCCGGCTGCCACATCGCGGCTGCGGAAATCGGCGACCACGTCGATGCCGCAGAGTTCGGCCAGCAAGGCGGGTTGGTTCAGCTGCAGGGTGTAGCCCGTGCCATCAAACTCTTGCGGGCGGTGTCGCACGGTTTGTCCGTGGGCGCCTATGGCTCGAACTGCGGACTTCGGCGTATCGCCATCCCGCAGCAAGTTGGCGACCACTTCGGCGTATACCCTCGCCAAGCCGTTGCCAGCCAGGGCGGCACGGTGGAGCTCGTTGTCAGCAGGGGTGTTCAGGGCCAGCAACTCTGACTGCAACGCCGCAGGCAGGGGGGCGCTGCAGTGCTGCAGCACGCGCATGCGTCCTTGGGAAAAATCGGCCAGCACGCCGTCCACACCATCCATCGAGGTGCCGGACATCAGGCCAATGAAGAGCTCGGACACAGCGCGGCTCGTGCGCTTATTCGGCGCTGCTTGGGCGCAGCTGGGCCGCGGCGGCCAACTGGGCGCGCACGCCCATGGCGGCCTGGTCGAACTGGGGCTTGAGCGCCGCGGTAACGGGCACAGATTCGCTCTGGCGTGCAATCGTCAGTGGGTCATGGTGTACGCCGTTGACGCGGAATTCAAAGTGCAGGTGCGGGCCGGTGGCCCAGCCCGTGGAGCCCACGGCGCCAATGTTCTGGCCCTGCGACACGTTCTGGCCTTTTTTGACATTGATGCGGCTCAGGTGGGCATACACCGTAGTTTGGTTGTTGCGGTGCTTGACCATCACCACATTTCCAAAGCCGTTTTGCACACCCGCAAAGTCCACCACGCCATCAGCCACGGTGCGCACAGGGGTGCCTGTGGTGGCTGCGTAATCCACGCCCAGGTGGGCTTTCCAGGTTTGGAGAATCGGGTGAAAGCGCATGCTGAAGCCGCTGCTGATGCGCGAGAACTCCAGTGGCGAGGCCAGAAACGCGCGGCGCAGGCTTTCACCGGCGAGCGTGTAGTAGCTGCCCTTGGTCGTGCCTGCAACGGCGGCGGTGGGGTCGCGGAACCACATGGCTTGGTGGGCCTTGCCTGCGTTCACGAACTCGGCGCTCAGCACGCGGCCGGAGCGCAGGGGTTCACCATCGCCTTCCAGTGTTTCATACACCACGGAAAAGCGGTCGCCCTTGCGCAAGGCGCGGTGGAAGTCGATGTCGCCGGAAAAGATTTCAGCCATCTGCACGCCGATGGAGTCGGGCAGGTGGGCGTCGTCGGTGGCAGCAAACAGCGAGGTCTGGATCACGCCGCTTGCCAGGCGCGTGGTGGCCACCAGCGGCAGGGTTTCCAGCTGGGCCTTGAAGTCGGCGCCATCTTTGGTCACGCTCAGGCGCTTGAAGGTGCCATCGTCCAACGGGCTCCAGCGCGCAGTGAGGGCGGTCAGTCCTTGCAACTCGTTCACTTCGGCGGTCACGTTGCGGCCCGCGCGGCCCAGCAACTGCTGTTGCACCTGGGGGTTGGCGCGCAGAAAGGCGGAGGCTGCGGGGTCAAACACGCCCAAGCGCTTAAGCAGGCTGTCGGCGGTGTCGGTGGAGCGGGTGACTTCCGAGCGGTACAGGCGCAGCGCCTGTTCGGGCAAGGCCATGTCCAGTGGCGCGGCGGGCAGGGCCTGCACGGCCTCGACCACGGTGCGCACGGGAAAGTCAGATGCATCGGGTGCAAAAGACGCTACGGCGAAAGCGCCGCCGGTGCCGCCTACCAAAAGGGCGGCAAGAGTGGCGGTGATGCGTTGGGGGTGGCGCTGGGCCAAGTCACGTGTGTACGCAAAGCAAGCCTCTACGGCTTGGGTCAATCCGTGTTTCAAAATCTGGAACTCCGATGGATGGTGCGGCACGACTAAAATCCAGCCGCTGGCAACGAACACGTTGCAGGAGAGAGCCCGCAGTATAGCGGCGGCACCTCCCCCAGCAACCAGAAAAAACCCTTATGAATCAAGCCTCAAGCCCCCAAATTGTTGTAACCGACCGTGTGCGCGAGGCCCTGGCGGTGACCCTGCGCGGCGTGGACGAATTGCTGCCGCAAGACGAGTGGGTCAAAAAACTCGCCAAATCGGAAGCCACCGGCACGCCGCTGCGGATCAAGCTGGGGCTGGACCCCACCGCGCCCGACATCCACATCGGCCACACCGTGGTGCTGAACAAGATGCGGCAATTGCAAGATCTGGGCCACACGGTCATCTTCCTGATTGGCGATTTCACCAGCATGATTGGGGACCCCAGTGGCCGCAACAGCACCCGCCCGCCGCTGACGGCCGAGCAAATCAAGGTCAACGCCGAAACCTACCGCGCACAGGCCGACAAGATTCTGGACCCGACCAAGACCGAGCTGCGCTACAACAGCGAATGGAGTGACCCGCTGGGCGCCCGCGGCATGATCCAGTTGGCCAGCCGCTACACCGTGGCCCGCATGATGGAGCGCAACGACTTCCACGACCGCTTCAAGGCCGGCACTCCGATTGCCGTGCACGAGTTTCTGTACCCGCTGATGCAGGGTTATGACAGCGTGGCGCTGAAGAGCGATCTGGAACTGGGCGGCACCGACCAGAAATTCAATTTGCTGATGGGCCGCACGCTGCAGGCCGAGTACGGCCAGGAGCCGCAGTGCATCTTGACCATGCCGCTGCTCGAAGGCCTGGACGGCGTCGAGAAGATGTCCAAGAGCAAGAACAACTACATCGGCATTTCCGAGGACGCCAACACCATGTTTGCCAAGGTGTTGAGCATTTCCGACGTGCTGATGTGGAAGTGGTACACGCTGCTAAGTTTCAAGAGCGAGGCGGACATCGCCAAGCTCAAGGCCGAAGTGGAAGGTGGCCGCAACCCCAAAGACGCCAAGGTGGCGTTGGCCAAGGAAATCACTGCGCGCTTTCACAGTGCCGCCGCCGCCGATGCCGCCGAGCAAGACTTCATCAACCGCAGCAAGGGCGGTGTGCCGGACCAGATCGACGAGATCAGCCTGCCGCTGGGCGAAGGAGGGGCAGCCCTGGGCATCGGTGCCTTGCTCAAATCCGCAGGCTTGGCGGCTTCGAGCGGCGAAGGCAATCGACTGATTGATGGCGGTGGTGTGCGCATCGACAGCAATGTGGTGAGCGACAAGGGCCTGAAGTTGGGCGCCGGTACCTATGTGCTGCAGGTGGGCAAGCGCAAGTTCGCCCGCGTGACACTCGCCTGACCCCGCGCCATGCTGGCCTTGGTGCAACGGGTGCGACGCGCCCAGGTGACAGTGGATGAGGCGGTGGTGGGTTCCATTGGTCGCGGTCTGCTGGTGCTGGTGTGTGCCGAACAGGGTGATACCGAGGCGCAGGCGGACAAGCTCTTGGCCAAGCTGCTGAAGCTGCGCATCTTCAGCGACAGCGCGGGCAAGATGAACCTCGCGGTGCCGGACCTGGATGGTGCGGGCACGGTGGGGGGCTTGTTGCTGGTGAGCCAGTTCACGCTGGCCGCAGACACTTCGGGTGGCAACCGGCCCAGCTTTACCAACGCGGCTGCTCCGGCAGAGGGGCGGCGTCTGTACGACTACTTCGTGGCCCAGGCGCGTGTGGTGCACCCTATCGTGCAGACTGGAATTTTTGCGGCTGACATGCTGGTGGAGCTGGTTAATGACGGGCCGGTGACCATTCCTATGCGGGTGGCGCCCTCTGTCTGATTGCTATTAATTTGGTAGCTGCTTGCGCAATGTTTGCGGGGGCTAGGGGGCTCAAAGGCTTGTGAATCGTTTGGTTGGTGGTTGCCCGCGAGAGAAGGGGCTTGGCGTTTTGCTTCGTGTCCCCCGCCCGCTGTGCGGGCTCCTCCTTGACCTACGCAAAACGCCAATCCCCTTCTCCCGCTTGACGCATCGGAAGACCGACACCCACGACGCGTGTGTTTGTGTGAACTAGCCCGTAGGAGCAGTGGGGCCGCGCATTTTGCGTAGGTCAAGGAGGAGGCCGAAGGCCGGGGGACACGAAGCAAAATGTGCGGCCCCGCTGCTCCGGAGCAAGAGCCCAAGAGTCCCAAAAGCTCAATAAGGATTCTTGAATCCCAAGCGCGCCATGATCTCGGTCTCGCGCAGTTCCATCACCTCCGCGTCCTCGTCCAACTCATGGTCCCAGCCCTGCGCATGCAAGGTTCCATGGACGATCATGTGGGCGTAGTGCGCCTCCAGTGTCTTCTTCTGCTCCTTGGCTTCCTTGGCAATCACCGGCGCGCATAACACCAGATCGGCGGTCACCACGGGGTCTTGCGTGTAGTCAAAGGTCAGCACATTGGTGGCGTAGTCCTTCTGGCGGTACTCGCGGTTCAAGGTCTGGCCTTCTTCGGCGTCAACGATGCGCACGGTGATCTCGCCGTCCACTTCCAGCGTGTTGCGAATCCAGCGGATCACCTTGTGGCGCTTGAGGGCGGCGCGGTGTTTGTCGGCGTCCTTGACCTTGCCGAATTGCAGGGAGAGGGAGAGTTCGGGCAGCATCAGCGCGCTTTCGGAGATTTAGATTTTGGGGAACGTGTTTTGGGCAGGCCCACGCGGGGCAGTTCGGGCTCGGGGTCGGGGATGGCAATGCGCGGCAAATCTTCCAACCGAGCCGCATCGTAAGCATCCACGATGCGGGCCACCAGCGGGTGCCGCACGATATCGGCGCTGGTCAGGCGGGTGATGGCAATGCCGGGGGTGCGGCGCAAGATGCGCTCGGCATCTACCAAGCCGCTGAGCTGCGTTTTGGGCAGGTCAATCTGGCTCACGTCGCCAGTGATCACGGTCTTGGTGCCAAAGCCCACGCGTGTGAGAAACATCTTCATCTGCTCGGGCGTGGTGTTCTGCGCCTCGTCCAGGATGACAAACGCGTTATTCAACGTGCGCCCGCGCATGAAGGCCAGTGGCGCAATCTCCAGCGCTTGCCGCTCGAAGGCTTTGTGCACCTGGTCGTAACCCATGAGGTCGTAGAGCGCGTCGTACAGCGGGCGCAGATACGGGTCTACTTTCTGGTTCAAATCGCCGGGCAAAAAGCCCAGGCGCTCACCCGCTTCCACGGCGGGGCGGGTCAGCACAATGCGCTGCACCGCGCTGCGCTGCAAGGCGTCCACGGCGGCGGCCACGGCCAGGTAGGTCTTGCCGGTACCGGCAGGGCCAATGCCGAAGGTGATGTCGAACTCGGCGATGTTGTCCAGGTACACGGCCTGGTTCTGGCTGCGCGGCTTCAGGTCGGCGCGGCGGGTGGCCAGGGTGGGGCCGTCTGCACCGTCCGGACCACCGTTGCCGCTGAGCATGAGCTGCACGGTGGATGCGGCGATGGGGCGGCCAGCGATTTCGTACAGGGCTTGCAGCATCTCCATGGCGCGCTGGGCTTTGGCCTTGGCGCCTTCCACCTTGAATTGCTCATGCCGATGGGCAATGCGCACCTCCAGTTCGCGCTCGATGGTGCGCAGGTGCTCGTCGGTCGGGCCGCACAGGTGCGAGAGGCGTGTGTTGTTCAGCGGGGTGAAGATGTGTTTGAGAATCAAGCTGATAATCCGGCAGGGCTAAGGGGCGCCAAGGCTGGCGTTACCCTGCATTGTCCCCAATGTTCGGCCCACAGGCCACACCCCGCGTTACAACCCCAGGCAAAAGACGATGATCGGCAAACTCACAGGCACCCTCAGCGACAAAAATCCTCCGCAGGTCATCGTGGACTGTGGCGGTGTGGGCTACGAGGTGCAGGTGCCTATGAGCACCTTCTACAACCTGCCGGCCGAGGGCCAGAAGGTCAGTTTGCTGACCCATTTTGTGGTGCGTGAGGACGCGCAAATCCTCTACGGCTTTGGCAGCAGCAGCGAGCGCGAGGCGTTCCGCGAACTCATCAAGATTTCGGGTGTGGGCCCACGTACCGCGCTGTCGGTGCTCTCGGGCATGGACGTGGCGGACCTGGCACAGGCGGTGACGCTGCAGGAGGCCGGGCGCCTGGTCAAAGTGCCGGGCATTGGCAAGAAAACCGCTGAGCGCCTGCTGCTGGAACTCAAAGGCAAGCTGGGGGCGGACATTGGCGCGCCACTGGGCGCCGCCAGCGATGCGCAGGCCGACATCCTGCAGGCGCTGTTGGCGCTGGGCTACAGCGACAAGGAAGCCGCAGCCTGTCTGAAGGCCCTGCCCAAGGATGTGGGCGTGAGCGACGGTATCAAGCTGGCGCTGAAGTCATTGGCAAAATAGGCCGCTAGCCCCCGCCGATAGTGCGCAAGCAGCTACTAAATCAATAGCGGATTACTGGGCTTCGCGCACCGGGCGGCCATTCAGTGCCTGCACTGGGCGCGCATTGTTGGCGTAGAGCTGGGTGAACAGCTTGTATTGCGCACGGCTGATCTGCATGGGCTGCTTCAGCACGGTCCATAGCACGCCTTCGGTACACGGCGGCGTGGTCAGTGAGCCCATGAACTGGTAATAGCGCTGGTCGGTGGGCAGCAGCTCGTTGAGGTTGAGCAGCTCGCGCGGCATGCGCACGCGGTCGTTCACCTCCAGCGGCATATAGGTCCACACCTTGTCGATCAGCGGGTTGGCCACGCCGGGCTCCAGCAGCACGGCCACCACGGCCAGCTGTCCATCATCATTTTTGTGGACCAGGTGCGCCACCATGGCAGCACGTTTGCCGTTCACCTGTTCTTCGGATGGGGTGTGGAAGTGGAACTGCAGCAGCTTGTAGCGCGAGCCGCGTACGGTGATGGTGTTGTCGCCCTGCACATCGACCTGGATGGTGTGGCCGTTGTTGAGCACGGTGCCATTGCTGGCCGTGTAGTTGAACAGCAGCGGTTCGGCCGGGCCTTGCAGGGTGTTGCCGTCCTCGATGTTGATGGGAGACTGGCGTTTGCCCAGCGCGCAGACGTTGAAGTCGGGTTTGAGCTTGCCCCAGGCCTGTGGGCCTACGTCGCCTTCATAGGCCCAGTGCACCTCGCCGCCATGGGCTTCTGCGCCCGTCTTGGCGGCCTGGCTGGCTGCGGCGTGGGCGGGCGGGCGGCGGCTGGCAGAGGCTGCCCCTGCTGGTCCCGTACCGCTGACGGTGATGGTGAGTTTCTTCTTGGGGGCCACGCCCAGTGCCTCGCGCAGCTGGTCGCCCACCTCTTTGGCGTTGGAGGCGCTGGTGGCCTGGATATCGACCGCAGCGGGCTTTTTGGCTACCGCGGGTTTGGTGGCGGGCACCGCGTCGTTGGCCCCCACCGTGGCGGAACCCAGCGCCAGGGCCAGCAGCAGGAAGTAGGGGGAGCGGGTGGGCATGGCTGGCGCTGCCTTTCAGTCGTGCAGAAACGTAAATCCAGGCCCGGGCGCGCCAGACAAGGAGGGGATATCCTGCATATCGGCACAGTGGCGGTGCTTCTTGAGCGTGGACGGTGCCGCGCTATAGTGGGCACCCACCCCGGGTTTTGTGATTTTCAGCATGGATAGGCCTCTTTCGTGAGCATTCAGACCGACGACTTTTCTGTTCCACCCCCTGCCGCGCCGCGCATGGTGTCTGCCGCGCCGGTGTCCAGCAGCGAAGAGGCGATCGAGCGCGCGCTGCGCCCCAAGCTGTTGGACGAGTATGTGGGCCAGGCCAAGGTGCGCGAACAGTTGGAGATCTTCATCGGGGCGGCCAAAAAACGCAACGAGGCGCTGGACCACGTGCTGCTGTTCGGCCCGCCTGGTTTGGGCAAGACCACGCTGTCGCACATCATTGCCCATGAACTGGGCGTGAACCTGCGCCAGACCAGCGGCCCGGTGCTGGAAAAGCCCAAAGACCTGGCCGCGCTGCTGACCAATTTGGAAAAGAACGACGTCTTGTTCATTGACGAAATTCACCGTCTGTCGGCCGTGGTGGAGGAAATCTTGTACCCCGCGCTGGAGGACTACAAGATCGACATCATGATCGGCGAGGGGCCTGCGGCGCGCTCTATCAAACTCGATCTGCAGCCCTTCACGCTGGTGGGTGCCACCACGCGCGCGGGCATGCTGACCAACCCGCTGCGCGATCGCTTTGGCATCGTGGCGCGGCTGGAGTTTTACAGCTCCGAAGAGTTGGGGCGCATTGTCAAACGCAGCGCCGGACTCTTGGGCGTGCCCATGGAAGAAGAGGGTGGTTTTGAGATTGCCCGCCGCTCGCGCGGCACGCCACGCATTGCCAACCGCCTGCTGCGCCGCGTGCGTGACTATGCGGAGGTGAAGGGGGACGGCACCATCACGCTGGACATTGCCAACCGCGCACTGGCCATGCTGGACGTGGACCCGCAAGGCTTTGACCTGATGGACCGCAAGCTGCTGGAGGCCGTGATCCACCGCTTTGACGGCGGCCCCGTGGGGCTGGACAACATCGCCGCCAGCATTGGCGAAGAGCGCGAAACCATCGAGGATGTGATCGAGCCCTACCTGATCCAGCAAGGCTATTTGCAGCGTACGCCGCGCGGGCGCATTGCCACACTGGCGGCCTACCGGCATCTGGGTGTGACGGCGCCCGCAGCTCCGGCCGTAGACCTGCTGGGCGACTGAAGCAGCGCCCGGCAACGGGTGCTTGACTCTGGAACTCCGCAGGCGCACGATGGTCCAAGGTCTATCCACCCTGGAGGTTGACCATGGACGCACTACCGACCCCAACGGAGTTGTTCCTGCCCCGCACCCGCGGACCGTGGTCTGCGCCGGCAAGCTTTGCCCGGCCATTGGTACGCGGACCTGTGAGAACGTCTACCCGCGCTGACTGCGCGGCGCGTCGGCATTTGCGACGGGCGCTGTGGGTGGTTCTGTGCGTAGCGGCTGTGTTGGCGGGCATGGGCGTGCAAAGCCTGTACACGGCCGACCTGGCAGAGCGCCTGGCGCAGGCGCAAGCACGCGTCAATGACCTGGACCAGAACCTGCAGACCCTGCGGGCGCAAGCCTCCACCCATGATGACGTGGAGTCACTGCGCAGTGTCATGGGACATGGCTTTGATGGCACGGCGGCTCGTGTCAGTGCGGTGGAATCCGGTTCAGTGGCACCCGTGGTGTCCCGGGTGGCTAAATCGGTGGCGTTGATTCAGGCGCGCTATGTTCTGATCGATCCGCCTACTGGCCGGCCTTTGCGGCTGGTACTTGTCAAGGGCAAACCGCAGATGGGGGCCGACAACGAGCCCCGCCTCACCTTGTCCGGACAGGGGCCTATCTACATGTTCCGCTCCACTGGAACGGCCTTTGTGGTCGACGCGCAGGGTACGCTGGTGACCAACCGCCATGTCGCTTTACCGTGGGAGCAGGGCGTGGCGATGCAAGCCATGCAAAGCTTCGGCGTGCGGCCCATGGTGTTGGAGTTGCGCGGTTTTCTGCCTGGCACGGTGGAGCCGTTTGCCGTGTCAGTGGCGGGGGTGAGCGCCACCCATGACCTGGCGCTGCTGCGTGGCAGTGGTGCCGCACTGACGGCGGAGCCGCTGACGATGTCCACACTGCCCCCCTCGCCCGGCGATGCGGTGTTGGTGCTGGGCTACCCCACGGGACTGACGGCATTGATCGCGCGGGCCGACAAACGCTTTGTGTCCGGCTTGCGCCAGCAGGCCGATATGAATGACCAAAAAGCGGCGGACGCATTGGCGCAAGCCGGGCTCATCCAGCCGTTGGTCAGCCGCGGCATCGTGGCGCAGGTCAGCGCCGCCGCGGTGGTGCACGACGCCCAGACCACGTTTGGCGGCAGTGGCGGCCCGGTGCTCAACCTGCGTGGCGAGGTGCTGGCCATCAACCGGGCGATTCTGGCGGGCTTTGGCGGTGCGAACATGGGCGTGCCCGTGGGCATGGCCAGTGAACTGATGCAGGCCGAGAGTGAGGCCCGCAAGAAGGCTGAGCAGCCTTGAATGCGGCGCCTAGTGGCGCTGCGGGCTCTGCACGTTGTGCACGATGAGCAACTGGGCTGCGTAGTAAGTCAGCAAAATCCAGAACGAGGCCAGTGGCACGGGCGTGAGGAATTTGTTCACTGCAATCAGCGAGTCGCTCAGCATGAACACGCAGGCACCCACGGCCACCCAGCGGGCGGCTGCGTCACTCTGCGCTGTGGCGCGGCCAATGGCTTGCGCCGCCATCAGCGAGATCACGCACACGTAGGCCGCCACCGCCCCTTTGAGCACCGGGTCGCCCAGGCTTCCCCACAGCGTGGCGTACATCACCGCGCCAAAGGCCAGCACATAGACCAGCGCTGTGCGGCTGGGGAACCAGGCCTGCCCTTGGCGGAACAGCGCGATGTAGAACAGGTGCGCCACCAGGAACGAGGCCAGACCGGGGATGAAATAGTTGCCGGGCAGCATGAGGAACACATCGCCCACCAAAGAAAACACCAGTGCACCGATCAGCAGCGCCGTCGGTGTAATGCCAAAAAGTCCGCTGGCCCCTGGGGAATATGCGCGAGCAGCTACAAAAATGATAGCAAGCGCCATTGCCAGAGGCTTGGTGACGAGGTAGTAGGGCAGCAGGCCCATGGCCCCCAGCGTAGCAAGGGCTGCGGCCTCCATCACCAGCACCTCCAGCGCGCCCAGGCGATGCTGCATGAAGCGGCCCAGCGCCCACATGGCGGCTGACAGGGCCACGCAGCCCGCGGCCGCGTCGGCAAAACTCAGGCTGTCGGCCACCCACAGGTAGCCAGCCACCGCACCCAGCGCCAGCACAAACTGCAGGCCGGCAAACCACTGCTGGCCCCGGGTCAGTGGCGGGTCGTAGGTGTGCACCTGGTCCAGGGTGAACGCAGGTTTGGGATGGGCGGCTGCCAGGTCCGCCGGTTGCCAGCCTGGTGGCTTGAACCAGACGCGCAGCTTGTCGGCCCAGCGCCGGGTGGCCCAGCTGTCCTTGACCAAGCCCCAATAGACGTCGGCATTGGCCCACAGCGGGTCCCAGCTGTTGAGCGGGCCGCGCGTGCCGTAGACGCAGGGTTCCTGCTCTTCGGTGAAGGTGCCGAACAGACGGTCCCATAGCACCAGAATGCCGCCGTAGTTTTTGTCGATGTACGGGTCATTCACCGCGTGGTGCACCCGGTGGTTGCTGGGTGAGCAGAACACGCGGTCAAACCAGCCCAGCTTGCCCACCTGTTCGGTGTGCACCCAGAACTGGTAGAGCAGGTCGATGAGCGCGACGATGCCAAAAATCAGTGGCGGCACGCCAGCAATCGCCATGGGGATGTAAAAGATCCAGCCGAACAGGTGGCCGCTGCTGGTCTGGCGCAGTGCAGTGGAAAGGTTGTAGTGCTGGCTTTGGTGGTGCACCACATGGGCGGCCCAAAACAGCGCCACCACGTGGCCGGCACGGTGCAACCAGTAGTAGCAAAAATCGTAAAACACCAGCGCCAGCACCACGCCGTACCAGGTCTTCCAAAACTCCAGATCGGGATACAGCGCCACGGCACCAAACACGGCGGTGTAAATGCCAATGCTGAGCACCTTGGTCAGCACGCCGCTGACTTGGCTCAGGATGCCCAGGCTGATGCTGTTGATGGCGTCATTCAGGCGGTAGGCCCGTGCGCCGGGCACGCGGGCATTGGCCCGGCGGCTCCAGGCAAATTCCAGGGCGATCAGCAGCAGGAAGACGGGTGTGGCGAAAACGATGACCTTGCTCATGCCCGTATTTTTGCCGAGCAAGCGCTTGGTGCCGAGCGGGACAACCCTAGTTCGGCGTAGAGGGAGCTGACTACTTTGCGCGGAAATCGCGCCACTGCACCCGCGCAAACCAGGCACAGACCGCACCCAGCGCCAGCCAGAACAGCAGCGAGCCCCAGGAAATATTCGGGTAGCTGAAGGCCGCGCCCAGCACGGCCGTGAGGCTGATGAGGAAGCCCAGCCCCGAGAGCAGCACAAAGACCAGGGCCAGGACGCGTTCTATGCCCGTCTTCACGGTGGCCACGGCCTGCTGGGTCTGCTCCCAGGCTTCGGCCGCATCGGCCAGTGGGCTGCGGTCTTGGGCGGCCAGGGCATCGGCCACATTGGCCTGGGTGGCCAGCGCCGCAAAGTCGCCCTTGGCGGGTCGGCTCGCGCGCTTGCGCCACCAGAGCAGGCCAAACAGCGCCACGAGGGCCGCAAGGATGAGGCCCGCGTAGAGCAACTGGTCCTGCCACGGGACCGAGTTGGCGTGCAAGATGTAGTGGCCCATATCGGTCTCTCGCGTCAGGTGGTGGATTCGTCCAGCGCGCTGTCGTCCAGGTGCCGGGTATCGGCCCAACCCACCAGCGTCAGGGCGTCAGGCGTCCACAGCAGGCGGTTGATGGCGGCATTGCCCAGTTCCCAGGTGCGTGCGGCATGCAGCTCCTGCTGGGTGGCCAGGCGGTAAAGCATGTCCATCACGCCACCATGGGCTACCAGCACGATGTGTTCGCCCAGGTGCTGCTGCGCAATCTCGTTCAGGGTCAGGGCCACACGTTCACGTAACTGCAGCGGGGTTTCTCCACCGGGGGGCGCAAAGTGGGGGTCGCGCTGGCGCCAGCGCCTGGATTCTTCGGGCCATTTTTCGGCAATGTCAGCCCAGGTCTGGCCCTCAAAACTGCCAAAGCCGCGTTCGCGCAAACCCCGGTGCAGTCGCACGGCTCGCGCGTGGGGGTTGTGCGCATGGCGCGCAATGGCTTGGGCGGTGGTGTGGGCGCGTGTCAGGTCGCTGCTGTAGACGCAGTCGATGGTCTCCTCCGCTAGCGCCGCACCTACACGTTCAGCCTGCCACAAACCGCGTTCGTTGAGCCCAATGTCCAGCTGGCCCTGGATGCGGGTGTCTACGTTCCAGGCGGTTTCGCCGTGGCGCACGGCAGTGATACGGGTGGCGGCCATCAGCGGGTGTCTTTACCAGGGGCTGGCAACTCCACCACGACTTTGTGGGCACCAGGTTGGGGGTAGTTTTGGAGGGCGGCTTCCAGCATGGGCGGCAGCAGGTTCAGCGTGTCGCTCCAGGGGCTTTCAAACACGGCAGAGGTCTCGTACGCGACCTGGCCGTTGGCGGTGTCGCGCAACAGCAGGTGCACGCGGTGGCGCACCCAGGGCGGGTCCATGTCCAGCAGCGCGCGTTCGTACCACAGGCCATTGGTCCCCAGCACTAGGCCGAAACGGGGCGGGCGTGCGTAGGGGTTCTGCATGCCCTCGACACCCACGCTCACCTGCACCAGATAGCGCGGTGCGGTGTCACTGCGGTGCAGCCCGGCGTTGGCCAAGGCTTGCTCGGTCATCGCCTCAATGCGGTTTTGCACACCATTGGCGGCCTGCGACGGCAGGCGTTCAAACCGATAGCTGGCGCCGCTGACTACAGGGGTGGTGCCGACAAAGCTCTGCACATCGCTGTCGATCATGCGCGAGGTGGCGCAGCCCACTAAGAGCAGTGCGACCAGCGTGAGTCCCCAGCGGCGGAGCGCAACGAGCATGGGCATGGTGATTCCTTTCCTACAGACTGACGACCTGCAGCCCCGGCAAACCAGGCAGTCCGGGCAATGCCGGTGCAGGGAACTCCTCCGCGTCAAACGCCTTGTCACCCTCTTCGTCGGCCTCACCCGTGGTCTGGATGTTCTTGAAGTCGTGCTTGGTGTGGTCCATCAGGTGCGAGGGCACCACGTTTTGCAGGGCGGTAAACATGGTCTCGGCCCGACCGGGGTATTGCTTCTCCCAGTCACGCAGCATGTTGCCGATCTGCACGCGTTGCAGGTTGGTTTGGCTACCACACAGGGTGCACGGAATGATGGGGAACTGTCGGTGTGCTGCCCAACGGATCAGATCTTTTTCTGCCACATAGGCCAGGGGGCGAATGACAATGAATTCCCCGTTGTCGCTGGCCAGCTTGGGCGGCATGCCCTTGAGCTTGCCGCCGAAGAACATGTTCAAAAAGAAGGTTTGCAACATGTCGTCGCGGTGATGGCCCAGCGCGAGCTTGTTGCAACCCAGCTTGCGTGCCACGTTGTACAGAATGCCCCGGCGCAGGCGGCTGCACAGGCTGCACATGGTCTTGCCTTCGGGGATGTTCTTCTTGACGATGGAGTAGGTGTCCTGCGTCTCGATGTGGTACTCCACGCCCAGGTTCTTCAGGTACTCGGGCAGGATGTGGTCGGGGAAGCCTGGCTGTTTTTGGTCCAGGTTGACCGCAACGATTTTGAAGTCGATAGGCGCGCGCTGCTGCATCTTCAGCAGGATGTCGAGCATGCCGTAGCTGTCCTTGCCACCGGACATGCAGACCATGACGCGGTCGCCTTCCTCGATCATGTTGAAGTCCATGATGGCTTGGCCCACCTGGCGGCACAGGCGCTTTTCGAGCTTGTGCGTTTCGCGCTCGATCTTCAACTCTTTGTTCCGATTGGCGACGGCCTCATTGGCTTCCGCGGTCTCGTTCTCGTCTTCAACCCACACTGCACTCATAGTTTTCTCCGTTGCGCCATTTGCGCTTACCACTGGCCGGTTTCCATGCGGATGGCCACTTCACAATCGTCAAAAATTTCCAGCTTTGCAATCTTCACGCGCACCCCCAGCACGCCAGGCAGTTGCATCAGGCGGTGCGAGAGTTTGCCAATCAGGGTTTCCAGCAAATTCACATGTTCGGCCGTGCACTCGGCAATGATGATCTGGCGCACCTTGCGGTAGTCCAGCACATGGTTGATGTCATCGTCGTGCGGCAGCAGGGGCTGGGTGCCCAGGCTCAGTTCGGCGTCCACCTGAATGGGCTGGGGCGCGGTTTTTTCCGATTCCAGAATGCCCAGATTCGCGTCGAAACGCAGGCCCGTGAGGGTCAGGGTTTGGTGGCCGGTATGGGCCTTCATGCCTTCTTCACGCATTGGCGCCTTTCATGCGAAATACTTCAACGCCTACGCCCGCACAGTCGGGGTACACGTCCGGTTTTTGGGTAGACAGGCGCACGGCCCGCACTTGTGGATGGGCCAGCAACTGGGCCGCCAAGTCATCGCACAGGGTTTCCTGCAATTCCACATGGCCCTGGGCAATGCGTGCGGCGATGATTTCACGCACAAAGTCGTAGTCCACCACCTCGGCCAGCTTGTCGGCCTTGGGCGTGGTGCTGGCATAAGGCACAAACAGCTCTACGTTGAACACCAGGCGCTGGGATACGCCCTTCTCGAAATCGTGCGCACCGATCTGCACGGGTACCACATGGTCACGCAAAAACAGGCGGCGGCATTCCACGGCCAGGGTGTCGAAGATGCGCTCGCTCATGGCGCGACTCCATTGGCGGCGGGCACCATGAACATCACGTCGCGCGCCAGCGGCACCAGGTGCTGTCCGTTGTCTACTGCAATGGTCACGCCGCTGATGCAAGGGTTCTGGGCCAGGAACACGCAGGTGGCGGCCACCTGGGCCGGGTCCAGCGCACGCTGCATCAGGTTGATGCGGGCCGCTTGGTCAAAATTGTCCTGGGTCTGCGGGCCGCTCAAAAACATGAGGCCTGGCGCCACACCGCACACGCGGATGGCCGGTGCCAGTGCCTGCGCCTGCAGTGCCACAGCGCGTTCCAACGCCAGCTTGGTCACGGTGTACGAAAAATAATCGGGGTTCAGGTTGAAGACCTTCTGGTCCAGCACGTGGATGATGCTGCGTGCACCGGCGGGTTCGTCTGCCGCCGTTTGCGCCATCAGGCTGGACAGCGACAGGGGTGCGAGCAGGTTCACCTCGATTTGCTGGCGCGCGCCTTTCACATCCATGGCTTGGCCGCTGTCGGGCTCAAAGCTGGAGGCGTTGTTCACCAGGCAGTGCAGCGGCCCGGACTTGGCTGCTATCTCCTGCACCATGGCGCGGCGGCTGTCTTCGTGACCCAGGTCGGCCTGGATGGCATGGACCTCGTGCCCTTGGGCGCGCAGGCCGGTGCACAGTGCCTGCGCCGCGTCGGCGCTGCGCTGGTAGTGGCACCAGACTTCCCAGCCTGCTTGCGCAAACTGGGCGCAGAGTAGCGCACCCAGGCGATGGGCGCCACCGGTGACGAGTACGCGTTTAAGCACCAAATAGTCCTTGAGCAGAATGGGGGTGAGGGGGCAAGATAATCCTTGGCTTTACCAAACACGAGACCGTTGTTCATGTTCACTGCCGAAAGCATTCCGGCCAGCCTGACCCGAATTATCGCGGATGCCATCGAAAAAGCTGGCGGTTGGCAGGGTTTTGACGCGTTTATGGGCCAGGCCCTCTACACGCCGGGCCTGGGCTACTACGCCAACGGCCTGTCCAAATTTGGCCAGATGCCGCAGGGCCTGCGCAGTGCCGAGGGCCTGGCGGGGGCTGGCAGCGACTTTGTCACCGCGCCCGAAATGACCCCCCTGTTTGGCCAGGCGCTGGCCCGCCAGGTGGCGCAGGTGCTGGAGGCAACTGGCACCGACGAGGTCTGGGAGTTCGGTGCCGGCACGGGCGCCCTGGCCTCGCAACTGCTGGCGGCCCTGGGCGACCAAGTGCGCCGCTACACCATTGTGGATCTGTCCGATTCGCTGAAAGAGCGACAGCGCGCTGCTTTGGCACCGTTTGGCGACAAGGTGGTGTGGGCTACGGAACTGCCCACCGAGCTGCGCGGCGTGGTGGTGGGCAACGAGGTGCTAGACGCCATGCCGGTGCAGTTGCTGGTGCGCAAGGGCGGAGTCTGGCATGAGCGCGGCGTGGTGGCAGCGCAGGGCGCCCTGCAGTGGAGCGACCGCCCCACCGCCCTGCGGCCCCCGGTGGAGATTGAGGGCGCGCACGACTACCTGACCGAAATCCACGCCCAGGGCGAAGCCTTTGTGCGCACGCTGGCTGATCGTTTGGTGCTGGGGGCCATTGTGTTGCTGGACTACGGTTTTCCGGAGAGTGAGTACTACCATGTACAGCGCCACATGGGCACCGTGATGTGCCACCGGGCGCACCAGAGCGACCCCGAGCCGCTACTGGATGTGGGCCTCAAGGACATCACCGCCCACGTGAACTTCACTGGCATCGCGCTGGCCGCGCAAGACGCTGGGTTGGATGTGCTGGGCTATACCAATCAAGCCCATTTTCTGATCAACTGTGGTCTGGTCGAAGCCATGCAGGCCGCGCCCTTGCCGCAGCGCGTGGCGGCCCAAAAGCTGATCATGGAGCACGAGATGGGCGAGTTTTTCAAGGTGATTGCCTTGGGCCGCGGGGTGGATGCGCCTTTATTGGGCTTTGCCCGCGGGGACAAAACCCACCGCTTATAGCGATTTAGTCTTCGACCGTGCTCAGCACGGAAAGCGCCGGTACTGTTGGTAGCACAGTTCGCGGATGCGCTGTTGGTCTGCAGCAAGCCGTCTTTGTGCTTCGTATACCCGCTGGCGCTCTTCGGATTTGGCTTCCGATTCCTTGCGCAGTTTTTCCCGTTGTAGCGCGTCGGCTTTGCGTTGCATGTCGGTCTGCGCCATTGACTCTGCCAACATGGCGCTCCTTAGGCTATTTGAGGCATCCGCCGCCATCTGCCGCTCACGCGCCTTGTTTTCCGACTCTTGGCGGGCGAGCCTTTCCTCTGCGCGCCTGCGTTCAGCATCTTCCAGCGCTAGGGCTTCTGCTGCTAGCTTTTTTTCTTGAAGAATGGTTGCCTCTTGCGCTGCACGGGCCTTGTCGCGTGCATGGGCCATATAGCCGCCAATAGCGAACATCGATAGCACCACTAGAGTACCGACATACAAAAAATTGGTGTACCACGGCGGCGGCACTTCTTCCATAGCTATCTTGGGTGCGGACCGTGGGCGATTGACGTAGCTCTGCAGTTTGCGGTCATGCGCTGCCCGCATTTGCTCATTGGAAAGGATCTTGTAGGCTTCGCGTATAGCGATTTGCCTGGGGATAACGTCGGGATCCCGCGCCATCTTTGCGTGGCTGTAATGATCCAGCGCATCTTGCATCGCTTGGGTAATTTCTTGCAAAGTGGCGTTCCCAGGAACGCCCAAGACCTTGTACGCAGAATCCATCTGAAATATTCCCCCCTTAGCGATCACTGTTTTATTTTGTTACAGATCATATAGGGCAATTTGGCTTCTGCGCCTCTGGGGCGGGGCTGGTAACTTGGCGGTAACGACCCATTCCGGTTGCACGTTAGTATCAGCCGCCCGTTGTAATGACCCACCGACGGCCCCTTTTTTGAACGAGACAACCATGCACACAACCTCTTCGGACCTTTTGGTGAAACTGCCTCCCGGTGCGGCCCCGGTGGCCTGCGTGGATATTGGGGGGACCAAGGTGGCTGTCAATATGGCTGACACCGAAGGCGTGCGTGGCAAAGTGTCTGAGCCGACGTGCAAGGAAGGCAATAACGACGCGCTGGCCTTGCAGATCATTCGCATGATTGGCGAGAGCTGCGCGCTGGCTGGCATTGCCGTGGGCGATATTTCTGCCGTGGGCGTGGCCACTTGCGGCCCGTTTGTCATCAACCAGGGCATGGTTGAACTGGCAGGCCCCAACATTTGCGGCGGCCTGGCTGGCAAGGCGCGTGGGCTCCCCAATGACTGGAACACTGCGCTGCTGGAGGCTCCGCTAAAGGCAGCCTTCCCCAACGTGCGGGTGGAGAACGACGGCGTGGGCGCGCTGGAGGCAGAACGCCGCTGGGGCGCACTGCAGGGACTGGACAACTGCGCCTATGTGACCTGGAGCACCGGCATTGGCATGGGCCTGTGTGTAGACGGGCACATCCTGCGTGGCAAGAACGGCAATGCGGGCCATGCGGGCCACACCTTTGTCATCAGCAATGACGACGCCTTGTGCGGCTGTGGCCTGGTGGGGGATGTGGAAGGTCTGGTGGCTGGCAATGCCATTCCGCGTCGCTTTGGCGCCCAGGGTTTTGCCGATGCTGCTACGCTTTTTGTAGCTGCTCGCGCAGGAGATGCGGGGGCTACAGCCATTGTGGATGATCTTTGCACGGTGATGGGGCGCACGCTGTTCAACATGGTGGCTACGCTGGATTTGCAGCGCGTCAGCGTGGGCGGCAGCGTGTTCTGGCACAACCGCGACTACCTGCTGCCCAAGCTGCAAAACTACCTCAAGGGCAAGTTGCCGGCCCTGACCAATGGGGTCGAAATCGTGCCCGCTGGCCTGGGCGAGAAGGTGGGCGATTACGCCGCACTGGCATTGGTTGTGCCCTGACATCTCCCGGTTTTTGCCCTTTTTGGGGCACCTAGGGAAACTCCTAGTAGTTCAATGTTGAAAATTAATTAAAAATTAATTAATTCGAATTGGCATGGTGCCGGTGCGAATGCAACGTTGCTTCAAGCCCCAACAGACCGGGCTGCGAAGACAAAACTTTTTTGGAGACAAGATGTTGAAGCTTTCTAAACTCGCCACCGCCGTGGCACTCGTGGTTGCTGGTTCGGCCGCTGTGGCTGGTGAAGTGGAAGTCCTGCACTACTGGACATCCGGTGGCGAAGCCAAGTCGGTTGCTGAACTGAAGAAGATCATGCAAGCCAAGGGCCACGTCTGGAAAGACTTTGCCGTGGCTGGTGGTGCTGGCGATAACGCTGCGACCGTGCTGAAGAGCCGTGTCGTGAGCGGCAATCCTCCTGCTGCTGCCCAAATCAAGGGCCCCGCTATTCAAGAATGGGCTGCCGAAGGCGTGCTGGCCAACCTGGATGCAACCGCCAAAGCCGAAAAGTGGGACAGCCTGCTGCCCAAGGTCGTGGCTGACGTCATGAAGTACAAGGGCAACTACGTGGCTGCCCCCGTGAACGTGCACCGCGTGAACTGGATGTGGGCCAACTCCGCCGTGCTGAAAAAGGCTGGCGTGACAAGCACCCCCAAGACTTGGGACGAATTCTTCGCCGCTGCTGAAAAGGTCAAGAAGGCCGGCCTGATCCCTGTGGCACACGGTGGCCAAAACTGGCAAGACTTCACTACCTTTGAGTCCGTGGCTCTGGGCGTGGGTGGCACCAAGTTCTACAACGACGCGTTGATCAAGCTGGACGAAAAGGCACTGACCAGCGCTACCATGACCAAGGTTCTGGAAACTTTCCGCAAGATCAAGGGTTACACCGACGCTGCCGCTCCTGGCCGCGACTGGAACCTGGCCACTGCCATGGTGATCCAAGAGAAAGCCGCCTTCCAATTCATGGGTGACTGGGCCAAGGGCGAATTCACTGCCGCTGGCAAGGTTCCCGGCAAGGATTACATCTGCGCAGCCGCTCCTGGCACCGACAAGGCTTACACCTTCAACGTGGACTCCTTTGCCATGTACAAGCTGAAGGACGCAGGTGCCCAAAAGGCCCAGGCGGATCTGGCTGCTTCCATCATGGGCACTGAGTTCCAAGAAGTGTTCAACCTGAACAAGGGCTCTATCCCCGTGCGCCTGAACATGGACATGTCCAAGTTTGACGACTGCGCCAAGACGTCCGCCAAGGACTTCGTGGAAACCGCCAAGACTGGTGGCCTGGTGCCTTCCGTGGCCCACGGCATGGCGATCAAGCCCGCTGCTGAAGGTGCGATCAAGGACGCCGTTTCCCAATTCTGGAACGACGACAAGATCTCTGTTGCTGACGGTGTGAAGAACATCGCCAAGGCTGCTGCAACCAAGTAAGTTGTACTGGCGCGCAAGCGCCAGTGTCTAGCCAAGCAGACGCCCCATCCCTCCGCGGGGGTGGGGCTGTTTCCCATGTGGCCGGCCTCTCAAGATTGCATTCCCATGTCATTTCCATCCTCTTTGCGTTACCTGTGCGCCGCTGTGGCCCTGTGTGCTGGTGCGAGCCTGTGGGCTGGCGAGGTGGAGGTGCTTCACTACTGGACGTCGGGTGGCGAGGCCAAATCGGTGGCGGAACTCAAGGGCATGATGGCCCTGCGTGGCCACAGCTGGAAAGATTTCACGGTAACCGGTGGTGGCGGGCAGAACGCCATGGCCGTTCTCAAGCAGCGTGTGCTGGCGGGCAATGCCCCGGCAGCTGCAAACATCAAGGGCCCTGCCATTCAGGAATGGGCCGAGCTCAATGTGTTGACCAGTCTGGATGCCATGGCTTCCTTTGAGCGCTGGGACGAGGTTCTGCCCAAGGTGGTGGCAGACCAAATGAAATACAAAGGCCGCTACGTGGCCGTGCCGGTCAATGTGCACCGGGTGAACTGGTTGTGGGCGAACTCGGCCGTGCTGAAGAAAGCCGGCGTGGCGTCGCTGCCCAAGACGTATGACGAATTTTTTGCCGCCGCCGACAAGATCAAGGCCGCGGGCTTTGTTCCCGTGGCCCATGGCGGCCAGGACTGGCAGGACTTCACCGTGTTCGAGACCGTGGTCCTGGGCGTGGGCGGTGCGGCTTTTTACGACAAGGCGCTGGTCAAGCTGGACCGTGCGGCCCTGGCCAGCGACGAGATGCGCAAATCGCTGGAAGTGTTTCGCCGCATCAAGGCCTACACCGACGACAAATCTCCCGGCCGCGACTGGAACGTGACCACCGAGATGGTGATCAACGGCAAGGCGGGCTTCCAGTTCATGGGTGACTGGGCCAAGGGTGAATTTCTGGCGGTCGGCCAGACGCCTGGCAAGGATTTCACTTGCTCGGCTGCGCCTGGCACCGAAAAGGCCTACACCTTCAACGTGGACTCGTTTGCCATGTTCCAGCTCAAGAGCTGGGAGGCGCAAAAAGCCCAGGGTTACCTGGCCTACCTGCTGATGGGCAAAGACTTTCAGGAGAAATTCAATCTGCGCAAGGGCTCCATCCCCGTGCGCCTGAACATGCCCATGGACAAGTTTGACGAATGTGCCAAAACCTCCAGCAAGGACTTTGTGACCACGTCTGCCAGTGGCACGCTGGTGCCTTCGGTGGCCCATGGCATGGCGCTGTCGTCTTCCCAGCAGGCCAGCATGCGCTCTGCCGTGTCCGAGTTCTGGAATAACGACAAATTGACAGTGAACGAAACTCTGTCCAAGCTGTTGGCGGTAAGCGCCCCCAAACAGAAATAAAGCTTATGAAAACCCTTGAAAACATCCTACCCAAGCTGGTGATCGCCCCGGGCTTCGTGCTCGGCTTCGCCTTCATCTATGGCTTCATGATCTGGAACGGCGTGCTCTCCGTGACCGGCTCGCGCATGCTGCCCAACTACGACGAGTTTGTGGGGCTAGAGCAGTACGTGCGCTTGTGGGAGATGGACCGCTGGTACGTGGCGCTCAAAAACCTGGGTCTCTTCAGCTTGCTGTACGTGGGCGGCTCGATGATTTTGGGCATGGGCCTGGCGATATTTCTGGACCAGAAAATTCGCTTTGAAGGCGTGCTGCGCACCGTCTACCTGTACCCCATGGCGCTCTCATTCATCGTGACTGGCACCGCATGGAAATGGATATTGAACCCCAGCCTGGGCCTGGAAAAACTCATGCACGACATCGGTTGGGCCAGCTTCAGTTTTGACTGGCTGGTGCAGTCCGAGACCGCCATTTACTGCGTCGTGATTGCCGGTATTTGGCAGTCCGCCGGCTTTGCCATGGCCCTGTCCTTGGCCGGCCTGCGCGGCATTGACGACAGCATCATCAAGGCCGCCCAGATCGATGGCGCCTCGCTGCCCCGCATCTACTGGCGCATCATTTTGCCCATCCTGCGCCCCGTGGTGTTCTCCACCGTGCTGGTGCTGTCCCATCTGTCCATCAAGAGCTTTGACCTGGTCATGGCGCTGACCTCCGGTGGCCCCGGTTTCTCGTCGGACGTGCCCGCCACCTTCATGTACACCATGAGCTTCACACGCGGCCAGATCGGCCTGGGCGCCGCCAGCGCCACCATGATGTTGGCCTTTGTGGCCGCCCTCGTGGTGCCCTATCTGTACAGCGAATTGCGCTCCAAACCGCACGACCGCTAATCCACGACCGTCACACCACGATCGAAACCTATGTTGTCCAAAAACCTCCCCCGCATCCTGATCTACGGCGTTCTGCTCGTCGCCGCCTTCTTCTTCCTCGCGCCGCTCTATGTGATGTTGGCCACGTCCTTCAAGGACGCCGAGCAAATCCGCTCGGGCAACCTGCTGAGCTTGCCGTACGGTCTGAACTTTGACTCATGGAAACTGGCGTGGTCTTCCGCCTGTACCGGCGTAGATTGCCGCGGCCTGCAGCCCTACTTTGTCAACTCCGTCATCATGGCCGTGCCGGCCGTGCTCATCTCCACCGCCTGGGGCGCCATCAACGGCTACGTGCTGAGTATGTGGAAGTTCAAGGGCAGCGAGGTGCTGTTCGGCTTCATGCTGTTTGGCGTGTTCATGCCCTTCCAGGTGGTGCTGTTGCCCATGAGCCAGGTGCTCGGTTTCCTGGGCCTGTCCAGCTCGCTGGGTGGCCTGATCCTGGTGCACTGCATTGCAGGTTTGGCCGGTACCACGCTGTTCTTCCGCAACTACTACACAGCCATCCCCAAAGAGCTGGTGAATGCGGCGCGTATTGACGGTGCGGGCTTCTGGCGCATCTTCTTCCGTATCGTGGTGCCCATGTCCACGCCCATCCTGATGGTGACGCTCATTTGGCAGTTCACCAACATCTGGAACGACTTCCTGTTCGGCGTGGCCTTCAGCGGCGCCGACAGCAAGCCCATCACGGTGGGCCTGAACAACATGGCCAACACCTCCAGCAGTGTCAAAAGCTACAACGTCGACATGGCTGCGGCCGTGATTGCAGGTCTTCCCACCATGTTGGTCTATGTACTGGCAGGTCAATATTTTGTGAAAGGTCTCACCGCCGGCGCGGTGAAAGGATAAAAAATGGCAGCTTCTCTCCAAATCGCAGGCATCCGCAAAGTTTTCGGCAAGGGCGACAAAGCCGTTGAAGTGCTGAAGAAAATTGAAATCGATGTCGCCCCCGGCGAGTTCCTGATCCTGGTCGGCCCATCAGGCTGCGGCAAATCCACTCTGCTGAACATCATTGCGGGTCTGGAAGAACCGTCCGAAGGTGAACTGCGCATTGCCGGCAAGAACGTGGTGGGCGTGGCCCCCGCCCAGCGCGACATTGCCATGGTGTTCCAGAGCTATGCGCTCTACCCCACCATGAGCGTGGCCGACAACATCGGCTTCGCACTCGAAATGCGCAAGGTGCCCTTGGAGCAGCGCAAAAAACGCATTGCCGAAGTGGCCGCCATGCTGCAAATCGAACACCTGCTGGACCGCCGCCCCGCGCAGCTGTCCGGTGGCCAGCGCCAGCGCGTAGCCATGGGCCGTGCCCTGGCACGCGACCCCCAGCTGTTCCTGTTTGACGAACCGCTCTCTAACTTGGACGCCAAGCTGCGCGTTGAAATGCGCGCCGAAATCAAGCGCCTGCACCAAGTGAGCGGTATCACCAGCGTGTACGTGACGCACGACCAGATCGAAGCCATGACGCTGGGCAGCCGCATCGCGGTGATGAAGGACGGCATCCTGCAGCAGATCGGCACGCCCGATGACATCTACAGCCGCCCGGCCAATACCTATGTGGCCAGCTTCATCGGCTCGCCCACCATGAACCTGATCAAGGGCCATGTGGAAACATCCGGCGCCCAAGGTCGCTTCAGCTTCAATGGCAGTTCTCTGGATCTGGCAACCCCTGCCAAGGGTGACGCCACCTTGGGCGTGCGCCCCGAGCACATCGAGTTGCTGGCCGATGCCTCTTGGCGCGGCGAAGTGATGGTGGTGGAGCCCACCGGTGCCGACACCTATGTGGTGGTGAAGACGGCTGCAGGCGACGTGACCGTGCGCACTGCGCCCAGCGCCCAGTGGAAGGCTGGTGACCAAGTGGGCTTGCGCGTGAGCCCCGCGAATACCAACTGGTTTAACACTGCGACGGGTGTGCGTCTGGACGTGTAATCTTCCACGCTGAAAGCGAAAGCGCCGACACCATCCTTGTGGGGTGGTCCGGCGTTTTTTCTATTTCTTCAAAAGACTGGAATCAGTTGTCGAATGCGATCGATCGTCAGATCATCTGCCATGTCGTCCATCAATATAGAACCCCTGTGTCCACTCAACTGCAATAGGCTTTAGATCAATTGGTAACTGATCAAGTTGCTTCTGAGATAGGTAATCATCTTGAATGATGATTTTTCTCAGATTGGGGAACTGTCCCTTGAGCTTTTGAGTGGGGGAACCAAGCCAGAAAAAGTATTCACGGGCTTCGCGTGCATCCACAAATAAATGAATGACATCATCAGAAACTGCCAGTGAGGCTTGAATGCCGCGATGAGGCTCTGGTGAGTACGGATACATATGCTTAGGTGTTGGTCAATTTTTTGACGGTCTGCTTCCGCCGCGAAGCCGAGTCGTAAACAGACTGATAGCTGCCATTCCTTGCGCCCTGAAGCAGTCATTGCACAGAGCCTACCGACACGCCTGCGTACCAACGTAGTGTTAAGCAATACCTGCTCATAACTTCTTATAGACCACTTCGTATTCTGGGCCAAGCTCTTCGCGGATGACAGACAACAGCTCGATAGCCTTGGCGTCGAAATGTTCGTCTTCTTCACTAGTCCATGGACCTGGATCAGGTGGGTATTCCCAATTTAGGGCAGTGTCATGCAGCGCGCTTAATTCAGCCAGATATTTACGGCTATTTTCAGAGATCGGCAATCGATCCTCCACAGGCCCGACATCGAACCTTTCAGAAGCGGCAGCGTTTCCGCACCACAGCGTGCCACCGCCCCATTCAAACATCAATCGAATCCGATAACGTTGCATCTGTTCAACGAATAGTTGATGGAAAAGTCATCAGAATCGTATCAAATTGAGGCTCGCCCCGTGATGTCCGCTACCGCCGCCTCGCGGAGACGCCTGGAGACTGAAAGCAGTCTCCGCTCGTTCAAGTATCCGACTGGCGGCAAGGCCTGCCTCCAAAAGGAAATTAGCCACCATTGCTCCACTCATCCCCCGCGTAAGTCGCCCTTGGAAGTTGGTCGATAGCCTCCTGCGGCCCCTCAATCTCCCAAATGTCCACGCAGCAGCCGCAGCCATGATTTTCTGAGCGATGCACCAGCTTCTGCTGCCAGTGGTCGAACCACGCATCAATGGCGGCGACTTCGGTAGCGTCATCTAGCGAGACAACAACTGTGGCTCGTGGCATAGTTCCCATGTTCTCTAATGCTATGGTTTAGTTTAATTGGACGACTGCAAGGAACGTCCGCTTCTGCCCTGAAGCCAAGGCATCTACAGACTGATAGCCGACTTTCACTTCGCTCTGAAGCGGTCGTTAACGTTGGCGCTGTCCGGCACGTAGCATATGCCGCGCAGCGGCAGTCTGCCGCTGCGCGTCCGTGACGAGCAACCTGTTAGCGCGCATGAGAACGATCATGGCAATCACTTCGATCATTGGAAAAAGATGCCAAGTATGACCACGATGTTGCCTATAAGCCCCGCTCGCTTGGCACTTTGCGCCGATGACGCGCCGGTAGGCGTTAACGGCAAGCGACGCCAGGACCATAGGTAAAACCAAAATGCCAATATGCCGCCGCCCGCGATGATCCATCCGGTCTGATAGAACGATGCTGCGAATCCGAACAAGGCTAGAAGCGCACACGCACCGAGCACAGCCACTCCCGATGCGGAACTTTGGACGAAAGACAAGGCGCCACAAGCTTTGCAACGCACCGGAAATCCTGCGCTCGATCCCCACGCCTCGGCCAGTGGAATTGACTTCGCACCACACGATGGACAAGTCTGCATGTTGTGCTCGCTAACGAATAATTAATCGATTCTGCAGTCTATCGACACGACACCAAGGCATCTGCCCTCGACAGATGACTAGAAATATGAGGGCAGTTTTCGGCAATGCTCCACGTCAGCTCGCGTCAAAGATTGACTTTGCGATAGTCAAAGCGGTGGCTGCCGTTGGCCAACCTGAGTAGAAGGCTAGATGCGTAATAGCTTCAACAAGCTCTTCTTTTGTGAGACCGTTTTCCAATGCTTTTTTCAAATGAAATGGCAACTCGTTTTGTCGATACATTGATACCAGCGATGCAACTGTTATCAGGCTGCGCTCCCTTTTAGAAAGGCCCGGACGTTCCCAAACGTCGTTAAAAAGCACATCACTGCTTAACTCAATAAATTTCGGTGCCAGTTCTGCTAGTGGATGTGTGGCAAGTGTGTCTTTTGCTTTTGTCATATTGAGTCCCTTTTTATTCGAAGGGGCCATATTACCCAATCACTTGGGGGCGATACCCCAGAACGGCAGTGTCCTGGACGTCCGCTTCCGCCGCGAAGCCGAGGCGTCTAGAGACTGACAGCGGTCTTTCACAGCGCTCCAAAGCAGTCGTTAATGTTCGACGTTGGGGTTGACTGCAGAAAAATCTGCTGACGAAGGGATTGGGCAGCAGGCCGGTAAGTGCAGATGACATTGGTTTGATCATGGTTGCCAACCATCAGGTATGTCAAACACGATGCCGAGCCTGCCATCAAACTCGATAACACTCTCACCGCAGAAGTCTTGAACGACCAAGAGATCTAACTGTCCAAGTTGCAGTGCATCGATGTCGCGGACCCCAAAGACAAAATCGACATGCTTTCCGGGTTGGAACAAAAACCTACGGTCAACAAGGAACTGCCTGTAGACAGGGTGTTTACTAAATGCCACTTCGTCCATGATGTTGTAACGAATCCCAGCTAGAGATCCGTCTGAGCGACAGAGATAGTCATAGAAAAATCCGCCCAAAGAGATGTCGCGAGCTATTGGGCTTTGGCACGAAGCAACATCTGGCGCTTCGTGTGGAGACGGAAAAATGGAGAATCTCACGGTGTCGCTAAGCGCTGGCTGCTAGTGGACCGTAACGGCGCACTCAGCGTTGAAGAATTGCAACCATGCTGGCCGCTGTTGTGGGTCCAATCCACGAACCTGTTAGCGCCATATTTCATTACTTAACTTGCTCTTTTCTTGGTTCAGTCCATCCGGGGCGGAGCCCGCGAGCGGCTTCCTCTCGCACCATGTTTAGCGACGGCTCGTAGCCCATTTCGGCTTCGATAGCACCGATACAACCCCAGCAATCGCCGCCGCAGTCGCCAGAGAGCTCGTCATCGGGACTATTAAGTTGTCGTTTACAGATCGTACATTTCACAGCGCTAACGAACAATGTATGAGAAATTCATCGGGATACTACAAACTGAGCCGCGCCACCGGATGACCGCTTTCGGCACGTAGCCGAGGCGCGTGCAGACTGGAAGGGGGGTATTCGCATTACTCCAAAGCACTCGCTACCCTGCCATGTTTTTTTTGCGCTTGCGAACTGCATTGTCTGTTTTGATAATGGCCGCGCATTCCTCTGCTGATGGAATCGTTGTGTCTGTCTTGACGGTATGCCAGCCTCCACAGTTGGGGTCGGGGCAGCCACAAACGGTAAACCTGACAGGATGACCTGTTAGGCCTTCGCGTTTTTGAATAGCGTTTGTGCGTTCCTGGCTCTTGATGACATCAGCGATGGCTGAACGGCTGAGAAATGGACGTGACATATTGCTATTTTGATGACCGAAACGGAGCTTGCCTATCCCCCATTCAGGTGATTCTGCGGACGACCGCTTTCGCCGCATGGCTCAGGCGTCTACAGACTGACTGCAGACATTCACTGCGCTCAAAAGCAGTCGTTAATGTAAAAATGACCGGACCATCACCCTTTGCGGCGAAGCCGTCTCCTTCAGGTATGGATCCGTGTCGATTGACATGTTAAGCGTCGGCGTTTTCATAGAACGTGACCAAGTTTCCATCTGGGTCGAGTATGGCAAACTCTTTGGTTCCCCATGGCTTGGTTTCGAGGGGAGCCTTTGGGTGAACAATGGCATGTCCCTTGCACTGGTGGTACAGGCGCTCGATCCCTCGCACCTGCACCCTGCAACTCGTGGCTTCCGCGATGTGCCGATCTGTGCAGGCCCAGAAGTGAATTTGAACCGGCCCATTTGCAACGATGCCATAGCCGCCTTGAGCCACATGGACTTTCATGAAGCCCAGCTTGACGGCGAAGAACTCTGCACTTCGCTCGATATCAAGTGATGCGAGAACGGGAACTGCGGCGATGTACTCTGCGGATGCGCTCATAAGGGGTTCGCTGACGTTTAACGTCGGCCGTGAATGGGCCGCAACGGCGCACTCAGTTGTGAAGAATGGCAGGAGCGCGTCCCGCCGTTGTGGGTCCAGTCGACGAACCTGTTAAACATTGAGCGCACTACCTCTGAGTTCGAACGAGACGAGTAAGTGCTTCAGCAATTTCCAGAGCCTCATGCTCTGCCAATTCCACAGGATCATTGTGCGAATTCACAGTCTTGAGGCAAATTGTGCCGCTTGGATCAAGCCAGATCATGACTTCACCGCTAGCAAACTCCTCGATGGGTACGGGCACTGGATCCATAGTTCTTCGATGTCTAACGTAATTTACACCGCAAAGCACTGCGGTATAACGTGGGAGTGCGGTCTATAAAAATGGTATTTTTCCATATCCAGTCTGTGTAAGCTGCTCTCATAAAAATAGCAACAAACACCGCAGTTTGCTCCCCCGATTTTGACGACTCAGTTGGGCTCTGAATATCCCCCGTTCGGGTGATTTCTTGGATGTCGGCTTCCGCCGCAATCCGGCTGTCCATCACCCCTGCAACGGCAACCGAAAACTGATCGTTAACCCATGCGGCAGCGTGGTGCGCGCGGTCGCCGTGCCGCGGTGGCGCTGAGCGATCTCCGCCACGATGGACAGGCCCAGCCCGCAGCCGCCTGGTAATTCACTGGCGCGCCAGAAGCGCTCAAACACGCGCTCCAGGTGCTCGGCGGACAGGCCGGGGCCGTTGTCTTCCACTTCCAGAAGGCAGTGGCCGTCGCGCACCTGGGTGCGCAGGGTCACGTTGCTGCCCTTGCCCGCATAGCGCAAGGCGTTGTCAATCAGGTTGCTCAGCCCTTCGCGCAGCAGCAGCTTGTCACCCGGCACCGTCAGCGCGTCTTCTCCCTCGTAGCCCAGATCGACCCCGGCCGCCACGGCGCGCGGGGTCCACTCGCGTGCCACTTCGCGTGCCAAAGTGGCCACGTCCACGGGGTGGAGGGCCACCTCGGCCTCGGTGCGCGCCAGTGACAGCAGCTGGTGCACCAGGTGGGCACTGCGCTGGGCGCCGGTGTGGACCTTGGTCAAGCGTTGTTGCAGCGCTGCGGGGTCTTTCTCCTGCATGGCCAGCTCGGTCTGGCTGATGAGGCCGGCCAGCGGGGTGCGCAGTTGGTGGGCGGCGTCGTTCAAAAAGCGTTTTTCCTGGCTCAGGCTGCGGCGCAGCGTGGTCAGCAAGTGGTTGAGCGCGTTGGCCAGCGAATGCACTTCTTCGGGGGCCTGTGTCATCTCAATCGGTGACAGCGACGCCGTGGCGCGGTGCGCGAGCTGAGCCTCCAGCCGCTCCAGCGGGGCCAGGCCACGGCGGATGCCCTCGTACACCAGCACGCTGAGCACGGCGCCCAGCAGCAGCAGGGGGAACAGCACGTCGCGCACCAGCTCACGCGCAATGCGCTGCTGCACCACCAAGCTCTTGGCCACCTGCACGCGCATGCGCTGGTCGGTAAAGCCATCGCCAAAGCTCAGGTCCATGGACGCCACGCGCATGGGTTTGCCGTCCAGCACCACCTCGTAGAGCCGTGGCTCGTTGTCGGGCATGTAGAGGTCGGGTTGCATCGCCGGAATTTTGGTGTTGCCCAGCAAAAAGCTGCCGGGTGGCGAGGACACCATGTAGGCCACCCGGTCGCTGGGGTCTTGCTCCATGATGTCCTGCGCGGCGCGCGGAAAATCGATCAGCAGACCCGAGCCCAGTGGCTTGACCTGGCGTGCCAGCGAGCGGACCGATTGGGTCAAAGACTGGTCTATGGTTTTCTCGGCATAGGCAAGTGCTACGCGAAAGGCCAGTACCCCGCCCATGAGCCACAGCACCAGCTGGGGCAGCAACAGCCACACCAGCAGCTGGCGCTTCAGCGAGAAGCGGGCCGCTGCGCTCATGCGCTGTCGGTTTCCAGCATGTAACCCAGGCCGCGCACGTTGCGGATGTTCAGGCCGCTGTCGGTGAGCTTGCGGCGCAGGCGGTGCACATACACCTCCAGCGCGTTCGATCCTACGGCGGCGCCGTCTTGGGGCTGGGTTTGCCACACGGCCAGCACGTCTTCTCGGCCCACCACCTGACCCATGTTGTTCACTAAGAGCGACAGCAGGGACCACTCGCGCTGCGTCAGGTCCATGGGCTCCTCGCCCAACCATGCCAGCGGTAGCACCGGGTCCAGGCGCAGGTTGGCGTGGGTGCTGCTTTGCACCTCTAGCGAGCCGCCAAAGGCCGGCAGGCGCGAGCGGCGCAGCATGGCCTGCAGCCGGGCCAGCAGCTCGGCCATGTTGAAGGGTTTGGTGAGGTAGTCGTCGGCGCCGGCGTTCAGTCCTTGCACCCGGTCGTCCACGCCGTCGCGTGCGGTCAACACGAGCACGGGCAGGGCGGTCAGGCGTTGGCGTATCCAGTGCAGCACGCTGATGCCGTCAATCAGCGGCAAGCCCAGGTCCAGCACCACACCATCAAAGCGGTTGCCTTCCAGCAGGCTTTGGGCCTGCGCACCATCGCTGGCGCTGCTCACGCTATGGCCCGCGTGGACCAGCTGCGCACACAGGCCGTCGCGCAGCAATTCGTCGTCTTCAACAATCAGTAAATGGGCCATGGGCCAAGCATACCAAGGCGGCTGGCGCCACAGGGAGGGGGAAAGCGCGGAGTCTAGAGCCCTGCCGCGACGGCTTCGGTACGCGCCGCCTGAATCATTTGCCCTATTTTTGGGCCGCTGGCCCCCGTGGATATTGCGCGAGCAGCTACTAAATCTGTAGCAACTGCTTGCGCACGCTGCAGTGCGGCGGCCAGGCGCTCGGCCTGGGGGTAGGGCGTGTCGGTCATGCCAAGGCGGCCCTGCGCGTCGCACTGGCAGGCCTGCAGCACCTGGGCAAAGCGGTCTGGTTTGCGGAAGGCGTCGCAGCGCTCCAGCAGGCGCACCACGGCGGCGGCGTTCAGCTCGCCGGAGCGGTGGATGTTGCCGTGCTCGCGCGCCACCACCTCGGCCAGTTCGGCGCAGTCGGTGGGCACGCGCAGACGCTGGCACACGGTCTTGAGCAGGCGCACGCTGCGCTCTTCGTGGGCGATGTGGCGCGGCAGCACATCGGCCGGTGTGGTGCCCTTGCCCAGGTCGTGCCCCAGGCAGGCAAAGCGCACGGCCAGGGGCGCACCCAGCTGGGCGGCGCGGTCCAGCACCAGCATCACGTGCACGCCGGTGTCCACCTCGGGGTGGTGCTGAGGGCTCTGGGGCACGCCCCACAGGCGGTCCAGCTCGGGCAGCAGGCGGGCGAGTGCGCCGCAGCTGCGCAGCACCTCAAACATGCGCGCGGGCTGGGCCTCCATGAGGCCGGTGGCCAGCTCTTGCCACACGCGCTCGGGCACCAGGTGGTCCACCTCGCCCTCGTTCACCATGGTTTGCATGAGCGCCGTGGTTTCGGGCGCCACGGTGAAATCGGTGAAGCGCGCGGCAAAGCGCGCCAGCCGCAGGATGCGCACCGGGTCTTCGCGGAAGGCGGGCGTCACGTGGCGCAGCACGCGCTGGGCGATGTCATCGCGGCCGTGGAAGGGGTCTACCAGGCTTTTGGCATCAAATGAGCCGCTATCCCCCGTAGTATCTGCGCGAGCAGCTATGGAATTGATAGTAAGGTCGCGCCGAGCGAGGTCTTCTTCCAGCGTCACGCCGGGCTCGGCGTGCACGGCAAAGCCGCGGTAGCCCGGTGCCGTTTTACGTTCGGTGCGGGCCAGCGCGTATTCCTCTTTGCTCTGCGGGTGCAGAAACACCGGGAAGTCGCGGCCCACGGCCACAAAGCCCGCGTCCAGCATGGCCTGCGGCGTGGCGCCCACGACTACCCAGTCGTGGTCCTTCACCGGCAAGCCCAGCAGCGCATCGCGCACGGCCCCGCCGACCAGGTAGGTCTGGCCGGGGACGGTAAGGGGCGTGCGTTCAGCGGTCATGGGCGTCTCAAGGCGTCAGGCGGTAGGGCTCTTCAAAGTCCAAAAAGTCTTTCTCAGTCAGCGCCGCATCAGTCCAGGCCTTCACGCCGGGCAGGGCCAGCACGCGGTCCACATAGGCGGCGGCCTTGGGCGGCAGCGGCAGGGCGTAGGTTTTTAGGCGGGTGCAGACCGGGGCGAAGTAGGCATCGGCCACGCTGAACGGGCCAAACAGCAGCGGGCCGCCGTACTGGTCCAGCAGGCCTTCCCACATGGCAGCCAGGCGCGCTACATCGGCCCGCACGCCGGCCTTGTCACGCCAGATCAGCGCGCCTGCCTGGGCCAGGTCGGCCTCCACATTCATGGGGCAGTTGCCGCGCAGCGCGGTGAAGCCGGAGTGCATCTCGGCGCAGACGCTGCGGGCGCGGGCGCGCGCCGCCTTGTCTTGGGGCCAGAGTTGCTTGTCGGGGTACTGCTCGGCCAGGTACTCGGCAATGGCCAGCGTGTCCCACACGGTCAGATCACCGTCGACCAGCAACGGCACCTTGCCGGTGGGGGTGAGGTCACGCAGGGTGGCTTTGAACTGGGAGTCGCCGTTGAACGAGTCAAAGCGGACCATGACTTCCTCAAACGGAATGCCAGCTTGCTTGAGCAGCACCCAGGGGCGCATAGACCAGGAGGAGTAGTTTTTGTTACCGATGTAGAGCTGGGGCATGGGTCACCTTGGTTGTGGGTCTGCCATCGTAAAAGACCCTGGCATTTTCATTGATGAAAAAAAGGGCGCCCATTGATGTGGACGCCCTGGGAGCGGGTTCAGGGCAGTTCCAGGCCGGGGTCGGGCGTGGAGGTATCGCGCGGGCCCACGGTGCCTAGGCGCGCCTTCAGCGACTGGGGCTGGCCGGTGATCAGCGCCGCGTACAGCGTGGTGTTGGCCAGCACTTTCTTCACGTAGTCGCGCGTCTCGGTGAACGGCACGTTTTCGGCCCAGATGGCGGCCTCTACCGTGGGGCTGCCGGTCTGGCCGCGCCACAGGCGGGGGCGGCCGGGGCCGGCGTTGTAGGCGGCCGCGGCCATGGCCATGGAGCCGCCAAAGTCGTCCAGCACCAGCTTGAGGTAGCCAGTGCCGATGGCGATGTTGGTGTCGCGGTCGGTGATCTGGTGGGCCTGGAAGTCGGTCAGGCCAATCTTCTTGGCGGTCCAGCGTGCCGTGGCGGGCATGACCTGCATGAGGCCGGAGGCGCCCACGCCCGACTTGGCGTCCATGATGAAACGGCTTTCCTGGCGGATGAGGCCATACACATAGGCGGGCTCCAGGCCGATCATCTGGGTGCGCGCCATGACGGCGGACTTGAACGGCATGGGGAAGCGCTGTTCCAGGTCGATCACACCCTTGGTGCGCTCGCTGGTGTTGATGCAGCGGTCCCACACCTCGTTTTTGCAGGCCAGGTCGGCGGCGGCCAGCAGGCCGCGGTCGTCCATGCCGCCGCGGGCGTGCAGGTTGGTGGTGTAGTTCCACTCGCGCACGCCCTCGGTGCGCAGGCCGATCTGGATAGCGTAAAGCGCGCGGGCCAAGCCGGGGTTGCTCTTGGCCGTGTCTTTTTCTTCCAGAGTCGGGGGCAAGGGACGGGTCGGGGCGACCACCTTGTAGCCCAGCTCTTCCAGCGCCAGCATTTCGTAAAAGCCTTTGACGCTGGCAATGTTTTCCAGTGGGCGCAGTGCCTCGGTGCGGGCCACGTCGGTGGTGGCGCGGGCCAACTGGGCGCGGGCGCGCCAGTAGACCCAGGTGGGGTCATTGCGCAGGCCTTCCGGCATGGCGGCGATGGCATCGGCAACCTGGGCCCAGCGCCCGGCGCGCAGCGCGGCGCGTGCGGCCCAGACCAGGTGGTCTTCGTGCATCTGTGTAAATTGGCCCTTGGCGAAGTAGCCCAGTGCGTCGTCCGAGAGCCGTTGTGCGGCACGTTTGCCAATCACGCCCCAGATCCAGCTGCGCTCTTCCTGCGTAAGTTGGGCTTTCCAGCGCAGTTTTTCCACTTCCACCGCGGCGTCCAGCGGCTCCAGAAAGGCTTGGCGGATCAGCGCCAGCGACACCAGCTCGCGCGTTTGCGGGCGCAGTGCGGTGAGCTTGTCGTTGAGGTATTTGCCGGGGTTCAGGTAGATGGCGTTGACGGTCTTGACCCAGTCCGGGTCCATCAGGGCCACGGCCTGGGTGGCGATACGCAGTTTGTCGTTCTCCATGCCCAGGCGGGCGCGCACCCAGGCGACGTGGGTGTTGAGTTTTTTGTCCTTGATCAGCTGGCCGGCAGCGCTGCCGCAGGCTTCGTCGGCGTCTTTGAGCGAGAGCCAGGTGTCCTGCACGGCATTGGTAACGTCTGCGCCCTGGGTGGTGTAGCTGGCCAGCAGGCCGTAGCAGCGCACCGAGCGGTCATCGCCCATGCGGTACAGCGGGTATTCGCGGTTGAAAGTGTCCCAGTCGCGGTTGCGGCCCAGCTGCAGCAGCCATTCGGCGCGCAGCCGGTCTTCCTGGTAGGTGCCGCTGTGGCGGTTGAAAAAATCTTGGATATCGTTCGGGCTGGCATCGTCCAGCCGGGCCGAGAGTTCCCAGTAGGCGGCCCAGGGTTCCAGTGGGTGGGTGCGCAGCTGGGGCAGCAGGGCGGTGAGGCGTTTGCGGTCTCGCTGCTTGTAGGCTTGTGCCATGTCCAGCACCACCTCGTCGGCACGAGTGGGATCACGGGGGAGGTCACGCGCCTGTGCGCGTGCTGGTGCGAGGGCGGAGGACACCAACGCGCCACTGAGCGCCAAGGATGTCAGAATGACTGAAAACTGCATGTGGGGATTATGGACAACTCAGACGATAGCAAAGCCGCGCAAAAGAAAGCCCTTCGCAAGGCGCTTCTGGAACAACGCCTGAACCTGCCGGACCGCCTACAGCGGGCTGATTTGTTACAGCGCGTGATGCGCATCTGGCTGGTGGGCCGGCCGGACGCGGTGATTGGTGCCTACTGGCCCATCAAGGGTGAATTTGACCCGCTGCCCGCGCTGCACCGCTGGAAGGAGGACGGCGAGCTGATCGACCAGCCCCAGCCGCGCCGCATTGGCCTGCCGGTGGTGAACCGCGAACACAAGACCATGACCTTCCACGCCTGGTACCCGGGCTGTCCCATGGAAGAAGATGCCTATGGCATTCCCAAGCCCAAGGACACGGAGTTGATCGTGCCCACGCTGCTGTTTGTGCCCTGCGTGGGCTACAGCGCGGGTGGCTACCGGCTAGGCTATGGAGGCGGCTTTTACGACCGCATGCTGGGCAGCCTGAGCCCCAAGCCATTTACCGTGGGGCTGGGCTTTGGCACCGACTTTGTGGATGACTTTGAGCCCGAGCCGCACGATATGCCGCTGGACACCATCCTCAACGACCACGGGATTGTTTGGCCGACTTAGTGGCTGGCTTGGCGGTTGCGGTTTTCTTGGCTTTAGCCGGTGCCTTGGGCTTGGGCGCCGGTTTCTTGGCCTGCAAGGCGGCCTGCATCGCCAGCCGGGCCCAGGGCAGCATCAAGGCAGGAGACTCCATGGCGTCCGCCGGGGCGCCGTAGTAGTTGATGCCGCGCGTACCGGTCTTGGAGCCATAGCTGAAACGTGGACAGCCTTCGGCTTCAAACTGGGCCTGTGTGTCGGCGCTGGCCTTGAGCCACAGCGTGTCGCCACCGCCCAGGTTCGCCAAAATAGCCACGGTGAGCCCGTCCACACTGATCCCCCAGCCCCCAAACATGCGCTTGGCCACACAGGGGCCCAGGCCACTCAAAAGCTCACAGCAGTAGTCGGCAAAGTCGGGGTTCTGGATGGCCATGGTGTGGGTCGGGGGTTAGGTGCGCGCCATCAGCGCGCGGACATCGGCTTCGTAGCCTTGCAGGGTTTGCTGCAGCTTGCTGCGCTGGCTGGTGGTGGTGCTGTTGTGGAAGGCAGCAATCGCGCTGCAGGCCTGGGTGCGAACCCGGTCGGTGTACTGCCGGAACACCGGGTCGGGCGACTGCAAGCTGCGCGCCACCAGCGCGCGCACTTCGGCCTGCACATGGATCTCTGCGGGGTTGCTGGCCCGCAGGGCGCGCAGGGTTTGCAGCACATCCTGCTGGCGGCGCAGAATTTCGCGGTATTGCAGGCTGGCGTCGAAGGCCGAGGTGTCGAGCTGGCTTTGCAGCAGCGCCCGCTGTTCGTCGCTCACGCGGCCATAAAAGCCCTCTGCGCGCTCCACCAATTTCTTCAGGCGGCGGTCATTGCGCTGCTCCGGCGTGCCGTCCAGCCACTCTTCGCGCCATTCGCGGTTGCGCTTGTCCAGTGCGCGGGCCAGGTGGTCGAGCTGCGCCACCGTCAGGCTGGGTGCCAGCGCCACGGCGGTGGGCGCGGCGCGGTCCAGCACGGTTTGCACGCGTTCTTCCAGGTAGGCGCTGAGCTTGCAGACCTGTTCGGGCGCTACAGGCTGGGTGGCGGCGGTGTTCAGGTTTTTGAGCGTTTCGGCTAGTTGGGGCAACTCGCCCTTGCGGTGCCAGTCCTGCAGGCTTTGGAGGTCGTTGCGCAGGCGCAGGCTTTGGGCGCCGTCGAAATCAAAGTAGCCGTCCAGCCACCAATAGGTGAAGTCGGGCGCATTGTTGTACGCCAGGCGCACCGCACTGCAGCCACCCAGCACCAGCGACGTCATGAGCAGCCCGATAATGGCGCACCAGCGCAGGCCGCGCACACGCAGCGGCGAGCGCCTTTCATTTGGCAATGCAGACATCAGCAGGGGCATGTTGTGACTTCTAGTTTTCAGGTTTCCGGGCAAAGCTCTGGGCAAGAGGCCCAGCGCGCCGCAGTGGACGTGGTCATTATGGCGGCGGGCAAAGGCACGCGCATGAAGAGCAAGACCCCCAAGGTGTTGCACACGCTGGCCGGGCGTCCGCTGCTGCAGCATGTGCTGGATACGGCCGCCCAGTTGCTGGCACGCAAGGTGGTGGTGATCACCGGTCACGGTGCTACAGAAGTAGAAGCAGCCTGCGCAATTAATACGGGGGCTGCAGCTGATTTTGATTTAAATTTTGTGCGCCAGGAGCCGCAGCTGGGCACCGGTCACGCGGTGCAGCAGGCCGTGCCCGCGCTGGCTGACGATGGCGTGGTGGTGGTGCTGTCGGGCGATGTGCCGCTGACGCAACCAGACACCCTGTTTCACCTCATCAGGGCCTGCGGGGGCGACAAGCTGGCGCTGTTGACGCTGGAGCAACGTGACCCCACGGGCTATGGCCGTATCGTGCGCGCGGTCAATGCGGTGCAAGCCATCGTGGAGCACAAGGATGCGTCGGACGCGCAGCGCCAGATCACCGAGATCTACAGCGGCATCATGGCTGTGCCCGCCGCCCAACTCAAGCGCTGGTTGGCGCGCCTGGACAACCAAAATGCCCAGAAGGAGTACTACCTGACCGACATCGTGAAGTTCGCGGTAGCCGACGGGGTGGGCGTGGTGGCGCACAAGATTGACGACGCGGTGCAGGTGGCCGGTGTCAACAGCCCGGTGCAACTCGCCGAGCTGGAGCGTGCCTACCAGCTGCGCCAGGCCCACCGCCTGATGGAAGAGGGCGTGCGCCTGGCCGACCCCGCGCGCATCGATGTGCGTGGCGACCTGCTGTGCGCGCATGACGTGAGCATTGACATCAACTGCATCTTCCAGGGCCAGGTGAGCCTGGGCGAGGGCGTGTCCATCGGGGCGCACTGCGTGATTGCCAATGCGGTGATCGAGGCCGGTGCGGTGATTCACCCCTTTACCCACATCGACGGTGAGAAGCTGGGCGTGACCGTGGGCGCTGGCGCCTTGATTGGCCCGTTTGCTCGCTTGCGCCCCGGCGCCAAGCTGGGGGCCGAGGTACACATCGGCAACTTTGTGGAGGTAAAAAACTCCACCCTGGCCAAGGGCGCCAAGGCCAACCATTTGGCCTACCTGGGCGATGCCACGGTGGGCGAGCGCGTCAACTACGGCGCGGGCAGCATCACCGCCAACTACGACGGCGCTAACAAGCACCGCACGGTGATTGAGGCCGATGTGCATGTGGGCAGCAACTGCGTGCTGGTGGCGCCGGTCACCATCGGTGCGGGTGGCACGGTGGGCGGCGGTTCCACCATCACCAAGAACACCGAACCCGGCGCCCTGAGCGTGGCGCGTGGCAAACAGGTCAGCATTGCCAACTGGGCTCGGCCTGCCAAACAGCCCAAGGCCTGATTCACTTTTTCCGTCCCGCATGTCAGACCCCCACGCACGCATTGCCGAACTCGAAGCCGAACTCGCAGCCGTGCGGCGCGAGATGCAGGACTTTGCCTATGCCGTCTCGCACGACTTGCGTGCGCCGTTGCGGCACATCGTGTCCTACGCCCACTTGGTGCAGGAAGATGCCGGTCCGCAACTGGATGCCGAGGTGCAGGGGTTCTTGGCCACCATCACGGATTCGGCCAAGCATCTGGGCGCCATGCTGGACGCGCTGCTGGAGTTGTCACGGGTTGGAACCTTGCCGCCGGCTCCTGGGCCGGTGGACCTGAAAGCGGTGTTGGACGATGTGGTGGCGGCACTGGTGCATCGTGGTGCGCCTCGTCAGTTGGCGCTGGAGATAGACCTGCCGGAGGCCATGGTCGTGGTGGACGCGACGCTGCTGCGTGTGGTGTTAGGTGCGGTGCTGGACAACGCCTGGAAATTCACTGCTTTGCTGCCTGAGGCAGATGCGCGTGTCTGGGTGCGCGTCCAGCGGGAGGCGTCTGGTCCATGGGCTCTGGAGGTTCGTGACAATGGTGCAGGTTTTGCAGCGCCAGACGCTGACTTGGCCCTGCGCATGTTTGGGCGTTTGCATGGCAACAAACTGTTCCCAGGGTTGGGCGTGGGGTTGGCACTGGCCGCCAAAGCGGCGCAACGCATGGGCGCCGTACTTCGCATCCAGGCGGCGGTGCCCGCAGGCTGTGTGGTGACGCTGTCTTTCCCCAGCACACAAAAAAGCCCGGACATGCCGGGCCTTGTAGCGTAGCCAGGGGACTGCGCGACGGCAGTCCTGGTGCTTACCACTTCTTGATTTTGTCGTATTCGGCAAACGGATCGGCAGATTCTTTGCCCTTGGTTTCTGCGACAGGCTTGGCGGCGGCTTTGGTGGCCACGGCGACTTGTTCGTTGGTCTTGGTGTCATTGGCTTGGTCTGCAGCCATGGCTTGGCCAGCCACCAAAGTTGTCAAAGCGATTGCGATAGCGGCAAAAGATGTCTTGTTCATGATGAAGTTCCTTTCAAGGTTTAGAAGAATCCGCTCTGGCGGGCATCACACCGTCTGAACAGCATCGATGGGGCGGTTAAATCATTCGTCTCGTCGATGGGATGAACTGTAAAATTTCTAATTCAAAAGATAAACAGCGTGCGCAGCACATGTACATTGCTGTTTTGGCAACAATGATGGCTTGATATCGTTTTGGAGTGCCCCATGGACCGACTACTTTCGATGCGCGTATTTCAGCGGGTGATCGATGAAGGGGGCTTCGCCGCGGCGGCGCGAGCGTTGGACATGTCGCCTGCGGTGGTCACGCGCCTGGTGGCGGATCTGGAAGAGCACCTGGGCACCCGCCTGTTGCACCGTTCTACCCGCCGAATCTCCTTGAGCGAGGCTGGTGAGTCCTATCTGGGGCGGGTACGCGCGATTCTCCAGGACATCGATGAGGCGGACATTCTGGCCAACCAGCACACCCAGGAGCTCTCGGGCGAGCTGCATGTGCTGGCGACACCCGTGCTGGCCACCTACGTGTTGGCCCCACTGATTGCAGGATTCAGGGGCTTGTATCCCAAGATCACGCTCAACCTGCAGGTGGAGTCCTTCATGGAGCCCCCCATCGAGGGCCACGACGTGACGCTGTTCACGGCCAACGAGGCGTATGACGGAGACGTGGTGGCTCGCAAAATTGCGACCACCCAGGCGGTGTTCGTGGCCTCACCTGAGTACCTCAAGCGCCGCGGCACGCCACTGCAGCCTGCGGACCTGACTCAGCACGACTGTTTGGGCATTCGCGGCAGTACCATGGGCTTGCGCCAATGGCGACTCAAGCATGGCGAGCGTCTGGAGGAGCATGTGGATGTTCCGGTGACGCCCGTGGTGTGGTCTAACCACATCGAAACCCTGATCCGAGCGACCTTGGATGGTGCCGGCATTGCCCCCACCACCGTGGAACTGGTCGCCCCCTTTTTGGCGACGGGGGAGTTGGTGCGGGTGATTTCGCCGTGGATTGCCGGTCAGCTATTGCTGTACGCGGCGTTGCCCAGTCGCCAGTTCATGCCGCGACGTACGCGCGTGTTTTTGGACTACCTGACTGAGCAGACGCGCCTGCAGTTGGCAAACGCCATGGGCGCCGGTGGGAATGGTTGTAGTGCGGCGGCGGTGCTATACCAGCGGTAGCTCCGCGCCAAACTTGCTGCGCTTGATGCTGAAAAAGGCTTTGACATTGCGCACATTGGCGTCGCTGGTGAACAGCCGTTGCGTCAACGCCTGGTAGCTGGGCATGTCGCTGGCGTGTACCACCAGGCAAAAGTCCGGCCCCGGGGAGACGCGGTAGCACTGCTGCACGGCTGCGTCGTTTGCCACGCGGGCTTCAAACTGCGCCAGTGCTTCGGCGTCTTGTCGGTCCAGGGTGATTTCCACAATCGCGGTCAGTCCGTGGCCCACCGCGGCGGCCAGTCGCTCGGGCTGCAAGATGGCCACTTGTTTCTCGATCAAACCCGCATCGCGCAAGCGCTTGACCCTGCGCAGGCAGGTGGGCGGAGAGGTGTGCACGCGTTCTGCCAGCTCCTGGTTGTTCAGGCTGGCATCGCGTTGCAGTTGCGCAAGCAGCAAAATATCGATCGTATCGATTGAGATTGATTCCATATTTCGTTTATATATGGAATAAAAAATCTCTTCAATGAATTCATGAAATAAAAATTCTTATTTTAGAAAAATAAGATCAACTATTTTTCTGTGGTGTGCCTAACATGCAGTCCATTGCTTGATTGGAGACTGTCTATGTGTGGCATCGTCGGCGCGGTATCAACCCGCAACATTGTTCCTGTACTGGTGCAAGGCCTGGAGCGGCTGGAGTACCGTGGCTACGACTCCTGCGGTGTCGCGGTCTATGCCCAGGATGGCAAACCGGGCTTGCGCCGCGCGCGCAGCACGTCCCGCGTGTCAGAGCTGATTGAGCAAGTGGCCTCCGGTCAGGTTCAGGGCGCGCTGGGCATTGCCCACACGCGTTGGGCCACCCACGGTGCCCCCTTGGTGCACAACGCCCACCCCCACTTTAGCCATGGTCCTGGAGTGGATGCGGAAAGCAAGCCCGGCCGCATTGCGCTGGTGCACAACGGCATCATTGAAAACCACGACGAATTGCGCGCCACACTCAAGGCCAAGGGCTACGTGTTCCACAGCCAGACTGACACGGAGGTCATCGCCCATCTGATCGACAGCCTGTACAACGGCGATTTGTTTGAGGCCGTGAAAGCCACGGTGCGCCAACTGCACGGTGCCTATGCGATTGCGGTGTTTTGCAAAGACGAACCGCACCGCCTGATCGGTGCGCGTGCAGGTTCGCCGCTGATTCTGGGCGTGGGCAAAGACGGGCAAGAGCACTTTCTGGCCAGTGACGCCATGGCCCTGGCCGGTGTGACCGACCAGATCGTCTACCTCGATGAAGGTGACGTGGTCGATGTGCAGCTGGGCAAATACTGGCTGGTCGACAAGGGGCACAAGGCCGTGGCGCCCGCCCAGCGCCCCGTGAAGACGGTGCTGGCGCACAGCGGCGCGGCCGAGCTGGGACCATACCGCCACTACATGCAGAAAGAAATCTTTGAGCAGCCGCGCGCGATTGCCGACACGCTGGAAGGCGTGGAGGGCATCGTCCCTGAGCTGTTCGACGCGCAAGCCAACCACGCCCCGGGCAGCAATGCCGCACGCGTGTTTAAACAGATCGATAGTGTGCTGATCTTGGCCTGCGGCACCAGCTACTACAGCGGCTGCGCGGCCAAGTACTGGATCGAGAGCATTGCCAAGGTGCCTTGCAATGTGGAGGTGGCCAGTGAATACCGTTACCGCGACTCCGTGCCCAACCCCAACACGCTGGTGGTCACCATCACCCAAAGTGGTGAAACGGCAGACACGCTGGCTGCGCTGCGCCACGCGCAATCCCTGGGCATGAAGCACACATTGACGATTTGCAATGTGGCCACCAGTGCCATGGTGCGCGAATGCAGTCTGGCCTATGTGACCCGGGCGGGGGTGGAAATTGGCGTGGCCTCCACCAAGGCCTTCACGACCCAACTGGCCGGACTGTTCCTGCTAACCCTCTGCCTGGCCCAAGCCAAGGGCCGTCTCGGCGATGCGGAAGAAGCTCGCCACCTGAAGGCCATGCGCCATTTGCCCGCTGCGTTGCAGGCGGTGCTGGCGCTGGAGCCTCAGCTGATTGCCTGGGCAGAAGACTTTGCCAAGAAGGAAAACGCATTGTTTCTGGGGCGCGGCCTGCACTACCCCATCGCGATGGAAGGTGCGCTGAAGCTCAAGGAAATCAGCTACATCCACGCCGAGGCCTACCCGGCCGGCGAGCTCAAGCACGGCCCGCTGGCGTTGGTCACCAGCGAGATGCCCGTGGTGACCGTGGCGCCCAACGACTCGCTTCTGGAAAAATTGAAAAGCAATTTGCATGAAGTGCGCGCGCGCGGTGGCGTGCTTTACGTGCTGGCCGATGCCGACACCCGCATTGAAAGTGGCGAAGGCCTGCATGTGATTCGCATGCCCGAGCACTACGGTGAGTTGTCGCCACTCTTGCACGTGGTGCCTTTGCAGCTGTTGGCATACCACACGGCCTGCGCACGCGGTACCGATGTAGACAAACCCAGAAATTTGGCGAAGAGCGTGACGGTGGAGTGAGCGCTGGGCGGATTACAATACAAATGCGAATTATTGTTATTTGCGTTGTAACCACAACGTCCATGCCACTTTCTCTTGATACGGGCTTGCCTCATGAAAAATACACTGTCGTTTCCGTTGGTTCGCGCTGCGGCGCTGGCTGCTAGTTTCTTTGTTGCTTCCTTCAGTGCCTCTGCGCAAAGCGCACCTGAAGGCATCGTGGTGTACAACGCCCAACACGCCAGCCTGACCCAGGCCTGGGTGGACGGATTTACGCGCGAAACCGGCATCAAGGTCACCGTGCGCAACGGCGGTGATACCGAGTTGGGCAACCAACTGGTGCAAGAAGGTGTCAACTCTCCGGCCGACGTGTTCCTGACCGAAAACTCACCTGCCATGGCGCTGGTCGATGGCGCCGGCTTGTTTGCACCGTTGGACCCCGCCACCTTGGCGCAGGTGGCGCCCAACTACCGCACGGCCCATGGCCGCTGGGTGGGCATTGCGGCCCGCAGCACCGTGTTTGTCTACAAAAAAACCAAGTTCACGCCCGCACAGCTGCCCAAGTCCATGCTCGACTTGGCCAACCCGGAGTGGAAAGGCCGTTGGGGCGCTGCACCTGCGGGTGCTGACTTCCAGGCCATCGTCAGCGCGCTGCTGGAACTCAAAGGAGAGGCCGCCACGGTCGCCTGGCTCAAGGGCATGAAAGAGAATGTCGTGCCTTTCAAGGGCAATAGCATTGCCATGAAGGCCGTGAACGCTGGCCAAGTGGATGGCGCGCTGATTTACCACTACTACCATTTTGGCGATATGGCCAAGACCGGTGAGAACAGCGAGAAAACCGGACTCCATTACTTCCGTAACGAAGATCCGGGTGCCTTTGTCAGCATTTCGGGTGGTGGCGTGTTGGCGTCCAGCAAGCACAAATCAGAAGCCCAGGCCTTTGTGAAATGGATCACCGGCAAGGGTGGCCAAGAGATCTTGCGCACCGGTAGCTCGTTTGAATACGCGGTGGGCGCGGGCGCTCAATCCAACCGCAATCTGGTGCCCCTGGCCGAACTGCAAGCGCCCAAGGTCGAGCCTTCCAAGCTCAACAGCAAAAAGGTCTCCGACCTGATGACCCAGGCTGGTCTGCTCTGACCCTGTCTTGACCGCCTCTTCGATCCGCGTCTCCACGCCCTTGCTGCGCATTGCGCGGCCGGGGCGTTGGTCTTGGGTGGCTGTTGCCGCGGTGCTGGTCACGCTGGCTGCTCTGCTTCCACTGGGCTTTGTGGCGTGGGTGGGTATTCAGTCAGGCTGGACCACGGTGTCAGCGCTGGTGTTTCGCCCCCGCGTCGGTGAGCTGCTGGTCAACACGGGCTTGCTGGTGCTGGTCACCGTGCCCATCTGTGTCGTGTTGGCTGTGGCGCTGGCCTGGTTGACCGAGCGCAGTGATCTGCCAGGTGCACGCATTTGGGCTTGGCTTGCAGCGGCCCCTTTGGCCGTGCCGGCCTTTGTGCACAGCTATGCCTGGATCAGCTTGGTACCTGGCTTGCATGGCCTGGGTGGTGGTGTGCTGGTGTCGGTGGTCGCGTATTTCCCGTTTCTGTATTTGCCGGTAGCGGCTGCGCTGCGCAGGCTGGACCCCGCGATGGAAGACGCAGCGGCCTCGCTGGGGGAAGGCCCGTGGGAGGTCTTTTTCCGTGTGGTGTTGCCGCAGTTGCGCTTGGCGATTTGGGGCGGTGCCTTGCTGGTGGGCTTGCATCTGCTGGCCGAATACGGCCTGTACGTGACGATCCGTTTTGACACCTTCACCACGGCCATCGTGGACCAGTTTCAGTCCACCTACAACGGCCCCGCCGCCAATATGCTGGCGGGTGTCCTCGTCGTGTGTTGCTTTGTATTGCTGGGCTTCGAGTCGGGAACCCGCGGGCACGAGCGCTATGCCCGTGTCGGTTCTGGCTCGGCGCGGCAGCCACAGCGCAGCCGCCTGGGGCGCCTGTCCACGCTGTGCCTGTTGCTACCCGTGGTGACCGCCGTGTTGTCTCTGGGCGTGCCCTTGGTCACGCTGGCGCGTTGGTTGGTGGCCGGTGGTGCCGGCGTGTGGAATCTGTCCGAGCTCGGTCCTGCACTGTGGCAAACCCTGTTGCTGGCCCTGGCCGGCGCGCTGTTGACCACCGTGGTTTCGGTGCCGATGGCTTGGCTCTCCATACGCGCGCCGGGGCGCATCCAGCGCCTGCTGGAAGGCGGCAATTACCTGGCCGGTTCTTTGCCAGGCATTGTGGTGGCGCTGGCGCTGGTGACCATCACGGTGCGTGTGGCACTGCCTATTTACCAAACCGTGGTCACCGTTTTGTTGGCGTATATGCTGATGTTTTTGCCACGTGCGCTGGTCAGCCTGCGCGCAGGCATTGCGCAGTCGCCGGTGGAGCTGGAGCAGGCCGCGCGCAGCCTGGGCCGCTCGCCCACGCAGGCCCTGTGGCAGATCACCATGCGGCTGGCGGCGCCCGGCGCGGCGTCGGGTGTGGCCATGGTGTTTTTGGCCATTACCAACGAATTGACCGCTACGCTGCTGCTGTCACCCAATGGCACGCAGACGCTGGCTACTGCTTTCTGGTCCCATAGCAGCGAGATCGACTACGCGGGTGCCGCGCCCTATGCGCTGATCATGGTGCTGCTGTCGCTGCCCCTGACCTGGCTGCTTTACCTTCAATCCAGACGCATTGCCGGACGATGACAACCCTTGACCTGCACGCAGTGCATAAAACCTATGGCGCCGTGACCGCACTGGCCGGCATTGACCTGCAGGTGCGCGAAGGCAGTCGCACCGCCATTGTCGGCCCTTCGGGGTCGGGCAAGACCAGCCTGCTGCGCATCATTGCGGGCTTTGAAGCGCCCGATGCCGGGCGGGTGGTGTTAGGGGACCAGTTGCTGGCCGATGGCCCTGCCATCGTGCCGGCGCACTTGCGCGGCATTGGCTACGTTCCGCAAGATGGGGCCTTGTTTCCGCACCTGAGCGTGGCCGATAACGTGGGCTTTGGCTTGCCGCGGCATACACCCCAGCGCGCGCAGCGCGTTGACGAGTTGATGGAGATGGTGGCGCTGGACAAGGCCATGCTGCAGCGTCGTCCGCACGAGCTGTCGGGCGGCCAGCAGCAGCGTGTGGCGTTGGCACGCGCGTTGGCCTTGCGGCCGCGGTTGATGCTGCTGGACGAACCGTTCTCTGCACTCGATACCGGTCTGCGTGCCGTTACACGCAAGGCCGTGGCCCAACTGCTGCAGTCCGCTGGCATCACCACCATTTTGGTCACCCATGACCAGGCCGAGGCACTGTCATTTGCAGACCAGGTGGCCGTGATGCGCGAGGGTCGTCTGGCCCAGGTGGGACGCCCGCTAGATCTGTACTTGCGCCCCACAGACCCGGCAACTGCCAATTTTCTGGGCGAGGCCGTGGTCTTGCCTGCGCAGCTGTCTGCAGGCTGGGCCGAGTGCGCGCTGGGCCGCATTGCTATTCATGATGCGCAGCGCAGTGGGGCGGGGCAGATCATGTTGCGCCCCGAGCAACTGCAGCTGACCGAGCTGGCCAATGAAGGTTTGGGTGCGCAGGCCAATGCCTGCCTGGGCGTGGTGCTGGAAGCTGACTTCTGTGGCCCAGTGTCCGAGCTCACTGTGCGTCTGCTGGCCCATGCGGGCACTGCGCCGCTGCTGGTGCGTAGCCCCGGCCTACACGCACCCGCAGTAGGCGCCACCGTCTGCATCTCGGTGCAGGGCCATGCGCATGTATTTGCGCCAGGTGCTTGAGCGGCCGAGCCCAAAACAGTGTGTGACCACGAAGAAACGATATGGATATTGATCCCCTGGAGATGGTTGAAACGGCCCAGTCGGGCGCCCGCAAGCCGCGTGCGGCTTGGCTGAATCCGGCGGTGGCCATCACGGTGGCGTTGCTCGCCACCTTCATGGGCATTTGCAAGGTCAAGGACGACAACATCGTCCAGGCCATGCAGCAGGCCCAAGCCGACAAGCTGGACCATTGGCAGTTCTACCAGGCCCGCAACATCCGTGAGGAAGTGGCCAAGTCCACCCTGGTACAGCTCCGGTTGCAAGCATTGGCAGCCACCCCTAAGCAGCAAGCGGCCTATGCCGAGCAGATCCAGATGTATGAAACCCTGGCCAAAGAGCAGAACAGCAAGAAGGACGAGCTCAAGCGCCAAGCCGAGAAGGACCAGGCCAGCTATGACGCGTTGAATTACCGCGACGATCAGTTTGACCTGTCCGATGCCTCCATCGCGATTGCTATCTCCTTGCTGGCCGTGGCTTCGCTCACGCAGTTGCCCTGGCTCTACCTGCTGGCGTTGTTGCCTTCGGGGTTTGGGTTTGTGATGGGGGCCGCAGGCCTGGCGGGTTGGGCACTGCATCCCGAAGGCTTGATCAAGTTGCTGAGCTAGGCGTGCGCCCTCACCCAGAGGGCTGCACGAGGTAACACTCTGCAACACAGTCAGCGAGTGGATGGTGCTTGGCGTTGGATGGCTGCGGGGCACAGGCGCTATGCTGCCTGTGCCCCGCAGCCATATGGCTTGCCGCCCCTTCACCGTTTTGCAGAAAGCCCTTCATGCGCACTGTCTCCGCTCCTTTTGCCCTTGCCGCCTTAGGCCTGTTGACCCAGGCCAGCCTGGCCCAAACCACCGAACAACGCAGCACGCTGGCCGACCAGCAAGAAGTCGCCGTCACCATCTACAACGAGAACCTGGCCCTGGTGAAAGACCAGCGGCGTGTGTCGCTCAAACCTGGCGCAACGGCGCTGGCGTTTCGTGATGTCAGCGCGCGCATGCGCCCGGAGACGGCACAGCTGCGCAGCGTGAGCGCCCCCGGCAGCTTCAGCGTACTGGAGCAAAACTTTGACTTTGATTTGCTCACGCCCCAGAAGATGCTGGAGAAGTATGTGGGCCAAACCGTCAACGTGGTGCGCACCAACCCCGCCACCGGGGTGGAGACCAGCGAAGTGGCCACGGTGCTGTCGGCCAACAACGGTGTGGTGTTGAAGATCGGCGAGCGTATTGAAACCGGCATTCCGGGGCGGCTGGTATTTGGCGATGTGCCCGCCAATTTGCGCGACCGCCCGACGCTGGTGATGGCGCTGGACAACACGGGCGCGACCCAGCAAGACGTGGAGCTCAGCTACCTGACTGGCGGACTGGCGTGGAAGGCCGACTACGTGGTGGAGCTCAATGCGACCGATGACAAGCTCGACATTTCCGGCTGGGTCACGCTCACCAACACCAGCGGTGCCACCTACCGCAATGCCAAACTGCAGCTGGTCGCGGGCGATGTGAACCAGGTGGTGCCGGAAATGCTCAACGCACGGGTGAAGACTATGGCGGCACCTGCTGCGGCCATGGCCAAGGACTCGCGCATGGCCGAAGAGTCGCTGTTTGAATACCACCTCTACACCCTGGGCCGCCCCACCACCATTGCCGAGAACCAGACCAAACAAGTCGCGCTGCTGTCGGCCACTGGCGTGCCGGCCCGCAAAGAGCTGCTGCTGCAGGGCAACGACTATTACTACCAGGGCGCCTCGGGCGAGCTGGGCCAGAAGATCAAGGTGGGGGTGTTCGTGGAGTTTGACAACAAGGAAGCCGCGCACCTGGGCATGCCCTTGCCCAAAGGCGTCGTGCGTGTCTACAAAAAAGATGGCACAGGCAATGCGCAGTTCATTGGCGAGGACCGCGTGGACCACACGCCCAAGAATGAGAAGGTGCGTCTGAAGCTGGGTGACGCCTTCGATGTAACGGCTGACAAAAAGCAGACCGATTTCAAAAAACTCAGCGGCACCAGCAAATACAACTACGTATTTGAAAGCGCCTACGAGTTGGTGCTGAAGAACGCCAAGAAGGAGGCCGTGACGGTGACGGTACAGGAGCCCGTGCCCGGCGACTGGCAAATTTTGAACACCAGCCACACTTACACCAAAGGCGCTGCGAATACCGCGGTGTGGAAGATCAACGTGCCTGCAGAAGGTAGCACTGTTGTGACGTACCGGGCACTGGTTCGCTATTGACGCCGGGCTCAGGAGTTGCACCGTTTTGGTGCGATTTGAGGGGGTAGGTAGGTGATGGCCCAAAATTTCTCAAAAATTTTAAAAATAGGCCTAAATAACCCCCTAAATCTGCCGTTAAGAAACGTACGTCAACTCCTAAAAGTAACCGGAGGGGCCGAAAGGCCTACCAAAATGCAATTGCCATCCATTGATCGAAACCCGCATGTGCGCCCCTCCGGCGTAGATGCGGCTTCGTCTGGGGCAAATAGGGTTATCCCAGTTGCGCCGGTGAATCCCTCTGTCAGCCCCAGCCCGTCCGTCGAGCGCAGCCCAGGCGTGATCGACATGGTCAATCCCGCCTTGAAACCGCAGGAAGTCGGTGGTCCCTACAGCAGCGTGCCCGACCCTATTGGTCACACGGTGGAAGCAGTAGTGACCCAGAAGGACTGGACTATCCATCGGCCGGTGCCGCAAAAAGTGGAGGACCCTCCGCCCAAGCCCATCTCGCAGGTGCTGATGGACCATCTCAAGACAGTCTGGACCGCCAGCGCCAGCGCCATCCAGATCGAACAGGTGAAAGACCAGTTGACACCGCCAACCAACGTGGTGCCCACCGAAGTGCCGGGAGACTTGGCCAAACAGGCCTTGGTCTACACGCCCAGCAAGATCAAAAAGACCGAAAACATCTGAAGAGAGGCGGCTCCACCGCTGCGCGGGTCGCTACCCTCTGAGAGGGCTAATATTCGGGCCATGCACACTACCGCTCTCGTACTCTTCTCTGGCGGGCAGGACTCCACCACCTGCTTGGCCCATGCCCTGGCGCGCTACGAGCGCGTTGAAACCATTGCCTTTGACTACCGCCAGCGCCACAGCGTGGAGCTGGACGCCCGGCTCAATGTGCTGCGCGAGCTGCGAGCACACTTCCCACAGTGGGCCGCCAAGTTGGGTGAAGACCATTTGCTGGACCTGGCTGTATTGGGCGAAGTTAGCGAAACCTCACTCACGCGGGACACCGCCTTCCAGATGGAAGCCAGCGGCCTGCCCAACACCTTTGTGCCGGGGCGCAACCTCCTGTTTATGACGCTGGCCGCTGCCTTGGCCTACCGGCGCGGGCTGCAGGTGATCGTGACCGGCGTGTGTGAGACCGACTTCTCCGGCTACCCCGACTGCCGTGACGACACCATGAAGGCCTTGCAGTTGGCCCTGTCGTTGGGCATGGACAAGCGTTTCCTGATCGAGACCCCGCTGATGTGGATCGACAAGGCGCAGACCTGGGAATTGGCCTACACGCTGGGCGAGCAGTCCGGCGTGCCAGGTGGCGGCGAAACGCTGGTGGACCTGATCGTCGAGCACACCCACACCTGCTACCTGGGCGACCGCACGCACCGCCAAGCTTGGGGCTACGGCTGTGGCAGTTGCCCCGCCTGCGAGTTGCGGGCCAAGGGCTATGCGCGGTTTTCCGACAAGGTGAACAAGGCTCCTGTGCCCTGACCGGGGGTCAGCGTCCACTGCCGGGTGTGGAACGCTGCCACCGCCGGCCGGTGGGCGATGGACACCAAGCCGCCGCCACGCCGGGCCACCAGATCACTGAGGCGCTGGTACAGCGTGGCTTCAGCTTCTGCGTCTAGCGCGCTGGTGGCTTCGTCAGCAAAGACCCACTGGGGTTGCTTGAGCAGTACGCGGGCAATTGCCAGGCGCTGCTGCTCCCCGCCAGAGAGCTTCTGGCTCCAGGCATCCACCCGGTCCAGCGCGTCTGCCAACTGGGGCAAGAGCGCATCCGTCAGGGCCTGCTTCAGCTGTGCATCCGTGTAGGCGCCAGGCGATTGCGGGTAGGCCAATGCCTCGCGCAGTGGGCCGTTGGGAAAATAGGGGCGTTGCGGAATGAACATGGCGTCTGCCGGGGCCTGTACGGTACCGTGGGCAAACGGCCAGATACCGGCGAGGGTGCGAAACAATGTGGATTTGCCGCTGCCCGAGGGGCCTTTGAGCAGAATGCGGTCGCCACTCCGGGCCTGCAGGTCGGTGCGGGCCAGCAGCTGGATGCCATTGGGCAGCGAAAGATCCAGGTTGTGGACGGAAAGGTCGTTGGGGTTTGCTATTAATTCAGGAGCTATTGGCGCAGTATCTACGGGGGCTATGGCACTGAATGATGCTTCAAAACTGGTCAGGCGGTCGGTGGTGGCACGCCACTGAGCCAAACCACGGTAGCTCTCCACAAACCAGCTCAGGGCGCCTTGCACCTCGCCAAATGCCCCCGAAATTTGAAACAGGGTGCCCAGTTCAATAGCGCCACTAAAGTAGCGGGGGGCCGCAACGATCAGGGGGAACACCACCGCCGCCTGGCGAAAGAAGCTGGTAAACCAGACCAGATTTTTCTGCGCCTTGACCAGTGTCAGAAAATTACCCAGCAGGTCCGCAAAGCGCTGACTCAGCTGCGCGCGCACCGAGGACTCGCCCCGCTCCAATGCAATCGCCTCGCTGTACTCCCGCACCCGGATCAGGCTGTGGCGGAAGTCCGCCTCAAGTTTTTGCTGCTTGAAGTTGAGCGGGATCTGGCGTCGGCCAATGTAGTGCGTGAGCACGCTGCCGGCCACACAGTACAGAACGGCCATCCACACCATAAAGCCCGGGATGCTGTATTCCGTGCCACCCAGCGTGAAACCGAATGCGCCTGACAAGCTCCACAAAATTCCAACGAAACTCACCAGCGTGACCGCCGAACTCAGCAGGCCCATGGACAGGCCCAAGGTTTGGGAGGTGAACTGGTCAATGTCTTCCTGAATCCGCTGATCGGGGTTGTCCGGCGTTTTTGCGGGGTCGGCCGCCTCTGCGGTGAAGCGGGCCAACTCCATGCGGTAAAACGCCTGCCCCTCCAACCAGCGCCGCATGTACTGGCCCGTCATCCAGGCGCGCCAGCGAACTTGCAGCATTTGCGTCAGGTAGAACTGGTACACCGCTACGATGATGAAGGCAAATGCGAGGTAGCTGAAGCGGCCCAACTGGTGCCAGAATTCGGCACTGTTTTTTTGCTGCAAGGCGTCGTAGAAATACTTGTTCCAATCGTTGAACAGGACATTGAGATACACCATGCCCAGGTTCAGCGCCACGATGGCCAGCAGCATGCTGCGAGCTTTCCATTTTTCTTCGGATGAGAAGTAGGGGGTGGAGAGCGCCCATACACGCAGAACCATTTTTCGGATCGACGCCAGCTTGGCGCCTGCAGCAGTCATCAATGCCATCAGAACTTTCCTTGGTTAAAAAAATGCGGCGCAAGGCCGACTTCGCCCTGGGTTGTACAGGGCGCATGGTAGTCGGTGTTGCCACCGGGAATCGTTCAGAGGTCTTGGTAGGCGCTGTCGGACAGCTCGTCGTCGTCGCGGTCGCGCTGCAGCGCTGCGGGCTGGGTGGCGCGTACCTTGGCAGCAGTGTGGCCATAGCCCTTGAGCGCCAGTTGGCGCCATGCCTCGGCGTTGGCGGACAGCTGGGCGTGGTGACGTGCCATCTCCGCGCGGCGGCTTTCGTCGGCGGCGGAAGAGGGGGGCGGTGAAGACATCACGTTGCGCATGCGTTCAGCATAGCCAGCGCAGGTGCGGCTGTCAGCCGCTTTTACACAGGTTTACCAAATGCATACGTAAAGCTACCCGCGGGCTCAGGCGTGCATCAGGCCATCGAGCTTGGCGTCCCATGCAAAGCCCGGAAACAGTGCATCCAGGCCCTGGGCGTTCAGCCCTTGCGTGCTGCGCAACACCTGCGCCAACACCGCGCGAAAGTCGTGGTGCACCGGAAGGTCGCGCCCCTCGTGCAGGCTGCCCTGCGCCAGGCCGTCCCAGCGGCCATGCCAGCGTCCGCCCTGCACGCGGTTGCCCATGAGCCACAGGGCATTGCCATGGCCATGGTCGGTGCCGCGTGTGCCGTTTTCGGCGCTGGTGCGGCCGAACTCGCTGACCACGACCACCACATCGTTGGGGCGTGAGAACTCGCGGCGCAGCTGCACCAGCGTGGCGGCCAAGCTGCCCAGGTTGTTGGCCAACGCGCCGCTGGCGTTACCCTGGTTGGCATGCGTGTCCCAGCCGCCCGCCGACAGAAAACCCAGGCGCAGCGCGCGGTTTTGCCGCATCAGCGTGTTCAGGTGCTGTGCATCCAGTAGCAGCCCTTTGGCGCTGCCAGCGCCGTTGTCGGCCGCGGCCATCTCCTTGCGGTTGGCCATCGCGCCGCTGGCCATGTCCTGCGCCTGCATCTCGTCGTCGCTCAGGGCTTTGGCCGTTTCCATGCGGCTCTCGGCCCCGGCGCGGAAGGTCTTGGACAGCGCGTCATCGCCGGCGTAGAGCTTCATCACTGCGTCCCGCGTGCGCGCATCGCCCAGTGCGCCTTGTTTGGTGGCCGCCTGGCCCTTGGGCACCAGTTGCACTTGGGCGCTGCCGGCCAGGATCAGCGGGTTGGCCTCGCCCACACCCAGGGCCTCTACATTGCGCTGGCCGGCCAGCGTATTCAACCAGCCGGGCGAGGCACTGTTCTTGCCGGGGATGCCGATTTCCCAGTGGTGCTGCGCTTCAAAGTGCGAGCGCGTGGCGTCGGGTGAGCCCGCGCAGGGAATGGCGGCCAGCACGCCCTGTTGCCACAGCGGCTGCAGCGGTGCCAGTGCGGGGTGCAGGCCAAAGGTGCTGTCCAGTGCCAGCGTGGTCTGAGCGCTGCCGTCCGGCGCCGCAATGGCAATGGTGGGACGCAGGCGGTAGTAGTTGGCGTCGCCGTGCGGCACCAGGGCCGAGAGGCCATCGTAGGCGCCGCGCAAAAACACAACGACCAGCCGGGCATCGTCGCCCGCATTGGTGCGGGTGGTCTGGGCCCAGGCTTGGGGCGCGGCCCAGGCGGCCACGCTGCCCAAGGTGGTGGCGATCAGAGCGCGGCGGTTCAAAGTGTGGTGGGTCATGGGGTGCTCACTTGCGCATGAAGTCGGGGCTGGCCAGCATCAGGCCGGTGCGTAGTGCCGGGCGCTCCTGCGCAATGCTGGCCAGCGTGGTGGCGCTGAGGAAGGGGGAGAGGAAGCTGGTGTCTGCAGGCCGTGTGATGCTGAGCGCAAAGTCGGCCCGGCGCGTCAGTGCCTCGGGCACCAGCCAGGTGGCGGCGTCAAACGCATAGCCGTCCGGCGTTTGCCAGCCGTGCAGGGGCTGGCCCGCGTTGGCCAGAAAGCCTGCGGCCAAAAATAGGTTGCGATTTTCGCGCGCGCCCTGGGTGGCGGTGAGCACCGAGCAGGCGTAATCCATAGGCGTTTTGAACAGTGTGTTCTCGGCCTGCCAGAAATCGGGCAGTTGCAGCAGTGTGCGCATCACCGCGCGCAGGTCGCCGCCGGTGGAGGTGAAAGTGTCCGCGAGCTTTTTCACGGCTGCAGCGCTAGGCTGGTCGGCAATGAAAAACTGCGCCAGGCGCAAGCACACGCGCTGTGCCGTGCTGGGGTGGCGCACCAGCAGGCGGATGGCGTCCACGCCTTCCTGCTCGCCACCACCAAACGAGATGCCTGAATAGTGCTGGCCCATCACCGTCTTGCTGCCGGTGTCATGCAGGCGCGGCACAAAGCGAAAGCCCGAGCTGTCTTGTGGCCCCACGGTCCAGCCCGTGAGAATGCGCGCCATCTCGCGCACATCGGTCTGGGTGTAGCCGCCGTGCACGCCCAGGGTGTGCAGCTCCATGAGTTCGCGGGCGTAGTTTTCGTTCAGGCCGCGCGACTTGCCCATGGGGCCACGCCCGTTCTCGGCCACGCTTTGCGCTTGGTCCAGGTAGGCCAGCATGGCGGGGTGGCGCGCGCTGGCCAGCAGCAGGTCTTCAAACTTGCCCAGCGCGTGGCCGCGCGCCACGTTGATGAGGTAGTGGCCCACAAAGGGCCGTACCGCGCCCTTGCCGCTGTAGACGTTGAAGTGGTTGAACCAGAACTCTGTCATCCGGGCGAGCAAGGGGTTCTCGGCGTCGGGCTCGCTGCAGCTGCTCAGGTGCCAGGCCGCAGACTGCAGCGCCATGGAGCGGCTGTAGTACTCGGGGTCGTCGGCCAGCAGCTCCTGGCGGTTGGGCTTGTCGTCGCGGTCTTTGGGTTTTTTCTCCTTGCCCTTGCCGCGCTCTTCCCGCTCCTGGCGGAACTTGGCAAAGATCTCGGGCAGCGGGGCGTTGATGCCAGCCCATTCAGGCGCAATACGCGGTGGCTGCTGGCTGGCGACGTACGCGGCGTCCACCTGGGCCAGCGCCCAGTCGCGCGGGCTGGGGGCGCTTTGCACGGCTTGTACCAGTGCCGCAGTGGGGCCGTAGCCCACGCGGGACAGCACGCGCCAAGTTTGCGCGGTGGTGCTCAGTGGGGCGGTGTTGCCCTGGGCCCAAGCTTGGCGCACCAGCCCGCTGCTGCCCAGCAAGGCCACGGTGGTGAGGGTGCGCAGTGCGCTGCGGCGGGGCAGGGGCGGGGATGGAACGTGCATGCCCTGCACAACGCCAAGAGCCAGCGTCGGGCCTACGGGTTAGCCCGCGCTGGGGCCGGCTTTACAAAGCTTTACGGCTTGAGGCGTCAGCCGCGCGGTGTGTTGCTTACACCGCTGGCCACATGGCCCGCAGGCACATGGCGCGCGGCCGATTCGATGTGGCCGGTTTGGTCGTCAAAGAAGAAGTCGGGTTCGAACTCGCGCAGGAACTCGCCCTTGTCCAGTCCGCCCAGGAACATGGCTTCGTCCACCTCGATGTTCCAGTCCATCAGCGTGCGGATGGCGCGCTCGTGCGCCGGGGCGCTGCGTGCCGTGACCAGCGAAGTGCGGATGCGCATGTGCGGAATGGCCGCCTGCTGCATGCGGTGCAGGGCCACGAGCAAGGGTTTGAACGGGCCGTCCGGCAGGGGCTGCGAGACCTTGTCCGTCTCGTGTTTCTGAAAGGCCGAGAGGCCGCCGCTTTGGTAGACCTGCTCGGCCTCATCGCTGAACAACACGGCGTCACCGTCGAATGCAATGCGGACCTCGGAGGGGTGGGCGTCACTGGCGTGCGCGCTATGCGGGTACACCTGTGCCGCGGGCACGCCGGCGGCCAAGGCCGCGCGCACGTCGCTCAGGTGGGTGCTCAAAAACAGGTTGGCGTGCAGCGGCTTGAGGTAGCGCCAGGGCGCCTCGCCGCGCGTGAACGAGCAGCGGATGATGGGCAGCGCATAGTGTGCCGCGCTGCGCATGACGCGCAGGCCGCTGACCGGGTCGTTGCGCGAGAGGATGACCACCTCCACGCGCTGCGACGGCGTCTCGTTGAAGGCCAGCAGCTTTTGCACCAGCGAGAACGCCACACCGGGCTTGGCCGGAATGTCGAGTCGGTCGCGCTGCAACTGCATGTAGGCGCGGTCGTCGCCCTGCTCGAAGATCTGGTTCTCTTCTTCAAAGTCAAACAGCGCGCGGCTGGAGATGGCGACGACCAGCTTGCCGTCGAGGGTGAGTGCCATGGGGTATTGCTCTATTTAGCGTTGACGATGCCTTTGAAGTCATAGGGAACCACAATGGTTTGTACTTTGCCCGCTGCGACTCCTTCGGCGATTTTCAGGTTGGCCATGGCGTTCATATAGCCAATGGCGCCGGCATTGGCGTTGAGCGCTGCAATGCGCTCGGCCTCTTTCTTGGCGGTTTGCACTTCCACCTCTTTGGTCTTCAGTTCGTTCTGCGCACGCACCAGTTCATTGGCGCTGTTGACGATCACGTCGGCCGGGGTGATGGCCCGCACCTGCACCTGGGAGACCGTGATCTTGTCGCTGAGCTTTTCTTCGGTCAGGGTCTTGATAATGTTCTCGCGAATCTGCTGCTCAATGAGCGGCCGGTTGTCGGCCATCTTTAGCGATTCATAGGCGCGCGCCACCTTGTAGGCCGCGTTACGGGCGCTCAGTGCCACGTAGTTTTGCATCAACAAGATGTCGCCACCCTTTTCCGATAGGCCGTGGAAGGTCTTGTTTTTGGTGGTCCACAGCTCAGACACTGCCGACGGGTTGACGTTGTAGACCACCGTCATGTCAAAGTCTTTGATGGTGGAGTTGTCCGAGGCCAGGGGTGTCATGTTGTCAACGGCGACGGCCACGTCCTGGATCTTGAAGGTGATGATTTCACCAATCAGTGTCTGGTTGAATGAACCAGGCAGGCGCTCGGTGGGGTCGGTGGTCTTGTCAAAGTTGATCCGCAGGCCCACTTCGCCGGTTTCTATGCGGGTGCAGCCGCTCAGGGCCAGACCGAGCACGGCTATCGTCAGCGGTGTGCGAAGTGCGTTTTTCAACGTCATTGTCATGCCCCCTTTTCTATTTCACTAATTGATTCAATTGGATGATGGGCATCAGCACCGCCAGCACGATCAGCATGACCACCACACCCATGGCCACGATGAGCAGCGGCTCCAGCAGCGTGGCCAGTTGCAGTGCGCGGCGCTGCACCTCGGTGCGCAGCTGCAGGGCTGCGCGGTCCAGCATATGGGGCAGGCGGCCGGTCTGCTCGCCCAGACGGGCAAACATGGCCAGCAGCGGCGGAAAGCGTTTTTCATGCGCCAGCGCGCTGGCCAGCGGCGCGCCTTCGCGCACCAGCACCAGCGCCTGCAGCGCGTCCTCGCGCATGGCGCGGTTGGACAGCGTGTCTGCCGCGGCCTGCAAGGCCTTGAGGATGGGCACACCAGCCGCGGCCAGCATGGCCAGCGTGCTGGCAAAGCGGGCCGCGTTGTAGCTGCGCGCCAGCCGGCCCAGAATCGGCAAGCGCAGCCAGGTTGCGTCTACTTTCAAGCGAAAAGCGGCGTCAGCCCACGCCAAACGTGCGCCGCCAGCTACTAAAACAATAGCAATCAACGCCACCCAACCGTAAGTGCGCACCGCAGCGCTAATGCCCAGCATGGCGCGCGTGAGCAGCGGCAGCGCCTGTTTGGAGCCTGCAAACACATTGGCCACCTGCGGCACCACGTAGGCCAGCAAAAACATCACGATGGCCAGCGCCACTACACTCACCACACCGGGGTACAGCGCCGCACCCAGCAGTTTGGATTGCAAGTTGTGCTGCTCTTCCAGTTCATCGGCCAAGCGCTCCAGCACCAGGCCCAACTGGCCGCTGTGCTCGCCCGCACCAATCACCGCCACATAGATATTGGAGAACTCACGCGGGTGCTGGGCCAGCGCCGCACCCAGGGTGGAGCCGCCGTTCACCTCGGAGCGCAGCGTGGCCACCACATCGCGCTGGGCGGGGGTTTCGGCCTCATCGGCCAGCGAGGTCAGGGCGCGCTCCAGCGGCAGGCCGGCAGACACCAGGCCTGCCAGCTGGCGCGTCCACACGGCGCGCTGGGTGGTGGTGAAGGCGCGGCGCCCGCTGCGCACACCTGCCGTGCTGGCCTGTGCCTCACTGCCCAGCACTTGCACGCTGAGCGGCACCAGGTTCTGCGCCCGCAGCTGGCTGCGCGCGGCGCGCGGCGCGTCGGCCTCCAGCACGCCGGTGCGGGTTTTACCGTCGGCGTCCAGGGCAGCGTATGAGTAGGCGGGCATGGCGCAATGGTAGCGGCAGCGTGGTGCGCGGGTTTTCCACCATGACAAGAAATGCCCCGGCCCTTATCCTTCGATAAAAGCACGATCGTGCTATTTAAGAGCTCCATCCACCGACACAAGCGTTGGGCCACAGCTCCCCCGCGACAGCGCCCCCACCCCAGAGGTCGCACTGGTTGTATCGACGTATCCCCCTTCAACCCCATCGCCCCTCAGAGGGCCCGAGGAGACATTTGTGAAGAGAATCGTGATGACCTGGCTGGCCGCGTGCGCGCTGGCCCTCTGCCTGCTTCCCGCCACCGCATCCGCGGCCGGCTACACCCAGACCCAGTACCCCATCGTGCTGGTGCACGGCTTGTTTGGCTTTGACAACATCGGCCCCGTGGAATATTTCTATGGCATCCCATCGGCCCTGCGCGCAGACGGCGCCAAGGTCTATGTGGTGCAGGTGGCCGCCGCCAACAGCACCGAGGTGCGCGGCGAGCAACTGCTCACCCAAGTGAAGCAGATACTGGCTGCCACTGGGGCTGCCAAGGTGAACCTCATGGGCCACAGCCACGGCGGGCCTACCGCACGCTATGTGGCGTCCGTGCGGCCCGATCTGGTGGCCTCGGTCACCTCGATTGGGGGGGTGAACAAGGGCTCGGCCGTGGCCGATGTACTGCTGGGTGTGGCGCCTGCGGGCAGCCTCAGCAATACCGTGCTGGTGTCCATCACCAATGGCCTGGGCACCATCATCAACTTCCTGTCGGGCGGTGGTGGCCTCACGCAAAACTCGCTGGCTGCTGCGCAATCGCTCAGCACCGCAGGCACGGCCAAGTTCAACGCGGCCCACCCCCAAGGCGTGCCCATCACGGCCTGTGGCGAAGGCGCCTACAGCGTGAATGGCGTGGCCTATTACTCGTGGAGCGGTGCCAAGCCCTATACCAACGTGCTGGACATCATTGACCCCGGGTTGGCGCTGACCTCGCTCGCGTTTGCCGGTGCCAAGAACGATGGCCTGGTGAGCAGCTGCTCCTCGCGCCTGGGCAAAGTGATTCGCGATGACTATGCGATCAATCACCTGGACGAAGTGAACCAGACCGTGGGCCTGACCAATCTGTTTGAGACCAGCCCGGTCACGCTGTTCCGCCAGCAGGCCAACCGCCTGAAGAACGCGGGGCTGTAAGCCTTGCTGCAGTCGACCAAGAGCCGGGTGGGCGCGGGCCTGCTCGGCCTGCTGGTGGTGGCGCTGGCCCTGTGGTGGGCCAGCCGCCCAGCGGACGCTACGCAAGCGTCCGCTGCCCTGTCGTCCGTCGCGACATCGGCAGGCGCCCGTTCCTTGCAAGGCACGGTGCCTGACGGGCTGTCGCTCCCCAGTGCGCTGAACGCATTGCCCGGTGCCACGGCCACCGGCGGGCTGGACTACGGCGGACTCAAGCGCCTGTTTGACTACTACCTGAGCACGGTGGGTGAGCAATCGGTGGACACCATTGCCCAGCAGATTCGCACCGAGCTGGACAAGACCCTGGACGCCACACGCGCCGAAGCTGCCAAGCGCCTGTTGGGGCGATACCTCAATTTCAAAGGTGAGTTGGTCACACTGGAGAAGCAGTTTGCCAAGCAACCGCCGGGGGCCAAGGCCCTGCGCCTGCGCTTTGACGCCATGCAGACCCTGCGCACCCGTTTCTTCAATGCCGAGGAAGAGCAGGCCATGTTTGGCTTGGAAGACGCGGCCGATAGGGATGCGCTGGCGCGGCTGGACATTGCCAACAACCCGCAGCTCAGTGCGGCGCAAAAGCGTGAGCACCTGGCCGTGCTGGACGCCGCCATGCCCAAGGCTTTGCGTGAAGACCGCGAGGCGCCGCGCGCCGTGATCCGCCTGGACGAGATGGCCCAGGCCCTGCGCGCCCAGGGCGGCAGCGAGGACGATGTATTCCGCCTGCGCGCCAAGGCGCTGGACCCGGCCGCCGCCACGCGGCTGGCCGAAGTGGACCGAGAGGAGCAGGCCTGGAAGAGCCGCATTGCCGCGTACTTGGCTGAGCGCAACCGCGTATTGCAGTCGCTGGCCAATGCCAGCGAGACGGAGCGGCAGACCGCGCTGGACGCGCTGCAAGAGGCGCAGTTCAGTGCCAGTGAACGGCCACGTCTGGCAGCGTACACGCCCTGAGGAGACTGTTTTTTTTGGCCAAACAGCGCTCTTTTTTGATTGGTGATAGCCCGTCGCGTTGCGAAGGGGCGCACCCGGTTGGGCCAATGCCAAACAGGCGTCGTTCGAGCCTATCAATATCCCGGGCAACTTCCTGCACCACCGCGATTCGCTGCTCTACAGCGAACCCATCCTGCCGACCTCGTCCGCATTGGACAAGGTGGATGCGACCGTGGACTGATCGTTTCAGGCAACGCCAAAAAAAGGCCCTCGGAGCGCTTCCACTCCGAGGGCCTTTGCACGCGCGTAACGCTTAGTTGGTGCGTGTTACGGGGTAGAGGTTGGGGAACACTTCGTTGAGCTTGCGGCCGGCACCGGACGCGAATTCGTCGACGCCAACATCCTTGCTGGCGAAGATGTCACCGGTGCGCTGGGCTTCGGCCAGTTCGGCGCGCACTTGTTCGCGGGTCTTACCAGCCACTGCGGGTTTTGCGGGGTACGCAGCAGGGTTCAACTCATTGAGCTTGCGGCCGGCACCGGACGCGAATTCGTCGACGCCAACATCCTTGCTGGCGAAGATGTCACCGGTGCGCTGGGCTTCGGCCAGCTCGGCGCGCACTTGCTCGCGGGTCTTGCCAGCCACTGCGGGTTTTGCGGGGTATGCGGCGGGGTTCAACTCATTGAGCTTGCGGCCCGTGCTGGGGGTGAATTCGTCAAATCCCACGTCCTTGCTGGCAGCAATATCACCGGTGCGCTGGGCTTCTGCCAGTTCAGCGCGCACTTGTTCGCGGGTCTTGCCAGTGTCGGCGGCTTGGGCGTGGCCAGTAACCAATGCGGCGACGGCCAGGGCGATGGATGCGGTTGCGTATTTCATGATTCAAATCCTTCTCTAGTGATTGATTCCGTTCGCAGGACACAGCGTCCTGAAACCGGTATCGAGGGGGCGTTTCAGGTTCGTCTCATCGATGGGGTGAACTTTAGAGAAGGTTGTGCATTTAAAAAATACCTCGTCAAGCAGTGGTGCATTACGTACTTTGAAATAATCCGGGCCTTGATTTGAGAAGAAAGAACACCATGGATCGATTGACGTCAATGCGGGTATTCCAGAAGGTGATTGACGAAGGTGGTTTTGCGGCAGCGGCGCGCGCCTTGGACATGTCCTCGGCCGGTGTGACGCGGCAGATTGCCGACTTGGAGGACTACCTGGGCACACGCCTGCTGCACCGTACGACGCGCCGCGTGTCCCTGAGTCCGGCGGGGGAAACCTACCTGGGCCGGGTGCGCTCCATCCTGCAGGACATTGACGAAGCCCACGATGTGGCCAGCTCGCAGACCCATGAGCTCGCGGGCGAGCTGCGCCTGCTCTCGCCGCCCGCGCTGGCGTCTCACGTGATCGGGCCCATCATCGCCGGCTTCACGGCGCGCTATCCCGGGATTTCCTTGCACATGGATGTGGAGTCCTACACCACCCCGCCCGTGGAGGACTACGACATCACCATGCTGCCGACCGATGGCACCTACGACGGCAATGTGATTGCACGCAGGGTCTCCACAACCCAGGCTATTTTGGTGGCCTCTCCGGCCTACCTCCAACGTATGGGTACGCCCGCTACGCCTGACGAACTGATCCGGCACGACGTGCTGCGCCTGAAAGCACCCCACACCAGTTTCGACCAATGGCGGCTCTTGAACGCCGACGCCGGTGACGAAGCCGCCCACTTTGCAGTCAAACCCAAGCTGTGGGTGAACCACAGCGACACACTGGTTCGCGCTGCAGTGGACGGGGCGGGTATTACCTCCGCAGCAGTCACCCTGGTGGCGCCTTTGTTAACTGACGGTACCTTGGTGCGCGTGTTGTCGCCCTGGATCGCTGGGCACCTGGCGCTTTACGCGGCTTTTCCCAGTCGCAAGTTCATGCCAGAGCGCACACGCGTGTTTTTGGAATACTTGACAGCGCAAAGCCGCGCCCGCGCGGATGCCGTGTTGAAGGCCTGCACTCGCTGCTAGTCCCGCACCACCCGGACCAGTTCTTCGCGGCTGGTCAGACCACTGCGCACCAGGCGTTCGCCGTCGTCGCGCAGCGCCACCATGCCATCAGCCAGGCCGGCCGTGCGGATCTCGGCCTCGGATGCGTTGTGGTGTACCAGTTCGGCAATCGCGTCAGTCATGCGCAGCAACTCGAACACACCGGTGCGCCCGGTGTAGCCGGTGTGGGCACAAGCCTCGCAGCCTGGGCCGCCGCAGCGCGTGCACAGTTTTCGCACCAGGCGCTGGGCCAGCACGCCGCGTAGCGACGAGCTCAGCAGAAACGGCTCCACGCCCATATCGATGAGCCGTGTCACCGCACTGGCCGCATCGTTGGTGTGCAGCGTGGCCAGCACCAGGTGGCCGGTCAGCGAGGCCTGGATGGCGATTTGCGCGGTTTCAAAGTCGCGGATTTCGCCGATCATGATCACATCCGGGTCCTGGCGCAGGATCGCGCGCAGCGCCTTGGCAAAGGTGAGGTCGATTTTGGTGTTGACCTGCGTCTGGCCCACGCCGGGCAGTTCGTACTCGATGGGGTCTTCCACCGTCATGATGTTTTGCCGTGCCGCGTCCAGCTTCGATAACGAGGCATACAGCGTGGTGGTCTTGCCCGAGCCTGTGGGACCGGTCACCAGAATAATGCCGTGGGGCTGAGCAATCAGGCCCTCAAAGCGCTGCAGCACCGAGCCTTGCATGCCCACCGACTCCAGGCTGCGTTGGTCCTGGCTCTTGTCCAAGAGGCGCAGCACCGCCCGTTCGCCATGCGCACTGGGCAGGGTGCTCACCCGCACGTCCACCGCGCGCGTGCCGATGCGCAGGCTGATGCGCCCGTCCTGCGGCAGGCGCTTCTCCGAAATATCCAGGTCCGCCATGATCTTCAGACGCGAGATGAGCGCTGCATGCAGCGCGCGGTGCGCCTGCACCACCTCGCGCAACGTGCCGTCCACGCGAAAGCGCACGCTGCTATGGCGCTCATAGGGCTCGATGTGGATGTCGCTGGCGCCATCGCGCGCGGCCTGCGTCAGCAGCGCATTGAGCATGCGAATGATGGGCGCGTCGTCGGCCGTCTCCAGCAGGTCTTCCACCGCGGGCAGCTCCTGCATCATGCGGGCAAAGTCCGCCTCGCCCTGCACCTCGCTCATCACCGTGGCCGCGCTCGATTCGCCCTGCGCATAGGCCACACTGATGCGCTGCGTCAGCGTGGCCGCATCTTGCGTCTGCACGCTGTGCACCGCGTACTTGCGCAGCGTCTCCCCCACGGCCGATGGCGGCGTGGCCGCATGCACCCACAAGGTCAGCGTGCTGTCGGCGTCCTCCAGCAGCAACTGCTGGGTGCGGGCGAAGGCGTAGGGGAGGGGGTAGCGCATGGGGGATATCAATCCACCAGATCGGGGTAGGGCGGGAAGCTGGAAGGCTTGCCGTCGAGGTATGCCGCCATGGTGTCTTTGCTCTTCTCCATCCAGGTCCGCACGGCCTTCATATATTTACCATCGGGATTCACCGTTGCGGGTTGTGCGGTGTACAGCGTAAACAGCAGACGTTGGGTGTCATTGGCGCCTACACGCAGTTCTATCCAGGTATGGGCTTCTGGCAATCCGTCGGCGTACGGGATCAACGCTGCAAGATTGGTTTTGTCCCACTCCGTGCCGGTGGTTTTGGCGTTGACCACACGTTGACGGAAGCTTTTGGAAAAAGTGTTGGCCATGCCGCACGAAGCAATTGGTGATTCGGGTGTAGTGCCATAGTTCTCCAAGATAGGTGTCGACTTGCTTTCACATTTGGTAGAGGCTTGAGAGTAATAGTAAGGTTTGCTGTCGTAAACCAGCCAAGCGGCAGCAATGCTGGCATTGGGGTCCATATTGCGCAGGGTGAGGTAAACCCGGCTGGACTTGGTTGGACTGGTACCCGGTTGAACTTCTCGGCGCCCGGCCACTTTCCACTGCCCCGGGGGCAATGGCATGGGGGGCCCGCTTTCGTCCAGCTTGAGGGAGCCGGACAAGACTTTTCCGGGAAGGGTGATCTCCACAGCGTTGTCAATTTTCTGAGCCGTTTCACTCGCACTGTCGTTACCCGCTACAGGCGTGGGGAACGGCGCAATGGGTATGGATTTGTTGTGCAAAGCGGCCTGAATAGAGAGACCCGTTTCATGCACCCACGCTTGTGCAGCCAGGTCAAACGAATTGCCTTTTTGCATGCTGGACGGCGCACGCACATGCATTTGGTATGTCGCACGTCGCCCTTTGTCCGCACTGAACGTCATGATCAAGAACAGGCTGCTGTCGCTGATGGACGATACATAGGGGAGAAAGCCAGAATACAAGTCACGGTTGATGGCGTTGTTGCTGTGGGCTAGGTTGTCGACCATTCCCCGGTTTCCGCTAACGACATACAGTCCCCGGGCACAGCCATAAGTGAGCCCGCTTGGCAATGTCCCAAAGTCGTCCTTGAAGGGCGCCCCGGATGTCCCTATGAGATTGCACGCCGGGCTTCTCCAAACAATGGGTACTGAATCAGGCGTGAAGGTGACCATCAGCAATTCAACCGGGTTGCCGGCATCCTGGCTTTTCAGTGCCACCACGATCTCGGGCACAGAATTTCTGGATTCGGAGTTACCGCCCGTCAAGCCGACGCTGGAGCTTGCCTTGCTCACCACCAACCACTCGCCAGGAGGCAAGGGCCAGGGAGCCGCAAAGGCGCTGAAACTGATGCCCTTGCCATCAAGCTTTGTGCCAGCTTCCAGTTTGTCATACGGTGTCTGGGCCATGGCAGCGGATGCCATGCAAAGCCCTGCGAACAAAGCGGCGCGCCACGCATGGGTCAACAGTCGTTGGGCGGTTGTTGCTCTTGTCATTCTCTCTTTGTCTCCCTGCGGTTACTTATGGTTGAGGTGATGAAGGTGTTGGTGCCGCTGGCGGTGCTGGTCGCGTCTGCAACGCCGGCAACACCGGCGCCTCGTTGATCGGTACCAAGGTGCTGGCTTCGGGCTGACCATTGAGCTGGCCGCTGCGCATCAGTTCGTAACGGTCATTTGACAAGCGGTCCACCGCGGCTGCGTCGCGCACCACCACGGGACGCAGGAACACCATGAGGTTGGTCTTCTTGCGGCTGCGGGACTCACTCTTGAACAGGTTGCCAAAGAAGGGCACATCGCCCAGGCCGGGCACTTTTTCCTGGTTGCCGGCGTACTCGTCCTGCAGCAGGCCACCCAGCACTACCACGGCACCGTCTTCCACCAGCACGTTGGATTCGATGGTGCGCTTGTTGGTAGTAGGGCCGTTGGTGGCGTTGGCGGTGGACGCCAGCACGCTGGACACCTCCTGGTAAATGGCCAGCTTGACGGTGCCGTTCTCGCTGATCTGCGGCTTGACCTTGAGGGTCAGGCCCACGTCCTTGCGCTCAATGGTCTGGAAGGGATTGACCGTGCCGCTGCTGCTGCCGGTGTTGGTGAACTGGCCGGTCACAAAGGGCACGTTCTGGCCGATGACGATCTTGGCCTCTTCGTTGTCCAGCGTCAGCAGGTTGGGCGTGGAGAGCACATTGCCGCTGCCCGACTCTTCCAGAAAACGCGCCAGAAAACCCAGCACGTAGACACCATTGGTCTTGGTGGCCGCACCCAGGTTGAAGCCGCGTGAGGGCGACACGGTGCCCGCAGCACCCTGCGTGGCTAGGCTGATGATGTTCTTGCCGCCGCTGCCAAAGTTGGTGCCCAAGAGGCCAATCACGCCATCCCCCGCGTTGCCCAGCGCGCCTTGCCACTGGATGCCAAATTCGGCGGCCTTGTCGGCGCTGACCTCTGCGATCAGGCTTTCCACATAGACCTGGGCGCGGCGCGCGTCGAGCTTGTCGATGACGGCGCGCAGTTGGCGGTATTGCGGTTCGCTGGCGGTGATGATGAGGGAGTTGGTGGTGGGGTCGGCCTGGATCTGACCACCGGTGCTGGGCACATTGGCGGCGGCAGTGCTGGCTGCCGCACCCGTGCCAGAGGCAGCAGGTGTGGCGGTGGTGGGCGCACGCGCCTCGCTGCTGATGGCGGCGCGCAGCGTGGTGGCCAACTGGGTGGCGTTGGCGTTCTTCAGGTAGACCACATAGATGTTGCCGGCCGCGCCGTTGTCGCTCGCGGTGGGTTGGTCCAGCTTGCTGATGAGGGAGCGGGCCAAGGCCAGGCGTGCCTGGTTGGCGGCGCGCACGATGAGGGCGTTGCTGCGCGGCTCGGCCAGCACGGCGGTCTTGAAGCTCGCATCGGCCTGGCCGGTACCCACCGTGCCGCTGCTCTCCAGCAGGCGCAGCACCAGCGGCGCCAGGTCGCTGGCGTTGGCGTGCTTGATGGGGATGACTTCCACGTCGGTGGCGTTGGGCACATCTAGCGCGGCCACCACACGGGCCAGGCGGCGCAGGTTGTCGGCGTAGTCGGTGATCACCAGCGAGTTGGTGGCCGGGTTCACGTTGATGGGGTTGTTGGGGTTGATCAGCGGGCGCAGCACGGCCACCAGGTTGTTGGCGTTCTCGTATTGCAGCTTGATGATTTGCGTGACCAACTGGTTGCCACCCGCGCCGGGGCTGCCCGACTCGGTGGCCGACACGCCGCCGCCCTGCAGCTTGGCGTCCGCCTCGGGCACCACCTTGTCAATGCCATCGACCTGTACGACGGTGAAGCCTTGCATGCGCAGCGTGGCCAAGAACAGGTTGTAGGCGCGCGCCGGCGAGGCCGGGGTGTCGGTGGTCAGCGTGATGTTGCCCTTGACGCGCGGGTCCACCACCACGTTGCGCCCGGTCAGCGTGGCCATGGTGCGGGCCACGGCCTCGATGTCGGCGTTGCTGAAGTTCAGGGTGATGGGCTCGCCGCGCTTCACCGGAGCCGTTTGCGCCCACACTTTTGTGTCAAACAGGCCGATAGCTCCCATGAACAGTGCGCAAGCAGCTATCAAATGCATAGCAACCCGGTGGCGACCTCGGGCCATGGATGAAAGGAAAAGATGGTGCATGCGGTTAACCCACGTGGATGATGGAGCGCGCGCCATCGCGCCGTCCAATGATATTGAGCAGATTGGCCAGCGCGTCTTCGCGGCCTGCGGCGGCGCGCGCTTCGCCATCAAATTGCAGTCGACCCTGCTGCCACTGGCCGCGGCCCTGCAGCTGCAGGGCGCCGTCCAGCGTTCGCAGCGCCAGCGTGGGCGCATCGCCGCCCAGCAGTTCAATCCGGTAGCTGCCCACGGGTTGCAGCGGGGTCAGGCGCGTGCTCATCTGCAGCGCATCAATCTGCAGGCGGCCTTGCAGTGCCAGCGTGCCTTGTTGCCATTGCAGCGCCAGGCCCTGGGGCTGCAGCGCCAGCGTGCCTTGCAGCTGGATGGTGTTCCACGGCGTGCCCAGCCCGGCCAGCAGCGCGCTGGGCAGGCGCAGGGCCTGTGTGGCGTCCAGGTCGGAGGTTTGCAGTTGCACCGCGTTGGCGGATGCGTTCAGTGTCAGGTCCCACGGCATGGTCATGCAGCAGGGCGCGTGCAGGCGCAGGGCTACACCTAGCCACTGCGGGCGCAGGCGCCATTCCAGGCGCCCGGGCAGTGCGGTGACCACGGTGGGGTCAGCCCCCAGCACCAACTGGGCGCTGCCCTGCCAGACCGTGCCCTGGGGCTGCAGCAGTTGCACGCGCTGCTGGCTGGCCTCTGCCAAGCCCCAGGCCAGCCAGCGCGCGGGCGCAAAGAGGGCCGCGGCGATCAGGCCGCCGGCCAGCACGCCTGCCACGGTCCACGCCCAGGGCGCGCCGCGCCGGGGCGTGGCGGCCAGGTGGGTGGGGGCAAGCAGAGTGGCCATGGTGGGTGGTCGGTGTTCAGTTGCCGGGCAAGGGCAGTTGCAGGGTGCCGTTCCAGTTGCCCTTGGCATCGCGGCTCAGGTTGGCCTGGTTGGGGGCCAGGCGCGCTTCGGTGCGCGCGCGGGCCAGCCACTGGGCCAGGGCCTGCGGGCTGGCGCCACGCAGCGTCACGGTGGCCAGTGTGCCCTGTACCGCCACGCTGCCACTGGTGCCCAACGCACCCAACGTGCTTTGCAGGGCCTGCTGGGCAGCAGCGGTGGACAGTGGGGGCTGGGTCTGCAGGCTCTGCGCCTCGGCTTGCAGGCCGCGCATGGTTTGCAGCTGGGCCTCCAGCCGCGGGGCCTGGGTTTCCCATTGGCGCAGGCTGCGCAGCGCTGGCGCTACGCCCAGCCACCACAGCAGGGCCAGGCCGACCAAGACCATTGCCACGCCAAGCATGCGCTGCTCACGCGGCGCGCGTTGGCCCCACCAGTGGCGTAGCGACGCACTCATGGCGTACTCCGCGGGCTGAGCAGCAGGGTGTCGCCGTCCAGGCGGGCGCTGTAGCCACGCGTTTGCAACTGGTTTTGCAGTGGGGGAAGCTGTTCGGGGTTTACTGCCAGGCCGCGCACGCGCATCTCGCTCGCTACAAAATCAATAGCTGCTGGCGCATATTTTGCGGGGGCTAGAGCCTCAAAACCTTCCAAACTACCGAGTGCAGCCAACAAACTCTCCAGATCGCGCGCCGAGGCGCTGCCGCTGGCCTGGCGCAGGCTGGCCACGCCGCGTTCCATTTGCAGCGGGGCGTCCACCACCACCGGGGTGTTGGGGAAGGTGGCCAGCAAGGTGGCTTGCAAGGCGTTGCGTTGTTGCGTGAGCTGGCTGCTGGCCTGCCAGGCCGCCACATTCAACCCCAGCAGCTGCACGCCCAGCAAGGCCACAGCGGCCCAGCGCGCGGGGCGCCATTGCGGTGCCTGCCACAGCGCGGCGGCCACCTGCTGCAGGCGGCGCGTGGCCGGATGGCTGCGCGCCATGTCGCCCTGGGCCAGGTCCCAGTCGCTCTGGGCGCATTGCTGCAGGCGTTCGTCGCGCGACAGCACCTGCACCTCACCGCGGTGTAGGGCATCGGCCAGGCCGGCTACGGCGGGCTCGGCCAGCACGCTGCGTGGCAACCAGGATTCGGGAATGGAGGCGGACGAGGTGTGGTCCGCGGAGAGCGGGCGCCACTGCACGCCGTTGCCATCTATCCACACGGCCTGCGCCGCGTCTGCATCACCGGTCACCCACAAGGTGTCCGCATCGGTTTGCGGCGCCCATTCGGGCACCACGGTGCTGACCTGGTGGCCTGCATGCTCCAGCGCCAGCAGCGCCTGGCGCAGCCAGCCGCGTGCGCAGGCAGCCACCCACACGGGGCTACCTGCCGTCAGGGCGGGCTGCAGCGCAAAGTGCATCTGGGCAGGCTCGTCCAGCAGTTGGTCTTCCAGCAGGCCTTCGAGCACGGCGCGCAGCCGGGGGCCCTGGCGCTGCACGCCCACGGGTAGCTGCACGCGGTGCCACGACAACGCTTGCGCGGGTACCACGGCTGTAACATGGCCCGCCCGCGCAGCACGGCCCGCGCCCGCCCATTCCCACTGCGCCACCGGGGTGGCGGGCAGGTCAGCAGGTAATGGCAACAGGACGAGCGGCGGGTTCATGCGTGGGGTGTAAGAGGGCGCTTTTGTGGGCGGTTCATTGTACGGAGGCCACCTCGGGTGCCAGGCGCTCTTTCCATAGGGGTTTCACCAACAGGCCGTCGCGCTGCACCACGGTGCGTTCCTGGGTGTCCAGCGTGCCCAGGCGCAGGCGAACGCGCACCTCGAAATAACGCGAGTTCACGCTGTGCTGGGTGTCCACCGTGGCCAGGTTTGCCAGGCCGGACGCTTGCACTACCTCGGCCAGTGTCTGGAAGTGGTTGAGCGCACGCGCCGCGACCAGGCGCTGCGCACCCCCCGCGTCCAGACCCGGCAGGCAGGCCTGTAGCAGCACGGCGGGGGCGGTGTTCAGGTTCACCGGTGTGCGCTCGGGCAACAGCACCACATAGGGCCGCAGCACGCGCACCGTAGCGGGCGACAGGCCCAGCCAGCCCAGTTGCTCCGCGCTGCGCGGCAGCAGCGGGTGAGGCTGGTTGGTAGCTGTCGGGGTGTCGGGCGGCTCCAGCGCCAGCTGCAGGTTGTGCACCAGCACTTGTAATTCGGTGGGTGGCAGGTGCAGTGCATCAAACAGGCGCGTGACGGCCTGCAGCGTGGCCGAATGTGGACGCCCCTCCTGCACCAGGTTGAGCAGGTTCAGTCGCGCCTGCAGGTCGTTGATCTGGCCGGACAGGCTGGCCTCTTGCAGCGCCTCCAGCGCCGCATCGCCACCGCCCTGGCTGGCCAGAAAAGCGGAGAGCTTGGCGTCTTGCAGCGGCACGGCCCAGGGCTCGGCCAGGTGGTCGGTGGCGCCAGTGCGTGCGTCTTCGCGCAAGATCAGTCGCGCCCAGTCCACCGCGCCCTGCAAGATCCAACTGGCCTGGGTGCGCTGGCGCTCCGCAGTTTCCACCTCCAGCGTGCGCCACTGCTGCCACAGCGCGGCGGCGCTGAGTGCGGCCACCAGCGTGACCAGCAGCATGGCGGTGAGGATGGCCGCACCGCGCTGGCGCCGCGTGGTCGTCATGGCGTACCCCCGGTGTTGGCGCGCGCCCAGTCACGCGTCACGGCGCCGGCCAAGGGGTGGGGCTGCGACACCGTGAGCACTAGGCGCACGCCGTCAGGCACGTTGGCGGCGGGCTCGGCACCTGCGGCATTGCTCCCCGCGCTGGAGAGCGGGTTGCTCCATGCACCGCCACGGTAGAAGTACAGCTGCCATTGGTCCAGCGCGGCAATGCGCACCTCGCGCGTGCGCACGCCATTGGCGCTGTCGGCACCGGCCCCTTGTACCCAGGCATCGGCCGCAGCCCAGGCGCTGGTCCATTCTTCCCGCGTGCGCACCGGCGTGGACTGCCAGCGCAGCCACTGTGCGCGGCCTTCGCGCTCGGCGCGCGTCCAGGCCACCACCTGCACACCGGCGCTGTCGCCCGCGGCGGCGCGGCGCGTTAGGCGCAGGGTGCGGCCGTCCCACTCCAGTGTGCGGGTTTGTGGCAGCTCGGTCAGCGCGTCCAGGTCGGTGGTCCATTGAGAGAGGCCAGCGTCCAGTGCCAGCACGGCATCGGCATGTTCGCGGTTGCTGTCCATGGCCTGCTGCATGCCGGCCAGTGCGCGCCAGCCCATCACGGCCATCAGCGCCATCACGCCCAGCGCCACCAGCAGTTCGATGAGGGTGAAGCCACGGGACCGATAGATAGTTCGCATCAGTAGCGCCCCACCACGGTACCCAGTTGCAGCAGCGGCACGCCGTCCAGCGCCACGCGCGTTTCCACACGGCGGAAGTTGGGGTTGGGTGTGGGCTGCACCAGCAGGCGCAGGTCCATCGTGCGCCCCGCCTGTTCGCAGGGGCGCGTGCTGTCGCCCACATCGGGCAGCTGGCGCGACAGACGCACCTGGGCCAGCGCGTTGTCGGCACACAGCTGGGCCAGCACGCGCTCGGTCTGGCGGCCGGTGTTGCGCGTCATGGACGAGGTGGCCTGCAGGCCCGCAATCAGCGTCACGGCCACGATGGCCAGCGCCACCAGCACCTCAATCAGGGTGAAGCCCTGGTGCCTGTGGTGCGCAGTGGTCATGGCGCGTTGCTGCGCACGGCAAAGGGCCGCACGCCATCGGTGGCCACCCAGAGGCTGCGTTCGGGCTGGTCCTTGTTCCACAAGCGCACCGCTTGGGGGGCGATCAAGGGGTCGGGGCCCAGCAATACGGGCTCGCTTTGGGCCTGTATTCCTATGGCTTGCCAGGTGCTGGGGAGCGCTGAGGCGTCTTTCACTGGGGGGAGGCCTTCAAACACAAAGCCCTGCGCGGTACTGCGCCAGCGCACCGGGTTGCCGCTGGCACGGGACTGGGCACGGGCGGATTCCAGCAGCGCCGCCAAGCGCTGGGCTTCGCGGTCCAACTGGGAATGTGCCGCATCGCGCAGTGCAAAGGCCACCCCCGCTGCGGCTACCCCCACGATGGCGACCACCAGCAGGAGTTCGAGCAGGGTGAAGCCGCGCGGTCTCACCAGTTCCCGATGTCGGCGTCTTTGCCGTCGCCGCCTGCCTGGCCATCGGCGCCAAAGCTCATCACGTCGATCTCGCCCTTGAGGCCGGGGCTGAGGTACAGGTAGGCGCGGCCCCAGGGGTCGTTGGGCAGCTTGTCCAGGTAGGGGCGCCAGTTGGGGGGCGGCGAGCCTGCCGTGGGTTTGGCCACCAGCGCCTGCAGGCCCTGCTCGCCGCTGGGGTAGCGCTGGTTGTCCAGCTTGTAGAGCTTGAGCGCCTGGGTCAGGTTGGCAATGTCCGTTTTGGCGGCGGCCACGCGGGCGTCGTCGGCGCGGTCCAGCACATTGGGCACGATGAGCGCGGCCAGCACGCCGATGATGACCAGCACCACCATGAGTTCGATCAGGGTGAAGCCGCGGGCACGTGCAAAAGAGCGAGGAACAAGGCGCATGGTGTGGGAGCCAGGGTGGTGTGGGTGGAACTGGGCGCCTGCCGGGGCAGGGCGCATGGGCCTTCCATGATAATGCGCTGCATGGTCCTGTCTGCCCCTTCTCTGTGGTGGCCGCGTTTGGCGGCATTCGTTCTGGCGGCGCTGGCGGCCGCCAGTGCGGCCGTCTGGGGGCTGCGTGTGGCCGCGCCGGTGCAGGCCAGCAGCATTGCGGCTGTGGCTGCCCCTGTGGTGCCACCCGATGCTGTGGCCGTGACGCGCGCACTTGGCGGTGCTGCGGCAGCAGTCGATGCCTCCGCCGGTGCGCAGGCTGCGCCTGTGCTGGAGTCGGCACGGTTTGCGCTGATGGGGGTGGTGGGCCAGCCCCATGCCAATGGCGCTGCCTTGGTGTCGGTAGACGGCAAGCCCGCCAAGCCCTATACCGTGGGTGGGAATGTGGTGGATGGCTGGACGCTGCAGTCGGTGCAGGGGCGCCGTGCCACGCTGGCGCGCAATGGGGCGGAGATGGTGTTGGAGCTGCCAGCGCTGCTGCCTGCGGCCACGTTGCCGGTGGTCTCAGCCCAGTCGGCTTCGGGCAAGTCTGCAGACGCGGATGCCAAGGGTCCTTCCATGGAGATCAAAGGAAAAATGGCTCCCTAGCCCGCGCAGACTATGCGTGAGCAGCTACTCTTTTGGTAGCAACTCTCATCGCTGCAGGAACATGCGGTACACCGGATTTGCGGTTTCTTCCACATAGGGGTAGTTCAGCGTTTCCAGAAATTGCGCAAACGCTACGTTGTCCGCCGCAGGCACTTGCAGGCCCACCAAAATGCGGCCGTAGTCGGCGCCCTGGTTGCGGTAGTGGAACAGGCTGATGTTCCAGCCCGGGCGCATCAGGCTCAGGAACTTCATCAGCGCACCCGGGCGCTCCGGGAACACAAAGCGCAGCAACCGTTCATCTTGTGCCAAGCTGGAGATGCCGCCCACCATGTGGCGGATGTGTTCCTTGGCCAGCTCGTCGTGCGTGAGGTCCAGCGTCTGAAAACCGTGCTTGGTAAAACTCTTGGCGATCTTGCCGGACTCGCCCTTGTTCTGCGTGGTCAGGCCGACAAACACATGGGCTTGTGCGGCGTCGCTGATGCGGTAGTTGAACTCGGTCACATTGCGCGTGCCGCCGGGCAGCTCGCCAATCAGCTCGCAAAAGCGCTTGAAGCTGCCGCGCTCTTCAGGAATCGTCACTGCAAACAGCGCCTCGCGTTCCTCGCCCACCTCGGCGCGCTCGGCCACAAAGCGCAGGCGGTCGAAGTTCATGTTGGCGCCACACAGAATGGCGGCATAGGTCTCGCCCTTGGTCTTGTGGGTGGCTACGTACTGCTTGATGGCCGCCACGGCCAAAGCGCCCGCGGGCTCCACGATGGAGCGCGTGTCCACAAAAATGTCCTTGATGGCCGCGCACACGGCGTCGGTGTCCACGGTCACATAGTCGTCCACCAGGTTGCTGGCGATGCGGAAGGTTTCCTCACCCACCAGCTTCACCGCGGTGCCGTCGGAGAACAGGCCTACGTCGGGCAGGGTGACGCGCTGCTTGGCGGCCACCGACTGGATCATGGCGTCGGAGTCGTTCATCTGCACGCCGATGACCTTGACACCGGGCGCCACGGCCTTGATGTAGTTGGCCACGCCCGAGATCAGTCCGCCGCCGCCAATTGCGACAAACACGGCGTCCAGACCGGGGCCGGTCTTGCTGCCGGTTTTGTGGCCCGACTTGGCCGCCTTGTCGGCGCCCAGCGTCTGTACTTGGCGCATGATTTCCATGGCCACCGTGCCCTGGCCGGCGATCACGTCCGGATCGTCAAAGGGGTGTACAAAGGTCAGCCCCTCTTTTTTCTGCAGCGTCACGGCGTGGCCATAGGCGTCGGAATAGCTCTCGCCAAACAGCACCACCTCGCCACCAAAGCCGCGAACCGCATCCACCTTGAGCTGGGGCGTGGTGGTGGGCATCACGATGACCGAACGCACACCCATGCGGCTGGCCGACAGGGCCACGCCCTGCGCATGGTTGCCGGCAGAGGCGCAGATCACGCCCTTGGCGATCTGCTCGGGCGGCATCTGCGCCATCTTGTTGTAGGCGCCACGCAGCTTGAAGCTGCGCACGGGTTGCTGGTCTTCGCGCTTGAAGAGCACGGTGTTGTGCAGGCGGCGGCTCAGGGCGCGAGCGGGCTCCAGCGCGGTTTCGTTGGCCACGTCGTAGACGCGTGCAGTAAGGATTTTCTTGAGGTAATCCGCCGGGGTGAGGTGGGGGGCTGGGGTCTGCTGGGGGGAACTCACGGGGCTACACTCCGATATGAATAGGCGAAAACGCAATTGGACAGCTCCGCGCGGGGCTGTTAGATTGCATTGTAGCGGACTGTTTTTGGCCCCGCGCGGGGCAATTTATTGAAGGATGAACACCATGGAATGCACAGTGAGCTGGACTGGCGGCTTGAACACCCGATCTGGCATGGGCTTTGTCGCCGAGACCGGCAGCGGCCACATTTTGACGATGGACGGTGCGCCGGATGCCGCCAAACCCGAGAACGGTGGCCAGAACCTGGCGCCACGCCCCATGGAAACCGTGTTGGCCGGCACCGGCGGCTGCACCGCCTATGACGTGGTGCTGATCCTCAAGCGCGGCCGCCATGACATCCGTGGCTGCACCGTCAAGCTCACCACCGAGCGCGCCGAGGTCGATCCCAAGGTGTTCACCAAGATCCACATGCAGTTCACCGTGACCGGCAAGGGCATTCCCGCCAGCGCCGTGGAGCGCGCCATCGCCATGAGCCACGAAAAGTACTGCTCTGCCAGCATCATGCTGGGCAAAACGGCAGAGATCACGACCGGGTTCGACCTGGTCGAGGTTTGAAGAGTCTCTAGATTCGCTCCGCCACGGTGGTCATCACCTGGGCGGCGGCGCGCATGAGCGCCTTGACGGGTTGGGGCAAGTCCACGCCGCCTGCCGCTTTGGCCTCGTCCGCGTGGCGCAGCTCATCGTCATGCATTTGCGCCACGATGGCGCGTGAAGCGTGGTCACCCTCCGGCAATAGTGTCAGGTGACTCTGCAGGTGGTCGCCCACTTGCTTTTCGGTTTCCACCACAAATCCCAGGCTAACGGCATCGCCCATGCGCCCGGCCAGCAGCCCCAAACCAAAAGCTCCGGCGTACCACAGCGGGTTCAACAACGAGGGTCGTGCCCCCAGCTCTTCCAGCCGCTGCGCCGTCCAGGCCAGATGGTCGGTTTCTTCCAACGACGCCTGCGTGAAGTGCGCGCGCAGCCCGGGGTTGGGCGTGGCCAGAGCCTGTGCTGTGTAGAGGGCTTGTGCGCAGACCTCCCCTACATGGTTCACCCGCATCAGGCCTGCAGCCTTTTGCTTTTCTGCGACCGAAAGCTCTGTGACATGCTCTGCCACGGTAGGGCAAGCCTTGGCAGCGTGTGGCTGAGCGAACAGTGTGCGCAGCGCGGTGTCTGCAGCAGTAAAGAATGCGTCCATGGGAGATGTTTCCAGTATGGGGAGAGAGTCTACCGGGGCTGACGTTTAGGTGAGGTTGATGACAGTCAAACAAATTGTTGCAACCCAACAACGGTAACCGGGAGGAACCCTAATATTTCAGGCTTTTCCTTTGCCAAACGCTCCCTCGTCTGGTGCAATACATCCAACTTCCTGAATAGGAGGTTGGCCCGGAGTTCCGAACAATCGGTCCGGAGCTCTATGTTTAACCTTGGAGTATTTCTACATGAAAAAGACTTTGATCGCTTTGGCCGTTTTGGCTGCTTCCGGCGCTTCTTTCGCTCAAGCCACTATCTCTGGTAACGTGACTTCTGGCTACCGTGCGTCTACCGCTGTGACTACAGCCGCTGGCGTGAGCACTTCTAGCGACTCTTCCGGCCTGGGCCTGGATACCGCAGAATTGTTCTTCACTGCTAACGAAGACTTGGGTGGCGGCTTGAAGGCTACTGCCGTGTTGAGCTTCGACACTGTTGCCCGTGCTGGCGTTGCTGGTGGCGACACTTCCTTGACTCTGGCTAACGCTTCTTGGGGCGCTTTGGCTCTGAAGTCGGTCAAGGGTGCTGACTACCTGTCTGGCGGTATCGCCAACGTGGGTGGTGTTGGTTTTGACGGCAAAATTTTCAGCGGCAAGACTTACTCTGACAGCATTTCCTACACATCGCCTTCCTTCAGCGGTTTCACCATTGGTCTGTCCCACGCTGAAAACAGCGTGAACACCGTTACCACTGGCCAAGGCCTGGGTGTTGGCGCTGCTGGTGCTCCTACTGGTCGTGATTCTCAGCGTAGTTCTGGTATCTCCGGTGCTTACGCTGCTGGCCCCTTGGCCGCCAACCTGGGTTACACCACGTACGACCAAAAGGGTACTGAAGCTCTGGATCCATCCAACAGCGACAGCAAAGTGTATGCATCCGCTGCATACGACTTCGGCGTGTTCAAACTGGGTGCTGGTGTAGAAGCTCGCAAGCTGGTTAAGGGCACTCGCAATGACGCTCTGATCGGTGCAGCATTGCCTTTGGGCGCTTTCACACTGAACGCTACATTTGCTAGCCGTGCATTTAACGACAACAACGCAGCTACTGACGGCACCAAGACCGGTTACGGTTTGGGCGCTGCCTACGCTCTGAGCAAGCGTACTAGCGTTGTGGCTAACTACCGCAACTGGACTCAAAACGTTGGTGACAACGCCAAGTCCACAGAAACCAACCTGTTGCTGTCGCACTCCTTCTAATTTTTGGCTGGCTTAGCCAGTTTGAAATTTCAAGACAAAAAACCCGCTGTAGAAATACAGCGGGTTTTTTTTGTCATGTATGAAATTTCATAATGCGGTGAAATTTTGTCTTTTGGTGCTAATACAACAAAACATGCTTTTTGATGATCGTGTCTAATTTTTGTCCCTTTAGTTACATGACGAGGACGTGAATTTTTGTTTCAATAGACATTGCTTCTGAATTAAGAAGTATCCGTTGGTCAAAAGGCTATTGACCAACTACCTAACTCAAATTGAAGAGACATACCAAATGAAAAAAACACTCATCGCCCTGGCTGCTTTGGCTGCAACGGGCGCGTCGTTCGCGCAAGCTACGATTACTGGCAGCTTAATCACGGGCTACAAGTCTAGCTACCAGGCCCCTAATGCCGGTGCTGCTGGGCAACAAGCAGTGCAAAACGTTACCCAAGCCATCGCCGGTGGCTCGGGTGGCAACGCAGTTGGCGATTCTTCCGGCTTGGGTATTGATACATCGTTGATTACATTCAATGCCAAAGAGGATTTGGGTGGTGGCATGAGCGTGGTTGCGGAAATGAGTTTCGATGGTGTTAACCGCGCTGGCGTCAATGGTGGTGATACATCCTTGAAGTTGACTACGGGTGTCGGTCGTTTGACCCTGCAAAGCTACAAGCCTGTTGACTACCTGTCCGGCGGTATTTCTGGCGTTGGCGGCGTGGGTATGGATAACAAAGTTTTCCCATCCCGCACTTTGAAAGAGGGCTTAGGTTTTGACACCAAACTCGGTTCTGTTTATTTGGGTTTCCTGCATACTGAACAGGCTTCGGTCAGCTCTTCTACAACCGTAGGCGTAGGTAGTGGTTTGGGTGTTGGCGGTGCTGGAGCTGCTGGAACGACCGGACAACGCGCCAATAGCTGGGCTGCTACTTACGTGGGTGGTGCTTTGATTGCAAACTTGAACTATGTGGTATATGACGGTCGCACCGACAATGTGAACACGTCGTACAAAGATGTGATTCGTACTGCGGCTTCGTATGATTTTGGTGCTGCCAAATTGGGTGGTGGTCTGTCTGTTTTGACCACGACTGGCGGTGCAACATTGACGGATGCTTTGGTAGCTGTTTCGGTGCCTATCGGCGCCTTTACCTTGGGTGCAAACTTCGCTACTGAAACATTTAGTGGTTCTGTCGCGCAGACTGGCATATCGGCATCTGCCGGCGCGCTGGACCAGACTCGTAACGGCTATGGATTGTCTGCAACTTACGCTCTGAGCAAGCGCACCAGTTTGATTGCAAACTATGCCAATTGGCTGTCGGCTATTGGAAGAGACCGAAGCAGCGAAACCAACCTGCTGGTTTCCCACTCCTTCTAATCATGGCGCTGGCGTAGGCCAGTATATGGTTTAACTATAAAAGCCTGCTGTAGTAATACAGCGGGCTTTTTGTTTGGATGGTTGCCCAGTGATGCCGTAGTCAGAGGCGCAAGGCCTAAGTTCGCTTAGGCATACCGCTTGTTCCGCAAGTTGTGTTTCATCTCACGCAGCAGGGGTTGCAGCTTATTACTACCGATGCGCAGGGCCACGCAGGTGGCGAGGATGTCGATGATCATCAGGTGCAGTAGGCGGGAGACCATGGGGCTGTAGCGGTCGAAGCCTTCGGGATGGTCTGCACTGAGGTGAATATGCCCAGCACTGGCCAGGGGAGAGCCGCTGGCGGTGATGACGATGGTGGTGGCGCCGTTTTTGCGGGCGATGTCGCAGGCATCCATCAGGTCACGGGTGCGGCCGGAATTGCTGATGACGACCACACAGTCGCCCGGTCCCAGGATGGAGGCACTCATGACCTGCATGTGTCCATCGCTGTAGGCGGTGGTGTTGATGCCCAGGCGGAAGAACTTATGTTGCGCGTCTTGCGCCACGATGCCGGAATTGCCCACACCGAAGAACTGGATTTGCCGGCCTGCGCTGTAGGCGTCTACCAGCGCTAATACGGCCTTTTCAATGGCCAGGGTGGAGGCGTCGTTGCGGTACTTGAGGAAGGCGGCCACGGTGTTGTCGATGACCTTGACCATCACATCGCCGGTTTTGTCGTCGGCGTCCACGCTGCGGTGGATAAAGGGGACGCCTTCGTTCACCGTACCCGCGAGTTTCAGCTTGAAATCTGAGAGACCGTCATAGCCCACGCTGCGGCAAAACCGCACCACCGTGGGTTTGCTCACATGCGCGCGGTCGGCCAATTCGCTGACGGGCAGCTTGGCAAACGCGCGAGGGTCTGCCAGGCAGAGTTTGCCCACCCGCTGTTCGGCGGGTGCAAGGGATGGCAGCGAGGCTTTGATTCGGTCCAACATAGGTTTTAGCTTTCTTCGCTCCAGCAGAAGCCGTCGCGTGCAATCATGGCGCTGGAGGCGCTCGGCCCCCAGGTACCAGCGGCGTACAGGCGTGGGCCCTGTGTGTCTGCCGCCCAGTGTTCCAGCATGGGCTCGACCCAACGCCAGGCCTCTTCCTGCTCGTCGCTGCGCACAAACAGGTTCAGGCGACCGTCAATCACGTCCAGCAGCAAGCGCTCGTAAGCCCCCACGCGCTCGGAACCGAAGCGTTTGTCAAAGTCCAGGTCCAGTTGCACGGGCGCTAGCGTTTGCGATGCCGCAGCGCGGGACTGCCGGTTTTCCTGGCCCTGGGCCAGCAAGTGCAGCTCCAAGCCATCCTTGGGCTGCAGGTTGATGATCAGGCGGTTTGCCGCGCCTTCATTGGAGTCATAGATGGCGTGGGGCGTGGGGCGGAAGTTGATGACGATGCGCGCATCGCGGCCCGCCAGGCGCTTGCCGGTGCGGATATAAAAAGGCACACCGGCCCAGCGCCAGTTGGCGATCTCGGTGCGCAGGGCGACAAAGGTTTCGGTGTTGCTCTTGGGGTCAACACCGGTTTCTTCGCGGTAGCCTGGCACCTTGTTGCCGCCGCTGGTGCCTGCAGAATACTGGCCGCGCACCACGTCCTGCTTGAGTGTCTCTGCGGTCCAGGGTTTGAGCGAGCGCAGCACCTTGAGCTTCTCGTCGCGGATGGCATCGGCATGCGAGTTGATCGGGGGTTCCATGGCAATCGCGCACAGCAGTTGCAGCGCGTGGTTTTGCACCATGTCGCGCAGGGCGCCCGTTGTCTCGTAAAACGCACCACGGCTCTCCACGCCCAGGTCTTCGGCGATGGTGATCTGGATGTTGGCGATGTGCTCACGGCGCCACAGGGGTTCAAACAGGGCATTGCCAAAGCGCATGGCAAACAGGTTTTGTACCGAGGGCTTGCCCAGGTAGTGGTCGATGCGGAAGATCTGCTTTTCTTCAAAGAACTGGCGCACGGTCTGGTTGATTGCGCGGTTCGATGCCAGGTCATGGCCCAGCGGTTTTTCCAGCACCACGCGGGTCTTGGGGGTGTTCAGGCCGGCAGCAGCCAACTGTTCGCACACATTGGTAAACAGGCTGGGCGCAGTGGCCACGTAGATCACCACGCTGTCGGCGTTGCGCGTGTTTAGCGTCTCGGCCAGTGCTGCATAGTCGTCGGGCTTGGACAGGTCCATGCGCTGGAATTCGAGGATGGCGGCAAAGCGGGCGAACTCTTCGGCGCTGGGGCGCTTGGCCAGCTCCACTTTTTCAAAGCGGGACTGGATCAGTGCGCGGTATTGCTCGTGGCTGAGGTTGTCACGGCCCACGCCGATGATGCGTCCACCTTCTGGCAGGGAGCCGTGGCGAAACGCCTGGAACAGTGCGGGCATCAACTTGCGCCAGGCCAAATCGCCGGTGCCGCCAAACATGACTAGATCAAAGCTCATAAGACAGGTGGTACGTTTAAGAGTTACATGAAAGATGACGTTGTAATGTAACTTTGTTTCATTGATAATTCAAGGGGACAAACCACAACACGTTGCTGGTTTACCCTTACGTCTTCAACTTGGCCTTTGGCCCGCGCCCTCCATGAACCAACTCGACGCACTCAAACAATTCACCACCGTGGTGGCTGACACCGGCGACTTCAAGCAACTGGACGCCTTCAAGCCCCAAGACGCGACCACCAACCCCTCGCTGATCCTGAAGGCCGTGCAAAAGGCCGACTACGCCCCCTTGGTGAAAGACACGGTGAACCAGTTCCGTGGCCGTCCCATGGATGAGATCGTGGACCGCCTGCTGGTGCGTTTTGGCTGCGAAATCCTCTCCATCATTCCCGGTCGCGTGTCCACCGAAGTGGACGCCCGTCTGAGCTTTGACACCAACGCCACCGTGGCGCGCGGCGAGCGTCTGATCGAGTTGTACCAGGCGCAAGGCATCCATTCGGACCGCGTGCTGATCAAGGTCGCCTCCACCTGGGAAGGCATCAAGGCCGCCGAGCAACTGGAGCGCAAGGGCATTCGCACCAACCTGACGTTGTTGTTCGCGTTCTGTCAGGCGGTTGCCTGCGGCCAGGCCAAGGTGCAACTGATTTCCCCGTTTGTCGGTCGTATTTACGACTGGTACAAAAAGTCTGCCGGCGCCGCCTGGGTGGAAGCTGACAACGCGCTGGCCAATGACCCCGGCGTGAAGTCCGTGGCGCAGATCTACAACTACTACAAGAAGTTCGGTATCAAAACCGAAGTCATGGGTGCGAGCTTCCGCAATGTGGGCCAGATCACCGCCTTGGCGGGTTGCGACCTGCTGACCATCAGCCCCGACCTGCTGGCGATTCTGGCAGCCACCGACGCACCGCTGACCCAGGCACTGAACGCCGACACGGCCAAGGACCTGGCGCTGGAACATGTGAGCTATGACGAAGCCAGCTTCCGCTTGGCGCTGAATAACGACGCCATGGCGACCGAGAAGTTGGCCGAAGGTATCCGCGCCTTCTGCGTGGACGCTGTGAAGCTGGAACAACTGCTGCTGGCAGCGTAAGGGGGGCGCACCATGGCACGTATCCGTTGTGACCGCACGCCCGCGTGGGGCGCTCTGCAAGCCGCCTATGACGCCACCGGCAAGGCGCTTGATGTGCGCGAGGCCTTCAAGGCCGACGCCCAGCGCTTTGGCCGCTTCAGCCAGGAGGCGCCCTATGTGTTTGCCGACTTGTCGAAGAATCGCATTGACGCCGCGACCGAAGCCTTGTTGATGGACCTGGCACGCCAAAGCGGCGTGCTGGAACACCGCGACGCCATGTTCGCGGGCCAGAAGATCAACAACACCGAACAGCGCGAGGTGTGGCACGTTTTGTTGCGTAATCCGCCTGGAGCCCCCGTCAACTATGCGGGAGCAGCTACGGAATTTGTAGCGGGTGAGCAGGCCAAGGTGCATGCCACGCTGGACGCCATGCTGGCCTACGCCGAGAAGGTGCGTGCCGACAAGGCCATCACCGACGTGGTGAACATTGGCATTGGCGGCTCCGACCTGGGCCCGCAAATGGCCGTGCTGGCGCTGGATGCCTTTGCCACCACCGGCAAACGCCTGCACTTTGTGAGCAATGTGGACGGCCACGAGTTGGCCGCCAAGCTGCCGCACCTCAAGGTGGAGAGCACGGTCTTTTTGATCGCCAGCAAGACCTTCACCACCATCGAAACCATGACCAACGCCGCTTCGGCCAAGGCCTGGTTCGAGGCGCAGGGTGGCACCGACATTGCGCGCCACTTTGCCGCGCTGACCACCAATGTGCCGGCGGCCAACGCCTTTGGCATCACCACCACCTTTGGCTTCTGGGACTGGGTGGGCGGTCGTTACTCCATGTGGTCGGCCATTGGCCTGCCGCTGGCCATCGCCATTGGTGCTGCGGGCTTCCGCGAATTCCTGGCGGGTGCGCATGCCATGGACGAGCATTTCCGCACCGCGCCGCTGGAGAGCAACCTCCCCGTGCGCCTGGGCCTGCTGGACGTCTGGTACCGCAACTTCCACGGCTTCACCAGCCGCAGCATTGCGCCGTACCACAGCGCGCTGCGCCGCGTGCCGGCCTATCTGCAGCAGTTGGAGATGGAGAGCAATGGCAAGCGTGTGGACGCCTCTGGCGAAGCGCTGCCGTTTGGTACCTCGCCCGTGCTGTGGGGCGAGCCCGGTACCAATGGCCAGCACGCCTACTTCCAGATGCTGCACCAAGGGACCGATGTGGTGCCCATGGAGTTCATCGCCGTGAAGAAGGCGCGCCACGACCTCAAGGGCCACCAGCCGCTGCTGCTGGCCAATGTGCTGGCACAAGCCCAGGCTCTGTTGCAGGGCAAGAGCGATGCGGGCGGCCACAAGCATTTCACTGGCAACCGCCCCAGCACATTCCTGTTGCTGGACGACCTGACTCCCGCTGCATTGGGCGCGCTGATTGCGCTGCAGGAGCACCGCGTGTTTGTCAGCGGCAGCCTGTGGGGCATCAACAGCTTTGACCAGTGGGGTGTGGAGCTGGGCAAGGTGCTGGCCAAGGAAATTGAGCCGCGCCTGGCCAGTGGCGACACCACCGGGCTGGACGGCTCCACTGCGGGCCTGCTGGCCCGTTTGCGCGCCTGAGTTTGTCCACTCTGAGCCTGCACCAAGCCCGCGCGCTGCACCTCGCAGCGCAGGGTTTGCTGCAGCCGCCCGCGCGGGCGGCCAAGCGGGCCGATGTGGCGTCTTGCATCCAGCGCATGGCGCTGCTGCAGATCGACACCATCCATGTGGTGTCGCGCAGTCCTTACCTCGTTTTGCATTCCCGCTTGGGCGATTACCCGCGTGAATGGCTGGAGGACACGCTGGCGGCCGCCAAGGTATTTGAAACCTGGGCGCATGAGGCCTGCTTTGCGCATGTGGACGATCTGCACATCCACCGCAGCTACAACCGCCACACGCGCCGTCATTGGGGCCTGGCCAAAGCCGCACAAAGCCATGCAGCGCAGCGCCCGCACTTGGACAAGCTGCTGGAGCACATCCGTGCCAATGGACCCGTGAAGTCATCCGACTTTGAGCGGCCCGAAGGCAAGGGCGGCCCTTGGTGGGGCTGGAAGGACGAGAAGCGCTGGCTGGAAGCCCTGTTCGCGCTGGGCGAGCTGATGATTGCGCGGCGCGAGAATTTCCACCGCGTCTATGACCTGAGCGAGCGCGTGGCGCCGCAGCTGCTGCAGCCCGTGGCCCCGACCAGCGAGGCCACGCTGCATGCCCAGTTGATGGAGAAAGCCATCACGGCGCTGGGCATCACCCAGGCGCGTTGGGTGAACGACTATTTCCGCACCAAGCCGCGCCTCAAGGATGTGGACCTGGATGCGCTGGTGGACGCCGGCAGCGTGCAGCGCGTGGCGGTAGAGGGCTGGGATGCACCCGGCTATGTACACGCCAGCCATACTGCGCTGCTGAAAAAAGCCCGCGCCGGCAAGCTGCAGGCCACGCATACCGCGCTGCTCTCGCCGTTCGACCCCGTGGTGTGGGACCGTGAACGCGGCTCCACGCTGTTTGACTTTGACTACCGGCTGGAGTGCTACACGCCCGAAGAGAAGCGCGTGTACGGCTACTTTGTGCTGCCCATCCTGTGCCGGGGTGAACTGATCGGCCGGTTGGACGCCAAGGCGCACCGGGCCGAGGGGGTGTTCGAGGTGCGCGGCCTCCATGTCCAGCCCGGGTTGGTGTGGAGTGACGAACACATCGCCGACGTGGCCCAGGCCATCCAGCGCAGTGCGGACTGGCACGGCACGCCACAGGTGCGCATCACCCAAACCCAACCCGCCAAGCTGGCCGCCCCATTGCGGCGTGCCCTGAAGAATCTGAAAATCGAAAGACCTGACGCATGAACGTGGTGTTTGACTTTGGCGCGGTGCTGTTCACCTGGCGCCCGGTGGATCTGGTGGCCGAATGTTTCCCGGACCGCGCGTCCACGTCGGCATTGGCCGGTCATCTGGCGCACGAGGTGTTTGGTCACCCCGACTGGCAGGGGTTTGATCGCGGTGCGGTCTCCATGCCCGAGGTGATTGACCGCACCGTGGCCCGCCTGGGGCTGGACCGGGCGGCGCTGACGAAGCTGGTCGAGAGCATTGGCGAACGCTTGGTGCCCCTGCCCGAGTCGATCGCGCTGCTGAACCGGCTGGACGCGCTGCGCACCCAGCAGCAGGCCAGCGGTGCCGAGCCGCTGCACCTCTACTTCCTGTCCAACATGCCCGTGCCCTACGCGCGTACGCTGGAGCACCTGCATCCGTTTCTGTTGAACTTCGACGGGGGTATTTTTTCGGGCGATGTGCTGCTCATCAAACCCGAGCCCGCCATCTACCAGCTGCTGCAAAGCCGCTACGCGCTGGACCCCGCCAAGACCGTGTTCATCGACGATCTGCTGGGCAACATCGAGGCTGCCCAGGCGCAGGGCTGGCACGGCATCCACTTCAAGAATGCCACCCAGGTCACGCAAGAGCTGCAGGCCGTAGGTTTAAGAGAAATTGGCCTCTAGCCCCCGTATCCATTGCGCCAGCAGCTATTAAAAACATAGTGAAGCAAACGTAAAAAAGCCCTGCAAGGCAAAACCTTGCGGGGCTTTTTATTGGCTGCAAGAGGGCTTGCACCCTCAGGCAAGGGGCAATTACATGCCCATGCCGCCCATGCCGCCCATACCACCCATATCAGGCATACCGCCGCCAGCAGCGTCTTCCTTGGGGGCTTCAGCAACCATGCACTCGGTGGTGAGCATCAGGGATGCCACGGATGCCGCGTTCTGCAGCGCAGTACGTGTCACCTTGGTGGGGTCCAGGATACCCATTTCGATCATGTCGCCGTAGGTTTCGTTCGCAGCGTTGTAGCCGTAGTTGCCCTTGCCGGCCAACACAGCAGCCACCACCACGGAAGCTTCGCCGCCGCCGTTGAACACGATCTCGCGCAGGGGCGCTTCGATAGCCTTCAACACCAGCTTGATACCGGCTTCCTGGTCAGCGTTGTCGCCCTTGATGGCGCCAGCAGCTTGCTTGGCGCGCAGCAGAGCCACACCACCACCAGCCACAATGCCTTCTTCCACGGCAGCGCGGGTAGCGTGCAGAGCATCTTCCACACGGGCTTTCTTTTCCTTCATTTCGACTTCGGTGGCAGCGCCCACCTTGATCACGGCAACACCGCCAGCCAACTTGGCCACGCGCTCTTGCAGTTTTTCACGGTCGTAGTCGGAAGTCGCTTCTTCGATTTGCACGCGCACTTGCTTCACGCGGGCTTCGATGTCAGCAGCAGCGCCGGCGCCGTCGATGATGATGGTGTTTTCCTTGCCCACTTCCACGCGCTTGGCGGAACCCAGGTCAGCCAAAGTCACTTTTTCCAGGGTCAGGCCCACTTCTTCAGCGATGACCTTGCCACCGGTCAGGATGGCGATGTCTTCCAGCATGGCCTTGCGGCGGTCGCCGAAGCCAGGAGCCTTCACCGCCACCACCTTCAGGATGCCGCGGATGGTGTTCACCACCAAAGTTGCCAGGGCTTCGCCTTCGACATCTTCAGCAATGATCAGCAGGGGACGGCCAGCCTTGGCGACTTGTTCCAGGGTAGGCAGCAGGTCACGGATGTTGCTGATCTTCTTGTCGAACAACAGAACAAACGGGTTGTCCAGCAAGGCAGCTTGCTTTTCGGGGTTGTTGATGAAGTAGGGAGACAGGTAGCCGCGGTCGAATTGCATGCCTTCAACGACATCCAGTTCGTTTTGCAGGGACTTGCCGTCTTCCACGGTGATCACGCCTTCTTTGCCCACTTTGTCCATCGCGTTGGCGATGATTTCGCCAATGCTGGAGTCAGAGTTGGCGGAGATGGAACCCACTTGGGCGATCTCTTTGGACGTGGTGGTGGCCTTGGACGCCTTCTTCAGCTCGTCGATCAGGGCCGACACGGCCTTGTCGATACCGCGCTTCAGGTCCATGGGGTTCATGCCGGCGGCCACGTACTTCATGCCTTCGCGCACGATGGCTTGGGCCAGGACGGTAGCGGTTGTTGTGCCGTCGCCTGCGTTGTCAGACGTCTTGGAAGCCACTTCCTTGACCATCTGCGCGCCCATGTTTTGCAGCTTGTCTTTGAGTTCGATTTCCTTGGCCACGGACACACCGTCCTTGGTCACGGTAGGGGCGCCGAAAGAACGCTCCAGAACCACGTTACGGCCCTTGGGGCCCAGGGTCACTTTGACCGCGTTGGCCAAAATGTTCACGCCTTCAACCATGCGTGCGCGGGCTTCGCCGCCGAAAATTACGTCTTTTGCTGCCATGATAGGCTCCTAATAAAGGTTAAATGAACCGCCAGCCCGCGTGGATATTGCGCGACCAGCTATTGATTTGATAGTGATTACTTGGATTCAACGACTGCGAACAGGTCGTCTTCCTTCATGACCAACAGCTCGTCACCGTCAACCTTGACGGTCTGGCCGGAGTACTTGCCGAACAGCACGCGGTCGCCGACCTTGACGGTCAAAGCCTTGGTTTCGCCCTTGTCGTTGGTCTTGCCGGGGCCTACAGCCAGCACTTCGCCTTGGTCAGGCTTCTCTGCAGCGTTGTCGGGGATGTAGATGCCGGAGGCAGTCTTGGTTTCGCTTTCGACGCGTTTGACGATCACGCGGTCTGCCAAAGGACGCAGTTTCATGAGGAATCTCCTAGGTTTTGAAACAGAAAGGGAACAGGTGCCCACCCGGGGGTAAGCACACATGAACTTGTGGGATGGGTGCTGTTAGCACTCAACCCCAACGAGTGCTAATGATAAGGGCTTTTGGGGTGGTTTCAAGGCCACCAATGAAAACGCCATCCGAAGATGGTGTCGGTGCTGTCGAGTTTCAGCTAACGCTGTACTTTTTTCAGCCAACTCTGTAGTTAGCAGTCGCTAACTTATCGTTCTATTCGGGATTCAATGACGAAATGCGCCGCTGAGAGACAAGAATCCTCAGTCGGCAAACTCAAAAGCATTGAAGGACGCCTCTGCTTTTCAATTGCGCCTCAATGTGAGGCGCTACCATTCAGCACAAGACGAGATAGCAAACTATCCGTGTTAAGGGGGATCAGCAATTGACAGAACAAAATATAAGTACCAATGAGCCTGGGGCGCCGCCATCAAGCTCTTGGGTGCGTTTTTTGCGCACATACGGGCCTACGCCGAACAATCTGACGATGTTCGACGAATACGTGGCTGGTGCTGTGGGTAGGGCCAAGGTTCAGCCCATCGCGTTGAGCACACCGATGTTGGAGCCGATGAAAGCCCATGTTGCTTCTGGCAAGCCAGGTTCAATGCTGATTGCAGGCACGGCCGGCGACGGCAAGACTTACCACTGCCGGGCTTTATGGACATCCATGGGCGGAGACCCTCGCATGTGGGCTGCTAAGGGCAATATTAAAGAGCATCGCTTGGCCGATGGCCGCTTGGCCGTCTTCATTAAGGACCTAAGCGAGTTCAACGGCGAAGAAAGTGATGCACCCTTGGCCCGGCTTGAAAAGTCGGTGCTCGGTGGGGGCGACACAGAAATCGTTATCTTGGCCGCCAATCACGGTCAAGTTCTCGACCGTCTTCGTGACCTAGGACGCCGGCAAGGACGTAACCACCCCCTGCGCAAGCCTTTGCAGGAGTTCTTCTTGCAGGCGGGCCAGGAACCCGAGAGGCTCGCCGTCTTCGACCTAAGCCGGAGCGTGGGCCGGATGGCCTTGGAGGAAGTGGTGGCGGGGGTCGCCAAACACGCCGAATGGGAGAACTGCGCAAGATGCTCATTGAAATCGGACGGCAAGGTCTGTCCCATCTTTGAAAACCGGCAACGCCTTCTTGGAACTGGCGACAGTGCGCAACTAGGTCGTCGCCTTGGGGACCTCGTGGAAATCGCCCGGCTCAACGGCCAACACCTGCCTGTCCGAGATTTGCTCGCGTTGTGCGCCAACATGATCTTGGGGCACCGGGATGCCAAGGACGGGCTGATGTCCTGCGCGGAGGTCGCGTGGATTCAGGAGCAGGGGGTAGTGGACCGCGCGAGCGTCTACGGCAATGCGTTTGGCGCCAACTTGCCCAAGCGACGGCTGGCTGACCGCCCCGTCTTCAAGGCGATGGCGGCGTTCGGCGTAGGCGACGAGACCACCAATGGCGCCGATGGCCTGTTGGTCTATGGCAAGGACGACGTGAAGCTGGCGCCAGCATTCGCTCGCTTGATTGGCAGCGACCCGATCTATGGAGCCACTCCGAGGCTGTTGAGCGCGCAGGACAAGTATCTTGAAGGGGAGGAGGCCGCCCGCATTGACGGCGGAGCCGCTAGCTTCATGGACCTGTTGCAAGAGCAGCGGCGCAGGTTGTTCTTCACGCTGCCGCCTGGCGAGGAGGGGTATCCCTTCTGGTCCATGACGGTATTTCGCTTCGCGGGCGAATATTTGGAGATGCGCGCAGCCCTGCTCGACAAGAGGGCAGTCGCCGAGGCCGTGCGCGGCAGATTGGTGCGTGGGCTCAATCGCGTGATGACGGGCCTGCTGATCGACAACGTGGACCGCATCTTCGTCGCCAGTTCTGGCGGCTTCACTCAGTCGCGCGTCAGCGTGCTTTGCGATACCGAGGCGCCGTCGCGCCGCCTCAATGGCGTCGGCATGGCCGTCAAGCTCGAGGCCAAGACGAGTCGTCCCTCTCTGGACGTGTCTTTGGCCCAAGGCGCCGGAAATTCTGTGGCCTTTGACCTCACTCCAGTGCGCTTCGAGTTCCTCTCTCGCGTTGCCGAAGGCGCTCTTCCTGGCAGCTTCTCCAACGAGTGTTTGGAAGACATGCTGGCGTTCAAGGCCAAGCTGCTGCGCAAGGCCGAGCTCATTCGGGGCCGTAGCCAGCAGGACGACGACGAGGAGGCTGGCGCCGACATTGGCTCGCTGACTCTGAATTTCATCGATATTGAACAAGGCGGCCACGGGTTCTCTCGGCCTATCACCGTGAGGATTTCTGAATGAGGCAGCGCATTGACATTGACCGGGTCGATTTCGCTGTCGATGAGCACATTTGGGGGCACCGTCTCTATGACGAGCAATTGCCGCATTTGGCTGTGCTGGAATTTCTGGGGGTTCTGGGGTCGAATCTCGATAGTCCATTAGTGGCCACGCCAAGCGACAAAGTGCGTTATCGGCCCCAGCATCAAATTCGCCTTCGCGGCTTGCTCTTCAACAATCCTTTTGTCGAGGCGATCCGTGAGCGCTCTATCACCGACGACGAGAAGTGGCGCGAGTGGAGCGCCTTGTTTGCTCAAGACGCGACCAAGCTTGGCGACGAGGACATGGGCTACCTGCGCAAGGCGTTTTCCAGCTTCGACGACTTTGCCAAAGCAATTGAGCTGCTGCGCTCCTCGGCGTTCGAAGCTCGAAGCAACAAGCGCTGGAGCTCCAAGTTCGTTTTCCCCTTCGGTCCTGACGCGTTGTTCGAAGATTTGCGGATTGACTCGGGCGGCGCGAGCAACGACCGCCGGTTCTTCGCCCGCACGGGCGAGCTGCTTTATTTGATGCTCAGCCGCGCGGCTCGTGGGCCGGAGCTTGGGGCGCAGCTCTCGCAGCGCCTCTTCAACCGCGCCGCACCGATGAACCGGCTAGTGCGGGCCTTGCAGGGCGAGCCACAGTCGGCCTCGAATTCGCGCGATGTGGGATATCTGCCTCATGCGACCCATCCGCGCTTTGACCAGCTTTGCGAGGACTGGTTGGCAATCCTCGCCAAGGACATGCCGATCTATGACGCGTTGGAGCACTTGATTGCATCGGCGGGCCTCAATCTCCTGCTGTATTTCCTCGAGCAGGCTAAGGCGCAAGCTGGCGATGCCGAGCCAGTGGAATTCGTGTGCGAAATCGTCTCCAAGGAGCGAACCAAGGTTCGGGCGCTCTCTGGGGACAGCTACCAGCTTAACCAAGGCCTTTCGGCCAAGGCAGTTCGTGCATCCATTGAGCAAGCTAGGCTGCTGCCCGAATGGGAGTTGGCATCCAAGTCCGACTATCCAGACGCGGAGCAGGCAAGCATCATGCGTGAGCTGTTCCAGTGGCCGTCGGCAGACTCGGACGACGATGCGGACTACACGCGAATGTCAGGCGACAAGCTGATTGAGACGCTTGTGGACATGGCCATCTCGCGCCACGAGCAGCACGTCGGAAAGATTCACGCGTCGTGGTCGCGTGCCATTGGGCTTAGTTCGCGGCGCCTCGCACGGCGCACGCGATACGCGCCGAACGATCGGCTCATCAAGATGCTGGTGGTGTCCATCGTCGATGACCGGATGCAGTTCGACGAGTTCCTGGCCGAAGCCAAGCGCCGCTACGGAATCGTCATCGGCGACGCGGAAGGTTCGCGCCTTGTCGCCGACAAGAAGGTGGACCAAGAAGTGCTGAGCGAGAACCGCGCCAATCTCGAAGCGCGGCTGGTTGGGCTGGGGCTAGTGCGTCGACTTTCCGACTCCTGCTCATTCGTGGAAAACCCGTTTGGATTCAAGGGAGAAGAAATTTGCTGACCGATCGGATCATTGGGCGCGTCGGCGCCGACATCCTGGCCAAGCGCCTCAATGACGCTCGGCAGGCCGACGGTTCGACGCAGGATTCAGCGGCGTTGTTCCGCCTCGACAAACTGTCCTCTTCGCAAGTCGCTGCGGTCGCCCGCGCTGTCCTGGCCAATCACGACCTCGCCGCACGCGTCGATCTCATGATTCCAGAGGCGTTGGTCGAAGGGCAGGGCTTGCCGTCCGAGGCCCTGATTCAGCACAACGCTGGCTTTGTGCGCAATAACGCTCAGACCGCCAAGGAGGCGATCCTCACCGCCAATGGCAATGAACACAACCTGGCCGACACCTTGGGGCACGTCACCGCATTGGGAGCCAAGGAGCTGCGCGCCAACGAGGAGGCCTGGGTCGATGCCACATGCCACGTCGCCGGCATGGCGCCGGTTCCAGATGACCGGCAAGTATTCCGGTCGGCCCTCAAGGGGCTGATCTCCGCAAATGACTTGTCGCTGGTGCAGCTCGGAGACTTTTGCGCCCTCGTTACCGATGCTATGTCTTCGACGCGTGGTTTGCCAATTCGCGACGCCATCGGCTGGTCGCTGCCCAAGGTCGGGTTGCCAAGGGACACTTCGTTTTTCTCCAGCGCGAGGACCTATGGCACGTCTTACAAGCCATGGAAGAAGGCCTTCGAAAAACTCTTCGCCCATCGCGCTCCGTTGCTTCTGCGGTTGCGTCCCAACGGGCAGCCGCTGGATCCCGACGAAATGCGGCAGCGTTTGGCGGACAACGCAGCGGACATCACCGATGCCGCCCGCGTCGCGCTGGATGCTTTCATCAATGCCCCCATGGGTGACAACCAACCTGCCACCGACGTGGCGGAGTTGGAATGGGAGACCGATGGTGTTTGCCACATCTTCGACAAGCCGAAGGAAAAGCTGCAAGGCCTGGCCGAGCACACGCTGAAATTCTTCGAGCACGACTGCGAGGATGCGGAGGCTCTCGACGAGAAATGGAAGCGCCACCTTGAAGATCTCAAGGCCCGCGAAAAGCGCTCTGAATGGAACGATGACGACAAGGTCTTCTTTGAGCTGCACAGGCGCCATATTGAGCAATCCCGGCAGCTCCATGCGCGCTGGGAGAAGGCGATTTTCGGCAAGGCCATCGAATGCAATGACTTTCTCGATGGCTTCGCGGGCGTAGCTCACCACCTTTTGGCTGGTGCGGGCGACTTGGCGGGCGAACGATTCCTTCGGTTCACAGTCAACAAGGGCCGCAAAGAGTGGCGTGAGCGTTTCAACTATGACGTGGGGTCTTACTTCTCGTCAATGTATCGAGGCCTTCGGGAACTGATGGGCGCGCGGGTGGAATGGAGGGTCGAGCGCATGGGCGCTGGCAATCTGCCTGATCCACTCTTCGATTACGAAAAGTTTTTCGCCAAGGAGAAGGAGCTTCGCGGCGTGACGCTTAAACCCGTGTCATCGCTGGCTCGAAATGCGGTCCAAATCAAATTTGACGTGACGCTTGTGCAGCGCGATGGTGACCGCGAAACGATACTCGACAAGACCCAGCTCGTGTGGAGTTACCGCCCCGAGTCAATCGGGTTGGCGATGGTGTCTGATATGCGTCGCCTGCTGGAAAAGGGGGCGGTGGGTTGCACCGAGGTTCCGCGCCGATTGGTCAGCAAGAAGGGTGGCGTGCAAAGCGTCTCGCTGCTCGATACCGGCACGCTGGAGGCCACGTTCTCGCGCGATGCCGGATCGCTGGTCCCTCCGGCCAACAAGCTGCGTAGTTTGCGAGCCGAGATCAAGGATCGGATCAAGGAGCTTGCGAATGAGGGCCGACTAACCAAGGAGCAGCGCGACGAGCTCCGGGCTGCATGGGATGTGTTCGAGGCCGACTACCTCTTGGCGATGAAGGGCTTTGTGGAAACGGGTCTCCAAGGCGAAGCTGTCATGCGCCAAGCGGAGTCGTTCGCGGCGCTGCTCAATGCTCTGATGGTCCATGCTCGAGGCGACGTGTGCCGCGCCAAGCTGGTGGCCGAGGTGCTCTCAATCGGCACGGCTCGCATCTCAGGTGAGCAGCCTTCGCTCATCATTCCTCCATGGCATCCAGAGCGCATGAAGGCGCTGGCGGTCAAGACGCGCCGTGTCGCGGGTCTAGCGACCCACTTGCTCACCAGCGACAGCGTGTTGTTTGGGCACCGCGACATCTTCTTCCGGGAATTTTCCGAAGAGCTCGCTCACCCGTTCTATCCAGAGGTCGCCGTCCTGCAGCGCGGCAGTGAGCCGCTGCTTGTTTCGGAGAGCAGCACTATCAATGGATATAGCCTTTTTGAGCGCCCAATCCGAGGCGAAGAGGATGCCATGACCGATGTCGACCCAACGGCCGCAGCCAAGCAGGCGCGCGAGCTATTGGAGCGCTATATCGGCCTTCAGCCCCATGAGGCGGCCAATCTCAGCGTGTTGCTCTACAACGCGGACGCCGCGGAGCTTCCGTTGGCTACCGTCCGCGAGCTTGCCGGCCTGCAAACGGAAGATGACTTCCAATGCAATGTGTCGGTCAGGCACAGTGATCCGGCCAAGTTGCGCCGCGTCTACGCTGAATTGGTCAACAAGGCGGGCGACGATCCGGATTTGCCAGTGGTCAGCGAGACCTCCGACAACTTCATTTCCAAGCTGCGAATCGCCGTGACTCCGGCGTCGGCTACGCCAGGTCAAGACGAGGGTGGGTTCAAACCGTTCGACGTTGCGTTCCTGCATGACGTTGTGTCGCGCACGGCGGCCGAAGAATGGCTCCCGGTGGACTGGACCAACGACCGACCCAGTTTGGAACACGCCCCCTCTAGATGGTCATATCGCAGCGTATCTGGTGAGAATGAGCTCAAGTCCACTACGTTCTTGACGTGCCCGTGGCAGACGGCGTCAGGGTGGGCATATGTTGGCGCGGTGCACGCCGTGCATCGTCAAATCGATGTGCCCTTGGGTGCTCGATTTTTGCCAGCGCGCCGCATCTCTTTGCAGCACGAGGCCTTGGCTTCGACCATGAACGACGCGCATGCTTTGGCTGAATGGGTCGCCACCTACGACGAACTGCTTGATAAGCGCCAGTTGCAACACAACGGCATCACAGTCGTTCGATATCGACGCGCATCCACCAATGGACGCAACATGATTGTGAGTTCAACTTCCGAGCTGCGGTTGCTGGGCGTTCTGCTTCGAAGGCGCCTCGGCGAGCTGAGCTTGTCGCTCAGCGCTGACGAGCTGGATGCGGTCGCTGCGCGGATGAAGAAGGACGCCCTGTCGGTATCTGGCGACATCGTCCTGCGAGCCGCCAAGCGTGGCGTGTCCGCGGGCGAAATGCTCGGCCTTGTCCTTAGCCGTCATTTGGTCTCTGAGGAGTTCATCTCCCAAGCCGCAGTCGGCCGGTCATTCGGCGTATTTTTCTTGCTTGACGACTATGCAGATTGGTTGGCGCAGCGCGAAAGCCGAATCGCCGACATCTTGGCTCTTTGTGTTGAAGAGGTCGATGATCGGATTCGGCTGCGCATCTCTGTGGTCGAGTCCAAATACGTTGTTGCCGATGGCGCTGCGGAGGCGCGGCGCTCCTCGAAGGCGCAGCTCATGGCGACGCTGACCACCTTCCGAGCGGCTCTGTTTGGCGACCCAGGCCGTCTTGATCGTGATGTTTGGCTCTCGCGTCTGGCCGATTTGTTGATCGATGCTGAAATTCCACCTGGCCTCTCAGGCCTCTTGGAACGGGCTCGGGCGAAGCTGCGCGAAGGCGACGTGGACATTGGGCTGCGAGGTTATTCACATGTCTTCATTCATTCGGCTGAGGCGGGCCAAGCCCAATCTGCATCCGAACAGATCGAGATCGACAACGTAGACGGCGTTCAAGCTTGGCAGGAGGTTTTTGACCGTCAGGAGCTGCGCAAACTGGTGGAGGCCTACGCGGCCGGAGCCGGGGCAACAGATGCCAGGGCTTTGTTGGGCGGCGCGGAGCCGTGGAAATCGGTCGCGTTCAGCCGTCCCGCCGCGCGTGTCGCATGGCATGCGATGCTGGAACAGATTGGCCAGCAGTCGGATCAAGCGCAAGAAGTGATGGTGTCGGTTGAACCCATTCAACCAGCCTCGGCAAGCCATCCGGTGGCTGCGCCCGCCGATTCAACGCATGCAACTTCATCCGAGGTTGTGGCTCCGACTTCTGTGGCACAGGTGGGGGTCCACCTTTCAGCTTTGATAGCCGCTAAGCAGGTTGGTTTGTCTGTGGCGGATGATGAGCGGGAGGCTTGGGCTCAGGAGACCACCAAGAAGCTCAAAACTGCCCTGAACAGCTACGGATTGCAGGCCGCTGTCCTCGGTACGCGCATGACGCCAAATGGCTGCTTGGTCCGGCTGGCAGGCTCCGATCGACTCAGGGTCGAAGATATCGAAGCCAAGCGCACGCAACTGCTGACCACTCATGCCATCAATCTGGTGACGGTGCAGCCCAAGCCCGGTGAGATCGTTGTGACGATTGCGGGCATCAAGAGGCAGGCGGTTTCGCTTTGGGACTTGTGGGCCAAGCGGCAGCTCAATCGAAACGTTGCCGGCATCAACACTTCGTTTGTCCTTGGGCTCCAGGAGATCAATGGCTCATTGCTCTACCTGAATCTAGGTGGCGAGTTCGGCGGATTGTCCTCACACGAACCGCATTCGCTTGTGGCAGGTGCAACGGGCAGCGGCAAGTCGGTCTTGATTCAAGCGATCCTATTGGACATCGCAGCGACCAATCCGCAAGAGCTGGCCCAGATCATTCTCATCGATCCGAAGATGGGGGTGGACTACGCCGCGTTGGAGGACTTGCCACATATGCGTGAGGCCATCATCACAACCAAGGAGCGCTCGAAGGAGGTGTTGGAGGCTCTGGTCCAAGAGATGGAGAACCGCTACCGGGCTTTTGCCCAAGCGCGCGCGCGTGACTTGGCAACATTCAATGCGAAGGCGGCTCCAGAGGCTCGGCTGCCTATGGTGTTCCTAATCCATGACGAGTTTGCCGATTGGATGCTGGACGATGCTTACAAGGGCGCGGTAGGCGCCGCAGTGCAGCGGCTCGGTGTGAAAGCGCGGGCTGCAGGCATTCACTTGATCTTCGCAGCCCAGCGACCGGACAAGGATGTGATGCCGATGCAGTTGCGCGAGAACTTGGGCAACCGCCTGATTCTGAAAGTCGCCAGCGAAGCCACATCCAAGATCGCGCTTGACCGGCCGGGAGCCGAGTTGCTGCTTGGTCGCGGACACATGGCCGCCAAGCTCAATGGCGAGCAGGGCCTTGTATTCGCGCAAGCGCCATTTCTGTCAGATGACGACATCGCGCTGGCGGTGCAGGCAATAGCATCGGACAACAAAGAAAGTCCTGGTGCGGCATGAACAAGAAATGGCGCGCATCTACGCATGCAATTTCAGATATTCGCGACTGGAATCGGCAATCGATTTTGATTCTTCAACCTGACTATCAGCGCAAGGAAGTTTGGGGCGATGCCGCGAAGATGATGTTGATCGACAGCATCCTCAATGGTATTCCGATGCCGAAGATATTCGTGTCCTCAACGATAAAAGATGGGAAGACGGTGAGGACCGTTATCGATGGGCAGCAGCGGATAACAACCATTCTTGCTTTCCTTGCGGACGGTTTCCCACTTGCGGCCCCTTATTCCGGGGAGTTTGTTGGCAAGCGTTTTTCCGAGCTTCACCAAAACGTTCAAGAAGAGGTCTTGTCTTATGACATCGACTTCAACGAGGCAAAGGGCTTGTCAGACGATGAGCTTCGAGAGGTCTACTCTCGAATTAACAAATACTTCGTGGCTCTCAACAAGCAGGAGCTGCGCAGGGCGGACTATCCAGGAGATTTCCTGGATGTCGCCGACGACTTGGCTAATCTTGAATTTTTCGACGATTGCGGAATTTTTACCGCAACGGCTCGGCGCAGGTCGCTGGATGTCGAATATGTGTCGGAGCTATTGGCCGGTCTTCTGATGGGGATTACAGACCGCAAAGATGCGATTGATGTTTGCTGCAAGGAATATCGACATTGGGAACACGAGGCCAAGCGAGCTGTGTTTGTGGAATTCACAAACGTGTTGTCGGACATTGAAAAATTATTCAGTTCGGGAGTTCAGATAAAGAAGACTCGCTGGAAGCAAAAGGCTGACTTCTACTCCCTGTTCTTCGCGATTCGGTCCCTACGCGGGGAGGGGCTGGTGTTGCCTGACGATTTGACGCAACTGCGTGGAGACCTCTCCATTTTGAATCAAGGGATTGCGCCAACGTCCGATGTGCCAATTTTCAGCAAATATGCTGTCTATTGTGTGTCTCAAGCGAACTCTGCATCGAGTCGAAATTGGAGAACTTACTTCTTGACGGCGATTCTGCGAGGGACCTACGCAGGAACAATTGCGAATCTCGATCAGAGGCAAATCGTTATGGAGATTGCATCCGACATCAGGTTTGCAGTTGACAGCAACGCGGATGGTGACGGTTGCCCGCCAGTGAATGAGTTTGTTTGCCCCGCATGCGGTGTGCGGGAAAGCTCCGCGGACCTAGCAGCATCGGTCTTGTTTTGGGAGCAAGGGACTCGCGCCTTTCAGATATCAAATGCCAAATGGGCGCATGCCTCGTGCCTTGAAAAATTGGGCGCAGTGGAAATGATCAAGGGCGCTGACTTCGTCGATTTGGATGGCGAAGGCAGTCTGGAGGAGTGATGGCTGGTCTTGCAAATGCCCAAGGGAAGACTGTTATTCTTGCTCGTGGGCAGACGTTTTACTCCATTCTCGACACTCTGACTGGTGACGACGGGCGAACCTATATCGTCGGTGAGCACATCAATTCTGGTGGAAATGCGGTGGTTCACGCTTGCTACGACAGGTCAACAGGTGAAGGTTATGCTGTTAAATTTCAAGTTGAATTGAGGAATCGCAGACGAGAGCGGTTCGAGAGGGAAATACAGTTGCTTAGGGAGCTGGATGATCCCCACATCATTTCATTTGTGGCGAGTGGAAAAGTTCACGGGACGAGGATGGTGAAGCAGAATCACCTTCGTGGCCGGCCACTGCAGGCCGGGAATCATGCGGATGAAATCCCTTTCGTGGTTCTTTCGCTTGCCGCCTCAAGTTTGGCTGAGACTGCTCGCAGTCCCAACCAAATTCCAAACGCCACTTACCTAGGACAGTTTATTGGCCTGGCTCGTGCATTGGCAAAAATCAATTGCAAGGCTCTGCACCGAGATATCAAGCCAGAGAACATTCTCGTGGTCGGTGAGACGTGGGCCATCAGTGACTTTGGACTGTGCGACTTGACCGTAGGTGGAGTTGATTTGTCTGCGGACAACGAACGGATTGGGCCTGCATTCTGGATGTCGCCTGAGGCATTGAACAAACAGCTCGGCTGCGGAGATTTGATGGGCGAAGGCTCGGATGTCTTCCAGTTGGCCAGTGTGTTTTGGTATGTGGCGTGCGGCCGTCATCCGACGGGCATTGTTCGACGGGATGATTGGAAAGGCCCAGAACACCTATATCCAGTCATCGAGAGGGCTTTGTTCCACACAAAGGAAGACCGCTTCACGAGCAGTGAGGCATTCAAAGATGCTTTGATCGAGGCGATCGGACGCTCAAACGGAAGTGTGCAGGCAGCCAATCCACCTTGATGCGGCATTGCTAAACAGTGTCTCGGTCGAGGAGAGCGAGTCGAAAATTTAGCGACTTGCCACTAGGCTATTTGTGGCAAATAACGCAGGAGCCATTGCCTTCGTCTTCGCCATACACATCGTCGATGTCTTCGGGGCATGAGCGGACCGGGCGCAGCGGGTTGATGGGAATCACGGCGCGGGCGCGCTCCCTGCGCTTTTCAAAGTCGGCCACGATTTGCGCAACCCGCTCGGGCTGCTCCAATTCCGACAGTGATTCGCCAGATGACCAGGTGAACGGGGAGCCATGCTCCAAGGCATCTTTTTCCAAGGCTTTGGCCTCTTCGAACTTGTCGGGATGGCGCTCTTTGAGGCGCACCCATTCGATCTTCTGCTGGAAGAAGCAGAACGTGCAGCCACTGCGCGAGCGCCACTCGTAATACTTTGGATATCCCACCCCCGACGATTCAAGGATGTCCATCACCCCGGCCTTATCGATGCCGGCGGTGCGGAAAGGTAGGGAAACACTAAGGCCATCTTGCTTAGACGAGTAGCCCTCGCGATAGTCCTCGTCAGCTCGGATGGCCACATAGGATGTGACTTTGTCGCCCGAGGCCATCATGGGTTTGACCCACTGTTCGAAGGGCGTCAGCTTGAGCTTGCGGGTGCACCAGCGCGTCTGAGGCGAAGGCAAAAAGTGGTTGTATTCGCGCAGCCAAAAATCAAAGTCGCGGCGTGGGTTGAGCCGCTCAATGGGCTTGCCGAGATAACCCTCGAGGCGACCCAGAAACTCATACACCTCAGGCAATTCCTCACCGGTGTCAGTGAAGAAGTATTCAATATTGAGCTCGGGGTGGGCTTGTCGCATGTGAACGGCCAGCGCAGCACTGTCCTTCCCCCCCGAGATTCCGAGAACGTGGCGCTCAGCCATGGTTTTCCTCCTCGTCGGCTGTCAGCCTCATGCCTGCCTTGGCCAGAATGGCCAGCAGGACGTCAGTCCCCAGCCCTTGTTTCCTCAACTGCGCGGCGATTTCGTCGGCCTTTGATTCCACTGCTTGGCGGTGCCGGTCAGTGATGTCAAAGGAGCGCGAAATCATCTTTGCGCCTGAGCCCGCGCCAATGACCACTGCGAAGGCTTCGCTGTTGGGCTTGCGGCCTTTGACCGAAACGAAAGCCTCGGCTTGTCGAAAGCGCAATGCGACCTTGGAGATTTCGAGCGTCGCCGCATCAATGTCGCGGTCCGTCCAGTCGCGCGGAGGCTTGTTAGCCGCCAAGCTCAGGATGCCTTCGATGCTAGTTGTGCTGCCGTCGTGCTTGGCCAAGCGGGTCGCGAACGAGTCCTGTCTCAGGTCGCCCGTGATGCCGGCGACAGCCTCGGCGCGAGCCCGCAGGCGGTCGAGCTGTGCAGGTGGCGCATCCAGGGCTTCGAGCATGGCCGAGTCCACGCTTCTGAGCATGGCCTCGTAGGCGCCTGCCAATTCGGCGATGGGGCCGCGCAGAGCCTCCACATAAGTGTCGCCGTCACTGGTATCCAGCAAGGCCACCAGATCGACGAACAAGACCTTGTGGGGGTCGCTTGCTTTGAGTAGGGTGTCGCGGATGGCTCTCGCGCCATCGCTGAGCTGGTGGGTGCGTTGCGCCCATATCGGTAGGTTGAATACCAGGGCGACGAGGCCGCGAGCGGCTTCCAGAGGGTCGCGCGCCTCAGCGGCGTGTCCGACCTCGGCAAGGATGTTGGCGATGCCACCGAGGATTCGGGTCTTCTCTTCGTCGATGACCACCCAACGCAACGAGAAACGGCTTGCGTCCTGAAGGTATTCATCGATGTCGGCGTCTGTCAGGCGCGGGATGAACATCCCTTCCTTGTAGACGGCCACATTGGCTTGGTGGGCGAGAAGGAACGCGGCGAGGATTACGGGTTGGATGCCTGCCTTCACACCGAAAGGCGGGGTGGACCATAGTTCAAGGATGTCGGAGGCCTTCACCCTTGCAGAGGAGTCAACGAATAGATTGCGTGTCGCTTTCCAGATGTCGGCGAAGCGGGTTTCACCATCGGCGTCGGGCGCAACAAAGCGCCACTGTTCCTTGCCGACTTCGCGGTGCAAGCCGGTGCTGCGTAGCAATGTCTCGTAGAGTCCGCGTTCAGCGGGAAAGCCTTCGATGCCAAGGTGCTCGGCCCCCTCATGCGACAGCATGCGGTGCAGAAGGTCGCGGCGCGCCTTGACACTATTGCTCGACACGCTGTCACGGTTGACCAGTTCGCTCCACACCAGCGGAGCGCTCGGATAAAGGCCGTCTGCAAGGTCGGAGGCGATTGGGGAAAGGCGGGCGCCGATTTCGATGGACTCTTCGCTGCCATCGAACCATTGGGCGTTGGTCACTGCAGCTTGAAGTTGTTCTTCAAGGTTGGCTTTGACGGCGGCTAAGCGCGCGTGGACTTCCCGACGGGCTACGGCATCGCCTTGGAGTTCGTGCCGGTCTTTGACGGTTTCGAGAGCCACCAGTTCGGCGCCGAGCTCTTCAATGCGTGCGTGGTTGCGTGGGATGCCAACCAGCACCGGCCATGGGCTCAGCCGCGAGCTCTCTTGCGCCCTGCGCTGGGCCACTTTGGCTCCGACGCCTCGACCGGGGAGCGCGAGGGCAAACAGGCCGAATTCGCCCTTGGCTGGAACGTATTTCTCAGCCAACCGCTCAGCTTCATCGAGTTTGCTCAGCGAGAGATTCATCCACCGCATGGTGCCGGTCTCGTGATAGTGCCGCTTGGCCACGACCGGATGCAGCCCCATCAATTGGGCGAGGTGGTTGTAATCCACGCCAGGCGATGCAGCCAACGTCTTGGCGATGGCTGCGTCGATGTCGAAGTCGCTGCCTTCGAAGACAGACCACGCACCGATGTGCTTCTTGAACAGGGCCACGCGCATGCGAGAGAGCTCTTCGAGCCCCTCCTCGATTTCGGTAATCGGCTGCTTGTAGAAGATCGCGCCAAGCACTGCCGAGTCGGCGGCTAGGCCCGAGCCATTTCGGAACAGGTCGATGACGGCGATGTTCTTGATCAGCTCGATTAGGAAGGGGTTGCCCGTCTTGGCCTCGGTCCGCTCGATGGCCTCGACGGCCTGTGACCAGCGATGGCCGTCAGGCGAGGCGAGGATCGCGGGCTCGAGATTCGATCGCAGATAGTCCCAATAGTTGTCTGGGCGATACCAAGTGGCCGACTTGATCGGAGTCGCATGCAAGTAGGAGTGGAAGCCATGGGGCTCGACCGAAGCCAGGAAGCCGAAGGTGCTGCGCTCGTTTTGGCCGAACTGCCGCTTAGAGATTGGGCCAAGCAGCGCGGCCATCGCAGGGTGCAGAGGCCAGCAAGTCGCCAAAGCGTCGGCGAACTTGCCACCAACGGCAGGGCGGCGTGAACGGATGGAGTCGGCGATGGCGTTGGATGCTTCTTGCATCCATGGAGGGCGGCGCTCTGCTTCGATGGCTCGGCCGATCAGCTCCACCACTTCATCGCTTGCGGCCACGAAAGGCAAATCGACATAGCGACCTTGGACCTTGGCCCATTCATCGCGAGTGTCTGTGCCTAATCGGGCGCCATATTGGGCGAATGATTGGTGCAGCACGCCCACGACCACCAGCTTGCCATTCGCGCGGGCCGCAGCTTCTGCCAGCTCTTGGAAAAAATAGACATCGTCGCCATGTCCCAAGGCCGAGGCTTCGAGGAACTTGCCCATTTCGTCCAGGATGACCAAAACGCCATCTTGGGAATGGTCCTCGGCGGTTTGACACAGCTCGTTGATCAGGTTGGTAGGAGAGACTTTGCGGTGGTCAGTGCCCTTGCCTTTGGCCTTGCGCAGCGCGGCATTGAGTTCAGCGACTACGCTGCCGCGCTTGCCCACAACCGGCACGGTGAGCCATCCCTTGCGCGTTGGGAATGCCTTGTCGAATGCCGGCATTGCCCCGAGTTTCAATGCGTTTCGAGCGTGGGTCCGCAGATTTTTGTCCGGATGCAGCGCACTCGCGATGGCCACGGCGAGCGAGGACTTTCCGCCGCCGAAAGGGCCGGTCCAAGTGAACGAGCGTTGATTGGTTTCCGTCAACTGCCGAGCCATGTTTTCCAAGATGGAGGTGGCTGTGGAGTGGCAGATGTAACCTGCCAAGGCATCGAGACGGCCCAAGTCCGCATCTACTCGAATCGAGCGTTGGTAGTGGCGAGATATACGGACGAAGTCCGTGAGCAATTGGCCTTTGTTGTCAGTCATATGCTCGTCGAATCATTTGTAGGCGCATCTCGTTGGAGGCGCCGGTTTTTTTGTGGACTTGGCGAAGGCCTGCCGTGTCGGTCCAAGCGAGAAAACCTTCGGTGAGATCGGCAAGGCCCATCAGGCGCTCGGCTACCGAGTCTTCATCGAGCTTGAACACTCGGCCCGGAGAGCCTTCGCCATAGGCGATGGCTTCAAACGCCATCGAGCTCAGGCCCTCTGCAGTGATGTCCCAATAGTCGAGAAGCGCATAGGCGAACAAGCCGTCATGCAGAGTGGCCTTGGGGCCTCTACGGAATGCATATTGGCCTTTGTGGACTTCTTGAAGCAGCCCGAGCTCGCCAAGCAAGGGCTCGGCGAAGTCCTCGGGCGATCCGCCGGCAAAGCGAGGGGCGTAGCTACGCAGACATGTCTCCAAGTCCCGTGAAAGCGTGGATGCCGAAAGCCTGCGCTTCGGGTCGAGCTTGCGGGCAAAGTCTTCGAGCGGCGCTTCGAGTTCTTGACGAGTGAAGGTAGGCGCGGTCACCTGATTGAAGAGCCAACGCCATGTCGTGGCTCGGTTGCCCCTGCCTGCAAGCCACCAATGGGCGTGCCATGCGGTCGAAGGATTTTCTGCATAGGGGTCCAATCCGCCATCGCGCAGAATTTCGCTGCCGATCGGGGAGATTTCAAATGATTGCGGATCGTCGCCGGAGTCACGAATGACGTCGCAAGCCATGGCCCAATGTCGGATGGACGCGACCATGTTTTTTCCGACGCCAAACGAAGCGATGGCGTTCTCGTCAGTAAATGCGGCCTTCGGCACTCGACTGCCATCAACGGCTTGATCGAATGCTTTTTTGAGCCACATTTGGCGGAGCGGAAATGTCTCGTGCCCCGAAAAATGCACAGAGGCCCCCAATTTTGCTGTTCTTTTCATTGAATCGATTGTAGCGTCCGTGCATTCGAACTGGTGAAGTCCACCAGTTTGAAAGCCTAGCATCAGTAACACTGTGTGAATGTGCCTGTTTTACACACAGGCTGCATAACTGTAAATAAATACAGCTGTACATGCAACCATGTTGAATTGTCGATTCCACTTGCGAATGCTTGTTTCAAGCGTCTGCGCCGACATTAGTTTGCCTATATGGGGTTGAGTGCTTCTATTCTTTTGGCTCGCTTTTGCAGCAAAAGTGCCAGAGTTCCACATTAAATAATGACAAATGCTATTAAATTTTAATAATTGCGTTTAATTTTTATTAAATCTCGCGTTTTTTTAGAAATCGCTTGAGGCCACTGTTTGCTTGAATTAATATTCAAGAGATGAAATCCAAGGAGATCCCCGCTGAAAGGTTCGCAGAAGTACGCGAGTGGTTTGCTGTGAGCGGGACGAGCTGTAGTGAATGGGCGGCACAGCACCGCGTAGATCGGGGCACTCTCTATGCTGTATTAAGCGGAAAGAGTCGGTGCCTGCGAGGCGAAACCCATCGGATTGCAGTCCTTTTGGGGCTGAAGCCTAAAACCACTATAGAAGAAAAGATTCAGGACAAAGCCCCGGACTTTTCATTGCCGGCGGTGTGCAAATCCAACGGCCCATCAGCTCTCACGTGGGTTCAGCCGACATTTAACTGGTCGTGGGCTATGTCTGTAAGCAACTACAGGTCGAGTTAAAGATGATTGGGGGCTTGCCATCTCTTTTGTGCTCAGCTGTCATTCCGTCTAGAGGATACGCAACTCTGGCCTGGCGAGCGGGCGACGCATTTGCAAAAGTACTGACCCCAAACAGGGCGGTCAGAAAATCACCGTCCATGTGGCGAAAAAGGGGAACCCACATGTAGAAAACAAAACGCCAACCATCCTTTCGAATGATCGGCGCATGTCGGAAGCTGGATTAAGAGCTTACCTTAGGTTGGGGAACCCTAGGAAAAGTATCTCTCCAGTGGACGACTGTGTCAAGTCGATTTTCACTGGGCTGCAATCCATAAAAAGCAGCCCCTTTTCAGGAGAGATACATGCCAGCAGCACGGCAAGTTGTCACGCGTTCGCCCAAGCGCAACGTGGGACTGATCAACTGTCCCTGGTTCCAGGATAGGCCCATAGAGCACGAAAGTCGCTTGGAAAAGCACTTCGTGCTCAGGGCCATGCTTTTTCCGGGACTCAAGTCCATCAAGCACCAACCGTTCAGCATGACATTGCTGAATCATGGAAAGCGCTACACCCCCGACTTCCTACTGACCTTTTCCAACGGGGAAAGGCTGGTGTTCGAGATCAAGCGGGCAGAGCGGATCAAACAGCAGAAAGAACGTCTTGGAGAAATCTCTCAGCTTTGCAATGAAGCTGGTTTACGTTTCTTCATAGTTCATCAAGGGCAGATCGAAGGTCAGCGCAGAGCGGAGAGAGCCGCGTTGATTCGCAAGTATGCGATGCATGACCTTGCCCCTGCGCTGGTCCAGTCAGTCACGGAGCACGTCCGACAGCGGAAAGCGGGCGTGTCTGTCCAGGCCCTCAAGAAGAAGTTCGGCATTTCTCAAGAGCAAGTGTTTGCGATGGTGGCACATCGGCACATCGCTACGAACAAAGAGCTGCATCTAAGCGATGACGACTTGCTAGTTTCAACATCTTCGGAGATCAATGATGCGTCAATTCAGTTTGGAAGTTGGTTTGGTTGTGCGCCGTGGTTCACAGCAGTTGGAATTCATGAGCTTGGTGGATGGCAACAGGGTGCAGTTCCAGGATCAAAGAACCCGACTAGTGCAAGTAATGAAACTTACGACCTTTTACGCGGAGGTAATGTCCAAGAAGATTCAACCCGTCATTGGTGATCGTGGGAATGAACATGGACAGGCAGGGGAGGAGCGGGCCTCCACGCAGATATTTGATATTTCCTCTATTGAACCAAAAGACCATTCCCGATTGCAGCGCTGCATGAACTGGATCAAGGCGCTGCGCAAACGTGGAATTACACGCGGCCAGAGGGAGCGCATAGAAAAAGCCATTCCTGATATTGCGGAGGCAACAGGAGACAGGGACCCGCCAAGTGTGTCCGCACTCACCGTATGGATGCGCAAGTTCGAACTGTCGGGCAGTAACCCAGCGGTCTTGTTGTCCGGCAATCGACACCGACATCGCAGTAGGACTTTGTCAATTGTGGTGGAGGAGGTCATCAACAAGAAGCTGAGAAGCATTTATCTCAATGCTGCTCGCAACACATTAAGGCACGCGCACGAGCAAATTTTGCGAGAGCTCAAGCGCATGGTTCAGTCCAATGAGCTAGACCCAGTCCACGCCAAGGTCAGTCTGGCCACAGTGAGTCGCCGTTTATCGGAGTTTAGTCCTTACGAGCGTGACAAGGCGCGATATGGCATCGGCTATGCGCGGCCCAAGTACCGCACTTCCGTTGAAGGTACTTTGGCGGTGCGGGCTATGCAGCGTCTGGAATGCGATCACGCGCTGTTGAATTGGATTGTGATCTGCGACAGAACCGGGCTGCCGTTGGGGCGCCCCACGTTGACGATTCTGGTGGATGCCATGAGCGGCTATGTGGTCGGCTTGTATGTGTCCTTCAATGGTCCCGGCATTACTAGCGTCTTGAACGTTGTCAAAAACGCGATTCGGCCCAAGGATGAATTGACGAAGGCTGCCGGCACCACACAACCCTGGATTGCATTTGGCATCGGCGAAACCTTGGTGTTGGACAACGGCATGGAGTTTCACGCACGCGTCTTTCAACTGACGGCATGGGAACTTGGCATTGACCTGGAGTACTGCCGCGTTCGGTCTCCTTGGCTCAAGCCGCATGTCGAACGATTCTTTGCCAATCTGGACTACTTTTCACTGGCGCGGGGGCGGGTCCGAAGACCTATGGCTAATGTCTTGAACATCGATCCCAAGGAGGACGCCGCAATTCTGTTCAGCGATTTCGTGCGTGGCCTGATCAAGTTTGTGGTGGATGTCTATCCGTTCGAATTCAACGAACGCAGGGTACGCACACCATTTGAGGCTTTCCAGGAAAGTTTTACTACCTTAGGTCCTCCGACTTTTCAGTGGTCTATGGATCAGTTGGATCTGATCGCCGCCATGCGGAGGGACTTGACTATCGGGTCTGGTGGCATTGACTTTATTGGACTGTCCTACTCATCCCCCGAGGTGGCAGCGATGAAAAAAGAGGTGGCCTCCAAATTCAGAACCGGAGTGAAGTGGAATCCTGATGACCTCTCTTTTGTCTATCTGCAGCACCCACTAAAAAAGGACTGGATACCCGTTCCTAGCCTCCGTCCTGAATACACAACGGGCCTTTCCTGGAACCAGCATCTGTTGATTCGCAAGCACGCGCGCGATCACCACGTCCATGGCGGTGGGTTGGAGCAGCTATTGCAGGCCCGCCAGGAGCTCCATGAGATCTGGATGAATGGTATTGCCAGGCGCAATCGCTCCCAAGACATGCGCTCCGTAGCCAAGTTTTCAGGGCTGTCATCCAGTCAGGTGCTGATGCCTGGAGCCACCACGGTACCTCTTTTGCCCGCCTCCAAGATGGTCAGCAAGGAGGACCTGTTACTCCCACCGGTCGAAGACATTGAACCTTTTGAATCTTTTGTTATGAGGGGTGCTGCATGACGGCAAGCAACGTTGTTGACGAAGGCGACGAGTTCTCTGACTTCGATTTCGAGGACCAGGACATTGAGGCCAGGCGCCTCAAGATGTACTCGGAAAAAGCGCTAAGCATTGGCCTGCCCATTGACCAGATGTTCATCAACCATCCCGCGTTCTCCGAGGCGCTGGCTGCACTGGATCGAATTTTCCAGCTCGCGACTAAGGTGGACATGCCACATGGGATGCGATTGATCGGGTCGTCCGGAACCGGTAAGACATCCTTGTTGAAATACTTTCAGCGCTCGCTGCCCAAGTCATCGTTGTTTGTGGAGGGGTTGGGAGCCATCTACCTGCGCATTCCGATGAACGTGTCGACGCCCTACCTGGTCAGCCGATTACTTCGGCTCTATGGGTACCCTTTTAGGCGGGTTACCTGGGATGCCATGGAGCAGCGAATCACCGTGTTGTTGGAAGCCATCCGGCAGAAGGGTACCCAAGTCATCATGCTTGACGAGGCGCACAACCTTGCTCCCGTGCCCGGCAGAAGGAAGTCCTCTCAGGACGAGGGGACCTCGCCGACGGATCTCATTCGATTGCTGATGGACGAAGCTCGCATCGGGGTGATTCTCTCGGGTATCAATGCGTTGGATGGTCTCGCTGACTTGGACCAGGCACTCGCCAGCCGGGTGGTCGGTTGCTACCGCTTTGACCCCTTCAAGTACGACGCCACTTGGATCGGCCTCGTCAAGGGCTTTGTTCAACAGGTCAGTCAATTCGATCTTCGCCTTCTACTGGACAAGGAGATGAGTCAAAGGCTCTACAAGGCAACAGAGGGGAATTTGCGCAGCCTGAAGAGGCTGTTGACGGAAGTCGTTCTCGTGGCGGTGGACAGTGGTGCAGAAACAGCCGAGGTTTCGCACATTCGCAAGGCCTACGGTCTGGTTTATGGCGCGGCTTCCTTGAAGGAGAACCCCTTTGGCTCAGGCACGGCTTAGTCTGCCAATCCAGTGTGTGGTGCAGCCGGGGGAGGGTGGGATGGGATATCTGCTGCGCTCGGCCACGGCCAACGGAATTAGTTTGCACGGGCTTCGGGACTTGTGTGGGCTGTCCTCTGTTCGTACATTCTGGGCGATCGATGCCCCCAGTCTGGCTGGGGGGCTGAACGTTCCGGTTCCAGAGCTTCAGTCGATTCTGATCGACAAGCGTCGGCACATGGATGCGTCCGCGTATCAAACCGGCGGGCAGATCATTTTGCGTACGGAGTTGCTAAGACTTGGCCGGCCTCAGCTTTGTGTGACCTGCGTCCATCGCCAAGGGTATTGCAAGGCAATGTGGGACTGCCAGCTCTATACCGTGTGCCACATACACCGAACGCCCATGGTCGAACTGTGCAAAGCCTGTGGCGGTGCGCTGCGTTGGTATCGGTTGGCAGTAGACGTCTGCCACTGTGGCGCTTACCTCCAACCTCTGGGTGAGCTGGGCGCAGATGTGAGCGATGCGGACCTTTGGGTGGCGAATCGTATTGCGAAGTACTTTGGTGGCGACCCGTCTGGAGACACTGTTTCTAAGGCCATGCCGGATTGGACAAACGAACTCTCGTTCGACGGATTCTTGTCGCTGATCTTGGCTTTCGGCATACGAGTGACTTCTCACCAGAGAGTTAGTCGAATCAGTCGCACAAAGATGCCCAGAGCGTTCTGGCGGCTTGTATGTACGCGAGCTGTACAACGACTGGAGGACTACTCCGGTGGTGCAAATGCTAGGCTATTGGCCCCTTGGATTTGGGAAGGGGGCTTGGAAAGCTTGGCGCTCTCACACGTGCAGCGGGCCGATCAACAGGTCGCCTTGAGGCTACTGCGGGAGGTCTTTGATACCGAAATTGCAGCAAGGTTTGGCAGCGAACGCGCCGCGCTGTGCCAGATGTCGCTCTTCGAGGAATAAGGATGTCGGAGCAAAGACTTTACGCAGTACCGGAGCCCCTGTATCTGGAGCTACCGTCGTCTTGGTTGCCCCGAGTCGCGCTGAGCCAAGGGGAATCTTTGACGGCGGTTAAGCGATTTTTGGGGTTTTCGCAGCAAAAGGATGTAGACCTGAGCTTTCTGGGGATGCAAGCTGATGCCGTTGCCGCAATGTGTGGATTGAAAGCGGGAGTGTTTGATGAGGCCATCCGTGTGTTGAGGCTGGCACTTTCATTGGACATGCGCCATCCAGTCTTGTTCTATGCAGAAGGGCGACCCAGGTATCGCTTCTGCGTTGAATGCTTGGCCGGATTGCGGACGCCCTACTTTCCGTTGCATTGGCGATTCGATGCTTATCGGATGTGCTCGCAGCATCAATGCTTGATGGAAGAGAACTGCCCACACTGCGGTGCAATGGTTTGCCCTCAACAGGGCAGGGGCAATTCCGGGAAAACGCGAGGAAGTCAAACGTTTTCCAGTCAGTGCTTTCAGTGTTCAAAATTTCTCTGGGACATGATCCCATTGAAGGTCCATGGGATCCCGGATAGGCTGTTCATTCAGCATGAAAAAATGCGCTTGACCAATGGGGGAGCCTTCGTTGCCGCGCTATTGACTGGGGAAGCGTCAATTCCAAACAGCGATGAAACCGATCCTGGCATCGTGTTGCCGCGTATTGAGCGCATGGGGATGTTCGCATCAGGAATGAAGTCGAGAGCGGCCTACCTTAGAAAGAAAATGCCCGCAAAGTATTGGCGTTCAATGAATGCGGGTGGTGGATCACTTTACAGTTCGCAGCTTTCAACGGAACTCGCTGTCAATGCAAGCATTGGAGATCCAGACAATGGGACGTTAGGTCCATCAGAAATCTCTAGGAAAGAATGGGAGAACGTTTCCAAAATACTCAATTATTGGAGGGAAGGGAAGAAATTCTCTCGGGGATAGCTTGGTTTCTGAGCTTTCGTCGTCCTTCTCGCAAGCCGTTAGCATTCATCGGACTTCTCGTTCTCAAAGCCCGTCGGAGGGGCGATGCAGTGCAAGAAAGCACCACTTCACCTCGGCTCGTCCAAGCATATCCTCACGCACACTGTGATGGTGACAGCGCAGCCCATGATGAGCAGCCAAGTCAATAGTCTCGTCAGCAGAAACATGAAACATTCTTCTGCCTTCTGGAATCGGTCCGTGTCGAAGCGACATAAAGACCTGACCGCCATTCACAACCAATTCGGCAACGGCTTCCATCGCAGCTTCCCTCTCGGATAGATCCAAGTGCATCCAGACGGCGGAGAGTAGGACTAAATCGAATGGGCGTTTTGCTTGCCGCAGGAGGTTCAGCGTTGGTAGATGGTCATCCACCCAGTCAATTGGCAAAGCACCGTGGAGCCGCTGGCCTTCGTTGCGTAGTTCGTCCGTGGGTTCCACTGCAACGACCTGATGCCCGAGGCGCGCCATCGCAGCCGCGTCACGGCCAGAACCCGCTCCGATGTCGAGTACTACAGCGGGCGACATGGGGAGCAAATGCAAGAGATCGCGATGTACCTCGGAAAAAGTGATGCTTTCGTATTGGGCGACGAGGGCGGAGGCATTCGCACCATAGCCAGCGGTTCCGGGAACTTCAGTGGTCATAGGCTTGAGTTTAGAGAGGTGAGTCGGTGCCAGATGTAAGCGAGCGGCGATTGACTCTGGTCAAGAATGCCGGGTCATTCTCAGCTTTTAAACGGGAGGGCAGCCGAGACGATGAATCATTTCTTCGATAGATCAAATTTCCGCTGCTCAATCCCCTTGCCAAAAGAAAAAGGCCCCGCAGGGCCTTATCTAGGAAAACATGTTAGTTTCCTTTGCGAGCTTCTGTTGCCCTTGCCAACCGCAAGACCTGAATTGCTTCAGGCAGCACATTCGTATTTCACTCGCCCTCGAATTGTCATGGATGTATTTTAGGCTTAATTGGCAGATGCTAGCCCAACGATGGAACGGGTCAATTGGGCCTGAAAATTGCGCAGTGCCTCCCCCTTGGCTGAAGCCGCATGATCTTGATTGTCTTGATAGTCCTGTAGCGCGGCGGCATAGCCGCTTAGCACTGGATTGCTGGCCACGAGCAATTCCATCTTGGCTATGTGGCGCAAGAGGTTGTCGCACAAGAACTGACCTGGGGCCGTTAGACCGATGAAGACCACGACAGCCATGCCGTTCGACTCCAAGCGAACGAAACGTACGTGGTGGTCGTAGTCGTGGAAGCGGGGGTGAAACCACGTCTTGATGTCGCTCGGCAGTGGATAGCGCTTCCTCTTCTTGTTGATACCACCCCAGATGGTGTTTGTCTTCAACGAATTGCAGTCGGGGCAGGCAATTGCGAGGTTCCAGAAATGTACGGAGAACTGGGGGAATTCCGAGTGCGGAAGGATGTGCTCGATGTGCCGCGCGTGGCCGCTGTTAGTCATCCAGCGGCGGCAGTAGCAGCAGCGATTGGCCTGACGCGGCGAGAGTTGGTCTCGCAGTGCGCCCTTCAGCGCTGATGCATTGACTTTCGTCTTGGGCTTTGCCTTATCTAGCGCGTTCAGCAGGTCCCAGCCATTGACAAGGCCGCCACGGCTCGCACGGAAAATCTTGAGTAGCTCCTTCTTGGAGGCCGGCTGGTGGAGGGGCGTGCGGTGCGGCCGCGCCAAGTAGGTCTTCAACTCTTCGCGCAGGCGCTTGCGCAAAGCGGCAATGTCAGTTGAGGAAGCCGTCATGGTGTGAGTACCTCCTTGACGGCGGCGATGGCGCTCTTGATCAATGCCATGTCCTGCTCATAGCCCTCGCCACGCACCTCCTCGAGCCTTTGCTGCAGCGATACGAGCTCTCGCACTTGCTGATGCCTGTCGAGGTCGGGGACCGTCTTTGCGACTCTATCGGTGCCGGGATTATCGGCGTTGGCGATCACCTGCGAAACGATCTCCGCGCAGCGCTCCTGAATGTGATGGGTGTGGGGCGTATAAATATTGAACCCTTCGAACAGGCTGGCTTCGACAGAGTGGCGCTTCGCAGGCGTGACCTCCGAAAGGAAGCCATCTTTCATGGTGAAGCAGTGATTGCGCTCATCAGTTGCCGAGGCGATGACGATAGGTGAGTGTGTCGCTACGACGAACGAGCAGTGCAATGCATCAGCAAAAATTCGCAAGACTTGCGGCAACTGGCGCTGCCAAGCCACGTGCAGGCTGATCTCTGGTTCGTCAAGCAGCACCGTAGTGCCGGGCGGAAGATCTGACACGATCTTGATGACCATGGTGAGCACCTGTTGCTCTCCGGAGCTGAGGGAGTCGAACACCACGACTTCGCCGGAGTCACGGCGTACTACAGCGATCTTGTACTCTCCGTTTTCCAGAGGTTGGTCCGACGCGGGCTGGCCTTGCCATGTCAATTCGTGAACCTCTGCGAGCAGTAGGTCTAACGGATCCGCGGTGGAGCGCGTCGCCATTCGAACGAGGTACTGCCGGGGTTCAAAGCCCAGAGTACTCAAGGCCTCTTTGAAGCAGGCTAAGCGGTGCTGCGATCGATAGATGGCTTTCGCCATATCTCCCAACTTGCCCATGGCGATCTTGTGGGCGGTTCCGGCCTTGGAGGTGCGGGCGCCAGAGTAAGTGAAGAACGATTTAAGTGGCTCAACACTCGGTGACATATCAAAACGGTCAGTGGGTCCGAATGAAACGCCAACGCTATGTCGGCTCTCTTGCGCGAGCGACATGGCGATGTCGGCTAAGGCTAGGCTTTTCCCCGCGCCATTGTTGCCGATGAGGTAGATCGAGACCTTGCTACTCCCGTTGCTCAGCAGACTTGTGATCGGGGCAATCTGCACTTTCGGTCGCCACGCGTCGTCTGTGCGCCGCTCAACGTAGTTTTCCACGCGGAGCGAATAGTCGTTCTCGCGAATTTCGTCAAGAGGAGCGAACCGAAAGAATCCGGGGACAGAGGCGCCAGTCGTCTGTCGCAACCCCTCTCCGACGAAGGCCAGCACGCGACGCGGCGCTTGCGTGAATTCCAGCGCTTCTTCAGAAGGCGGGTGGCCTTCGTACCAGCTCGTGATCAGCACACCGACCAGGGTTGCACAGTGTTGAGACTCCTCCTTGCGAGGAGTGGGTTGCAACTGCCGCACGTCGATGAAAGCGACTTCGTTCTCGTGACTTGGGATCGAGTGACGGTTGAAATAGAGCGCTGTGCACATGGTAGGCTTGCCGGCGTCAGTAAGGCTGGGGAACGCGATGACGGCACGCAGGTGCTGGTTTTCTACCAACCGACGCGTGTCGTTGCGCATGCGTTGCAGTTTGCTTCGCTCCTTGTTTGAGAGGATGATTAGCGCCGCCCTGGGAAACTCGCTCTGTAGCCGCTGAACGTCTTCAAAGAGGAACTTCCTAGTTGCCCGGATTGGTGGAGCCTCGTCGCCAGCTTGGCGTAGTAAAAAGGTTCTGTCCATCACCGCGAGCGTGGGTTTACTTGCCCTAATGCGTCGACTAGCGTCATGAAGGTCGTGTGCCAAAAACCGAATTTCCCGGAGGAGCCGCAATCGGGAAAACCGCTCGCCTAGCAGGCGCAGAGCCTCGTCGTCTGCGCACTCATAGGTATCGGTGCCAGAGGTGATCAGGAGTTCGCCTGGCCCGGGTCCCACTTCCACCACGCTGCCGAACTGACGGATGAGAGGCAGCGCCAGGTGCGCCACCGTTGCGTGGTGGGCCTTGTTGGACGGCAAGAAATAGACTAACAGTTCATAGAACAAGGTATCTAGAATTTGGCGTAAGCCGTCCTGACCAAGTTCCCTTACACCCTGATCAACTATATGCGCGACCTCGACGATCAAGCGCCAATCTGTCCTCTGCGATGGGAAAACATGCTTTGCGTTCGAATCGACGACATCCGAGAGCACGTCAGCAAGGGTTTGGATAATCCTGAGCGAATCGCGTTCGGGAGTGTCATTGAGCAGATCCGCCATGGTTCGGCTTAGACGGTCGTCGCTGACGAGTGGGTCGTGGATTGAGGAGGCTACCAGTAGGTAGGAGACCTCGAATAGGCTTTGCGCTGGCGCGTCGTGCGCCAAAGCGAGACTCTTGATTGCCTTGCGGATTCGCTCCGCGCGCAATTCACCTTCTGACAGCATGTATTCGCTCCCTCTGTGACTTCACCGGTTCTCGTGATTGTCGCCACGCAATGACGCGACAACTCGTAGATACTAGTTTGCCTGTGGTTCTACCATGCGCCGAGTATGTATGCGATCGATTGGTAGTAGAAAGTGTGATCTCTGCCGCTATGGATCTGGACGCACTGCAGTTCGGGCATTGATCGTATTCGTTGGTAGTTAGACTTTCTATGTCCTCTATCTAGCAGCAAGTCTTAGCTTTCAGAAGTCCGCCTTTGGGTGTCGAAATTCCCTGACCGATTCTGGCCATGGCCGGCCTCGTCGCCTGTTGATCTTAATCAGTCAGTACTGGTCAATATGAGCTCCCGGGGTGGGCCTGTAATCCGAAATGGCAATCGGCGCGTTAAGATGAAATTGTTCCTGGATCGGCGACAACTGGTTCTTCACTAAGTAGCTAGTGGTTTGCTGTCTTTCACTATCCATGGCTACACCGCATCTGATCTTGAGGGGTTTCAGTTTGGATAGAAAATTTGTTCAGAGTCCGCACAGCTCCTGCATTCATGAGCCACCAGCCTTCATCACAAAGACGCTCCTTTCGGAGCATTTTTGTGCCCGTCTCACGGATACTTTTGGGGAAGTGATCGCGCGGTCTCACAACCCCGGGTCTATCTCAATACATCAGCAACAATTTATGGAGGAACTGAAATGAGCTTGTTCGAAAAATTCTTGGATGTATTCAAGACGGAAGTCCCAGGGATCTTCGAGGCCCTGTACTACGGCGTCGTTGTTGTAGCCGGAGCCGCCCTTATATGGGGAATTTATGCAAGATACGATGCACATTTCATTCGTGGGTTCGAAGAGCGTGCTGGTCAGCCAAGATTAACCATTACCAGCGCGGACGATGCCACGTGGCTTTTAAACTTCGATAACCAAAAGCTTGCAACACTGGCCATGGAGTCTCCCCATTCCGGTATCTATGATTTTAAGGTTGTCAGTTCTCAAGACCCGAGTCTGGAAGTTGGCGCGGCTTTCAAGTTCCAGAAACCCAGCATCACCAATGATTTGATTTGCCAGAATTGTGAGCAGGCCACGCGGAGCCGACTTCCTCTTCTGTGGCGAGTGGCAGTTGAATAGCTAAGAAAGCGATGGCGAGTTGCCGCTTAAGTTTCCGCAAGTTCGGTGTAAAAATTCCCTTGCCAACAGTCGGCACTATGGGCTGTTGAATTGCGTTGAAGCTTGACCCGGGGGGGATGCAGCGTAAAACTTGGACTGGTTTATGTTGTAAATCCAAGGCTCTCCCGGTATTCAATGGGACTGCGTGAGCCAAGGGATATCTTGAT
>NZ_JAVDXO010000010.1:0-198112 GCF_031457975.1 Rhodoferax saidenbachensis
CATCAAGATATCCCTTGGCTCACGCAGTCCCATTGAATACCGGGAGAGCCTTGGATTTACAACATAAACCAGTCCAAGTTTTACGCTGCATCCCCGACGGTCGAGAACTGAGCGAGGTTTTACGTCCCCTGTGCCGCCCCGTCCTTCGCCGCCACCTGCTGCACGTGCTGGACAAAAAATTCGAGAAAGGCCCGTGTACGCGACGGCAGAAATCGCCTGCTGGGCAGGGTTGCAACCAGCTTTAGTCCGTCCGCGCTCACCCAGGGTGCAAGCACGCGTCGCAGCTGGCTGCCATGCGGGCGGGCGGTCAATGCAAGCTCGGGCAGCAAGGTGAGGCCCGCGCCTGCCAACGCGGCTTGATATGCCGTCTCGTCGTCATTCGACATGACGGACCAGTCCGGTGCAACTGCGATGCTGCGCCCTCCCTCCATGGGGTTCACCAAATGGATGGTCTGCGGACGTGCGCCCAGAGTACGCAGGCGCACCATGCGGTGCGAGGACAGGTCTTCCGGGACCATCGGCACACCATGGGTTTGAAGGTAGCTCGTGGAACCACACAGGACGTAGGGCATGTCGAGCACGGGACGGACGACGGCATCGGCGTCCAGATTTTCGTCTTGTCGCACGATGGATAGGTCGAACTGATGCAGCTCCTGGGCCGGGCGGTCGGAGGTGTTGATCTCGACCTGTACACCTGGGTGCTGCCTCTGAAAGTCAGCTACACACGGCGCCAACAGGTTCACGGCCACCAGCGATGTGGTGACCACACGCAGGTGGCCTGAAATCTCACTCGAATACGCCCGCACCTGATCCTCCGCCTCTCCGATTTCCAACAGAATCATGCGAAGCCGCGCCAGGTAGCCCTCGCCCACCTGGGTGAGCGACATCCTCCGCGTCGTGCGATGCAGCAGACGAGCGCCAAGCGACTGCTCAAGGTCCTGGATTTGACGGGTAACGACTGCTGGCGTGATATCCAGCTTGCGGGCGGCTGCGGCAAAGCCGCCTTCATCCACCACGCACTGGAAGATACGCATCGATTGAAGAAGGTCCATGGCGATACCCTGAAAAATCCAGAATTTCGACGACCCGTGGTGCGATTACAGTTTCAGCCAAGGCCAAACGTTTTCCGCAGACCTTTTTCGACCGGACCTGCAGGCATAAAGCGGCGCAACTTGGCCAGAAGAGAGGCCTCGCCTTTGGGCGTGCGGCGCATCTTCCAGGGGCCCAGCGCGGCCTCCACCAGTGTGGCGGCAACGCCTTCGGGGGCAGGTGCCTTTTGCACATTGTTCTGGATAGCCAATGAAACGATGCCCAGCTCCTTGCTGTAGTCCGAGATCCGGGCGACCGTCTGAGGCGCGTTGAGATCCAAGTTGGTTTTGGTAAACGACGGTTCGACCAGCGCCACGCGGATGCCGAACTGGCGCACCTCGTGGTCCAGGGTCTCGGACAGTCCCTCAACAGCATGCTTGGACGCCGAATAGAGCGCCATATAAGGCGCAGGCAGAAATCCCAGCACCGAGCTCACGTTGACGATGCGCCCCGAACGCTGTGCGCGCATGTGTGGCAGCACGGCCTTGATCGTGCGCAAGAGGCCGAAGAGGTTGGTGTCGAACAGCGTCTGGGCTTCGGCAATCGACGTTTCCTCCATCGCACCCAACAGGGTCACACCTGCACTGTTCACCAGCACGTCAATGCGCTTGGCCTGGCCGATGATGGACTGGATACCACGCTCAATGGACGCTTCGTCACGGATATCCATCTCGATAAGAATAACGTCCGGTATGGCTTGCGCCTTTGCCGTGTTGCGCACGGTGCCGAAGACGCGGCAGCCTTGCTTGGCAAACTGGATGGCAGCGGCGCGCCCGATGCCGGATGACACGCCGGTGATGAGGACAACTTTGGAGTTCGACATGGAAGTTCCTTTTGTATGCAAAAAATGGGGGGGGGTAGGATCAGACGCGCGAAAGGCCTGGTTTGATCTTGAACCAGATGGAATACATGGCTGGCAGGAACACCAGGGTCAGAATCGTCCCGGCAAAAGTGCCGCCAATCAGCGTGTAAGCGAGCGTTCCCCAGAACACCGAATGGGTCAGCGGGATGAAGGCGAAGATCGCTGCCAAGGCCGTCAAGATGACGGGCCGGGCTCGCTGCACGGTGGCCTCGACCACGGCCTGGAACGGCGCCAATCCTTCTTGTTCGTTATGGTGAATCTGTCCGATCAAAATCAACGTGTTGCGCATCACGATGCCCGATAGCGCAATCAAACCAACCAGCGCATTGATGCCAAAGGGCTGCTGAAACAGCAGCAGCGTGGGCACCACACCAATCAAGCCCAGCGGGCTGGTCAGGAACACCATGACCATCGCGGAGATGGACCGCACCTGCAGGACGATGATCAGCAACGTGGCGGCCAGCATGATGGGGAACAGCGGCAACATGGCAGTCATGGCCTTGCCGGATTCCTCGATGGAACCGGCCTCCTCGATGCGGTAGCCGCCCGGCAGTTTGTCCATGATGGGTTTCAGCTGTGCGGTGATGGCGGTGGACACGTCGGGCGGCTGCAAGCCTTCGGCAATGTCGCCGCGAACGGTGATGGTCGGCACGCGGTCGCGTCGGCGCATGATGGGGTCTTCCGCGCGCACTTCGACCTTGCCCACCTGCGACAGCGGGATTCGCTGCCCATTGGCACCGGCCAGCGTAAAGCCACCGATCTTGGCGGGGTCCAGGCGGGTCTCACCCGTGGTGCGGGCGACAACCTGCACCGTGCGGATGTCCTCACGCACGGTGGTGATGGGCACGCCGCTGAGCAGGAATTGCAGTTGCTGCGCCACGGCGCTCGACGTGAGCCCCACCGCCTGCAGCCGGTCCTGCTGCAAAGTGAAATGCAAGGTAGGCACACGCGTGCCCCAGTCCGAATTGACCGAGCGCATCATCGGGCTGGCGTCCAAGACGTGTTGCACATCAGCCGCAATGCTGCGCAACTGATCCGGGTCTGGCCCGGTGACCCGGTAGGCCACTGGGTACGGCGAATACGGGCCAAACACCAGCTGGGTCACACGCACACGTGCCTCCGGGGCCACGCCGTCGGCAATCGCCTGGCGTAGTCTGAATTTCAGAGCTTCGCGGTCGTTTTGGTTGTCGGTGCGCACCACAATCTTGGCAAACGATGGGTCGGGCATTTCCGGACCCATCGAGAAATAAAAGCGTGGTGCACCTTGTCCAATATAGGCGGTGACGATCTCGGCTTCTTCTTGCTTTGCCAACCAGGCTTCCACCTTGGCGGTGGCGGCACTGGTCTGCGCAATCGAGGTGCCATAGGGCATCTGCACCTCGACCAGCACTTCGGGGCGATCCGAGATGGGGAAGAACTGCTTTTTGACCACGGCCATGCCGAGCACGGACAAGACAAACAGCCCCACCACCGAAGCGGCAACGATCCACTTGCGCGTGATGATGTGCGCCAGCAACTGGCGGAAGCGGTTGTAGCGCGGTGTGTTGTACATCGCATCGTGACCGCCCTCGATCTTTTTGAGATCTGGCAGCATCTTGACACCCAAATAGGGCGTGAAAACCACCGCGACAATCCACGATGCAATCAGCGCAATACCGACAATCCAGAACATATTGCTGGTGTATTCACCGGCGGTAGAGCGGGCAAAACCATTGGGCAAAAAGCCGACCGCAGTAACCAGCGTGCCCGACAGCATGGGCGCGGCGGTATGACTCCAGGCATAGGCCGAGGCCGCGATACGGTCATAGCCCTCCTCCATCTTTACCACCATCATCTCGATGGCGATGATGGCGTCATCCACCAGCAGGCCCAGCGCCAGAATCAGGGACCCCAGGGTGATACGGTCAAAGTTCTTGCCGCTGGCCAGCATCACCACAAAGACCACGGCCAAGGTAAGGGGCACGGCGGCGGCAACTACCATGCCTACGCGCCAACCCATGCTCACAAAACACACCACCATGACCACCAGCAAGGCGACGAAGAACTTGACCATGAATTCGTCAACCGCAGAGCCAATGTTCACGGCCTGGTCGGTGACTTTGGTCAGACCCAGCCCAAGCGGCTGCGCAGCGTTGATGGCGCTGACTTCGTTGTCCAGCGCTTTGCCCAGATCCAGTCCGTTCCAGCCATCGCGCATCACCACGCCCAGCAGCAGCGCGGGCTCGCCGCCATTGCGAATCAGAAAAGTGGCGGGGTCTTCATAACCACGCTTGACGGTCGCAATGTCTGACAGCTTTAGTGTGCGCCCCTGCGCCGCCACGGGCGTGTCGCGCATCTTCTGCAATTCATCAAAAGCACCATCCAGGCGAACAAACACCTGCGCCCCTTTGGTCTCTACAGAGCCCGCCGGTGTCAGGGCATTTTGGCTTTGGAGCGCGGCAAAGACCTCTTGCGGGCTGACCCCCAGCGTGGCCAGGCGCTCATGGGAAAACTCCACGTAAATGCGCTCGGACTGCTCACCCACAATGTTGACTTTCTTGACGCCAGGCACGTGCAACAGCCGCTGGCGCAGCGTCTCGGCATCGCGTACCAGCACCCGCTGCGACTCGCCTTTGGCCTTGAGCGCATAGAGCGCAAAGGTGGTATCAGAGTATTCGTCGTTGATCATGGGGCCAATCACACCGCTGGGCAGGGTGAGCGCTTCATCGCCGACTTTTTTGCGGGCCTGATAGAACTCCTCCTGCACTGCGGAAGGCGGTGTGCTGTCCAGCAAGGTCAGGGTTGTGAAGGCCAAACCGGGCCGGGTATAGGTTTCGCTGCGGTCATACCAGCGCAGTTCCTGCAGCCGCTTTTCAAGTTTCTCGGCGACCTGGTCCTGCATTTCCTGCGCCGTGGCCCCAGGCCAGACGGTGATGATGTTCATCACCTTGACGGTGAAGGCTGGGTCTTCCGCGCGGCCCAGTTGGAAGAAGGCAATGAGCCCCGCCACCGAGATCAGAAAGATCAGAAACAGGGTGATGGCGCGCTCGCGCACGGCGAGCGCCGACAGGTTGAATCGGCCCTCACTCACTTCCGTTCTCCTGTGTTCGCCGTGGCCGCAGTGGCAACGGCTTGGCCAGCCACTCGCACCTGTTGGCCTTCGCGCAAGAGGTGTGCGCCCAGCGCGACGATCCTGTCACCTTGCTTGATCGGGCCAGTAATGCGTGCGCCCTCGTCGTCCATGCGCTGAACCGTGACTGCTTTCCAGGTCACCTTTGTTGGCTCGCCAGCGATAGTCCAAACACCTGGCCCCTTGCCTGCATCGAACAGCGCACCCAAAGGCACCTGCATGCCCTCTTGCGCGGCGGGGCGGCCTTCCGCCATCTGGATGGTGACCGTGGCGCCCAAGGGTGCGTTGGCCAACTCTCCTTCCAGCACGTAGCGCGCCTCGAAGGTGCGGGTGAAACGATCCGCAACATTGGAGAGCTGCCGAAGTTTGGCCGCAACGCGAACGCCGTCTTTGCCAAAGAGCGAGGCATGTCCGACAGACCCCACCGCAGGGCGCAGGGTTTCGGGCAGCTGGATGATGGCTTCACGGCGCCCGGCGTGGGCCAAGCGCACCACGACCTGGCCAGCGTTGACAACCTGGCCAGGCTCGGCCAATGTTTCCATGACGACACCATCGCCATCGGCCAGCAGTTCCGTGTAGAGGCTCGCATTGCGGGCAACGTCAGCCTGGGCTTCGGCTGCGCTGAGCTGGGCCTTGGCGGCATCGGCTGCCGCAGCGATCTGGTCATAGCTGGACGCGGATATCGCACCGGTTCCACGCAGATCGCGGTAACGGGCCTCCTCTTCCGTCGCCTGCTTGGCACGTGCACGCGCAGCAGCCACAACGTCCTGCTGCGCACGGGCCGCGAGCTTGAGGTCCACCGCGTCGATACGCATCAAAGGCTGGCCCCGTTTGACGGTTTGCCCCGTGTCCACCAGCCGCTCCAGCACTTTGCCGGAGACTCTGAAACCCAAATCGCTTTGCACGCGAGCGGCAATGGTTCCAGTAAAGCTGCGTGACCCGTCAACCGCGCCCTGGACGGTGACAGCACGGACCAGCGGTGCTTCGGTTCGGGGATCGGGGGGGGTCTGGTTGCCGCAGGCGATCAACGCAAGCGGTAAGGCACAGAAGACGGCGGATGAAATGAGGCGGTGCCGGAGCATAGGGGTCCCATTGAAGAATGAACGGAACCCCGATTTTTAAACTTGTGACCAATATTGTCAATAGTCACAAACATTATTTCTGAAACTTATGGCGACAGACTGCGCAGCACCAGACTGGACAGGTGCATCGGCGCCTCTGGGTTGAAACCGTAGCTGTGCTGCAAAAGCAAGGGATTCAGGTAGGGGCGCATGACCAGGTAGATGGCCAGGGCGGTCTCATCCAGGGGCGTTTTGCGCTCAAAGTCTCCGGTCTGCCGCCCCGCCAGCAAGATCTCCTCCAGCATTTTCTGGATGTGTTCCTCGTAGGTTTGCACCACCTGCCACCGCTCGGTGGCTGCGGATGCGGCGATCTCGTACAGCTTGCGGTCCTGGGTAAACAGGCGAAGGCTAGCCTGGGTGATGGCCTTGAACATCCGGCGCAGCTTCTCGGGCGGCAGATCGGTCTCTGCAATCGCTACGCGGACTTCGGCCTCGATCTCGCGCAGGCAGTTCGCGCAGATCATCTCGCCAATGGCCTGCTTGGACTCAAAGAACTTGTAGATATAGGCCTTGGAAAAACCGATGGCCTTGGCGAGGTCCGAGACAGTGGTTTTTTCGTAGCCATAACGACTGAAATGCTCGGTGGCTGCGGCGACGACCTGGTCTCGCACCTCGTGGTCGACCGGGCCACGGGCTGAAACGGGATGGGTGCTTGCATTTTTCATGACCCGAGCTTACCGCTAGCCAGAAAACTTGACAACTAGTGACCATTACGTATACTAGTCACATTCATCAGTCCAGCTTTTCCGGAAAACCCATGCAGCCCAAACACACACTTGCCACGCTTCTCGTTGCCAGCCTTTTGGCGGGCTGTGCTAGTGGCCCCGATTACGCGCGCCCCACCCAGCCCTTGCCACAACAGTTTGTGGGCCAAGCGGCGATAGACCAACGGCCGGCCACCAGCAATGCGGATCTGCAGGCCTGGTGGACAGGTTTTGGTGATCCGCAGCTGGCGCGATGGGTCACGCTGGCGCTAGAGCAGAACCTCGACCTTGCGCAGGCATCTGCGCGTGTCACCCAGGCGCGTGCGGGGTTGGGAGTGGCCCAAGCCGCCTTGCTGCCGTCGGGCAACCTGAGCGGCCAAGCCGCCAGGGCCTACCAGTCTGTCGAAACTCCCTTGGGACAAGTCCTGAATTCAACTCCCGGCTTCGATCGTTTCGGCAATGCCTATGAAGCCAACTTGGGTGCCAGTTGGGAGCTAGACCTGTTCGGCGGCCTGCGCCGCGGGCAGGAAGCGGCGCTGGCCGATTACCAGGCTTCGCAAGCAGGTGTCGTGGCAACGCGATTGGCTGTGGCGGCACAGACCGCTGACATTTACATCAGCATCCGCGGACTACAAACACGCCTCAGCGTCGCCCGCAAACAGGTGCAGACACAACAGGACCTGCTGTCCCTCGTCAAGCTTCTGCATGGCAAGGGTTTGGCAGCCGAGTTGCAAGTGCGCCAGGCTGAAGGAGCGCTTGCCCAGAACCGTGCATCGGTACCGGTACTGGAGGCAGGCCTGGACGCCGCCATGAACGCACTGGATGTGATGCTGGGATCACCCCCCGGAACCCACCGCAGCACATTGGGCGAAGCGGGCGACATCCCGACCGCTCCCCAGATCACCGCCACCGGATCGCCCGGAGATTTACTGCGGCGCCGGCCGGACCTGATCGTGGCCGAGCGCCGCCTGGCGGCGTCAAACGCGCGCATCGGTGCCGCCATGGCCGAGTACTACCCGAAGCTGTCCCTGGGCGGGATGATAGGCAGCGCCACGTCGGTGCCCGGCAATCTGTTCAGCGGCGGCGCAAGCCAGGCTGCTGGCGTACTCGGCCTTCGCTGGCGTCTGTTCGATTTTGGCCGCATCAACGCGCAGATCGCACAAGCCAAGGGCCAGGAAGCCGAAGCGCTGGCCGCTTACCGGCTGGCTGTTCTGCATGCGGCAGAGGATGTGGAAAACGCCTTTTCGGCCCTGGTCAAGCGTGAGGACCAGGCCACCGTGCTCGCCCAAGGCGTGGACTCGCTGGTCCGCGCACGCGCAGCCTCATTTGCGGCCTACCAAAAAGGTGTTGTCAGCATGGCCGAGGTCTTGCAGGTCGACGAAAACCTGCTGCGTTCCTCTGATGCGCAGGCACAGGCGCAAACAGAATCCGCACGCGCAGCAGTCGCCGCCTTCAAAGCACTCGGTGGCGGTTGGCAGCCCAGCGAACCTGCAGCCGTAGCCAGCAGGTAATCAACCTAGGAAATACACATGTCCTCAACCATCCGTACCGAATCCGGAATCAGCATCCCTGGCCTCAGAAGCCACCTCCTCGACACTGAAAAGTCAGGTGACCACAACCAGGGGCGGCTTCGCTACCTGGCAGGCGGGACAGGTGCTCCATTGGTTTTGTTGCACACCGTACGCACCCAGGCTGAGCACTTTCGGCACCTCATTCCCTTGGTGCGGGACCGATACACGGTGTACGCCCTCGATCTGCCAGGAATGGGTTACTCGCAAATTGTGCCCGGAGCTTCTTATGAGGAGCCCGCCATGCGTGCTGCGGTCAAGAACCTGATTACTCGACTCGATCTACGCGACGTAACATTGCTCGGCGAGTCCATGGGCGCCGTACTCGCCCTCACCACGGCAGCTGATCTTCCGGACCGGGTACGAAGCGTGCTGGCGATCAACCCGTATGACTACAGTGGCGGAATCAAGCGGTCCAGTCTCTTAGCCCGGTTCATCATCACGGGTGTTCTTGCGCCCGGCATTGGTTCAGTTCTTGCCGGCGTAGAGCCCAAACCCGTCATGCGCGCAGTGCTCCGCGGCGGCCTCGTCGACAAGACTGCCTTGCAGGAGGACTACCTGGATGAACTGCTCAAGGTTGGCCGCCGCCCCGGCTACCCGTCCGTCGCGCGCTCCGTGTATGCCAGCCTCCCTAGCTTCATCGCCGCCCGAGCGCGCTATGCCGATATCAACGCACCAGTCCACCTCATTTACGGTGAGAAAGATTGGTCACGAACCTCCGACCGGCAGGCTAACAAACAGCTGATCCCCGCGGCCCAATTCACCCAAATGCCCAACACCGGCCACTTCATCGCCTTGGAAAAGCCAGCCGCGCTGGCTAATCTACTCCGTTGAATCTCAACCCGTTGGTAGACAGAGATTGCACGGAAAACTTCCAAGCAGAATGGAAAGCACCGTGCTCATAAGAGCAAACAGAAATCTGGATGTCCGGACAGGCCGACAACTAACTGCGTTTTACATGAGGCACGGTCAAATGCATTGGCATATGCACCCGACACGGCCTCAGAGGGTGCGCGCCCTACTGCGGTCTGGCATAAAACTGAACGCCATCCCGGCCCAAGGTTTTGGCTTGGTACATGGCAAAGTCGGCCGCGCTGAGCAACCCATTGAGCTCGGTGCCGTCCTGCGGGAAGCAGCTCACGCCGATGCTGGCAGTGACATTTACCGCGTGGTCGCCCAGTTGATATTCCGGGCGCAGCACCGACAAGATTTTTTCAGCCATGCGGTTGGCGTCGTCATGGCCCTCCACCAGCACCACAAACTCGTCGCCGCCCAAACGGGCCACCAGATCACCCTCGCGCACACAGTCCTCAATGCGCTGGGCGACCTGTTGCAACAGCAGATCGCCGGTTTCGTGGCCCAAGCGGTCGTTGACTGACTTGAAGTGGTCCAGGTCGATAAACAGCAGCGACGTCACCCCCTCGCTGCGCTCCATGCGGTGCAGCGTGCGTTTCAGGGCGTCCATGAACATGGCCCGATTGGGCAAACCGGTCAGAGCGTCGTGGTAGGCGCGGTAGCGCAGCTCGTCGTGCGTGCGCTTGCGCTCGTCCACGTTGAGCAAGGCCGTCATCACGCATTCGTGCCCGCCAAAGCGGATGCGCTGGGACGAATACAACGCCCAAAAAACTTTGCCATGTGCATCCTTCAGCAGCAGCTCCAGATCCGACACCCGCCCTGTGGCTTGCAAGGCGGTGATGAGCTGGTCGCGGTCGGCGCTGTTCACATAGAAATCACGGGGGCGAAAGCTCTTCATCGGTCTGTCACCAAGGCCAAACTCAGTGCGCATGCGGTCGTTCACATACATGACCGCCTCGTCTGACAAGCGCACGATGACGATGGGCAGGGGCGCGAACTGCAGCACACTCTTGACCTGCTCCTCCCCCTTGCGCAACGCCTCTTGTGTCAGCTCAAACTGCAGCAGCAGGCGACGCGACGCCCAGTAGGCCAGGGTCAGCATGAGCAGCGCGGCCACAAACACCACCAGCAGGATGACCAGCGTGTACTTGCGCGCAGCCTCACCCAAGGTGTAGGAGAAATTGTCTTCCAGCGGCGTGAGTTCGTCATTGATGGCTTGCAACTCCGCCAGAAATTGCTGCGCCTGTTCCGGCGGCAAGGGCCCGGCCTGCGTGGCGGCGTGGATACGCTCGCCCACCAGCGTCAGCTGTTCAATGTGGCGGTCTGCCGCCGCCCAGATCGCGATGGCTTTGTCGATATCGGGCAAGTGGCGAAAGCGGCGAAACAGGAACACCATGCCGTCGACATCGTCCGCATGGTTGCGCCCTTGCAAAAAACCGGCCCGTGCAACGGCATAGTCGGGCACCGGCTTTTCCAGCTCGATGCGAGCCTGTCGGTCGCCCTGGTTGACGGCCAGCGCGGCCTGGTAGGAGGTGTAGTCCACTTCCTTGGCATAAAGGGTGTAGCGGGTCAGGGCATAGAGGGCGTCTTTTTGCCCCTTGGACCACAGGCCCTCGCCTTCCACATAGGCGCGCACGGCCGATAGCAGGAAGATGCTCAGGCAAGTGAGTACGAACACGCCCACCACCACAGACACGAAAATCCAGACGACGACAAACAGCCGTCTGCGCTTAACGGGTAGGGCTGGGACCGATAGGTCCGCCACAGGGGTCATCTGCATCTCCCAATGAAGACATGCCAGACCAGGTTCCTAGCGGCACCCCAGGCCAGACACTGCCATGCCACCTTGTTCTATCGACGGCATCGGCATGCTTGGCGCCACTATAGCGGGAAGGCAGCGCAGCTGCTATACGCCGGCCAGGGCGCGCAAGCCCTGCGTGTCTACCAGCTGGACAACCCGGCCTGAACCGCTGATGAGGCTGCGCTCACGCAGGTGGCGCAATACGCGCGACAGGGTTTCTGGGGCAATGCCCAGCTGGGCGGCGATCAGACGCTTGCGCTGCTGCAGCAGCACCGTGCAGACACCGCCATCGCCCACCTTGCTACGCTCGGCTTGGTTCAGCAGCCACTCGGCACAGCGCGCCTCAGCGTCTTTGGACAGGCGGCTCACGGCCAGCTCGGTCTGCTGCCGGTGGGCCTGGGCCATGTCGGCTAGCACGCTGGCAACAGGGTTGCGGGCCTCGGCCAGCGCCGCCTGAAAGGTGGCCAGCGGCACGGCGCGCAACTGCACCTCGGTCTCAGCCACGGCATCCATGGCGGCAGGCAGATTCAAAACGGCGGCGGTGGCGTCCAGCCAGCCCGGGGCGGTTTGCGCACCCAGTTGGTGCTCCAGCAAAGCGCCTTGGGCGCTCACCTGCCCCAACACACCCAGCACCACCCGGCCCCGCTCCAGGTACAGCACCTGCGACGCGGACTCGCCCCGGCGCAGCAAACGCGTGCCAGCGGGCCGTGTTTCAGGAGTGGGGGCCGCCAGCAAGGCGACCATCGACAAAGGTGCGGGGACCAACATGGCTGCGACTGTGCCTTGGCCCAGCGCAGCAGACCTTGAGCAAGATCAAACTTTGAAAACCCAAGCGCACCGCCTGAGCACAAATACAACCCTTTGAAATCGGCAGAAAGATGTTTCATGGTGTAAACGAATGGGGCTTGGCGCACTGTGGCACCGTTACCCTCCCCCAATCAGTTGGATAAAACGAAATGATGGGTTGCCATGAAATTTTTTTTAGATTCCGCAGGCCTCGTTGGATTTGCGGAATTGCCTCTGCCCCGTAGGATTTTTTTACAAGGGCTAGGAATTAGTTCCCTAAGTTTGGCGCTACCTGGATGTGGTGGCGGCGAGGGTGGCGATTCCGGTGGCAGCACATCCTCCGCCAATGTCAATGGGCTTTACAGCACGGCAGATTTTGAACGCATGCAGACGCAGGCCAACGCAGGAGTGGCCCCCTGGAGCACTGGCTGGAATGCGCTGACCAACAGTGGGCGCGCTCAAATTTATTGGCGAGATCCAACTCCGTTGGCTGCAGTCATCCGGGGTGGCGACGGCGAAAACCACCACGTCATGGTGGAGGACATGCAGCGTGCATACCAGTTTGCACTGCGCTGGCGCGTCTCGGGAGACACTAACTTTGCGGATGCCGCTGTTAAATACATGGACGCTTGGTCATCCACCCTGACCTCCCTATGGGGCAATTCAGACCGTTACTTGGCGGCAGGGCTGTATGGTTATCAGTGGGCATTGGCCGGCGAGCTAATGCGCTCCTACTCCGGCTGGTCCAGCAGTGGCTTGCTCGCCTTGCAGAACATGTTGCTGACCCACTTTTATCCAAAGTGCCATACGTTTTTAATCACCCACAACGACGCAAACATCACCAACTATTGGGCCAACTGGGACTTGATCTCCATCTGCGGGATCGCGTTTATGGGTGTTTTTTGCAAGCGCAAGGACATCTATGACGAAGCGTTGAATTATTACTACCAAGGTCGGGGCAACGGTGCGGCCGACCACAGCGTTTACTGCATCCACCCCGGCCATCTGGGCCAGTGGCAAGAGCAGGCCCGTGACAACGGACATAGCACGCTCGGCATTGCGCTGAACGCCTTGATTTGCGAACTCGCGTGGCAACAAGGCGATGACCTCTACGGCTACCGCAACAACCGCTTTCTGGCTGGCGCAGAGTACGTGGCCAAATGCCAACTGACGGACAGCAGCAACAACAGCACGATACCTTTCTCCCTCTACATCAACCGCCAAGGCACCTTCACAGAAGCATCCACCAGTGGCAGACCGAACAACCGCGCCGCATGGGAAGCGGTCTACAACCACTATGTCAACCGCAAAGGACTGAGCGCCCCGAATGTCACGACCATTGCCGCGAACTTGCGCCCAGAAACCAATGAATGGGTTGGTGACGTTCCCAGCTTTGGCACCCTGACGTTTTCACTGCCCTCCGTCACTGCTGCGGTTGCCCCCAGTGGGCTGCGCGCCTACGTCACCGACGCTGCGGTATTACTCTCTTGGTGGGGTAGTGCGCTAGCAACTACCTATGTGGTGCAACGCAGCACCAGCGCCAATGGAGCGTTCACTGACATCGCCAGTCTTGGCAGCACCGACCTGCTGACCTACACCGACACACCGGGCGCAGGTACTTGGTATTACCGCGTCTGCACAATCTACAACAGCCAAACGCTGGTCGGCACCGACCGAGCACGCGTACAGCTCGCCAGCGAACTGCGCTTGAACCTCTCCCTCAATCAAACCAGCGGCACGAGCGCAACCGACAGTACCAGCTACGCCCGCCACGGCAGCTTGCAAGGTGGGGCGACCTGGACCACTGGCCGCAGCGGTAACGCGCTGGCCCTCAATGGCAGCAACGGCTATCTCTCCCTTCCTACAGGTTTGGTGGAAGACCTGGGGGACTGCACCATCGCTATGTGGGTGTACTGGAATAGCGCCGTAACCAACACCCGCATCTTTGACTTTGGAAATAGTGACATCGCGTATATGTGCCTGATTCCCAAAGACAGCGGCGGCGTCATGCGTTTTAGTGTGACGGGGACTACCTACTTTGGTGAACAAACCATTGCCCACGCCGCCGCATTACCCGTAGGCAGTTGGACGCACGTCGCCGTGACCCTCAAAGGCAAGCTCGGTACGCTGTATGTGAATGGTGTCTCCGTGGGGAGCAACGCTGCGGTGGACCTCGCACCCTTTCAATTAGGCTCCACCCGCCAAAACTGGCTGGGCCGCTCTCAGTACTCAGCTGACCCGTATTTCAACGGGAAAATGCAGGACGTGCGAATCTACAGCGGCGCGCTCAGTGCCAGCGAAGTAGCCGCGCTGGCCGTGTAAGCCCTGCGCACTACAGCACCAATAGCGCGCGAAAGTCGTTCACATTGGTGTGCGTGGGGCCGGTGGTGAACACATCGCCCAGAGGCTGAAAGAAGCCCACCGCGTCGTTGCGGTCCAGGCAATCGGCCAGCGAGGTGCCAGCCGCTTTGGCGCGGGCCAGCGTGTCCGGCGCCACAAAAGCGCCGGCGTTGTCTTCCACGCCGTCAATGCCATCGGTGTCGGCGGCCAGCCCCCACACAGCGGCCTGGCCTTGCAGCGCCTGGGCCAGGCCCATGCAAAACTCTCCGGCCCGGCCTCCGCGGCCCTTGGCGGCGCCTTCGCGGCGCGGGCGGATGGTCACGGTGGTTTCGCCACCGCTGAGGATGACGCAGGGACGGGCAAATGGCTCGCCACGCTGGGCCACCGCTCGCGCCAGCGCAGCATGCACCTTGCCCACCTCGCGCGACTCGCCTTCCATCTCGTCGCTAAGGATGTGGGCCGTCAGCCCCATGGCACGCGCCGCAGCGGCAGCAGCTTCCAGCGACTGCTGCGGCGTGGCAATCAGGTGCACCTGGTTGCGGGCGAACACGGGGTCACCGGGCTTGGGGGTTTCCAGGGTGCCGTCCTCCAGTGCCTTCACAATGAAATCGGTCTCTAGCCCCCGTGAAATATGCGCCAAGCGCTTCAATATTGATAGCGCATCAGCGCAACTGGTGGGGTCTGGCACTGTGGGGCCGCTGGCAATCACGCTGGGGGCGTCGCCCGGCACATCGCTGATGAGCAGCGTCACTACCTGCGCCGGATAGCAGGCTGCGGCCAAGCGCCCACCTTTGATGGCGGAGAGGTGCTTGCGCACGCAGTTCATCTCTTGGATGCTGGCGCCACTCTCCAACAGCATGGTATTGATGCGCTGCTTGTCTTCCAGGCTGATGCCTCCACCTTCCCATTGGGCCGGCAAAGTCAGCAGCGAAGATCCGCCGCCCGAGATCAGGCAGATCACCAAGTCGTCTTTGGTCAGGCCCTCAGTCAGCGCCAAGATGCGCTGGGCAGCGGCCAGGCCCGCGGCATCAGGCACGGGGTGGGCGGCTTCCACCACCTCGATGCGTTGGGGCAAGGCATCTGCAGGGCGCGGTGGGGTGTGGCCGTAGCGCGTGACCACCAAGCCGCTCATAGGCGCGTCTTGCGGCCACAGGGCATCGAACGCATGGGCCATGGAGCCACCCGCCTTCCCGGCGCCCAGCACCAGCGTGCGGCCCTTGGGCACAGGGGGTAAAAAACCGGCCAGCGTATGGCTGGGCAAGGCCTGGCGCACGGCTGCCCAGTAGAGCTGGGTGAGCAGTTCGCGGGGCTCCAGATCGGAGAAGTGGGTGGGTGGTTTTGGCATGGTCATCGCTTTATTCCATGGTACTTGAGGCAAAATTCGGGAGCGCTTCGCGCAAGCACAGCCCGGGATGCTCGGCAACGTGGTGCTCGCCTCTGGTGGCTTTTGCAGCCCGCCAGCGGGATTCGGCCTCGGCAGGACCCACCCTTGCAGGTGGAAGACTTGTTTGACGGAGAAACCTTCACATGGGCACTTTGCTGATCCACAACGCACGCGCTATCGCGACGTTCGACAACACCAACCCCGCGCAATCCACCGAGCTGCGCGACGCATCCATCTACATCGAGGGCAACCGCATTGCCTTTATCGGCGCCACGGCCGACCTGCCCCCGCAAGCGCTGCAAGCCGACGAGGTGATCAACGCCTGCCACCACCTGGTCACACCAGGTCTGGTGAACACACACCACCACATGTACCAGTCGCTGACCCGGGCCATACCCGAGGTGCAGAACGCCGAGCTCTTTGGCTGGCTGCGCGGGCTGTACCCGATCTGGGCAGGCCTGACGCCCGAGATGGTGCAGGTGAGCACGCAGATTGCGATGGCCGAGCTGCTGCTGAGTGGTTGCACGACGAGTAGCGACCACCTCTACATCTACCCCAACGGCGTGCGGCTGGACGACAGCATTGCAGCCGCAGCTGAGATTGGTATGCGCTTTGTAGCGACGCGCGGCAGCATGAGCGTGGGACAGTCGCAAGGCGGCTTGCCGCCGGACCGCGTGGTGGAAAGCGAAGACTTCATCCTCAAGGACACACAGCGGCTGATCGAGCAGTACCACGACGCATCGTTTGGTTCCATGTTGAACGTGGCCGTGGCGCCCTGCTCGCCCTTCAGCGTGAGCCGCGACCTGATGCGGGAGTCGGCACTGCTGGCCCGGCAGTACGGTGCGCGCCTGCACACCCACCTGGCCGAAAACGACCACGACCTGGCCTACAGCCGCGAAAAATTTGGTTGCACGCCCACGCAGTACGCGCAAGACCTGGGCTGGCTGGGCCATGACGTGTGGCACGCCCACTGTGTGAAGCTGGACGACGAAGGCATCAGCCTGTTTGCTGCCAGCCGCACGGGCGTGGCGCACTGCCCATGCAGCAATATGCGCCTGTCCAGCGGCATCGCCCCCATTCGCAAAATGCTGAATGCCGGCGTACCCGTGGGGCTGGGTGTGGACGGCAGCGCGAGCAACGACGCAGCGCACATGCTCAACGAAGCACGCCAGGCGATGCTGCTGGCCCGTGTGGGCCGCGCCATGCAGCCGCCCGAAGTGCGCGACGGCAAAACTTTCTTCGGCTGCGACCTGGGCCCGGCCGAGATGACGGCGCGCGATGCGCTGAGCGTGGCTACGCGCGGTGGCGCGCAGGTGCTGGGCCGTAGCGACATTGGCCACCTTGGGGTGGGCATGTGTGCCGACCTGGTGCTGTGGGACCTGGACACGCTGGGTTTTGCCGGTGGCGCCGTGCACGACCCCGTGGGCAGCCTGCTGCTGTGCGCCAGCCCACAGGCGGACACCACCATCGTCAACGGCAAGGTTGTTGTGCGCGAAGGGCATTTGGAAACCGTGGACCTGGGCCCGCTCATGGAACGCCACAACCGGCTCGCGTTGCAACTGGCGACCGCAGCGACCTAGCGCACCAGGCAGGGGCTCTTGGGGTTGAAGCTCCAGCCCGGAATCAGGTACTGCATGGCCATGGCGTCGTTGCGCGCACCCAGGCCGTGCTGCAGGTAAAGCTGGTGGGCCTTTTCCACTTCCGCCATATCCAGCTCCACACCCAGGCCGGGCGTGGTGGGCACGGCAATCTGCCCACCCACGATCTGCAGCGGGGCCTTGGTCAGGCGCTGGCCGTCTTGCCAGATCCAGTGCGTGTCGATGGCGGTGACCTTGCCGGGTGCGGCGGCGGCCACATGCGTGAACATGGCCAGCGAAACATCGAAGTGGTTGTTGGAATGCGAACCCCAGGTGAGGCCCCAGGTCTGGCACACCTGCGCTACGCGCACCGAGCCCTGCATGGTCCAGAAATGCGGATCGGCCAGCGGTATGTCCACCGACTGCAAGGCCAGAGAATGCGCCAGCTCGCGCCAGTCGGTCGCAATCATGTTGGTGGCCGTGGGCAGGCCGGTGGCACGGCGGAACTCGGCCACCACCTCACGCCCCGAAAACACGCCTTCGGCGCCACATGGGTCTTCGGCATAGGCCATCACGCCATGCAGGTCGCGGCACAGGCGCACCGCGTCTTTCAGCAGCCAGCCGCCATTGGGGTCCAGCGTGATGCGGGCCTGCGGGAAGCGCGCATGCAGCGCACGGATGGCCTCCACTTCTTCTTCGCCACGCAGCACGCCGCCCTTGAGCTTGAAGTCCTGAAAGCCGTAGCGCGCATAGGCCGCCTCGGCCAGACGCACCACACCCTCGGCGTCCATGGCCTTCTCATGGCGCAGACGCTTCCAGTCGTCGGCCTGGTCGGGCTCGCTGGCATACGGCAGATCCGTCTGGTTGCGGTCGCCCACATAGAACAGGTAGCCCAGCACGGCCACGCTGTCGCGCTGCTGGCCATCGCCCAAGAGGGCCGCCACAGGCACGCTCAAGAACTTGCCCAGCAAATCTAGCAGCGCGCTTTCTACGGCCGTCACCGCGTGGATGGCAATGCGCAGGTCAAAGGTTTGCAGACCACGGCCACCACTGTCGCGCGCCGCAAAGGCCTCGCGCATGCGGTTGAGGATGGCGTTGTAGTTACCAATGGGCTGGCCCACCACCAGCGCTGCGGCGTCTTCCAGGGTCTGGCGAATCTTCTCGCCGCCGGGCACTTCGCCCACGCCGGTGTTGCCGCTGCTGTCGGTCAGGATGACGATGTTGCGGGTGAAGAACGGCGCGTGCGCGCCGCTCAGGTTCATCAGCATGCCGTCATGGCCCGCCACGGGGATGACTTGCAGGGCGGTGATGGTGGGGGCGCGTTGCGTGGCGCCAGACTGGGGGGTGGTCATGGATTAAGTCTCCTCAGCGAGGCACTCGACATGGCGCCCCTACAAGTCAGACATCATACAACTAAACCGCGTCGGGCTGCGACTTTCGCAAACGGTCTTTGCTGTTGGCCAGGTGCGTGCGCATGGCCGCGCGGGCGGCATCGGCGTCCTGGTTGCGGATGGCATTGAAGATGTATTCGTGCTCCCCATGCACCCGACGCAGATAGCCCTGACGCCCTTCTGGCGCGGTGCTTGGCGTGTTCACCCGGGTGCGCGGAATGATCATGGTGCCCAGGTAGGTCATGAGGTCGGCAAAGTGGCGGTTGCCGGTGGCTTTGGCCACTTCCATATGGAAGCTGAAGTCCGAGGGCACGGCGTCCGAGTCTTCCTGGATGGAGGTCTGGAAGGCATCGAGCATGGCCTGCATGGCGTGTAGATTGGCCTCGGTGCGGCGCTGCGCAGCCAGGCCAGCGGCCTCCGTCTCCAGGCTGATACGCAGCTCCAGCAGGGCAATCACGTCGGCCACGGTGGCAAAGTCCACATCAGCGATCTGAAAGTTGCCACTACTCTGCGGCGCCAGCGCAAAGGTGCCCACGCCATGGCGGGTTTCCACCAGGCGGTTGGCCTGCAGACGCGAAATGGCCTCGCGCACCACGGTGCGGCTCACATCGAAGCGGGCCATGATTTCAGACTCGGTGGGCAATTTATTGCCCGGCTGAATCGCGCCTTCGCGGATGCTGGCGGCCAGACTTTCCACCACTTCCTGCACCAGCCCACGGGCGCGCCGCGGGCGTGGCGCATCGCCTGCATCGGCAGGGGATGGTTGCACTACAGCGGCTCTAGGGGTTTGCACTAGGTCCATAGAAAAGCCCTTGACTTGGTTGGAACAGGTGTTGACAATTTAACACATCAGACAACATACAACTGACAAGGCAGCGATAAATTTCATGACCATCAAAGTACACCACACTTTGCTGATGACCGGCGCAGCAGGCGGTTTGGGCACGGCGATGCGAGACCGGCTGAAGGCCAACTGCGAGGTGCTGCGTCTCTCCGACCGCGCCGATTTTGGCCCCGCGCGTGCAGGCGAGGAAATCGCCCTGGCGGACTTGGCCAACGCCACCGCTGTGGACGCCATGGTGAAGGGCGTGCAAGCCATCGTGCACTTTGGCGGCATCTCCGTCGAAGGTCCGTTCGAACCCATCCTGCAAGCCAACATTCTGGGTGTCTACAACCTGTACGAGGCTGCACGCAAACAGGGCGTGAAGCGCGTGGTGTTTGCCAGCTCCAACCACGTGACAGGCTTCTACAAGCAAAGTGAAACCATCACGCTAGACCACCCTGCCCGCCCAGACAGCCTGTATGGCGTGAGCAAGGCGTTTGGTGAAGACCTCTCGCGCATGTACTACGACCGGTATGGCATCGAGACGGCCTGCGTGCGCATTGGCTCCTCGTTTGCCGAGCCCAAGGACCGCCGCATGCTGGCGAGCTGGCTGAGCTTTGACGACCTGCACCGCCTGGTGACCGCCTGCCTGACCACACCCATCCTGGGCCACACGGCCATCTTTGGTATGTCAGACAACGCCGTGGTTTGGTACGACAACAGTGCCGCGCGCCACGTGGGCTATGTGCCGCAGGACAGCTCGGACCCGTTTCGCGAGGCCATTTATGCCCGCACACCGGCACCCGATATCACCGACCCTGCTGCGATCTACCAAGGTGGCGGATTCCTGTTTCAGGGCGAGCCCATGACCGCCCACAAGGCTGGCAAATAAGCCATCCATGCGCACTGCTGCCATTGCCATCAGCACCGCACGCGACCGCGTGGGCGAGTCGCCCGTGTGGTCCGTCGCTGACCAGGCTTTGTACTGGGTGGACATTGAAAGCCAGCGCATCCACCGTCTGGACTGGGCCACGCGTACACAAAGCAGCTGGACTCTGGCCGAACGCGTGGGCTGCATTGCGCTGAGCAACCGTGGCACCGTGATTGCCGCGATGGAAAGCGGCATCTACGAGGTGGAATTGCAAGACGCCCCCATGGCCCGCGTAACGTGCCTGGCCACCGTGGACCACCCGCAGCCCGGCATGCGCTTCAACGATGGCCGCTGCGATGCGCAGGGCCGTTTCTGGATTGGCACCATGGTGCGCGACATGTCGCTGGCCAGCGCTGCCGGCGGCATCTATTGTCTGGACACGCAAGGCCTGCGCGGCCCGGTGCTGCAGGGTTACATCACCCCCAACGGCATGGCCTTCAGCCCCGATGGGCGCACCGCCTACCTGTCAGATTCCCACCCCAGCCGCCAAACCATTTGGCAACACGCCTTTGACAGCGCCAACGGCATCTGGGGTCCGCAGACCGAATGGGTGGACATGAAACCCCTGCCCGGGCGCCCCGACGGTGCAGCGGTCGATGCCGAGGGCTGCTACTGGATCTGCGGCAACGACGCCGGCCAGGTCCACCGCTTCAGCCCCGCCGGGGCCTTGTTGCAATCCATTGCCGTGCCCGTGAGCAAGCCCGCCATGTGCGCCTTCGGCGGCCCCGAGCTGCGCCACCTTTTTATTACCTCGATACAGCCCGCACAACCCGCCCCCGGCTTTGACGCCGCGCTGGACGGCGCAGTGCTGGTGTTGGAGCCCGGCGTGCAAGGGCGCGCCGAGCCCCTGTTCACCCAATTTCCCGTTCCCGTTCCATCCCACTAAAACCACCCATAGGAGACATCATGAAACTGGTACCCACCCTCATCACTACACTGCTGGCCAGCATTGGCATGGCCAGCTATGCCACCGAGTTCAAGTCCGCCGACATCCACAACTCGGACGACTACCCCACGGTCACTGCTGTCAAATTCATGAGCGATGAACTCAAGAAAGCCACCGGCGGCAAAGACACCATCAAGGTGTTCAACAAGGGCGCCCTGGGCACCGAAAAAGAAACCATCGACCAGGTGAAGATTGGTGCGCTGGACATGGTGCGCGTGAACATCAGTCCCATGAACTCGGTTTGCGCCAAGACCAACATCCCGGTGCTGCCCTTCCTGTTCCGCTCGGTAGACCACCTGCACAAAGTGCTGGACGGCCCTATTGGTGAAGAAATTGCCAAAGATTGCGAATCCGCAGGTTTTGTACTGCTGGCCTATTACGACTCGGGCTCGCGCTCCATCTACAGCAAGAAGCCCGTCAAGTCGGTGGCCGACACCAAGGGCATGAAGATTCGCGTGCAACAGTCTGACCTGTGGGTGGCCGTGGCCGGCGCCATGGGTGCCAACCCCACCCCCATGCCCGCTGGCGAAGTGCTGACCGCACTCAAGACCGGTCTGGTCGATGCTGCGGAAAACAACTACCCCTCGTACGGCTCCGGCTTCCGCCACTTTGAGGCCGCCAAGTACTACAACAAGACCGAACACTCCATGGCACCTGAAGTGCTGCTGTTCTCCAAGGTCATCTTTGACAAGCTGAGCAAGACGGAGCAAGACCAGATTCGCGCTGCCGCCAAGGCATCTGTTCCCTTCAACCGCCAGGCCTGGGCTGCCTACGAGAAAAAAGAATACGACATGGTGAAGGCCGCCGGCACCGAGTTCGTGGAAGTGGACAAGAAGTCCTTCCAGGATGTCATGGCACCGGTCTACGACAAGTTTGCTAACACGCCTGACCTGAAGCGCCTGGTGAAGGCTGTGCAAGACACCAAGTAAGCGTGTCGTTCCAACACCCCGGCAGATCCGCTGGGGTGTGTTTCCCATTCACCGGAGCTGTCCATGTATACCCGCTTCTGTGCCACCCTCTCCAAGCTCAGCCTGATGCTTGCGGTGGCTGGTCTCATCGTGCTCATCGCCTGCGTGCAATACCAGGTGATCGGGCGATATGTTTTCAACGACACCCCCACCTGGGCCGAAGCGCTGGCCCTGCTGCTGGTGCTCTACATCACTGCGCTGGGCGTGGCCGTGGGTGTGCGCGACGCCGGCCACATCGGCATGGATTCCATCATCAGCCTGCTGCCCGAAAGCATGCGCCTGAAGCTGGAAATCATCATCCACATTTTGGTGGGCACTTTCGGCGCCCTCATGGCCTACAACGGCTACATCTGGGCCGTCCTGAAATGGAACGACCAGAAACCCATGCTGGCGATTCCGTCGAGCATGGACTACGTGCCCCTCGTCATTGCCGGCGTGCTGGTGGTGCTTTTTACGATTGAACATGTGATCGCCCTGATTCAGGGCAAGGAAGTGGTGCCAGCATGGAACTGACAGTTTTGGGTGTGAGCTTTGGCGTGCTGCTGCTGATCGGCGTGCCGGTCGGCTTTGCGGTGGGCCTCTCTTCCGTTGCAACCATCATCGCTGCGGGCATTCCGGTGGCCGTGGTGTTTCAAAAGATGGTGGGGGGCATGCAGGTGTTCTCCTTCCTGGCTATCCCCTTCTTCATCTTTGCGGGCGAGCTGATGCTGCACGGCGGTATCGCCGAGCGCATCGTGCGCTTTGCCAATAGCCTGGTGGGCCATGTGCGCGGCGGCTTGGGCATGTCCAACGTGTTGGGCTGTACGCTGTTTGGTGGCGTGGCAGGCTCCCCGGTGGCCGACGTGTCCGCCATGGGTTCGGTGATGATTCCGCTGATGAAGAAAGAGGGCTACGACACCGACTACGCGGTGAACGTGACCACGCATGCTTCCTTGGTCGGCGCGCTCATGCCCACCAGCCATAACCTGATCCTCTACACCCTTGCCACGGCCGGTATTGCATCGGTCAGCGTGCTGGGCATGATCATGGCCTGCATCGTTCCGGCTGTGTTGCTCACGGTGCTGAACCTGCTGGCTGCCTATGGCGTGGCCATCAAGCGTGGTTACCCCACCCGCGGTGCCTTCTCCGGCTGGGGCGAGGTGGGCAACAGCTTTGTGGCCGCACTGCCTGGCCTGCTGGTGGTGGGCATCATCCTCACCGGCATTTTGACGGGCGTGTTTACAGCCACCGAATCCGCAGCGACTGCGGTGCTGTGGGCGCTGATTATCACGGGCCTTGTGTACCGCTCGCTCTCGTGGAGCGACTTCATCAAGTCCTGCGCCAAGGCCTGCAAGACGACCGGCGTGGTGCTGTTCCTGATCGGTATCTCCAACGCCTTTGGCTACTTTCTGGCGATGTACTCGGTGCCCGAACGCACGGGCGATCTGATGAGCACGGTCACCCAGACGCCCTGGATGATTTTCCTGATGATCAACGTGGTGCTGTTCCTGCTGGGCACCTTCCTGGACATGGCCCCCACGCTGCTGATCTGCACACCCATCTTTTTGCCAATTGCGCAAAAGTTCGGTATGGACCCTTCGCAGTTTGGCGTGTTGATGCTCATCAACTGTGCCCTGGGGCTGAACACACCACCGGTGGGTACCACGCAGTTTGTGGGGTGTGCGATTGGCGGCATATCGGTTGGCGAGGTCATGCGCTCCATCTGGCCCTTCTATGGCGCCTTGCTGGCCTGCCTGGCACTGGTGACCTATGTGCCCGCCTTCTCGCTGTGGTTGCCCAACCTGATCCTGCACTGACAGAAACGCGTCCGACGTCTTGACTCTGGAGAAACCGTATGAAAAAGCAACTGATCACTTTGCTGCTAGCGACTGGCACCTGCCTGAGTGCCATGGCCTGGCCCGACAAGCCCATCACCCTGGTCGTGCCATTTCCCCCGGGGGGCTCCACAGACCAGATCGCACGCATTCTCTCGACCAAAATGGCCGAAAAAATGGGCGGCGGTGTCACGTTCATTGTGGATAACAAGGCTGGCGCCACCGGCACCATCGGGGCTGGATACGTTGCCCGTGCGCCAGCCGATGGCCATACGCTGCTGGTCTCTTCGTTGGGCCCCTTTGTGATTGCGCCCCATTTGATCAAGGTGAACTACGACGCGCTGAAGGATTTGGACCCGATCACGATCGCGGTGCAGGCACCCAATGTGCTGGTGGTACCCGCAGCCTCCGAGCGGAAATCCGTGGCCGAAGTGATTGCCTACCTGAAAGCCAATCCGGACAAGATGAGCTTTGCCTCTTCGGGCAACGGCAGCAGCGACCACCTCACCGCCGAACTGTTCTGGCAACAGACCGGCACCAGCGGTGTCCACATCCCCTACAAGGGGGGTGGCCCGGTGATGACCGACCTGCTGGGCAACCAGGTGGAGTCGTCGTTCATGAACATCAACACCGCCATGCCACAGATCAAGACCGGCAAATTGCGCGCCCTGGCCATTACCAGTGCCAAGCGTTCGCCACTACTGCCGGATGTGCCCACGCTGGAAGAAAGTGGCGTGAAGGATGCCAACGTGAACTCCTGGCAAGCCTTGGCTGCGCCCCGCGGGCTTCCCGCGGACGTGAAGAAGCGTCTGTTCGATGCTGCGGTGGCGGCGATCAAAGATCCCTCCGTAGCGCCCAAGCTGCAGGAACTGGGCTTTGAACTGGTACTCAATACGCCAGAACAGTTTGCAGCCTTCCAGGCCCTGGAATACGCACGCTGGCAAAAGCTGATCACCTCCCGCAACATCAAGGCGGATTAACCACCCTATGTCTTCGTCACCCAGCCCGAGCATGGACACACCACGCAGCATCCAAATGCACGCGGCGGACAACGTGGCCATTGTGGTCAACGATGGCGGTCTGGCCGCGGGCAGCATGTTGCCCGACGGCCTGACACTGGTGGACCGTGTGCCGCAAGGCCACAAGGTCGCGCTGGTCGCGATTGCCAAAGACGCTGCGGTGCTACGCTACAACGTGCCGATTGGCTATGCGCTGAAAGACATCCCTGCGGGTGCCTGGGTGCATGAGCGCTTGCTGCATATGCCAGAGGCCCGCTCGCTGGCAGACCTGCCGCAATCCACGGCTCCCGCATGGAACGCCGAGCCCTTGACGGGCTACACCTTCGAGGGCTACCGCAACGCCGATGGTTCGGTGGGCACGCGCAACATCCTGGCCATCACCACCACCGTGCAGTGCGTGGCCGGCGTGGTGGACTTTGCGGTGCAGCGCATCAAAGCCGAACTGCTGCCGCGCTACCCGAATGTGGACGACGTGATTGGCCTGGAACACAGCTACGGCTGCGGTGTGGCCATTGATGCGCCCGACGCCATCATTCCCATCCGCACGCTGCGCAACATCAGCAAGAACCCCAACTTTGGCGGCGAAGTGATGGTGGTCAGCCTGGGCTGCGAAAAACTGCAGCCCGAGCGCCTGCTGCCACCGGGCAGCATCCCCTTGCAAGCCAATGAGGCCCTCGATGTGGTGTGCCTGCAGGCCGAGAAGCATGTGGGCTTCATGTCCATGATCGATTCGGTGTTGGCCTCTGCCGTGCCGCACTTGGAACGGCTGAATGCGCGCAAGCGCGAGACCATTCCCGCCAGCGAGCTGGTGGTGGGTGTGCAGTGCGGTGGCAGCGATGCCTTCTCTGGCGTCACCGCCAACCCGGCCGTGGGCTTTTGCACCGACCTGCTGGTGCGCGCCGGTGCCACGGTGATGTTCTCGGAGACCACCGAGGTGCGCGACGCCGTGGAGCAGATGACGGCCCGCGCCACCACACCCGCCGTGGCCGACGCCATGGCGCGCGAGATGGCCTGGTACGACGCCTACCTGGGCCGTGGCCAGGCCGACCGCAGCGCCAACACCACGCCGGGCAACAAGGCCGGTGGCCTCTCCAACATCGTCGAGAAGGCCATGGGCTCCATCATCAAGTCTGGCACCGCGCCCATCAGCGGCGTGCTGTCACCGGGCGAGAAGCTGCAGTCCAAGGGCCTGATCTACGCCGCCACACCCGCCAGCGATTTCATCTGCGGCACGCTGCAACTAGCCGCCGGCATGAACCTGCATGTGTTCACCACCGGCCGCGGCACGCCCTATGGCTTGGCCGAGGTGCCCGTCATCAAGGTGGCCACGCGCACCGACCTGGCCCGCCGTTGGCACGACCTGATGGATGTGAACGCCGGGCGTATTGCCGATGGCGAAGCCAGCATTGCCGACGTGGGCTGGGAACTGTTTCACCTGATGCTGGAAGTGGCCAGCGGACGCAAAAAAACCTGGGCCGAACACTGGAAGCTGCACAACGCACTGGTGCTGTTCAACCCCGCCCCCATTACCTGACCGAACCGATTACCCAAAGGCTATGCCATGACCTACCCTACTCCCTACCGTCCCTTTCCCAACCAGTTCAAGAAAGACTTGCTGGCCGGCAAACGCCTGATCGGCTGTTGGTCGTCGCTGGCCAGCCCCATCACCGCCGAGGTGCTGGGCGTGGCCGGTTTTGACTGGATCCTGATGGACGGCGAGCACTCGCCCAACGACGTGATCACCTTTGTGCCCCAGCTCATGGCGCTCAAGGACAGCGTAAGCGCGCCGTTCGTGCGCCCCACCAGCAACAACGAGGTGGAGATCAAGCGCCTGCTGGACGCGGGGTTCTACAACTTCCTGATTCCGTTTGTGCAAAGCGCGGACGAAGCACGGCGCGCTGTGGCTGCCACGCGCTACCCGCCGGAGGGCATACGCGGCGTGTCGGTATCCCAGCGCAGCAACCGCTATGGCACGGTGGCCAACTATTTCCAGGAAGCCAACCAGCACATGTGCGTGGCCGTGCAAATCGAAAGCCGTGCCGGCGTAGCCGCCAGCGGCGAGATTGCGGCCCTGCCCGGTGTGGACTGCATCTTTGTCGGCCCCTCCGATTTGGCCGCCGGCTTTGGCCACCTGGGCAACGCCGCCCACCCGGAAGTGCAAGAGGCCATTGCCCACGTGTTTGCCCAAGCCAAGGCCCACGGCAAACCCACCGGCATCCTGGCGCCGGTGGAAGCCGACGCACGCCGCTATATGGACATGGGCGCGACCTTCGTCGCCGTGGGCAGTGATCTGGGCGTGTTCCGCTCGGCCACCCAAGCCCTCAAAGACCGTTACGCCGCTTAATTCTTTTTTCTTCAAGACACGACTATGACCACACTCGGATTCATCGGCCTGGGCATCATGGGCGCCCCCATGGCCGGCCACCTGCTGGCCGCGGGCCACACCGTTTACCTGAACACACGCAGCGCCGTGCCAGCGCAGCTGCTGGACGCAGGCGGCCAAGCCTGCGCCAGCGCGCAAGAGGTTGCACAAAAGGCCGACATCATTTTCCTGATGCTGCCCGACACACCTGACGTAGAAACCGTGCTGTTTGGTGAAGGCGGCGTGGCCGCGGGTCTGAGCCAGGGCAAGACCGTGGTGGACATGAGCTCCATCTCGCCCGTGGACACCAAGGCCTTTGCGGCCAAGATCAACGCGCTGGGCTGCCAGTACATGGATGCCCCGGTCTCCGGCGGCGAAGTGGGCGCCAAGGCGGCCAGCCTGACCATCATGGTGGGTGCGTCCGACGAAACATTTGCCAAGCTGCTGCCCCTGCTGCAACTGATGGGCAAGAACATCACGCTGGTGGGTGGCAATGGCGACGGCCAAACCTGCAAGGTGGCCAACCAGATCATTGTGGCGCTCAACATTGCCGCCGTGGGCGAGGCCCTGCTGTTTGCCAGCAAGGCCGGTGCCGACCCGGCCAAGGTGCGCCAGGCGCTCATGGGCGGTTTTGCCGCATCGCGCATTCTGGAAGTGCATGGCGAACGCATGGTCAAGCGCACCTTTAACCCGGGCTTCCGTATTGGTCTGCACCAGAAGGATTTGGGTCTGGCCCTGAACGGCGCCAAGGCCCTGGGCCTGGCCCTGCCGCAAACCGCCAGTGCTGCGCAACTGATGCAGGTGTGCGCGGCCAATGGCATGGCCAACTTGGACCACTCTGCACTGGTACGCGCCCTGGAGATCATGGGCGCACACGAAGTCGCCAAGGCCTGACGCCATGTGGCCCAACGCACCACGGGCCTGGGCCCTAGCAGGCCTGTTGGCGCTCGCCTGCGCCAACGTGGGGGCGCAAACCAAGCTGCGCGCCTGGAACATCCACCCCGATGGTTACCCGGTCACCCAAGCCCTGCAAAGCTTTACCGATGAGGTGGGCAAAGCCACCAAGGGGCGCTACCAGATTGAGGTGTTCTCCAACGCCACATTGGGCGACCAGCCCAAGGCCGTGCAAATGCTCAAGTCGGGTGAGGTGGACGTGGCCGAATTCAGCTCGGGCCCGCTGTCTGATGCGGTACCGGGCCTGAAAGCGCTGAACTTGCCGTTTCTGTTTACCGACTCGGCCCACATGTTCAAACACCTGGACGGCAAGCTGGGCGAGCGCTTTGCCGCCAAGCTGCAAACCGCCGGCTTTGTGGTGCTGGGCTGGTACGACGGCGGTGGCCGTTCGTTCTACTGCGCCAACCGCAGCGTCGGCAGCTTCAAAGATCTGGCGGGTGCCCGCATCCGCGTGCAGCAGTCTGAGGTCTATATCGAAATGGTCAAGCTGCTGGACGCCACCCCCGTGGCCCTGCCCTTCAAGGAGGTGCTGGGCGCGCTGCAGCAAGGCAGCGTGGACTGTGCCGAGAACAACATGCCTTCGTTTGAATCCACCGGCCACTACAAGGTGGCGCGGTCGGTCTATGTGACCAACCACGTGGTGTCGCCCGAGGCCCTGGTTGTGTCCAGCAAGCTGTGGGCCAGCCTGAGTGCGGAAGACAAAGAGGCGTTTCGGGCGGCGGGCGCGCAGTCGGCCACCTACATGCGAGAGCTGTGGAACAAGCGCGTGGCCTCCGCCATCGACATTGCCACCAAACAGGGCGTGCAGTTTGTCCGCGTGAAAGACGTGGCGCCTATGGTGCGGCGCATGGCCCCGCTGTACCGCAAGTACATGGACGACCCCAGCACCCGCGAAGAGCTGCTGGCCATCATCGGCAACTGACGGGCTGTTGCACAAACCCAGCTACCTACGTGAAGGCAATGGCGCCGTGCTAGCCGGAGGCCGGGCAAAGCCCTAGAAGGCCGTGACGCGAAAAAGCGGAGGCCAGCCTCATCCTGCGGTATGACGCTACCTCAAAAGAACTCGGGGTGGCCGGTTGCAAGTGTGCTTTCCCATTGCGTCACTGCCTTAAGCGTTCTGAACTGCGGCTCCATTCGCCGACCTAGATCCCAGCTACGCCAGGCACCGGCCATGTTGTAGCGCGTGAGTTCCACATCCCCAAGATCCTTGTAGACACCTGTGACGTGTGGATGTGCGTCCAGCACTTCCAAAAATAGTTTTCTTGCTGCCACGGAGTCGCCGAGAAGGGCACGGTTGTTGGCCTCGAAGATCTTGAGCACATAAGCCTTGGATCCGACCGCCTGCCGGGTCTCCTCAAACGTTTTAATGGCAGCACTCAGCTCTTCCTTGGTCCGCGCGGTCAAGGCCCTGGCCATCTGCATGGCAGTGGCATCTGCCTGAAACCGACCCTTCTGCTCTTCGCTCAAGGGAGGAAGGGGTTCACCCGTCATGACGGTCCACTCCAGGATGTTTAGATAGGCATCCAGGATGCGCCCTTCGCGCAATGCCGTGGCGATCGCGTCCTTGACCGCTTGCCTAGCCGCAAGCGACTCGGCCGGCGTAATGGCCTCGGCCCGGTCCAGCACGCGCTCCACAGGGTCCGTCGACGCCGAGGCCGGTCGTGTAGGGAAAACCGGAAAATCTCGCGTTGCTTCCCTGGTGCGCGTGACGGAGGTCACGGAGACCCGGCGTGTGGTGGTGCCCTGGGCGTTGTAGGTCGTCAGGACGAATCGCGAGGGAATCGCGTCGGAGCGGGCCATGGCTTCCAGAATCTGAGGATGCCCTCCCAGCACATAGCGGAAGACTTTGGCAAACATTCTGGCGTCCTCCGCCGAGACCGATGTACCTGCGCTGCTGCGGCGGAAGAATTCGGTGGAGCCGTCCAGGAAGACCTCGTCCGCGCCGTCCGTCTTCGCCAACAGCGGCGCCTCCGGTGTTTCCTGTATTGCCAGAGCGTGCTGGTTGTTCAACGCAGACATACCCACATCCGCGACATCAGCGATCTTTGCCGCGGCCATCGCCTTGCCCAACATATTGCGGTTGCGCAGCTCCAAGAGCCGGAAGCCCACAGTGTCGTACAACGAATAGTTCACCTGCGTCTTAGTTTGAAGGTCTGCCACCACCCGCCGGCGCTTGTCGAAGTCCAACAGAGTGACCTCCTTATCCGATCGCAGCAGCACCCATTTTTCTCCCCACACCACCTCCCACACATCCTGGCGGTCCTTGGGAACATTGCTGCTACTCTTGGGCTCCGTATGGCTGGCCACCTCCAGCGTCAGCGTCACATTGGCCCGCGCTGAAGTCAGAAAGACCATGCAACTCAACAATAAACCAGCGGTGCGCAGATAGCCCATGGTGATTCCCTGAAATGAATGTGTTCGGAGTTTAGTTGGGGCGGAACGCCCCTTTGGCGGTAGGTTCTGGGCTAGGATGGTCACCCCGCCTTCTGTCCGGCCACGCGCCCACCGAACCATGCCTACCCTAAACACTTTTCTTACTTTCTTCGGCGCCTCGGTGCTGCTGGCCCTGTCACCGGGCCCCGACAACGTGTTTGTGCTGCTGCACTCGGCCGTGCATGGGCGGCGTGCAGGCCTGCTGGTGGTGCTGGGCTTGTGCAGTGGCCTGCTCTTCCACACCGCCGCGGTGGCGCTGGGCCTGGCAGCGGTATTTGCCGCATCGGCCACGGCGTTTACCGTGCTCAAACTCTGCGGCGCTGGGTATTTGCTGTGGCTGGCCTGGGGTGCCTGGCGTGCGCCTGTGGGCATCATGGACAGCGACACCTCGCCCCCCATGACTGCGGCGCAGACCTTTAGCCGCGGCGTGCTCATGAACATCACCAACCCCAAGGTGGCGATTTTCTTCCTGGCGTTTTTGCCGCAGTTTGCCGACCCGCAACAGGGCAACATGGCGCTGCAGATCAGCATGCTGGGCGGTGTCTTCATCTTGGCGGCACTGCTGACCTTGAGCACCATTGCCTGGTTTGCCGCCGGCTTTGGCCAGGTGTTCAAGCAATCGCTGCGCGCGCAACGCATCCTGAACCGCGTGGCCAGCGTGGTGTTTGTGGGCTTGGCGCTGCGGCTGGCGACGGTGCAGCGCTAGAAGTGTTGCTCGGCGGAGAGACGGCGCACCGCAAAGCGTGCAAGGCGTGCGTACCTTGCCCGCGAACGGCGGCTATTGCGAGAAGACCCAGTGGGTGAGTGCGACTGACGCGAATGGCCAGATAGAGACGCTCGACATCTTGAACCTGGGCGGCAATGCGGAGCAAGAGGGCAACTTGCCCAATGTCGCCTTTCTGCGCAACAACGTGGAGTGGCTGGATGCAGGCCAGATTTGCTATGCATTTGATAGCTACTTGCGCATACCCAACAAGGGCCAGAGGCACTTTTTGCTTGAATCTGCAAATTCACCCGTTTGGGGGATATACGGGTAAGCCATTGCAGGTTAAATTCCCCTCCAATCACACATACGTCTTTAAAACAATAGGCCGTTGTACCTACATAGACCCTGTCGTTTGGAAACCGCTTTGAATCCTGCTTCACAACTCAATACAACAAACCTCCCGGCCGCTCTGCGCAAGCCCTTTGGCATTGCGCTGATGGTGCTCAGTCTCTTGGCCAGCTCCGCGGGAATGGCGCAAAGCGTGCCAACTCCATGGAATGGCGCTCGCGACCAAAGCTGTGAGCAGTACCACAGCGCGAAATACAAAACACCCCTCTACAGCGCAGAGGCCATTAACGACCACCTCGCCTACGTGCTCGCCGTAGACAACACGCCGAAGCTGTTTTACCGCTGGGAGGGGCCCGTGCGCTACTACCTGGAGGTTCCCCCCGAATACCCCGAGCTTGCCAAACTGTTTGAAGAGCAAGTGGCTCAGGTCGCAAAGTACACCGGCCTGGATATTGCAAGGCATGACAAGCCTTATCTGCCCTACAAAGATGACAAGCTCAATGACAAAAGCAAATGGCCTGGGGGTTTGAGTACCAACGCGATGGTGATCTTCACCAAAGATTTCAAGGCTACGGTGCAGACCCCGCAAATCACTTTGCTCGTGGAGTCGATGGGTGGCACAGTCAAGCAAGTATTGGCTGAATGGAATTACGCAAAAAAAATGATTCCAGCGGGAGATGCTCATGAGCGACTTACCTATAGCTACGACCCCGACAGGTTGGTTTTCATGCTTCAAGTTATTGAACCCAACTCTAACTTTTCTAACTATGTTGGGCTGCAGTCAAGATCTAATAAATTGGCTAGAGCCTCTTTTGCCAATGCCATGTCCTTCTCTACCAAATTGTTCGGTGGCAGCAAGTATCTGTCTACCATCCTAAACAAAGATGTGTACGCCCTCACCGACTTCGACAAACAGTTTCTAAGAGTCCTGTACGGCAAGCATGTTCACTCAGGCATGCTGCTCATCAAAGCCAAACGACTCGTGATGGAAGAGTTAATCGATTGTTTTAACGCCAAAGCTGGCAGCGTAAAGAGGTAACGAGATATGGGAGATATTGCTAAACCCAACTCCAAAGTCGTCTTTGAAGATGGTAAAACGACCGTGGTTACGGAGGTCAAATCGGGTAACTTCAAAACAGCCGTGGAGGTGAGCAAAGACTCGCAAGGCACAGAGGCGATTAAAGACAAAGTTGAATACAAGCTCCCCAACGGCCTAACGCTAGGTGGGTCAGCCAAGGCCAGCTCCAACGACACCACCGGCGAGACCGGCACAACGCTTGAAGCCGAGTTGTCCAAAAAATTGGAGGTGGACACAGGCGGCGTTCTATGGACCGCCAAAGCGGCCATCACTGTCGTCTATGAAGGTACCAGCAAGCCCTCTGCGCTAGACCCTGGCGTCAGCATCGAGAAAAGCTCCTTGGGCTCCTCACTCAAACTCACAGGTACGGTCAACAACGGGACACTGGAGGGAAAGACAGAAGGTAATTTTCTGGGTGTCGGGGCATCACAAGATTCTGTAGAAAAAACATCCACACCGGGTTCGCCACTCCTCACCAGCACCGTCGGCACCATCTCCGTCTTTGGCCAAAACCTGGGCTCCAATTTGCTGCAGATGAAGCCTGCAGAGTTTGCTGCTGCACAGACGCGCATCGAGGCCAGTACAGAGACCATCAAGCTCAACATGGAGCAGATGGACAAAGGCTCCCCCACGTACCAAGCTGCTGCGAGCCAGCTTGCGCAGCTGGAGCAATCCAAAACCAATCTCAAAACCGCTGAGGTATTTACCCTTGCCGATGCCGCAGAGGCGGCTATACGCAACAACACAGGCGAGTGGACAAAGACCGCCATAGACGGTGGCCGCACCGTGATGTGGGAAAAAACCGATGGCACCAAGCTCATTAGCGACCGAGGAGCCGAGCGCGTCATATTGGTACGTGGTGATGGTTCGGGTGAGGCGTTCTCTTACACCAACCCAAGCGGCAATCCGAGCGAAAGCTTTCATTTTGAATCTGGCACCGCTACGCAGGTCAAATTGCTATCGGGCGGTGTGGTGCAAGTTTCGGACGGAGTGCAACAGCTATTTGGTCTTGGCACCAACGGCTTGGCAATGAGTGATGCCCGCGCGGGCACACAGCAAGGCACCTCGTGGGTTTGGCAACTGAACGAAGACGGCAAATACGAGCGGCAATTCGTCGATGGCGTGATTCGCCTTGAGGGAGCGGCGCCAATAGGCGCTTCAACCAACACGCCCTCCGCCGTCGGCATCGACAGCCTGGGCCAGGTAGGCAACACGGCCTTTGAGCAACTCCGCCGCAACGAAATCACCCAACAAAACGCCACCGCCCCCGACGGCCAACCCTACGGCACCACAGTACAGACCGCGCCCAACGCCAGCCAAACCTGGGACAAGACCAGCCAACCCGGACTGGTGACCCGCACCCAGGATGTACGCAACCCAGACGGAAGCGTCAGCCGCATCGTCACCGATGTGGACACCGCTACAGGCAAACCCGTGTCAGAACGTGTTTACGAAAACGCCCACAGCGCCAACAACCCCAATGCGCCGGACAGCTTCAACCTAGTGGGTATCTATGACGCCGCCACAGGCCAGCGCCAGAGCATCAATCGTGAAACCGGGTTGATGGAGCCTGTGCAAGGCAGCACGCCCATCCCCGAGCGCGCCCCCTCCAGCACCTTCGTCCACACCGTAGACAGCAACCACGCCACCCTGAGCAATGACGGCACCGTCTCCGACATCGTGCTGCTGCAGAACCGCTCGGGCAACCCCATCAGCGCAGACGACATCCGGGCCGCCAACCCCGAGCTGCACATTAACGACAAGTTCACCAACGTGCCCGCAGGCACCAGCCTGCTCATTCCCACACGCGTGGGCGACAACCTAGTTACCCCACTGCCCGGTGGCGGCACGCAGTCCGTCAACACCAAGACCAACGAGCTGACGACCGTGGTGCCCAACGGCGATGGCACAAGCACCCAAACCAGCAGCACGGTGCTCGACGATTTCACCCGCAGCGTGCGCAGCATTACCTATGACGGCAATGGCGAAATCCTCAATGAACAGCGCTATAACCTCAACACCCTGGACAACACCCGCACCCCCGTTGACAACAACGGCGCGCCCATCACTGACGCCGCCTACAACCAACTCGTAGACGCCTTCAGCAACATCAACACCAGCCAAACAGGCCCCGGCGTGCAGTACGCCGACGCGGGCAACGGTGGTGTGGTCAGTGATGCAGGCGGCGGCGGTGGTAGTAGTAGCACTGGAACTTCAGCATCAAATCATCCTCTAGCCCCCGCAGTCTCTGCGCCAGCAGCTCCTGAAACCATAGCAAATTCCGGCACCCCGCAAGACCTGCTGGCCTACATGAACGGCCCCGGTGCCTCCTTGAGTGCGGCCCAACAGTACGCACTGGCCACCCAGCTCGGGCACCTGGGCCTGGGTGCGGTGGATGGCAACACTTTGAGCCTGCACAGCCTGCCCGGAGGAGGCGCCCTGCTGGCCAATGCCGATGGCGAGATCGTGGGCGAGATCAGTGTTGCACCCAACGGGGCACTGCACTTGCAGGCCAATACGGTGAATGCGGATGGCTCCAGCACGCCTGTGGACCTGCATGTCACCGGCGCCGGGCAGGTGATGACCAGCGGGCAATACCAGGACGCCCAATTCAACGCCGCCGCCAACGACGCAGCCGGTGCGTTGAGCTTGGTCAACAGCCTGGCCAACCTGGCGCACTTTGACCAGCTCACCGATCTGGGCAAGGCGCAGAGCCTGCTCAGCCTGTACAACCAGATCGACAACCTGGGCAGCGCCACAGCGCAGCTTTCCGGTAGCACCGGCGGCAACCTACCCGGCAGCCTGGGCCAATGGGGCGCAGGCCTAGGCCTGATCACCGCCCTGCAAGGCAACGACCCGATCGCACAGGCCAGCGCGGCGGGTGCGTTCTACAACACCTTTGCCAGCGCTTCCGACGCGATCCCACTGCCCTACCTCCAGGCCCTGAACCTCATAGGCGCTATCGAGAGCGGCAACACCGTCAGCATGATCGCCAGTGCCGTGGCCTTCATCCCCGGCTGGGGTACGGCGCTGAGCCTGGCCATCACCATCCTGGCGCCCTTGTTTGCCGACCACCCCCCTCCTCCCGAGGGTGTGACCCACTTTGAGTGGGACGCCAGTGGCAACATCCAGATCCACGTGGACTTCAACCAAAGCCACGGCGGGGAGATGGCGCAGCGCACCGCGCAAAGCGTACAGGGCTTGCTGGAGTCCATCGTCCAAAGCATCAACAACCAGACGCCTGAGACCAGCGACGATGTGGCCATCAACCCCTACCTGCTACCCCGTGTGGGCTTCTCGCAGAGTGGCGGTGCATGGATAGAGATGACCACCCCGGATGGGGGCAGCTACCGCGAGATGATCCAGGGCAACAACCTAGCCCAGCGCCTGTTTGACATCTTGACCGAGAACGGTGGCATTGCGCCTGCCTGGCAGGTGCAAACGCAGCTGGGCCATATGCAGCAACTGCTGGACCAGGGCGCGGGCCAGGGTGAGATAGCGGCGCAGCTGGGTGCCGGCGCCGGGGGCCATGCCTACCATGGCAACGAGGCCTATGCGATTGAGGGCAATGCCACGGAGAGTGCGGATTTCAAGACCCAGAGTTTTGGGGCGCTGGTGGTGCATCTTGGCGCTGGGGTCGTGGCCAGCGATGCGGTGCAGGCCAGTACCCAAGCACTGCAAGATTTGCAAGACCAGCAAGACCAACATCGCGTAGCCACCAGCGAGCTGTACCGCGACACCGAGGGTGATGGCTATTACGAGAAGACGCAGTGGGTGAGTGCCACCGATGCGCAGGGCCACGTGCAGGGCCTGCTGGTGCTGGACTACAACGGCAACGGCCAAATAGAGACGCGCGACATCCTGAACCTGGGCGGCAATGCGGGACAAGAGGGAAACCTGGCAAACGATGCCCTCGCCGCCAGCGCCAACGCCGCCTTGCAGCGCAATAACGTGGAGTGGCTGGATGCCAATGGGGACCATGTGCTGGATGCCCGCGACCCGGCGTTTGCGGCCATCAAGCTGTGGGTGGACCTGAACCAGGATGCGCGGCTGGACGCGGGCGAACAGGCAGACCTGGCGAGTTTGAAGATCACCAGCATCAACTTGCGCGACGGCGAGGTGACCTATGCCGATGGCCACAGCGATGCGCTGAGTGCCACCACGCTGCAGTCAGACACCGAAGGGGTGCGCTATACGCAGATGCAAGAGGCCGATGCAGAGGGCAAGCTGCACACCATCAATGCTGGGCAGATGCTGGAGCACGAGGGCTACCAGGGCCAGGTGCAAGTGGTGGACCAAGGGGGTGTGACACGCTGGGGCACGGTGCGGGAGGCTACGTTTGAGCAAGACGCGCTGACCACCGGAGACTGGGAAGGCACCGCCGAGCAAGACCAGCACCGCCATGGTGGTGCCAATGTGGCCAGCGCACCTACGCAGACCAGCGCCACGGGGGTGGTGAGTTTGGGAGAGGTAAAGCGAACCAACGGGCAAACCACCGGCCAAGGACAGATGTTGACGGACAGGCGCGTGGTGTTTGTGCCGACACCCGCCTTTGCCACGCTGGGGCGGGAGAGCGCGGGCAACTCCACCGACCAGATGGTGCGCAGTGCGCAAGAAGGCGCACTGGCGGGTGGTATGGGGGCAGGCTTGGGCGCCTTGGCCATGGTGGGCCTGGGGGCGGTACAGACCACCGCCTTTGCGACACCGGAGACGGAACGGGTGCGTGGCGGATATGCCGATGACAACATGCTGGAGACAACTGCGCGCACGGCCGTGCTGGAGGCGAAATACGCCGCCCGGCCCGATGCCAGCCGAGCGCACCCTGGAGACGTGGTGCCGGCCGAGCCGGTGCAAGGCACTTGGCAAGAAGAGCCCCGGCGCGTGGTGGATGCACCGCCGCTCCCGGGCGTGTTGGCCGATGTGGATGCCTTGCAGCGTGCAGGCCTGGACTTGTCGGCCTACACCGCGACCCACACCCCTGTGCGGGAAATCCGCGCCACGCTGGTGAGCAACGCTGCGCCCGACACGGCGCCCGCAGACGACGCCACACCCGCTGCGGCCATACCCGCAACCACAGAGATGCTGCTGGACCTGCCCAAGGTGGCGGGCGAAGTACTGGCCGGTACAGAAGATACGGTGCTGCGCATCGGCACGGAGCTGCTGCTGGCCAACGACAGTACGGCCAATGCAGATGCGCCGCTGCACATAAGCGCCGTGGGCAACGCCAGCCACGGGCAGGTGAGCCTGCAGACCAGCGTGAACGGCGCGGGGCAAACGGTGACGGAGGTGGTGTTTTTACCGGACCCGGATTTTTACGGCACGGCCAGCTTCAGCTACACGGTGACAGACCCCTACGGCCTCTCCAGCACCGCCACGGCCACCCTGCTGGTGGAGAACGTGAACGATGCCCCCTTTGCGCAGGGCGAGGTGGTGAGCGGCGCCAGCGAAGACGCCACCTTCTTGATCAACAAGACCGTGCTGCTGGCCAACGATGGGGATGTGGACGATGCACCCAGCGCACTGGGCATTGGCTGGGTGGGTAATGCGGTCAACGGCACCGTGAGCCTGGATGCCAATGGCAATGTGGTGTTCACGCCGGGCTTGAACTTCAACGGCAATGCCGAGTTTGAGTACATGACAGTGGATGCTGCGGGCCTGCTGTCGCCCGCCGTACAGGTGGTGTTGCCGGTGGCCGCAGTGAACGATGCGCCGCTGGCTGTGGACGACCAGTTTCAGACCTACGTGAACAGCACGATGACAATTGGGTTTGCGCAGCTGATTGGAAATGACTCCGACATAGAAAACGACACGCTGAGCCTGGTGGATGTGGGCAATGCGTCGCATGGCGTGGTGGCCATCGTCAACGGGCAGGTGGAGTTTGTGCCAACCGCTGGCTTTATAGGTGCGGCTACTTTTGACTATCTGGCCGACGACGGCAATGGCGGGCAAACCTGGGCGACGGCCTTTGTGGAGGTGAAGCCGCCGCCGAACTTGTATGCATCGGTAAACCTGTACGGTGCCAGTTTTTATGGCACAGGTGGCAACTCAGGGTCGCGCATTGATATGGCGGATGTGAGTTTTGCGGTATCGGACGATGGCGATACGGCGTTTTCCAGCGTGGCGCTGCAAAGTTTGAGTGTGTTGCGCGTCGACTACTCCAGTCCAGTGCAAGACGCAGAAGGCACTTATTATCCCTACTACGCTTGGCAAAGTATGGCGGGGGTGAATGCGTTCTCTTACAACAACACGTACATGAATCTGGACGTGCAACGGTGGGCCGGGTTCACGGATTTTCACAGTACGTGGAAGATCACAGATGACCGAGGGTTGGAGAATATTTGGCACCTGAACTACAGCGTGAGCGGAGGTGCCACCAGCTACATGGAGTACTCAGGGTACGTAGGGCCGGTGGTGTTGTCACTGGATGGCTCGGACCCGTCTTACATCAGCACCCAGTACTCCCATGTCCGTTACGACATGGACATGGATGGGCTGGCCGACAAGGTGGCTTGGGCAGCGCCTGGCAGTGGTGTGCTGGGTATCGATTTGAATGGTGACCACCAGATCAGCAACGCCAGCGAGTTCGCCTTCAAGCAGTATGTGGACGGTGCGCAAACCGACTTGGAGGGCTTGAGGGCCTTTGACACCAATGGCAATGGCGTGCTGGATGCAGGGGATGCGCAGTGGGGCCAGTTTGGCGTGTGGGAAGACAAGAATGCCGATGGGCAGACGCAAACCGGCGAATACCTGACCTTGGATGCTCTGGGCATTGCCACGATCAATCTGCAGTCCAACGCGCAAATGCACAGCGGGGTGGTTGCTGGGGGCGGAGTAAGCACAGACGTGACCGTGATGGGTGACACCACCTTCACCCGCACCGACGGCAGCACCGGCGTGGCGGCAGATGCGATGCTGGCCTACCAGTCGGGCGTGCACGCGCAGGCAGCGGAGGCAGACCTGGCCCGCATGGCGCTGCTGTTCAATCAAATGGCGAACACGGCCGTGACTCACGATATAGAGCCTTTGGGTTTTGTACCTCTGCAGCCGGTCGATGCCGCTTTGGCCCACGAAGAACTATTGGCTTTGCAAGCCGCCTAATGACAAGAAAACAGGGAACTTGAGAGTGCAAGCAACATTACAGCTCATCGGACTTTACGCCAAACTTCATCACCTTCATCTCGACGCAGCACAGTTAACACACCAGTTTGGCGGCTACGCCAACGAAGGTGCAGCGCCCCGCGTGGCTACCGGCGATGTGCTGCGGATATTGCAGCAGCTGGGCTTTGACACCAAGCTGCGCAGTGGGTCCGTCAAGGCCATTTCTCAGGTAACGCTACCGGCCTTGATGCCCACCCGCGATGGCAAGTGGATGCTGGTGGGAAAAATAGACACTACCGGCTCCACCGGCGTGGTGGTGCTGCAGCAGACGGGGGACAGCAGCCCCCGCCAAGTCACGCTGGCTGAGTTTGAGGCCCTGTTTGCGGGGGAGTGGATTGTGGCGCGGCCGACAGATACCGTGCCAGGGACGACAGCAAGCCAGGCTGCCAACGACGCCGGCAAGTTTGGCGTGGGGTGGTTTTGGCATTCACTCAAGAAATACAAGGTGCTGATGGCAGAGGTGCTGCTGGCCTCGCTGTTTGTGCAGATCATTGCGCTGGTCACACCGCTGATTTTTCAGGTGGTGATCGACAAAGTGCTGACCAACCGCACGCTTTCTACATTGGATGTAATGGTGATTGCGCTCCTGGGTGTGAGTATTTTTGAAGTAGTGCTGGGGGCCATGCGGCACTATTTGCTGAGCCACACCACCAACCGGGTGGATGTGGAGCTGGGTGCCAAGTTGTTCAAGCACTTGCTGCATCTGCCGCTGTCGTACTTTGAGAGCCGGCGCAGCGGGGATACGGTGGCCCGTGTGCGGGAGCTGGACAACGCGCGCAACTTCTTGACTGGCCAAGCACTGACAAGCTGGCTGGATTTGCTATTTGCGCTGGTGTACATCGCCGTCATGTTCTATTACAGCGTGACGCTGACTTTGGTGGTGTTGGCAGCGCTCCCGGTGTTTTTCGGCGCCTCCGCCATCATCACGCCGCTGCTGCGCAAGAAGCTGGAAGACAAGTTCGCGCTGGGCGCAGAGAACCAGGCGTTTCTGGTGGAGACGGTCACGTCCATGGAAACGCTCAAAAGCCACGCGGTGGAACCCCAGTGGCAAGGTGCTTGGGAGCGGCGCTTGGCCAGCTATGTGAACACGTCGTTTGAAGGCGGGCATTTGGGCAATGCCACCAACCAGTTCATCAGCATGGCGAGCAAGGTCCTCACCGTGTTGCTGCTGTGGCTGGGCGCGCGACAGGTCATCGATGGGGCACTGACAGTGGGCGGCCTGATTGCGTTCAATATGTTGAGCGGCCGGGTCAATGCACCCATTTTGAAGTTGTCATCGCTGTGGCAAGACTTCACGCAGATGAAGGTGAGTATTAAGCGCCTGGGCGACATTCTGGATGCTTCGCCAGAACCGGCGTTTCGCCCCCACCGCTCCGTTCCGCCCGATGTGCAGGGGCAAGTCACGCTAGAACATGTGACCTTCAAATACACACCCAATGGACCGGCCATTTTGAATGACATCAGTTTTGATGTGCAGCCCGGCGAAGTGATTGGCGTGGTTGGCGTCTCCGGCGCCGGCAAGACAACGCTGATGCGCTTGTTGCAGCGGCTTTACACCCCTGAAGCGGGACGCATCTTGATCGACGGAGTGGACATCAATTTGGTAGACACCTCGTGGCTGCGCAGGCAAATGGGGGTTGTGGGGCAAGACACCTTGCTGTTCAACCGCAGCGTGCGCGACAACATTGCCTTGGCCGACCCTGGCCTGGACATGGAGGCCGTTATGGCGGCAGCGCGTTTGGCGGGGGCGAATGATTTCATCTTGAAGTTGCCCGATGGCTACGACACGGTCATTGGTGAACGCGGCAGCAAACTGAGCGGCGGACAACGCGCACGCATCGCCATTGCACGCGCGCTGGCTACCAATCCACGCATGCTGCTTTTGGACGAGGCCACGGCATCTTTGGACTATGAGAGCGAACGTCTGATCCAGGACAACATGGCGACCATTGCGCAAGGACGCACGGTGTTTGTAGTGGCGCATCGTCTATCCACCCTAAGGCTTGCGGACCGCATTTTGGTGCTGGAGGATGGACGTTTGATAGAAACGGGTAGCCACCCACAGTTGCTGGCCAAAGGGGGCAAATATGCCTCGCTGTACCAGGCTCATCAAGTATTGCAAGTGCAAGGGGTAGCGGCGTGAGCAACGGTAGCAACAAGGTCGAATTCAACCAGTTCAGCTCGGCTGCGCTGGCGGCAATGGCACAACCACCGTCTTATGTAGTGCGCATGGTCTCTCTTGCCATATGCGCCATGGCGGGGATGGCGTTGGTGTTTTCCTATCTTGCGCAGATGGATGTGGTCATCACCGCGCAGGGCAAGGTAATTCCAGCTGGCAAGAGCAAGGTGGTGCAACCGCTGGAGACAGCCGTGGTGCGAGCCATTGCCGTGCGAGATGGGCAAGAGGTGAAGGCTGGCGATGTACTGGTGGAACTCGATTTGACCAGCAGCGGGGCAGACCGCGACCGCGTACAGCGTGAGTTGTGGGAAGCAAAGGCCGAGGTTTTGCGCGCAACGGCGCAGTTGGCCGGGCGGGGGCAATTCTCTGTCCCGGCGGGTATGCCGGTGGAGGTGGCCACCAATCAGCTCGCAGTGCTGCAAAGTCGCTTGGCGGAGCAACAATCAAAGTTGGCAGCGTTGGATGCGGAACTGGGCAAGCGCAAGGCAGATGCGGCCGCCATCAGCAGCGGACTGGCACAACAACGTGTCAGCGTGCCTTTGATTCAGCAAAAGTACGACATGCGGGAAGAGTTGGCCAAGACTGGCCATGTGGCACAAACAGGCGTGATTGAGTCGAAGATGGAACTGATCAACGCAGAAAAGGAACTGGCGGTCCAGGGCAATCGCCTCCAAGAATCCCAAGCGGGCTATTCGGCGGCGCAAGAGCAACGCGCGCAAGCTGTGGCCGAGTTTCGTGCCAAGGCCAGTGGTGAGCTGCTGGAAGCCACAAAGAAACGTGATGCGGCTGAGCAGGAATTCATCAAGGTAAGCCGCCGGCTGGCACTGCAAACTCTGCGTTCGCCCATTGATGGTGTGGTGCAGCAGTTGGCGGTGACGACGGTGGGGGGTGTGGTGACCGCCGCCCAGCCTTTGATGACGATTGTTCCCGCAGACACTCCGTTGGAACTGGAAGCCCAGGTAGCGAACCGCGATATCGGTCACATTCGCGTTGGCCAGCGGGTGATCAATAAAGTGGAAACATATGACTTCACCCGTTACGGTTACATAGAGGGTGAGGTGCTGTGGGTAGGCACCGATGCAGTGCAAGACCAGAAGCTGGGGCCTGTATTTCCGGTGCGCATCAAGTTGAACAGCACCGAAACGCCCACAGCAGTGAATGGCCACGCGGGGCTCATCAAAGCCGGTATGAGCGTGACCGCCGACATCCGTACGGACCAACGCAGACTGATCGACTACTTGCTCGCCCCCATGCTGCGCTACAAGCAGGAGGCCCTGCGTGAGCGTTAACCAGTTCAAATTGCCTCGCATCGTGGGCGGGCTCATAGGGTTGCATCTGATGGCGGGAGCCTGTCCCGCTTTTTCGCAAAGTTTGATCGCCGTCTATGAGAAGGCGAAGGAACAAGATGCGCAGTACCAGGCATCCCGCAAGGCGTTTGTGGCTGCGATGGAGAAGTTGCCACAAGCGCGCGCAGGGTTGTTGCCCGCAGTGAGTTTGAGCGCTAACAAGAACCGCCAGTTTGGCACCGCATCGTTTGCAGGGGCCGACGCCGTCGATCGCGATGTGCAGTCATGGTCATGGAATGCGCAACTCACCCAACCGCTGATCCGCTGGGCCAACTGGGTGGGCTACCAACAAGCAGATGCCGCCACACGCCAGGCGATCGCCCAGTTCTCCCTGGCCGAGCAAGATTTGGTCTTGCGCGTGTCTCAGGCGTATCTGGATCTGCTGGTTGCAACGGAAAGCACGGAGGTGATGCAATCGCAGCTGACGGCTTTGAATGAACAACTGGCTCTGGCCCAACGAACCTATTCGGTAGGAACGGGAACCATCACCGATGTGCATGAAGCCAAAACCAAGTGGGCCCAGAGCCAAGCGCAAAGTGCGGCAGCCAACCAAGAGCTGGAAAACAAGCGTGCGGAGCTGGAGAAGATACTGGGAGAGCCTGTATCCACCCCTTCTGGGGGGCTGCACCACGCGCCGCCAACTCCATCGCCGAAATCGCTGGCGGATTGGCTTGCCCAAGCAGATGCACAAAATCTGCAGATCAAGGCACAGCAAGCGGCACTGGATGTAGCAAATAAAGAAATTTCCAAAAGTGAGGCGGCCCATCTGCCCACGTTGGATTTGGTTCTCAGCAGGGCAACGAATTACAGCTCGGGGTCTTTGAGCTCTCCCGCCGATTTGACAACCTATGTGAGTTCAAACCAAGCAGGACTTCAACTGAACATTCCTTTGTATGCGGGAGGTGCAACGCAATCGCGTGTGCGCGAGGCATTGGCCTTGGCTGACAAGGCACAGGATGAACTGACGCTCACGCGCCGCACGGTGGCCAACCAGGTGCGCCAGGCCTATGCCGGCATCGTGAGCGGGCAGGCACAAATTGTGGCCCTGCAAACCGCAGTCGAGGCGGGACGAAATGCGGTGGAGTCGAACAAGATCGGGCTTCGCATTGGCACCCGGATCACCCCCGATGTTCTCAATGCAGAGCAGCAGTTGTATGCCTCCCTGCGCGACCTGTCCAAAGCGCATGCAGAGACTGCCATTCAGCACTTGAAACTCAAAGCGGCAGCCGGAGCCCTGACCCAGGAGGATCTGGCCTCGCTAGATCAGTTTTTGGCTGCTGGCAACAGCAAACTATAAAAATCCCCATAAGGAATTGACGCGATGAATACCTCTCAGCCCACTGAAAAAGAAGGCTCCCCCAACGAAGCGATGAGTTCTTCGGAGTTAGCAGACTTTGCCGCACTGCTCAAAAAACAAGCGCAACGTGTGGTCGGCAAGTTGCCCTTGCTAGGTGCCGTTGGCTGGCTGATGATGCAGCAAACGGCAACACGCCACACCCTGTTGAGTGAACTGGAGTGGCGTGTCATGCCCGCGTTGGTGTTGGACCAAGCCAAGCTCTATATGCGGGATGACTCCCCCATTGCCTACGTGTCGTGGGCCACGTTGTCAGAGCCCGTAGCACAACGCTATAGCGCGGCCCCGCACCAGTTGACCGCCTCGGATTGGCAGTCGGGGGAGCAAGTTTGGATTGTGGATTTGTTTGTACCCTTTGGCGGCGCACAAGAAGTGATGAACGATTTACGCACCACGGTGTTCGCCGGGCGCCCCGTCCACCAACTGCATATGGGCGCAGACGGCCGCCTCAAATCGATGACGTGGCCAGCCCAACAGGGCGACACCACGCCCAGGCCTTAGTCGACCTTCGCTCCCGCCTCAAACCACTGCGCAATTACTTCGCGTTCGGCCTCGGTGATGTTGGTCGCGTTGTTCATGGGCATGATCTTGGTGACCACAGCCTGCTGGTACACCGCCTGCGCGTGGGCGGCCACACCTTGGGGGGAATCCAGGCGCACGTTCTTCATCTGCACCGCCTCACCGTGGCACATATAGCAGCGCTGGGCCAGGATGGGTTGCAGCTCTTTATAGCCAAATTGGGCTGTAGCCCCCGTATTCACTGCGCTAACAGCTCCTGAATTTATAGCGCCTTGCGCAGGTGGCGCAGGCTTGAGCCAAACCAGCGCACCCACAATGGCGACCACGCCGGCCAGCGCATAAGGCCAAGGGTGGCCGTTGCGGCCCAGCTTGAAGCCATGGCGCAGCACGAAGAACTGGCGAATGGCGGCGCCCGCAAACATCATGACGATCAGCACCAGCCAGTTCTGCGGGTGGCTGTAGGTGAAGCTGTAGTGGTTGCTCAGCATGGCAAACAGCACGGGCAGCGTGAAATAGGTGTTGTGCACGCTGCGCTGCTTGCCGCGCCAACCGTGGATGGGGTCCACCGGCAGCCCGGCCTTGATGCTGGCCACCATCTTGCGCTGGCCCGGGATGATCCAGTGCGCCACATTGGCCGTCATCGTGGTGGCCATCATGGCGCCCACCAACAGGAAGGCCGCGCGCCCGGCAAACCAGTGGCACGCCAGCCACGATGCGATGCACACCAGCACAGCCACACCCAGGCCGACAATGGCATCGCCGTTTTTGCGCTGACCGAACAAGCGGCAGATCACGTCATACGCCAACCAGAAAACGACGAGGAACCCGATGGCCACGGCGATGGCGGCATGCGGGTGCCAGTTCATGACGGACTTGTCGATCAGGTAGGTGCCCGCATTCCACAAATAGGACACCGTGAACAGCGAGAAGCCGGTCAGCCAGGTGCTGTAGCTCTCCCAGTAAAACCAGTGCAGGTGCGCCGGCAGCTTGGGCGGCGCGCTGGCGAATTTCACCGGGTGGTAGAACCCGCCGCCATGCACGGCCCAGAGCTCGCCGCTCACGCCCTGCTTCTTCAAATCTTCGTCTTCGGGCGGGGTGAGGCTGCTGTCCAGAAACACGAAGTAAAACGAAGAGCCAATCCAGGCGATCGCGGTGATGACGTGCACCCAGCGCAACAGCAGGTTGGCCCAGTCGAGTAAATAGCTTTCCATGCGGGTGTTCTCCTAGATTGATGTCACTTGCAAGAGTTGGGCCGCCACGGCCACCGCAATCACCTCGGGGCGCTTGTCGGCAATGCCGGGCACACCGATGGGGCTGGTGACGTGGTCCAACTCGGCCTCAGAAAAACCGCGCGCCTGCAGGCGCTTGCGAAAGGTCGCCCACTTGGTACGGCTGCCGATCAGGCCGATGTAGGGCAGATCGCCCTGCGCACGCTGGCGCGTCAGGCAGGCGGCCACGATGTCCAGGTCTTCGGCATGGCTGAAGCTCATGACCAGCACGCAGGACTGCGGCGCCAGCGTGGCCACCGCGCCCTGCACCGGGTCGGAGTGCTCGCACTGCACGGTCTCAGGCACCGGGTCTGGGAATATTTCGTCGCGGCTGTCGATCCAGCGCACATCCATGGGCAAGGTGCCCAGCACCTGCACCAGCGCGCGGCCCACATGGCCACCACCAAACAGCGCCACGGGCCAATGTGGCGGGCGCAGCCGTTGCTGCAGCGCAGGGATGTCGGCAGCGCCTACGCGCTCAAACTGCAAATGCACCTCGCCGCCGCAGCACTGCCCCAGGCTGGGGCCCAGCGCATAACGCTCGGTGTGCGGCGCGGGCGCCGGGCTTTGCAACAATAGGTTACGCGCCTGCGCAACAGCGTCCAGCTCCAGACGCCCGCCTCCAATCGTGCCCACCGTGCCCTGTGCGTACACGGCCATCCAGGCGCCGGCCTCGCGCGGCACCGAGCCGCGGCTGGACTGCACGCTGACCAGCACGGCATCGGTCTGCCGCAGCACGCTGGCGAGGGACTGCAGGGCGTTCACAAACAGATACCTTTGTCGCAAACATGCATCCAATCGGGGCCATAATTTGCTCCACAGCACGCGGGCACAGACCCGATTGGAGACCCATGATGGAATTGAACAACACCGCCCGCGCGCCCCGTTGGAAGCGCGGCACCTGGTTGGCCTGGAGCGCTGGCATCGCTCTGGCCAGCATATTGGCTGGCTGTGCCACCAAGCGTGAAGCACCGCCCCCTGTGGCCACCGCCCCCACGCCACCATCCGCTCCCGTTGTGATGGTTCCGCCCCCACAGGATATTCCCCTGCTGGTGTCGCAGGCCCTGTCGCCGCGCGACTACCGGCGTGACGCCGCTACCCACCTCTATGCACGCAACACCGATCGCATCTGGTCCGGCAAGCTGCCGCCGCTGCTCTACGCGGTGGGTGTGCTGCAGGTGGACATTGACCGCCAGGGTTACGTGACCGACATCCGCTGGATGCGCGCACCCAGCCATGTTCCCGAGGTGATGGCCGAGATTGAACGTTCGGTGCGCATGGCCGCGCCCTTTCCCGCACCGGTGCGCATGGGCAAGGTGACCTACACCGACACCTGGCTGTGGCACAAAAGCGGGCGTTTTCAATTGGATACCTTGACCGAAGGACAGTTGTAGCCAACCCTCAGGAGCCGCGGTAGGTGGAATAACTCCAGGGGCTCACCAAGAGCGGCACGTGGTAGTGCTGGTCTACATGGGCCACACCAAAGTCCAGGCTCACTTGGTTCAGAAAATTCGGTTCGGGCAAGGCCACGTTGCGGGCCTTGAAGTAGCCCGCCACATCAAACACCAGCCGGTAGGTGCCCGTCTTCAAGCTCGCGTTGTCGTACAGCGGGCCATCCGGGTTGCGGCCGTCGGCGTTGAGCACAAAGCGTTTCACTAGCGTGGCAGTCTCGCCTTGCGGCCCAGCCTGTGTGGTGTACAGCGCCACGGTCATGCCTGCTGCAGGCGTGCCGTGCATGGTGTCCAGTACGTGTGTGCTCAAGCCCATGGCGCTGCCTTTCGCTGAAAAATCCAAAGTGTATACACTTTTCGGCATTCTCGGTATCATGCCCGCATGGAGCCCACCACCACCAGTTTCATCGTCGAGGCCATCACTCGCTCCATCGTGGAGCACCGGCTGCAGCCCGGCGCCAAACTAGGCGAACAAAAACTGGCCGACCAGTTTGGTGTCTCGCGCACGCTGATCCGCCAGGCGCTGTTCCAGCTATCGCAAAACCGGCTGATCCGCATGGAGCCTGCGCGCGGGGCGTTTGTCTCGGCCCCTTCTGTGGCCGAAGCGCGCCAGGTGTTTGCGGTGCGCCGCATGCTGGAAGCGGGCATGCTCCGTGCATTCATCCCCAGCGTCACTCCCCACCACATTGAGGCGCTGCGTGCCCACATCGTCGAAGAACAACAGGCCGTACGCGAAGGCAACATCACCAGCCGCACCGAGCTGCTGGGCGACTTTCATGTGCGCCTGGCCCAGCTCATGGGCAATGAGGTACTGGCCTTGCTGATGATGGATCTGCTCTCGCGCTGCGCGCTGATCACGCTGATGTACCAGTCCAGCGCGGCGGCCGAGCATTCGCACGAAGAACACACCGCCATCGTGAACGCGCTGGAAGCGCGCGACGAGGCCCTGGCCCTGCAACTGATGGACGCGCACCTGCACCACGTGGAAGCCGCCCTCACCCTCACACCGACAGCCACACCATGACCACCTACGACAGCACCCAGCCCTACCCCCGTGACCTGATTGGCTATGGCGAGCACGTGCCGCATGCGCAATGGCCGGGCCAGGCCCGCGTGGCCGTGCAATTCGTCCTGAACTACGAGGAAGGCGGCGAAAACAGCGTGTTGCATGGCGACACGGGCTCCGAACAATTCCTCTCGGAGATGTTCAACCCCGCCAGCTACCCGGACCGCCACATCAGCATGGAAGGCATTTACGAATACGGCTCGCGCGCCGGCGTGTGGCGCATCCTGCGTGAGTTCGAAAAACGCGGCCTGCCGCTCACGGTGTTTGGCGTGGGCATGGCGCTGGAGCGCCACCCCGAGCTAACGCGCCGCCTGGTAGAGCTGGGCCACGAGATTGCCTGCCACGGCTGGCGCTGGATCCACTACCAAAACATCGACGAAGCCACCGAGCGCGAACACATGCAGCTAGGCATGGCCGCGATCGAAAAACTCACCGGCCAGCGCGCGCTGGGCTGGTACACCGGCCGCGACAGCCCGCGCACGCGCCGCCTGGTGGCCGACTACGGCGGCTTTGCGTATGACAGCGATTACTACGGCGACGACCTGCCCTTCTGGATGAAGGTGCAGAAGACCGACGGCAGCGTGGTGCCCCAGCTCATCGTGCCCTACACGCTGGACTGCAACGACATGCGCTTCGCCCTGCCCCAGGGCTATTCGCACGCGGACCCATTTTTCCAGTACCTTAAAGACACCTTTGACGCGCTGTACGCCGAAGGCGATCCCAATGGTTTGAACCGCCCGTCGATGATGAGCATCGGCATGCACTGCCGGCTGCTGGGCCGCCCGGGGCGCATCACCGCGCTGCAGCGCTTTCTGGACCACATTGGCCAGCATGAGCGCGTGTGGGTGGCGCGGCGCATTGACATTGCGCGGCACTGGAAAGCCACCCATCCTTACGCCGGGTGAACACCATGCCGACACCAATCACCCTGGACCAACTCAACCGCGCCACGCTGGACGATGCTGCCGCGATGCTGGACGGCCTCTACGAACACTCGCCCTGGATTGCGCGCGCCGCCCTGGCCAAGCGCCCCTTTGTCTCGCTGGCCCAGCTCAAATACGCCATGGTGCAGGAAGTGGCGAATGGCGGGCGTGATGCGCAGCTGGCACTTTTGCGCGCCCACCCCGAGTTGGCCGGCAAGGCCATGGTGGACAACAGCCTGACGACCGAAAGCACCAACGAGCAAAGCAAGGCCGGGCTGACGCACTGCACACCCGCCGAGTTCGAGAAGATCCAGCAGCTCAACGCGCAGTACAACGCGCGCTTTGGTTTCCCCTTCATCCTGGCTGTGCGCGGCCCGCGCGGCACCGGCCTGTCCAAAGCCGAGATCATCGCCACGCTGGAGCGCCGCGTGCAGGGCCACCCCGAGTTTGAGCTGGCGGAGTGCCTGCGCAACGTGCACCGCATTGCCGAGATACGCCTCAACGACAAGTTTGGCTACACCCCCACCCAGGGCCACCAGGTGTGGGACTGGCAGGAGACACTGGCCCAGCACACCGACCCCGGCTACGCCGAGCTGGGCCAGCTCACCGTCACCTACCTGACCGATGCGCACCGTGCCTGCGCGCGCCAGATTCAGGCCGACATGCTGACCGCAGGCTGCGACAGCGCCGTCATTGACGCCGTCGGCAACGTGGTGGGGCGCTACGAAAGTGATAGCTTGTTGCGCAATGACGACGGGGGCTACGAGCCTAAAACACTTAAATCTTTGCTCACTGGCAGTCATTACGACACCGTGCGAAACGGTGGCAAGTACGACGGCCGCCTGGGCATCTACGTGCCACTGGCCTGCGTGCAGGCCCTGAAGGCCGAGGGCAAGCGCTTGCCCTACGCGCTCGAAGTGGTGGGCTTTGCCGAAGAAGAAGGCCAGCGCTACAAGGCCACCTTTCTGGGCTCGGGCGCGCTGACCGGCGACTTTGACCCTGCCTGGCTGGACCAGGTGGACGCCGACGGCATTTCCATGCGCGAGGCCATGGCGCATGCCGGGCTGGATGTGAATGCCATTTCGGCCATCCGCCGCAATCCCGCGGATTACCTGGGCTTTGTGGAAGTGCACATCGAGCAGGGCCCGGTGCTCAATGCGCTGGACATCCCTCTGGGTGTGGTGACCTCCATCAACGCCAGCGTGCGCTATGTGGGTGAGGTCATCGGCATGGCCAGCCATGCGGGCACCACGCCCATGGGTCAGCGGCGCGATGCCGCCGCCGCCGTGGCCGAACTGGTATTGCTGGTAGAGCACCTGGCCACACAAGACGGCGACTCGGTGGGTACCGTTGGGCAATTGAACGTTCCCAACGGCTCCATCAATGTGGTGCCGGGACGTTGCCAGTTTTCGCTGGACTTGCGCGCACCGTCCGATGCACAACGCGATGCGCTGGAAGAAAAAGTCCTCACCGGCCTGCGCCTGATCTGCGAACGCCGTGGTCTGCATTACAACCTGACGCAGACCATGCAGGCCAGTGCTGCGCCCAGCACACCGGCCTGGCAACAACGCTGGCAAGCCGCGGTGACTGCGCTGGGCGTGCCCCTGCACCGCATGCCCAGCGGTGCGGGCCACGACGCCATGAAGCTGCACACCGTCATGCCGCAGGCCATGCTGTTTGTGCGCGGCCTGAACTCCGGCATCAGCCACAACCCGCTGGAATCCAGCACCAGCGACGACATGCAACTCGCGGTCGACGCCTTCTCCCATCTGCTCGAACAACTGGCTGCGCAAGCCTGAGACCACCCCACCATGACCACTGCCTACGACCAACTCGACACCTGGATTGACGCGCACTTTGACGAACAGGTACGCTTTCTGCAAGAGCTGGTACGCGTCCCCACCGACACGCCACCAGGCAACAATGCCCCACACGCTGAACGCACCGCGGAACTGCTGGCCGCCATGGGCATCACCGCCGAAAAGCACACCGTGCCCGCTGCCGATGTAGCCGCAGCTGGCATGCAAAGCATCACCAACCTGGTGGTACGTCGCGCGTATGGCCCCGGCCTCACTATCGGCCTGAACGCCCACGGCGACGTGGTGCCGCCTGGTGAGGGCTGGACCCATGACCCCTATGGCGGCGAGGTTGCCAACGGCAACATGTACGGCCGTGCCACGGCAGTCAGCAAGAGTGACTTTTCCAGCTACACCTTTGCCGTACGCGCACTCGAATCGCTGCGCCTGCCGCTCAAGGGCGCGGTGGAATTGCTATTCACCTACGACGAAGAATTCGGCGGCGAACTCGGCCCGGGCTGGCTGCTGGAAAGAGGCCTGACCAAACCCGACCTGCTGTTGGCCGCCGGCTTCTCCTACCAGGTCATCACCGCACACAACGGCTGCCTGCAAATGGAAGTGACCGTGCACGGCAAGATGGCGCACGCCGCCATTCCCGACACCGGCGTGGACGCGCTGCAAGGTGCGGTGCACATCCTCAACGCGCTCTATGCACAGAACGCGCTGTACAAGCAGGTGACATCCGCGGTAGAGGGCATCACCCACCCCTACCTGAACGTGGGCCGCATCGAAGGCGGCACCAACACCAATGTGGTCCCCGGCAAGGTGGTGCTCAAGCTGGACCGCCGCATGATCCCCGAGGAAAACCCCACTGAGGTGGAGGCAAACATTCGCCAAGTGATCGCCGATGCGGCTGCGGCCTGCTCCGGTATCACCGTAGATATCAAGCGCCTGCTGCTCGCCAACTCCATGCAGCCGCTACCGGGCAACCAACCGCTGGTGGACGCGCTGCAAAAGCATGGGCACGCCGTGTTTGGCGAGCCCATTCCCGCCATGGGCACGCCGCTGTACACCGATGTGCGCCTGTTCGCCGAACGCGATATTCCGGGCGTGATCTATGGCGCCGGCCCGCGCACCGTGCTGGAGTCGCATGCCAAGCGTGCCGACGAGCGTGTGAGCCTGGACGATTTGCGCAAGGCAACCAAGGTGGTGGCGCGCACGCTGCTGGACTTGCTGCAACCTTGAACTAAGTCCCAGGGACATCGCACAAAATTCCCGAAAGTCAGCCCGTCACCGTTTGACGAAGTCGAGGGCCTGAAACTCCGCTTTGGGCACCGGCTTGCTGTAGAGATACCCCTGTGCAACCTGGCACCCATGGGCCTGCAGGAACGCCGCCTGCTCCAGCGTCTCAACCCCTTCGGCCACCACCTCTTGCCCCAGGCAACGTGCAATGGAAAGAATCGCCTTCACCAGCTCTGCACGGAAATGCTCTGTGGTGAGGCTACCGATGAACGAGCGGTCAATTTTCAGCGTGTTGATCGGGAAGCGTGCCAGGTAGCTCAGTGATGAATAACCGGTGCCGAAATCGTCGATGGCGATGGTGACGCCCATGGCGTTGAAGCTTTTCAGCATCTCCAACACTTGGCCCTGCTCGTCAAGCAACAGGCTCTCGGTGATCTCTAACTCAATCCACTGCGGCTGGCAACCGGTTTCTTCGAGAATACCGCGCACCGTACTAACCAGGTCGTGGGACTGGAACTGGCGCGCCGACAGGTTGATGGCGACCTTATGTAGGGGCTTCTCCGCACCGTTCCAATCGCAGGCAGTGCGACACGCGTCACGCAGAACCCACTGGCCAATTTCGATGATCAGTCCGCTGTCCTCGGCAATCGAGATGAACTGATTCGGTGGCACGATGCCCCGCTGCGGATTGTTCCAGCGGAGCAACGCCTCTGACCCCACCAGCATGTTGTCGCCCAAGCGAACCTTGGGCTGGTAATACAGCTCCAACTCGTTGCGTTCAAGCGCACGGCGCAATTCTGATTCCAGCGACAGTTTTTCGTCCGCGCTGGCGGTGAGGTCTTTGGAGTAGAAGCGGAAATTGTTGCGACCGGAGCGCTTGGCGAAATACATGGCCGAATCGGCCTGCTTGATCAGCCCATTCGGATCGATGTCGTCATCGGGGTACACCGCAATGCCGATGCTGGTAGACACGAACACTTCGGTGCCCTCCAGTAAAAACGGTTCATTGAATGCCGTAAGAATTTTGCTGGCCACTCGCCCAAGGTCATCGCCGCTGCGGATATCGGGTAACAAAATGGCGAACTCGTCCCCGCCCAGACGAGCCACGGTGTCATAGGTGCGCACACAGAAGGTCAGTCGAAGTGCAGCTTCGCGCAACAGGGCATCGCCGGCGGGGTGGCCCAACGAGTCGTTGATGGCCTTGAAGCGGTCCAAATCCAGCAGCATCACTCCAGCCAGTTGGCCGTGCCATTCTGCATCGTGAAGCACCTGATGCAGGCGATCGTTGAACAGGGCGCGGTTTGGCAACGCGGTCAGATTGTCATAAAACGCCATCTGATGAATCTTCTGGCGGAAGTTGTTCAGCTCAGTGATATCGCGTCCCACAGCCAGCACGGTGGCCACGGTGCCGTTGGCATCAAACTCCGCTGTGAGGCGGATATGGCTGCTCAGATCTTGTCCACTCTTGCTCACCCAGGTCAACTCAAATTCGGTGTTGACACCCGTTGCAAGAACTTCACGCAATTTTTCCTCGTAGATCTTGGATTGCTCGCCACCAGGAACCTCGGCGGGGGTTTTGCCAAGTGCAGCTTCCAAGCCGCCTTCGATGCCGTTCGCCAAGGCCTGATTCGCAAAGACACGGATGCGATCGCGGTTGTAACGGGCGATGGTGTCTGGTGTGTTCTCGATCAGGGTGCGCGACTCATGCTCGCGCTCGGCCAACGCCGTCTCCAGACGCCGCTGCTCAGTGACATCGCGTATGGCTGCGCAAATCGCCCCTGCACCGTCATCGATGCTGGGCGGACGGGACAGGGAAATGTCCACGAAAAATTCGCTGCCATCTTTACGACGACCTCTCAGCTTGGCAGCATCTCCCCCCATCTTTCTGCCCTTCGAAGGCCCACGGATAAAGCCGTTGCGAAGAGCCACATGTTCACCGCTGGCTTGTGGTGGAACCAGTGTCTCAATCGGCTGGCCGATCAGCTCGTCATCTGCATAACCAAACATCCGGCAAAGCTGCGCATTCACCAACGTAATGGTCCCTTGTTCACTCACTACCAGCATGCCGTCTGGTGCTGATTGCAGAATGCCGCGGTACCAGGCTTCGGTTCTCTGAAGTTGCGCCCTGGAAGCCTTCAGTGTTTCGGCCTGTTGCTCCATGTCGCGGGCTGCTTCTTCCAGAGTCCGATTGAGCGCAGTGATTTGGTCAAAGTTTTCCCGCAGTGCGCGCTCTGTGTGCTTGCGCTCGGTGATGTCGCGCGCTACGGTCAGGCCGAACCTTGCCCCACCCTCTTCAAACTGCACACCGCAAATTTCGACCGGATAGGTTCGACCGTCTTTGGTCCGATGACGTGTCTCAATGATGTTCATCAAACCGATCGGAGACTCCCACATTATTTTCAATAACACTTCGCGTTGTATGTCCGGGTCAATGTCGCAAGGCCCCATAGTCATCAGCTCTTCGCGGCTATAGCCCAGTGCACGGCAAGCGGCTTCGTTCACATAGTTGAAGCGAAGCTGTTCGTCGATCATGAAAATGGCATCTGCTGACATATCAATTGCGCGGTCGAGCAGCTCCAGTTGCTGCTGCGCCCGCTTGCGTTCGGTGATGTCATGCACATAGCCGTACCAGACGATGCCGCCGTCCGAATGTGGCTCAGGATGGGTGTTGGATTCCATCCAACGCTCACCGCGCGTGGGGTGAATGACCCGGTACTCCTCGTGCCAGGTTGTCATGTTGCCAGCCGACTCAGCAATCGAATCCGCCACTCGCCGCGCGTCGTCTGGATGGGTCATCGCCATAAGCGGCGTTGCGTCGTTCACAACGTCTTGCGGCCGCAGGCCGAACAGTTCTTCGATCTTCGGAGAGACATAGGGCATGCATATCGAACCGTCCGGGCGCGAATAGAACGTCCCCATCATGCCCGGCGAAGACTCGGCCAATGCGCGAAGCTCACGCTCGCGTTCAACCACAGCCTGCTGCATGCGGTAAAACTCCGTCATATTGCGCCCTAACCCCAGCACGCTGACGACACGACCTTCGGCATCGAACTCCGGTACTAGGCTGACTTCGTGGAATTGAATCTCGTCATCGACCAGGGCGGATTGACGCACAAGTTCCACCATCTGCCCGGTTGCAACAACCTGTGCGACGGCCGCCTTGACGTGCCCGTGCGTATCGGGGAGCGGCTTGCCGATGAGATCGCTTGCAGCAAGGCCCAGCGTTCGTTCATGGACGGGGTTCACATATAAATAGCGCCCATCCACATCCCAGCGCGCAATATTGTCCGGCAGGTTTTCCGCCAGCGAACGAAACTCTCGCTCACGCTCAACCAACTCATTCTGCAGGCGTTTGCGCTCAGTGATGTCCAGCGATGTGCCAATAAAGCGCACAGGTTTTCCCTGCGCATCGTATTGCGGCTCACCCTGCTCCAGGATGTATTTGACCCTTCCATCCGGGAACAACAGGCGATGCTCGACTTCGTAGAGCGAGTGGTTGCCAATGGCTTCGTTGTAGGCCTGCGTTACGCGCTCCCTGTCCTGCGGGTGCACCGTATCGACGAATGCCGCGAAGTCCGCCTTGAATTTCGTCTTGTCGATTTCCCAAATACGAAAAATCTCATCCGACCAAACGAGCTTATCGTTCACCAAATCCACATCCCAACTGCCGACATGGGCAATGCGCTGGGCATCTTGCAGCATGTGTTCGCTGTCAGCCAAAGCTTTTTCAATTGCTTTGCGCTCGGTGATGTCACGACTGATGGCAACAACATACCGTTGTCCATCATTAAACGTGAAAGGGGATTTTTGGGTTAGCAGGTAGCGCGTATTGCCATCCGCACCGGTGAGAGCCTCCTCATTGACGTTGATTTGGCCTGACTTGAACACCAGATCGTCTTTTTCCCAGAACACGTCAGCTTGCTCTTTGGGCAGAAAATCATAATCAGACTTGCCAAGCAATGCTTCGCGGGGATGGCCGAGCATGGCGCAACACGTGTCGTTCAGCAGTATCCAGTGATGCTCACTGTCCTTGACGGAGATGTTGTCGGAGATGGAATTGATGACTTTGCTGAGAAAGTTGCGCGAGTCCTCTAGCGCATGCTCCAAGCGCTTGCGCTCGGTAATGTTGTGTGAAAAGATGCTCAGCCCGACGACTTCGCCTGCATCATTGCAAATTCGCGAACCGTGGTGTTCATAGTATTCGTAGGTCGTGGTGCCCTCTTGCACGACTGCTTCCCTTGTCTCCACGGAGAGACTGTGACCCGCCAACGCAGGCCCGAATCCATGGCGGAAAAACTCCCTGAATTCCTCGCGCTCGACGATATCGATCGCGCTCATCCCGATGGCAATATCCACTCCTCTCAATTTTGAGCTTCTCGTGTGTTCAGCATTGAACATCAGGTAGCGGTAGTCACGGTCAAGTGCCCAAACGCTCACGTCGGATGCGCTTTCCATCACAGAATGCAGCAGATTGCTTTGGGCACGGTAGCGCGCTTCGCGCTCCTGATCCGTCGACGTCAATTCCTTGTTCTGGTGGTTCGACACCACGTAAGAAAGCACGGCGTCATGAACTTGGTGCGAAAGCAGCAGCATCAACCCCAGATAAACCAGCGCGATCAAAGTCATGCTGTGCTGGTCAAATAAAAATAACCACAGAGCAACTGGCAACAAAGAAGACAGCATGAATGCGCTGGATGCCTGTGGGATCGATGCCATGGTCGCGCTGGCAAATGCGCTGACCCCCGCAATCACGAAGACCAGCAGAAGGGTGGTTTGATCCCGCGGCGACTCGGGGAAGCAAAAGACAGTGAGCCCCCAGCACAACCCCGTGGCGGCCGCCCCGATCACGTAGCCAGTGATCCACTTGTTCGGTTCGGCGCTGGCGCTTGGGCCCAGCTTCAAAAAGCGACGGGCGAACAGGTAGCGAACCCCCAGGATCGACCACAGGACAAAAAGCCAGGTCAGTAGCCCCTGCCGGGCAACGGCCGGCCACAAGGCGACCACCACTAGCGATGACACCAGCAGACTGGAAACTATAGAAAGCGTTACCCGTTGGTACGCCATACGCAGCCGCGTCAGGACCAGATGCCCGACGTCACTTTGCATGCTTGCGCTGATCATCCATTCATCCTCTGTATTGCTGAGTCTTCGGGCTGTTTTGATCAGTCGGTTCAAAAGTCGCCAAAATGTTCAAACTTAGCATGCCCCTGAAGATTGTAGGGGTCAAGTTTTTTATGAAGAGATGCCCCTGAATTGGGCATCCTTCTTGCGTGTTAACTTCTGTCTGTTGAACCCAAGGAACCTTCATGAAAAAGCGCTATTTCTTGCACGCCGTGGCCCTCGCGGCAGCTGCCCTGACAGCCGGCACGGCCCTGGCCCAGGTCACCCCCATCAAGTTCCAGCTGGACTGGCGCTTTGAAGGCCCCGCGGCTTTGTTCCTCACCCCCGCCGCCAAGGGCTATTTCAAGGACGCCAAGCTCGACGTCACCATTGATGCGGGCAACGGCTCCGGCGGCACCGTGACCCGTGTGGCATCGGGTGCTTACGACATGGGCTTTGCCGACCTGGCAGCGCTCATGGAATTCCACGCCAACAACGCCGATGCACCCAACAAGCCTGTGGCCATCATGATGGTCTACAACGACACGCCCGCATCCGTCATGGCTCTGAAAAAGTCGGGCATCAAGAGCCCAGCGGACCTGAATGGCAAGAAGCTAGGTGCTCCGGTGTTTGATGCCGGCCGCCGCGCCTTCCCTATCTTTGCCAAGGCCAACAACATCAGCGGCGTGCAGTGGACCGCCATGGACCCGCCCCTGCGTGAAACCATGCTGGCCCGCGGCGACGTGGACGCCATCACCGGCTTCACCTTCACCTCACTGCTGAACCTGGAAGCCCGTGGCGTCAAAGCTACAGACGTGGTGGTGCTACCCTACCCTGACTATGGCGTGAAGCTGTATGGCAACGCCATCATTGCCTCGCCCAAGATTCTGAAAGAAAACCCCGCCGCGGTGAAAGCCTTCCTGGCCGCGTTTGCCAAAGGCATGAAGGATGTGATTGGCAACCCCGCCGCGGCCATTGAGGACGTGAAGGCCCGTGACGGCATCATCAACACCGAACTCGAAACCCGCCGCCTGAAGCTGGCCATCGACACCGCCATCAACAGCGCCAATGCACGCGCCGAAGGCTTTGGCCAGATCAACGGCCCCCGCCTGTCCTTGATGGCCTCACAGGTATCGGACGCGTTCAACACCAAGAGCCGCGTGAACCCCGACGTGGTGTGGAACGGCAGCTTCCTTCCCTCCAAAGCGGCCCTGGATGTCCTGCCTAAGAAATAAGTCATGAGCGCATCCGTCTCCCCCTGGTTTGTCGATTTTCAGGATGTATGGCTGGCCTACAACGAGGAGTTGCTCAAGCAGAGTCACTTCGCGGTCGAGGCCATCGACCTGAAGGTGCGCAAGGGCGAATTCATTGCCATCGTCGGCCCTTCGGGGTGTGGCAAGTCCACCTTCATGAAGCTCACTACCGGCCTGAAGATGCCGTCCATGGGCAAGATCCTGATCGACAACCAGCCGGTGACGGGGCCACTCAAAATTTCGGGCATGGCGTTTCAGGCACCCTCGCTGCTGCCGTGGCGCACCACGGTAGACAACGTGCTGCTGCCACTGGAAATCGTGGAGCCCTACCGCAGCAGCTTCAAGGCCAAGCGCAAGGAATACGAAGAACGCGCCCGCAAGCTGTTGCAAAAGGTAGGCCTGGCGGGTTACGAAGACAAATTCCCCTGGCAGCTCTCGGGTGGCATGCAGCAGCGCGCCAGCATCTGCCGCGCGCTGATCCACGAGCCCAAGATGCTGCTGCTAGACGAGCCCTTTGGCGCGCTAGATGCGTTCACGCGCGAGGAGCTGTGGTGCATCCTGCGCGACCTGTGGACCGAGCAGCAATTCAACGTGATTCTGGTCACGCACGATCTGCGTGAATCCGTATTTTTGGCCGACACGGTGTATGTGATGAGCAAGAGCCCAGGCCGCTTTGTGGTGAAGAAAGAGATTGAGCTGCCGCGCCCGCGCGACCTGGAGATCACCTACACCAAAGAATTTACCGACATCGTGCACGAGCTGCGCGGGCACATTGGTGCCATGCGCAAGACTGGCGCTGCCATTCACCAATAAAGCCTCTCCATGAACCATAAAAAAGTAGAACAATGGTCGCCTTGGTTGCTCTTGGTGACCGTGGTCGTGCTGTGGCAAATCCTGTGCTCGGCCTTTGATGTGTCTGAATTCATCTTCCCCAGCCCCTGGCGCATCTGGACCCAGTTCTGGGAATTCAAAGGCATCATCGCGGCCCATGCTTGGCGCACGTACTGGGTCACCATGGCTGGGTTCGGTATCGCCATCGTGGTTGGTGTCATGCTGGGTTTTTTGATTGGCAGCTCGCGCCTGGCGTATGCCGCGGTGTACCCGCTCATGACGGCCTTCAACGCCCTGCCCAAGGCGGCTTTTGTGCCCATCCTCGTGGTGTGGTTTGGCATTGGTGTGGGCCCGGCCATCCTCACCGCTTTCCTCATCAGCTTCTTCCCCATCATGGTCAACATCGCCACCGGCCTGGCCACGCTGGAGCCGGAACTGGAAGACGTGCTACGCGTGTTGGGTGCCAAGCGATGGGACGTGCTGGTGAAGGTCGGCCTGCCGCGCTCCATGCCCTACTTCTACGGCTCGCTCAAGGTCGCCATCACGCTGGCCTTTGTGGGCACCACGGTGTCCGAAATGACCGCCGCCAACGAAGGCATTGGCTACCTGCTGATCAGCGCGGGCTCGGCCATGCAGATGGGCCTGGCGTTCTCGGGTCTGGTCGTGGTCGGGGCCATGGCCATGGTGATGTACGAGCTGTTCAGCGCGATTGAAAAACACACCACCGGCTGGGCACACCGCGGCTCGCAAAACACATGATGGTGGCGCACTAGGATGGTGTGGCACGCCCAGCTCGATCTGCGCTACCGTCTGGAGTCGGGTCGCACTGTGGCCCGCCATGTGCACAACGGCCCGCTGCGCATTCTGCAAAGCCTGTACCCCGAGGGCGACGCCACCTGCCATAACGTGTTGGTCCACCCCCCTGGCGGTCTGGTCGGTGGAGACACGCTGTCCATCACCGTGCATGCCGAGGCCGGTTCGCACGCCCTCATCACCACGCCCGGGGCCACTCGTTTCTACCGGTCGGAGGGCCCTTGGGCCACGCAGCACAGCCGTCTGACGCTGGACGACGGTGCGCGCCTGGAATGGTTGCCCCTGGAGGCCATCTGCTACGACGCCTGCCAGGCCCGCAACCAGCTGCAGCTGCAGCTGGCCCCCAGCGCCGAATGCATGGGCTGGGACATCACCGCGCTGGGCCTGCCCCATGCGAATCTGCCGTTCACGCGGGGCCAGCTGGAGCAACACATCGAGATCCCCGACGTCTGGCTGGAGCGCGGGCGCATTGACGCACAAGACCAGCGCCTGATGCAAAGCCCTGCCGGGCTGGACGGCCAACGCTGCCTGGCAACCCTATTTTTTGCCAGCGGCAGCCCGCTAACACGACCGCGTAAGGAAGCCTTGCTGGACATTGCGCGGCACGCCACCGAAGGCCACCCGTTGGCACGCAGCGTGGGCACCACCAGCCCCAACCCGCGCGTGGTGGTGGTGCGCGCCCTGGCCCCCACGGTAGAACCCGCCATGCAGCTGCTGCGCGGCATCCGCCGCGCCTGGCGCGCCGAGGCCTGGGCGCTCAGCGCCGCAGACCCCAGAATCTGGTCCATGTGACAGCGCCCATTCCGGGTGCACTGCGCCCATAATGGGAGCGATGGCAGAGCTAGATACTGACTTTTCTGAATGCACCGCCCTGGTCGTGGATGGCAACCCTACGTCGCGTTCCATCTTGGTATCGCAGTTGCGGGACTTTGGTGTTGCCACCGTGGCCCAGGCGGCCCGCCCGATCGATGCGCGCAAGCAACTGGAATACCGGGGCTTTGACTTTGTGCTGTGTGAACAGCACTTCGCCACCGATGAAATGTCGGGCCAGGACCTGCTGGACGACCTGCGGCGCAACCAGCTGTTGCCGTTCTCCACCATCTTCATCATGATCACCGGCGAGGCCACCTACGCCAAGGTGGCCGAGGCGGCCGAGTCCGCGCTGGACGGCTACCTGCTCAAGCCCCACAAAGCCATCCACCTGGGCGAACGCCTGGCTGCGGCGCGCACCCGCAAGGTCTCGCTGCAGGGCATTTTCAGCGCCATCGAGGAAGAGCGCTTTGAAGAAGCTGCCGCCATGTGCATGGACCGTTTCGAGTCCCGCGGCCAGTTCTGGCTGTACGCCGCCCGCGTGGGCGCCGAACTGCTGCTGCGCCTAGGGCGCCATGGCGAAGCACAGGTGCTGTACAAGGCCGTGATTGCGGCCAAAACCCTGCCCTGGGCGCGCCTGGGCGTGGCCCGCGCGCAGCTGGAGGCAGGCAATATCAACCAGGCCACGGGCACGCTGGAAAACCTCATCAACGACGACCCCAGCTACGCCGATGCCTATGACGTGATGGCCCGCGCCTACTTCGAGCTGGGCCGTTTTGACAAGGCGTTGGAGACCTACAAGATGGCCTCCACCCTGACACCGGCCTCCGTGAGCCGCGTGCAAAACCTGGCCATGATGACCTACTACTCAGGCAACCACGAAGATGCCGAGCGCCTGCTGGACAAGACGGTGCGCCTGGGTATCGAGTCCAAGATGTTCGACAGCCAGAGCCTGGTGCTGCTGGCCTTCACGCGCCTGGAGAGCAACGACCGCAAAGGATTGCAGCGCTGCCAGGATGATTTTTTGCGGCTCATCGACAAGGACCCGGACAACGTGCGGCTGCTACGCCTGTCGGCCGTGGTGGATGTGCTCAGCCTGATCCAACAGCAGCAGTTTGGGCCCTCGCTGAACGCGGTGCGGGACATGGCCCGGGCCGTGCAGACACCGCAGTTTGACTTTGAGTCCGCCAGTAACCTGGTCACCCTGGTGTCCCACCTGGCGCGCAAGGCCATCCAGCTCGATGAGGTGGCCTCCGTGGTAGAGGCCCTCGCCAAGCGCTTCTGCAGCAACCGCTCCATCACGGAGCTGCTGGCCGCCAGTGCACTGGCCTACCCCCCGTACCAGGCCGTCATCCGTACGGCCCAAACCCAGGTGCTGGAGTACACCGAAGCGGCCATGACGCTCAGCCTGGCTGGCGACCCCACCGCTGCGGTCAAAAACCTGATCTTGCATGGCAAGGAAACCATGAACGCGCGTCTGGCCGAGAACGCCTACCAGCTGCTGCAAAAACACAGCGGCAAGGTCAAGGAAGAGGCGCATTTGCAGGGCCTGGTCAACGAGTTGCGGGTCTTGTGCGGCCCGGTCATCAGCCGCGCATCGCTAGGCGAGCAGCGGCGACAGGCCGGTGGCCTGGCGCTGCGCACGGGCAAGCGGGTACCACCCGAAGCGCCTCCGCCTATCCTTACCTAGATGGCCACGAGGGCACGCACGCCGTCAATTTCCATGTTGTCGCCCTTGCCGCGTGCCAACACCGCACCCCGCTCCATCACCACGTAGTCGTCAGCCAAGTCCTGGGCAAAGTCGTAGTACTGCTCCACCAGCACGATGGCCATGTCGCCGCGGTCCGCCAGCATGCGAATCACGCGACCGATGTCCTTGATGATGCTGGGCTGGATGCCTTCGGTGGGCTCATCCAAAATCAGCACCTTCGGGCCAGCCGCCAAAGCACGTGCAATGGCCAGCTGCTGCTGCTGTCCGCCTGAGAGGTCGCCCCCACGGCGGTTCAACATTTGTTTGAGCACCGGAAACAGCTCAAACAACTCGGGCGGGATGGGCGTGCCGGCGCTCCTGTAGGCCAAGCCCATGCGCAGGTTTTCTTCCACCGTCAGGCGCGCAAAGATTTCGCGGCCCTGCGGCACAAAGCCCAGGCCCAAGCGCGCCCGCTCGTAGGGCGTGAGCTTCTGGATGGGCTTGCCATCGAACTCGATGCTGCCGGACTTGATGGGCACCAGACCCATCATGGACTTGAGCAACGTAGTCTTGCCCACACCGTTGCGGCCCAGGACGACCGTGACCTTGCCGATTTCGGCCTCCAGGCTCACATCGCGCAGGATGTGGGAGCCGCCGTAGTACTGGTTGACGTTTTGAATCTTCAACATAGCGGTGCAGCCTTAGCGGCCTAAATAAACTTCAATGACGCGTTCGTCCGACTGCACCTGGTCCAGCGTGCCTTGCGCCAGCACCGAGCCGTCGCACAGCACGGTGACGATGTCGCTGATGGTGCGGATAAAGCTCATGTCGTGCTCCACCACCATCAAGGAGTGCTTGCCCTTGAGCGTGAGGAACAGCTCGGCCGTGCGCTCGGTTTCTTCGTCGGTCATACCGGCCACGGGCTCGTCCAGCAACAGCAGCTTGGGGTCTTGCATGAGCAGCATGCCGATCTCCAGCCATTGCTTTTGCCCATGGCTCAGGTTGCCCGCCAAGCGGCCCACGCTATCGGCCAGGTGGATGGTGTGCAGTACCTCGGCCAGACGGTCGCTCTGCGCCGAGTCCAGCTTGAAGAACATCGAGGCCTTCACGCCTTTGTTGGTCTTCAGCGCCAGCTCCAGGTTTTCAAACACGGTGAGCTGCTCGAACACCGTGGGCTTCTGGAACTTGCGGCCAATGCCCAGCTGTGCAATCTCGGCTTCCTTGAAGCGCAGCAAGTCAATGGTGCTGCCAAAGAACACGGTGCCCGAGTCAGGCCGTGTCTTGCCGGTGATGATGTCCATCATCGTGGTCTTGCCCGCGCCGTTGGGCCCGATGATGCAGCGCAGCTCGCCAGGTGCAATGTCCAGCGACAGCTTGTTGATGGCCTTGAAACCATCAAAGCTCACGCTCACGTCTTCCAGATACAGGATGCGGCCGTGGGTGACATCCACCTCGCCGGCCTTGGCCACGCGCGAAAAGCCCGCCGCGCGGCCACCCGATTCGGTTTGGCCGGACTGGGCCGCCAGCGCGGCCATATGTTCTTGCACGCGCTTGGCGCCTTGTTCCAACAGGTCGGGAGTCATGCTTTGCCCCCCTTGAGTTTCTTGATCAAGCCCACCACCCCATCAGGAAGGAACAGGGTCACACCGATGAACAGCGCGCCCAGAAAGTACAACCAGAACTCGGGGTAGGTCACGGTCAGCCAGCTCTTGGCACCGTTGACAATAAAGGCCCCCACCACCGGGCCAATCAGCGTGGCCCGCCCACCGACTGCAGCCCAGATGGCGATCTCGATCGAGTTAGCAGGGCTCATTTCGCTGGGGTTGATGATGCCCACTTGCGGCACATAGAGCGCGCCGGCCACGCCGCACATCATGGCCGAGATGACCCAGATGGTGAGCTTGTAGCCAATCGGGTTGTAGCCGCTGAACATCACACGGGTTTCCGCATCGCGCACGGCCTGCAGCACACGGCCAAACTTGCTGTTCACCAGCCAGCGTGCCATCAGGAAAAAACCTAAGAGCGTGGCGGCCGTCAACACAAACAGTGTCATGCGCATGCTGGTGGTGGCAATGGGGATGTCCAGAATGCGCTTGAAATCGGTGAAGCCGTTGTTGCCGCCAAAACCGGTCTCGTTGCGGAAGAACAGCAACATGGCCGCAAACGTCATGGCCTGGGTGATGATGGAGAAGTACACGCCCTTGATGCGTGAACGGAATGCGAAGAAGCCGAAGATCAGCGCCACCAGGCCGGGCACCAGCACCACAAACAGTAGCGTGGCAACAAAGCTGCCCGAGAAGGTCCAGTGCCAGGGCAGGGTCTTCCAGTCCAGAAACACCATGAAGTCCGGCAAGGCACTCTTGTAGTTGCCGTCCAGGCCGATCTGGCGCATGAGGTACATGCCCATGGCGTAGCCACCCAGCGCAAAGAACACGCCGTGGCCCAGACTGAGAATGCCGGTGTAGCCCCAGATCAGGTCCATGGCCAGCGCGCAGATGGCGTAGCACATGATCTTGGCCACCAGGCCCACTGCAAAGTCGCTCAGGTGGAACACACTGCCCACCGGCACCAGCAGGTTGAGCACCGGCACCAGCGCGCACAGCACGACCAGGGCACCCAGCCAAGCACCCCAGCCGCTGCGGCTCAGCAGGGGTTGGGGCGACGGTAGAACGAGAGTAGGAACGGGGGAGGTACTCATGCTTCTGCGCTCCGGCCCTTCATGGCAAAGATGCCTTGGGGACGTTTCTGGATAAAAATAATGATGAAGACCAGCACGGCGATCTTGGCCAGCACGGCACCGGTCCAGCCTTCCAGGAATTTGTTGAGCACACCCAGACCCAGCGCGGCATACACCGTGCCAGCCAACTGGCCCACCCCACCCAGCACCACCACCATGAACGAGTCCACGATGTAGCCCTGCCCCAGGTCAGGCCCCACGTTGCCCACCTGGCTCAGCGCGCAACCGGCCAGGCCCGCAATGCCGCTGCCCAGCGCAAACGCATAGGTGTCGATGCGCGCCGTGTTCACGCCCATGCACGAGGCAATGGGGCGGTTCTGCGTGACGCCGCGCACAAACAGGCCCAGCCGGGTTTTCTCAATCAAAAACCACACGCCCAGCAACACCGCAAAGGCAAAGCCCACGATGACCAGGCGGTTGTAGGGCAGGGACAAGTTGCCCATGACCTGCACGCCACCACTCATCCAGCTGGGGTTTTCTACGCCCACGTTCTGCGCGCCAAAGATCGTGCGCACCAGCTGCATCAGCATCAGGCTGATGCCCCAGGTGGCCAACAGGGTTTCCAGCGGCCGGCCGTAGAGGAAGCGAATCACCCCGCGCTCCAGCGCTGCACCCACCAGGGCCGAGGCCATGAAAGCCACGGGCAAGGATGCCAGCAGGTACCAATCAAACGCACCGGGCAGGTATTTCTGGAACAGGCCCTGCACCACGTAGGTCGCGTAAGCGCCAATCATCATGAGTTCGCCATGGGCCATGTTGATCACGCCCATCAGCCCATAGGTAATGGCCAGGCCCAGCGCCACCAGCAGCAGAATGCTGCCCAGGCTGATGCCGCTGAAGATGGCGCCCAGGCGGTCGCCCCAGGCCAGGCGCGATTCCAGCGCGCGCAGGCTCTTGTATAGCGCCGCTTTCACCGCACCGTCAGTCTCGACCGCCAGGCGCTCCACCAGCAGCGTCTTGGTGGCGGCCAGCGCACTCTCGCCCAGCGAGCCGGCGGCCTCCAGGCGCTTGGCCGTGTCGGTGCTGCCCAGCAGCGCGGCTGCGCGCAGCAGGGTGATTTGTTCCTTGATGTCGGGCACGGTCTCGGCGGCCAGCGCCTTCTCGATCAGTGGCAGCTTGCTCTCGTCCACCTCGCCCTGCAGGGTCTTCACCGCATCGCGGCGCACTTTCACATCGGTAGAGAGCAGCTTCACCGCGGCCAGCGCGGTGTCCAGCTCACCGCGCATGCGGTTGTTGTTCATCACATCTTCGGCACTGTCGGTCAGCACTACTTCGGCGTTGGTCACGGGGTCCACGCCCATGCCATCCACCACCAACACGGGGCGGTCGCCCATCACCTTCACGGCGTCGTCAGCCAGCGCCTGCAAAAAGCGCACGGTGTTGGCATCGGCACCTGCCACGGCGGCGCGCAGGGCTTCGATGCGCGCATCGCCCTCGCCCACTGCCATGGCTTTTGCCTCGTTGGCCGTCAGCGCCTGGGCGCGGGTAGCTATCAAAACAATAGCGATGGCCAGCACATGAAATAGTCGTTTTGGCATACGCCAACTTCTCCGGGTAAATAAAACAAGCCGCCACGGCCCGAACAGGCAGTGGCGGCTTTGGCTAAACAAACTTAGCCTCTTCCTGCCTTCGCCTTACTTCTTGACAGGCTCATCAGGCTTGACGTCATTGCCTTCGATGTAGGGAGACCATGGCTTGGCTTTCACAGGGCCGGGCGTCTTCCACACCACGTTGAACTGACCATCGGCTTTGACTTCACCGATGAACACCGACTTGTGCAAATGGTGGTTTTTTTCGTCCATCTTGGAAACGATGCCACTTGGTGCCTTGAAGGTCTGTCCAGACATTGCAGCAATGACCTTGTCCACGTCGGTGGACTTGGCTTTCTCCACCGCTTGCTTCCACATGTTGATACCGATGTAGGTCGCTTCCATCGGGTCGTTGGTCAGAGGCTTGTCTTTGTGACCGGCGATGCCCTTGGCCTTGGCGTAGTCAGACCACTTCTTGATGAACTCGGTGTTGGTCGGGTTCTTGATCGACATGAAGTAGTTCCAGGCAGCCAGATGGCCCACCAGCGGCTTGGTGTCCACGCCGCGCAGCTCTTCTTCACCCACGGAGAAGGCAACGACTGGTACGTCCTTGGCCTTCAGGCCGGCGTTGCCGAGTTCCTTGTAGAAAGGCACGTTGGAGTCACCGTTGATGGTGGACACCACAGCGGTCTTGCCACCAGCGGAGAACTTCTTGATGTCAGCCACGATGGTTTGGTAATCGCTGTGGCCAAACGGTGTGTACTTCTCGTCAATATCCGTGTCCTTCACACCCTTGCTGTGCAGGTAGGCGCGCAGGATCTTGTTGGTGGTACGGGGGTACACGTAGTCGGTGCCCAGCAACACCCAACGCTTGGCGCCGCCGCCTTCTTTGCTCATCAGGTAGTCCACAGCGGGAATGGCCTGCTGGTTAGGCGCTGCACCGGTGTAGAACACGTTTTTGGACAGCTCTTCACCTTCGTACTGCACGGGGTAGAACAGCAAGCCGTTCAATTCTTCCAGCACTGGCAAAGCGGATTTGCGCGATACCGACGTCCAGCAGCCGAAGATCACGGCAACCTTGTCTTGCGTCAGCAGTTGCTTGGTTTTTTCAGCAAACAGGGGCCAGTTGGACGCGGGGTCGACCACCACAGGCTCCAGCTTCTTGCCGAGCACGCCACCTTTGGCGTTGATTTCGTCAATGGCCATCAGCACCGTGTCTTTCAACACGGTTTCCGAAATGGCCATGGTGCCGGACAGGCTGTGCAGGATACCGACCTTGATGGTGTCTGCGGCGAACGCAGGCACGGCGGCCAAGGTGGTCAGGGCGACGGCAGCGGTAAGTGCCTTCAGGGTAAAACGGCGAGAGTTCTGGCGTTGCATGTGGGCTTCTCCGAGGGTTAAAAATCGACTCACGTCCCGCAGAACCATCCTTTTGAAGACGCTCTGCGGTCCGATGGGTCAACTGTAGAGATGCCCCTGAAATGCGGAAATACGCCTAGTGGCGTACACCCTGTGCACGCCCCGCCCCGCAGGGGCGCGATGGCCCCTGCATAGGCCCCACTTTACTGGGTCGTCGTTGTTGTGGTAGCGGTGGAATCAGCCGCGGTGGTGGTTGTGCTCACGGTAGTGTCGGTCGCAGTGCTATCTGCTGGCGCTGCAGGTGGCAGATCACCAGGGCCGCGGCGCATGTGCAGGGGCTCATCCCCACGAACACGTGGCTCACGCGGCGCATCGGATGCCTGCTGGGTGCCGGATTCAAGTCCATTGGACTCTGCCCCTTGCTCGCGTCCCATGGGCTTGGGGGGCTCCTGACGAACCGACGTTGCCGCAGTATTGGTCGTGGTGGTCGATCCAGCAGCAGTGGTGGTGGCCGTTGCGCTGGTCGCGGTGCTGGCGGAAGCACTGCTGCTATTCGTGGGACTGTTGGCCGGACCACCTCTGTGGGCCATGGCGGGCGAGGCCAGCACACCGATCAGTACGGCGATGGATGAGGCAATGGCAGGTTTGTAGAACGATTTCATGGTTATTTCCTTTGGTTAAAAAGTTTTAAACTTGCGTGTGATTTTTTCCCACGCAAACGAACTATAAGTGGGAAATTTTCCCTCGTCAAGAATTTTGTGTAAATTTTTCCCACAAATACGTTACATTTCTTTCTATGGACTCCGTTAACGCTCCTTCAGCCAGCCCTACACCTGCCTTGGTACGGGCGCTACGGCGCGTGCTGCGGCCACTGGTCCGATTGATGATGGCGCAGGGCATGACCTATCCCTACCTCACGGAATTGCTTAAGAGCATCTTTGTGGATGTGGCCGAAGCCGAATTTCGGTTGGACACCAAGCCTCCCACCGACAGCCGCATCAGCGTGATGACGGGCGTGCACCGCAAGGACGTGAGCCGCTTGCGAACAGAGCTCAGAGAGACCTCAGACGGCATGCCTGATGTGGTGTCCCTGGGCGCTCAGCTAGTAGCCTTGTGGCTGGGCACCCCCCGCTACCTGGACAACGACGGCAACCCCCTGCCACTACCGCGATTTGCCAGCGAGGGCGGGGAGCAGTCTTTTGAAACTCTGGTTGCCAGCGTGAACAGCGATATCCGGTCGCGAGTGGTGCTTGACGAGTGGCTGCGTCTGGGCGTGGCCCATCTGGACGACAGCAGTCACGTATGCCTGAATACCAGTGCCTTTGTGCCAAGTGCAGGCTTTGACGAAAAAGCTTTCTATTTGGGCCACAACCTGCACGACCATGCTGCCGCAGCCACACGCAACCTGCTGGGCCTTCAGCCGCCATTTCTGGAACGCAGCGTGCAATACGACGCGCTTAGTCTGGAATCCATCGCGCAGCTAAGCGCCCAGACGCGCGAAGCCGGCATGAAGGCCCTCCTGGACATCAACCAGTCCGCGTTGGAGCTCGAACGCCAGGATGCACAGCGCCAGGTGGCGCGCCAGCGCATGACCTTTGGTGTGTACTTTTATACCGAGCCAGCGGAGTCCGTCGATATCGGTGCGGCTCCCACGACACCACAACCATGAGACGAACGTTAAATCTACTGCTGCGCGACATGCTGCTGGCTGCCGTGTGCATGCTGGCGCTGCCGGGACTTGCGGCGAATGTATGTGGCCATGGCGACTCTCTACTCAACCCCCAGGCGATCGCTCCGGGCCTGGGCGGTACCGGCAATCTGGCGATCCGGCCGGGCATTGGCGGCACAGGGAATTTGGCACTGGAGCCCGGCATAGGTGGTACCGGCATTGTGGGTGTAATCACTGGATTCGCCAGCATCTGCGTCAATGGTGTAGAGGTGCATTACGACGATGCAACACCCATCAGCGACAACGGGATCGCAATCCGCGCAGGGGTGCTCGAAGTGGGACAACTCGTAGTGGTCCAGGCCCTGGGGAATGGGGACGAGCTGCAGGCGCGGCGTGTTGCACTGCTGCACTTGGCGGAGGGCCCCGTGGACGAGGTGGACATGGTGCGCGGCGAACTCCGCATCCTGGGTCAAACAGCGCACTGGTCTGCCAGACCGGATCAATGGGCCTCCATGCGGCCCGGTGCCTGGGTGCGGGTCAGTGGCTACCGCCTGGGGAATGGAGAACTGCTGACCACCCATTTACAGCCGGCCTCTGCCCAAGCTCAGGTGCAGTTGACCGGCGTTGCAGAGGTACGCGGAGGCAACATCCGCATCGGAACAGCGGTGATCAGTACCTCCGCGTTGGGCTTCTGGGAGGTGCTGCGCACTTGGTGGGCCGCCGCCGGCGGCAAGGAGTTGCATGTTCAGGGCGAGTGGAATGGGGAACGCATCCTCGCCAACAATGTGCGCATTCAACCCACACGTGCGCTGCTGGGAACCATGGGCAGGGTCGTGCTGGAAGGTTATGCCCGGAATGCCGGCAACGACCACATCGACCTGGGCCAAGGCGCCATCGCCTTGGGTGGTACGGTCAGTGCCGCACAACGCGAGGCTTTGCTACGTGACCCTGAACAACGCATTCGGGTGTTTGGCAGCGTCGACGCGTCAGGTCATTGGATTGCCGAGCGCATTGAAATCCGTGACACCCCGGCGGCCCACGTTGGCAGAGCATCAGGCCCAGCCACGGGCGGTCCTGGGGACCCGCGCAATGGCACGGCCCCATCGCCTGGAAGCATGCCAGAACCCATGGGCACAACAGAGACCGCCAAATCGCCGGGCGAGCCGAGCGGTTCGAGCGGAAAACCACGCGCCAAGTGATTCACTGCTATTTTTGTAGCACACAAGTCAATCAGTGAGAGGACTTAGGGGGTTTTAGTCACGAACATAGTCACCCACCACCTCGGCCAGCCAATCCATCACCACGCGCACGCGCTTGGACAGGTTGCGCCGATGGGCGTACAGCAGGGTCTGCGGCATGGGCGGCGCCACATGCTGGGGCAGCACTTCCACAAGCAGCCCTTGTTTGAGCAGCAGGTGTACGCCCACCGTCGGCGCCTGGATGATGCCTAACCCGGCCAGACAGGCAGCGGTATAGGCACCCGCGTTGTTTACGGTGATGGCGCCCTGCATGGGCAGGCTGCGCATCTCACCATTCTCGGAGTAATCGAAGCCACCGGGCTTGGCGCCCAGGGTGCTGGCGTAGTGCACCAGATGGTGCTGCGCCAAATCGGCCAGCGTATGCGGCGTGCCATGCGTCTGCAGGTAGGACGGGCTGGCCACATTCACCATGCGCAGCGGCGGCAGCGGGCGCGCGATCAGGCCACTGTCCCCCACCGGGCCCACGCGCAGCACACAGTCAAAGCCCTCGCGCACCAGGTCCACCCGGCGCTCGGTGCTGCTGATCTCCAGCTCCAGCAGCGGGTGTTGGGCCAGCAGCTCGGGAAGGCGCGGGATGATGGCATTGCGTGCCATCACCGTACTCATGTCGATGCGCACCCTGCCCCGCAGGTTCTGCGCGCCCTGCTGCTGGAACATGGTTTGCACCTCTTCCACATCGGCCAACAGATCCTTGCAGCGCTCATAAAACGCCTGGCCATCCTGTGTGGGCTGCACCTTGCGTGTGGTGCGGTGCAAGAGGCGGGTGCCCAGCTCGGCCTCCAACTGCTGCACGGCGGTGGACACACTGGCCTTGGGCAGACCCAGCGCGTCGGCCGCCTGCGTGAAGCTGGCCAGCTCGGCCACGCGGGTGAAGATCAACATGCGGTCCAGAGTGCTCATTGTTTAATTATTACGAACAAACCAATCAATATCTAGATATTTATCAAATCAAAACCGCTCAATAGACTCGCTTCCATCACCAACCCACGAAGGAAGTCTCCATGTCTACCACCCCCTCCTCCACCCCCATCGCGCTCGTCACCGGCGGCAGCCGCGGCCTGGGCAAAAACACCGCATTGCACATTGCCAAGAACGGCAGCGACGTCATCCTCACCTACCGTAGCCAGGCCGCCGAGGCACAAGCGGTGGTCGCTGAAATCACGGCACTGGGCCGCCGCGCCGTGGCGCTGCAACTCGACACCGGCGACAGCGCCAGCTTTGCGGCCTTTGCAGAGCAAGTGAAGGCCGCACTGGCCACTACCTGGCAACGTGAACGTTTCGACCACCTGGTGAACAACGCCGGTGTGGGCATCCACGCCAGCCTGATGGAGACCACCGAGACCCAGTTCGACACGCTGATGAACATCCACCTGAAGGGCGTGTTCTTTCTCACCCAAAAGCTGCTGCCCCTGATGAACGACGGCGGACGCATCGTCAACCTCTCCAGCGGACTGGCCCGTTTTGCTTTACCTGGCTACGCGGCCTACGGCGCCATGAAAGGTGCGATTGAAACGCTGACCCGCTACATGGCCAAGGAACTGGGCCCGCGCGGCATTGCGGTGAATGTGGTGGCCCCCGGCGCGATTGAGACCGACTTTGGCGGCGGCGCCGTGCGCGACAACGCGCAGCTCAACGCCTTTGTGGCCGCCAACACCGCGCTAGGCCGCACCGGCGTGCCGGACGACATTGGCGCCATGATCGCCTCGCTGCTGACACCCGCCAACCGCTGGGTCAACGCCCAGCGCATCGAGGCGTCGGGCGGCATGTTCCTGTAAGCGCCCGCTGCTACCATGGCCTCCTCCGAGGAGACCTTATGCACACTGGCCCTGCCCCCACCCCTTCAACCCGCATCCAGCGCTGCCTTGCCGGGCTGGTCTGCGGCTTAGCTCTCACCTTGTTGGGCGGTTGCGCCGATGTGCACTGGGAGCGCGCGTTTTACGACGGCTTCCAGCGCTGCCCACCAGGCCGCGGCGCACAGAACGAGTCCTGCGGCAAAGGTCCGGCATATGACCGCTACGAGCAGGAACGGGAGCGCCTGCAATCGGACAAACCCAAGCCCGCTGCCGACAGCAACCCCATCGAAGAAAAGCAGCTCTAGGGCTTAGGCTGCGTCGAAGCGGAAGCTGGACGCGGTGACGCCGCCGAAGATTGCGTCCTCATGGTAGACGCAGGTCGCGGTGTCGGCCTCAGCCGCCCCCAGCGCCACCATCAGCGGCAACAGGTGCTCTTCACGCGGATGGCACAGGCGGGCCGCAGGGGCCTGTTCCCAGTCCAACAGGTACTGGGTGCGTTGTGCAGGCGGGGCGACCAGCGCAGCTTGCAGCCAATCGTCAAACGCCTTGGAAGGTGCCTTGGCCTGCGGACCAAAGGCGCGCAGGTTGTGATAACTCAGGCCACTGCCCACGATGAGCACGCCTTCGTCACGCAGCGGTGCCAGGGCACGGCCCAGCGCCAGATGTTCGGCCGGGTCCAGCCCGGTGCGCAGAGACATTTGCAACACCGGCATCTGGGCCTCGGGGTACATCACGGCCAGTGGCACAAAGGTGCCGTGGTCGTAGCCACGCTGGCTGTCCAGCGCCGCGGGCAGGCCTACGGCCTCCAACAACCCCTGCACGCGCCGCGCCAGCGCAGGCGCACCTGGTGCGGGATAGACGATTTGGTAAGTGTGGGGCGGAAAGCCACCGTAGTCGTACACCATGCCGGGCGCAGGGCTGCTGCCCAGCGTGAAGGCACGGCCCTCCCAGTGCGCGGTGACCATCAAGACGGCCTTGGGTGTTTGGCCCAGTTGGCGTGGAATGTCGGACAGCGACTGGGCCAGCGGTTGCATGGCCGCGGCCATCTCCGGCATATAGGGCCAGGGGCCACCACCGTGTGAGATGAAGTAGGTAGGAAGGCGTTGGGACATGGTGGGTCTCCTTCAAAAATTCAATCGCCCAGATCGATGGTCTGGGCCAGCGGCACTTCGAAAGGCGCCTCGTAATCGGCCACTACCCAGGCACGGCGCGGGTGGGCAGCAGCCTCTTGCAACAGCGCCAGCACACAACGGATGGACGCCTTGTCCAGCGCCGCAAACGGCTCGTCCAACAGCGTGAGCATGGCCCCCGAGGCCAGTGCCGCGGCCAACCACACCTTGCGCTTGGAGCCGGTGGACAGCATGTACATCGGTTTCTCACGGTGCGGCATCAGCCCCAGCGCATCGGTCATGTCGGCCAGCAGCGCATCGTCCCAATCCGGGTACCGTGCGGCGGTGGTTTGGAAAAATTGGGTGGCACTGACTTGGTCAAACGCCCCACTGCGCGGATCCATCCACGCCACCTGCTGGCGGTAGGCCGCGGGCTGGGCATGCAAAGACACGCCACCCAGCTGCAGGCTGCTGCCTGGTGCCAACAGATCACCCGCCAGCAAGCGCAGCAGGCTGGTCTTGCCCCGTCCCTCGCCACCGCCTAGCCAGGTCACGCCCGGCGGAATCTGCAGCTGCGCAGGCAGCGGCAACCACTGCCCAGCGAAACCAAAGCGCAGGTCCTGCGCCTGCAACACGCAGGGCGTGGCATCGGGCGAAGTGGGATGGGCGAAGAAGGTCATGACGCAAGACGGAAAGAATGCATAAAAAAAGCCAGCCACAAGGGCTGGCTTGTGGCTGGCGCCGCGCAGGACTTACTGCTTGACGGCTTCCAGTGCAATGGTAATCGTCACATCGTCACCCACGTAAGGTGCGTACTTGCCAGCATTGAACTCAGTGCGCTTAATGGTGGTGGTGGCTTCCGCGCCAATCACGTCCTTCTTCATCATGGGGTGGACGGTGGACACAAAGTTCACGATCTTCAGAGTCGCAGGCTTGGTCACGCCCTTGATGGTCAGGTTGCCTTCCACGCTGGCAGGCTTGTCGCCATCAAACACCACCTTGGTGGACTTGAAGGTGGCGGTGGGGAACTTGGCAGTGTCCAAGAAGTCTTCGCCCTGGATGTGGCCGTTGAAGGCTGTGAACCCGGTGTCCACAGCCTTCATGTCGATCACCACGTCCACAGAACCGGTCTTGGCAGCCTTGTCAAAGGTCACGGTGCCAGTGGTGTTGTTGAAGCGGCTTTGTTGCGTGGACAGACCCAGATGGCTGTACGAGAAGCGGGGGAAGGTGTGCGAGGGGTCCAGGTTGTAGGTCGCGGACTCGGCGCTGGCAGCACCGGCGAAAGCAGACAGCGCCAGGGCGGCAGCGATGAAGGATGTACGCATGGAAAACTCCTGATTTGCGGGATGGTTGAAAAAGAAACGAAAGGAAACTTAGAGCTTGCCCACGCCAGTCAACGCGAGCTTGAATTTGACCTGCACGTCGTCGGCCACCATGGAGGTGTCGGCCCACTCGTTCTCGCCAATCTTGAAGGCCAGGCGCTTGAGCGGGAACGTACCGGTGACGGTGGTGGTAGGGCCGCTTTGGGCCAGCGCCACAGGCACCACCACGTCGCGGCTGGCACCCTTGATGCTGAGCTTGCCGCTTACCTCAAACTTGCCGCCGCCCAAGCCTTTGACGGCCGTGGACTGGAAGGTCGCTTGCGGGAACTTGGCGGTGTTGAACCAGTTGGGGCGTGGCAGTTCGGCGTCGCTCTCGGGCACTCCCAGCGTGGCGCTGGCGATGTCAACCGTGAACGCGATCTTGCTGGTGTCGGGCTTGGCGGGGTCGAACGCAATCTGTGCATCAAACTTCTTGAAGCGGCCTTCCACGGGCACGCCCATCTGCTTGCTCACAAAGACGATTTCGCTTTGGGCGGGCACCAGCTTTTGCTCGGCAAACGCGGCAGATGCGCCCAGCGCGGAAACAGCCAATACAGCGGATAGGAGTAGTCGAGAGGTGTTCATACAGGTTCCAGAAAACAAAGGAAAAAGCGACTCAACCGCGGCCAGGCAGCATGCGGTGAATCAGGCCGTCGCGGTCAAACCACTGGTGCTTGAAGGCGGCGGCGGCATGCACCACCGCCAGTGCCACCAGCGCAAAGGCGCTGATCTCATGCCAGGGCTTGATGAGCTCGGACAGGGCCTTGTCGGCTGGCACAAAGTCGGGCAAGGGCAGTACGCCAAACGCCACGATGGGGAAGCCTGCGGCCGAGCTGTAGGCCCAGCCAATCAAGGGCACGGCAAAAAACAGCGCGTAGAGCGCGTAGTGGGTGGCGTTGTGCGCCCAGTGCTGCCAGGTTGGCATGGCCTGGGCGATGCTGTCAGGCAGCGCGGGTGGGCGGTGCGTGAGGCGCCACAGCAGGCGCAACACCGACAGCATCAACAGGGTGATACCCGCCCACTTGTGCCAGTTGTACAGCTTCAGGCGCATGGGCGAGAACGGCAAATCTGCCATGTACAGGCCCACACCGAACAGGCCAAAAATTGCCAGCCCCAGCACCCAATGCAGCACGATAGCCGTGAGGCTGTAACGCTGAATTGCGGGGACGTCGTTGGAAGTGGAGGAGATTGCCATGCCCCTGAGTCTAGAGGGCATTGGTTTTTTAATTTTGAATTGGATTGACGATCAATTCCAAAATATTTGAATGAAAAAGTTCCCGTACCAGTCCGAATGGGCAGGCACGGGCCGATGAGCGGTCAGGGTTTGTAGCCTGAGCGGCGCATCTCACGCAACATGAACAGATACAGGCCCTCTACCTTCTCGCGCGCCCAGGGTGTTTTGCGCAAAAACTTGAGGCTGGAGCCCACGCTGGGCTCAAAGGTAAAACAGCGCACGGGAATGCGCTCACCCAGTCCATCCCAGCCATAGCAATCGGCCAGCTCGGTCACGATGGCTTCCAGCGTCTTGCCGTGCAGGGGGTTGTTGGCTTGCTTGGTGACGGGGGCTGGTTTGGGCGAATCGGTGCTCATGCGGGGATTGTCGCAGTGTCAGCATCCATTCATGGCAAATCAGGATTCGTCTTGCGCACATCAGGGCCAGCGAGGTATTTGTTGAATATCGCGTCGTAGGTCCCGTCTTTTTTCATCGACCGGAGCGCCAGGTTGTAGGCACTGATGACCTTGGCGTAATCCTTCTTGTTGGTAAACGCCAGATAGCTGGGTATGGCCGCGATGGCCGGGGACAATTCCTTGATCGATCCGGCGAGACCGAGCGTTCTGGCCGAATCGAGCGCCACGTGGCGATACGACGGGACCACGTCAACACGATCAACCAGAAGTTTTTTAATACTGGCCGACACGTTATTGGCGACATCCACTTTTTTGAACACCCCTTTTTCCAAAGCCGAATCAAGACGGGGGCCATAGCTGGTTTGGTTGATGATCCCAATGCGCAGCTCTGAAAGCTTGTTCAAATCGCCATCAAAGGTAATGGCCGAGTCTTTGCGAACAAAGAATGCCTGCACCTGGGTGATCAAAACTTCTTCTGCGTAGGTCAAAAACTCCTGACGCTCGCGTGTCTGGTACACCGAAAAAATGCCATCGATCCGGCCCGCCTTGACTTCAGCAAGGCAACGCGCCCAAGGCATGATGGCAATCTCAACCGAATAACCAGTTCGCTTGAATACTTCATTGACGACGTCGACCAGCAGTCCGACTTGTTTTCCGTTTTCAACGTAGGCCGTCGGAACACTGTCTGCGGCAGCCAGGACCAGCGTTTGTGCATGGGCCGCAGAAATGCCCATCGGCGCAAGACATGTCAACCATAGGCCGCGCCACAACCATGGCAACACCAAGCGTTTTATTGTCCTGATGGCAGATTGAGAAAAGAAACGAATTGCACCCATTTGCTTCTTCTAATGAGGTAACGGAAGGACATATATCCAGCCGCATGAGTCCTCGCATGGTACGCTGGAACGTCGGCAAAAACACACCCCAGCCGCTACCCCTCAGGCGGCCGCACACTTTTTCACGCTCTCCCAGGTCCGTGTGGTGATGTTGCTCCCAAAGGTTTTTTCAATGAGGCGCATAAATACCGGCCCCGTGTCGCCGGGGACATAGGCCGAAAAGACTTCTCGGCCCAGCGCGCTCACAATCTGCGCATCTTCGAGTACCACCGGCAGCCTGAACACGGCCTGCGGGGCTTCGCGCAGAAAGCTCACCACGCGCTTAGCCTGTGGTGGCAACGCAGCGGCGGCATACGGGTCGGTCTGCAGCAGTTGCTCCAGGGCACTGACCGGGCGAACGAGAGTGTAGAAGCTGCGGCCCAGCGCCTGCTGCATGGCGGCTTCGGCCTTGCGCTCCAGAGCCGCCTCCGAAGTGTTGCGTGCATCGAACACCACATTGCCGCTGGAGAGCACGGTTTTGACGTTGGTGAAACCTGCCGCCTCAAACGCCCGCTTCAACTCGGGCATCTTGGCATTCATGGGGCTGACCCCGCGCAGGAAGGCGACGTATCTGGGCATGCGGGTGAAGGTGTTTGCGGCCCATTCTAGGCGTTCATCGACTACCCCTCAAACTGCGGATGCAACTGCCGTATGCGTGACATCGCCATGCCTGCCGCGGCCGTGCGCGTCTCCACACCCAGCTTCACAAACACGCGCTCCAGGTGTTTCTTCACAGTCATGGGGCTGCTGCCCAGGATGTCGCCAATGTCTTTGTTCGTCTTGCCCTTGACGACCCAGTAGAGCACCTCGGCCTCCTTGGCCGTGAGCTTGAAGGACAGGCTCATGGCCTCAATGACGGCGGTGTCAGAGACCTCACGCATGACGATGAGCCAATCACCACCCGTATCACTGTCCCCAATCTGTTGGTGCAGGCGGAAGGTCAGGCGCTTGGGGCCACGCTCCAGGCTCAGTTTTGCGGGCTCGCCACCGCGCTCCAGCGTTTGCACGCAGCCCTGCAGCCAAGTGCGCAACTCGGGTGGGGTCTGAGGTGCGTGGGTGCCGCAGTAGCGCTCCAGCAGGTCCCGCGCCAGCGGGGTTTGCCACATCAGGGCGCCGTCGGCCGCGCGCACGGTGATGGTGGCGTAGCCAAAGGCGTCCAGCGCGTTGCGCGTCTGGCGCCGCTCGCGCGCGCCGGCCAGGTGCACGCCCATGCGCGCCAGCACTTCCTTGGGCTTGATGGGCTTGGTCACATAGTCCACGCCGCCACTCTCCAGCGCAGCCACCAGGTACTCGGTCTCGGTCAGCCCGGTCATGAAGATGATGGGGATGTGCGTGGTGTGCGGTGCGGCTTTGAGGCGGCGCGCCACTTCAAATCCATCCATGCCGGGCATCATCGCGTCCAGCAAGATCACATCGGGCAGGCCCTGGGTGGCACGCTGCAGCGCGGCCTCGCCCGAGGTGGCGATGAGCACGGTGTAGCCGGACTCGTCCAGCGCATCGTGCAGCACCGACAGGTTATCGGGCACATCGTCCACGATCAACACCACGTCGCTGTTGGCGCGGTCCAGGGAGTCAATGGGTGGGGCTTGCATCCAGCGCTTTCTGTAGTTGGGCGGCAATGGACTCGAACTGGTACTGCCGCGCCAGCGCCGCCATGGACTGGGTGAACGCAGCACATTCGGGGTGGGCCGCATCGATCGCGTCCAGCTTGTTCATGATGCCGCGGTAAAAGCCCAACCGCACCAGCTCCTGCAAGGCCAAGCATTCTTCGCGCGGGGGCAGCACCGCAGGCGCAGCGGCCAGTGGCACGGGCGCTGCGCGTACCGGGCTCGCAGCCACGTCCTGCCACTGCAGCGCCAGTCGCCGCTCCAGCCAGTCCAGCAGCTCGGAGTGCCGCACGGGCTTGACGATGAAATCTTCGGGCGGCAGGCCCAGCCCGTTGTCCAGCCCGCGGTCAAACGCATTGGCCGACACGATGGCGACCTGCGGCTGCGCGCCACCCAGCGCGGGGTTGGCGCGGATGCGGCGCAGGGTCTCCCAGCCGTCAATGCCGGGCATGGCCAGGTCCAGCAGCACCACATCGGGCTGCAGGCCGGCGGCCAGCAGGTCCAGGCAGTCATGGCCGCTGGCCGCAGTGCGCACCTCAAAGCCCAAGGGCTGCAACAGGCTGACCAGCAGCTCGCGGTCGGCCTCTTCGTTGTCCACCACCAGCACCTTGCGGCGTGTGCCCAGGTAGCCAAGCCGCGGCTTGCGCGTGACCACGGCAGCAGCGGTGTCCGCAGCACCCGCCGGCAAATGCAGCTCAGGCAGGAACAGCCGGACCTGGAACACCGAACCTTCGCCCAGTGCCGTGGTGGCCGACAGCTCGCCGCCCATCAGATCGGTCAGCATCTTGGCAATCGTCAGGCCCAGGCCGGAACCTGCCGTACCGCCCGCCGCGCTGGCGCCGCGCGTGAAGGGCTCAAAGATGCGGTCCAAGTCCTCTTGCGCCATGCCAGGGCCTGTGTCGCGCACCTCCACCTGGGCCATCTCGCGCGCATAGCGCAGGCGCAGCGTTACGCTGCCCTGCTGCGTGAACTTGATGGCATTGCCCAGGAGGTTGAAGAAAATCTGGCGCACGCGCTTCTCATCAGCCCGCACCCATTCGGGAATGGTGCCCTGCACCTCGAAATGGAACTGCAGGCCCTTGGCCGCGGCCTGCAGTTCAAACATGCCCGCCATCTCATGCATGCCGCTGGCGAACTGCATGGGTTTCACATTCAGCGTGAGCTTGCCGCTCTCAATGTGGGCCATGTCCAGCGTGCCCTCGATGAGCGACAGCAAATGCTCCCCACCGCGCTTGATGACACTCACCGCCTGTTTGCGGTGCGCAGGGATGGACGCGTCTTCGCCCATGAGCTGCGCGTAGCCGAGGATGCTGTTGAGTGGGGTGCGCAGTTCGTGGCTGATGGCGCTGATGTAGCGACTCTTGGCCTGGTTGGCGGCTTCGGCGGCTTGCTTGGCGCGCTCGGCCAACAGCTTGGCGTCTTGCAAGGCTTCGTCGGTCTGGCGGTGCGATTCGATTTCACGCATCAGCAAATGGGTTTGCCGGTTCGACTCTTCCTGCGCCACCTGCCGGCTCTTGTGCGCCAGCACCAGCCACCACGCCACGATGCCCGACATCAGCATCAGCGCGGCAAATGCCTTGGTAAAGCCCGAGCGCAGCGCAGCCTGCAATGCGGCCTGATGCTCCGTCATGGCGGCCAATGCGCCCAGTTCCTGCGTGTAGAACATGCCAAACACGGTGGCCAACAGCGGCACGATGATGAGCATGAGCAGAATGAAATGGCCCAGCCCCGTGTCCAGAAATGGCCACACCGGCTTGGGCAGCAGCCAGCGCAGCGCGGCCGACCACTGGGTGGACAGGTTGGCGTGCGGTTTGCAGACATCGCCACAGCGCGCGTCCAGCGTGCAGCACAGCGAGCAGATGGGGCCTTGGTAGGCCGGGCAGTGGGCCATGTCGGGGCCCTCGTACTCGCGCTCGCAAATGACGCAGCGGCGCACGGCCAGGCGTGCGTAGCTGCCTTGGCTGGATGCATCGGTGGGCTGGCGGGCCAGGTAGTACTTGCCCTTGGTCAACCAAGCGATCAAAGGTGCTGTGACCATGGCGGTGACCAGCGCCACCACCGCGGAGAACGCCTTGGCCAGTTCGCCAAAAAATCCCAGGTAGGCCGCGATAGAGAGGCCAGACGCCAGCGCCATGGCGCCTACGCCCACGGGGTTGATGTCAAACAGATAGGCCCGCTTGAACTCGATGCCCTTGGGTGACAGGCCCAGCGGCTTGTTGATCACCAGGTCGGCCACCACGGCCATGATCCAGGCGATGGCGATGTTGGAGTACAGCCCCAGCACATCACCCAGCGCCTGGAACACATTCATCTCCATGAGCATGAAGGCAATCACGCTGTTGAACAGCACCCACACCACACGCCCCGGGTGGCTATGGGTCAGGCGCGAGAAGAAGTTGCTCCAGGCCAGCGAGCCGGCATAGGCATTGGTCACATTGATCTTGAGCTGCGACACCACCACAAACACCGCCGTGGCCGCCACCGCCCAGCCCAGCGTGGGAAACACGTACTCATAGGCCGCCAGGTACATCTGGTTCGGGTCCACCGCGCGGTCTATGGGCACGCTGTGCTGGATGGCCAGGTAGGCCAGGTAGGCGCCACCCAGCATCTTGATGACACCCAGAATCACCCAGCCCGGCCCGCCCACCAGCACCCCCAGCCACCAACTGCGGCGATTGGCCGCGGTTTGCGCGGGCATGAAACGCAGGTAGTCAGCCTGCTCCCCCATTTGGGTAATCAGGGCGATACCCACCGTCAATGCCGCACCAAACAAGTGCAAATTAAAGACACCACCCCGCCCAAGCTCACCACCATAGTGCGTTATGCCACTAAACACGGCCGGGTCGCGCACCAAAACAAAGCCAAACGGCACCACCAGCATCACCAGCCAGAGCGGCTGGGTCCAGATCTGCAGCCGGCTAATGGTGGACACGCCGTGGGTGACCAGGGGAATGACGACCAGCGCGCAGATCAGGTAACCCCAGGTGGGCGGTATGTCCAGCGCCAGCTCCAGCGCATAGGCCATGACGGCGGCCTCCAACGCGAAGAAGATGAAGGTAAACGATGCATAGATGAGCGAGGTGAGCGTGGAGCCGATGTAGCCAAAGCCTGCGCCACGGGTCAGCAGGTCCATGTCCACCCCGTAGCGCGCAGCGTAGACGCTGATGGGTAAGCCCGCCAGAAAGATCACCAGCCCTGTGGCCAGAATGGCCCACAGCGCGTTGACAAAGCCGTACTGCACCAGCAGCGTAGCGCCCACGGCCTCCAGAATCAGGAAGGACGAGGCGCCAAACGCCGTATTGGCCACCCGGAAGGTCGACCACTTGCGGAAGCGCTGCGGGGCGTAACGCAGCGCGTAATCCTCCATGGTCTCGCTGGCCACCCAGTTGTTGTAGTCGCGGCGAATTTTCACCACCCGCTGGGCGGGGGCTTCGGCAGGCAGCGGCAAGGGTGGAGGGGTGTGCACGGCACTTGGGGTGCAGATTTCATGCCACACGCGCCTGGGCCACCCTGTGGCCGCCACGCCACTGCGTCATTTGGCGTATGGACACCCACAGGGGCACGCGGATTGCTTACAGTGCAGTGTCCCGATTACCGAACAGCCACCATAAGACCGCCATGGAACTTACTCCCAGAGAAAAAGACAAGCTGCTCATCTTCACCGCCGGCCTGTTGGCCGAACGGCGCAAGGCCCGCGGCCTGAAGCTCAACTACCCCGAAGCCATCGCCCTGATCAGCTGCGCCGTGATGGAGGGCGCCCGCGACGGCAAGACCGTGGCCCAACTCATGAGCGAAGGCCGCGCGGTGCTGACCCGCGACGATGTCATGGACGGCATCGCCGAGATGATTCCCGACATCCAGGTGGAAGCCACCTTCCCTGACGGTACCAAGCTGGTCACCGTCCACCAACCCATCATCTGACCCCCCAGCCCACGGAGACCGTATGCGACCCTCGTTAAAAAATGCTCTTCTTTTGATAGCTGCTTGCGCAATATCTACGGGGGCTAGCGCCCATACAGGCCATGGAACTGCGAGTTTCATGGAAGGTCTGGCGCATCCCTTTGGTCTGGACCACCTGCTGGCCATGCTGGCTGTGGGCGTCTGGTCGGTGAGCGCCCCGCCCGCCCAGAAGACCTGGCAAGGCCCCGCAACCTTTCTGCTGGCGCTGATGGCAAGCGCCGTGCTGGGCGCCAGCGGCGTGACGCTGCCTTTCCTGGAGCATGCCATCGCGTTGTCCGTGGTGCTGTTTGGCGCCATGCTGATCGTCGCTGCCAAGCCCATGCCCAAAGCCTTGGGCCTGGGGTTGATCGCCGCGGCTGCCGCGCTGCACGGCCTGGCCCATGGCGCCGAAACACCGGCGACCGGCTTTGCCGGATACGCCGCTGGCTTCCTGCTGACCACCGCTGCGCTGCACCTGGGTGGTGTAAGCCTGGGCCTCGCCATACGCCGCTGGCTGGCTGCGCGCAGCGCCGTGGCGCTGGGCGGTCTGGGCACGCTGCTGGGCTTCGCCGGCGTCTACCTCTTCAACCACGTCTGAGGGCCGCAGCATGACCCCCGGCGAAATTCTTTGCGACGAGGGCGAGCACGCCCTCAACACCGGCCGCCGCACGCTCACGGTGGTCGTGCAGAACACGGCGGACCGCCCCATCCAGGTCGGCTCGCACTACCACTTTGCCGAGACCAATGGCGCGCTGGGTTTTGACCGCGCGGCCGCGCAAGGCATGCGCCTCAACATCCCGTCGGGCTCGGCCGTGCGCTTTGAGCCTGGGCAGCAACGCACCGTGGAACTGGTGGACCTGGCCGGTGAGCGCGTGGTCTATGGCTTTCGCGGCCTCGTACAAGGAAAGCTCTGACTATGGCAACGATTGGACGCCGCGCCTACGCGGAAATTTTTGGCCCCACCACGGGTGACCGCGTGCGCCTGGCCGACACCGGCCTGCTCATCGAGGTGGAGAAGGACTACACGCTGGCGGCAGGCGCCTATGGCGAAGAGGTGAAGTTCGGCGGCGGCAAGACCATCCGCGACGGCATGGCGCAGTCGCAAAAGACGCGTGCCGAAGGCGCCGTGGACTGCGTGATGACCAACGCGCTGATCCTGGACCACTGGGGCATCGTCAAGGCCGACATCGGTTTGAAGGGCGGGCGCATCGTCGCCATCGGCAAGGCCGGCAACCCCGACACCCAACCCGGCGTGGACATCATCATCGGCCCCGGCACCGAAGTCATCAGCTGCGAGGGCAACATCGTCACCGCGGGCGGTATCGACAGCCACATCCACTTCATCTGCCCGCAGCAGATTGAAGAGGCACTGGCCAGCGGCGTGACCACCATGCTGGGCGGCGGCACCGGCCCGGCTACCGGCACCTTTGCCACCACCTGCACGCCCGGCCCCTGGAACATTGAGCGCATGCTGCAGGCGGCCGACGCCTTCCCCATGAACCTGGGCTTTCTGGGCAAGGGCAATGCGAGCCTGCCCGCCGCGCTGCACGAGCAAATCAACGCGGGCGTGATTGGTCTCAAGCTGCACGAAGACTGGGGCACCACGCCCAGCGCCATCAGCAACTGCCTGGACGTGGCCGACGAAACAGACACGCAGGTCGCCATCCACTCCGACACGCTCAATGAATCGGGCTTTGTGGAGGACACCATTGCCGCCACCAAGGGCCGCGGCCTGTGCGCTTTCCACACCGAAGGTGCGGGCGGTGGCCACGCACCCGACATCCTGCGTGTAGTGGGCCAGAACAACTTCCTGCCCAGCTCCACCAACCCCACCATGCCCTATACGCAGAACACACTGGACGAGCATGTGGACATGCTGATGGTCTGCCACCACCTGGACGCGGGCATTGCCGAAGATCTGGCCTTTGCCGAGAGCCGCATCCGCAAGGAAACTATCGCGGCCGAAGACATCCTGCACGACATGGGCGCCATCAGCATGATGAGCAGCGACAGCCAGGCCATGGGCCGGGTGGGCGAGGTCATCATCCGCACCTGGCAGACCGCCGACAAGATGAAATCGCAACGCGGCACGCTGCCCGAAGACTCCGTGCGCAACGACAATTTCCGCGCCAAGCGCTACATCGCCAAGTACACCATCAACCCGGCCATTGCCCACGGCATCAGCCACGAGGTGGGAAGCATCGAAGTCGGCAAGTGGGCCGACCTGGTGGTGTGGAAGCCGGCCTTCTTCGGCGTCAAACCCGCGCTTATCCTCAAGGGTGGCTTCATCGCCTTTGCGGCCATGGGCGACCCCAACGCCTCCATCCCCACACCGCAGCCCGTGCACTACCGGCCCATGTTCGGCGCCTTTGGTGGCGCGCTGCACAAGGGCTCGTTCACCTTCGTGTCGCAGGCCGGTCTGAATGCCGGCGTGAAAGAGCGCTTTGGCCTGGCAAAGAACGTGGCCGCGGTGAAAAACATCCGCGGCGTACGCAAGCAGCACATGGTGCACAACAGCTACCTGCCCACCATGGAGATCGACGCGCAGACCTACACCGTGCGTGCCGACGGCCAGCTGCTGACCTGCGAACCTGCGGTCAAGCTGCCCATGGCGCAGCGCTACTTCCTGTTCTGAGTGCATGCAGCCAAAGCCATTGCATATCCGGCTGGATGACCTGAGCGACCCGCGCATTGCCCGTTTCCTGGAGGAGCACCTGCAGGACATGCGCGCCACCTCGCCACCCGAGAGCGTGCATGCGCTGAACCTGGACAAGCTGCGCGACCCCAGCGTGCACTTCTGGTCGGCCTGGTTGCCCGCAGACGACACGCCAGGTGGCAGCGATGGCGTGCTGGTGGGCACTGGCGCCATCAAACGCCTGGATGCGCGCCATGCGGAACTCAAGTCCATGCGCACCACCAGCGTGTTTCGCGGCCAGGGTTTTGCCAAACAAGTCCTGCTGCACATCCTGGCCCAGGCACGTGCGCTGGGGTTTACGCGCATGAGCCTGGAAACTGGCACCCAGCCCTTCTTTGCACCGGCCCACCAGCTCTACCTGGCACAGGGTTTCGAACCCTGTGGGCCTTTTGGCAGCTACACGCTGGACCCCAACAGCCGCTACCTGACGCGGGCGTTGTAGCGCGCAGGGCCCTGCGGCCCGTTGCGCCACAATCAGCCATCTTCCCTGCCTCGCCATCGACCATGCATTTGCGACACCACACTTGGCCCATCTTTGCTGCCGCGTTGGTCTGCGGCGCAAGCCTTGCCGCCCCCGACGAAGACCTGCTGGGCAAAGCCGCAGGCTACCCCGTGGCCCCCCGGCTGGGCCAGGCGTTTCAGGAGGCCTACCGTGTGGGCTCCTTCAGCGCCATGGACACACTGTCGCCCCACTGCATGCTGGAGCCTTCGGCCCAGCCACAGCCGCTACCCAAGGCCGCCAGTGAGCCCGCCTTCCGCTACCAGTTTGACGGCAAGACGCTGACGCTGGACGACTACATGCAGCGCCAGCGCGCCACGGCTGTGCTGGTTTTGCACGACGGGCAGATCGTGGCAGAGCGCAGCAACTACGACCGCAAGCCCGAACACCGCCTGCTGTCCAATTCCATGGCCAAAACCATCGTGGCGCTGGGCTTTGGCAAGGCGCTGGAGGAAGGCCGCATCCGCTCGCTGGAAGACACCGCCGCCACCTATGAACCCAAGCTGGCCGGAACGCTCTATGGCGAAACCAAGATCATCAACCTGATGCGCATGGCCTCGGGTGCCAAGTTTGTCGAAGATTATTCGGGCAAGGACGACCTGGCCCGCTTCAACCAGACCACGCGCACACAGGGCAACGCAGCAGGCGCCCAGGTCATCACAGAGCGTGTGGCGCCAGAGGGCACGCTGTTCAACTACGCCAGCGCCGAGACGCAGATGCTGGGTCTGGTGCTGCGCGGAGCCACGGGCCAGAGCCTGTGCCAGTACATCGGCGAGAAGGTCTGGCAACCGTTGGGCGCCGAGTCCGCCGCCACCTGGCTGACGAATGCCGTGGACCAGACCGAGCTGGCGGCGGGCAACTTCAACGCCACCGTGCACGACTACGCCCGCCTGGGCCTGATGCTGGCCAATGACGGGCAGCGCGATGGCAAGGCCATCATCGCCCGCGACTACCTGCTGCGCATGACCGAAGCCAGTCAGCAGCCCCTGGCCTTTCGCCCCGGCACCATGCAGAACAAGGGCAGCACCTACATGGGCTACGGCCTGCAGACCTGGTTGCTACCGGGCAGCCACCGTCGTTTTGTGTTGCTGGGCATTTACGGCCAAGCCATCATGGTGGACCCGGACCTCAAGCTCGTCGTCGTGCACATGGCGGTGGCCAAGGACGCTTCGGGCGACGCCAGCGGCACCCGCATGGGCCAGGAACGCAATGCACTGTGGCGCGGCATCGTTGCTGCGTACGGCACTTGGTAAGGAATAGTCGCGCTTCAGCAGGCCGACAACTACGTCCCTTCAGCCCATTTGATGGGCAAGTTCACTCTGAAAGAACTGCCCTTTCCAGGTTCGCTGGATACATCGATGCTGCCGTGATGACGTTGAATAATCCCGTAGGAAAGCGACAAGCCAAGCCCCGTTCCTTTGCCCACGGGTTTTGTCGTGTAGAACGGATCGAAAATCCGCGGCAAATGCTCCTTGGAAATGCCACTCCCGGTATCACTCACTTCCACCCAGACCTGTTGCTGGTTGATGCCAGTGCGCACCGTGATCGTGCCATGATCCTCAATCGCATGGGCGGCATTAACAATGAGGTTCATGAAAACCTGGTTGAGCTGAGAGGGCATGCATTCGATCTCGGGAATGCCCGCATATTCTTTGACTACTTCCGCTTTGTACTTGATCTCATTTCTCGCCATGTTGAGCGTGCTGTCCAAGCCACGCTCCAAATTCGCCCACTGCCTCTCGGATTCGTCCACATGCGAAAAATTCTTGAGGTCCTGGACAATGCGCTTGACCCTTTGCATGCCGTCCATGGATTCGGCCAGCAGAGTGACAACGTCCTTGCGTAAAAAGGAGATGTCAATTTCCTGCTTCAGCTTGTCAAGGTCGGCCAGGGTTTCCGCCTTCAATTCACCCTCTCGAGCTTCATAGGCGGACAACATTTGGAAGAGCTCCTCCACATAGCGCTGTAAGCTGCCCAGGTTGGAATTGACGAAACCGATGGGGTTGTTGATTTCATGGGCCACGCCGGCAGCCAACTGGCCGAGGGAAGCCATTTTTTCCGATTGCAAGAGTTGCTCTTGCGCCTGAAAGAGTTTCGCGTTGACCTCGGTAAGTTCCTTGTTGCGGTTCAGCAACTCGGCGTCGATTCGTTTTCGTTCTGTGATGTCCCGCGCGAGGCCCACAAGCCCGATCACGTTTCCTTGCGGATCACGCAGATGTACTTTCGTAGTCTCCAACCATCCTGGCTCACCCGTGCTCAAATTCGGCACAAACTGTTCACACGCAATCAATGATTCGCCAGAGTGGATCAACGCCTGTTCAACCGCAAAATACTCGGATGCCAATTCCTTGGAGTAAAAGTCGAAATCTGTTTTCCCGATCATCTCTTCCGGCGTGCTTTTGCCCATCAGGTTGGCCACAGCTTTGTTGGCCAAAATGAATCGGCCTTGCGTGTCTTTCGCGTAGATCCGATCAGGCATGATGCCAATGAGGGTACGAAACACCAAGCCCTGAATGTCCTGCGATGCGTCAGTTGGGCCGCGCTCACTGTCGGTTGGCTCCATATGTCGGCTCCCATCGTGAATTTTGTCCGTCGTCATGGAATACCTCTCGTCCATTGCATTGTGCAGTTAATCTCTATAACCACCATCTCCGCCATCGACAAGCCCATGTTTCAAGTCTCCAAATGCATTCCCCAAGGCCAGGGCCTGGCCGCAGTACTGCTCAAACGCGCCGCCACCGTCGAACTCGACTGGGACGTGCGCCAGAAAAGCCGCTTTGACGCCATGGATTCCCAAGGCCGCACGCTGGGCGTGTTTCTGCCACGCGGTACCGCCGTGCGCGGCGGTGATGTGCTGGTAGCCGAAGACGGCTCACTGATCCAGGTGATCGCGGCACCACAGGCCGTGCTGAAGATCACGCACTGCAACGCACACGGCACCCCATTTGACCTGATCCGCGCGGCCTACCACCTGGGCAACCGCCATGTGCCCATCGAGCTCAAGCCCGACCACCTGAAGATCGAACCCGACCATGTGCTGGCCGACATGCTGCGCGCCATGCACCTGATCGTGAACGCGGTGGATGAGGCTTTTGAGCCTGAGAACGGCGCCTACGCCACAGGCGGACATACGGGTGGCCATGGCCACAGCCACGCGCATGACCACGACCACGACAATCACCACCACTGAACCGCCATGCTTGATTCGAGCCTGATGCAACTGATGTGGCTGGCCTCACCGGCCTTGCCCATTGGCGGGTTTTCTTACTCAGAATGCCTGGAAGCCGCCGTAGACACTGCGCGAGCCGCTACAGAAAGTGAAGCATCTGTCTGGCTGGTGGACCAGCTGCACCTGACGCTGGCGCGCTCGGACCTGCCCGCCGTGGCCCAGGCCATTACTGCCTGGCGCGCCGACGATATGCCGCGCGTGGCCCAACTCAACGCCTGGGTGCTGCAGACAAGGGAGAGCGCAGAACTGCGCGCCCAGACCGAGCAAATGGGCAAGAGCCTGCTGGAATGGCTGAAGAACCACACCACGGCCACGCCTGCGCAAATTGCCGTGCTGGCGGGGCAGGAGCCCACCTATCCCATCGCCTACGCGCTGGCGGCCAGTGCCACGCAAGCCCCGGTACGCGAATGCCTGCTGGCCTACGCTTTTGGCTGGGCCGAGAATATGACCCAGGCCGCCATCAAATCAGTTCCCTTGGGCCAAAGCGCTGGCCAGCGCATCCTGTCCGCGCTGACCGCTGCTATTCCTGCTGCCATCGACCATGCGCTGGCGCTGGACGACGACAGTCGCCAGGCTTTCTCCCCCATGCTGGCCATCCTGAGCAGCCAGCATGAAGTGCAGTACTCACGCCTTTTTAGATCGTAATCTGCCTCTAGCCCCCGTATCCATTGCGCAAGCAGCTCCTTTATTAATAGCAACCACCATGTCCAACCTACACCACATCGCCAACCGCACCAAGAACCTTCCCCCCCTGCGCGTGGGCATAGGTGGCCCGGTGGGCTCCGGCAAGACCACACTCTTGGAGATGCTGTGCAAAGCGATGCGCGAACAGTACGACCTGGTCGCCATCACCAACGACATCTACACCAAGGAAGACCAGCGCCTGCTGACAGTGAGCGGTGCCTTGCCAGCCGAACGCATCATGGGCGTGGAAACCGGCGGCTGCCCGCACACCGCCATCCGAGAAGACTGCTCCATCAACCTGGAAGCCATTGACCGCATGCTGGTGGACTTTCCCAACGCCGACATCGTGTTTGTGGAAAGCGGCGGCGACAACCTGGCCGCCACCTTCAGCCCCGAGCTCAGCGACCTGACCATTTACGTGATCGACGTGGCGGCGGGCGAGAAGATTCCACGCAAAGGCGGCCCCGGCATCACCAAGAGTGACCTCTTCGTGATCAATAAGACCGATTTGGCCCCCCACGTAGGGGCCAACCTGGACGTGATGCGCAGCGACACCGAACGCATGCGCAACACCGCCAAGGGCATGAAACCTTTTGTCATGACCAACCTGAAAGACCTGACCGGCCTGCAAGACGTGATCGCCTTCATCGAAACCCGCGGCATGCTCAAGGCCGCTTGAAGGCCACGGCTTCACCGCCGGGCCGCCCCAAGGTGAAGCGCGGCCCCCTTGGGGGGCAGAGAGCACACGCAGTGCACGAACGTGGGGGCCATTGGCGGCGCAGTTAGAATACGCAGCTCTGGAAGCTTGGCCGAGCGGTTTAAGGCACCGGTCTTGAAAACCGGCGAGGGTTTATCCCCTCCGTGAGTTCGAATCTCACAGCTTCCGCCACACCCTCCGCGCCAGCCATTCATACGGCAAACAGCCCCACTGGTCGCCAATTCCTACCCCCTCCAGCAAAAAATTCCGCCTGAAATAGCCCGGACTTCCTATACTTATTTACGGACAGCGCCAGCAAAATAGGGCCATAGTCTGTGAACTGACTAAGGAGGAACGGTATGACACTTCCGACCAGCCGTACGGCGCGGCACCTTACCTTCACCCTCCTCGGCCTGTGCGCAGCACTGGCAGCCTCTTCTGCGTGGGCGCAACCCGACTGCGATCACACGTGCGCCATTCGATTGGACGCGCGCGGCGGTATCAGATACTTGGGCGGCTCATTGCAGGTGCGTCCCTTCTCTACAACCGACAGCCTCGCGATCAGCAACTCCTCCTACCGCGATGCGACCGGGCTGAGCGCTGACTGGCGTTATCCGATAGACGGCGGCAACCAGCTCTCTCTGGGCGGAACCACCAGCAACCGGGCCCAATACCCCACGCTGGGAGGTCAAAACCAAGCCACGCAAACCAATACCTTGTCGGTAGGCTGGCTCACTGCTTTAGGAGACGGCAGCACCCTCTTCAGTCTGACTGCGGCAGGGGGGATGGAATTGGCCCCCAGCGGGCGGGAGGACGGTGACAAACAGTTTTTTGGTCCCCGCGCACTGCTCCAGCGCAGCTTCAATGACCGGTGGGGCGCCTACGTCACCTTTGGGGCTACGCGTGCCAGGTATGTGGGCACCAACAGCCTGTACGGCTTTGCGCGAGAAGAATCCCTCTATGACCTGTCCCTGGGGGTCACCTGGGCGGTGAGCAAGGGCATTTCGGTACGGCCCCAACTGAGCTATATGCGCAACATTAGCAATGCCGAGCTATACGGCTACGACAAATCGGACGCCTCCATCAAAGTTCGCCTGGACTACTGACTACCCTTGGCCGGGGATAATTGGGCGTCCATGACCCAAGAAGCCCCGCGACTCTCCCAACAAAGCGCTTTCATTCGTTACTGGCTGGCCCGGCTGGCGGGCATCATGGGCAACCAAATGCTCATGGTAGCGGTGGCATGGCATATGTATGACCTGACCTCCAGCCCCTGGGATTTGGGTCTGGTCGGTCTCTTCCAGTTCGTTCCCGCCCTGGTCATGACCTTGCCCGCCGGCCATCTGGCAGACCGGCTGCACCGTGGCCGCATTTTTGCGGCCTGCATGTTGGTGCAGGCGCTGGTGGGCGCCACGTTGGTCAGCGCCACAGCGGGGCACTTTGCGTCGCGCGAACTGATCCTCGGCATCTCGGTGGTACTGGGCTTGACGCGCGCCTTTCAGATGCCCGCACAACAGGCCCTGGTGCCGCTGCTGGTGCCGCCCAGCTTGCTGGCGCAGGCGGTGGCACTCAGCTCCACGGGCATGGAGATCGCGGTCATCAGTGGTCCGGCCTTGGGCGGTTTGCTGTACGTCACGGGTGCCATCCATGTCTACATTTGCTGCACCGTGCTCATGCTCACCGCGGGGCTGCTGATATTGGCCGTGCGCTACGAACACCGGCCCTCGCACCTGGCGGCCACCTGGGCGTCGCTGTTTGCGGGCGTGGCCTTTGTCTGGCAGCGCAAGCTGATTCTGGGCGCCACCTCGCTCGATTTGTTTGCTGTGCTACTGGGCGGTGCCACGGCGTTGCTGCCCATTTATGCACGCGACATCCTGCACACCGGCCCCGTGGGCCTGGGCCTGCTACGCGGTGCACCCGCCGTGGGTGCGCTGCTCATGTCGCTGGCCGTAGCCCGCTGGCCACTGCGCCGCTATGTGGGCAAGCGGCTGCTGATTGCGGTGGGCATCTTTGGCTTGGCCACAGTGGTCTTTGGGCTGTCGCAGTACTTCTGGCTCTCGCTCATGGCCCTGGCTGTCACAGGGGCGGCCGACTGTATCAGCGTGGTGACCCGCAGCACGCTGGTACAGCTGGAAACGCCGGATGAGATGCGCGGCCGCGTTTCGGCGGTCAACTCGATTTTCATTGGGGCCTCCAACCAGTTGGGCGAATTTGAATCGGGTGCCACAGCGGCTTTGTTCGGGCCGGTGGGCTCGGTGGTCGTCGGCGGTGTGGGGACGGTGCTGGTGGCAGGCCTGTGGTTCAAGCTGTTCCCCGCGCTGGCCCAGCGCGACCGCATGGAAAAGGACTGAATGCCGCCTGTTGCCATCGTCCAGCACCTGGCCGACGACGGCCCTGCGTTCTTTGCCACGTGGTTGCAAACCCGTGGCATTCCCTTCACCCAGCACCGCATGCACCTGGGCGAGGCCTTGCCAGCCGACATCCTCGCCCATTCCGGCCTATGCATCTTGGGTGGCGCCATGAGCGCCAATGACCCGCTGCCTTACTACCCACGCTTGCTCGAACAGATTCGCCAAGCCATGGCTACCGATATTCCCGTCATCGGTCATTGCTTGGGTGGCCAGCTCATGAGCCGCGCGCTGGGCGGCACAGTGCAGGCAGCCGAGCAGACCGAGATTGGCTGGACCGACCTGGAGCTTGCCGACCCCGAAGGTGTGACGTGGGTGGGCCCGCACAGCCCTCTGCGCCAGTTCCAATGGCACAGTGAATCCTTCAGCATCCCCGCTGGCGCCATGCCGCTGCTGCGAGGTGCGTGGTGTGCCAACCAGGCCTTTGTGGTCAACGATATGCATCTGGGCATGCAGTTCCATTGCGAAGTGGACGAAGCCAAATTGCTGGAATGGCTGCGGGATGGCGCAGACCTCATGCTCCGTACCTCTGGCCCCGCGGTGCAAACGCCGCAAGCAATCCTGCGCACACTGCAGCAGGATCTCGCCCACAGCCAGGCGATTGCCAGTAGCCTCTATGCACGCTGGGCGCAAGGCCTGCGCCGCTGAGCCAACAGGCCGCTCTCAGGTCCACAGGTCCAACGGCGGGTCGGCCACCACGGCACGCAGGATGTCGGAGCGCGAGACAAACCCGGTCACCATGCCTTGCTCATCCACCACGGGCAGGCCAGGCAAGCCGGTGTCCAACAGTACGCGCGCCACGCGGCGGATATCGGTGTCCTCGGCCACGCTGGGCACGGGCGTCCACATCAAGTCCACCACGCTTTGTGCCAGCAGCGCCCGCCACACCAGTGGGTGGCTGTCGGCCTTGGGCAGGCGGTCCGGGCGCATCAGCTCGGCCCGTGACAGTAACCCCACCAGCACCCCAGCTACAGAGACCACAGGCGCCTGCCCAATGCCATGCTGGCCCAGCAGCGCCCAGGCTTGCTCTACGTTGAAACTGTCGGGCACGGTGACCACTTTGGCGCTCATGATGGCATCTACCCGCGTCAGCGGCTGGCGTGGCAGCTCCGGTTTGCGCACCTCTTCGTAGGCGGCCAATGCACTGCGGTGGGCGAGGTCGGTGGGGGGCTCTGCGGGCGGTGCGGCCAGCAGGTCGCCAAAGTGGGAGGGGCCGTGGTCCTGCGCGTCCTGTTCGATGGGGGCAACGCTGCGCGTGCGTGCCAAACCAGTGGTGGCGCCCACGCGCCGCAGTTCTTCCAGCGTGCCGCGAAATACCCGCCCTGCCGTGCCGTAGACCGAAAACATGGCGTTCCCCTTGTGTTGCCTTGCCGCAGCGTGGGGCCTATTCTTGCAGGAAAAGTTCCTGCAAGTCACTCAAAAAGTCAAAGCCCCGCACCGTAGGCCGCACGCGCGCAAAGTCGCGTTCGATCAGGCCCTTGCGCTCGGCTTCCTGCAGGCCCGCCTCGATGGCCGTGATGGCCAGACCGGTTCGCTCGGTAAAGTCGCGCAGACCAAAACCATTGCGCAGGCGCAGCGCGTTGAGCATGTACTCAAACGGCAGGTCGGCGCGCGCCACCTCGTTGTCCTGCGCCAGTGCGTTGCCGGCCAGCGCCTGCTGCATGTAGCGCGCCGGGTCGCGAAACCGCACCTGGCGCACCACGCGGTGGGCAAAACTGAGCTTGCTGTGGGCACCTGCGCCAATGCCCAGATAGTCGCCAAACTGCCAGTAGTTGAGGTTGTGAAAACAGCGGTGCGCGGGCCTGGCGTAGGCCGACACCTCGTAGCGCTCCAGTCCCGCCACCCCCGTCAGCTCGGTGATGTGGTCCAGCATGGCGTAGGCCGTGTCGTCCTCGGGAATCTGCGGCGGGAACTTGGCGAAGTAGGTGTTGGGCTCGATGGTCAGGTGGTAGATGGAGATGTGCGGCGGCGCGAACTGCAGTGCGAGCTTCACATCGGCGTCGAGTTGCTCCAGCGTCTGGCCGGGCAGCGCATACATGATGTCCAGATTGAAGGTACCGAAGGACTGTGCCGCCTCTTCGACCGCGGCCAGGGCCTGGGCACGGTCATGTACCCGGCCCAGGGCCCTCAGGTGGTCGTCGTTGAAACTCTGCACGCCGATGGACAGGCGGGTGACACCGGCACTGCGGAAGGCCTTGAAACGGTCCTTCTCAAACGTGCCGGGGTTGGCCTCCATGGTGATCTCGCAGTTGGCCTCCAACCGCAGACGGGCTCGGATGTCGGCCAGCAAGCGATCGATGGACTGCGGCGAGAACAGGCTGGGCGTGCCGCCCCCAATGAAAATACTGTGCACCGTGCGACCCCAGATCAGCGGTAGCGCGGCTTCCAGGTCGGCAATCACGGCATCGATGTAGCGCTGCTCCGGCAGGCCTTGCGCACTCTGCTCATGGGAGTTGAAGTCGCAATACGGGCATTTCTTCAGGCACCAGGGCAGATGCACATACAGCGACAGAGGCGGCAGCGCAGCCAGTTGCAACGTGCCGGGGCGCATGTAGTGCTGGATGTCATGCTGTACGGCGGCTTCTGCAGCACCCTCATTGACCGGCGTGATGGGGATCATGGCCGCTCAGGCCCCCAGCCAGTTGCTGCGGATCAGCGCTACCATGGCCTGCGCCGCACGGCCACGGTGGCTGTGGGCGTTTTTTACTTCCACGGGCAGTTGGGCAAAGGTTTGGCCAAACTCGGGAATCCACATCACCGGGTCAAAACCAAAGCCGTTGGAGCCCAGCCGCTCCCGCGCCACCTCACCCACCACACGGCCCACCGCAATCAACGGCTCGGGGTCTTCGGGCGAGCGCACCGCCACTAGCGTGCTGACCATGGCCGCGCGGCGGTTCTCAATGCCCTGCATCTGCTCCAGTAGAGCGGTGACGTTGTTGTCGTCGCCCTTGGCATAGCCGTGCTGGGTGGCGTAGTAGGCCGTGTCCACGCCCGGCAAACCACCAAAGGCGTCTATGCACAGGCCCGCATCGTCTGCCAACGCGGGCAAACCGGTGTGCTGCGCCGCATTGCGTGCCTTGGTCAGCGCGTTTTCCACAAAGGTGCGGTAGGGCTCAGGTGCCTCGGGCACGCCCAAGTCACCCTGGCGCACCAGCGTGCAGCCCAGCGCGCCAAACATGGCCTGCAGTTCGACCAGCTTGCCCTGGTTGTTGGATGCGAGAACAATTTTCATGAAATTCGCCTCTAGCCCCCGTCACTATTGCGCAAGCAGCTATTCATTTGATAGTGCTTGCTGCTGCAACGCCATCAACTCGGTGACGCCTTTTTCCGCCAGGCCCAGCAGTTGGTCCATCTCGGCGCGGGTGAACGCCACGCCTTCGGCCGTGCCCTGCACTTCCACAAAGTGGCCGGCACCCGTCATCACCACATTCATGTCGGTGTCGCAGGCCGAGTCTTCGGTGTATTCCAGATCCAGCAGCGGCGTGCCCTGCACGATACCCACGCTGATGGCGGCCACAGCGGCAGTGATCGGTGACTCGGCGATCTTGCCGGCCTTCAGCAAGCCGTTCACCGCATCCTGCGCCGCCACAAAGGCCCCGGTGATGGCGGCCGTGCGGGTACCGCCGTCGGCCTGGATCACATCGCAGTCCAGCTGGATGGTGCGTTCGCCCAGCTTCTTCAAATCAAAGATGGCGCGTAGCGAGCGGCCAATGAGGCGCTGGATTTCCTGCGTGCGCCCGCTTTGCTTGCCTTTGGCAGCTTCACGGTCGTTGCGGCTGTGGGTGGCGCGCGGCAACATGCCGTACTCAGCGGTCACCCAGCCTTCACCACTGCCACGCTTGTGCGGCGGCACGCGCTCTTCCACCGACGCGGTGCAGAGCACCTTGGTGTTGCCAAACTCGATAAGCACCGAGCCTTCGGCGTGCATGGTGTAGTGGCGGGTAATGCGCACCGGGCGCAAAGCGTTGGCTGCGCGCGCACCGCTGCGAACGAAATCAGTCATGGCAGTCCTTCAGGAAATGGCAATGCCGCAGCGCAGGCCTCAGGCCTTGCGTGCAGCGGAACGGCGAATCGCCTCGTTGATTTCGGCAATGGAGCGTTCGATGGCCGCATCGTCCAGGTCGTCGACATCGGAGTCCAGCCAGCCGGCCTGCACTGTAGAGGCAAACACACCGTCCTCGATGTTGTCGGTGGAGATGCTGCCGCGCGTGGATTCGAAGCTGTCAGGGGTTTCCCACTCCATGGCGATCAAGGTCACGTTGTCGCAATGCGGACCGCCATTGACCAGCGCCATTTCCACCAGATCGGGGGCCGCCACAGGCACGGGCTTCTGCGCCATCTGGTAGACGATGTTGGAATCATCCACCGTGCCCCAGAGTCCGTCGGAACACAGCATCATGCGGTCGCCCTGCTGCAGCGGCACCGGGCCGGTGATGTCAAACACGGGTTTGGTCGGTGACCCCAGGCAGGTGTAGAGCACGTTGCGGTTGAACACCGCGGCCGCAGACGCCAAAGGGCGTTCCTCGCCTTCGCGCTGCTCCATGTACGAATGGTCCCGCGTGCGGGCCAGCAGTTCGCCCTGGCGCACAAAGTACAGGCGCGAATCGCCACAGTGCACCCAGTGCGCAGAACCGTGCTGCACCACAGCTGCCACCAGCGTCGTGCGCGGTGTATCGGCCAGGTGCTTCTCAGCCGCATAACGCAGAATTTGCCGGTGCGCGGCCATCACCGCACGGTGAAAGAACGCATTCACGTCCTCAATCTCGGGCGAGGCTTCCTTTTGATACAGCGCAGAGATGACCTGCAAGGCCATCTGCGCGGCGACCTCGCCCTCAGGGTGCCCACCCATGCCGTCGGCCAGCAAAAACAGGCCCGACGACTTGGTATAGCAATACCCCATGCGGTCTTCGTTTTTTTCGCGGCCGCCCTTGCGGCTGATCTGGAAGACAGAAAATTTCATTTGGGTTTGCCCGAGGCGGCCACGGCGCCCTGGACTGTTTTCTTGGTGTCGGCCACCATGGAGTCAAACTGCATGCGCACTTTCTCGCCCACGGTGAGCTTGGTGTAACGGCGCTCGCCCTCGCGGGACAACTCCTTCTGCAAGGCGAACACCGACTGCGGACGCGACAACGGGTCCAGCGACATGCACCACTCCACCACCTCAATCAGGTTGTCAGAGTACACGCCGCGCAGGCGCGCCAGCGCCGTGGTGATCCGGTCTTTTTCCAGGCGCTGCGGTGCCTCATTGGGCGGGTAGCCCTGCATGCAGGCGTAGATACAGGCGCCAATGGCGTAGATATCGGTCCATGGGCCCATGGAGGCATCGCGCCGGTACATCTCGGGGGCGGCAAAGCCGGGCGTGTACATGGGACGGATGAAGTTGCCTTCTTTGCTCAGCACTTCGCGCGCGGCGCCAAAGTCGATGAGAACCGAGCGGTTGTCGTCGGTAATAAAAATGTTGGCCGGTTTAATGTCCAAGTGCAGCATCTTGTGCTGGTGCACGATACGCAGCCCGCGCAGGATCTCGTCAAACAGCGAGCGGATGGTGGATTCGCGGAACACCTTGCTCTTCTTCAGGTCGCGCGCGGTGACGATGAAGTCCTGCAGGGCTGCGCCCTCCAGGTAGTTCATCACCATGTAGACGGTTTCGTTCTCACGAAAGAAGTTCAGCACGCTCACCACCGAAGGGTGGGAAATTTGTGCCAGCGAACGGCCTTCTTCAAAAAAGCTTTTCAGGCCCAGGCGGTACAGCGAGAGTTTTTCGGGCTGGACCTGGGGCAACAGCTCGCCCGGTGCGCGGCTGGCCAGCGACGACGGCAGGTATTCCTTGACGGCCACCTGCTGGCCTTCCGAATCGAGCGCCAAGTACACCAGCCCAAATCCCCCGGCGGCAACCTTGCGAATGATGCGATAGCCGCCAATGATGGTCTCGGGGGGAAGGGGCGCTGGCTTGACCTTTGACATAAATTGCGGGGTATGGGCTCGTCGGTTGCATGGGAACCGGGTTATTCTCGGGGCCGTTTCAACGCAGCGAGAACCCGTGATGCCAGTTTACAGCATGACTGGCTATGCCAGTGCCCAGCACAGCACAGCCACCAGCGCCTCGGAAAGCGAGCCCAAAAACCAGCCCATCACCCAGCTCGGGTTGGAGATCCGCTCGGTCAACAGCCGCTTCCTGGACCTCACGTTCCGCCTGCCCGAGGACCTGCGTCAATTCGAACCGGCCCTGCGCGAACTGCTGGGCGCCAAGCTCAAACGCGGCAAGATTGAAGTACGCGCCTCGGTGGAAACGACCAGTGCCAGCAATATCCCCGACCCCACGCCCAAGCTGCTGCAACGCCTGAACGCCGCGCAAGACAGCATCCGCGCGTGGCTGCCCAACGCCAACCCGCTCAGCGTGGCCGACGTGATCCGCCTGGCCGCCGCCGAGCAAGGCAGCCAGCGCGACTGGAGCGCCGATGTGATGCCGCTGGCAGAAAAAACGCTGAAGGAACTGCTGACCGCCCGCCAGCGCGAAGGTGCTCGCCTAGCCACCATGCTGCTGAGCCACATCACCCAGCTGCGCACCCTGGCCGAACAGGCCGGTCCGCTGGTGCCCAAGCTGGTGGAGCAGCAGCGCATACGCTTTATGGAGCGCTGGAAAGAGGCCATGGCCCTGACCGATGGCGCCACCCTGCCCGAAGCGGCCCAAGACCGCGCACTGACCGAGGCCACCGCTTTTGCCATCCGCATCGATGTGGCAGAAGAAATCACCCGCGTGAACTCTCACCTGGACGAGCTGGAGCGCCTGATCAAAAAAGGCGGTGAGATCGGCAAACGGCTGGACTTTTTGATCCAGGAGCTGCACCGCGAGGCCAACACCATGGGCTCAAAATCAGCGGCACTGGAGCTGACGCATATCTCGGTGGACATGAAGGTGTTGATCGAGCAAATGCGCGAGCAGGTTCAGAACTTAGAATAAGGCGACTTCAGCCACCCGCTTTATCGGAGCCAATGTCAATGGACTACCCCGGAAATCTCTTTGTCGTCGCAGCCCCCAGCGGGGCGGGTAAGTCCAGCCTGTGCAAGGCGCTGCTGGAGCTGGATTCGCGGCTGCAGCCCTCGGTATCGCACACCACGCGCCCACCGCGCGGCCAGGAAAAACATGGTCGCGAGTACTTCTTCGTCTCCCAGCCAGAGTTTGACGCCATGGTGGCTGGCGATGCCTTTGTCGAGTGGGCCCATGTGCACAGCCAGCGCTACGGCACCTCGAAAAAGGCCATTGAAGACCGCATGGCTCAGGGCGCAGACGTGATCCTGGAAATCGACTTCCAGGGTGCGGTGCAGATCAAAAATGTGTTTGCCAATGCCATCTGCATCTTCATCCTGCCCCCCAGTTGGGAAGAGCTGCGCTCACGGCTGGAACGCCGCGGCGAGGACTCGCCCGAGGTGATCGACATGCGCATGAAAAACGCCCAGATCGAGGTCGCCCAGGTCGCGAAATTCGACTTCGTTATAATCAATGAGTTATTCGACCGTGCGCTTTTTGACCTGAAAGCCATCGTCCACTCTCAGCGGCTCAAGATTTCGGCACAGCGCCGCGCCCGTGCCGAGACATTCCAAGCGCTGAACATCCTGTAGTTTTCCCGGAGATTTCCATGGCCCGCATCACTGTTGAAGACTGCCTCGAGCAGATCCCCAATCGCTTCCAACTGGTTCTGGCAGCCACCTACCGTGCGCGCATGCTGAGCCAAGGCCACACTGCCAAGATCGAAAGCAAGAACAAGCCTGGCGTGACTGCCCTGCGCGAAATCGCCGCTGGCAAAATCGGCATCGAGATGCTGAAAAAAGTGCCTCTCTGAGCTTTCGCTCCTTCAAAAAAGCACCGCTTGCGGTGCTTTTTTTCGTCTGTACAGCAGCGCTCTGATCTGCACGCTACATTTACGCCATGGGTAGCACTCCACATCTCACATCCCCCGCCGCGGCTGCCAACGCAGTAGCTGCCAGTTTTGCCGGACTAACGGCCAAGCTGGACTACCTGAGCCCCAGCGACGTGGAACAGGTGCGCCTGGCCTACCGGTTTGCCGACGAGGCCCACCTGGGCCAGATGCGCAACAACGGTGAGCCCTACATCACCCACCCGATTGCCGTGGCCGCCCAATGCGCCGAATGGAAACTCGATGCGCAGGCCCTGATGTCCGCCCTGCTACACGATGCCATCGAAGACTGCGGTGTCACCAAGACCGAGTTGATCGAGAAATTTGGCTCCCCCGTGGCCGAGCTGGTGGATGGCCTGACCAAGCTGGACAAGCTGCAGTTCAACACCCGCGAAGAAAACCAGGCCGAGTCCTTCCGCAAGATGCTGTTGGCCATGGCGCGCGATGTGCGTGTCATCCTGATCAAGCTGGCCGACCGTTCGCACAATATGCGCACACTGTCGGACATGCCGCGTGCCAAGTGGGGGCGCATTGCCTCCGAGACGCTGGACATTTACGCCCCCATTGCCCACCGCCTAGGCCTGAATCAGACCTACCGCGAGCTGCAGGATCTCTCGTTTCGCCACCTACGGCCTTGGCGCTATTCCATTTTGGCCAAGGCCGTGGCCAAGGCGCGCAGCCGCCGGCGCGACCTGATCCAGAAGGTGCAAAAAGAAGTCGAGACCGTGTTTGCCACCGCCAACATGCCGGTGCGCATCGCGGGCCGCGAGAAGACGCTGTACTCCATCTACAAGAAAATGGATGACAAGCACTTGAGCTTTGCCCAAGTCACCGACATTTACGGCTTCCGGGTGCTGGTACCCAATGTGACCGACTGCTACACGGCTCTGGGCCTGCTGCACCAGCTCTACAAGCCTGTGCCCGGCAAGTTCAAGGACCACATTGCCATTGCCAAGGTCAATGGCTACCAGTCGCTGCACACCACGCTGGTCGGCCCGGCCGGCATCAACGTGGAATTCCAGATGCGTACCGAGGCCATGCACGTGGTGGCCGAATCGGGCGTAGCCGCCCACTGGCTGTACAAGGTCAACAACCCCGAAGATGCGTCGAACGACCGCCTGGGCACCAAGTGGCTGCAGTCCCTGCTGGACATTCAGGACGAAACACGCGATGCGGCCGAGTTCTGGGACCACGTGAAAGTGGACCTGTTTCCCGACGCGGTCTATGTGTTCACCCCCAAGAGCCAGATCATGGCGTTGCCCCGCGGTGCTACGGTGGTGGACTTTGCCTACGCCATCCACAGCAATGTGGGCGATCGCACGACGGCCGCGCGCATCAATGGCGAACAGGTGCCTCTGCGCACCGAGCTAAAGAACGGCGATGTGGTGGAGGTAGTCACAGCCCCAGTGTCCACACCCAACCCGGCCTGGCTGGGCTTTGTGCGTACGGGGCGTGCACGTTCCAAGATCCGCCACCACCTCAAGACGATGGCGCAAACGGAGTCCGAAAGCCTGGGCAGCAAGCTGCTGACCCAGGCCCTGCGCGCCGAAGGCATCGAAGGCTTCCCCGATGACGACCCCAGCTACAGCGCGCTGTGGGACAAGCTGCTGCGCTTCACCGGTAACAGGACACGCGAGGAGCTGCTAACCGATATCGGCCTGGGCAAACGCATTGCCAATATCGTGGCCAAGCGCCTGGTAACCCTGCTGGCCGACACCGGAGAGCGCCCCGACGCGCTGCTGCTCACGCGCGAGCGCTTCACAGCGCACGAATCCACCTCGCTGGGCTCCATCACACTGGATGGCAGCGAAAATGCTTCGGTGCAGTTTGCGCCCTGCTGCCGCCCCATCCCCGGTGATGCCATCGTTGGCTATTTGGGCCGTGGCGAGGGCTTGGTGGTGCACCGGGAAGAGTGCCAGGTGGCGCGCAAGCTGCAGAACAAGGACAGTGAGCGCTTCATTGGCGTGGAATGGTCCGATGAGCCGATCCGCCCGTTTAAAACCGGCGTGGTGGTGACCGTGAACAATGGCAAGGGCGTGCTGGCCAAAGTGGCTGCAGCGTTAGCATCGGCCGAGGCCGACATCCTGCACATCGACATGGGGCAGGACGGCGTGCAGGACGCCTCGGACTTGCGGTTTTTGGTGGCCGTGCGCGATACGGCGCACCTGGAGACCGCATTGCGCAACCTGCGCCGTACGCCCTCGGTATTGCGCGCAGAACGCAGCAGCAACACAGCAACCAACAACAGTTAGCTGGATGCAGGTGCCGGGTAGACCACCCGCAGCACCTCAATGTCGCCCACGCGGTCGGGCATCACCAGCTTGAGTTCATCGCCTACGCGCGCCTTGAGCAGGGTGCGGGCGACGGGGGAGATCCAGCTCACCTCACCCAACGCGCTGTTGGCCTCGTCAATGCCTTTGATAGTGACGGTGCGCTCCACGTCCTGGTCATCCACATACGTAACCGTGGCGCCAAAGAACACCTGGTCGTTGCCATGGTGCACGGTGGGGTCGGTTACTTCGGCAATTTCCAGGCGCTTGGTCAAAAAGCGGATGCGGCGGTCAATCTCGCGCAAGCGCTTTTTGCCATACAGGTAGTCGCCATTCTCGGAGCGGTCACCATTGCTGGCCGCCCAGTGCACTACTTCCACGATCTTGGGGCGCTCGTTGTCGATCAGGTCGAGTAACTCGTCGCGCAGTACGGCATAGCCTTGGGGGGTGATGTAGTTTTTGCCACCCGACGGCAGCGCAGGCAGTTGCAGCTCCTCGTCGTCGGTGCCCGTGTCAGACTCTTTGGTAAAGGCCTTGCTCATGATTCCGTTCAATGCAATCCACGGCACTCCGCGGCTGGTTTCATTCTATCGATGACAGCCTGTGCATTGCGACGGATCCATGCCCTGTTACTTGGCAAATGCGTAGCCCGTGCGGTCACGCTTGGCCGCATACATCGCGGCATCTGCCTCTTTGATGAGTGCATCCGCTGTTACCCCGTTTCTGGGAAACAGTGAAATACCAATACTCGTCAGCACACTGATGTTGCCGGTACTGAGCTGGCATGGAAGCTGGACCCGATGGATGGTTTTTTGGGCGAGATTGGCAACGGTCTGCTCATCTGCTGCCCCCATCAACAGGTACAAAAACTCATCGCCACCCAGCCGACTGACGGTGTCGTCATTCCGCGTGTTTTCCTTAAGTCGCTCTGCGATCGTCTTCAACACCACATCGCCCACATCGTGTCCATAAGTGTCATTGACTTGCTTGAAGCCATCGAGGTCCAGAAACATGACGGCCAACGCCAAGTCGTGCCGCCGCGCCTGTGCCAAGCTATGCTCCAGGCGGTCGTTGAAAAGTGTGCGGTTCGGCAACCCCGTCAGAGAGTCGTGCAGGGCCGCGTAGCGCGCCACTTCTTCCTGCTGGGTGACCAAAGCCAGCTCCGCATCGAGGGCCTTGCGCTCCTTGATCTCGCCTTCCAGCGCCTGGGTGACCAGAACCAACTTGTCCGACGCGTCTTGCACCTTTTCTTCCACGGCTTGGCTCTGCGCCAGGGCCTGCTTGACCTCTTGGGACTGGGCCTGCGCACTTTGCTGTCCCAACACGGAATTGAGGGTGGACAACGCCAAGGCGCTCTCGTCTACCAACGCCTGCACATGCTCCGCCTGACCCAACACGGCGCTGAGAGAGTCGCTGGGTATGGCGGGCTGCGGCGCAGAGGAAGGGGTCATGGGGGCTTACCTGAACGGAACGTACCCCAGCCTAGCGCTTCGACAAGGATCAGACTGTGCGGCGGCGCACACAATGTGCAGAAACGAAAAAACCCTAGAACATTGCTGTTCTAGGGTTTCACGTTTGGTGCGGCTGGCAGGAATTGAACCCACGACCCCTTGGTTCGTAGCCAAGTACTCTATCCAACTGAGCTACAGCCGCTAAGCTTCGTATTCTAGCACGAAGTTTTTTGGGCTTTCTGGAAAACCCGTAGAAACTTTTGCAACCCCGCTTCCCGGGGGCGCTAGCCCCCAAGTTTACGCGCTGCGCAGGCCCAGCACACTGCGCGCCTCCGTCGGGCTGGCGATGGCACGGCCCGCACGCTGGGCGCAGATTGCCAGTTCGGTAATGAGCGCGCCGTTGCCTGCTGCACGCTCACCGTTGGGCAAATAGAAGGTGTCTTCCAGACCTGTGCGCAACATGCCGCCCAGCTCGGCCGTCTTCTGGTGCACGGGCCAGATCTCGGTGCGGCCGATCAGCGTGGTCTGCCAGACGCTGTCCGCGGCCATGTACTTGGGCAGCAGCGACAGCAGATCCGCATCGCACGGCATGCCGGAGGCCACGCCCATCACCAGGTTGTACTCGGCCCGGCCCATGGCGGGCTTGAGCATGCCGTTCTTCAGGTACATGGTGACCGAGCGCACGATGCCCACGTCAAAACACTCAAACTCGGGGTGCGTGCCCGCCTCCTCCATCACGTCGAGAAACTGCTGCACCTTGGCCACCGGGTTGTCGAACACCATGGGCGGCCAGGCCCAGCTGCCGTCCTCCTTGAGCTTGAGGTAGTTCAGGCTGCCTGCATTGCAGGCCGCGATCTCGGGCTTGACGCGGCGGATGCAGGCGAGCGGGCCGCTGATGTCCTTGCCCACCACACCCGTGGTCAGGTTGATGATGACGCCGGGACAGGCTTCGCGGATGGCGTTGACGATGCTTTCGGCCACATCTGGGTCCCACGAGGGCATGTGGCCCATGCCTTCTTCCTGGCTGCGCATGTGGATGTGCATGATGCTGGCCCCGGCGTTGAAGGCGTCGCGCGCCTCGGCGGCCATTTGCGCCGGGGTGACAGGCACGGGATGCTGCTTGGGGTTGGTGAGCACGCCGGTCAGCGCGCAGGTGAGTATGGCTTTGTCCATCATGCGTCCTTCTTGATCTCAAGTTCAACCAACAGTGCACCGGATTCCACCTGGTCGCCCGCCTTGGCGTGCACGGCCTTCACCGTGCCCGCGTTTTCGGCACACAGCCACATTTCCATCTTCATGGCTTCCACGCAAACAAGCTGCTGGCCCTCCTGCACCTCGTCGCCCGGTACCACTAGCACCTGGGTGACCTTGCCCGCTACCGGGGAGCGGGCACGGCTCGCGTCCTTGAGTGCATCGGCATTCGGGAAAGCTGACACCTCGGTAAACACATGGCAGTGGCCTGCGTGGGCGAGGTGCAAGTCGGCGCCTACAAACACCGCGATGGCGGTCTGCGCAACGCCGGTGATTTCGAGCCGCAGCACTCCTTCGGCAAACTGCAGCACGCGTGCAAATGTGGTGTGCCCATCCATCGTGACTGCCACCGCACCTTGGCGGTCTGGCAGCACGCGCACCGCACGCACCATGTCACCCGTCTGCAGCTGAAAGCCGTAGGCTGCCACGCTGTTGGCGCGCCAGCCTTCCGCGGGATCTTTGCCATGCTGCATCGCCGATGCCACGGCCGCCACCGTCCAGGCTGCATCGCTAGCCATAGGCGCCTGCAACAGCGGCTCACCCTGCTCCAGCCACTGGTCGATCAGCGTGGTGGTCATCTCGGCTTTGCGGAAGGCCGGGTGGTCCACCAAGTCGCTCAGGAAGCGGCCGTTGTTCTTCAGGCCCAGCAAGGGCGTGTTGGCCAGCGCGGCACGCAGACGGCGGATAGCATCGTCCCGGTCGCGGCCATGCACGATGATCTTGGCGACCATGGGGTCGTAGAAGGACGAGATCACACTACCCTGGCGAATACCGTCATCAATACGGACGCCGTCGTACAAGGCCCGCTCAGGCTGCCACCAGGCCACGGTGCCGGTCTGTGGTGCAAAGCCGGTGTAGGGGTCTTCCACATACAGGCGTGCCTCGATGGCGTGACCTGTCAGCGTGATGTCTTCCTGCCTCGCGGGCAGCACATCGCCGGCTGCTACCTGCAGCTGCCACTCCACCAGGTCATAGCCGGTGACGCATTCGGTCACCGGGTGCTCCACCTGCAGGCGCGTGTTCATCTCCAGAAAGTAGTGGTTGCGCTTGTCATCGACGATGAACTCCACCGTGCCCGCGCCCCGGTAACCCACGGCCAGTGCAGCGGCCACGGCGTCCTGACCCATGGCAGCACGCATCGCGGGGCTGACCACGGGCGACGGTGCTTCTTCAATCACCTTCTGGCGGCGGCGCTGGGCGGTGCAATCACGCTCGCCCAGGTAGACCGCATTGCCATGCGCGTCGGCAAATACCTGGATCTCGATGTGGCGACCGTTGTCGATCAACCGCTCCAACATCAGCGTGCCATCGCCAAACGCGCTGGTCGCTTCACGGCGTGCGCCATCAATGCCCTGCTGCAACTCGGCATCGCTGCGTACCAGACGCATGCCACGCCCGCCGCCACCGGCTACGGCTTTCACTAGCAACGGGTAGCCCAGCTTCTTGGCCTCGGCTGTCAATGCCACGTCGCTCTGGTCCCCGCCCAAGTAGCCGGGCGCACACGGCACACCCGCTTCCAGCATGCGACGTTTGGCCAGGGCCTTGTCGCCCATGGCTGTGATGGCGCTGGCAGGTGGACCAATGAACACCACGCCCGCATCGGCGCAGGCCTGCGCAAACGCGGCGTTCTCGCTGAGGAAGCCATAGCCAGGATGCAGCGCATCAGCACCCGTTTTGCGCGCGGCGTCCAGAATCGCGTCGATCTTCAGATAGGACTGCGCGGCGGGCGAAGGTCCGATATAGACGGCCTCGTCGGCCAGAGCCACATGCGGTGCGTCGCGGTCGACATCGCTGTACACGGCCACGGTGGCGTAGCCCAGCTTGCGCGCAGTACGAATCACACGGCAAGCAATCTCTCCGCGATTGGCGATCAGGATTTTGGAGAAGCTCATGTCACGGCCCACGTGGGTTTGCGTTTCTGGATAAAGGCGGCCATGCCCTCTTGCCCCTCGGGGCCTTGAGCGGCGCGGGAGAAGATGTCGGCGGCTTCATCTACCAAATCAGCCGCAGCGGTAAAGCGTGCCTTGCACATCAGCGCCTTGGTGGCAGCCAGTGCGCCGGGTGCGCAGGCCAGGATGTCGGTTAGCACCTTGTCCAACGCGGTGGCTATGCCTTCGCTGCTTGTCACTTCATGCACCAGCCCCACGGCGAGTGCGCCCGCCGCATCAAGCCGGCCACCGGTGACGGCCAGGCGCTTGGCCTGCGAATAGCCCAGGCGCTCCACCAAAAAAGGCGCAATCTGCGCAGGCACCACACCCAGCGAGGTCTCGGGCAAACGGAAGGCCGCGGTGTCGCTGGCAATCGCCACGTCGGCCACACAGGCCAGGCCAAAGCCGCCGCCCATGACTGTGCCCTCCAGCACCGCCACCACGGCCAACGGGGTGTTGGCATAGGCCGCGCACAGGTGGCCAAAGGCGGCGTTCACCTCCGCAATCGGGTCGGGCGCACCTTCTGCGCGTTGCATGGCGCGCATGCGTGCACCGGCCATGTCTTTCAAGTCGGCCCCGGCGCTGAAGTGCCCGCCCTCGCCGCGCAGCACCACCACGCGCACCGCGTCCGGCCCGCCCGCCGTGGCCTCCGCCGCGTGCAGCACCTGCTGCAGCTCAGCCACCATCTGTTGCGACATCGCGTTGCGCACCTCGGGTCTATTCAAGTAAATATGCAGGCTAGCTCCCGTGGACACTGCGCGAACAGCTCCTAATTGCATAGCATCGATGGCGTGTTGCATGGCGTACCCCTGGGCTCAGGCCTTTCCCGGCAACGTACCTTCGAGCTTGCAGATGATGCCCAGCATGATCTCGTCGGCGCCGCCACCGATCGAGATGAGGCGACTGTCGCGGTAGGCCTGCGAGATGGGGTTGTCCGCCGTGAAGCCCATGCCGCCCCAATATTGCAAACACGAATCTGCCACTTCCCGCGAGAGCCGCCCGGCCTTGAGCTTGGCCATGGATGCCAGCTTGGTCACGTCCTTGCCACCTATATACGACTCCACCGCGCGGTAAGTCAGCGCACGAAGGCACTCCACCTCGGTGCGCAACTCGGCCAGGCGGAAGTGCACCACCTGGTTGTTCAGAATCGGCTGGCCAAAGGTTTTGCGCTCGCGCGTGTAGGCAATGGTCTGGTCGATCAGGTTGTCCAGCGAACGCAAGCTGCCGGCGGCGCCATACAAGCGCTCTTCCTGGAACTGCAGCATCTGCAGCGTGAAGCCCATGCCTTCCTGGCCGATGAGGTTGCGCTGCGGCACGCGCACGTTGTCAAAGAACAGCTGCGCCGTGTCGCTGCTGTGCATGCCGATCTTTTCGATCTTCTGGCGTGTGATGCCGGGCGCGTCCATGGGCACAATGATGAGCGACTTGTTCTTGTGCACCGCGCCTTCGCTCGTGTTGGCCAGCAGGCAGCACCAGTCGGCCTGCATGCCATTGGTGATCCACATCTTGGAGCCGTTGATGACGTAGTCGCCTCCATCCTTGCGCGCCGTGGTCTTGAGTGCGGCCACGTCGGAGCCTCCGCCCGCCTCGCTCACCCCAATGCAGCCCACCATGTCACCCGCAATGGCGGGGGCCAGATACATGGCGCGCAGCTCATCGCTGCCAAAACGGGCCAGTGCGGGCGTGCACATATCGGTCTGCACGCCAATGGCCATGGGCACACCGCCCACATTGCAGTCGCCCAGCGCCTCGGCCGACACCATGGAATAGCTGAAGTCCAGCCCCATGCCGCCAAACTCTGTGGGGTACTTGATACCCAAGAGGCCCAGGTCGCCCATCTTCTTGAAGAGTTCGTGCGCCGGGAAGATGCCGGCCTTTTCCCATTCGGCGGTGAAGGGGTTGATCTCGTTGGCGACGAACTTGCGCACCGTGTCAGAGATCTGGGTGTGTTCAGGGGTGAATTTCATGGATGTCTTCTCGGGTCATTTTTAGGGGGAGTGATCAGAAGCGCGCCACACCAAAGGTGTTGGCGCGCAGCGTGCGCTGGTCGGCCTCGGCGGCCAGCGCCAGGCACAGGCCCAACAGGCGGCGCGTGTCGCGCGGATCGATGATTCCGTCGTCCCACAGGCGGGCGGTGCCAAACAGGGCCGCACTCTCTTTGTCCAGCCGCAGGCGCAGGCCGTCGGACATGGCCTTGAGGGCGTCTTCATTCACCTCGGCACCCATGCGCTCCACCTTGGCGCGGTTCACGATGTCCATGACCTTGGCCGCTTGCGCACCGCCCATCACCGCGGTGCGCGCCGTGGGCCAGCTGAAGATGAAACGCGGATCAAAGCCGCGCCCGCACATGCCGTAGTTGCCCGCACCAAAGGAGCCACCCAGCACGACGGTGAATTTGGGCACGCGAGCATTGGCCACAGCCTGGATCATCTTGCTGCCGTGCTTGATGGCGCCGCCGCGCTCTGCCACCGAGCCCACCATATAGCCCGTGGTGTTCTGCAAAAAAATCAGCGGTGTGCCGCTCTGGTCACACAGCTGGATGAACTGCGCCGCCTTGGTGGAGCCAGCGGGTTGAATCGGCCCGTTGTTGCCCAGGATGCCCACCAGCCGCCCCTCCATGCGCGCGTGGCCACACATCATCTCGGGCGCGTAACTGGCCTTGAATTCCAGAAAGTCCGAGCCATCCACCAGGCGTGCAATCACCTCGCGCACGTCATAGGGCTCACGCTCGTCGGCAGGGACGATGCCCATGAGTTCCTGCTCGTCAAACAGCGGCGCGGCGAACGGTGCGGCCGTGGGCGCGGTGTCCCAGTTCAGCTTGTCCATGAGCTCGCGCGTCATGGCGATGGCGTGGGCGTCGTCCTCGGTCAGATACTCGCCCAGGCCGGTAACCTGGGCGTGCATTTCGGCGCCGCCCAGCTCGTCGTCCGTGCAGTCTTCGCCCATAGCGGCCTTCACCAGCGGCGGACCCGCCAGGTAAATGCTGCTGCGCCCGCGCACCAGCACCACGTAGTCCGACAGGCCAGGCAGATAGGCGCCGCCCGCCGTGGACGAGCCGTGCACCACCGCGATCTGCGGAATGCCTGCGGCCGACATGCGCGCCTGGTTGGCAAAGCTGCGCCCGCCTTCCACAAAAATCTCGGCCTGGTACATGAGGTTGGCGCCACCGCTCTCCACGAGGTAGATGACGGGCAGCTTGTTCTCCAGCGCAATCTCCTGCGCGCGCAGTGCCTTCTTCAGGCCCATGGGCGCCACAGTGCCACCCTTCACCGCGCTGTCGCTGGCGGAGATAAGACAGCGCCGCCCCGCCACCACGCCAATGCCGACGATAGAGCCACCACCCAGCACGGCCTTCTTGCCATCGTCGTCGTGCATGTTCAGCCCGGCCAGGCGGCTCAGCTCCAGAAAAGGGCTGCCGCGGTCCAGCAGGCGGGCCACGCGTTCACGTGGCAGCAGCTGGTTGCGCTTCTCAAACTTTTCGCGCTTGGACTCGGACTCGGCAATCACCAGCCCCTCCAGGCGCTGCACCTCGCCCAGCAGCTCGGCCATGCGCTGGGCGTTGGCCGCAAAGCTGGCCGAGCGGGGGTTGATCTTCGAGCGGAGAGCGGGCATGGCAACGGGTCCTTCAAACGTCTTGCGGCATTAGAGGCCATGGTGACGTTAACGTCAATCTGTTGCCGTATAGGTATTTTCACTATGCTTTACGGTATGCTGCCCGGATACCATCCAGCCCGAACCCCTTTCTCCAACCTGCATAAGGAAACGCCATGTCCCTCGCCTCTGCAACCGAAGCCATCCGCGCCAAAGTGGGCGCCGACAGTGGCCTCAACGCCACCCTGAAGTTCGACATGGGCGCCGACGGCGTCATCGTGATCGACGGTGCCAGCACGCCCAACAGCGTGGGCAACGACAACACCGACGCCGACTGCACTGTGGGCATCACGCTGGAGAACCTGAAGGCACTCATCGACGGCGACCTGGAGCCCGCCACCGGCTTCATGGCCGGCAAGCTCAAGGTCAGCGGCGACATGGGCGTAGCCATGCGCCTGCAACGTGTCATTTGAGCCCGTGGCCACCGACGCAGCGGTGGCAGACGCGCAGGCGTTTGTCGCCTCCCACCGCGACGAGGGCACGGCCGAGCTGTTCGGGATCACCGAGTTGTGCCGGGAGTTCGGCATCACGCTGCGCGCGCTGCGCTTTTATGAAGACAAGGGCCTGTTGGCGCCCCGCCGGGTCAACGGCGCGCGCGTCTACACCCGGCGTGACCGCGCACGGCTGACGCTCATCCTGCGTGCCAAGGCCATTGGCTCACCGCTGGCCGAGATCAAACGCTACCTGGATTTGTATGGCGACCACGGCGAAGGCCGCACCCAGCAGCTGCAGTACGTCATAGCCCGTACCGATGCCGAAATTGCCGACCTGGAAAAAAAGCGCGCCCAGATTGACGCCACGCTGGCCGAGTTGCGGGTGATCAACACCAGTTGCCGCGGCCACCTGGCTGAGCGCGAGCGCACGGGGAAGAATTAAGCCAAATTAGCCTCTAGCCCCCGTAGACATTGCGCAAGCAGCTCCTAAAACAGGAGCGCACTGCGCAATCCACCAATCGGCTTACTTGCCCAGCAAGCCCTTGAACAAGTCCTTGGCCTTGTCCTTCACGGCCTCTTCGGCCTTGGCCTTGATCTCCTGCTTCTTCTCTTCCACCTTGGCCTTGGTGGCGTCTTCCAGCATGGCGCCGAATTCGATCTTGTAGCTCAGAGCTTCAAAGGGGCCAGTCAGGCGCACGGGCACGGTCAGTCCTTTGAGGTCGCCCAAATCCTTGCCGCCCTGGCCTTCGCCGCTGGCCACCACCGCGGCCTTGGCCAGGTAGTTCATCTGGCCGACGCCCACGTCAATGTCGCCCGCGCCGCCCAGGCGGATGAAGGGGGACTTCATCGCCAGGTCCTCGTTGTGGGCCACGCCATTGGCAATCTTGAAGCTGCCGGTCAGCTCCGAGAAGTCGGTCTTCTGGCTCGCGTTGGCGGCTTGCGTGCTGTCCGCCTGACCCAGCTTGGCTTTCAGGTCGCGCAGGCTCTGCGCCAGGTTGATGCCCTTGATGGCGCCATCTTTGAGCGCCAGCGATGCGCTGCCGCCCAGCGCCTTCTTCATCGCCGTGACCGTGTCGCCATGGGTGCTGACGTCCAGCGTCACATTGCCGCGGCCTTCCAGCAGGTCCTTGGCCACCAGGTCTTTCATCAACGGGTTGATGCTCACGCCCACCAGGGCTTGCTTGATGGCCACCGCGTTGCCATTGGCGTTCACCGACAGGCTACCACTGGTGCTGCCCTCGTACAGGTTCAGCGACAAGGGCGCCACCTCCAGCTTGCCACCGGCCAGGGCCAGCTTGGCGTTGATCTTTTCCAGCTTCAGGTTGGACACCTGCAGCGCGCCGATGCGAATGGTGCCGTTCACCGTGTGGCCCTTGAGCGCGCTCAGGTCAATCGGCGCCTCTTTGGCCACAGCCGCCTCTTTAGCGGCCACCGTGGTGGGGGCGGGCTTGGGCGGCAGGTATTTATCCACGTTCAGCTTGTCCACGTCCAGGTCAAACGCCAGCACCAGCGGCGCAAACTTGGCCACCTTCACGCTGGTGGCGATCTTGGATTCGTCAAACTGCGTGGCCAGCTCCAGCGCTGCGGTCTGCTGCTGCGCGTCCACCTTCAGGCTGCCGTTGATGGGCAGGGTCACGCTCTTCATAGGCATGCTGGGGTGGGCCAGGTCCAAGCTGCCGCTCAGCTTGGCCAGCGCCACACTTTGCCCGGCCACGTTCACCGCCACGGGCGAACTCAGCTGGCCCTTCACGGCCGCATCGCCCGCCTTGGCATCCAGCTTCAGTGCCAGGCTGGCAATCTTCAGCGCGTCGGCATTGCCCTCCACGCCGTTCAGCACCAGGTTCACCGTCGCATTGCGGTCCGCCCCCTTTAGCGTGGCCGAGAGCGTGATGGCCTCACCACCCGACTTTTCAGGCGACAGGCTCAGCTTGGGCGCGTCCAGCGTGAGCGCAAACGCATCGGCACCACTCTGGCCCTTGGCCGACAGACTGAGCTTATCCACTGCAGCAGTCTTCTTGCCCGTGTCAGCCAGCACATGGCCGGTGGATAGGCTGAGGTTCGACAGCGCCGTTGTACTGCCCGCCTTCTCGTCGCGCCAGGTGAGCTGGGCATTGGCAATGCGAATGCTGTCAATGTCCACCTGCAGGGGGGCTGCTGGCTTGGCGGGTTCTGCGGGCTTGCCGATCTCCGGCGCTGTGGGTTCGCCCAGCAGGTCGGCAATGTTCAGCGTGCCGTCTTTTTTCTTCACCAGAGTGACCTTCAGGCCCTCTATATCCAGCGCACTCACCTGCACCTGCTTGCTCAGCAGCGGCATCAGCGCCACAGAAATACGGGCCGAGTCCAGCGCGGCGAATTCGGTTTTGCTGGCGTGCTCGGACAACGTCACCCCGTTGAGCTGAATGCCCAGGTTGGGCCAGACCGAGAGCTTGGGCTGGCCCACGATCACCAGCGTGCGCTGTTTTTGCTCCAGCACCGTGCGGCTAATCTCGGCCTTGATCTTGTCGCCGTCAAACAGGGCGTAGAGCACGCCCACCGCCAATACCACCAAACCCAGCAGCGCGGCGGCTGCAATACCCACTATGCGAAGCACCTTCATGAAACTCCCTTTTTGTGTTTCTTGCCCAGAGGCCTAATAGATGCGAGCCATTCTAGAGGGCCATCGTTGCAGCACACCCCCATCAGGACGCCAGCCGCGGGTACACCCCAGAGCGCCCCGGCTTGGACAGCACCCACTGCCACACCTGGATGTCGCGCGCGCGGAAGGCGCCCGCGCAGCACAGCAGGTAGTAGCGCCACATGCGGCGGAAGCGTTCGTCCAGCTGGCTTGCAAACCGCGGCCAGGCCTGGGCAAAGTTGTGGTGCCAGGCCATCAGCGTGCGGTCGTAGTCGGCGCCAAAGTTGTGCAGGTCTTCCATCACAAAGCGGTCTTCGCAGGCACGCCCCACCTGCGCAACGGTGGGCAGCTCGCCATTGGGGAAGATGTAACGGTGCATCCACGGGTCGGTGCCATGGCCGTGCTCGTTGCGGCCTATGGTGTGCAGCAAAAACAGGCCATCGTCCGCCAGACAGCGTTGCGCCACATCCATGTAGGTGGCGTAGTTCTTGTGGCCCACATGCTCAAACATGCCAATGCTCACGATGCGGTCAAAGCGCTCGTTCAGCGTACGGTAGTCGGCCAGGCGAAATTCGATGGGCAAGCCCGCGCAACGCTGCTGTCCCAGCGCCATCTGCTCGGCCGAGATGGTGACACCCACGCACTGCACGCCATAGCGCTCGGCCGCAAACTGCATGAAGCTGCCCCAGCCACAGCCAATGTCGAGCACGCGCATGCCCGGCGCCAGGCCCAGCTTGCGGCACACCAGGTCCAGCTTGTGCTCCTGCGCTGCGTCCAGCGTGCCCGCGTTTTGCCAGAAGGCGCAGGTGTAGGTCATGCGCCGGTCCAGCATGGCAGCGTAAAAGTCATTGCCCAGGTCGTAGTGGGCGCGGCCCACCTCCCAGGCGCGGTCCTCCGTCTGCAGGTTAAACCAGCGCGCCCGCAGGTGGTGCCAGGCCACCGCCCACAGCCGCACACGCGAAGGAATATCGGCGCGCAGCAGGCGGTCAAAAAACTGGTCCAGGTGGTCACAGTCCCACCAACCGTCCATGTACGACTCGCCCAGCCCCAGGCTACCCTGCGCCAGGATGCGCTCGGCCACGCCCGCGCGGCGCAGCCGCATGTCCCAGGGTCGGGAGCCGTCAAGCTGAATACCGGCTTCGCTCAGCAGCGATTCCAGGTACCGATACGCCGCGCTGTGGCCTGCACCGGCCTCGCGCGGAAGACTTTGAATGCTTTGGGGTTCCATCCTTCACGTCCTCCTCTGCCCAGATGGTGAAAGGAAACCCTATTGAAAAACGTGCGGTGCCGCACAGTCCAATTGATTTTGGGGGTGGGGGGATATAGATTTTGGTTATGGCCGCTGCGGTTCCACAGAGCCTCCAGAAACAGAAAAGCCCGCAGTCCAGATAACTGCGGGCCTGGCATATGAATTGGTAGGGCGTCACGGACTTGAACCGTGGACCAAAGGATTATGAGTCCTCTGCTCTAACCAACTGAGCTAACGCCCCAAACCAATCCATGATTGTACCGGGCCGCGCAGGCCTATTTGTGGTGGCTTAGCGCGTTGCTCACCAGCTTGGAGGTGATGTCCACGATCTGGATCATGCGGTCGTAGGCCATGCGTGTGGGGCCGATGACGCCCAGCGTGCCCACCACCTTGCCGTCCACCTCGTACGGGCTGCTGACGATGGACAGGTCTTCAAACGGTACCACCTGGCTCTCGCCGCCAATGAAGATGCGCACGCCTTCGGCCTGGCCGGTCACGTCCAGCAAGCGCATGAGTTGGGCTTTTTGCTCGAACAAATCAAACGCGCGGCGCAGGTGGCCCATGTCGCTGGAAAAGTCGGACACTGAGAGCAGGTTGCGTTCGCCCGAGATCACCACTTCGTCTTGCGACTCATTGATGGCCTCGGAGCTGGCGTGCACGGCGGCCTGCATCAGCGTGGCAATCTCGCCGCGCAGGCTGTCCACCTCGTTTTGCAGGCGCTTGCGCACTTCTTCGATCTCCAGCCCGGCATAGTGGGTGTTCAAGAAGTTGGCGCCCTCCACCAGTTGGCTTTGGGCGTAGTCCACCTCGGTGTAGATGACGCGGTTTTGCACATCGCCATCGGGCGAGACGATGATGACCAGCAGGCGCTTCTCCGACAGGCGCAAGAACTCGATGTGGCGAAACGCCGAGGTGCGGCGCGGCGAGATGACCACACCCACAAACTGCGACAGGTTGGACAGCAGGTTGGCCGCATTGGACAGCACGCGCTGCGGCTGGTCGGGCGCCAGGCTGTGCGCCTGGAACTGGCCGGGCTGCACGGTGAGCATGGTGTCCACGAAGAGGCGGTAGCCGCGCGCGGTGGGGATGCGCCCAGCCGAGGTGTGGGGGCTGACGATGAGGCCCAGCTCTTCCAGGTCCGACATGACGTTGCGGATGGTGGCGGGCGAGAGCTCCAGGCCCGAGGCCTTGGACAAAGTGCGGCTGCCAACGGGCTGTCCATCGGCGATGTAGCGCTCTACCAGCGCTTTCAACAACAACTTGGAACGATCATCGAGCATCGGTCCATTCTAGTGATCTATTTGGTGTCTAATTTGCGGATGTTGTCCAAATTCCGACAGGTCGCGCTCATTGGCAAGTACCAATCCACGGGGGCCCGCGCCGTCGGTGCCTCATCGCGCGAGTCGCTGGATGCGATAGCCCATTTCCTGATGGACCAGGGCTGCGAAATCGTCATCGAGGCCAACACCGCCGCCAACACCGATCTGACCGGCTACACCACCATGGACGTAGCCGGCATTGGCGCCAGCTGCGACCTGGCATTGGTGGTGGGCGGAGACGGCACCATGCTGGGCATAGGCCGCCAATTGGCGCAGTACAAGGTGCCGCTGATCGGCATCAACCAGGGGCGGCTGGGGTTCATTACCGACATCCGCTTCGAGCAATACAAAACCACCCTGCTGCCCATGCTGGCCGGCCACTACGAGCTGGACGACCGCAGCCTGATGCATGCCCGTGTGATGCGCGACGGGCACTGCGTGTTCTCGGCGCTGGCCATGAACGATGTGGTGGTGAACCGCGGCGCCACCTCCGGCATGGTGGAGCTGCGCGTGGAGGTGGATGGCAACTTTGTGTCCAACCAGCGGGCGGACGGCCTGATCATCGCCACCCCCACGGGCTCCACGGCCTATTCCATGTCAGCCGGCGGGCCGTTGCTGCACCCCGCCATTCCCGGCTGGGTGATGGTGCCGATTGCCCCACATACATTATCAAATCGGCCGATAGTCCTCTCCAACACTGCGCGGATAGCTATCGAAATCGTAGCAGGACGCGATGCCAGTGCCAACTTTGACATGCAGAGCCTGGCCAGCCTGATGCACGGCGACCGCATTGAGGTGACGCTGTCGGAGCACCGGGTGCGCTTCTTGCACCCCAAGGGCTGGACCTACTTTGACACCCTGCGCCAGAAAATGCATTGGAATGAAGGCGTGGCCTGAAGCCACGTGGTGAGATATGGCACTCAAACGGATTGTTCTTAGAGACTTTGTGATCGTCAGCGAGCTGGAGCTGGACCTGGAGTCCGGCTTCTCGGTGCTGACGGGCGAAACCGGCGCGGGCAAGTCCATCCTGATCGACGCGCTGCAGCTGGTGACCGGCGCGCGCGCCGACACCGGCGTGATCCGCGAGGGCGCCGCCCGCACCGATGTGTCGGCCGAATTCGACACCGCCCCTGGCGTGCAGACCATCTTGGACGACGCCGGCTTTGAGGGCGGCGACACCCTGCTGCTGCGCCGCACGGTGGACACGCAGGGCAAAAGCCGCGCCTGGGTCAACGGCAGCCCCGCCACCGCCCAGCAGCTGCGCGCCATTGGCGAACAGCTGCTGGACATCCACGGCCAGCACGCCTGGCAAAGCCTGACCCGGCCCGAGGCCGTGCGCGGCCTGCTGGACGCCTACGCCAAGGTGAACACCGCGACGCTGACCCAGCTGTGGGCCGCCTGGCGCCACACCCAAGCCGCACTGGCCCAAGCCACCGAGGCACAAGACTCCTTGCAGCGCGAACGCGAACGCCTGGCTTGGCAAATTGGCGAGGTGGACAAGCTGGCGCCCCAGCCTCATGAGTGGGACGAGCTCAACACCAGCCACAGCCGCCTGTCCAACGGCCAAGCCCTGCTGGATGCGGCCGAAGGCGCGGTCACCTTGCTGGAAGACGACGACAGCAGCGCCCTGCGCCCGCTGCACGCTGCCCTGCAGCTGCTGCAGGCCCAGGCGCACCTGGAAGCCGAATTCAAAGACCCCGTGGAGGCGCTGACCTCCGCCCTGGCGCAGGTGGAAGACGCGGTGCACACCCTGCGCAGCTACGCCCGCCGCACCGAGCTGGACCCCGAACGCCTGGCCGAACTGGACCAGCGCATGGCACTGTGGGTGGGCCTGGCGCGCCGCTACAAGCGCCCACCCGAAGAGCTGGTGGACGTGCTGGCCGCGTGGAAGACCGAGTTGACCGCGCTGGACGCCGCCGCCGACCTGGAAGGCCTGCAGGCCGCCGAACGCAAGGCCCAGGCCGCCTACCTGGCCGAGGCCAAGAGCATTTCCAAACACCGCACCAAGGCCGCCCCCCTGCTGGCCCAAAGCATCACCCAGGCCATGCAAGGCCTGGGCATGCAGGGCGGGCAGTTTCAGGTGGCGCTGGAGCCGCTGGCCCAGCCGCAGCAAAGCGGGCTGGAGGACGTGCAGTTTCTGGCCGCGGGCCACGCCGGCAGCACACCGCGCCCCGTGGGCAAGGTGGCATCGGGTGGCGAGCTGTCGCGCATGGCGCTGGCCATTGCGGTCACTACCAGCCAGCTGGGCACTGCGCAAACGCTGATTTTTGACGAGGTGGATTCCGGGGTGGGCGGCGCTGTAGCCGAGACCGTGGGCCGCCTCATGCAGCAGCTGGGCACCGACCGCCAGGTGCTGGCCGTAACCCACCTGCCGCAGGTGGCCGCCTGTGCGGACCACCACCTGGTGGTCTCCAAAACCCTGCAGGGCAAGGCCACGCTGAGCACCGTGGCCACCGTGCACAGCGAACAGCGCGTGGGCGAGATTGCCCGCATGCTGGGTGGCGAAAAACTCTCCAGCACCACCCTGGCCCACGCCAAGGAAATGCTGCAGGCGGGAAGCTGAATGGCCACCGCCAACACCATGGAGATCGTGCTGATCACCGGCATGTCCGGCTCTGGCAAATCGGTGGCGCTGAATGCGCTGGAAGACGCGGGCTTTTACTGCGTGGACAACCTGCCGCCAGAGCTGCTGCTGCCGTTTGTGGAGCTGGAGCAAAAACACCAGGCCCAGCGCGTGGCCATTGCCATGGATGTGCGCAGCGCCACATCCCTGCCCCTGGTGCCACAGCAGTTGCAGGCCTTACGCCAGCTGGGCGTGGTGGTGAAGTCGCTGTTTCTGGACGCCACCACCGACACACTGGTGCGCCGCTATTCAGAAACCCGGCGCAAACACCCGCTTTCCAAGGTCGAAGCCGCGGGGGACGAGCGCCGTGCGCTGGTCGACGCGATCGAGCTGGAGCGCGAGCTGCTGGCCGACCTGCGCGAGCAGGCCCATGTGATTGACTCCAGCATCATCCGCCCGTCGCAGTTGCAGGGTTACGTCAAAGAACTGATCGCCTCACCCGGCGGGCAACTCACGCTGGTGTTCGAGTCGTTTGCGTTCAAGCGCGGTGTGCCGACGGATGCGGACTACATGTTCGACGTGCGCATGCTGCCCAACCCGCACTACGACCCCGAGCTGAAGCACCTGACCGGGCGCGACCAGCCGGTCATCGACTTCCTGAAAGCGCAGGCCGATGTGGACCTGATGCTGAACCACATCAGCCAGTTTCTGGAAAGCTGGCTGGACGCCCTGGTGCGCGACCACCGCAGCTATGTGACAGTGGCCATTGGCTGCACCGGCGGGCAGCACCGGTCTGTGTACCTGGTGGAGCAGCTGGCCAAACGCTTTGGCAGCAGCTGGAGCACGCTCAAGCGCCACCGCGAGATGGATGCACTTCAGTCCGGCTTAGGCTGATTTTTCCAGCAGCTTGCGCACCGGCGCAGGCAAGCCCGCCGCGGCCCACTCGGCCGGCAAAAACCAGGCACCCGCTCCTAAATTTATAGCTACTTGCGCAATGTCTACGCGGGCTGCATGCATAAAAAGGTCTTTGTGTGTGAGTACATGGGTGAACACGGGCAGCATCTCCACACCCTTGGCCATCTGCGCTGGCAGCGCCGCGCGCAAGGCTTCTTCGCTGTCAAACAGCGGAAAGCACTGCAGCCCCGCCCAGACACCGGGCGTGGGCCGCTTGGCCAGCCACACCGCACCATCGGAGCGCTGCGCCCACAGCAGCCACAGGCTTTGGCTGCTGCGCTTGAGCTTGCGGGTGCGCACGGGGTAGCGTTCGGGGTCGCCCGCCCTGGCGGCGGCGCAGTGGCTCAGCACGGGGCAAAGCAGGCAGCTGGGCTTTTTGGGGCTGCACACGGTGGCGCCCAAATCCATCATGCCCTGGGTATAGCGCGGCATGTCGGCCACCGCATGTTTGGCGGCGGGCAGCAGGCCGGTGGCCGCATCCCAGAGTTTCTTCTCGTTGGCAGAAGACGCCAGATCGGCATCAAAACCCAGCACGCGGGTGACCACGCGCTTCACGTTCGCATCCAGAATCGCCACGCGCTCGCCAAAGCACAGCGAGGCAATGGCCGCGGCGGTAGACCGGCCTATGCCGGGCAGCGTGGTCAACGTGGCCGCGTCGCGCGGGAACTGGCCACCGTGCAACTCCACCACCAGCTGCGCGCAGCGGTGCAGGTTGCGGGCGCGGCTGTAATAGCCGAGACCGCTCCACAGACCCATCACCTCGTCGCTGCTGGCCGCGGCCAAGTCGGCCACCGTGGGGCAGCGCTCCAGAAATCTGGCGAAGTAGCCCATGACCGTGACCACCTGCGTTTGCTGCAACATGATCTCGGACAGCCACACGCGGTAGGGGTCTTGGGTGTTTTGCCAAGGCAGCGTGTTGCGGCCATGCTGGCGCTGCCACGCCACCACCTGCGTGGCAAAGTTGCTGTCAGCCACGCTCAGGCGACGGCGACGTCTGCTGCGGCAGCAGCCACCGCCAACAGCTTGGCAGCGTCTTGGGCGGCAATCAGGTAGGCAGTCAGTTCGGACAGCTTGGCGTCCAGTTGGTCCAGCGCCGTTTCCTGTTGCTGGATCTCGCCAATGCGGTCATCCAAGCCACCCGCGGCCTGCGAGATGCGGTCGATGGCTTCAATGCGACGGGCAAAGTTGCGACGGCGCTCGCGCAGCTGGGCGTCCAGTTGGGCCGCAGCCGACTTGCTCCACAGCTCCACATCGGCGAGCGCGTTTTCGTGCACCGAGCGCAAGCGTGTGGACAGCGCGCGCACCAGCCGATCGGAGAACTCGGGCTGGGCCAGCTTGAAGGCATTACCCACACCCAGGTACTGCAAGTGGTTGCGTTCAATCGTGTCCAGCTCGGCCATGAAGCGGCCCATGTCGGGCTCACCCGGCGCCTGCAGCGAAAAACCATATTCGCCGTTGAGCAGCTTGAAGCTGGCCACCAGCATGGACTGGATTTCGGCGCACAGGGTTTGCACTTTTTGCAGGTTGCCGCGCAGGCGGTCAAAGGTGTCGCCATAGGCGCGCTTCACGCCCAGCTTCAGGCCCTTTTGCATCAGCGTGTCGGTCAGCTGCGCCATTTCTTTCTTCAGCGCGCCTGAGCCCAGAATGCCAAACACCTCACGCAGCAGGCGCAGGTGCACCGAGCGCACTGCGTGGATCTTGGCACCACCCTGGTCAAACTCAGCCTGCTCTTGCGAGATGCGGTTGCGCATGTGCTTGATGACGGTGGCGTTCTTGCCCTGCAAGCCCTTGAGCTCCATCATCTGCTCGGTCAAATCGCGCTTGCGGATATTGATGACGCGGCCGGTCTCCACGCGCAGGCCCGTGATGCCATCGGCCATGGCCGAGCCCAAAATCTTCTGGCGCTTGCCCATCATGCCGCGGCCCAGCACGTCTTCGAGCACGGGCAGGCAGCTGCGCTTGAGCAGCTCGTCGTCTTCGGTCACCTTGGCCACCAGGCCCTTTTGGGCAGACACGGCAATCACCTTGTCTTTGGGCAGGCCCAAAATCTCGGCGGTGCTGGCCTTCTGGCGCTCGATCTGGGCCTGGATTTGCGCGGGCGTGCTCAGCGCGTCCCACAGCGTGTCAATCTTGTTCAGTACCACCAGGCGCGCGTCGGGGTCGGTGGACTCGGTGATCAGGTGTTCGCGCCAGATGGCCAGGTCGGACTTGGTAACTCCGGTGTCGGCGCCCAGCATGAACACCACAGCATGCGCCTGCGGAATCAGACTCACGGTCAGTTCGGGTTCGGCGCCAATGGCGTTCAGCCCTGGCGTATCCAGAATCACCAAGCCCTGCTTGAGCAGCGGATGGGCAATGTTGATCAGGGCGTGGCGCCACTTGGGCACTTCCACCATGCCCTGGGCGTCGACCATGGGGTTGTCTTCAGGGGCCTGGGTGTGCCAGAAGCCCAGAGCGCGGGCTTCGTCCTGCGTGACCTTGCGGGTCTCGGCCACTTTTTCCAAGGCCTTGGCCAGTTGTTGGGGGTTGTTCACATCGAGATCGATGCGGGTCCACTTCTCGGGCGCCATGCGCCATTCCATGAGCGCTTGCGGTTGCAGGCGTGTCTCAATCGGCAGCAGGCGCAGGCAGGGTGGCACATCGGCGTCGTAACCCATTTCGGTGGGGCACATGGTGGTGCGGCCAGCGCTGGCCGGCATGATGCGTCGGCCATACCCTGCGAAGAACAGGGCGTTGATCATCTCGGACTTGCCGCGCGAGAACTCAGCCACAAAGGCCACCATCACCTTGTCGGAGCGCACTTGTGCTTCCAGGCGGCGCAGGCGCTCTTCCACCGCGGCGTCCAGCAGCTCGTGGTCTTTCATCCACTCGGCCAGCAGTTTCAGCCGCAATGCGAACTCGCGCCGCCACGTGCCGTGCTGGTCAAACTGATCGTTAAATGAAGTAGCCAAGAGCAGGAGTCCCCCGTGAATAGTTCAATATAGCATCGCCAGCGGCCGCACCCCTCAGGGTTTTTGGCAAGTTGGGCAGAAAAACGTGGACCGTTGGCCCTGTCGGATCGACTTGATGGGCGTCGTGCAGACCCGGCAGGGCTGGCCCTCGCGGCCATAGACCGTAGCCTCCAATTGGAAGTAACCGCTCTCTCCTTGGGCATTGGAAAAATCGCGCAGTGTGCTGCCGCCCTTGGCCACGGCACGCGCCAGCACATCCTGAATGGCGCCATGCAGCTTTTTAAGCCGTGGCTTACTCACCTTGCTGGACGCCGTGGTGGGCCGGATTTGGGCCAAAAACAGCGCCTCGGACGCATAGATATTGCCCACGCCCACGACCACCTCACCGGCCAGCAGCACCTGCTTGATGGGCGCCTTGCGCTGCGCCATGCCCTGCTGAAACGCCAGCAGGTCAAAGCCGCCGTCCAGCGGCTCCATGCCCAGGTGACCCAGCAGTTTTTGTGCGACCGGGTCGGTCTCGCCAGCGGCGAACACCACAGCGCCAAAGCGGCGCGGATCGTTCAGGCGCAAGGTGCCGCGGGTGGTGACCAGGTCAAAGTGGTCATGTACGCCGGGCGGTGGCATACGCCCCCCAAAGGCCACGCTGCCCGACATGCCCAGATGCACTAGCAACAGGCCGGCGTCAAGATCCAGAAGTAAATATTTACCGCGGCGGCGCACCTGCAATACACGCTGGCCCACCAGGTGATCGGGGTCGCACTGCAGCGGCCAGCGCAAGGGCTTGCCCACATGCACCGCCTGCACCTGCGCGCCCGCAATGCGGTCGGCAAAACTCAGGCGCGTGACTTCAACTTCGGGCAATTCAGGCATGGGGCCTCAGCTTCATGATGTTGGATTATTATGGTCTGATGACAAGCCCCAAACGCCTCATCTCCGCGACCCTGTTGGCGGCCTGTATCGGCCTGTGCGGCACCGCCTTTGCGGCCGAGCCCGACGAGCCCAAAAACTCCGACCTGAATCGCGAGCTTTTTTACCAATTGTTACTGAGTGAGATCTACGCCAACAGCGGTGAAATCGGCGATGCCTACCTGGGCATGCTGGACGCCGCGCGCAAGGCAAACTCGGCCAAGCTGTACGAACGCGCCGTTGAAATGGCGCTGCGCGCCCGCAGTGGCGAGTCCGCGCTGGATGCGGCACGCGCCTGGCAACGGGCCTTTCCAGCCTCCAAAGACGCCAACCGCTATGTGCTGCAAATCCTGCTGGGCCTGAACCGCGTGAGCGACACGCTGGAGCCGCTCAAGAAAGAACTGGTAGGCACCACGGGCAAGGAACGCATCACCGCCATCGACCTGCTGCCCCGCTATTTCAGCCGCGTGACCGACAAACCGCTGGCCGCCAACATCGTCGAACAGGTCTTGGCAACCGACCTCACATCGCCCGAAACCGGCCCTGCCGCCTGGTCGGCCGTGGGCCTGCTGCGCCTGAATGCAGGCAGCGTGCCCGGCGGACTGGAAGCAGCCCAGCGCGGCGCCGCCCTGAATGCCCGCGCCGAAGAGCCTGCGGTGCTGGCACTGAACCTGATGGAAGCCAAGTCCCCCGGCGCCGAGGCCCTGGTGCAGCGCTACTTGGCAGGCCAGCCTCTGCCTGAGGTGCGCATGGCCTATGCGCGCCGCTTGATCGACACCATGCGCTACTCCGAGGCGCTGGTACAGATGCAGACCCTGAACACACAAGCCCCCAGCTTTGCCGATGCCTGGCTGGTGCGTGGTTCGCTGGAGCTGCAGGACCGCAACAACGTCGCGGCCGAAAGTTCGCTCAAGCAGTACACCCAGTTGGTGGCCCCCAATGAAGCGCCCGCGGCGGATGGCAACGAGACTTCACGTGGCATGGTGCAAGCCTATTTGCTGCTGGCCCAGATTGCCGAGCAACGCGGCCAGCTGGACGAGGCCAATGCCTACCTGCAGCGCATCAACAGCCCGCAGGATACGCTCAAGGTACTGACCCGCCGCGCCATGATTTTGGCGGGCCAAGGCAAGATGGCCGAGGCGCGCGCCCTGATCCGCTCCGCACCCGAGACCCAGGCCGAGGATGCACGCGCCAAGATTTCCGCCGAAGTGCAGCTGCTGCGCGACCACAAGCAACTGGACACCGCCTACCAGGTGCTGGCCGCTGCGCTCAAGCAATATCCCGACGACACCAACCTGATGTACGACCAGGCCATGATTGCTGAGAAGCTGGGCAAGCTGGACGACATGGAAAAGTTGCTGCGCCAGGTGATTGCTGCCAGCCCCGACTACCACCACGCCTACAACGCACTGGGCTACTCGCTGGCTGATCGCAATGTGCGGCTGCCCGAGGCGCGCAAGCTGATCGAGAAGGCGCTGGAGTTTGCGCCCAATGACCCGTTCATCGTGGACAGCCTGGCGTGGGTAGAGTTCCGCAGCGGCAATGCCGCCGAGGCGAAGCGCCTGCTGGAGCAAGCCTATGCCAGCCGCCAGGACGCCGAGATTGCGGCCCACCTGGGCGAGGTGCTGTGGTCCCTGGGCCAGCGTGACCAAGCCAACACCATCTGGGGCCAGGCGCTGCAGCAGCAAAAAGACAACGAAACCCTGCAGGAAACCGTGCGCCGCTTGCGTGCCAAACCATGAGGGAACTGCTGCGCCGACTCGGCCTGCTGCTCAGCCTGTTGATTGCTACGCTTTTCATAGCTGCTTGCGCAACTACCACGCGGGCTAGCGCTGACTTTGCATCCCAAACCCGATGGGAAGGTCGTCTGGCGCTCAAGGTCTACGCCACGCCAGTGCAGGCGTTTGCATCCAACTTTGCGCTAGAAGGCAATGGCGAGGCCGGCAGCCTGTCGCTGCACACGCCGCTGGGCAGCACACTCGCGCTCATGCAATGGGCGCCGGGCGTCGCCAAGCTCACCACCACGGGCGAGCCACAGTCCTTCGATTCGCTGCAGGCTCTGGTGCTGCATGCCACGGGCGCCGAACTGCCCGTGGCCGCACTGTTTGACTGGCTGCAAGGCACGCCCACCGCCGCCCCTGGCTGGGAAGTTGACCTGAGCCAGCTGCCCGAGGGCCGGCTGAACGCGCAGCGCAAGGCAGCAGAGCTGCCCGCGGTGGACCTGAAAATCATTCTGCAAAACTGAGCCGGCGCTGCCCCGCGCCGATAATGCCGCCACCATGCAGTCGCTCTACGACATCCCCGCCCCCGCCAAGCTGAACCTGTTTTTGCACATCACCGGGCGGCGGCACGATGGCTACCACCTGCTGCAGTCGGCCTTCATGCTCATTGACTGGTGCGACACCCTGCACTTTTCACTGCGCAGCGATGGCCAGATCAGCCGCGAAGACCTGAATGTGCCGTTGCCCGCAGACGACCTGAACGTACGTGCCGCCCGCGCACTACAGCAAGCCACGGGCTGCACGCAAGGCGTGCACATTGGCGTCCTCAAATCCATTCCGGCACAGGCCGGCATGGGCGGTGGCTCATCGGATGCGGCTTCCACCTTGCTGGCGCTGAACCGTCTGTGGGGCCTGAAACTATCGGTACAGCAGCTCTCGGCCATCGGGCTGGCGCTGGGGGCGGATGTGCCGTTCTTCCTGAGCGGGCGCCACGGCTGGGTCGAGGGCATCGGCGAAAAAATCACGCCACTAGCACTGCCGGAGTCGCGCTGGGCAGTAGTGAAACCGGATGCTGGACTCGAAACTAAATTGATTTTTTCTGACCCAGAGTTGAAACGCGATTCAGAACCAGCTATAATCACAGGCTTCGCTGCAGACGCACTCGGAAAGACATTTAGTTTTGGCCGAAACGACTTGCAAGCCGTTGCCCAGAAGCTGTGCCCCGGTGTGAATCAAGCCCTTCAGTGGCTCGATGACAAGGGTTTAAGTGGCAGGATGACAGGCTCTGGAAGCGCGGTATTTGCGCACTTGCAGCACGACATCGATGTGAATGACGCGCCAATCGCGTTTCAGGTCAAGTTGTGCAGCAGTTTGGATGTTCATCCCCTGTTAGGGTGGGCAGACAGCGACGAAAAATGAAGGTTTAGCGGTGGGCAGCATTGCGCTGTCAACCTGTGTAGGGGAGTCGCCAAGTTGGTTAAGGCACTGGATTTTGATTCCAGCATGCGAAGGTTCGAATCCTTCTTCCCCTGCCAAATTGCTGTTCGGGCCGGTCCCGCTTCAGCATGCGCATAGTGACGACATAAACCCAAATTCTCTTCGCTGGATTCCACATGCAGGCCTTCACTCCCCCTGATTTCATGGTTTTCACTGGCAATGCCAATCCTGGCATGGCTGCTGACATTGCCAAGCACTTGGGCATCTCCCTGGGCGCCGCCACCGTGGGCCGCTTCTCGGACGGTGAAGTCACCGTAGAGATCAACCAGAACGTGCGTGCGCGTGATGTGTTCGTGGTGCAAAGCACCTGCGCACCCACCAACGAGAATTTGATGGAATTGCTGATCATGGTGGATGCGCTCAAGCGCGCATCGGCCGAGCGCATCAGCGCCGTGATTCCTTACTTTGGTTATGCGCGGCAAGACCGTCGCCCCCGCTCCAGCCGCGTGCCCATCACGGCCAAGGTGGTAGCCAACATGCTGCAGACCGTGGGCGTGGCCCGCGTGCTGACCATGGACTTGCATGCCGACCAGATCCAGGGCTTTTTTGACATCCCGGTGGACAACATTTATGCGTCCCCCGTGCTGCTGGGCGATCTGCGCCAGAAGAATTACGAAGACCTGATCGTGGTCTCTCCCGACGTGGGTGGTGTGGTGCGTGCCCGTGCGCTGGCCAAGCAGCTGAATTGCGACCTGGCCATCATCGACAAGCGCCGCCCCAAGGCCAACGTGTCCGAAGTGATGCACGTGATCGGCGAGATCGAGGGCCGCAACTGCGTGATCATGGACGACATGATCGACACCGCAGGCACGCTGGTGAAAGCCGCCGAGGTGCTGAAGGCCCGTGGCGCCAAGAAGGTCTATGCGTATTGCACGCACCCCATCTTCTCCGGCCCCGCCATTGAACGTATTTCCAGCGGCGACGCGCTGGACGAAGTGGTGGTGACCAACACCATTCCTTTGAGCGCTGCCGCTGCGCAGTGCACCAAGATTCGCCAACTCTCTGTGGCACCGCTGATTGGGGACACCATCCAGCGCATCGCCCGTGGAGAGTCGGTCATGAGTTTGTTCTCGGATCAAGACAGCCTTTGATCGGGACAAAAAGCCGACGCCGCTGACCCACAGGGTTGGCAGGCGTCTTTTTAAATCGGAGTCACACTGGTCGCGGTGGACTCTTACTGGAGTTAGATATGAAATTTGTCGCTTTTGAGCGCGCTAAGCAGGGCACGGGTGCGAGCCGCCGTCTCCGCATCACTGGCCGTACCCCCGGCATCGTTTACGGCGGTTCCGCCGAGCCCTTGTTGGTCGAACTGGACCACAACGCTCTGTGGCACGCCATCAAGAAGGAAGCGTTCCACGCCTCCATCTTGGACATGGAATTCGCTGGCAAAGAAAGCAAGGTTCTGTTGCGCAACGTGCAAATGCACCCCTTCAAGCAACTGATCCTGCACATTGACTTCCAACGCGTGGAAGCCAACACCAAGCTCAGCATGAAGGTGCCTTTGCACTTCAGCGGTGAAGAAAACTCTCCCGCCGCCAAAGTGGACGCTTGCCTGATCAACCACGTCGTGACCGACCTGGAAGTGGCTTGCCTGCCTGCCGATCTGCCCGAGTTCATCGCCGTGGACCTGTCCGGTCTGGTAAAGGGCAAGTCTCTGCACGCTGCGGATCTGACTTTGCCCAAGGGCGTGACTGTCGTCACCCACGGCAAGGCAAACCCCGTGATCGTGGCCGTGGTGGCTCCGGTGGAAGAAGTGGCTGCTCCCGTAGCCGCTGCCCCCGCTGCTGACGCCAAGGGCAAGGGCAAAGGCAAGAAGTAATTCTTCTGCCCTGCGCTAGTTCGCTGCAAACGGCCCACTTCGGTGGGCCGTTTGCTTTTCGGCTCCCCGCTTTTTGTAAGCCATAATTTTCCCGATGATCAAACTGTTTGTTGGCCTGGGTAACCCCGGCCCCGAATACGACGCCACCCGCCACAACGCGGGCTTCTGGTGGGTGGATGCGCTAGCGCGCGAGCTCAAGGTATCGCTCTCCATGGACCGGGGCTACCACGGCCTCATGGCGCGCACCACGGTGCAGGGCAACACGGTGTGGCTGCTGGAGCCACAAACCTTTATGAACCTCTCGGGCAAGTCGGTAGGGGCCTTGGCGCGCTTCTTCAAAATCCAACCCGATGAGATTCTGGTGGCGCACGACGAGCTAGACATTGTCCCGGGAGAGGTCAAGCTCAAATTCGGCGGCAGCCATGCGGGCCACAACGGCCTGCGCGACATCCATGCCCAGCTGGGCACCGGCGACTACTGGCGCCTGCGCCTGGGCGTGGGCCACCCCGGCGTGAAGTCGGAGGTGGTGAACTGGGTGCTGAAGAAACCCTCGCTGGACCACCGCATTGCGATCGACCAGTGCATCGACCGCTCTATGAAGGCCCTGCCCCACCTGCTGGCCGGCGAGATGGACAAGGCCACCATGCTGATCCACACCAGCAAACCACCGCGCCCCAAGCCGCAACGGCCGGTGGCCGAGGCTACGGTTGTCCCTGCAGAACCACCACCCCGGAGTGACGCATGACCTTTTTCTTTAAATACGCTCTCGTTTTGATAGCTGCCAGCGCACTGTCCACGGGGGCTATGGCCCAAAGAGTCTACAAATGTGGTTCCAGCTACAGCCAGATCCCCTGCCCGGGCGGTGTGGCCCTGCAGGCCGGGGACGGCCGCACGGCAGCGCAGCGGGCCGCTGCCGACAAGACCACGCGGGAACAAGCGGCCCAGGCCAAAGAACTGGAAAAAATCCGCCAGAAGGACGACGCTCAGGCCACAGCGGTCAGCAAGCCTGCCAAGGCCGAGGCCAAGCCGGTGAAAGACAAGGCCGCTACGGCCAAGAAGAAAAGCAAGGAACCCGAGTACTTCACCGCCAAGGGGGTGGCAGAACCCAAAAAGTAAGTGCTAGACCGTGCCCTGCAGGCGGCGGTACTTCTGCCACAGCGTTTCTTTGTCTTCAATAAAGTTGGGGTTCACGGGAATACAGGCCACAGGGCACACCTGCACGCACTGGGGCTCGTCAAAATGGCCCACGCACTCGGTGCACTTGTGGGGGTCGATCTCGTAGATCTGCTCGCCCAGATAAATCGCCTCGTTCGGGCACTCGGGCTCGCACACATCGCAGTTGATGCATTCGTCGGTAATTAACAGTGCCACGGCAGTTCACGCTCCATGGCCCAATTATCGCCGCTGGGCTAAGAACCCTCTTCCTCTTGTGGGGGTTTGACGATGACCACGGGCACCCCGCTGGCGTGCAGCACCTCGTTGGACACCGACCCCAGCATGGCACTGCGCGCCGCGCTGGCGCCCCGAGCGCCCATGACGATCATCTCGCAGCCAAAGCGCTCGCAAATATCGATCAGCGTGTGCGCCGGGTCGCCCTTGGCCACCTCGCACTCGTAGTCCACGCCGTCCGCATCGAGCAGCCCCATGGCGGTGGACAGGGCGTCCATGCCGGCTTCGGCGCTCACGCGGTCAATCATCTCGGGGTCGTGGGCCACCAGCAGCTCATAGAGGCTGGCGGGCTCCTGCACATTGGCCAGCACGGCGGATATCAGCAATCCGTCCGCTCGCAATCGCAGTGCATGGCGCACCGCTTCCAATGACAACTCCGATCCATCGACTGGCAGCAGAATCTTCATGGCAGCCTCCTCAGGTTAGGGGCGTAACTTGTCCATCAATCGCGTGTGGACCACCGGCGCCACAAACTGGGTCACATCCCCCTTCAATGTGGCGATCTCGCGCACCAGCGTACTCGAGATGAACTGAAAACGCGAATCGGGTGTCAAAAACACGGTTTCCACCTCGGGCGCCAGCGCCTTGTTCATGCCTGCTAGCTGGGCTTCGTAGTCAAAGTCGGTGACCGAGCGCACGCCGCGCACCATGACGCCTGCGCCATGCAGCACCGCAAAGTCGCGCACCAGGCCGGTAAAGCTTTCCACGCGCACGTTGTCCAGCGGCTGGAACACCTCGCGCACCGCGTCCAGGCGTTCGTCCAGTGTGAACATCGTCTTCTTGTGGTGGGCCGCGGCCACGGCCACGATGACGGTGCCAAACAGGCGGGCCGATCGGCGTATCAGGTCCTGGTGGCCCAGGGTGATGGGGTCAAAGGTGCCGGGAAACACAGCGATCACGGACTTGCTCATGGGCGCTCCAGAAAGAGGTCTGAAATTATGCGGCGGCCAGCGCCAGCAAATGGGCGTGCACGGCGCCGGCCTTCAGGTAGCGGTGCACCACCAGCCCCATGGGACTCAGCAGCTCGTCGGTCCACTTGGTGGGCGACTCCAGGTAGACCAGACCGTCCGGGGCCAGCGCACGCGCGCAGGCGCCCAGCGCGGGCTCGAACAGCGGGGCGTCAAACGGCGGGTCGATGAAGATCACGTCCAGGCTGGCGGGTGCAGCCTGGCGGATGGCGGAGACGCCATCACCGCGCAGCACATGCACGGCCGTAGCCTGCAACTGGGTCTGCGTCTTCTTGAGCTGCTCCACCAATGCGCTGTCCTGCTCCACCACCAGCACATCCTTGGCACCGCGCGACGCGGCCTCAAAGCCCAGTACGCCGGTGCCGGCAAAGGCGTCCAGGCAGCGCAGACCGGTCAGGTCCTGGTTGAGCCAGTTGAACAGGGTCTCGCGCACGCGGTCGGGCGTGGGCCGCAGGCCAGGCTTGTCGGCAACTTTCAGCTTGGTGCGCTTCCACAGCCCACCAATGATGCGGATCTCGTGGGTCTGGATGGCGCGGGGGCGCGGCGGGCGCTTGGGCGCACCTGTGGCACTGCGCGAAGGAGAGGGTTTGGCTTTCATGCAGGGAGCTTAACGCAGCCCGGCCTCCTCCGCCCCCAGCACCACGGTGGCCAGGGTGTCGGGCTGCACTTTGCGGGCAAAGGCCGCGCGCACATCGGCCACTGTGAGCTTGTCCACCTGCTGCGTCCAGGTATCCAGGTAGTTCAGCGGCAGGCCGTTCCAGGCGATGTTGGCCACGTTGTCCAGTAGCTTCTTGTTGCTGTCCAGGCGCAGCGCAAAGCCGCCGATCAGGTTGTCCTTGGCGGCCTGCAGCTCCTTCTCGGTCGGGCCCTGCTCCACAAACTTGGCCAGCACCTCGCGCACAAGACTCAGCGCCTGCGTAGTCTGGTCCGGCCGGGTTTGCAGACCGATGGTGAACGCGCCTGCATGCAGGCCGGGCGAGAAGTAGCTGTACACGCTGTAGGTCAGGCCACGCTTCTCGCGCACCTCTTCGGTCAGGCGTGCGGTGAATCCACCACCGCCCAGAATGTGGTTGCCCACGGTGAGCGCGAAAAAGTCCGGGTCATTGCGCTTGTAGCCCGGCTGGCCCAGCAGTACCTGGGCCTGGGCCGAAGCAAAGGCAATGCGTTGCTCAGACGCCTGGGTCAGCGGCTGTACTTCTGGCACGTCAGGCTGTGGCGTACAGGCGGTCTTGGGCAGGCGCGACAGCAGGCGGGTCACCAGTGCATCGGCCTGCGTGCGGGTCAGCGCCCCCACGATGCTCACGCGTGCGTCACAGGCGCGCACGGCGCGGGCGTGCAGCGCGCGCAGGTCCTCCACGCCGATGCGCAGTAGGCTCTCTTCGGTCATCTCCCAGCCGTAGGGGTGGCTGCCGTACACCGCACGGTTAAAGGCGCGCCCGGCCAGCGTGGCGGGCCGCGTGTTGGCCTCTTTCAGGCTGGCAATCATCTTGGGCCGGTCGCGCAGCCAGGGCGCTTCGGGAAACGACGGCTCCCCCAGTTGGCGCGCCGCCAGCACCACGGCTTTGTCCAGCAGGTCCGGATAAGTCAGCGAGCGCAGAGAAAAGCTCATGCGGTCGCTGCCCGCGGCGCCGCCAAACGAGGCTCCCAGGTCGGCCCAGGCCTCAGACAGCGCATGCTCATCCAGCGCAGGCTCGGTGGCCGTAGCACGTACACCATTCGCTGTCATGGAGGCCATGAGGTTGGCCAGCCCCGGCTTGTCGGCCGGGTCGCGGCGCCCGCCGGCGTCCAGATCGATCTGCACATCCACCATGGGAATGGCAGGGCTCTCCACCAGGTAGACACGCACGCCGCCGGGCTGCGTCCAGTGCTGGATGGGGATGCCCGCCCAGGCAGAATTTATAAAAAACAGGGCTGTAGCCCCCGTCAACATTGCGCGAGCAGCTACTGATTTGATAGTAATCATGGTATGGGTCCGTGGCTTAGTGGCGAGAACCGGCCACAAGCTGGCGGGGTTTGCGGGTCTTGTCCACGGGCTGGGGCAAGAGCGTGGCCACGGTGAGGGCGTCATCGCCAAAGTATTTGGCCGCCACAGCCTGTACCTGGGCTGCCGTCACGGTGCGCAGGCGCTCCAGCAGGCGCTGGTCGCTGCCCAGCGGGTAGCCGTTGATCCAGTTCACGCCCAACAGGCGCGCCTGGTTGAACACGCTGTCCTGCTTGTACACCTCGCCCGCCACCCAGCGGTTTTTCACACGGGCCAGCTCGGCCTCGGTGATGCCGTCCTTGGCGACCAGGGCCACCTGCGCGCGCAGGGCCTTCTCCACCTCGGCTGTGGTCTTGCCCGCGGCGGGCACGCCCGAGAGCGTGAACAGCTGCGGGCCGCTGCGGGCGGTGAGGCCGTAGTAGGCACCCACGTCATCGGCCACGGGGTTGGCCTCCAGCGTCAGCGCACGCGGCAGGCGCGCACCGTCGTAGCCACTGAGCACGGCGGACAACACGGTCAGCGCCATCGCCTCTTCGCTGGCAGCGTCGGGCTCGTTGGAGCCGCTGGCGGCCAGCCCCTCGGCCGACAGGCCCGGCACCTTGAACGCCAGCGCCACATAGGCCTGCTCGGCCGGTGCCTTGAAGTCCAGCCGGCGCTGGCCCAGTTGCTCAGGCTCCTCGCGCGGCTTGCGGGCCGGGGTGGAGCGGGTGGGCAAGCCTCCGTAGTATTTTTCGGCCAGGGCCCGCACCTGGTCCACATCCACATCGCCGGCCACCACCACGGCGGCATTGTTGGCGATGTACCAGCGGCGGTAGAAGTCACGTGCGTCGCGCGCCGTCATCGCGTCCAGGTCGCTCATCCAGCCCACCACGGGGCGGCGGTAGGGTGCGGCCTGGTAGACCATGGCGTCCATGGCCTCATGCAAGCGGGCGTGGGGGTTGTCCTCGGTGCGCATGCGACGCTCTTCCTTCACCACCTCCAGCTCTTTGGCGAACACCTCGTCGCTCCACTGGTTGTTGGCAAACCGGTCCGACTCCAGGCGCATCACGTCTTCGAGCTTGTTCGCCGGAATCTGCTGGTAAAAGCCCGTGTAGTCCTTGGCCGTGAAGGCGTTTTCACGCCCGCCCAGCGCGGCCACCTGGCGCGAGAAGTCACCCGCCTTCACAGTGGGTGTACCCTTGAACATCATGTGTTCCAGCACATGGGCCACACCGCTGGTACCGTCCACCTCGTCCATGGATCCCACGCGCACCCACAGCATGTGCACGGCCGTAGGGGCGCGCCGGTCGGGTTTGACGATCAGCGTCATGCCGCTCTTGAGCGTGAATTGCTGGACCCCTGCGGGCTCTGCCGCCAGAGCGGCGGAGGGCAAAAGAGGGAGGGAGAAAAAGGCCAGAAGGACCGCGCCAACAGCGACAAAGCGCTGTCCCGGCCAGGGGAATGGGTGTTTCATAGAATGGTGTGATTCTAAGAACGCCCCAAATGTTCAGCTTTTTCAAGAAAAAAACTCCCCCCTCCGCTCCCGCAGTGGCGCCCGCCGCTGCCCCCGCCCCGTTTGACGCCCCTGCAGAGGCCCTGCCCGCAGGCTCCCTGATAGGCAGCGCGCTGGTCGCACCCATCGCCATTCCCGAACCCAGTGCCACGCCGCCCGAGCGGCAAAAGTGGCTAGACAAGCTCAAGGCTGGCCTGGGCAAAACGGCCAGCAGCATCTCGGGCGTGTTTGGCGGCAGCCAGATCGACGAAGCGCTGTACGAAGACCTGGAGGGCGCGCTGCTGATGGCCGATGCCGGTGTGGCCGCCACCGAGCACCTGACCAACGCGCTGCGCAAGAAGGTGAAGGCCAGTGGCGTAACGCACCCCATCGCTCTCAAAAACATCCTGATCGCCGAGTTGACCGAGCTGCTGCAGCCACTGCAAAAGCCGTTGGTCATTGGGCAGCAGCAGCCCACCGTCATCATGGTGGCCGGCGTGAACGGCGCGGGCAAGACCACCAGCATCGGCAAGCTCACCAAGCACCTGGCCGACAGCAACGCCAGCGTGCTGCTGGCCGCGGCCGACACTTTCCGTGCTGCGGCGCGCGAGCAGCTCACCGTCTGGGCCGACCGCAACACGGTGGAGATCGTCAGCCAGGAAGGCGGCGACCCCGCGGCCGTGAGCTTTGACGCGGTGACAGCCGGCAAGGCGCGCAAGAAAGATGTGGTCCTCATCGACACTGCAGGCCGCCTGCCCACGCAGCTGCACCTGATGGAAGAGCTCAAAAAAATCAAGCGCGTGATCGCCAAAGCCGATGGCACGGCCCCGCACGAAGTGCTGCTGGTCATCGACGGCAACACGGGCCAGAACGCCGTGGCCCAGGTCAAGGCCTTTGACGATGCGCTGGGCCTGACGGGCCTGATCGTCACCAAGCTGGACGGCACCGCCAAGGGCGGTGTGCTGGCCGCCATCGCGCGCGAACGGCCTATCCCCGTGTACTTTATTGGCGTGGGTGAAAAGCTGGATGAGCTGGAGACCTTCAACGCGCGGGAGTTTGCGCAGGCTTTGTTGGCATAACCATGAACATCACACGCCGCCACCTGCTGGCACTTTCCACTTCATCGTTCGCGGCCCCCGCCTTCGCCCAAACCACCCCTGCCTGGAGCGCCATCGAAGCCAAGGCCAAGGGCCAGACGGTGTACTTCAATGCCTGGGGTGGGGCCGAGACCATCAACGCCTACATCCAATGGGCGGCCGGCGAGGTGGAGAAGCGCTTTGGCGTGAAGGTGGAGCATGTGAAGGTGACAGACACGGCCGATGTGGTGAAGCGCGTGCGCAACGAGAAGGCTGCGGGCAAGGCCAATGGCACGGTCGACCTGGTGTGGATCAATGGGGAAAACTTTCTGACCATGAAACGCGAGGGCCTGCTGTTTGGCCCGTTTGCGGAAGGCCTGCCTTCATACGCGCTGGTGGATGTGCACGGCAAGCCCACCACGCGCCTGGACTTCTCAGAACCCACGGAAGGGCTGGAAGCGCCCTGGGGCATGGCCCAGCTGACCTTCATGGCCGACAGCAAGCGCACGCCCAAGCCTCCGCGCAGCCTGGCCGAGCTGCTGGCCTTTGCCAAAGCCAACCCCGGCCGCGTGACCTACCCGCGCCCGCCCAACTTTCACGGCACCACGTTTTTGAAACAGCTGCTGGTGGACAGCAGCGAGTACCGCAGCACCTTTTACAAGCCGGTGGCCATGGAGTCATTTGCCAAGGCCACGACGCCGCTGTGGGCCACGCTGGACCAGTTGCACCCCCACCTGTGGCGTGCGGGCAAACAGTTTCCGCAAAACGCCGAGGCCATGCGGCAGATGCTGGCTGACGGTGAACTGCAGCTGGCACTGACCTTCAACCCCAACGATGCGGCCAACGAAATCGCCGCCAACCGGCTTCCTGCCAGCGTGACCAGCTACCAATTCAATAGCGGCACGATTGGCAACACGCACTTTGTCGCCATTCCCGTGAACGCATCTGCCAAGGAAGGCGCGCAGGTGTTTGCCAACTTCCTGCTCAGCGCCGAGGCGCAGGCGCGCAAGGCCGACATTGCCGTCTGGGGCGACCCGACGGTGCTGGCGCTGGACAAGCTGAGTAACGCAGAACGCGCGCGCTTTGCCGCCAAGCCCTTGCCCGGCCAAGTGGAGAAGAGCGCCCCCGCCATCCCCGAACCGCACGGCAGCTGGGTGGAACCGATCGAGAAGGAATGGGCCCGGCGCTACGGCGCTTAGCCCACAATGGCGGTCATGTCCGATACCGTCCCTTTCCAGGAGCCGCCGGCTCCCTCGGCCCGGCAACTGCAGCGGCGCCACACCCTTACGCTCACCGCCATCGTGGCCGTGCTCACGCTGGCCATGCTGGCCTTTGGCTGGAGTGTGTATGCGCGCCAGCGCAGCACGCTGTGGTGGGGCCTGAGCACCCAGGGCGAGCAACTGCAGCTGGCGCTGAACACCAGCCTGGACGTGGCACGCACCCATGTGGCGGCCATGCGCCAGTCAACCGAACGCAACCTGCGCCAGCCCGCGCTGGCCGATGCGAGCCTGGCCGACCGCGTGGAGCGGCGCAACCTGGCCCCCCTGCGCGATGCGCCCTGGGACCGGTTGCCGCAAGACCTGGTGAAAGACGTGGGCGCGGTGCATGTGGACCCGTCCTCCGGTGCCGACTACCGGCGTGACCTGACCGGCCCCCTAGGTGCCCTGGCGCAAGTGACCGCCGCACACGCCCAACACAAAGGCTTGCTGTGGAGCTATTTTTACGACGCCCAAAAGCAATGGCGCTGGGTCTTCCCCTCGCAGTCGCGTGACGAGGTGCTGACGGCCACCGGCAAGCCCGACATGGGGGCCGCGCTGCGCGTGCTGTGGGACGCCGCTGGCACCACGCCGCTGGAAACCGCTGGCCCCGCCAGCAACCCACAAAAAGAACTGGTGTGGACGGCACCACACACCGAGCCGCTGAAAAAAGTGTCGGTGGTGTCGGTGCTGGCGCCGGTCTACAGCGGCAATGGCTATGTGGGCGTGGTGGGCACCGATCTGGCGCTCAGCACGCTCAGCGATGTGCTGGTGCAGCACCCGCTGCAGCTGGGCCACGCCTGGGTGGTCGATGGGCAAGGCCGTGTGCTGGCCAGCAGCAATCCCAAGGCGCAGGACGCATTGCCCGCAGGCCCCTACACGGCGGATACCGGCTGGCTGCGATTTGCGCTGCGCGGCACCGACTGGGCGCTGCTGGTGCAAGCCCCGTCTGCCCTGATAAGCCGCCAGGCCTTGACCCAGATGCTGCCCTTCATCGGCCTGGGTATCGTGGCCCTGCTGGCGCTGGCGGGCAGCTGCCTGTGGCTGGGCCAGCGCTTCACCCAGCCCGCGTTGCAGCTGGCCGACTATGTGCAACAGACCGACGGCCCCAACATCAAGCGCGCGCCACCGGTGCCCCTACTTTGGAAGCCCTGGTTTGACCGTGTGACCCGCCAGGCCTTGCAACGGCGGGAGCAGATGCTGGGCGTGCACCAGCGCACCACCCAGCTGGAGGCCCAGGTGGCCCAGCAAGTGGCCGCCTTGCACACCGCCACCGCCGAACACGAAGCCCAGCTCAACGCCCGGTCCGCGGAATTGCGCGGGGTCTATGCGCAGCTCAGCGCGGCGCTGGCCGACCTGCAAGCCACCCAGAGCGCACATAAAAAAACGGGAGACACGCCATGAAAAAAGCCATGCCGGGCGTTGTCGCCCTGCTGGCGTTGGGCGCCCTCTACCTGCTGGTCTGGCCCGTGCCGATTGCCCCGCTGGCGTGGGATGCCCCTAACGCACCGGGCTACACGGGCCCGCATGCCGTCAACACCAAGCTGGCCAACCTGCAGATGATCGACCTGAAGGGTGAAGTGGGCCCCGAACACATCCAGTTCGGGCCGGACGGCAAGCTCTACACCACCGTGGCCAGCGGCAACATCCTGCGCATGAACGCCGATGGCTCTGACCAACAGGTGTTTGTCAACACCGGCGGACGCGTGCTGGGCTTTGACTTTGATGCCAAGGGCAATCTGATTGCCGCGGACGCCATGAGGGGGCTGCTCTCCATCGCGCCCGATGCCAGGATCACGCTGCTGAGCGAGAACGTGAATGGTGACCCGATTCGCTACGCGGACGCCGTGGTGGTGGCCAAGAGCGGCAAGATGTACCTCAGCGATGCCTCGGCCCGCTTTGCCCCCAAAGACTGGGGCGGCACCTTTGAGGCCAGTGTGCTGGACATTCTGGAGCAGGCTGCCACTGGCCGCATTCTCGAATTTGACCCCGCCACACGGACCACGCGCGTGGTGGCCAAGGGCATCAGCTTTGCCAACGGTGTGGCGCTGAGCCAGGACGAAAAAAGCCTGTTTGTGAACGAGACCGGCAAATACCGCGTTTGGAAAATTGCTGTCACTGCGAACAATCTGGACTTGGGCACACTGGCCCACGAGCCCAGCGCGCAAGCCAGCGTGCTGCTGGACAACCTGCCGGGCTACCCCGACAACCTGATGCGCGGCCTGAACGGCAAGATCTGGCTGGGCCTGGCGAAACCGCGCAACCCCACCATTGACAAGCTGGCGCAAAAGCCCTGGCTGCGCAGCCTGACGCTGCGCCTGCCGCGCGCACTGTGGCCTATCCCCAAGGCCTACGGCCATGTGATCGCGTTCACCGAAGATGGCAAGGTGGTGGCCGACCTGCAAGACCCCAGCGGGGCCTACCCCGAAACCACTGCCGTCACCGAAACCAACGACCGGCTGTATGTGCAAAGCCTGCACGCGCATGGCCTGGGCTGGCTGGCCGCCCCCCAGTGACCGTGCTGCGGCGCGCCACGCTGGGCCTGGCCATGGCGGTCTTGCTACCCGTGGCGCATGCCCAAGCCCCCAAGCCCGCGCAGCCCATGCACCACCAGAACATCCATGACGCGGCTGTCGCCGAGGTGCTGCGTTTCTATGCCCCCTTTGGCAACCCCCTGGATACAGCACGCTGGCGCGTGTCCATCGAAGACTTTGAGTGGCAGGACGCGGTGTACCGCATCGACGTGGCGGTGGATGAGTACCCTACCCTGGTGCCATGGAAGTCTGCCTACGTGATGGCCCATCGCATCTGGATGACGGCCACTGGCCGCGTCGTGCAGACCGAACCGATCTACGACCGCCCGAACTTGGCGAATGGTGGGCGCTCGGACGCCGTGCCTGCGAGTCGGCGCGGCTTCTACCCGGGCAATGCCCAATTTGCAGCACAACTGGATTTTCTGCACACCGCCCTGAAGCTGGCGGGGACTATCGAAGCCCCCATGGACCGGCCCTTGCCGGGCACCGTGCTGCGCTTCCGGTTCCCCTTGGGCACGCAAGACCTGGCATCTGGCCGGGCCGAGGTGGTGGAGACGGAAACCCACTACCAAATCCACATGCTGCCACCGCAAGATGCCACAAACACCGCGCTGGGCCACGGCTATCAGCTGCACTTTCGGGTGCACAAAGGCACGGGCCAGGTAGCAGACCCACAATTGATTCTGGTGATGCCCCCAGCGCTGATGTAGGCGCGGGCCTGCTTTCGCGGACAATCCCTATCCCGCACCGCATTGTTGACCTGACCCCGCCATGACCGCCCTCCTCCCCCGCATCGAACTCGAATCCGCCCCCAACCCCACCGCCGCCGTCATCTGGCTGCACGGCCTGGGGGCCGATGGCAATGACTTTGCGGGTCTGGTGCCCGAGCTGGACCTGGCGAGTTGCCAGCCCATCCGCTTCGTCTTTCCCCACGCACCCAGCATTCCCATCACCATCAACGGCGGCTATGTGATGCCTGCCTGGTACGACCTGTATGGCATGGACCTGGTGAGCAAACAGGACGACCGCGGCATTCAGAAGTCCGAATGGGCGATCAACGCCTTGATCGAGAACGAAGTGGTGCGCGGCATTCCGTATGAGCGCATCGTGCTGGCCGGCTTCAGCCAGGGCTGCGCCATGGCACTGCACACGGCCTTGCGCCTGCCCCACAAAATTGCCGGTGTGATGGCCTTGTCTGGCTACCTGCCGCTGGCAGACCGCTTTCCGTCGGAGCGCCACGCGGCCAACGCGCGCACACCCATCTTCATGGCGCATGGCACCCAAGACCCCGTGGTCGTCATCCAGCGCGGCGAGGAGTCGCGCGACGCACTGGTCAAGCTGGGCCACCCCGTGCAGTGGCACACCTACCCCATGCCGCACAGCGTGCACCCCCGTGAGATTGCAGACATCTCCGCCTTCCTCACCCAGGTGCTGGGCATCGCCGCGTGAGCGGGGAGCAGAGTCGCCCCCTCGTTCTGGGCATTGACTTCGGCACCTCCAACTCCGCCGCTGCACTGATAGACGCCAGCGGCGTGCTGCAGGTGATTCCGCTGGACGGGACCCGGGCCGAGATGCCCACGGCCCTGTTCTTTGCCAGCGAGACACACACCGTGCTCTACGGCGCCGCCGCCATGCAGGCCTACCTGAACGGTACCGAAGGCCGCCTGCTGCGCTCGCTGAAAAGCCTGCTGGGCAGCCGCCTGATGGACGAATACACGGCCGTAGGCGACAAGAGCATCCGCTTCTTTGACATCGTGGTGCTGTTTTTCAAGGAACTCAAACGCCGCTGTGAAGCCCATGTGGGCCAGCCCCTGACCCATGCCGTGCTGGGTCGCCCCGTGCACTTTGTGGACGACGATGCCGAACGCGACCTGCTGGCACAAGAGACCCTGGGCCGCGCTGCGCTGGAAGCTGGCTTCACCCACATCGCCTACCAGATGGAGCCCATTGCCGCGGCGCTGGACTATGAGCAGCGCGTGGTGCAGGAAACCACGGCGCTGGTGGTGGACATTGGCGGCGGCACATCGGACTTCACCGTCATCCGCCTCAACCCCGTACGCAGCACGCAGAGCGACCGCAGCGCCGACATCCTGGCCACCACGGGCGTGCACATCGGCGGTACCGACTTTGACCGCTTACTTGACCTGGGCACCGTGATGCCCCACCTGGGCTACAAGCACGTGGGCACGGGCGGGCGCATTGTGCCCAACAGCGTGTTCTTCGACCTGAGCACCTGGCACCTGATCCACCAGGCCTACACGCGCAAGGCACTGCACTTTGCCAAAGAGCTGTGGACCGACTACACCGACCAGACCCTGCACCGCCGCCTGATGGACGCGCTGGAAGAACAGCATGGCCACCGCATGCTGGCGGGCGTGGAGGCGGCCAAGATCGCCTGCTCCATCAGCGGGGACAGCGCCTTGGTGGACCTGGCCTTTCTGGACCACACGCTCACCCTCACCATCGATGCGCACAGCATGGAGCTGGCCCTGCACACGTCCATCGCCCAAGTGGTGCGATGCGCGCAAGACTGCGTGGCCGCCGCGGGCCTGCAGGGCGTGGATGCGGTGTACCTGACGGGCGGCTCATCCGCACTGCGCACGCTGATCGAAGCGCTGCGCCAGGCCATGCCGCAGGCCTCGCTGGTGGAAGGCAACCGCTTTGGTGGCGTGGCCGCCGGACTGGCCTGGGCGGGGGCCGTACAGCAGTTTTAGCTTGCTACTTTTTTAGTAGCTACTGGCGCAAGAGCCGTGACCCTTTGCCTTCGTCGTCACACGTCAACACAAAGCTGCCATGGATACCCCGGCCCGTCACAAATGGCGTGAGCAGCGTGGCGGGGAACTGGATGGTGCGGCCATCTTGGCATCTGGCCAGGACATTTCTCACTTCACCCCGGTAGTACTGGAGATAGTCCTGGGCCGAAATGCTGAGTCCGAATTCGAAGCGGCGCATGGTGGACCGGTCTACTCAATGGCCTAGCCGATCCAGCCATGAGAGATCACAGCAGTTTGAAAACATGTCGCTCATGAAATACACCAGCACACCACAGAAAAGCACGGAGAGCGCGCAGGCAACGAGCAATCGGCCAAACCGTGGCGTGATGTCTTTCGGTGCATCGGTATTTTGACCATCCATTTCAACGTCCCCAATAAGTGCCCAGCGCCATACACACGCATGCAACCACAGTGATTTGAAATCGCAGAGGCAAGTACCAGGGCGGCAAAAATCCGTCATTGTGCAGCCGCGTGTCCTGCCAATAGTGCGTTGCAAATCCGAGGATCAGTACATAGCCGGTGGCCACACCGTCAAACATCAGCGCCACCCACGCCACCAGAGCAGGGACCACGCTCCAGATCAGGACAGCGTCCCGTTGCTTGTCAGGGATACCGGGTATCGCCAATGCAAAGCCCCAGTGCAACGCCCCCACAAATGTGAGGATGACCGAACCGTAAGAAAACAGCCCCTGGCTCCAGAAGACCACATTGTTTTTGTCCACCGCTGTTGCAACAGTCAACAGCACAAAGGGCAGCAAACCGCCGTAGCCCAGCCAGGCAATGGTTCGTATCACGGGAGGTGGAATGGGAGATGCCAATGGGGAACCCTCTGTCGTCTGGGGGACTGTAGCAGTTGCGATATCCCATAAAAAAGAGGCCATCCAAAGGATGGCCTCTTGAACCGGCGCTACGGGAGCGCGCGGGTGTCGGATTACTGTTTGGCAGGCGCTGGAGCGGCAGCTTTGGCAGCCTGGGCTTCAGCACGTTTGGCTTTCTTGGCTGCGCGTTCAGCCTTCTTGGCTTCACGCTTGGCTTTGGCCTCTTCCAGCTTGGCCGCCTTGGCGTCTGCACTGGCCTTGGGTGCGGCTACCGGTGTCTCTTTCGTCGCATCTGGTGTCTTGGTGGCCGCAGGGGTTGCGGCAGCAGCTGTTGCTGCAGGTGCTGCAGGTTTTGCAGCTGGCGCTTGTGCGGAAGCACCCAACGCAGAGATGACCAAGGCAGTAGCGATGAGAGATTGTTTCAACATAGAGACTTTTCGATGCATGGCGATATTGCCATGCACCCTTAACCCCAAGGGCCTCGCCCCGGTTTACCCCGTCTTGGTAAACCTTTGTAAAGCGCCCACATAACGGACCCGCAGCGGCTGCGCACCGCTGCAATGTCCATCACTGGTTTAGCTGGCAGTTTTTACGGAGAGACCGGATACATCCACACTGTGGACGCCCTGCACACCCTCTGCGATCTTCTGCACCAGATCTGCCGCATCTTGCGTGGGCAATGTGCCCTTCAGCGATACGACACCGCTCTTGGTGGTGACGCTGACCTTGAACGCCTTGGCGGCGCTGTTCGCCAGTATTTCGGATTTGACCTTGGTGGTGATCCAGCTATCGGAAACGGCCTTCTCGACCTTGGTCTCAGCTTTTTCGATCTTCTCCGTGGTGGTGGTCGGCTCGTTGGTGGCGGCATAAGCCACGGCTGCACAAGCCATGAGTGCCACCGCAGCCAAGGCGGGGCGCAAGAGATTGCCGTAGGGGGAAAAAGTGCGGGGAGATGTAGAAATTGACATGGTGTGCCCTCAGTCAGATTGAAAATGCATGGTCAAGACCAAGTGAATGGGCTCGGCATGCAGCGGAATCCCAAGAATGCCGCAGCGGGCTTGGCGCTTCGGTGCGCACACGCACACACGGGGCCATCTGCGCAGCATCAAGTGTGAAAAAACGTAACCTTCGAGCCGCTCACGGCGCGCACCAGCACGGGTAGATCGCGCGTTCATGGGACAGGAGACTCGCCAAACGCCCGGATAAACCGGTGCACAAAATGCAATTTGGTGATGGCAGACTTGCTGAGCACAAAGGGATAGAAGTCGGGCAGCCCCATGCCCAGCGAAAACTCGTTGAGTACGCTGGTCAACCCGACCCATGCGTTGAAGAACGCCAGAAACTCCGTATCCACCGCGTCATCCTCGCCAGCCAAGCGGTACAGCACATCCGTTTCGAACGGGTCTTTCAACAGATCCACCTGATCGTGCGCCATGCCGGCGCCCACGGCGGTATCCAGGGTATCCACCATGTGCAGGTAGTGCGCCCAGGTTTCGGCCCAGTCTTCCCACGGATGGGAACTGGCGTAGGCGCTGACACTGTTGTCCGCCCAGGCGGGGTCGGGGCCATTCGCATAGTGCTGTTGCAGCGCCGCTGCGTAGTCCTGCTGCTCGTCGCCAAATAGCGCACGAAAGGGCTCGTGCCACAGGCTTCCCTCCAGCAGGCGACTCCAGTAATAGTGGCCCGACTCATGCCGCACATGCCCGAGCACAGTGCGGTACGGCTCATGCATGGCAGACCGGATGGCTTCGCGCGCCGCATCGTCCGCCTCATTGACGTTGACGGTGATGATGCCGTCCCGGTGGCCCGTGGTCACCGGCAGAGGTACCGCGTCGACCAGGAGGTCGAACGCGAGTCCCCTTGCGGGGTCCTCATCAATGCGGGAGGCCACCGGCAGGCCCAAGGCAATCAATGACGAAACCAGCCTGCGCTTGGCAACCTCTACCGCGTGCCACAGCGGCACGTTCTCCGCAACGCTCTGGTCCGGAACCATGCGGTTGAGTCGGCAGCACCGGCACAACGTCTGCTGCGTCCCCTGCGACACCGGGATAAGCCAGTTGCACTGCGGTGCCAGGCTGAAGTTGGCACAGCGGCGGTAGTCACCAGTCTCTGCAGACGCGGCAACGGCACGCCAGTTGCCCACCTCGTCCAGCGCCTCCAATGACAGGATGGTGGCCGTGTCAGGCTCATAACCCAGCGCCCTGCCGCAGTGCAAACACAGATGGTTGCGAAAAAAGACTGGATACCCGCACTGGCACTGGCCGATGCGGTGTGTCAGGGGCTGCCGGTGCCCGGATGCTGTGTCCTGCGGACGTACCATTTCCATGGCGGGATGCTATCCAGACGGGGGGCGTTCGTCCGTGCGCTCGCGCACGGTGGTCAGGGGGTGGCGGGCACAGGCATGGCAAAGACGTTCACCCGGCTTCCATCCGGGTCCCGCAAAAGTAGCGAGCGGTTGCCCCAGGGCATGACCGTCGCGGGCATCACGATTTCCGTGCGCACTTCAGGGGCGACGCAATGGCGACGCGGGACCAGCAAAAGGCTCAGAAGACGCTCGGATCTGGACATGCAGGGATGATATTCCCGGCACGACACGGCTATTCGCCCGGGTGTATTCTCGAACGGCCCCCCGTCAAAACCTGCAAAGAGCTACATGGACACTGCTACCGTCAAACGCTACCTGCCATGGGTGGTAGCCACTACGCTCTTCATGGAGCAACTGGACTCCACCATCGTCAACACGGCGGTGCCGGCCATGGCAGCGAGCCTGAATGTGTCGCCACTCAGCCTCAAGGGGGTGGTAGCGAGCTACATACTGAGCTTGGCGGTGGGCATTCCCATCAGCGGATGGATGGCAGACAAATTCGGAACCCGCAAAGTGTTTGCTTGGGCGGTGGCCATCTTCACCGTGTCCTCGATTCTGTGTGGCCTGTCGGTGAACGTTCCGATGCTGATCGCGGCACGCATTCTGCAGGGCATTGGTGCCGCCATGATGATGCCCGTAGGACGGCTCACCATCATTCGCACCTTTGCCAAGTCCGAACTTCTGGTGGCGATGAATTTTGTGGTGATACCCGCCTTGATCGGACCACTGCTCGGCCCCACCATTGGCGGACTCATAGTTCACTGGCTGTCCTGGCGGGACATCTTCTTTGTCAATGTCCCCGTCGGTCTGGTTGCGTTGTGGTTGATCCATCGCTACATGCCGGACTACCGTGACCCCCACCGCGGATCGCTAGACGTTATCGGCCTGCTGCTCTTCAGCTCGGGGACCGCACTGTTGTCCTGGGTGCTGGAGGTGTTTGGCGAACACCAAATTGACGGCGCCACGGCGTCTTTGCTGGTGGTGATTTCGGTTGTCCTGTTGTTGGGCTATGGTTTTCATGCGGGGCACACCAAGTTCCCGCTGCTGCGCCTCACGCTATTCAGGGTGCGCACCTTCCGGATCTCCGTGCTTGGTGGGTTTGTGACCCGGCTCGGCCTGGGAGGCATGCCGTTCTTGTTGCCCCTGCTGTACCAGGTGGGTCTGGGCCTATCCGCCTGGGAATCGGGTCTTTTGATGATGCCTGCGGCGGTGGCGGCCATGGGCATGAAGCTCGTGGCGTCCAAAGTGCTGGCGCGCTTTGGCTACCGCCAGGTGCTCATCGTCAACACGGTATGTATTGGCCTCACCGTGTCCATGTTTTCAGGGGTCGCGGCCAGTACGCCGCTGTGGCTGATTGCCTGTCTGGGTTTGGCCCAGGGCTTCTTCAATTCCCTGCAATTCACCAGCATGAACTCCATGGCCTATGCCGACATCGAGGCCAAGGACTCCAGCATGGCCAGCACCATTGGCAGTTCCATGCAACAACTTTCCATGAGCTTTGGCTTGGCCTGCGGCTCCCTGGTGACAGGGTGGTACCTGGGTAACGTACCGCAAACTGACAGGCTGGCGGTAACTGGCGCATTGCACCACGCGTTCCTGACGCTGGGTGCCATCACCATCGTCTCGTCGCTGTCCTTCTGGGCGTTGAAGGCGGGTGACGGGGATGCAGTGAGCCAGGGGTCCACGCCATCGACCTGACAGCCCCCAGCGCTCAGCGGTCCTTGTTGGTGATGATGCGGTCGTTCTTGCGTGGCCGACCCGCGCGCCCGGCCTTGGACCAATCGTAGTCCTGCCCATCGGGCGTCTTCCCGTCGACGATGGTGTCCACACCGGGCTTACCGGCGTGCTGCGGGTTTTCGCTGACCATCGTCACAAAGCTGTGGCCGGCATCGCGCTTTTCTTTGGTGATCTGGAGCGCCTGGACGAGCTCCGTGGTCTCCTGCCCATGCACCTGCTGCGCTTCGTCGGTCCAGTAAATCTTGAACATTGGCTCTCTTTCGTGTTGAGGCCTCGCATCCTACCTGCCAACAGGGTCACGGGCTTGGCGACAGCGTGCGGCTGCGCACCAACAAGACGCGTTTGCCCAGATCCAATGGCACCACTGACACCCTGGAGGAGCCCTCATGCCCAAATCTACCTGGAGCGCCAAACGCGAACGTCAATACTTGCACGTCAAGGAAAGCCTGTTGGCCCGTGGCAAACCGGTACCTTTGGCCAAGGAAATCGCTGCGCGCGTGGTCAACAAGGAGCGCGCCCAACATGGCGAATCAATTGAGGCCAGTCCCTCGTCCGTCAACGACATGTCTTCTTCGCGGCGCGGGGGCTTGCGCTCACACCGAGGCGCCGGTGGGCGGACGGTGCAGCAGCTTCGCAATGAAGCACGCCAACGCGGCATCAAGGGACGCTCCCGCATGAACAAGGCGCAGCTGGAACAAGCCCTGTAGGCCTGACCGGCGCGAACTGCGCCGCACGGTCTCAGGGGCTTTCGAGCAGGTCGATAGTTCCGTGTTCGCCCATGCCTATGGGTTTGCTGGCAACGACGGAGGCCGCCATTGCGAACAGGCGCACCATCTTGCTGTGGCCAGAATCCCAGTATTCGGCCGTCTGCGCCTGGATCTTCAGCAACGCAAGGTTGGGGGATTTCTCTCCGTCCGGAAACCAGGGCTTCATGAGCGGCGACCACAACGCATGCACCAGCGAGCGGTCTTCGCTCACCTCGCCATGGCCGGCGATAGACACGTAGGTGGAGTCCTCTTCATCGGAGAAGCTCAGATTCACCCGATCCAGCTCATTCACCGTGGTGGAGTTCGTGTCGGCAAAGAGCCAGAACACGCCCTCGCTGTCCATCTTCAGAACAGACATGGGGCGGCTTACCAGCCGGTCATCCGCATCAATGCTGGTGAGCATGGCAATATGCATGCCTTCAATCAGGTCGCGAATCTTCTGCAAATCTGGCGCGGTTTGGGGATCAATTTTCATGCTTCACTCCTGTTCCGTGAGAATCCCCTATGAAGGGTTGATCAGTGAAGCTCCATCGTGCGTCGCCCGGCCCTCACGGTCTGTGTTCTGTCCAACACAGCGCGCGGGCACGCCACCGACACTCACAGCCACTGTTTACCCCCTTGCAAGCTCAAGTCGGACCGGTGGCCTTACAACTATTAATTTGTAGCCGCAAGCCCAGTCTGCATATGGGCTAGAAGGCAATGCGGCGTTTGAGCAGGAACGTCAGTGCTGGAATCTTTCGGCGGCGGCCACAATCGCCTGCACGATGGCGTCTTGCTTGGCGTTGTCGGCGACGTACTTTTCGTCCTCCGCGTCCACGATCACACCTACCTCCAGTAACACCGCGGGCACCGTGGTTTTTCGCAAAACCAATAGCTCGTCAAATTTGTAAATGCCCAATTTGGCATCGAGCAGTTCGCGGTTTTCACCTGCAATAGGTTCGGCGTGGTGCAGCGTGGGATGGCGACCCAGCGCGAGCAATTCCTGCCCCAGTAGCTTGGCAAACTGCTGGCTTTGCGCAAACCTGGGATTGAGTTGGGACACAAAGATCGAATAGCCGGCAATCGGCCGAACGGTCTGGTATGCGGGCGTGCCGTTGATTTCGGTCTTGGTCAGGTATTTCAGTTGCGCCGAGTCGTGGTGCAGTGCCAAAAATAAATCTGCCTGTCGGACATTTGCCAATTCGGCGCGTCCGTCCAGGCTGATTTCTTCTGAGGGCGCGCGCGTAAGCACCACTTGCACGCCGGGGCCTTGTAAAGCCTTGGCCAGTTTTGCGCTCAGTGCATCGTTGTAGGTGACTTCGTGGATACCCTTGACGCCCAAAGCACCGGGTTGCTTGGGGGTGTGGCCGGGGTCTATGACGATGACGAATGGTTTGTCTGCGGTGCGCGGTACTTCCGCTGCATCACAGGGTGCGGCGCCTATGAAAAAAGCGCACAGACACAAAAAGGCCTGTGCGCTGCGTGCTTGCAAATAGCGCGGCAACATGTGTTTCCGTCTATTCGTTCAAGCGGCTCATTCCCACGATTTTTTGGCGATAGCGGTGTCGTTGCACGTGCCGGTTTTGCACTCGCGGGCACGGTCGCGCAGGTATTCGGCGCGCTCACGGTTGAGTTTGTAGTTGCAACTGACGTCGATGGAGCCAGAGCGCTCGCAAGACGCATCCCGGTATTTGATCCAGTCGCGTTGTGTCGCAGTCAGTTGCTGTTTGACATTGTCTTTGAGCGGTTTGCGCAGCTCGGTGTACACAGCATTCAGCTCTTTGTCGGATTCTAAAAACAACTTGGCGACGCAATAGGTTTTGTCATAGCTGGTCTTGAACTTGTCGCAGCTTTCCGTGTCTTCCGCGTGGGCAAATTGCGCTGAAAAGGCCAAACCCGCAGCCACCGAAGCCAAAGTCAAAAATTTCATAAATTCTCCGAATGTTGGATTGGGAATTATGGACGAGGCGCACATGATGGAAGCCACTCGCCTTTCCCGTCTGTCACATCTTTATCAGTGATACTTCGACTGTCCGGGTCGGTTCTTGACTGCGTTTCACGATACCGGCCCTTCAACTTGCAGACATTGTTCGCCTGTTGTTTAAACACGTACACCCATCTGGCCCATGAATTTTTCCACTTTGTCCAAGACCAAAAAGACTTTGGCAGTGCTTGCATTGCTTGTGTTTGTGCTCGTTTGTTTCTTTGCCAAAAACGATTTTCAATATTTCAAATACTACGTCTACGACTTTACGCACGAAAGCGATAGATTCGCAGCGTTAGTGAATGCGCAGTTAGTGAGTCCGCAAGGAGATACGGCGGCAAGTGCCGTCGCCGAGTCAAAAACAATGGCCATCTTTACCGGTGATACAGGTCATATCACCAAGGGCAAGCTTCTGAATGCAAGCTACAAAAAAGAGTACGACCAGCTTCCTGAAAAACTTTACGCCCTCAGTTTTGGTGAAACCATTTACTGCGTTACCTGCACAGACGACAAAGGCAAAAAGCACTCCGGGTACTCCGTGATTGAAACGAATACGCCTCAGGATCTGGAAAAGTATTCGCCGAAGCTTGGTCAGGAAAACTGGATAGCGTATTTGAAACTCGCCATGAAGGGCGCTGTTGAATACCCCACGCTGCTGCCCACCCTACTTAACGACAACTACCTGGTCTCGGCAGAAGACTTCAGCAGAAAATATGGTCACAACTTTGATACGTTTTATCTCAAGGAATTGCCGTATGGCGTCAAAAAGAAACTCGTTGAGTTTTACTTATCCGACGAAGGAACGAATTATCGGTTCATGAAATCCGGAAATCTCAAATACTCAAGCCTGTTACGAGCAGGAAATTTCAGCGGGCAAGATAAAAAAGAATTCGCAATTCTGCTCAAGAACACGCGAGAAGAACTGAACGACACCTACATCCTTCTGGTTTTTCTTAGGAAAAATGATCCCTCCCTTCATCCGGAGTACTACATCGCATTTAACGAAGTTTTTCAAGGCAAGGTCATCCTTGAAACTGTGTATCCCGATCCGGAGGAGCGGTGGGATCACAAGGTATTTATGAATACGGAGGAGAAAGTGGAAACCAAGTACGACAGCTTGCGAATTCTCCAGCCTGAACAGGAGGACAACGTCCTGGTTTACGATGAAAAATTCGACGGAATGAGGAAGTACGTACAGCTACCAAAGTCCGAGATAAAAACAAGATCTAGTAATTAGCAAATAGGGACATCTGCAAGCATCGCCACCACCTTCACCCAAGCGTGACCGCGAGATCTATGAGCTTGTTCAGCGGAATGTTCAATGAAGCCACATCGCGCGTCGCCTCCCCGCAGTCTATGCACTGTCCAACGTAGCACTCCACCTACACTCACTGCCTTCCCACTGTCTACCCCGCTCACCCCTTGCAAGCCTTGCTCGACACCATCGCCACGATGGACCTGCCCGCTGACGCCCAGCGTATCTTCCACGGCCGTGGTGGCCTGCACCCCGGCTGCGAACACTGGACGCTGGATGCCTACCCACCGGTGCTGGTGCTCACCAGTTTTCAGCCGGTGGACGACGCCGCACTTGCCACCATTGGCACCGCGCTGGCCGCACGTTGGGCTCAGAGAGCGCCCGGACAAGCGCTGAACTGGGTGTTCCAATGCCGGGCCGAAGGCCAGACGGATACCCGGCTGATGGCCGGCGCTGTGCCCGACCCGCATGTGGTTTCTGAAGCCGGCACGCTGTACAAGGTGTACGTGCTGCGTGGGCAAAACCATGGCCTGTTTCTGGACATGGCCGAGGGCCGGCGCTGGGTGCGCCAGCATGTGGCCGCGCATCCCAAGACGTATGCGTTCAAGGTGCTCAACCTGTTTGCCTACACCTGTGCGTTCTCGGTGGTGGCGCTACAGGCGGGCGCCAAGCAGGTGGTCAATGTGGACATGGGCCAGGGCGCGCTCGCCATTGGCCAGCAAAACCACCGGCTCAACGGCTTCAACACTGGCGCCAGCTTCCTGGCGCACGACATCTTCAAGACCTGGGGCAAGATCACGCGTGGCGGGCCGTACGACCTGGTCATCGTGGACCCACCCAGCTACCAAAAGGGCAGCTTTGTGGCCACCAAGGATTACGCCCGCCTGGTGCGCCGCCTGCCCGAGCTGCTGGCGCCCGAAGGCCATGCGCTGGTGTGCCTGAATGCACCTGAACTGGACACGGCCTTCCTGCAAACCCACCTGCAAGAACAGGCGCCCACACTGCGCTTTGTGCAGCGCCTGCCCAACCCGGCCACATTTGCCGACGCATCACCCGAGCGCGCGCTCAAAGTGCTGCTGTACCAAGCCCCTCCGCTGTAACCGGGTATGGACCTCCACCGCGCGCGCTGGTATCACCTTGCTGCACTGGCCTGGCTGCTAGTGGCACGGGGCGCATGGGGCGCGCCGTGGGACGCGCTGCGGGCGCAGGAAATTGCCGAGTGCCGCCCCGGCGAAGTAGCCACCTGGGGCGATGCCGCAGACCGTCCGGCAGTCGCCACGCCGCTGGTGTTTGCGTACAGCCACGCGCAAGCCCCTTCGTGGTTTCCGGAATCCCTGGTGCTGGCCACCCTGGAGCGTGCCGCCACCGCATGGTCCGCGTGCGGCATTCCGGCCAAGGTGCTGCTGGTGCCGCCGGGGGAGCCCGTGCCGCCCAATGCCATCCGCGTGCACTGGAGTGAAGCAGGCAGCCAGCACAACTTTGGCCTGGCCAACCTGGGTCTGAAAACCATCGCCCTGGGGCCTTCGGCGTTTCAGCTGCTCAACACCCGCAACCCGGCGCACGACGCGCGCGAGACCTTGCAGATGGTGATCTCGCATGAGATGGGCCACCTGTTTGGCGTGGTGGCGCATTCCCGGCGCTGTGTGGACGTGAGCTCGTACTACAACAATGCACAGGGCGAGCAGTGCAGCATCCGCGGCGGCCAAGCCCGACCACCGGGCGTAGAGTACCGATCTGCACTGCCCACGGCCTGCGACATCCAGCGCTGCCGGGCCGCCAACCCCTGAAAGACCCCTATGCCCGCCACCGAAATCCAGGTCACCACCGCCGGCACCGTTGCCGGAAAATCCCTGCTCATCCCCACCGGACAGCACGGCCCCACGCTGCCCCATGTGCAGGACTGGGTCACCGCCAAGCTCAAGGCCAAACAGCCCGTCAAGGACGTCAGCAACACCGTGCTGGTCAAGGGCATCAAGCAATGGTCGGCCTATGAGGAAAAGGCGGGGGGCAAGAAAGTGCTCACGGTCTTCAAAATCACCTGACCCTGCCAGCGGCATGCCCGGCGAACTTCTGGCAAACTGCCTCTCCCTTATCAACCGGAGGAAAACCATGGCTCTGCGCATCAACGATCTCGTCCCCAACTTCACGGCCGATACCGACCAGGGTCCCATCACATTCCACGAATGGATTGGCTCCGGTTGGGCGATTCTGTTTTCCCACCCCAAAGACTTCACCCCCGTGTGCACCACCGAGTTTGGTGCCGTGGCCCAGTTGGCCGACGAGTGGGCCAAGCGCGGCACCAAGGTGATTGGTGTGTCCGTGGACGGCGTGGAAGCCCACAAAAAGTGGAAAGGCGACATCGAGAAATTCGCCAGCACCAAGGCCGGCTTTCCCATCATTGCGGATGAAGGACTGGCCGTGTCCAAGTTGTTTGACATGCTGCCCGCCGAGGCTTATCTGCCCGATGGCCGCACCGCGGCCGACACGGCCACCGTGCGCTCGGTCTTCATCATCGGACCGGACAAGAAACTCAAGCTCTCTATGACCTACCCCATGTCGGTGGGCCGCAACTTTGCAGAAGTGCTGCGCGCGCTGGATGCCTTGCAACTCACCTTCAACGTGCCACTGGCCACGCCGGCCAACTGGGCGGTCGGCCAGGATGTGATCGTTGCCCTGTCGCTCAATGACGACCAGGCCCGCGAAAAGTACGGCAACCTCGATATCAAGCTGCCCTACCTGCGCACCACCCACGCGCCCAAGTAAGGCCCGGGCTCAGGCCCAGTCGGCCAGCCCCAGGATGCGTTCACCCAGCGGGGTGAGCGTGGCCGTGGGGTACTTCTTCTTTTCCCACTCGCGCGGGTCACCCGGAAAGGCATAGCCCTGCGGAGCTTCGCGCTCGCGCCAGGACGTGACTCGTGCATCGCGCAGCATGGCGTCCCCCTCGTTGGCGGGGGTGAAGGCGATGTACTGTGCGGCGCGCACCAAATGGTCGCTGGTGTTGGGGCGGATGCCGTGGGCCAGCAGGCTGTTGAAGATCAGCAGGTCGCCCGCTTGCATAGAGATGAACTGCACCGGCCAGGGCAGGCTGTCCACATCAGGGCGCCAGGGGTTGCGGTCGGCGGGTGCGGTCTTGCGCCACTCCGTGAAGTTTTTGAACAGCTCGGGGATGCACTGGAAGCCGCCACTCTGCGGGCTGGTGTCTGACAGTGCCAGCACGCCCTGCACATTGACGGGCAGCGGGTCCAGCGTGGTGTCAGCGTCCCAGTGGATGAAGCCGGTGAACTGGCGCGCGCCGCGGTTGGGCGTATTGAGGTTGGCGCGGTCGATGCTGACCCACAGGTCTTCACGGTCCCAGATGTCGACAAACGCGTCGTACACGCGCGGTGTCTGCCGGTTGTCCCACAGGGTCTGGTGCTGGTAGGTTTCCACCATGCCCGAGCCGTTGAGCTCTTTCATCTCGTGGCCACGCCGCTCGATCTGGTTCCAGGTGCTGGGGTCGTTCGGGTTCCAGTCCTGAAACGCCCACAGAAAGTCGGTGCTGGTCTTCACCTGCTCGGGCGAAATGGCCTGTTTGATCACCACATAGCCATAGGTTTGCCAGTGGGCAAAGTCGGCCTCGGACAGCACGCGCAGTGGCAGCTGCTTTCGAATGTCGCGCAGCTGTTCGTTGGCGGTGTACGAGAGGGTGGGGTTGCCCGGGCGTTGGTCGCCGTAGCGGTAGCGGTCGTTCATGGGGGTCTCCTGCAGTTTTTGCTTGGTTGGGATGTAGGGAATTGTGGAAACACGCGCGCTTTGGCGGTACCTGCGGACTGCCGGATACTGGTACGATTCTGACCAAATCATCCTACCGAAGGTCATGAAACCACAGTTTGAACAGGTCACCGTGCCGGTGGGCGAGTCCTGGAGCCTGCTGTGGCGCGAGCTGCCGGAACTGCCGTTTCTGTGGCACTACCACCCCGAGTTCGAGCTGACGCTGACCCTGAACGCGCAGGGCCAGCGCTATGTGGGCGACAGCCTGGAAGACTTTGCCTCCGGCGACTTGGTGCTGACCGGCCCCAACCAGCCCCACACCTGGGCCGCCACCGAGCGGCCCGATGCCAGCCAGCCCATGCTGGCCGTGGTGATGTGGTTCACCACCGACTGGCTGGAGCGCGCCCTGGCCAGCTGGCCTGAACTGGCGGCACTGCAGGCGCTGTCCGCCCAAGCCGGGCGCGGACTCAAGTTCTCGGACACGGCGCGTGCACAGGTAGAGCCGCTGATCCTCGCGCTGCAGGCGCAAGAGCCGGCGCTGCGGCTGCCCGCGCTGCTGCATATCCTCACGCTACTGGCCAAGGACACGGCGGCCCGGCCGCTGGCCACCCATGCCTACACGCCCGCCGGCGACAAGGTGGGTGCACGCATCGGCAAGATATTGCACCGCCTGCATGCCCAGCCAGCGGACACGGTGTCGGCCTCCGCGCTGGCGCAGGAGGTGGCCATGTCGGTCGGTGCCTTTCACCGCTTCTTCAAACGCCACACCGGCATGACGGTGCTGGACTATGTGGCCCAGCTGCGCATCGGCCAGGCCTGCCAGCTGCTGATCAACACCCCGCTGCCCATCAACGTGATCGCCAGTGACGTGGGCTACAGCACGCTGGCGCATTTCAACCGCCAGTTTTTGCAACGCAAGGGTATGACGCCGCGGACGTTCCGTGCCAACTACCATGTGGCAACGCCCTAGCCCGCGTTAGTTGCTATATTTTTGGTAGCTTCTTGCGCATATTCCACGGGGGCTAGAGGCCTATTTGATTATTATTCGCCCATGCAGCTCCCCCACCCGCCCCACAGCCACCCGGCCGCACTCGCGCTGCTGGCAGCGGCGCTGTTGCCGCTGGCCTGGAGCCTGTGGGGCGCTGTCGCCGCCGGGCTGGACGCCGGGGCCTGGGTCGCACTGGCACAGGCCCCGCACACCGGGGCGGCGCTGGCCGCCAGTGTGTGGACTGGCCTGGCCGCCACGCTGCTGGCCACCGCAGCCACGGCAGGAATATTGGCGGCCACGGTGGGCCAACTGCACAGCGTGGCACACAGCAACCGGCTCACGCGCCTGCTCTCGCCCTTGCTCGCCGTGCCCCACGCGGCCTTTGCCATCGGCCTGGTCACGCTGCTGGCGCCCAGCGGCTGGCTGCTGCGCATTGTCTCGCCCTGGGCCACCGGGCTCAGCGCGCCCCCGCCCTGGCCCACCACGCAAGACCCCTGGGGCCTGGGCCTGATCGTCGTGCTGGTGTGCAAGGAGATTCCATTTTTACTGTGGGCTGCACTGGCGCACCTGCAGCGGCCTGATGTGGCGCGCCGCCTGCAGCAGGAGCTGCGCCTGGCCCACACCCTGGGCTACAGCGCGCGTGCCGCCTGGTGGCGCGTGGGCTGGCCGCAGTTGCTGCCACGGCTGGCAGCGCCCCTGCTGGCGGTGCTGGCCTACAGCCTAGCCGTGGTGGATGTGGCACTCATCATCGGCCCCGGCTCGCCCCCCACGCTGGCGGTACTGGCCTGGCAGTGGCTGCAGGACGCAGACTCCGCAAAGAATGCACAAGGCGCGGCGGCAGCCTGGCTGCTGGCAGCCACACTGGCCTTGTGCGCGGCGCTGGCCTGGAGCCTGCACCGCGCACCGCTGTGGCGCCAGCGGTGGACAGGCGGTGCCCAGCCCACGGTGGGAACAGCGGCGCGGGCCACCAGGCGCATGCCTTGGCTACTGGCCGCGCTGGTACTGGCCTACGGCGCGGTGATGCTGGCGCTGCTGCTGGGCAGCGTGGTTGGCGGCTGGCCCTTCCCGCAACTGCTGCCCGACAGCTGGACCTGGGCCGCGTGGCGCAATGTGCTGCAGAGCACCACCACGCTGTGGACCACGGTATGGCTGGCGCTGGCCAGCAGCGTGGCGGCACTGCTGTGGACGGTGGCCTGGCTGGAGTGGGCACCCGGACGCTGGCAACGGCTTGCACGCCCCCTGCTCATGCTGCCGCTGGTGCTGCCCGCCGTGCTGTGGGTGGTGGGCCTGCACCGGCTCAGCCTGACGTGGGGACTGGATACGACGGCCACCGGACTGTGGCTGGCCCATACGCTAGCGACACTGCCCTACGTGCTGATTGCGCTGCAGGGGCCGTACCAGGGGTTTGACCCGCGACTGCGCCAGGTGGCGGCCTCACTAGGCCATGGGCGCTGGCACTTTCTGCTGCGCGTGAAGTGGCCCCTCTTGCGCAGTGCCCTGGCGGCCAGTGTGGCCATTGGCTTTGCGGTCAGCGTGGCGCAGTACCTGCCCACGCTCTACGTCGGCGCGGGCCGCTTTGCCACGGTGACCACCGAGGCCGTGAACCTGGCCGCAAGCGGCCAGCGTTCACTCACGGCGGCCTACGCCTGGCTGCAGTGGCTGCTGCCGGTGCTGGTGTTTGCGCTGGCCGCGCGGCTGGGGCGGGCGCGCAAGTTCTGAGGCGCTGCACCCACCACCACCCGATACCATTGCACCATGGACACCCCATCGCCCCTCACACACCACACGCCCGCCGCCGGCACGGTGCTGGGCCGGCTGGACGCGCTGGCCGACGGCAGCGCCACCATGGGGGAGCTGCCCGCACCCGATGCGCTGACCCACAAACCCTTTCGCTACCTGCTGCTGCGCAGTGGAGACACGGTCAAGGCCTATGAAAACCGCTGCGCCCACTTTGGGGTACCACTGGCCGCACGACAAGACCTGCTGATCTTCCAACCCCACGCCAGCATCAGCTGCAATGTGCACTACGCGCGCTACCGCTGGAGTGACGGCGTCTGTGAGTCCGGCGACTGCGTGGGCGAAGCCCTGCCCGCCATTGCGGTGCAACTGGATGCGCAGGGCAACATCTGTATGGTCGGCGATGGGCCCGCACCATGAGCCTGCAGATCCACATTGCCCGACTGGCTACGCCAAGCGCTACGCTGGTGCAAGACCTGCATCTGCAGATTGCACCGGGCACGGTACACACGCTGATGGGCGACAGCGGCTCGGGCAAGAGCAGCGTGCTGGCCGCGGTGTGCGGCACGCTGGACGCAGGCCTACAGTGCGAGGCCGAAGTCACGCTGCACGGCCAGCGCATCGACACCCTGCCCACGCAGGCGCGGCGCTTGGGCATCCTGTTTCAGGAAGACCTGCTGTTCGCCCATATGACGGTGCGCGAGAACCTGCTGTTTGCCGTGCCCGCCGGGCCGCAGCCCGCACGCGAAGCGGCCGTCGTCGCTGCCCTGGCCGATGTGGAGATGACGCCCGCCCTGCACGCCAACCCCGCCACGCTGTCAGGCGGCCAGCGTGCCCGCGTGGCGCTGGCGCGCGCCCTGCTGGCCCAGCCCCAGGCGCTGCTGCTGGACGAGCCGTTTTCCAAGCTGGACGCCGCGCTGCGTGGCCGCATGCGTTCACTGGTATTTGGTCTGGTGCAGGCGCGCCAGATACCGGCGCTGCTGGTCACCCACGACGCGGCCGATGTAGCCGACTCGGCCCGGGTCACCCAGCTCACACCGGCATAAGAACTTAGACTCTGGCATGACACCTCGTCGCCTGCCCTAGGAGCCCCCATGCTGGACCGCTACCTCACCACCCTGGTTCGCCCGCCCCTGAAGGCCGTGGCCCGTGTGCTGGTGCGCGCGCGGGTGGGGGCCAACACCATCACTTTTGTGGGGTTTGGCGTTGGCATAATTGCTGCAATTTTGACAGCTAATGGCGCCTATTCCATGGGGGCTGCAGCCCTATTAGTCTCTCGATTCTGTGACGGACTGGACGGCGCCGTGGCGCGCGAGACCCAGACCACCGATGCAGGGGGCTTTCTGGACATCACGCTGGACTTTCTGTTCTACGCCAGCATTCCGCTGGGCTTTGCGCTAGCCAACCCGGCCGAGAACGCGCTGGCCGCGGCCACGCTGCTGGCCACCTTCATGGGCACGGGGTCCAGCTTTCTGGCGTTTGCGGCGCTGGCCGCCAAGCGCGGCGTGCAGGACCTGGCCACGCCGGGCAAGTCGTTCTACTTTCTGGGCGGCCTGACCGAGGCCACCGAGACCATCGCCTTCTTCGTCGCCATGTGCCTGTGGCCGGCGCACTTTGCGCTCCTGGCCTACCTCTTTGCCGGGCTGTGCGCAGCTACCATCGTCACCCGCATCTGGTGGGGCTGGGAAGCGTTTCAGTGAAGCGCAGCCAATGGGTGTTGCTGCTGGGCTTTGCGGCACTGGTGGCCGCCTTCTTTGCGCTGGGCCTGGGGCAATACCTCAGCCTGGACGCCTTGCAGCAGAGCCACGCCGCACTCGAAGATTTTTACGCCGAACACCGCTGGGGCGCACGTGCGGCCTACTTTGCGGTGTACGTGGCGGTGGCTTCGCTCTCGCTGCCCGGCGCGGCAGTGCTCACACTGGCCGGGGGCGGCGTGTTTGGCCTGGGCTGGGGGCTGCTGCTGGTGTCGTTCGCCTCCAGCATCGGCGCCACGGTGTCGTTTCTGGCTGCGCGCTTTGTGCTGCGCGATGCCGTGCAGGCGCGCTTTGGCAAGCGGCTGGCGGACACCAACCAGGGCGTGGCGCGCGACGGCGCGCTCTACCTGTTCAGCCTGCGCCTGATCCCGGTCGTGCCGTTTTTTGTGATCAACCTGCTCATGGGGCTGACCGCCCTGCGGCCCTGGACCTTTTACTGGGTCAGCCAATTGGGCATGCTGGCGGGCACTGCGGTCTATGTGAACGCGGGCACGCAGCTGGCCAGCATCCAGTCGCTGCGCGACGTGGCCAGCCCCAGCATCCTGGGTGCGTTCGTGCTGCTGGGCCTGTTTCCATTGGCCGCCAAGGCGGTGATGAACGCCATCCAGAAGCGCAAGGTGTATGCGCGCTGGAACAGCGTACGGCCCAAGGCGTTTGACCGCAACCTCATCGTCATCGGCGGGGGCGCAGGCGGCCTGGTGTCGGCCTTTATAGCGGCCGCCGTCAAGGCCAAGGTGACGCTGGTGGAAGCGCAGCAAATGGGCGGCGATTGCCTGAACTTTGGCTGCGTACCCAGCAAGGCGCTGATCCGCAGTGCCACCCTGGCACACCAGATGCGCCATGCAGAACGCTATGGTTTACATAGCGCCTCGCACAATGGCGACGCGGGCCAGCAGCATTTTTCATTCAAAACCGTGATGCAGCGCGTCCAAACCGTGATTGCCGCCATTGCGCCGCACGACAGCGTGGAGCGCTACACCGCGCTGGGCGTGGAGGTGCTGCAGGGCTACGCCAAGATCGTCAACCCGTGGACCGTAGAGATTGCGCTGAACGGCGGTGGCACGCAGACGCTGACCACGCGCAGCATCGTGATTGCCGCGGGCGCGCAACCCATCGTTCCGCCCCTGCCCGGTCTGGCCGAGGTGGGCTATGTGACCAGTGACACGCTGTGGGAGCGCTTTGCCCAGCGCGATGAGATTCCCCGGCGTCTGCTGGTGCTGGGCGGCGGCCCTATAGGCTGCGAACTGGCCCAGGCCTTTGCCCGCCTGGGTGCGCAGGTCATGGTGGTGGACAGGGCGCCCCGCCTGCTGCTGCGCGAGGACGAAGACGTGTCCGCCCTGGCCACCCAGGCCCTGCAGGCCGATGGCGTGCAGGTGTTGTCTGGCTACCAGACGCTGCGCTGCGAGCAGGTGGACGGCGAGAAGGTGCTGGTGGTGGTACACGGTGGCGTGGAGCAACGCATTGCCTTTGACGAGCTGCTGTGCGCGGTAGGCCGCAGCGCACGCCTGGACGGCTACGGCCTGGAAGAGTTGGGCATCCCCACCGACAAGACGGTGCAGACCAACGAGTACCTGCAAACCATTTACCCCAACATCTACGCCGCGGGCGATGTGGCCGGGCCCTACCAGTTCACCCACACCGCATCGCACCAGGCCTGGTATGCCGCAGTGAACGCACTGTTTGGCGATTTCAAAATGTTCAAGGCCGACTACCGCGTCATCCCACGCGCCACCTTCATCGCCCCCGAAGTGGCCAGCGTGGGCCTGAACGAACAAGACGCCAACGCACAGGGCACGGCCTTTGAAGTGACGCAGTACAACATCGACGACCTGGACCGCGCTGTCTGCGACAGCGAAGCCCAGGGCTGGGTGAAGGTGTTGACAGTGCCGGGCAAGGACACGATTTTGGGCGTGACCATTGTGGGCAGCCACGCGGCCGAGCTGTTGGCCGAGTACGTGCTGGCCATGAAGCACGGCCTGGGGCTCAACAAGATTCTGAACACCATCCACACCTACCCCACGTTTTCCGAGGCCAACAAATACGCCGCGGGAGAATGGAAGCGCGCCCACCAGCCCGAGCGCCTCCTGGCCTGGGTGCGCCGGTTCCACGCCTGGAGGCGCGGCTAGGTGCAAACACCCACTACGCCCATCAGCCGCGATATTGTTTTGGTCGGCGGCGGCCACAGCCATGTGGTCGCTCTGCGCCACTTCGGCATGCACCCGCTGCCCGGCGTGCGCATCACCCTCATTTGCACCGACGCGCACACGCCCTACTCAGGCATGCTGCCCGGCTACATCGCGGGCCACTACACGTATGACGAGGTGCATATCGACCTCTGCCGCCTGTGCGCCGCGGTGGGTGCCCGCTTCATTCAGGCCGAGGTCACCGGACTGGACCGCAGCGCCCGTACCGTGCAGCTGCGCGGGCGCCCCGACGTCGCCTACGACGTGGTGTCCATCAACACCGGCTCCACCCCGCAGACCCACAGCGTGCCGGGCGCCACCGAACACGTGGTGCCCGTCAAACCCATCACCCGGTTCAACCAGCGCTGGCTGGCGCTGCTGGCCCGCGTGCGCGACCACGCGGGCCGCACCACCCTCGCGGTGGTCGGCGGTGGCGCGGGAGGCGTGGAACTGTGCCTGGCCCTGCAATACCGGCTGCGCGAGGAACTGCGCGGGTGGGGCCGTGAGCCCGACGCGCTGGCATTTCACCTGTTCAGTGCGGAAGGTCTGCTGCCCACGCACAACGCGGACGTGCAACGCCGCTTTGCCCAGGTGTTGGCGCAGCGTGGCGTGCAGGTGCACGCGCATGCCGCAGTAGCCGAGGTAGAGAGTGGCCGCTTGCGCACCGCCGATGGGGCGTGGTTCGATGCCGATGAAGTGGTCTGGGTCACGCGCGCCGTGGGCGCCGCCTGGCTGCAGGGCACCGGCCTGGCACTGGATGCACTGGGGTTTGTGCAGGTCAACAACTGCCTGCAGTCCCCCACGGACCCGCGCGTGTTCGCCGCGGGCGATGTAGCCAGCCTGCCGCAGGCACTGGAGAAAGCCGGTGTATTTGCCGTGCGCATGGGCATGCCCCTGGCCAAGAACCTGGCGCGTGCCATCCAGGGCCAGGCGCTGCAGCCCTATCGCCCGCAGCGCCGCTGGCTGGCCCTGATCAGCACCGGTGACCGCTACGCCGTGGCCTCGCGTGGCGCGCTGGGCTTTGCCGGCCGCTGGGTCTGGCGCTGGAAGGACCTGATCGACCAGCGCTTCATGCGCCGCTTCAACGACTACCAGCCGCGCCCTGGCATGGCGGCCACGGCCTCCCCGGCCCTGCCTCTGAGCGCCGAAGAATCCCAACAGGCCATCTCGGCCATCGCCATGCGCTGCGGTGGCTGCGGGGCCAAGGTGGGCGCCACGGTGCTGTCGCAGGCGCTCAGTGGCCTGCAGCCCGTGGCGAATGCAGATGTGCTGATAGGCCTACACGCGCCCGACGATGCGGCCGTGGTGCGCGTGCCACCGGGCCAGGCGCTGGTGCACAGCGTGGACTTCTTCCGCGCCTTTGTAGACGACCCCTATCTGTTTGGCAAGATTGCCGCCAACCATGCACTGGGTGACCTGTTTGCCATGGGTGCCCGGCCCCACACCGCCACCGCCGTGGCCACGGTGCCACCCGGGCTAGAGCGCCAGGTGGAAGCTGTGCTGCGCCAGATGATGACGGGGGCCGTGGAAGTACTGAACGCCGCGGGTTGCACGCTGGTAGGTGGCCACACGGGCGAAGGTGCTGAGCTGGCCCTGGGCTTTGCCGTGAACGGCCTGGTGGACGTGGCGCCCGACGGCAGTCTGCCCGGCGTGCTGCGCAAGGGCGGCATGCAACCCGGTGACGTGCTGATCCTGACCAAGCCACTGGGCACAGGCACGCTGATGGCGGCCCACGCGCAGCTGCAAGCCAAGGGCCGCTGGGTCCAGGCGGCGCTGGCCCACATGGTGCACAGCAACCAGCAAGCGGCACACACGCTGCGCGCACATGGCGCCACCGCCTGCACCGATGTCACCGGCTTTGGCCTCTTGGGCCACCTGGTGGAAATGACGCGCCCCAGTGGGGTGGACGCGCACCTGCGGCTGGACCAGCTGCCCCTACTGGACGGCGCACAAGACTGTGTGGCACGCGGCATCGTCAGCTCCTTGCAAAGCGCGAATGTGCGGCTGCGCCGCGCGCTGCGCGACCAGGAACAGTGGGGGGGCCATCCCCGCTACCCCCTGCTGTTTGACCCGCAAACCGCCGGCGGCTTGCTGGCCAGCGTGCCCGCCGCTCGGGCCAGTGCCTGCGTGGCCGCGCTGCAGGCCCAGGGCTACGCGCAGGCTTGCGCCATCGGCCATATTGCCGCCCAGGGCGATGCGCTGGCACCGGTGGTGCTGGCCGCCCACTCATGAAACAATAGCGCCATGAACGCTCTGGCTGCGCATCTCAAAGACCATGCCGATTCGGCCCATGGCACCGACGCCCATGGCTACCAGCCGCGGCAACTGGTGCTGCTGGGCGGTGGCATGGCGAATCTGCAGCTGCTCTCCAGCCTGGCGGCCAAGCCATTGGCCGAGATGCGCATCATCCTGGTGGCGCCCTACCCGCGCAGCATCTACCCCGGCATGCTGCCCGGCTTTGTGGCGGGCCGCTATGCGCTGGACGAATGCGCCATCCCACTGGAGCCGCTGGTGCGCCGCGCTGGCATTCGCTGGCTGCCTCGCACCGTGCGTGCGCTGGACGCGGTGACCCAAACATTGGAACTGGACGACGGTAGCCGCCAGCACTACGACTGGCTGTCGGTCAACACCGGCCCGGTGCAAAACCGTGAGCAAATTGAACACGACATTCCGGGCGCGCGGGAGCACGGCCTGTTTGTACACCCCATGGAAACCTTTGCCGCCCTGTGGCCCCGCGTGTGCGAGCTGGGCCAGGCGCGCGCGCTGCGCGTGGCGGTGGTAGGCGGCGGCACGGCCGCCATGGAGCTGGCCCTGGCGGTGCGCCAGCGCCTGACGGACAGCGCCGTCACACTGGTCGCGCCCCCGCAGCCCGGCGATGGCCGGGTGCCCAGCCCTACCGAACTGCGGCTGATAGCCGCCATGAAAACCCAGCGCATCACCGTGCTGCACGACACCGCCGTGGGCCTGAAAGCGGACGAAATCAAACTGGGCTGCGGCGCGCGTCTGGCCTGCGATGTGCCGCTTCTGGCCATCGAAGGGCAAACCCCGGCCTGGCTGGCCCGCAGCGCCCTGGCGCTGGATGCGCAAGGCCAGATTGCCACCGATGCCTACCAGCGCAGCACCAGCCACCCCCAGGTGTTTTCGGTGACCGACGGCAGCCTGGCCCTGGCGCACAACCTGCCGGCCGCCACCACAGGCAAGCACTTGCACCCACCGCGTCAGGCGTCGCAAGCGCTGCAACTGATGTTTGGTGGTGCCCACCAGGCCGTGGCCAGCTGGGGCACCTACAGCGCCCAGGGTCGGCCCATCAGTTGGCTCAAAGAGTGGGCTGACCGGCGCTTTGTGGCACGCTATCTGCAAGGCAGTTCCTGAGCGTTTTCTTGGTAACCGGTTGATCACACTGCTTTGGTGCGCTGGCCCACACAGGGGCTGCGGCTGAGCGACAATGGTTTGCAAAGGCGCAGACCGCAACACCGTTGTTGCACCCCAACCCCTACCGCAGTTGCCATGAATTTTTTGTACTCCCTGTGCTTGGTCGCATTGGGCCTGGTGGCCAGCATTTCGCCGTCCCTCGCGGACGAGACCACCAAAGATGGTGCATCCGACGCCGCACTGCGGGCCACCACCCTCAACTTTTATAACCGCCCGGTCTTCATCTTCCGTGCGCCGCTGGCTGGGGTGTCCGCGGCCGATCGGACCAAGCGCGCGAGTGACCGCCTGAAGGCCCAGCTAGCGACAGCCGGCACCCACCACGTCAGCCAAAAGGCCGATGCGCAGGGCGTACTGGTGCAGATTGACGGCGGCACCACCTTTGTCGTGACCGCGGCCGATGTGGATGTGCTGCAGCAAGAAACCCTGAATGAAGCTGCCGAGCGCGCCGCGGCGGCGCTGCAAGTGGCCATTGCGGAGAGCCAGGAGAGCCGTAACCTGGAGACCATGGCATGGGCCTTGGGACTCAGCCTGTTGGCCAGTGCCATCGTTGCCGCACTGGTCTGGGTGCTGGCGCGGGTGCACGCTGCGTTGTCCCGGCGCCTGATCACGTTGTCCGAATGGCATTCGCGCAAGCTGCAACTGGGCGGCATTGAGCTGCTGAACCGGGACCGCGCAGCCGCCGTGGTACGCGGCGCACTGACCGGTGTGTACCGGGTGCTGGTGTTTGTGTTGCTGTACGAGTGGCTGAGCTTTGTGCTGGCGCGCTTTCCTTTCACCCGTGTCTGGGGCGAGACGCTCAACAGCTATTTGCTGGACCTGGTGTCACTGCTGGGTGGTTCGGTGGTGCGGGCGATTCCGGGTCTGTTCACCGCGGTGGTCATCTTCTACCTGGCACGCGCATTCACCGGCATGCTGGACCGCTTCTTTGTGCGTATCCAGCAAGGCGAGCACACGCTGGCCTGGCTGGACGCCGATGTGGCCGTACCCACGCGACGCATCTCGAAGGCGGTGGTGTGGCTGTTCGCGCTGGCCATGGCCTACCCGTATTTGCCGGGCTCGGAAACCGAGGCCTTCAAGGGACTGTCCGTACTGGTGGGGTTGATGATTTCTTTGGGGGCATCCAACCTGGTGGGGCAGGCCGCCAGCGGCTTGATCCTGACCTATGGCCGGGTGTTTCGCAAAGGCGAGTACGTGCGCATTGCCGACCAGGAAGGCACGGTGACCGAGGTCGGTATGTTTGCCACGCGCATCCGCACCGGACTGGGCGAAGAGTTGACTATCTCCAACACCACCATCCTGGGCTCCACCACCAAAAATTACTCGCGCGCTGTCAAGGGCGAGGGCTATGTGCTGGACACCACGCTCACCATTGGCTACGACACGCCCTGGCGCCAGGTGCACGCCATGCTGGTGGAGGCGGCGCTGCGCACGGAAGGTGTGCTGGCAGATCCCAAGCCGCAGGTGTTCCAGACCGCGCTGTCCGACTGGTACCCCGTATATCGCCTGGTGTGCCAGGCGGTGCCTGCCGAACCGCGGCCCCGCGCGCTGCTGCTCAGCGCCCTGCACGCCAACATCCAGGATGTGTTCAACACCTATGGTGTGCAGATCATGTCGCCCCAGTACATCACCGACCCTCTTGACGCCAAACTGGTCTCGCCGGACCGCTGGTTCACCGCCCCCGCCCAACCCGGCGACACCTTATGACTTTTTTTCAACAGATCACCTACGTTGTCCGCAATGAGGCACAGGCCTTTTTGCGCTACCCCAAGCTGATGCTGGCCACCGTAGCGGTGGCCCTGCTGCCGGCGCTGTACGCGGTGATCTACCTCTCCAGCGTGTGGGACCCGTCGGCCAACACCGGTGCACTGCCAGTGGCACTGGTCAACCTCGATGATGGCGTGGAGTACCGTGACCAGGTGTTCAACGTGGGCTGGCAGGTGGTGTCCAAGCTCAGGCACTCTGCGCGGTTTGGCTATGTGGACTACCACGATGCCGAAGAGGCCCGCCAGCGTGTGCGCCAGGGCAAGCTGGCGTTTGCGCTCATCATTCCGCGCGATTTCAGCTCCAACGCCATTCCCGGCGCGCAGCCCGGTGGCGGCAAGCTGGTGATTTACGCGTCCGAAGGCAACAACTACGAAGCCGCATCGATCGCGCGGCAGTTTGCCACCGAGCTGGGGCACGAGGTCAACGAGAGCCTGAACGAGCGCCGCTGGGCGCTGGTGCTGACCAATGCCGCGGGCTCGCAGCGCAGCGTGTCGCAGCTGCGCGCGGGTGTGCACCAGCTGCAGGTAGGGGCCCTGGAACTCAGCACGGGCACCACCCAAACCGCCACTGCGGCCAAGACCCTGACCAATGGCGCCAGCCGCGTCAGCGATGGCGTGGGCCTGCTCACCAGCGGGGTCAAGCAACTGGGCGCCGGTCTGCGCACCATGGACGCGCGCCGCCCACCCAATTCGGAACTCAACCGCCTCAAGAGCGGGGCCGACGCCCTGGCCGAAGGCCATGTGGAGTTGGGCCAAGGCATGGAGGCGCTGCAGTACGGGGCCCAGAAGATCCAGGAAGGCGTGAATGGCTTCAAAGAAGAGGCCAACAACAGCATGCTGGTGCCGACCAAGGTGAAGGAGAACATTGGCCAGTTGTCCAGTGGCCTGACGCAACTGGATGACGGCCTGAAGTCCGCGGCCGAAGCGCAGCAAAAACTCAGCGATGGGGCCAGCCGCCTTAGTGCCGGCGTGGGCACGCTAACCAATGGCGTGCGGGCCTTGACCGGGGGCATACGCACCGCGGTATCCAAACTGCCAGAGGACGGCCAACTGGACGAACTGGGAACAGGCGCAAGCGCTGTGGCCAGCGGCAGCAATGCGCTGGCGGAGGGCCTGCAAAAGGTCAAAACCGGCAGCCAGACCCTGCATGGCGGACTGGAGTTGCTGGCCAACTCCCTGCCCACCACACTGGAGACACCCGAGGGCAGCGCCGAAGGCTTGGCCAACTCGGTACAACCCGTGATGGAGGTGGACGCCCAGGTGCAAAACAGCGGCAGCGGGTTTGCCGCCAACATCATCCCCGCATCCCTGTGGCTGGGGGCCGGCATTGCGGCGTTCCTGATCCATGTACGCTCGTTGCCGCGTCAGGCACGGCGCTTCTCCCGCGCGACACGGCTGCTGGGCAAGCTGGTATTGCCCATGGCCGTGGTGGTCCTGCAGGCTACGCTGGTCTGGGCAACGGTGCTGTACCTGTTGAAGATTCGCGTCGTCGCACCCGGGGCCTTTGCCCTCACGCTGGGCGTAGCCGCCATGACGTTTTTGGGACTGGTGTTTTTGCTGACCAAGGCCTTTGGTGACGCAGGCAAGGCCCTGGCCATGGTGCTGTTGGCGGTACAGCTGTCCTCGTCGGGTGGTGTGCTGCCGGTGGAACTGAGTGGTGGGCTGTTCGCCCAGATCAGCCCCTGGTTGCCGCTGACCTGGGTGGTGCGGGCCATCAAGGCCAGCATGTTCGGGGCCTACGATGGCAGTTGGCAACACCCCCTGGTGCTGGTCGCGGCAGCGGGCACTATTGCCCTGCTGATCGCGGCCTACCTGGGGCGCTGGCGCTATGTCAAAGCGGGCAGCATGCGGCCCGCGGTAGACCTGTAAGGCCTGCCTGCCGCCTTACTCGATCTTGGCGCCAGAGGCCTGGACAATGCCCTTCCACTTCGCATAGTCGGTCTTCAACAGGTTGGAGAACTGATCTACTTTCATGGCCAAAGGCTCGGCGCCCTGGGCCTGGATGGCCGCCTTCACCTCAGGGTTGGCCAGCAGCTTGTTGATCTCGGTGTTCAGCGTGGTGACCACCGCGACGGGTGTGCCGGCGGGTACGAACACACCGTACCAGGTGCTCACATCAAAGTCCTTGTAACCAGACTCGGCCACAGTGGGCACGTCGGGCAGCGAGCTGCTGCGCGCCGCGGATGTCACCGCCAGCGGGCGCAGCTTGCCGGCCTTGATCTGCGCAATGGCCGACGGCACCGACGACACCAGCAGGTCGATGTTGCCCGCCAGCGCGTCCATCAGCGCAGGGTTGGAACCCTTGTAGGGGATGTGGCGAATCTTGATGCCCGCGGCCTTTTCAAACAGGTCGCCGGCCAGGTGGATGGTGGTGCCATTGCCGGGCGATCCATAGGTGATGGCATCCGGGGCGGCTTTGGCTGCGGCCACCACGTCGGCCAGCGTCTTGAAGCGGGAGCCGGCGCTGGTGGCAATCACCACGGGGGTGTAGGCCACGTGGGCCACGGCGATCAGGTCCTTGGTGGGGTCCCAGGGCAGGTTGCCGTACAGCCAGGGCGCCACCACCAGGTTGTCCTTTTGGCCCATCACAATGTCATAGCCTGTGGGCCCAGCCTTGACGGTTTCGGTGATGCCAATGGTGCCGCCGGCACCAGCGCGGTTGTCGGGCACCACGGTCCAGTGGTTGGCTTCGGTCAGCTTGTTGGCCACCAGGCGCGACAGGATGTCGGTGCCGCCACCGGGAGGAAAAGGAACCACCATGCGGATAGGTTTGGTGGGGTAGCTGCCCTGCGCCCATGCAGTGGGCAGCACCGCCACGGAAACCAAAGCCATTGCAAGCAACTTTTTCAACATAGTAAATCCCAAGGAATAGATGCAAAAGGGCCGCGCAATCCGCACGGAGGCCACCGATTCTGCCGCAAGGGCCACCCGCGCAGAAACAGGGGAATTCGACCCTATGGATTGTTGAAAGCTAGGGTTTACCCTATACTGCAGTGCAACATCGTTCCTTCTGGAGAAGCCACCATGACCACCACGACCCTGCACAACCGCCCATTTACCCCAAACGCCCGTCCCAGCGTGGGTGAAGCACTGCGTGCGCTGGGTGTGTCGGCCCAGAACCTGGTGCTGGCGCTGTGGAGCACGGCGACTGCCCGCACCGCAGTGCAAGCCAAGGCGCATACGGCCCTGGACGAAGTGAGTTACCTGCGCGGCCTGGCCGATGACGCCCTGGCCAAGGACCCCGGCTTTGCCCAGGACCTGTACGCCATGGCCGACCGGATGGAGCGCGAAGCCTTGGCTACCCAGGTGGCATGATTGTCGGGTCTCAGCTAACCCCAACCAGATCTGTAGTCCTGTTGTTGTGCTATCGAGACTGCGTCAAATAGCCGTTCCTCTGGCCGGTGGATATCTGAAAGACGGCGAGTCCAGCACCACGTTGACGTCGTCTGGGTCGCGCCCCCCGAGTGGTAAAGGTGTCCTCAGATGCACGAATGATTCAGGCCATAGCATTACGGCCGTGAGGTGCCACGCCTCCTCGCGTTATTGGACTATGTTCCCAACCTGCGCCGGTACAAATCAACCCACGCCACAAAGTCGCTGGCCGGAATAGGCTTGGAGATGTGATACCCCTGCGCTAGGTCGCAATCGGTAAAACGCAAGAAGGCCCAGTCGCCCGCATCTTCCACACCCTCTGCTACCACCTTCATGCCAAGCTCCTTGGCTAAACCGACACTAGCACTGAAAATTGCGCGAATATTCCCCATGTCGTGGGCTCCGTGTACAAAGCTCCGGTCAATTTTCAGCTCATCAAAAGGCAGATCACGCAGTTGCGTCAGAGAAGAATGTCCAGTACCGAAATCGTCGATGGATAGTCCAAAGCGTTTGAGCCGCAATCGAGTCAAGATCTCCAATGGAGCACGCAGGTCGTGCATCAGTCGGCTTTCCGTCACTTCCAGGATCAAAGCAGTGGGCGCAATGCCGGCAGATGCCGCGAGTGCCGAAACCGTGTCTGGAAAGTCCAAGGCGCTGAGATTGTCCATAGAGACATTGACCGAAACCTGAACCTCAAGTCCCATTTGCTTCCAACTCGCCATGTCCTGTAGAGCCTGCTTTAAAACCGAATGGGTCAAGTCATTGATCAGACCATGTGCCTCAGCAACGCCGATGAATTGGTCTGGGTACACCAGGCCGTCCGTGGGATGTTGCCAACGCACCAGCGCTTCCACTCCCACCACCTTGCCGGTGGACAGTGCCACCTTTGGTTGGTAGTAGTTGATCAATTGCTTCATCGCAATGGCCCGTCGCAACTCTTCTTCGTGGTAGATTTTTTCCACAATAGTGCGAGGTGCAGCGGCGGGCATTCTCCATGCTTCCATCATGACTTCTAGGCTCGCAGGAGTCACCGGTTTTTGTAGGCACCCCAATACTTCGATGTGATGCGCTTGCACCAGTCGGCGCATAGATTGCAAAGTGCGCTCATCTTCACCACTCACAAGCACCAAGCTGCCGGAGTAGCCATGCTCCACCAGACGACGGACAAACTCGACGCCGTCCATACCCGGCATGTTGATGTCACAAAATATCAGTTGTGGTGCCGCGTAAGGGGAATCCACCAACGCCAGCGCGGCTGACCCGTTGTCGCAAGTGGCCACCTCCTGGAACCCCTTCTTAGCCAGCAAATAGGCAAGCAACTTGAGCATGAAAGGCTCATCGTCCAACACCAGGACTTTCAGGTTGAGAGGGATACGCATAGCGTGCTCCAAAATCGACGCATAAGACAGACCTCAGTCATCTTCAATCTGATCAGCGGGCCTATCTTGGTCGCCGCGCATCGTGCTAACCAAATAACTATCCACGAGCTGTATTTCAGCCAGAAGGAGATCACACAATGGCTGCAAATTAACTCTGTCATTGCACGCGGCCGCCGTCTCGAGCTCTTCGCACAAAGTCCCCAAAGCCAGAGCTCCTACTGAGCGAGCAGCAGACTTCAATTGATGCGCTGCAGCGACAATCTCCGCATTGTTTTGGGTAACAACCGCTTGGACTATCTCTTCCCGATTGCGCATCGCACTGCGTTGAAACTCTTGCAAGAATTCCTCTACCACCTGCGCATCGTTGCCAACCAGATTGCGCAGTACGCGCAAATCCAACGGACTGTCATTCGTTTGTTCTGTTGCTGCGGTCGGGGTTACAAGTGTTTCGGTGGGCGCCTTGGGAAGCCATTTTTCAAACATAGCCTCCAGTTCGGCCAGTGGAACGGGCTTGCGTAAATAGTCATCCATGCCAGCATTGCGGCAATTCTCGGCCTCTCCTTTGAGCGCATTTGCGCTCAAAGCGATGATGGGAATACGTCCTGTCTGGATGGAACCTGACGCCGACTTTGCTTCCTGGGCGCGTATCGCTGCGCTGAGTTGGTAGCCATCCAACCCTGGCATATGGAGGTCTGTCAATATCAACGCGTAGTCGCCACTCTGCCAGCGGTGCAGCGCATGCAATCCATCGCCAGTGACATCGGCCGTTAGTCCCAACAGTGCGAATTGCTGGATGATGACCTTTTGGTTCATGGCATTGTCCTCCGCTACCAAGATCAGCCGTCCGAGGCGACGAGCTTCTTCGCGCGATGGCGAATTGGGCAGCACTTCCGCCTGCCGCGCATGTGTAGCGGCAACGTCTTCGACTTCATCTTCTTCGGCCGCTCTTCCTGCTGCAATGGCAACCGAACGCAACAACGCAGAACGTGTCAGCACGTTTCCATCCACTGTCACACGATCTGCGTCGACGCGGTGAGGGTAACGGTCTGGTCCCCGTCCGATCACCAAAAAACGAGCATCGATTGAGGGATTTAACGCTGCGATCTCGCGCAGCATGTCAACCGATGGAGGTTGGTGAGAACCAGCGTTGATGATCCAAACCCATAGCCCGGGCTCCAAGGAAGACGCCATGCCGCGTAGGCCTTGTAAATCCGCCGCAGATTGGGTTTGCACCTCGGCATCGACCAAATAGGCATGCAGGTCTTTGGCAATTTCACTTCCGCCACCATCCTCCACCACTATGCACGCGAGCCCCGCGACCAACGGCGGCGGTTTACGCTCCCTTTCGGGAGTGGCCATCACCTTAAACGGCATTTGCAGCACGAATCGAGAGCCCTGACCTGCCGTGCTGTCCACGCGCACAGCGCCGCCCATCAAGAACGCTAGCTTTTGGGAAATGGCCAATCCAAGGCCTGTTCCGCCAAAGCGTCGCGTGGTCGAAGCATCGGCTTGACTGAATGCCGTGAATAGTCGCGCGATGGTCGCCTCATCCATACCAATGCCGTTGTCGATGACATGAAACTCAATGTAGGCGGTATCCTCTTCCAGACGAGTCAGCAGGGCCCGCACCAATACCTTGCCGATGCGCCTGGTACCGCCCGAAAATTTAACAGCGTTGTTAATCAGATTGATCAACACTTGGCGCAAACGTAGACTGTCACCGACCACGCTTTGAGGAATCGCTGGATCGGTGAACAGCGTAAGTTCGACATTCTGTTTCTCTGCCAGTCGATTCAGCATGACGCAGACCTTCTCCACCACCTCCGTCACAGACAACGACTGGGCTTCGATCTCCATATGCCCGGCTTCGATTTTCGAGAAGTCCAGAATGTCGTCAATAACGGTAAGCAGCGAGAATGCCGACTCGCGAATCAGTTCCACCATTTCGACCTGGTGACCCTTCAGGCTAGAGCGAGCCAGTACCTCGACCATCCCAATAACACCGTTCATGGGTGTGCGAATTTCGTGGCTCATAGCGGCCAAGAAGTCGGATTTGGCTTGGGTTGCGGCATCAGCGGTATTTCGTGCCAATTCCAGCTCTTGGCTTCTCTGTTGCTCTCGCCCGTTGGCACGGGCGAGTTCCATGTGCAAGCGACCGTTTTCCAGCAATAGGACCATCAGAACAAAGGACGACGCTAATAGCCCGTACACCCGTCCGCCATAGAACCCCAGATCAAACCGTCCGCCATTGAGTACTGAAGCCAAGCCGATATCAAATAGCCAAGCGATCAATGAAACCATCAACCACAAGTCGAGCACGCTGTGTTTACGGCTGCGCCACAAGCAGAGCAGAGCCAATAGAGATAGCCCCCACGTACACGCCGCAACCAGAATCTTGCGCGGATCGTCCAGATTGCCACGCATGATCGCGGGCAACATGTCATGCCCGACGGTTGTCACAAATACCATCAATCCGCACAAAGCTAGTGTTGCTAACACAGGTCGTGCGACGGTCGCAGCCACCGACGTGTGAGACTGTTCTTGCCCCAATATAGGAATATGCCCGTTGGCTTTGAGGCGCGTGTAGGCTAGAACAAACAGCGGGAATCCACCGTGCCACAAAAAATACAGCCATGCCGTTGTTTGAGAACCTCCGCCCAAGACACCGCCTGGAGCGAACAGACCGGGAAAGCTCAGCGCGTGCGCAGCCGCCATAAGCGCACAAAAAAGATAACCGCAGACCAGCACTAACAAGGCTGGCGTACGCAGGAAGCGGTAATGGCCAAATAACAAGACGGCGGTGATGACGTCATTGGTGATGACTGCAGACTGGTAGATGGGGATGAACGCAGGCACCGGCATCAAGGCGACTCGAGCGAACGGTGCCGTAGCCAAGAAGACGAGCAGGGATATCCCTACGGCGCCACTAGCCAAACGCCAATGCCGCGAGTCCGCAGACAGTGTGGACAAGAACGCCGACTCGACGGAAGGCGCGTACACCTGCGATGTTGAAACCATGATCTGAGCAACCCTCCCTGCACAAACCCCAATTGCCCGCGAAACCCTGTGTCGGGTCTTAGCCAAAATCATCCTAACTCTAAGCGAGTCCATCCAACGTCGGTCAGCTTAGTGCTAAACCGCCATTCAATCAATAACCCAACATTAACTGAAACCCGACACCATCTTCGGTGCGGAATGGCGTTCAAGCTTCCACTCGGGCCACTTGTAAGTTCTTGAATTTTCGAGAGTCCAAGCGAGACTGATCTTTCAATCCCTCCACGCTTGTGTCACTCAACATCCAATTTTGCGGATCCCATGCCATTCGACTCTCCACTGTCGTTGCGAGAGGATTTTGGCAGATCGATTTAATCCTTGAGTGCCGACCGATGCAGACATACAGACGCATCGGCAAATGTTGCGGTTTTTTTCCCCCGATGGTGAAGTCTTCCAATGGTCCTACGAGCACGTCGGCAACGTATCAAGAACGAAGAACGCGCGGCTGCATTCCGCACATGTTTTCGACTGCAAATATGTAACAAAATGTTGAGTAAAACGGCATTTGCTGTTAAAACACCGCTTAACAAGGCCAAAAAATAATTTCAAGGGGGGAACATGAAAAAAATGCTACTCGCATTGGCGAGCCTTTACTTTGCTCACGGAGCAATTGCAGAAGAGGTCTTCACCTTTGTTCGGGGTGGATCGACCAAAGTCGCGGCTAAGTGTTGATTTCAGATTCGGACCATAGTATTCAGAAGCCCATGTCGGAAAACTCCAGACAGAAATTCCCAAAGCAGCCGCAAATGCCATTGCGAGTTTTTTAACTCCATGGGCACTGCGCTCACCTCTACAAGATCTATTCAACATACATTCTCCTTTCAGTTAACTTTTGCTGCACCGTTGGAAATACTCAACCGCCTTTGACTGAGCCGGCCAGAAGGCCTCTGACAAAGAAGCGTTGCAACGAAAAGAACACGGCAACTGGTACTGCTATTGAGACAAATGCAGTTGCTGTGAGAAGTTCCCAGGATTCGCCTCTTGATCCCATCAAATCGTTGAGTTTGATAGTCAGAACAATTTGATCAGGGGCTTTCCCCAAAAATATCAATGCAACCAACAGGTCGTTCCAAACCCAGAGGAACTGGAAGATTGCAAAGCTGGCCAGTGCGGGTAAGGACAAAGGCAATACGATGCTGGTGAATATTTGAAAATGCGATGCACCGTCCATCCGCGCACTCTCAATGATGTCGCGTGGCAATGCCGCGATGTAGCTTCTCAAAAGGTAGATGGCCATAGGCAGCCCAAAAGCCGTATGCGCCAACCACAGACCTGCGTAGGTCTTTGATTCAACACCCAGAGCAGCGCTGATTTGGTTGTACATTTTTAACAAAGGAATCAGCGATACCTGAAGCGGAACAACCAGCAACCCCACCACCACAATGAAGAGCCACTTTCGTCCAGGGAAGCTCATCCAACTGAATGCATACGCCGCAAATGCCGCGATCAAAATTGGGATGAATGTGGCGGGAATAGCAACCTTGAAGGTATTCAAGAATGCTTGCCACACACCTTCCGAGTTCATAACCTTCTGGTAGTTTTGGGTCGTAAATTCTGGCGGTGTCTGAGCCACGTAGAAAATTCTGATGCCTCTTTCCTTGTCGTAGTTTTCGTTCAGCTCCAGACGGTAGGTGCTATCGGCGTTGACCGTCAAACGCCCATCCGCTTTTCCGTCGGTTGTATCGAAAATTTGGCCGTCTGCGACGTCAATGGTGGTCCCGGTCACATACTCATCCGGATGCGATGAGCTAAGCGAGAAGGTGCTCAACTGGACATGGGCCGCCTCAGGGATCAAACGCCCTGCGATGACAAATAGCGGGCCCTCTGTGACGACGCTTTGCGCACCGCCCGTGCGACGCATATCCGCCCTGGTCTGTGTGGAGAGCGCCGTCCACCAGCCGCTTGATGCAAGTTGCTCCTTGACCCGAAAACTGGATACCAGCAGACCGAAGGTGGGCAAAATCCACACGAGCACAATTGCCAGCAAAGACAACTGCACCAATATGGACGCCGGACTGAAATACCTTTTCATCGTTGTGCCTCTTCTGTCCGGAATCTTCGAATGTTGAACGCCATGACTGGAACTACAGCCACCATGAGCACCATCGCCAGGATGGAGCTTCGACCATAGTCCCCTCCTCCTCTGAACATCCAGTCGTACATCAGATTTGCCAATACGCTGGTATCCCATTGCCCACCGGTCATGGCAATGACAATGTCAAAAACCTTGAGCACGATGATGGTGATCGTCGTCCAGACAACCAGCACGGTAGACATGACTTGAGGAATCAGAATTTCAAAGAATATCTGCAGACCACTGGCACCATCAATATGGGCGGCCTCAATCGTCTCCGTAGGTACCCCACGCAGGGCAGCGGAAAGAATGACCATGGCGAAACCTGTCTGAATCCAAATCAGGATGGCCATTAGGAAAAAGTTGTTCCAAAACGGAATTGTGACCCAGGCCTGTGCTTCCAATCCAAGCCCCATCACCGCCGCGTTCAAAATGCCGATTTGATCGGCCCCAGGGCCGCGGAAGTCGTACACAAACTTCCATATGACGCTGGCCCCCACAAAGCTGATCGCCATAGGCATAAAGATCATGGATTTTGCTACCCCCCCCCACCACACTTTGTCTGCCAAGACTGCCACGATCAGCCCCAGCGCGGTTGAGACTGCGGGAACAACGAGCAGCCACAGAAAATTATTTCGAATAGTCAGCAGGAAGTTTTGGTCAAAAACTATCCACCGATAGTTGCTGAACCCAACGTAGGTTTCACCCGTTGCATTGAAGAAGGTGAGTCTGAACGTCTCCAACAAGGGATACAACAGAAACAAACCCAAGAGCAGCAATGCCGGAGCAATAAACAGCCAGGGACGCGTTTTGGAGCGAATCTGATCTAACGTCTTGCGACCAACGAACGGTACATGGATGATTTTGTCCAGGACAAAGTTGGATCCCGCGAAATAGAACAGGCATACAGCGATGCTGATCAACACGGCGGTTAATGTTTGTAGCAGTTGTTCGGTCATGCAAATTGACTCTTGTGATGTCGGCAGCAAGGATTTGAGCCGGACAGTGGCCCATGGGCCACTGTCCCTATACGCCAGTTTCCAGCGCAACGCTCCAGCTTTGGGACTTACTTGATTGCGTCCCAGCTCTTTTGAATTTCGTCAGCAACTTCTCTTGCCGACTGACCACCGGAGAAGTTGACCATCCCCTTCCAGAAGCTTCCTGCACCAATGGCACCGGGCATCAAGTCGGATCCATCGAAACGGAAGGTTGTTGCATTGAGCAAAATCTCGCCCTGCTTCTTTTGGGCCTTGGTCTTGTACTTGGCAAGATCAACGCCCTTGTGCGGAGTGAGGAAGCCAGGACCGTCGGCCATCCATGTTTCATGCGCTGGCGCACTTTGCATGAAGTCCATAAATGCATGTGCGGCTTTGCTGTCTTTGGTGATTGTCAAAATCGTGCCGCCACCAAGAACAGGTTTTCCTAGGCTTTTGCTGGCATAAGCTGGGAAATAGAAGAAATCAGCTTCGTCCGCTTTTCCTTCGGGAAAGAACGCGGGAATGAAACTCGCTTGGCGATGCATGTAGCACTTGGGAGGAGATCCAAAAAGTCCTTTTGGACTATCTTTGAAGCTGATCGTCGCAACAGCCTTGGCGCCGCCGTCAACATTCGCGTCGTCCTTAGCAAACCAACCGTACGCATTAAGTGCTTCCAAAACGCGCTTGTCGTTGAATTTGATGGTGTTGTTTACCCAGCCGTCGTAGACGTCTGGTGCGTTGACGCGAAGCATGAAATCTTCCACCCAATCAGTGCCGGGCCAGCCCGTGGCGGCATCGCTGCCCAAACCGATACACCAGGGTTTTGTACCGCCGGCCGCAGCCATCTTCTTGGTCAAGGCTTGCAGTTCTTCCATCGTCTCCGGTACTTTGTAGCCCTTCTCCTTGAAGTTTTCAGGGATGTACCACACGAGACTCTTCACATTCACGTTGTAGAAGAAACCGTAAAACTCCTTCTTACCTTCTTTGTTCGAGTAGGTACCGAGATCTGCCCAAGAACTGCCAGCTGCATAGTTCTTTTTGACCCAATCGCGGCTCTTGTCGCCCAACGGCGTCAGGGCGCCGATCGCAGCCATATTTGCGGCCAATCCAGGCTGGGGGAACACAGAAATATTGGAAGGCGATCCGGCCTTAATGTCGATCACAATCTGCTGCTCTGAGCTGGAGGAGCATGATGTTTTCACGACTGCCCCAGTTGCTTTCTCAAACACCTCCAGCACCTTCTTGAACGAAGCCTCTTCCGGCCCGGTCCAAGGACACGTAATGGTGAGAACTTCACCTTTGAGATTGGGCCCTTTGTAGTCCGCAGCCATGGCTGGGGCAACAAAGGATGCCATTGCCAGAGCGCTCGCCCCAGCGATCACCGATTTCTTAAACATACCTTCTGTCTCCTATAAAAAGCCCTGTAGCCGATCCACAAGGTCAACCAAAATTCATTGTTTTTTTGCTTCTTGGCTCAGATGCGCCTACCTGCGGAATCAAATCCAAGCATGTCTTCGTGTCTAAACCCAAGTCCGATGGCCGAACCTGGCTCCAATCCCAGAGTGCCTTCCATACGGACGCTGATGTCCCCCAATGCACCTGCATCCACGTAGGCGAACGTTTCATTGCCAAGCTGCTCCGAGTGTTTCAATTTGCCCTGGATGGCACCTTCTGGGATGACTTTCAGATGCTCGGGACGAATACCTACCGTCGCGGCGTTGTTGCGCGCTGCGAATTCGCCTGTGATGAAGTTCATTTGGGGGGACCCCAAGAATCCCGCCACAAAAATGCTCGCAGGTTTGTTGTACAAATCCAGCGGACGCCCAACCTGTTCCACACGGCCTTTGTTCAGAACCACGATCTTGTCTGCGAGAGTCATCGCCTCGACTTGATCATGGGTGACATAGACCATCGTGGAGCCCAGGCGCCGGTGCAAAGTTTTAAGTTCAACCCGCATCTTGGTGCGAAGCGCTGCATCCAGATTGGAGAGCGGTTCGTCAAATAGAAAGACCTTCGGATCGCGCACAATGGAGCGGCCTATGGCCACGCGCTGGCGCTGCCCACCAGACAGCGCTTTGGGAAGACGATCGAGATATTCCGTGATCTGCAAAATCTCTGAGGCCTCCTGGACTCGCCTGTCGATTTCAGATTTGGCAACTTTGGCGATCTTCAATCCGAAAGCCATGTTGTCGTACACCGTCTTGTGCGGATAAAGCGCGTAGCTTTGGAAAACCATAGCAACGCCACGCTGGGAGGGTGATACGTCGTTGACGATCTCTCCCCCTATGGACAGCTGACCATCGGATATCTCTTCCAGCCCAGCGATCATTCTCAAGAGCGTGGACTTCCCGCACCCTGAGGGCCCGACAAACACAGCAAATTCGCCAGGTTCGATGTCCAAATCAATTCCATGAATGACATCAATTTTTTCGTAGCTCTTCTTGATACTGCGCAGGCGCAGGTCTGCCTTACTCATGTTGAAATTCCATTCCAGTGACACACATTAAATTTTGAGTTTGGGAAGTGCAGCTATGGCTAGCTGCTGGTAGGGGACCTGATGACTTGGCAACTTGAATGCAGAGACCACCTGAACCAGATCCTGCGCTTGGCTCTTGAGGCTGGAAGCCGCAGCCGCCATCTCTTCCACCAGGGCAGCGTTCTGCTGCGTTGTTTGATCCATGGAGCCTACGGCTTCTCCCACCTGGGCCACACCAGCACTCTGTTCACTGCTGGCTGCTGAGATCTCTCCCATGATGTCCGTGACGCGGCGAATGCTGTTCACCACCTCGGTCATGGTCGATCCTGCCTTGTCTACCAGGGCGGTACCCTGTTCTACCCGTTCCACGCTGGTGCCGATCAGGGTTTTGATTTCTTTGGCGGCTTCTGCGGATCTTCCTGCAAGAGACCGGACTTCAGAGGCGACGACGGCAAAGCCTCTTCCCTGTTCTCCGGCCCGGGCAGCTTCTACGGCAGCGTTCAAAGCCAGGATGTTGGTCTGGAAGGCGATTCCGTCGATGACGCTGATGATGTCGGCGATCTTTCGGCTGGATTCGTTGATGCCTTTCATGGTTTCAACGACTTGGCCTACGGCTTCTCCACCCTGAATAGCTACCGTAGAGGCATTCATGGCCAGCTGATTGGCCTGGCGGGCGGAGTCGGCGTTTTGTTTGACGGTGGAGCCCAGTTCTTCCATGGAAGCGGCGGTTTCTTCCAGGGCGCTGGCTTGTTGTTCGGTGCGGGCCGAGAGGTCGTGGTTGCCTTGCGCGATCTCGGCGCTGGCGGTGGCCACCGATTCAGAGCCTTGGCGCACGGAGGAGACGACACTTACCAAGCTTGACTGCATATCCTTTAGCGCGGATAGCATCATTGCCGTTTCACTGTGACCGTCACTCTCAATAGTTTGTGTTAGGTCACCTCCCGCGACCGTACGGACAATTGCTACCGCGTGATTGATGGGCGTTGTAATGGCTCGAATCAACTGCCAGCCAATGACGGTTCCTAATAGCAACGCCGCGAGCGCGATAGCTCCAAATATCGTAATGCTGCGCTCGTACTGACTACTTGCGCGAGCATGCTCTTCCTTGACGGCTTCAAGTTGCATGTCCATCAACAAATTGAGCTCCTTGCCCACCGGCGCTATTGCGCCATCCAGATCTTTAATGAGCAACGAAATCTTGTTCATGTCTCCAAAATCAAGTGCCGTTTTCAACTCATCAATCGGAGCTTTCGTCTTGGCAATCAGTGCCGATGTCTTTGTGACACTCGCCTTCTCTGCCCCAACATGGTCAGACCCTGAAAACTCTTCCCATAACTGGGCCGAGCGTTTGATTCCTACGTCAACTTGCGCTAATCCCTGCTTGGGATCCAACAACCCCAAGGACACCTTGTTGGCACTATCCAGGATGTTGTTCAGATACAGATCCGTGATCAACTTCAACCGCTCCATGGGAAGCAGGCGGTCGCTATAAATGGAGTTGATCGTCTGGTTGGTGCTAGTCGCCAAATACATTCCAAATGCAGCGACCACTGCGACCATCAAGACCAATGCGGAGAACCCCAAGGTCAGTCTCGTTGCAATCTTCAAGTTATTGATCTTCACAGGAGTACCTCTTCAATCTTTCGACATTTGAAATTTCCCGCCGAATCAATCCCATCGACTCCTCTTACGTTGTCAATAGTCAGCGTCAAGTACCACTCTTTTGCAGACTTTCCTTCGACGGTCTGAACTCTCCCCCAATGGTTTGCGACCCCCAAATCATCAAATGCACCGGTACAAGGCTCTAGGGCAGTGGCGCACTGATCGCCAACGAGTCCATCCCATACGCCCAGGTAGGGCACAGCACTTACCGGATAAGACAGCCCGATCGCGCTTCCCGTTTTGGGATTGAACAACGCGCACCATCCCTCATCCAGCGTCTCCATGGCGTAGTATTTTTCGCACTTACCCGGATACATCGGGGTTGACGTGGAAATGGGGTAGTCAATGCCATCCACAACCGTGGTGGGCCAGGTGTGCATAGACCCAAATTTGCCCAGTTTGTTGTCCACACTGCAGGTGGACATGACAGTTTTCACTGCGGCGGGAAGGCGTATTTCAAAGTCTTCTTCACGCACAAAGAGGATGTGAGGAGCCCATATGTAGGCGAATGGAAAGTCAGACCGATTAGCAACGCTGTATGAAATCTTCAGGCAGTTGTCCTGCTGGAATTCAATCGTCTTTTTGAGCTGATACGGGAACCGTACACCCTCAACAGTCAGCGTTAAATGGTCGTCATATCGCTGGGCCGTCCAAGGCAATGCCCACACTTCTCCGTGATCAGGTATCTCTATCCCGCTCCACGGAGCCGTTGGATAACGGCATGCTTCTATAGAAGGGAATACCTCATCGAAGCCACTCTGATCCCCGTCAAAGAAACTGGTGTCATAGCTAGAGCGTCTGAATTCCGCATTTTTAGACTGAACCAGCAACTCTTTGTTTTCAACCTTGTTGAAAATACTCTGAATCTTCCCGCCACTTTCCGGAAGAACGGTCACTCTCATTCTGTCGCTCTCCATCACGACGGATGCAACGTTTTTGTAGAGCGATTCGTAAATCAACATGGAAGCGGGCTTTCGGACTTGCTCAGATGTACGAGTTCAGCAGGTTCTCCAAATGCTCCTGGCGCCCCGACACCGGCTGGGTGTCAGTGTTGTGGCCCAGCACATGGGCAGCCACGGCGTCCAAGCCCATCTTGCCGTCCAGCATGCTTTGTGCAAACGGGGTGTTCCAGCCCGCGTAGCGGTCGTCCACCAGCTTGGCCAGCTTGCCATCGGTGATCATTTTTTCGGCGATCAGCAGCGCGCGGGCCGTCACGTCCATGCCGCCAATGTGGCCATGGAACATGTCTTCCGGGTCGATGGACTGGCGGCGCACCTTGGCGTCAAAGTTCACGCCGCCGTTGACGAAACCGCCACCTTGCATGATGGTGTACATGGCCAGCGCGGTCTCGGGGATGCTGTTGGGGAACTGGTCGGTGTCCCAGGCGCACTGCATGTCGCCGCGATTCATGTCGATGGAGCCGAAGATGCCCAGATCTACCGCGGTGGCGATTTCGTGCTCGAAGCTGTGGCCGGCCAGCGTGGCATGGTTGGCTTCGATGTTGACCTTGATTTCTTTTTCCAGGCCGTAGCGGCACAGGAAGCCGTACACCGTGGCACTGTCAAAGTCGTACTGGTGCTTGGAGGGTTCACGCGGCTTGGGTTCGAGCAGGATGGTGCCCTTGAAGCCGATCTTGTGTTTGTATTCCACCACCATGTTCAGGAAGCGGCCCATCTGGTCCAGCTCGTGGCCGATGCGGGTGTTCAGCAGGGTCTCGTAACCTTCGCGGCCGCCCCACAGCACATAGTTGGCACCGCCCAGCTTCAGCGTGGCGTCCATGGCTTCTTTGACTTGCAGGGCTGCCAAAGCAAAAATCTTTGGATCTGGATTTGTAGAGGCCCCTCCCATGAAACGGCGGTGGCTGAACAGGTTGGCGGTGCCCCATAGCAGCTTCTTTCCCATGGCTTCTTGCTTTCCAGCCAGCACATCCACCATCTCCCGGAAGTTGTTCACGCTTTCACGGGGGGTGGCGCCTTCAGGCGCGACGTCGCGGTCATGGAAGCAGTAGTAGGGCGCACCCAGCTTGCTGAAGAACTCAAACGCCACATCCGCCTTGGCCTTGGCCGCAGCCATGGGGTCGGCCATGTGCTGCCAGGGGCGCTGGAAGGTGTCGCCGCCAAACGGGTCCAGGCCGTTCCAGCAGAAGCTGTGCCAGTAGCAGACGGCAAAGCGCAACTGCTCTTCCATGCGCTTGCCCAGCACGATGCGGTTTTTGTCATACCACTTGAAGGACAGTGGGTTGTCGGAAGTAGGGCCTTCGTAGGCGATGGGGGGGACGTTGGAGAAGTAGGTACTCATAGGGTTCTCATTAATCGGGCTCTTGGCTTTGGCTAGCTTTGCGGCGCTTTCCCCGCAGGGTCGACCTCGGCTCAAATTGGCAAATTTGCTCCGTCGCGGATAAAGATGGGGATCTCCGAAAGCGGAGCGTTGACGGTGATCCATTGACCACCCTCATGCACCACCTTCAACGAGCACTCCTTCCAGTTGGCTCCATCGGGCAAATAGATTCGACGCACTCTTTCGCGCTCGTGTAAGACGGGTGCGATGAGTAAATCCGGACCAAACATGTATTGATCCTCAACGCCCCAAGCGCTTTGGTCTTTAGGAAAGTCATAGAACAAGGGACGCATGGGCGGCGTGCCAATGTCGTGCGCCTCTTTCATCAGCCTTGTGATATACGGCCGCAGGCGTTCCCGCATCAACATGTATTTTTTGAAGATATCGAAGGCTTCATCACCGTAGCTCCAAACTTCGTTGGGAGCCCCCGAGGCACACAAACCACCGCCCTTCATACCCAATGGCGGGGAATGCGGTTCTCGGTCACCATGCATACGAAATACCGGGCAGAAAGCGCCAAACTGAAACCAGCGCACCATGCACTCCCTGAAATCCGGGTCATCGGGATTCCCCCCGTGAAACCCGCCGATGTCCGTGGTGAACCAGGGAATGCCGGACAAACCCATACTGAGGCCCGCGGCCAACTGATTACGCAACGATGCGAAGCTGGAATCAATGTCGCCGGACCACACCAGGGCACCATATTTCTGACTGCCCGCCCAAGCACAGCGGATCAGGTTGATGATGTCTTTCTGCCCCTCTTGTTCCATGCCCTCATAAAACGTTTTGGCATACATCAACGGGTAGATATTTCCTACCTGGACGTTCGGCCCCAGGTGGTATCGATAGTTGTCAAAGTCGTAGACGGAGTACTCTGGCTCCGCCTCGTCCAGCCAAAAAATTCGAACGCCCTTGTCGTAATAGTTGGTTTTTGCTTTTTCCCATACGTACTGTCGTGCCTTGGGATTGGTGGCATCAAAGAAAACGGTGTTGCCCAGAAAATCCATGCTGGTGCGAATGCCGCGGTCCGTACGGATGAGGTAGCCCTTGCGGAGCATCTCCTCATAGTTCTCGCTGGTCTTGTCTACCGTTGGCCAGATCGACACCATCAGCTCGATCCCCATGGACCGCAGTTCACGGACCATGCCTTCCGGATCAGGCCAGTAGTCTGGGTCGAAGCGCCAGTCGCCCTGGTTCGTCCAATGGAAAAAATCAACAACGATGACCGAGATGGGAAGCTCGTGGCGCTTGTACTCCCTGGCAACCTCAAGCAACTCTTCTTGGGTCTGGTAGCGCAACTTGCATTGCCAAAACCCCATACCGTAATCAGGCATCATGGGGGCGGTGCCTGTTACCGCCGCATACGCCTGCTCAATGGCTGCCGGTGTGTCACCTGCGGTGATCCAGTAGTCAAGCTGTTTGGTCGCTTTTGCATTCCATTCAGTAATGTTCTTTCCGAACGTGACTTGCCCAATGGCAGGGTTGTTCCAAAGAAACCCATACCCCAAATTCGACAGAAAGAAAGGGATAGTCGCCTGGGAGTTTCTGTGCGCCAGCTCAAGCGTGCAGTTCTTAATATCCAGAAACGGCTGCTGATAGAGTCCCATTCCGAATACCTTCTCTTCTGGATTCGATTCAAAGCGCGCAGTAAGCCCATAGTCACCTCCCAGAACAGGTTTGAATTCGCGCGCATCAATGTTCAACGCGCTGCAAAACTCCGAAATGTTCTTCCGTGAACGCAGATATTCCTGGAGAAGCAGATCGCCGTTTTGATTTGAGAAGGTGATCTTTCCTGCGGCAGAGACATCCGCCCGAATGTTCCCGTTCACAATGGCTGCGCTGTCTCCATAGAGAGTGATCTTGACTTCCGATTTATCCGCGGGCAGCAGCGCCCAGTCTTCATCCAGCATGGATGCGGCGTGGGTTGTCCGGACCCGGAGACTGTTATTCCGCCATGCCTCAATCCAAAGTTGCTCCGAGTCATATTCACGGATTAAGCGGCCTTCTTCGACCCGAAATAGACTGTTTTTTGAATACGTCATTTACTTAGCTGTGTAGAAATTGCTTGCCGGTAGTTCTGCGTTTCACTTGTCCTCAGAACAAGCCGCGTTACATACTGACTGGGTCACTTTTGCCCGATTCTCGTAAACGTTTCCAATTTACCGGAAACGTTTACGGAAATTGAATTATTCATGCCGAAATCTGGACTGTCAAGGAGTTGGGGACTGGGGAAAACCCTCGAAATGAGGAAGGGGAATGAGGCTGTGCGCGTGCCCAAAGCCGAGGCAAAGATGCCGCCCGCAACGGGCATTCACAAGGGAATGCCCGTTGCCTATACGGGTCTATCGACCTGGCAACACCCAGGTCTGGTTCAGAGGGCTAGCTTGTCCGGCTGGATTGCATGTCCACTGATGAATGACGGCGTTCGCCGCGGTTGAAATTCCCTTTACATCGACGCACTTGCCACTGTGGCGCGCTACCAATTGGTAATCCTTGGGGCCGTTGCCGCTGTAGGTCACCTTGCGTGTCATGAATTGCTGGTTCTGTGCTCCCGCAATACAAGACCATTGCCCTATGGCAGTTCCATCGGTCAAACCAATGCCGCTGACATCCAAACATTTCCCGCTGAGCTGATTCACCACGGTAAAGGTGTCTGCAACACCGGCGACAGGTATGAACTTCCACGCTTGCTGCGTTCCTCCTTCGCAGTGGTACTGCTGCTGTTGGGTGCCATTAGCGAGAGACAGGTTGGTGTCGTCAAGACATTGGTTGCTGTGCCGCGCAATGGCCGCTGTTGTGAAAGACGTGTCGCTGGGTGGCAGCACGGTAATGGTGAATCCATCATCTTGATTGGTCCGCGCAATGTTCACCGTCGTGGCGTTATTGCTAAGTCCGACAAACGAGTTAGAGATTGTCTCTGGACTGCTCACCGCCCCCCCACCGTTGTAGGGAATACGTTGCACCACAATCCGCACCATGTTGTTTTCAACAATGCCGGAAGTGGAATTCAACCCAGTAAGACTGATAGCCATGTTGCCTGTGGTTCCGCCTCCCCCCAAAAGGATCTGCGCTTTGCCCGTTGTCTTTGTGGCAAAGGCGTCATAAGAGGCGCTTGGGGTAGTTGAAACGACATTGCCAGTCTGCGAACCATAGTAGCGATAAGTCCACCATTCCCCTGTCGGGAGGTATTGCGACCCGGTTTTCACCAGCAGTTTGGCTTCAAAGTCGTTGAGTCCCGCTCCGAGTGCCCAGTTGGCCCGCAAGCCATTGGCGCCAGCACGTTCCAGCCGCGAGATGTACCAGGCACCGTGGCTTGGCTTCTGTTCACCCGTGGCCGCATACTCGTTGATTTGGTATCGCGTGGTGCGTTGAATATTGCGCGCGGCAAGCATCTGGTCGCCCACCTGAGTGGTAGCAACAGGATCACCAGGCAAGGCGTGATAACTGTAAATATTGGGCAGAACGCTATTCGCCTTTGCATAGTCTAAGTAATTGGACCACCAGCTTCCTGCTTGGGAAGTGGGTGGACGAGACGTGCTGGGACCCACAATCACGGCATTCGGGAAGGCAGTGCGAATCCGCTGGTAACCCCGTTTCCACATTTCCAGGTATTGCGTCTGGTTGCGTTGCCAGAAGGTTCCGATATCTGGTTCGTTCCAGATATCCCACTGAACATTGACCCCACTGGCCTGCACGTCACTGATGAGTTGATTCAAAAACGCGTCGTAATTGGCCCAATTGCCGCTGTCGCCCGGGAACACAGAAGCGTTTGTTTCGGCATCTGCACCCCAGAGATCATGAACAAGCATGACGAATTGGCCGCCCAGTGCGGCAGTCCGAATAGCTTGGGCTTTCGTTGCGTTCCACCGGCGGGGATAGGTGCCGCCCACCCAACCACCGGGATTGTCGAGTTGGGCACCACCTGCGCGCATGTAGTTCCACTTGATGTCGGTGAAGAAGTGATCCTGTGGCAGGCTCCCGTTCTCGGTCATCCCGTAGATGATTCCTGACGCGAGATACTGAGGTGCGCCGCCCGCTACGGCGAAATTTACGCCGATGGATTCGTCACCCGCTACTGCTGGCCGCACGGCGAGAAGACCGGATACAAGAGTCATGGCGATTGCTGCCAAGGGCCACCGGTTTTTACCGCGAGCGCTACGGCGTGTGGATGGTGTTGTCATGTAATTGCACCTTTTTAAACAAAGGAGGTTGAGGACGGTCTCCGTGCGCACGGCCAGCTTCACCTTGCACCATTGAGCCTGGGAATTCACATCGTCGATTTTCCGGAAACGTTTACGACAAGAGGATTATTTGTTCCGAATTTCGGACTGTCAAGAAATTGGAAGTCGGTGAAAACCCTCAGACTGAGGGCTAAAAAATCAGGCAGGCGCGGTGCCGTCACTCTCGCCGTGGAGGATGTCCAGTGGCCAAAGTTGATGCGCATTTATCCCGGTCAGGTTTGCAGTTTGACCTGCCATATGTCCCAGCAACGCCTCAGCCAAGCACTCCCCCAATGGACGCAGATTCACCGAGAAACCGCTCAGGGTAGGCGTCAAATATTGCGCCAGTTCACCTGTGAGTACCCCGCCGAAAATTGCCATGTCGACGCCCGGCTTTTGTCCCAAACTTTGCATACATCCATATGCACCCACGGCCATGCAGTCACTCTGAAAGATGACCGCGGTGGGAGGGGCATCCAATGCGAGCAGTCTGGTCATCTCACGGTGGCCACCGCGCTCAGAGACTTCATCCCTGCCGAGATATTCCTTCTGCACACTCACCTTGTGTCTGCGCATTGCGGCTCGATAGCCGTGCCGCATCAGGTGCCCCTCCATCGCATCGTTGTTCGGCGTTACCAACGCGATGCGTCGATGGCCAATGGCAATCAATTGCCCAATCTCTTGTGCGATGCCGACTTCAAAGTCAAAGTCGACCCAGGAGTGCTCGCCTCCCGACAGGCTGCGGCCCCATGTCACGAAGGGAAAATCCTGCTCCGAGATGTAGTCTAGGCGGGGATCGCGGCGCAAAGTGCCTGCAAGGATGATGCCGTCCACCAACCGACGCTCTACTACGCGTTTCAAGCGCGAAAGCTCATCTGCAGGGTCACTGCTTTGAAACAGCACAAGCTCTAGATCCTCCGAGGCTATGCGCGCCTGAATGCCTTCCGCCAACGTGTGGAATGGATCCCAGTTGTGGTGCTGTGGACTACCCTTGGGTGGCAGCATGAGACCCACCGTGTTGTGGCGGCCTTTGCGCAAGCTCCGGCCCGACTGATTGGGTGAATACGCAATGGCCTTTGCTGCAGCTTTCACACGCTCACGCGTTTGCATACTGACTTCTGGATGGTCGTTCAACGCGCGTGAAACGGTTGCGATTGACAATCCAAGCGTTGAGGCCAGTCGTTTAATTCCCATTCAAGTCGCCCAATCATTTAGATGGAATCAAGCTCAACCGACAGCCCAGATTGAACTGCTTGAGCACTGCATGGATTCTATTTGCGTATATCTCCCTAAATTGCTTCTCCTTTCCCGTGCCTCTGTCACGTCATTTGATTTCCAAAACTGAATCCGGCCCCCCACCATGCTCAAGGTATGGCAAGCCACATATCAAATCGCGTCTGCAATCTGTCTAGAAACCCGGGGCGAATTAGCGATGATCGACCGACAGCTCAGGGTCGGGAGAGGGTATTGGCAAGCCCTGTACTCAGCGACAACTCTCGACTTGAATCAGTCACACGAACACCAGCAACTGAATCAAAGCGACCTAACTTTCCTTGCGAGGTCTTCCGAGAAAGTCGCGGCAGGCGGCCAGCTGTTTATTTAACAAACAACAAGACCGGCCACCCCGGCATCATTCCACTATGCAAAATTCACAGGCGGCATAGCTAAATTGACAATGAAAGTGGAAAGATGAATGGCGCATAGTGGAAGGTCAAGTGTCATTCCGCACCTGTCGGGTCTCAGCTAACCCCATACAGCCAGGCTAACGAAATCAAGGACTTACAAATTTCGTTGCAACTAAATCTGTAGCCCTGTTTCGGCTAACTCCGTATTTGTACCTATCTGTTGCACTTAAGTCGATATTTTTACTAGTGCCTGCTTCCGCCCAGAGTCTCGGCTTGTTGGCGCTCTACTCTTCAAGTAGCCCGGGGCGCAGCTCAGTGAGTCTGATTTCTGGATATTGCTTTGTATGTGACAAATGGCTACATACAATTTGAGACATGGCCCAGTCAATCCGAATTTCAGATGATCTGTACTCCATGGCTCAGAACGTAAGCCTAGCCCTTGGTCGTCCGCTCGCGCAGCAAATGGAGTATTGGGCCAGACTAGGCGCAGCACTTGATGCCGCTGGAATCTCAGCCGATGGAGCTATGGAATTACTTAACAGCGGCATCAAAGCCGACGAGTTCGTCGCTGTAGCCTTGGGGCAAGTACCCACTGAGAAGGACGGGGGGCTGACAATGCTCAAAGAGCGCCAGCGCAAAGCTGAGCAAGAGGTGGTGACCGGCCAACGGTCAGCGCGCAGTCTTTGGGTTGTTGGAGAGGGCGACCTGAAAGGCGCCTGCTTCACACTGAATCCAGAATCGGAATTTGCTGTCAACGGTGTCACCTGGAGATGACCCCCGAAGAAGGATGCGAAGCAAACGATATTGAGAAGTCAGCAAGACTAGCTTTCACCCTACTGGGAGATCGATTCAGCCGCTTCTGTGATTGCTGTCAGTGAGAAAGAACGCCGATGCCGCCAATGAAATCCCGCAAAGAGGCATAGATCTACTCCGGGGATCTCCTGCAGTTGAAGTCAACGGGGTTCCACCGTCGCGGTAGGCGAAGTTGCCAAGTAATCGCGAAGCTGGAATCCAAGCGATGATCCCGCGTCGACCAGCCGATCGAGTACGTCAAGGGTTGCCCTGCGCAGGTTGACGTCGTGAATCAGCGCCTCTCGATGTTCATGCACTGTCACTCGGCAGATAGTCTCAGCGTGCCACAAGCTGTTCCCATCCTCAAACAAGTCGGCGGGAGCTCTGCGTAGAGCGTCGCGCAATTGGGGGAGCGCCGATGGCACCGATGACACTCGGCCGACGCCTGCCATCAACCTCAGCAGGTTCTCCAAACCAGCACGGCTGTCGCCAACGGCTGTCAAACAATTGGCAATGAAGTACGGACGGGACCTAAGCAGCTCCAAGTCGACCCATGTCTTGGGCCAGTGCACAGAGCAGAGCAGAAGCGTCCTGAGCACTTTGTCGAATAAGCTGTGCGATCTTCGGCTCGCCGTTCTCAATGAGTCGTAGCCGAAGACCTTCACTGTGGCGCGATCCCAGATTCGCCACAGTGCCGCAGCGTTTACGAACTCTTGCTTCATGCACTCACCAAGAGCCGACTCAAGAATTCTTTCGCTGAGCTCAGGTGCACTTTCGAGGCAATGGTCAAGCGTCGCGAAGAGCGGTGAATCGTCATTTGGCTGCGCCATGAGTTCAACTCCCAATAGGTCACCCAACTCCCACCGTGCCTCGAAATCCACATGATCTGGTTCGCTACGCTGCACTCTGGGCCCACCCTCCTGGTCTGCTATGAGTTTGGCCAGCGTCGCGAGTGACTGAACTCGCCAGGCATCGAGCGCCTCGCTGCGCGCAGCGTCGAGAACTATCGTCCATTCCTTGACGGCAACCAAGTTCTTTGGTGATGAACGAACGCCAGGTTTCATCTGTTGTAACGCGCTACTTAACCAACCGGCAGTTGTTGCTCGAGCTTCTTCCAGGCGGTCACGAGCCAACCCACGAGGACGTTCGATCGTTGCGCCCAGTGCTTCGGCGTAGTGCGCAAGACCAGTGGTCAGTATTTCAGCCAGGACAGGTTGCTTAGGCCTCAACTCGTCGGAAATTGCTCTGGCCGCTGCCCGGCGCAGCTTCCACGTCGGTTCGGTGACGATATTTACCAGCGCGTCGGACATCTTGGGCTGGAATGGATCGATGGCAGCAAGCGTGACGATCGTCCGCGCTCGCAGCTCACCGATTGAAGGGTCGCGACTCAACCATGCGTCCTTGTCTTCGAGAATTGCGGAGCGTGCCAGCAGGAGGACTCGGGCCCATTGAAGTGCCTCTGAAGTGTCAGTGGGCCACTTGCCAATCAAGGCACAGGCAAGCTCTTCCTCCACTCCAGCGAATAAGCCAAACTCTTCATCTTGAATCTCGTCGCAGAGCCGAACGAACTCCCCATAGGCCTCAGTTGGAGACGAAAAGCGCTCTGCAGTTCCGGGCTCTGCTGTTGAGAACCGTCCCGTAACCGCTGCGGCCCAGGTGCGCACGGCAGCGATCCGGTTCATACGGTACATGCGAGCTTGGGCGTCATCGCTGGCTTGCTGCAGTTCGGGTTCAATGTCAGAAATCTCAAGAGAAACCCACTGTCCATCGCTGACGGCATCTCCGAGCCTTAGGCCTCGCGCATCCATGCGTTTGAGCGTAATGCGCCAGCCATCTGGAACCTCCTCAATACCATTCAACGCTTCCAGGTGGACGTCCAAAATCCTATAGATGGATTCGCGAAGGTCTGGACGGTTGAACTGCAACTGAAGAAATAGGACCTCCAAGTACTGTCGGCGATGCGGCAACCGATTGCTTGCAATGCGCTCCTTCTGTCTGGCTTCATCCAATCCATCGTGACCTCCATGGATTGCCAGTGCAGCGGCCTCCTGTACGCTGCGAGCGATATCATCAGAGAAGAAGTGCGGACACTTGAAGATCGACAGCAGCTTCTCAGTCACAAGATCGGGGTGAGCCATCAAGACACCTGCCACCATTCCTGTGGTAAAACTCGACTCCCCTTGTTCCAAGATGAACTCGAGTGCCTGAGAGACTAGTGTGGGCCGGGTTTTCGCTTCAATCAGGAGGCGCTCTTCAAGCGCCATCAAAGCCGCGTTCAGGACGTAGCTAGTGACCGAGTGCCCGCGATAGGCCACCCACAACCGAATGTCATGAATGTGCGGCCGAGAGTTCGGGCTTTGCTCTGGCGGCAGCATTGAAACTTCGTTCGCGCGCGTTGTGGCAAATGCTTTGGCTGTGTGATTGCACAGATCTACCACGAACCCAAGACTCCTTGGCCAAGCAAGCAGCAGCAATGAGCGGAACGGTCCCTGCAATACTGAAGGCGGGAAAAAGTCGTGAGCAGCGAGCTGGCTCAGTCCAAGTTCGGCCTCCCACCCGGTCATACCAAAGTGGCGTTTGACCTTCGACTTGGGTTCAGTGTAGAGAGACCAGAACACTTTCCACACAAGCTCCGGGGCAAAGAAACTCGCATCACGGCAGTTCTTCACGTTAATAAGAAACTTAAGACGCTCTTCCGAGTAGACATCACGGCGGTCCGACTCAGCAGACCGGCGCTCAAGTAGCCTCTCAATGAATGCTTCAAACCTAGCCGGATCGGCGCCCGAGCAGCGACACAGAAGGGCATAGAAGCGCTTGCCAATTGACTGCTCCCGGTACCAGTAATCTTTGTCGCTTCGGCAGAAATGCTCCGCCATGTTGAACACGTCAAGCACTCTTTGGGTAGGTTCTTGCCAGTTCTCATCATGGGACGTGGCGTCTTCCGCGAGCTGAACAACCCACGAGTTGCACTCAGCAGACATGTTCGCGAACGCCTTCGCAACCAATCCGATGACAACGTCCCAAGCTTCCCCAACGGGCGCAGCCATCCCAAGCCGAAGCACAATCTCCTTATACCCAGGGTCGTCCGCGAAACCGGAATAGTCGATCGAAGTCGGTCCTTTGCAAGCAACCCGCAGCAAGTGGCTCAGGCGCTGCAGGAGGGTGGCACTGTCGAAGGAGACGCTGCCACCAAGCTTTGCGACTAGTTCCTCGACCCTCTCCGAGCGCAAGAGACCAATGGCTACCTCGTCGCGCCATAACTGAGGAATGGTCGAATTTTGTCTGAGTGCGGCTTCGAGCAATGCATAGGCATCCCCATCGCTTTCGGCCGAACGTTGCGCTGTCCACGTACGCAGTGCCCTGCGCATACCAGCGTGGGAGCCTAGCTTGCCGAAGAGTGCATCCCAGTCACGCTCCGCGCTTCGTACCTCTCGTTCAATTCTGAAGAAGAGAGACCAGTCTTCCAAAACATCGTGGGCAGGAGCTACTCGATTCGACGCGTCTATTGCCAACACCGCATCTTGCACAAGCGATGCCACTGCCTCGGCATCATTTGGTGCCTCAACAAACTGCGCAAAGCGCTCCGTACGCGCGTAGCAGATCTCATCAAAAGTTACTCGACGACGCGCGGCTAGTCCCGCTGGCAAAGCTCTACTGGGAGCAACCCGCTCAGTCCACAGGCGGAGGCGCAAGTCGTTGCCGGTAACCTGCGGCAGCATCGTCCCAGCCGCGACATAGTTGAAGGCAAGGCGCAAGTAATAGGGCGTTCGAAGAACTTCTCGCACGCCTGCGTCCTTGGCCGCAATATCTTCAAGAGCTGTCTTGTCCACCGCTGCCGCAATCTCTGCGTCCATCAACAACGGAACATCTGTAACTTGGTAGGAGAAGTCAGAGAGAAAGAGAGAGTAGAGTGCGTTGAGAGCATATGAGCGGGTCGTTACGCAGAGCCTGACTCTCTTGTTCCGACGGACAAGCGCCAGCAGTTCCTCAAGGGCGCCTGGATTTCTTGCTTCGAGTGCCTTCTCCAGAGAATCGATAACGACAGTTGGCGTACCACTGCGCAAGAGACTCGCCATGCTCGACACTGCGTCAGGCATGCCATTGAGTGACTGAACTGCAGCCAAACTCGGCTCGTCGAGCTCATCAGCTCGGAAGAAAAATAATGGACCGGACTCGCGAAGCAATGGGGCAAGCTCCGTGATGACAGCTGACTTGCCGACCCCCGGGCCACCTGTGACGATGACAAGCTGCCGCTCCTCGAAACCCGCTAGTACTTTCGCAACGCATTGGCCACGAGGGATGTGCGTACCGTTGGGAAGCTTTGTTGATACGAGTGAGAGTTGAAGTTCTGCTCGGTCACTGAAGCGTTCGGCAATGCTTCCAAGGCCTCTGTGCCCTAAAACGCGACTGACGGCTTCCTGCAAACCAGCCTTCGCGGTTGCTTTCCAGGTGTCTCGCGTGACAGTGCCAACAGCTATGCCCTGTTCAAAGACATATGAGAACAAACCATCCCATAACTGCTCGCCTGAGTCCCCAGTTTTACCTGAGGACAACAGCGCCTGGATCAGATTTAGCTCCTGCGAGGCTTCGGTCCCGAGGTCATGTATGTCGACACGCAATCGTCGCATGAGGTCGAAGACGAGCTCGTCGGTGTACTTGGTGGCCAGGGTTATTCTGGAGATTTCCTTGTGTTGATTTCCGTTGAAAACTGATCCACTGGGGGTGCGGACAAAATCTTGGACTACTTGGAGGTAGTTCATGTATTCGTACGAAGACCGAATCC
>NZ_JAVDXO010000011.1:0-127535 GCF_031457975.1 Rhodoferax saidenbachensis
CGGATTCGGTCTTCGTACGAATACATGAACTACCTCCAAGTAGTCCAAGATTTTGTCCGCACCCCCAGTGGATCAGTTTTCAACGGAAATCAACAGACAAGGATTCAGTCGCCCCAGACTACGTCTTCTGCTACCGTCTAGAGAAGCCCAGAAGACACGCATCACGAAATGCTCCGTGAACGGGTGGCCAATAAATGACCACAGACTTGTTGCAAGTTTTAGCTCGCGCATTCCAAACGAGCCTTCCAGCACCAGTTGATGCCAGCAAGATTGCCGAATTGCTCAGCAGGATTCAATTATGGATGATCCGTGACATAAATTCAATATGTGCGCCAGTGGCTGGCTGTGAACACGGTCACAGCGTGCGCTATTTCGCCTCAGAAGGCGGGGCCGCCTGGCACTCGCGCTACTTTCCACAGTCTGTCGCGGCAACGCGCCACACCGCAACTCGGTTGTGGAAACAATCCAGCCAAAATTCAGCGTGACCCTGCCCACTATTTCTCGTAAGCTCTCTTCGCTTCTCTTCGTGATTCATGGGTGAATTCATGGGAGCGCAAATGAAAAAAGCAGCCTAAGCTGCTTTTCCATTGGAGAAAACTCCATATTTGGCGGAGACGGAGGGATTCGAACCCTCGATGAGGCTCTACACCCCATACTCCCTTAGCAGGGGAGCACCTTCGGCCACTCGGTCACGTCTCCTAAAGGTCAGGCGAGATTATCGCACGACTCTGACCCGTTTTTCCTCAAACAGCGGCTTGGGTTGCGATCAACGGGATGTTGATGCTGGGTACCAGACCAACACAGGCCCTCTGCGCTCCACAAAACCCTGCGCCACCTTGATGTGGATGCGGTGACCGCGCGTGGTACAGGCCAGGATCTGCTGTTGCAACTCCGCCAACTGTGCCGTGCTCGGAATCACGCTATAAGCGTTGGCCAACCAATGGCGCAAGGCGTTGGCCTGGCGCGCGACATTCAGCACCTGCAAAGCCTTCACCATGGGCAAACCGTCGTTCGCACGACAGATGGTCAGTAGATCCGCAGCAGCCATTTCGTCCAGCAGCCCCTGAGCTTGGGCCGCGTGGGCAGCGCTGCGGGCCAACGTATCCCGAAACTGTGGGAACGCAGCCTCGAGCGCGGGCAGCAATTGGGCACGGATGCGGTTGCGGGTGAAGCGCTGGTCGGTGTTGGTCGGGTCTTCGACAAAGCTAGCCCCACGCTCAGCCAGCCATGCCCGAATGTCGGCCGCCGAGACCTGCAGCAGGGGCCGGTAAAAGTCCAGGCCGTCACGCTGCCACTGCGCCGGCATGGCGCTCAGGCCACGCAAACCCGCACCGCGGCTCAGCGCCAGCAACAGGGTCTCCACCTGGTCATCCGCGTGCTGTGCAAGTGCTATTGATTTAATAGCTTCTTGCGCATATTCCACGCGGGCTAGAGCACCAAAAGCCTTATAGCGGGCGATGCGGGCTGCATCTTCGGGGCTTTGACCCGATGCGTGCCCGGCATCCACTTTCAACACCCGCAGAGGCACATCCAGCTGCGCGCACAGCGCAGCGCAGCGGGTTTCAAAGTCGGCTGCGGCAGCCTGCAAACCGTGGTTGACATGCAGGGCCACCACCTGTCCCGGCCAACGCTCGGCACAGGTGATCAGCAAGGCAGTCGAATCCGCACCACCGCTGAATGCCACGCCCAAAGGCAAAGCGGGCTGAAAAGCCCGCAGGGCCGCATCCAGTGACTGGGTCATGGCGTGCGGCAGGTCGCCGGTGCAACCGGCCTATTTGCCAGTGGCCTTGGTGTCGGTAAAGCGGCCGTAGCTTTGCAGACGCTCGTAGCGGCGGTCCAGCAACTCTTTGACCTTGAGGTCGCTGATCTGGCGGTAGGCATCGCCCAGTGCGCGCTTCAAGAAGGCCGCGGCCTGTTTGGTATCGCGGTGCGCGCCACCCACGGGTTCGTTGACGATCTTGTCCACCAGACCCAGGGCCTTGAGGCGGTGGGCGGTGATGCCCAGCGCATCGGCAGCGTCCTGCGCCTTGTCGGAGGTCTTCCATAAGATCGAGGCGCAGCCTTCAGGGCTGATGACCGAATAGATGGAGTACTGCAGCATGATGACCTGGTCAGCCACCGAAATCGCCAGCGCGCCACCAGAACCGCCTTCGCCAATGATGGTGGTGATGATTGGTACTTCGAGTTGCGCCATCTCAAAGATGTTGCGGCCAATGGCCTCCGACTGGCCGCGTTCTTCGGCGTCAATACCGGGGTAGGCACCGGGGGTATCCACAAAGGTAAACACCGGCAGCTTGAACTTCTCGGCCAGCTTCATGAGTCGCAGCGCCTTGCGGTAGCCCTCGGGCTTGCTCATGCCGAAGTTGCGCAGGCCGCGTTCCTTGGTATCACGACCTTTTTGCTGGCCAATCACCATACACGGTGTGCCGTTGAAGCGGGCCAAGCCGCCTACGATGCTCAGGTCGTCGGCAAAGTGGCGGTCACCGTGCAGTTCCACGAAGTGCGTGAAGATGTCGTTGACGTAGTCCAGCGTGTAGGGACGCTCGGCATGGCGCGCGATCTTGGTGATTTGCCAAGGGGTCAAATCACTGTAAATGTCTTTGGTGAGCTGCTGGCTCTTCTTGCTGAGTTGGTCGATCTCGGCGGAAATGTCCACCGCAGACTCGTTTTGCACATAGCGCAACTCTTCGATCTTGCCTTCCAGCTCGGCAATGGGTTGTTCAAAGTCGAGAAATGTCTTTTTAGCCAACGCGGTTCTCCTTCTAGTACGCGACCGGTAGGGGGTCGAGAGACCGCCAAATATACCAAGTTGCCACGCTGCAGTACGGCGCCCAGGCGGCAGCCACCTCGCGCGCATCGCTGCGGCTCACTACATCGTCCGAAAAATAGTTCTTGCTAATGCCCTGAATCAGGCCGTCATCGTCCAGCGGCAGCACATTGGGCCGCATCAGGTGGAAGATCAGGAACATCTCCGCCGTCCAGCGGCCAATGCCGCGGATAGCCACCAGTTCCGCGATGATTTCCTCATCGCCCATGCCGTCCCAGTCCTTGACGTGCAGGGCTCCATTGTCAAAGTGCAGGGCCAGGTCCACCAAATATTCGACTTTGCGCACGCTCAAGCCCGCGGCGCGCATGTCATCCACCTTGAGTTTGAGCACATTGGCCGGGGTCATCTTGCGCGGCAGCAGTGCAAAGCGGTCCCACACGGTCTGGGCGGATTTGACCGAGATCTGCTGACCCACAATGCTGCGCGCCAGGGTCACGAAGGCATCGCCCCGGGTTTGCAGGCAGGCATCGCCAAACTGGGGAATCAGGCGCTTCATCACCCGGTCTTTTTTCATCAGGTGCTTGCAGGCCTCTTCCCAAAAATAGGGAATGGCTACCGTCTCTGCGGGCTTAATAGATGTAGCCATTACTGCGCGGCTTCCCAAGTCGTGCCCGCGGCCGAGTCTTTCAGCACGATGCCCTGGGCCAGCAAATCCTTGCGGATGGTGTCAGCCAGGGCAAAATCTTTGGCGGCCTTGGCGGCAGCACGCTGGGCAATCAAGGCCTGGATAGCGGTATCACCCAAGGACGCACCCGCTTGCAAAAACGCTTTAGGGTCCGCTTGCAACAGACCCAAGCAAGCGCCCAAGGCTTTCAACTGCCCGGCCAACGCAGGGGATTTGCTACGGTTTACCTCAGTCGCCAAGTCAAACAGCACGGCCACGGCCTCGGGCGTGCCGAAATCCTCGTCCATACCGGCCTTGAACCGTGCCGCAAACGGCTCAGACCAATCGATCGCTGCTGGCAGCTGGGGCGCCACGAGATCCAATGCGGTGTACAGACGGCGCAACGCGGCGTGGGCGTCGTTCAGGTGCGCATCGCTGTAATTCAGCGCCGTACGGTAATGGGTACGCACCAGGAAGAAACGCACGGTCTCCACGTCGTACTTGGCCAAGACCTCGCGGATGGTGAAAAAATTACCCAGACTCTTGGACATCTTCTCGTTGTCCACCCGCACAAAGCCGTTGTGTACCCAGAAGGCCGCCAGCGGCTTGCCATTGGCGCCTTCGCTCTGGGCAATCTCGTTTTCGTGGTGAGGAAACTGCAGATCAGCCCCACCGCCATGGATGTCGAAGGTTTCGCCCAGCGTCGTGCCGCACATAGCAGAGCACTCGATGTGCCAACCAGGGCGGCCTGCACCAAACGCGCTGTCCCACTTGGCATCGGCCGGTTCTTCAGGCTTGGCGGCCTTCCACAGCACAAAGTCCAAGGGATCTTCTTTGCCGTCCAGTACGGCCACTCGCTCCCCGGCCCGCAGTTCGTCCAGCGATTTGCCCGAGAGCTTGCCGTAGCCGACAAACTTGCGCACCGAGTAATTCACATCACCATTGCTGGCGCGGTAGGCCAGGCCCTTGTCCTCCAACCGCCCAATCAGTGACAGCATCTGCGGCACGTATTCGGTGGCGCGTGGCTCCAAAGTGGGGGGCTCAATGCCCAGCGCGCCAATGTCAGCGTGCATGGCGGCAATCATTTCATCGGTGAGCTGGCGGATGGTGATGCCACGCTCCAGCGCGCGCTTGATGATCTTGTCGTCGATATCGGTGATGTTGCGCACATAGGTCACACGGTAGCCACTGCTCTTAAGCCAGCGCTGCACCACGTCGAAGGCCATCATCATCCGGGCATGGCCGATATGGCACAGGTCGTAGATGGTCATGCCGCAGACGTACATGCGCACATGCCCCGCCTCGATCGGTGAAAACGTTTCCAACTCACGCGATAGCGTGTTGTAAATGCGCAAACTCATGGGTATCTCAAAACCAACACACAAAAGCAGCGAGCCCATGGCAACTCGGGTGCGGGTTGCGGGGCTCGCGCGGGGTGAATCCGGGGTATTTGCCGGGGAGAGACAGGCTACCCCTCAGCTACAATGCAACGCAGTATAAAGCCCCGGCCAGAGGGCCATCACCCGCGCAGAAATCCAAAGGCAATATGAAGCACGCCCCCTCTCTCGTATTCTCATCACTCCGAATGGCAGCCCTTGCGGTCTCCATGATGCTGTCGGTAGCCCATGCGGATGAATATGCGGACGTGTCCCAACTGGTGCGCAATGGCAAGCTGGCCGATGCCCTCACCAAGGCCGACCAGTACCTGGCGACCAAGCCACGTGATCCACAAATGCGCTTTCTCAAGGGTGTGATCCAGCGCGATTCGGGCAAAACCAGCGACGCCATCGCCACCTTTACCCGCCTGACCGAAGACTATCCCGAGCTGCCCGAGCCCTATAACAACTTGGCCGTGCTATACGCTGGCCAGAGCCAGTTTGACAAGGCCCGCACGGCGCTGGAAATGGCCATCCGCACCAACCCCAGCTACACCACCGCCCATGAAAACCTGGGCGACGTGTATGCCAAGCTGGCCAGCCAGGCCTATGGCAAAGCGCTGCAGCTCGACGCCTCCAACACCGCCGTGGCACCCAAGCTGGCCCTGATTCGCGAGCTGTTCAACCCCGCCGCCAAGGGCCAGCGCCCCACGGCCGCCGCAACGCTCCCCTCCCCTGTGCCGGCAGTGCCCAGCGCTGCCGTGGTTGCTACGGCGCCCCCTGCCAAAGCCCCGCCAACCTTGCCAGCCCAGGCCCCAGTCAAGGCGCCCCCCACTTTGGCCACTGCACCAGCACCCGCCGCCACTGTGGCAGTTGCCACACCACCTGCGGTGACTGCGCCGCCCGTTGCGGCAGCACCAACAGTAGCGGCCACACCGGCCCCTACGCCCACACCACAACCGGCTGCCGCGCCCGCCCATGTGGCCGCCAACGGCAACAAGGAAGTAGAAGCGGCGGTGCGCGCATGGGCCCATGCCTGGGCGTCCAAAGACGTGAAAGGCTATCTAGCCTCGTATGGCAAAGAGTTTGACCCACCCGGCAACGCCAACCGCAGCGCCTGGGAAGAAGAGCGCCGCCAGCGCATCACCAGCAAGTCCAAAATCAGCGTGAAACTGGAAAACCTGAATATCTCCGTCAATGGCAACAAAGCAGTAGCCAAGTTCCGCCAGGACTACAAGGCCAATGAACTGGCCGTATCCAGTCGCAAGGCGCTGGACTTGGTCAAGGCCGGTGAACGCTGGGTCATCGTGCGGGAGTCGGTGGTCAACTGAGTCCCAGCGACTGCAGTTTGTGTTCACCATGCTTTGCTCCCCCCAGACCTTGCGCCATTCTCCGGACTTCTCTTTGCAGGCCACGCTACGCACCGTAGCGGTGGTGCTCGCTTTCTGCCTGGGCAGCAGCTTGGCGTTTGCAGCAAAGCGCGCAGCCAAACCCAGCCCTGCGCCCGCCCCGGTCACGCAGCAGCCCTCGGACTCCGACGGCGTGGCCGAGGCCCGCTTGATCGAGGTCTACACCCTGATTGGCAAGGGCCAGAACCGCGAGGCGCTGGCCAAAGCGGAGCACTTGGCACAAGACCTGCCGCACTTTCAGCTGGCCCAATTGGTGTATGGGGACCTGCTGGCTGCGCGCACCCGTCCGCTGGCCATGGTGGGCGATGTACCCGAGGCTATGGCACGCGAAGCCTCCGGTACCCTGGGCGAACTGCGCGAAGAGTCTCTGCGCCGCGTGCGGGCTCTGAAGGAGCGCCCGACTGCCGGCATGGTGCCCACCCAGTTTTTGCAACTGTCCCAGCGCACCAAGCATGCGATTGCGGTGGATGCTTCACGCTCGCGCTTGTACCTGTTTGAAAACACCGCGTCGGGCCTGAATTTGGTGGCGGACTACTACATCTCGGTGGGCAAGGCCGGGACGTCCAAAACCGCAGAGGGTGACCAGCGTACGCCGCTGGGCATCTACTACATCACCAGCAATCTGGACCGCAAGTCGCTCAAGGAGTTTTATGGCTCCGGCGCCCTGCCCATCAACTACCCCAACATTCTGGACACCAAGCGTGGCAAGACCGGTGGCGGCATTTGGCTGCATGGCACACCACCCAACCAGTTCTCGCGCCCGCCCTTGGCCACTGACGGCTGCGTGGTGCTGGCCAATCCCGATCTGGACCACATCATCCGTACAGTAGAGGTGCGCTCCACGCCTGTGGTGATTTCGCCCCAGCTGCAATGGGCGTCGCCCAACAGCTCGCGCGGCGAGGCCAAACCGTTTGAAGACGCCCTGCTGGCCTGGCGCAATGCCAAGACCTCCGGCGACATCAACCAGGTACTGTCCTTCTACACCTCAGACTTTTCCAGCAATGGCAAGTCGCTGGCGCAATGGACGCCCACTCTGCGCTCCGAGATGGACAAAATGCAGGGCCGTACCATCCAGCTCAAGGACGTGTCCTACCTGCGGTGGACAGACAGTGCCGACACCATGGTGGCCACCTTTGGCGAAGTTGCCGATGGGGTGCGCGTGGGCTGGACCAAGCGCCAGTACTGGATACGCCAGGGTAACCATTGGAAAATATTCTTCGAAGGAGTCTTGTAGTGGGACTGTTCAGCTCTGTACTTGCCTCGGTGCCCGCGCGCCGCGCCGCCATGGCCGTGTGCGCCACGCTTTTGCTGCCGGCCATGGCACTGGCAGACGAGCTGCCGCGCGTGAAGTTCCAGACATCGGCTGGGGAGTTTGTGGTGGAGTTGTATGCCGACAAGGCACCGAAGACAGTGGAAAACTTCCTGCAGTACGTGAAAGACAAGCACTACAACGGCACAATTTTTCACCGCGTCATCCCCAACTTCATGGTGCAGGGCGGCGGCTACGACACCAAATACAACGAGCGCCCCACCCGTGCGCCCGTGGCGCATGAAGGCCGGGATGCTTTGGCCAAAGGTGGCCCGCGCAACGTGCTGGGCACGCTGGCCATGGCCCGCACCAATGACCCCCAATCCGCCACCGCACAATTTTTCATCAATGTGCAGGACAATGCGTTCCTGGACCCGGTGCTGATTCCACCGGGCGACCCGGTTCCCCGTTTTGAGTACCAGGGCCAGGTGTACAAAGACACCCCCCGCGCAGCACTGCTGAACTCGCCCCAGTTGTTCGGCTACACCGTGTTTGGCAAAGTCATCAGCGGCATGGAGGTGGTCATGAAAATCAAGGCGACTCCTACCGGCGCAGGCGGACCTTTCCGCAGCGACGTTCCCCAAACCCCCATCATCATCAACTCCGCCACAGTGGCGAAATAAACCATGAGCAATCCCCAAGTCGAACTCCACATCACCGGCTACGGCGTCATCACGCTGGAACTGGACGGTGACAAAGCCCCCAAGTCCACGGCCAACTTCCTGGCCTATGTGAACAAGGGCCACTACAACAACACCATCTTCCACCGCGTCATCCCCGGCTTCATGGTGCAAGGTGGCGGCATGGAACCTGGCATGGGCCAGAAGTCCACCGACGCACCCATTGAGAATGAAGCCAACAACGGCCTCAAGAACAATGTGTACACCGTGGCCATGGCACGCACGGGCGATCCCCACTCCGCCACGGCCCAGTTCTTCATCAACATTGCCGACAACGGCTTCCTGAACCACACTGCGCCCTCTACCCAGGGCTGGGGCTACGCCGTGTTTGGGAAAGTGATTTCGGGCACGGAAGTGGTCGACAAGATCAAGGCCGTGAAGACGGGCCGCAAGGGCTTTCATGACGACGTACCAAAAGAAGACGTCATCATCGAAAAAGCCGTCGCACTGTAAGCACCAGGTGCCGGGGGATGGAACTGCACGCACCATCCCACTGGCAACGCGTCGACTTTATTTCTGACCTGCACCTGCAGGCCAGTGAACCGCAGACCTTCGAGGCCTGGCGCCAGTACTTGGGCCAGACCGCGGCGGATGCGGTTTTTATTTTGGGCGATCTGTTTGAAGTGTGGGTGGGTGACGATGTGCTGACCCAGGCCTCCAGCTTTGAGGCCGAGTGCAGCCGCGTGTTGTTGCAAACGGCACGGCGCCTGCCCGTCTACCTCATGCATGGTAACCGCGATTTCCTGATGGGCGACGCTCTCATGCAAGCCTGCGGCGCCACCCTGCTCCCCGATCCCACCGTGCTTCAGTTCGGCCCGGCGCGCTGGCTACTGAGCCATGGCGATGCCTTGTGCCTGGACGATACCGACTACCAAGTCTTTCGCACCCAGGTGCGCAGCCCGGAATGGCAACGCACGTTCCTGAGTCAACCTCTGTCCACACGGCAAGACATTGCCCGCAACCTGCGCAGCCAGAGCGAAGCCAAAAAACGGGTGGAAACCGAGTACGCCGATGTGGACACAGCCGCGGCGCTGCAATGGCTGGCAGCCGGCAATGCGCCGCACCTGCTGCACGGCCACACCCACAAACCCGGTTTTCACACGCTGGATGCCACGCACGACCGCACGGTGCTCAGCGATTGGGATTTGCGCGCTGTACCGCCGCGCGCCGAGGTACTTCGCCTGTCATGGACCTCGCAGGCCAAAACGGGCGTACAGGTCAGCCGCCTGCCACCCGACAGCCCCGAGATCAGTTCACCCAGGCTTGCGGATTGACTTCGTCAATCTGCCAAGGATCCAGAAACTGCTGGGCGTAGCGCAGGTAGACCTGTTCCTGCACAAAGATGTCAAACAAGTCGGGGTCAATATGGCCGCCGGTGCGGAACTTGTGCATGATGCCCATGGCCTGTGACAACTTCATGCCCTGTTTGTAGGGGCGGTCCCGCGCGGTCAGTGCCTCAAAAATATCGGCAATGCCCATGACCCGGGCTTGCACCGACATCTGCTCGCGCGTCAGCCCCTTGGGGTAGCCCTTGCCGTCCATGCGCTCGTGGTGGCCACCGGCGTACTCAGGTACATTCTTCAGGTGCTTGGGCCAGGGCAACTGCTCCAGCATCTTGATGGTGGCAACGATGTGATAGTTGATGATGTCGCGCTCGCCGGCCGTCAGGGTGCCAGCGCGAATCGTCAGGTTCTCGATCTCTTCAGCCGTCAGGAAATCCGACTCCACCCCATCGGTATTGCGCCACCGCGCGCCGGTACCAATCTGGCGGACCCGCTCAATGTCGGCATCCTTCATGAACTCACCGCCCTGGTTGGCCTTGCGCAGAAATTCGCGGTCGTCATTCAGTGCGTCAATGGCCGTGCGGGCGGTGGACATGACGTCTGCCTCAGCGGTGGCATCCCGTACCTCGCGCAAAGCCAGTTGTTCGCGCAACGCGGTAATTTCCAGGTCACGCTTCAGCACTTCAAAGCGCGTGTCCACCAGCTGCATCCGGTCAAACAGGGTTTGCAGTTTGGTGGCCTTGTCCACCACGTGCACGGGCGTGGTGACCTTGCCGCAGTCGTGCAACAGCCCCGCGATCTTGAGCTCGTAACGGTCGCGGTCGTCCATCGTGAAATCGGCCAGCGGCCCGCCCTGAGTGGCATTCACAGCCTCGGCCAGCATCATGGTCAGCGCCGGCACGCGCTGGCAGTGGCCCCCGGTGTAGTGTGATTTCTCGTCAATGGCCAGGTTGATCAGGCTGATGAAGGACTCGAACAGTGCCTCCAACTGCGTCATCAGGTTGCGGTTGGTGATGGCTATGGCCGCCTGCGAAGCCAGGGACTCGGCCAGACTCTGGTCCGCACTGGAGAAAGAAACCACCTCGCCGGTTTGCGGGTGTTTGGCGTTGATGAGCTGCAGTACCCCGATCACGTCGCCTTCGTGGTCCTTCATGGGCACGGCCAGGAAGGACTGCGAGCGGTAGCCCGTGCGCTCGTCAAACAGACGCGTGCCCGAGAAGTCGAAATTGGCCTCGGTATAGGCGTCGGCGATGTTGACGGTCTGGTTGTTCAGCGCCGCGTAGGCGGCCACCAGGGAATCATTGTGCTTACCCTCTGCGTCACGCAGCGGCAGATTGGGGAAATTGATGGGGTTACCGGACGTTCCGCCCATGGCGATGTGCAGGGAATCGGTCCGCAAAATCTCGAACCGCAAGGCCTGCTGGTCATCGGTCATGCGGTACAGCGTGCCGCCGTCCGCGTGGGTGATCGTCTTGGCCGCCACCAGGATGCTCTCCAGCAAGCGCGTGATGTCACGCTCTTTGGAGAGGGCCGTCCCGATGGCGTTGAGTTGCTCCAGCCTGCGCAGCAGGTCGTCCACTGAGTCCACAGTTTCCCCCTTGGTCAAAACGCCCTCCCTCGCTGGCAGCGCCATTGTTCCACGCCGCTTAGCGCTTGAGCAACACTTTCAGCGCACTCTGCAAACGGCGGGCATCGGCCGCGTTAAATTCACCCGCCAGCACGGCGGCAGTATCCTGGCCCCAGGTTTGGGCAGGGGCCGGATCGTTGCGGCGCGTCAGCAATTGCAACTGCAGGCCACGGCGGGCATCCAGGTGCTCGGCGGGCGTGGGTACTTCGGCGGCCATTTCCAGGCGCAGCAATGACTGGGCGGCTTGCGGCTTGGCACTGCCTTCCACGGCCTTCACCCACACCGGGCGGTTTTGGGCGGCAGCGCGGTTGCCCAGCTCCTGCGCAGGTGGCAAGAGGCTGGCATCGCGCTTTTCCCAAGCGGTTAGCAACTGGGTCAACGCCTCGCCGTGGGCCTGGGCAGCCAGTTTTTTCAGGGCCAATTGAGCATGTTCCAGCGCGTCACGTTGGGCACGGAAGGCGGTATCGCCCAGGCGCGGCGCGGCTGGCGCAAAGCCGCGGTCACCACGATCGCCTCGGTCATCACGGCGTGGGCCACGTTCACCCCAAGGTGCTGCGGCACCATCACGGCCACCACGACCGGCACCGGCATCCTTGCGGTCGCCAAATTTGCCACCACGGCCACCGGGCGCGGCAGGCGCTTCTTTTTTCATGCCAGGCCGATCATCGCCACGCACGGCGACCACCGGCTTGGGAGCCGGTTTGGCTGGCGCTGCGGGCGCCGCAGGGGCTTCCGGCGGCGCGGCGTCTTCGGCTGCAACGTCAGTCTCAGCAGCATCTGCTACAGATTCAGGAGCTGCTGGCGCAGATTGCACGGGGGCTACAGGCATATTGGGTGCCTCAGCAGCGGCGGACTGGGCCGCCTGCTCCTGCACACCGGCCGCGGTCACGTCAGCTTGCGCCTGGGCTTGGCCTTGCAAAGCGGCTTCTAGTGCGGCCATGGCGGCACGAATGGCTTGGGCGTCGCCGGAGGCATTGGCAGCCTCCAATGCCTTGGCCGCGTCCAACACCATGCGGTCACGCGCGCCCAAAGCGGTTTCTGCCTTTTCACGCTCGGTGGTCTTGCGGTTGAACGCGTCGTCGATCGGTTTGCGGAAGGCATCCCACAGCTTTTGCTCCTGGCGGCGGTCAATTGGCACCGCATGGGCTTGGGCTTGCCAGCGCTGTTGCAGCGCCTTGACCGCGTCAATGCGCAGTACTGGAGCATCGCCCAGCACCTTGGCTTCTTCGATCATGGCGTGGCGGGCCGCCAGGCTTTGGGCCTGCAGGGCTTCCAGCGGGGCGGCGGCGTTGGCAATGGCGGCTTTCCACAGGGGCTGCAGCTCGGCAAACACCTTTTCGCCCACGTGTCCGCCTTCGCGCCAGCGGTCGCCGAACTGGTGCAGGATGCGGTTGAAGCCCTTCCAGTCATCGTCCAGTGCGGTACGGTTGGCTTCGGCCCAGGCGTTGACCTCGGCAATCAGGGCCAGGCGCTGGGCTTTGTGCTCGGCGGATTCGGCCTTCACCTTCTCCAGCCAGCCCTCCACCACCTTGTAGGCCTCGTTGCAGGCTTCGTCAAAACGCTTCCACAGCGCGTGGTTGGGCACGCCGCCTTGGTCGGTTTGCTTCCACTGGTCGCGCAGGGTGCGCAGGGTTTCCTGCATCTTGCGTCCGCCGATGGCTTGGCCTTCTGGGCGTTTCAACAGGCCTTCGGCCTTGGTGACCAGTTCCTCGCGGATCTGGTCGGCGCGCCAACGCTGCCAGCCTTCCAGTTCACCGGCGGCAGCCAGCGCGGCATGGGCCTGGTTTTCCAGCTTGCCGTCGATGACTTTGCCAAATTCTTTAAGCGCATTGCGCAGCGCGTTGGCCGCACCGGCGCTGGCCTTGCCATGGCCTTCGGCCACTTCCAGCTCCAGCGTAGTCAACGCAGCACGCACGGCGGCGCTGGCTTGGGCACGCACTTCGGGATCAATCTTGGGTTTGGCCTGCTTGGGCGGTGCTTCAGCAGGCACGCCGCGCGCGATGCGCAACTCATCGGCCCACACGGGCACGGGCGGCAGGGGTGCGCTGGCGTCGGCCGCAGCGGCCACGGCTAGGTTCAAAGCAGCCTGGAATGCGTCCCACACCACCAACAGTTGGCCGCGGGAAGCGTCCAGCAGCGGCGGGAACTTCAGGTCCACACTGGCCCAACTAACATGCGCCACCAGCGCAGTAGCCTGGGTTTGCCAATGCTCCACATCGGCGCGCAAGGCATCCAGCGCGGCTTGGGCATCGCCCCAAGGTTTGGTCGACAGCACTTCAATGCGCTGGGCCAACAACACGGCGGCCTCGCGCTGCACCTGCACCTGGTGCTGCAGGTCTTCAATGCCACGCACACGCTCGGCGAGTTGGGTTTTGAGAGTGGCGAGCGGCTCTTTGCTCAGGGGGGCACCGGCTTTGGCGGCATCGCGCTGCCAGGCCAAGGCATCGGCAATATTGAGCTTGGCCGTGTCAATCAGCGCCTGGGCGCGGGCGGCCCACTCGGCGGCTAGGGCCTCTTGCCCCTTGGAGCGGCGGGCTTCGTCGAGTTTTTCGCGCACCAGTTTGGCAGCGCCCTTGTCCTTGATGCTGAGTTCCTTGAACACTTCGGACAGCTGTTCGGCCGCTGGGTTGCCCAACAACCACTCCCGAATGCGGGATGCGCGCTCGCCCGACGTGGCCGCAGTGAAGGCGCCCCCGGTCAGGCTATCTAGGTGGGCAATATCGGTGTGTTTGGCAGAGGTGGGCGACGTCACAGTGGGCTCGGGAATAGGTTGAATGCAAATGCGCAACCGGCTATTTTCGCCGCGAAATGAAGCCCCTATCGATGTTTTTGATATGCCCCGCAAGCGGTGTGGCAAGCTGACCTCTGTTGGCGCCTCATTTTTGAAGAAAATAAGGCCCTAGCCCCCGTATTCATTGCGCAAGCAGCTATCAAATGAATAGCATAGTGAACGAACGCGTCTACAGGAGAGCGACAGCATCTGCTCTATCTATATAGAGGGACTGTGCGATTCCCCCAGAAGACACTGCGCAAAAACAAGAAAGCCCGACACCAGTCTTCACAGACAGGTGCCGGGCTCGATGGCTGACCACAGGTCCATGCCATCCGGGGTTGCCGCAAGGGAGTATGGCGTCCCAAGCGGTCTAGAAGCAATAGATTGCCTCCTTTGAAGTTACCGGGGCCGCTTTATCACGGTGCCTTCAGCACGGACTGGCTACTGCCGGTAATTCGCCTGCAACTGCAGACCGCCCCACTCTAGTCATGGTCACGGCGGGATGCAAATCGATCTTTCAATGGATCTTGAGGGTCCGATTGGAGGGATTGAGGCCCGCACTCTATTTGCCCGGGTTTTGGCTGTTTTACCTCCCAAAACGCCCTCTTCAAATCACCATAAATATAAAGAATCGATTTGTTATTGTTGACTATGTATATAAAAGCCCCCTAGAATCCGCCCATTCCCAGTTTTGACTAGGGATTACCCGCCCCGCTGCCGAACCCGGCATATTCAAATCGCTGCACATGTCGAGACGACGCCGCAGGATATTGATAGCGTACCAACCCAAACGAGGTGTCGAACCGCCCCGCTGAATAGCAGCGCCAAGGTGCCGGCCCCCGCCTAAGAAGGAAGAGCTATGACAGCGACTCAACAATTCACCAAGGGCCTGCGCATCGTTGCGACAGACATTGCCCAAGGTTTCTTCGAAATCACACACAACGGCTTCGCCCTGCTGGGCTTGGCCGTCATGTTTGCCGTTATCACCCTGACGGCAAAACCCGAAATCCGCCAAGCCGGAGAAGTTCAGCTCATGGGCTGGCTGCAAAACCGCCACGTGGTCGAGACCGGTCTGGTCACCGAGCCCGAAGCGGTGGACAGGGCCACTGCGACGAACCCGCAAGGCTTGCCCAAGCAACAGGCGGCCGTGGCCTTCTGGCTCAGCCGCAAGTACGGCATAGCACCCGAGCCTCTGAGTGCTTTGGTGGCCGAGGCCTATGAAACCGGCCAGCGGACCAAGATGGACCCCACCTTGATCCTGGCCGTCATGGCCATTGAATCCGGTTTCAACCCGTTCGCCCAAAGCCACGTGGGGGCTCAGGGCCTGATGCAGGTCATGACCAAGGTCCACAGCGACAAGTATGAGAGCTTCGGCGGCAAGATGGCCGCCTTTGATCCCGTGTCCAACCTGCGCGTGGGCGTGAAGGTGCTGCAAGAGTGCATCGCCCGCGCCGGCTCCGTGGAAGGTGGCCTGAAGTTCTATGTCGGCGCAGGCAACATGGAAGAAGACGGCGGCTACAGCGCCAAGGTGTTGGCAGAACATGCCCGCCTGCAATTGGTCGCCTCTGGCCGCGCTGCGCCCATGGCATCGCCCATGCCTGTGCCCGTCAAGCTGCAAACACCCTCTACGGCCACTCCCGCCACCGTGGAAAACGTGGCCAGCCTCGCCAACTCCTGAGCCGAGTCGGGTAAACTCCGCATTGCACGCAACTGGCGATAGGCGCCTGATCCAGCCGGATCATCGGCGCTGACGTGGGACACCACTGGGAAGCGTGCCGCAACACCTTCTCGGGCTTGTGATCAGCCGTTCGCCTGGGCAGCCCTGTGTCTTTCAGACCCACAGGCCCTTTGTCTTTTAGGACTGCCATGTACGACCGCAACATCCTCGTTGAACAAGCCGACCCCGAATTGTGGGCTGCCATCTTGGCCGAGAACGCACGCCAGGAACACCACATTGAGCTGATCGCCAGCGAAAACTACGCCTCCCCCGCCGTCATGGCCGCCCAAGGCAGCCAGTTGACCAACAAATACGCCGAAGGCTACCCCGGCCGCCGCTACTACGGTGGCTGCGAACATGTGGACGTGGCCGAGCAACTGGCCATTGACCGCATCAAGCAGATTTTTGGCGCCGAAGCCGCCAACGTGCAGCCCCATTGCGGCGCATCGGCCAACGAAGCCGTTTTCCTGGCCTTCCTGAAGCCTGGCGACACCATCATGGGCATGAGCCTGGCCGAAGGCGGCCACCTGACCCACGGCATGGCCCTGAACATGAGCGGCAAGTGGTTCAACGTGGTGAGCTACGGCCTGGACGCCAATGAAGCCATCGACTACGACGCTATGGAGCGTAAGGCCCATGAAACCAAGCCCAAGCTGATCATCGCTGGCGCTTCTGCCTATTCCCTGGCTATCGACTTTGAGCGTTTCGCCAAAGTGGCCAAGGATGTTGGCGCCATCTTCATGGTGGACATGGCCCATTACGCGGGCCTGATTGCTGCCGGCGTGTACCCCAACCCGGTGCCCCACGCCGACGTGGTGACCTCCACCACCCACAAGAGCCTGCGCGGCCCCCGTGGCGGCATCATTCTGATGAAGGCTGAGCACGAAAAGGCCATCAACAGCGCTATCTTCCCCGGCCTACAAGGTGGCCCGCTGATGCACGTGATCGCCGCCAAGGCCGTTGCGTTTAAGGAAGCGCTGGCGCCCGAGTTCAAGGCCTACCAACAGCAAGTGGCGCGCAACGCCAAAATCGTGGCCGAAACACTGACCGCACGCGGTCTGCGCATCGTCAGCGGTGGCACCGACAGCCATGTCATGCTGGTGGACCTACGCGCCAAGGGCATTACCGGCAAGGAAGCCGAGGCCGTGCTGGGCGCCGCCCACATGACCATCAACAAGAACGCCATCCCTAACGACCCCGAGAAGCCCATGGTCACCAGCGGCGTGCGTATTGGCACCCCCGCCATGACTACCCGCGGTTTCAAGGACGAGGAAGCCCGCGCCACGGCCAACCTGATCGCCGATGTGCTGGACAACCCGCGCGATGAGGCCAACATTGCAGCGGTGCGCGCCAAGGTGCATGCCCTGACCTCGCGCTTCCCGGTTTACCGCTAAGCCCAATGGCAAGCGCAAGCACTACCATTTTGATAGCTGCTTGCGCTTGTTTCATAAGGGCTAGAGCCATATATGGCACTTAATTGAACACCACAGCCCATGAAATGCCCCTTTTGCAGTCACTCTGAAACTCAGGTCGTGGAGACTCGAATTTCTGAAGACGGGGACTTCATCCGCCGCCGCCGCCAGTGCGGATCGTGCGAAAAGCGCTTCACCACCTATGAGCGCCCAGACGTAAACTTTCCGGCCATCGTCAAGAAAGACGGCCGCCGCATCGAGTTTGAACGCGCCAAACTGCTCGCCTCCATGAACTTGGCCCTGCGCAAGCGGCCTGTGAGCACCGAGCAAATTGACAGCGCCATCGAGCGCATTGAAGAAAAACTCCTCAACCTGGGCCTGCGCGAAGTCCAGTCCACCCGCATCGGCGAACTCGTCATGCGGGAGCTCAAGAAACTGGACAAAGTGGCCTATGTACGCTTTGCCAGCGTGTACCGGAGCTTTGAGGATATTGATGAGTTCAAGACGTTGGTGGATGAGGTGAGCCGGTAACTGTCGGGCGAATGAATAATTTGCCGGGTAGCAATTATTTATTCCAACAATCCGCAGTTGTACCAGACGTTTGCCCTTTATCTCCAAGATTCGTCAAGGTCAAGTTCCCGCACAAGCCGTCGGTCCACCCGGTGGGCGTAGCAGTCACTGTGTAAGAGGTGGCATCGGCCGTCACGCTTATATTGTAACGCGGCGCACCTTGATCAGGGGATACCTGCAAATTTGACGGCAAAGTCGGTGGATTGGATGCCCCATCTACATATTTAAAATTAATAGATTTATAACGCTCCATAAACTGAGCCGCATTAAGTAGCACGGTTTTTGCATGGCCTCGATAACCTCGTTGTATGTACTGAGTGTAAGCAGGAAGGGCTATAGCACTCAATATTCCTATAATGGCAACAGTAACCATCAATTCTATGAGGGTAAAGCCACCATTTTTATTGAGTCGATTCATACAATTTCCAGAAAATATATTACTTAAGCTGACGCCAAACTTGGCGTGAACCAGCGGTTGCTCCAACTATTGATTTAGTTAACTTGATACCAATAACTTGAGTTGTCCCACAAACACCATTAATACAAACAGTTTGCTGGCCACCTACACTAGTTGTATATGTTGTTGTAGGAGTAGTAGTGCTAAAGACCGTTTGGCTAATATACAAAGCGGGGTCTCCTCCATCTTGGAGCACAAACACCCCACGAGGCGAGCCTCCCACAACCTTGACCGAATTTGATGCCAAGCCATCAAAAATAATTGCTTTGTTTCCTGTCATTGCATCAACTCCGGTAATCCAAGCATCTACACCCGCGACACAATCATCAATGCCTGGGACAATAGAAGTGAATAGAAAGGAGTCCACCTTTCCAGCTACTGTGTAGCGAACTGGTGGGGCAATAACACGCTCCCCTGCAACGACGTTGGTTCCAGACAAGGGAAGGACCCAACCTTTTTTTCCGGATTGTAAGTACCACGGCGTGGAACTAGTTGATGTGGTCCTTACATCGTCAGTACTGGCAGTCATAGTTAGCGATTGCACTACCAGAGTAGATTCAGCAACAGACGGTGATGTATTCAAAGTCCACAGAAGATCATCATAGATGCCATAGAGTGCTTGACGTGGACTCGTGACCAATGGATCAGACGAGTTCAGATAGCTTCCGGTGCCAAAATAAATCATCTTGCTGCCAAGAAGTGCAGGAGCTCCCGTAGCATCACCAATCTTAATTTCAGCCGTGATAGGTCTGCCCGTTGGAGTTGTATAGACAAGAGCAGCATTCGCCGGCCAACCAGCAGTCAGCGAAGTTACGCCAGAAAGATCAAATCGCCAAATATTTCCTTTGTAATCAGCGCTATACACATACTCTATCGTGTCCTTATTTCCAGTGCTTTTCAATACAATTTCGGTACTACCCAAACCATTATTCAAAATTGCATTATTTGTGGGAATTTCTTTAATAATTGCCCCTGTAGCAAGATTTACCACGAACAAATTCGCAGTTCCAACAGTGCTGTTATAGCCATTACCAAAAATCGCCACCCAAGTTCCGCTATTGAGCTTACCGATGACTGGCCGCCCCATTACATTTCCCAAGGTTCCCGCAGTGGGCAATGTAGTATTTGAATTTATTTCCCAAAGGACGCTGCTTGCAGAGTAAGTTTGAGAAGTTGTATTGACAGCAAAAACAGTTTGAGCACCCGCACCACCCGCTGCAACCGCAACGGAACACCATTGCGTGGTCGCCTCGCAACCGCTTATCAAGGATCCAAGCTTCGCATGTCCGAGTCCGATAGAACCATCAAGAATGAATCTGTGACTATATGCAGGTGTAGCCAAATCCTTAATACTCCCCCTAGCCGCCTGAGGCATAAAGCCCAGCAGCTCCCCGCCTCCTGCCGTAGTTGGCGCGGCGTCAAAAATATGGAAAAAACCGTCATTTGCAGAAACAGCTAGTGACTCCGTAGTTATAGTAGCAAGAAAACTAGAGTAAGTGGCATCTCCCAATGAATAACCATAGTTCTTCTTGCTGATAATTTGAGGGTCAGAATTTACAATATCCCCCAAAACAGATCCAGCATCATTTTGTGCAGTGGTGCCTCGATTTCTGAACGTCCCCGCTAAGCCTTTCCGCTCCTCATTGCTCTTATCGCCTAGCAGATACTCATAAATCGTCGCGTTACCAAAATCTGTTTGTTCTGCCGCACTAAGTGATGAATAATTACCTGAAGTCAAAGGCAATGGAGTCGAATTACCCCCTTGACCTAGAAACAATTTAGTTCGAGTAGCAGGAACACCGATTTTCGAGGAAACCTCCCATAATGTCGAATTCGAAACGACTCCCGAGGCCAACACGCTAAATGCATACAAGCGAGATGTCCATGTCAGCGAATCATAGTTCGCTTGGTAAATTGCAGCACTTCCCAAACTGCGCTGACCGACCCCCACAACGCTAGTACTCGCCACGGCAGCAATAGCAGCAGCAGATCGGAATGCCTTCCCCATTTGTCCAGGTAAAGTGGAGGCATTTGTTACCCTGAAGTAATTGATGGGGTCACCAGTAGCCGGATCCCTCGGACCACCATATTTTGCGGCATACCACAGTGGATCATGCGGGACATAGGACCCGAGGGTAGAAGAAGAGGCTCCAAAAGTAAACTCGCGTGATGCTTGTGGTACGGCACCGGTCGAGGCCAAGTTGGATACACCAACGGGCAATCGAACTGTATTGTGGCGGTATGGATAACTGCTAGGCGCAGGTACTTGATTAGCAAGAGTATCCAAATAATTAATGTCAGTAGCTGCTGCACCAGCTTTGACGACTTCTTGATACAAACCATCCGCAGTGGTTCCAGAAATCACATATCCAAGAGTTGATATGCGCCCCGCACCATCGTAGAAAAGATCAATTTCCACCTTAGGTTTTTTTGTTATAGGATCAATTCTCAATATATAGAATGCCTTTTCATCCATATCATTGTCAGTACCCTGCCCTGCATTGGAAAAACTAACCATGAAACGAAGATATGGATATCCGGAGTTAACTGCATTGTTAATATTGGCCGTTGTAGTATTAGCCATTTGATCTACAAAAAAACCTGTAATAGCACCGGTTTCTTGGTATGGAGCAGGACCGGGGCCAGTTCCATCAAAGGCATTTACACCACCGCCGGAAATGGTTTTCAGCACCGGTACTATTGAAATTTTGTTACCAAGGTAACTAAGTTCGATGGGAGGCACAACACTTCCCAACGCGATACTAATAGTATCAACCGTCACATTGGTGGCCGGAACGCCACCTCCAGGACCAGCACTGATACCCGTCTCTTTCCCAAATTTTGCTACGCTGGCAGCAAAATAGCCACCGTGAGATAACGTCTCATCTGGTGCATGTCCACGAATATTGGAAAAGCTAGTTACTGATTTCGCAGTAGGATTGCCATCCGCAACGGAACCCGACTGTCCGATAAAGAACTTCTTAGTTGTGCTGCCAAATTCTGATTGCCAAATTGCATCAGCTTGTGTCACAACATTGAGGCCCACAATTGTTTTATCTGCACTAGTCAATGGCGCTGCACCACCTGACGTAGTCGAAAATTTTGCTTCCGCCCCAGGCAATTGATCCGTATCAAAAGACGTCAAAGGGTCTGCAATCACCATTTGTACTGGGCGCGAGCAAATTGGATTTCCACCAGATGCTTTTGGTCGAAATGGATTAGCCCAGCTTGTCAAAGTAGGCAATTCCAATTGCGAATCAGGGCTTGCAGCCGCAGCAACACCATTAATATAGGCCGAGGTGGGCACAACGAAAGATGTAGTACCTGCGTTAAAGTACCTTAACCCCTCATACATCATTTCTGCCACTGGAGCCCCCCACATATGGCAAGACCCCTGATTCCTCAGACTAGCATAAAAATATCCACACGTATAGTCACTATTATAAAATCCATAATTCTGAATATTATTAATAGTATAAACAATGCCTTTCACAGAGGGTTTATATACACCCTTAGCATCAACTTCATCGTTAAACGTACCTATATCTTTGCGAAGAACGCCACCCGAGTAATTATTGAGGTATGAACCCGTCATTAATCCAAACTTGAGACTATCACTTGTGGCGTAGTCATGCAAAACTCCCTTGGGCTTCCAGTAGGTACTCCCACCGGTGGTATAGCTTTGACATTCTGATTCACGCCCCACCCCTCCCCCCAAGTCAACACAAGCTTCAACTGCAATACTAAATCTGTTAACTCCATTATTAGTTGTGGTTGTTCCGGCAAAAGTGTCTGGACCTACCGGCTGTTCGTTGGAGACCCAGTTCCACACACGAGCCGTAGTGCGATCCACATTTTGCACGATACGAAATGTAGGTGGCGGAAGCAACAAATTCGCATGGGTGACTGTTGCAGGAGTTGGTATCGGGTCACTTTTGACCATAAACACGTGTTGCTTACCCGCTGTGGGAGCCGCTAAGCTCGTGTAATAGCTAATATCGTAAGTATCTGGACCGGTGCTAGTATTGCCAGCAGTTGTAGGTGGTCTAAATTCCTTCCCCCAAACATGGCTATCGGCAGGAACCGGCGTACCCTGCAACACCGTCACCCCCCCAACAGTCGAAGCATCTATAGAACGATATCCACCATATAGGACGCGCCGCAGGGCATCCATTCGCGATGTCGTCAACCAGTTTAGCCAATTTCCATGCCATCGAGCCGAACTAGGCGCCGAAAAACAGCCGTTGGTATTGCTTGCTACAGATTTTGGACTGAACCTCTTATTTGTAGCGTCATATGCATAGCATCGAGTGGGGACAAAGTAGCCATAGTATGTAATCGCGGGATTGAATCCAACGTCAATGACTCCGTCGGCGTTCAAATCACTATTATCCGTATAAGCAGAATAAAACAGTCTGTGATCTCTGCTCATTGTTAGCATGACCAATCCAGGTGCACTTTTCAAGGCCAGCAAAGGAACTTGGGAAAGTGCGACCGTCGTTTGAGCCCAAGCCGACGCACAAAAAATTAACTGAGCAGCAAAAAGAATTTGCAAAGCAAGCATATATCGCTTTAACAAATTCACAAAGAAAATACCTGACGCTGTTTTTTCAAACGGCTTGTTCATAACAACACCTCAAAGATCATGGAGTCGTAGTACGCACATACATTGTCTGCAGGACAACATCGGCATTCCCTGAACCACCAGTACTACGCGAAGTAATTCTGTAGGTCCACTGTGTAGAGGTTCCATCAGAAACCGAGGATATAAATTCAATAACAAATTGCGCCTTATTTGCGATTTGAGTGCTACTGAAGTCGTATTTATTTGCCACAGTAGCAGAGCAACTAGTCCAACTGAAAGGAGTAGTGGTAGCGCAATTGGCAACGGATACTGTGGCACCATCACCTTTATTCCAAAAAGTCGTAGTTCCCCCGTTGGTCAATGGAGCACTGTAGTAACCTGTGCCTATCGCACTTAAAGGAGTGGGAGTAACTGCCGCAAACGAATTTTCAACCTTCACCAAGGCTTCCTTGCCAGCATTCTCTGCAGATTGAAAAGAGATATTTCGATCAACTGTATTCCCAGTCATGCGCTCAGACATAGTAGTATTACGAAAACCTATAGTACTAATTACCATCAGCATCAATAAGAAAACAAGCCCAATCAACAAAGTCATTCCCTGCTGTTTTTTACGAAAAACGATGGTAAGTTGCATGGATTTTTTTAGCATTGGAGTTTCACTATCTAGGCGCAACGCGGTTTCTTAGCACGACCGTTGTAGAAAACTCTTTGCGCAACCTAGTGGAAAGCGCCCCCGTAGGCAAAGTGTATGAAAGCCCCAGCAAAGTGGGAGATGCTGGAGTAACGTCAATGTTGGCACGGCTGTCATCACTCACCATCATGAGACCAATCCGTACCGCAACTACACGAGACCAATTAGTGACAGAGGCCGCACTTGTACGCCACACATCTGCTTGAAGAGTTGCAACACATGTTGCCCCACCTGAGGACAAAATACATGAAGATGAGGTAGCACTATCGACGCCATTTAAATTTTCACCATAGTGAATTCTCATTCCCTCAACGTTGGCAACAAGCTCTTCAGCATTTTTGCGTGCGTTGCCATCAAAAGTTACACGGTAGAGACTGGGAGTATCTGCCCCTGAGCGAGTGGCAATATAGTAAAAGCTCCATTCCACCGGCATTACCAATGCATCAGTGCCGTACATTGCATTGGATGGAAATGTATCAGCTGTATTTCCAAGTGCTGCAGCATGGCTAATTTGAAGCCCACTAGCGGCGGTTTTTGCAGCAAAAATACTAGATTTGGCGCAGTCAGAAACTATCATGGTGTACACACCACCATTAGCTGTAGCATTGTGCCAACCAAAGGGATCTGAACCGATTGTCAATACCTCATCAGAAAAAGTTTGAGCACTGGTTAATGAAACGGCGTTTGCCCCTCCACTTGAGAAAAACAAACTGTCCGCACCGACCGTTATAGGTTGTGCAGCGAGTGCAAACATTGTTGTAGGGAAAGTACTGCCATCAAACCCTCTAAGGAAATTAGAGGGCGACAGAGGCTGCATTGTCACCATAGCCTCAGACGGGAATACAGTCGCCATTGGATTTGGGCCATTTATCCCATCAGGAGAGGCGGAAGACAGAGACAGTTGAGGGTAATAAGTTAAAACACTACTGACAATTAACCCATCCACCCCCCGACAGCCTGCGAATCCCGCCATCCGTAGATCTTTAGAGATACTCTCCAATGCAAATGTTGCATCCTCTTGCAGGCGCCCGGCTGTTTCTTGGAAACGAAATGATTGTTTTGCAGCAACATATACTGCCGACATCGCAAGCAACACACCTAACCCAAGTGCAATGGAAATCATCAACTCAATAAGGGTAACGCCAAATTGGTCGTTCCGCACTCTTAGTTTTAAGTTACTCATAATTGCAACTCAAAATTAATAGTACGAAATGCAGTTGTCGAATCGTCACGACATGCCGTTTGGTCCGCATCATTAATAGTACCCATGCATTTTGACCAACGAACTTCGATATTAACCTTTCGCTGTCCGCCACCCACGGTATTGTATATACGCCCTTTACCTTGAGGCAGTTGTGCGGCGAGGGCTTGCATCCATTCTTTTTTATCTTTTGCAGCAATGGTTGTAGGACTCGAAGGAACTGTGTCGCTATAACTAAGGAGATATTCGCTTGTCGCAGAAAGAGCTACCACAGGATTGGCCCGGATTCGATCAGCCATATCAGCAGCAAGCTGATTCGCTTTAGCCAGAGACTCAGAATCTGCGGCATTGGATACTCCACCTACAAGCAACCCAGCCACACCCAACAAGCCGAAGCACAATATCAGTATCGTCACCAATACCTCAATCAAGCTAAACCCCATCTGGTGTAATCCCCTGCTTGCCAAATGGTATGAGCCTGCTCTCAATTTTGTTACTACGTTCATTTTCCACCTTAATCCACAGCACAGCTTTGTGTGTTCCCAACACGGGAACTGCGCACTCGACCAGTATTATTAATAATCACGCAATATAAATCGCTGTTGGCCTCAAAAAACCAGAATGATCTATTCGCGGCGGCACCAGTAGATGTAATTAAACGACCTTGCCCGTTGTAGGTGAAATAGTTGAGCGAACCTGTTTGACTAAACCCTACAGTTGCAGACGGGGGTGCAACAATCTCCAGCCGAGTGACACAATTACTCGCGCATGAACTAGCGCTGTCTGCTGTTGGCGCAATACCAGCATTCGCATTCGTGGTCCCATCAACGAAAACAGTCCATCCCTTGTTCCAACTGCCAGCGGTGGTATTGGCAGCGACTGTCACACGGGCATCCGTACCGCGCTTCACCGCTTCTGACCGCGCCAGATTCAAAGACATCTGGAGTGCAGAAGATGCAGCGGACAATCGATTCTTCTGCATCAAGTTGGCCATAGAAGGTGCAGCCAAAGATGCCAATACAGCAACGATCGTTACCACCACCATAGTTTCAATGAGGGATAGACCTTGAAGACCTTGAATTCCCCAAGATGAGCCATTCCTCCGTTTTAGAAGACGTAGTTGTGTTGGTAGATTGGTCCGCTCATTCATGGTGCGATGATAGAGTTTTCAATCTACCAGCCAATCGCGAATCTGATGGGCGGTCATGCAAAGTGCCCTGACGGCAGGCGATGTAACAGATGAACACATTCATGAACTTGGCGGTGGAACTGGCAACGAGTAACCGCTTCGCTCCCCCTCCGAATCCCAGTGTTGGCTGCGCCATCGGAACACCCGAGTCTTCCAAACTAGGCCAAGGCCACACCCAACGCGCCGGAGGTCCTCACGCCGAAATCATGGCCCTGCGCGATGCGGCGGGCAAGGGGAATTCCGTAGTGGGTGCTACAGCCTACGTCACCTTGGAACCCTGCTCCCACCATGGCCGCACCGGCCCCTGCTGTGATGCGTTGATTGCGGCTGGCATCAAAAAAGTCGTTGCCACCAACTTGGATCCCAACCCGCTGGTGGCCGGCCAAGGCTTTGCGCGGCTGCGAGCTGCGGGGGTTGAGGTTGAAGTTCTCGACCCCACCGATCCGATGGCTATTGCCTCCCGCGAACTCAACATTGGCTTCTTCAGCCGCATGATCCGCAAGACGCCCTGGGTGCGCATGAAGGTTGCAGCCTCTTTGGATGGAACTACAGCGCTCAACAATGGCGCCAGCCAGTGGATTACTTCCCCTGAGGCGCGCGCGGATGGGCACACATGGCGTGCACGCTCATGCGCCATCTTGACCGGTATAGGTACCGTGCTGGCGGACAAGCCGCGGCTGGATGTGCGTCTGGTTGAGACATCACGCCAACCGCACCTGGTAGTGGTGGACAGTGACTTGCAAACGCCGCTAAACGCTCCTTTTTTCATAGCTGGTCGCACGGTATTCATCTACGCGGCAATCCGAAGTGATGCCAGGCAAGCGGCACTGGAAGCACTGGGTGCCAAGGTAATTTATCTGCCCGGATACAACGCGCAAGGCCAACCCACCGGTAAGGTGGATCTGACCGCCATGCTTACGGACCTGGGCCAACGAGAGATCAATGAACTGCACGTGGAAGCCGGCTTCAAACTCAATGGTTCGCTGGTGCGCGAAGGGCTGGTGGACGAGTTTGTGGTCTACCTGGCGCCCAAGCTGCTGGGCCAGGGCGCCGGCATGTTCAACATCGGCCCACTGCCCGAGTTGGCCCAAGGCGTGGCGCTGGATTTCAAGTCCACCGACATGGTGGGGCCCGATCTGCGCATCGTCGCACGCGTACAGGGACGCGACAACTTCTAGGGCTTTGCCATGCGGGGGCCTGCGCCCTGCCCTTTCCCTGCGAAAATGCAGCCATGTTCACAGGCATCATCACCGGCGTAGGCCGCATTTCCGCCGTCCAGGCTCTGGGCGAATCAGCAACCCATGGCAAACGCCTCACTATCCAGACGCCCATTGGCTACCTGGACGATGTGGGCTTGGGTGACAGCATTGCGCTCAACGGCGCCTGCATGACAGTCACCACCTTCGATGTGGCCCAAAAACAGTTCACTATCGACATCTCCGCCGAATCGCTGGACAAGACCGCTGGGCTGGATACGCTGGGGCCCATCAACCTCGAAAAAGCCCTGCGCGCGCATGATCGCCTGGGTGGCCACCTGGTGTCGGGCCATGTGGATGGCATGGGCACGGTGAGCCACTTTGCCCAGGTGGGTGAAAGCTGGGAATTGCGCGTTCTGGCGCCCGTGGCGCTGGGCAAGTACTTGGCCTACAAGGGCTCCATCACCATCAACGGCGTGAGCCTGACGGTGAACCGCATTGCCGATGTGGCGGGTGGCTGCGAGGTCAGCATCAACCTGATTCCCCACACGGTAGAAAACACGGCGCTGCACACGCTGGCCGTGGGCAAAAAAGTGAACCTGGAGATTGACCTGATCGCGCGCTATGTGGAGCGCATGATGACGGCGCCTGCCGCCCAGGCTTAAAACGTCAGCGTCTTCACGCCACTAGCGGTACCTAGCAGGCACACCTGCGCGCGCTGGAACGCAAACACGCCCACCGTCACCACGCCGGGCCATTGGCTCACCTCGGACTCAAATGCCAGCGGGTCGACGATCTGCAGGCCGGTCACGTCCACAATCCATTGGCCGTTGTCAGTTACCAGCGGCTTGCCGTCCTTCTGGCGCACCTTGCCCACGCCGCCCTTGGCAGCAAACTGGGCGATCACGCGCTGCGTGGCCATGGGGATGACCTCCACGGGCAGCGGGAAGGCGCCTAGTGTCTTGACCAGTTTGGACTCGTCGGCAATGCAAACAAACTTGGCGCTTTGTGCTGCCACAATCTTTTCACGGGTCAGTGCTGCGCCGCCGCCCTTGACCATATTTCCAGCGCCGTCGATCTCGTCCGCGCCGTCGATATAAACCGAGAGCTTGTCCACCTCGTTGCTGTCGAATACTTTGATGCCCAAGGCCTGCAGGCGCTCGGTGCTGGCCACGGAGCTGGATACGGCGCCCTTGATCTGGTCCTTGATGGTGGCCAGCGCGTCGATGAACTTGTTGACCGTGGAGCCGGTGCCCACGCCCACAATCTCGCCGGGCACCACATACTGCAGCGCGGCCTGGCCCACCAGGGTTTTGAGTTCGTCTTGGGAGAGTGCGGGTGTGCTCATGGGGGACAATCGAAGAAGTTGAAATCTGAAAGCAGGAATTATCCGATGTCTCTGGTGCCCTACGCCCTCGCCCGCAGCGTTTTGTTCAATCTGGACCCCGAAGTCGCCCACGACATCACCATGGCCGGGCTGGCCGCCACCCAGGGCAACCCGCTCAAGCTGGCCTACTGCAACAGCCGGGTGGACGACCCTATCACCCTGGCGGGGCTGAAGTTTCCCAACCGCGTGGGCATGGCCGCCGGCCTGGACAAGAACGCCCGCTGCATCGACGGCCTGGGCGCCATGGGCTTTGGTTTTGTGGAAGTGGGCACCGTCACCCCACTGGCCCAGCCTGGCAACCCCAAGCCACGCATGTTCCGCCTGCCCGCGGCCCATGCACTCATCAACCGCCTGGGCTTCAACAACGGCGGGCTGGACGCCTTCATTGCCAACGTGCAACGCTCCGCCCTGCGCCAGAGCAAAAACCCGTCGCTGCTGCTGGGCCTGAACATCGGCAAGAACGCCGCCACCCCGATTGAAAAAGCCACTGACGACTACCTGATCTGCCTGGACGGCGTGTACCCGCATGCGGACTACATCACCGTCAACATCTCCAGCCCCAACACCAAGAACCTGCGCAGCCTGCAGAGCGATGAGGCGCTGGACGCGCTGCTAGGCGCCATCGCTGAGCGCCGCGAGCAGTTGGCCCAAAAGCACGGCCAACGCAAACCCATCTTCCTGAAAATCGCCCCCGATCTGGAGGCCGACCAGGTAGCGGTGATTGCCGCCACGCTCAAGCGCTACGGCACCGACAGCCACGGCCAGGTCAACAACGCCTGGGGTGTGATTGGCACCAACACCACGCTGTCACGCGAGGCGGTGAAAGGCATGCCCCATGCCGAAGAAACCGGTGGCCTGTCGGGCGCGCCCGTGCTGGAAAAAAGCAATGCCGTGATTGCCCAACTGCGCACCGCACTGGGCCGCGACTTCCCCATCATTGGCGTGGGCGGCATCATGAGCGCGGCCGATGCGGTGAGCAAAATCCAGGCGGGTGCGGATGTGGTGCAGATCTACACCGGGCTGATCTACAGCGGCCCCCAACTGGTGCGGGATGCAGCGCTGGCCATCAAGGCCATAAACAAAAAGAGTCGATAGTCCTCGTCAATATTGCGCTAACAGCTCCTAAATTCATAGCAAATCAGGGTTCGACGGCCAGCCCTAAAATCGGCGCCCCGTCAGCCAACGTGCCCACCAGTGTGGCTTTGCCGCTGCTGAGGTCAACGGTGTAGAGCTTGGTGGTGGGATGGCTGGTGCTGCGCACCGCGGCGAAGGCAATGCCCGAGACATCTGCAATATCCAACGACGCATCCAGCAAAGGGCCGGTACCCAGCGGCCCCACTGTGCGCAGCTGCCCGGTGTTGGGCGACACCACGGGCTGCACGCCCTCCACAGAGCCCTGCGTCACCAACATGCCGGCACGGCGGTCGATGGCGTAGTTGGTGGTGAGCTTGTCGTCTTTCTTGTTGTAGGTGTAGCCGGCGGCCACCACTTCGGGCTGCTGGCCTGCCTGCGGGTCGCCAGGCGCGTAGCTCAAAGGGGTGTCGGTCGCCACGAGGGCGCCGGTGTCGGGGTGCAAACGCAGGTTCTGGCCACTGGCACTGACCACACGCACCCGATCCGCCACCGGGTTGAAATCCACACCAAAGCTGCTGCCCTGCAAGGCCACGCCCGCCACGCTGCCCACTACGGTGAGCACGCCCGTAGGCACATCCAGCGTGTACAGGCGCCCTGCACTGCTTAGCGCAAACAGCATGCCTTTGGATACACGGTAGTCCATACCCACCAAGGTCTCACCCGTGAGCGCCCCCGTCACCAAGGTGCGCTGCAGCACCTTGTCCGGCTGTCCCACGTTGATGGTCAGCAGCTCCATTTTCTGGGTCAGCACATGCAGCGTTTCCTTGTGCGCGGCCCCCTGGCCTTCCGGCACGCTGGCGCAGCCCGCCAGCACCGCCAGGGCCAGAACCGCCCCCACCCCATACACATTCGATGCGTTGAACTTCATCACAGCGACCTCCTCAGACATGGAAAAAACCGGGTCATCCGATTCCTCATACAAGCCCCTGCACATATTCGGCGATTGCCAGCGCACTGGTCAAGCCCGGCGACTCAATCCCAAACAAATTCACCAACCCCGGCACCCCATGCACCGCCGGGCCCTGGATCACAAAGTCTGAGGCTGGCGTGCCGGGGCCGTGGATCTTGGAGCGTATGCCGGCATAGGCCGGTAACAGTGCGCCGTCGGGCAAGGCCGGCCAGTATTTGCGCACCTCGGCGTAAAACGCATCGCCGCGCGCGGGGTCCACTTCCAGGTCCTGCGGATCGTCCACCCACTGCACATCGGGACCGAAGCGCGCCTGGCCACCCAAATCAATGGTCAAATGCACGCCCAAACCCGCCGCCTCGGGCACCGGATAAATCAAGCGCGAGAAGGGGCTGCGCCCCGCCAGCGTGAAGTAGTTGCCCTTGGCAAAGTGGGCCTGCGGTACGTGACGTGCATCCAGCCCCGCAAAGCTGGCTGCCAGGGCCGGGGCCAGTACGCCGGCAGCATTCACCACGGTATTGGCACGCAAACGGGTACCATCCTCCGCTACCAAATCAATAGCACCTTGCGCAATATCTGCGAGGGCCAGAGGCGAATTCAGCGCCAAGACACCGCCCGCACGCTCCAAATCCCCCAACAACGACAGCATGAAGGCGTGGCTATCCACAATGCCGGTGGACGGCGAATGCAAGGCCGCCAGACACTGCAGCTGTGGCTCGGCCGTGCGCGCTTGTGCCGCATCCAGCAACACCAAATCGGTCACCCCATTGGCAGCGGCCTTGGCCTGGATGACCTGGAGTTGCGCTACCTGGGCTGTGTCGGTGGCCACAATGAATTTGCCGCAGCGTTGGTGTGGCAGGCTGCGTTCGGCGCAGTAGTCGTACAGCAGCTGCTTGCCACGCACACACAACTGCGCCTTGAGCGAACCAGCGGGGTAGTAAATGCCGGCGTGGATCACCTCGCTGTTGCGCGCACTGGTTTGCGTGCCAAACGCGTCACAGGCCTCCAGCACCAACACATCACGCCCGGCCAGCGCCAGCGTGCGCGCCACGGCCAGCCCCACCACTCCGGCACCAATCACCACACAGTCAACGTGTTCTGTCATGTGCTTCCTCAGGTTGCGTCGTTTTCGTTCGCCGTTGTAGCTCTTTCGTCCACGCCCGCGCGGTGCGGGCCGTGTAGTATCTTATGGAAGCGATGTGCAAGAACTGACACAGACGCATTGCCACTTCCATCCAACCGCACTATCGACCATGGACACACCTGAACCTGCTGGTGACACTATTCTGCGCATCCCTCTGAAGTCCATGGGCCTGCGCTCCGGCATGGCGCTGCAAACACGTCGACTAGTGGAAGGTGCCAGCAAAAAAGAGGCTCAGTTTTTCGGCGCCATCGAAGGCAAGGGCGTGATGGTTGGCCCACCAGGGTCTGATGCCACGCAAACCGGACTGGAAGAAGGCGAGGTGTGCGTGGTGCGCGGATTTACCGGGCAGTACGAGTTCTCGTTTCTGAGCAAGGTGCTGCAGACCTTCGAGAAACCTTTTGCCTATGCCCTGCTGGCCTATCCCGCGCAAGTGGATGCCAAGAAGGTACGCCAGTCCATGCGCACCAAGGTCTCCTGGCCCACGCAGGCCCGGCCTGCAGGCGTAGCGGAAGATACGCCTGCGCTGGACCTCATGCTGGTGGACATCAGCCCAGCCGGGGCCATGGTCAGCAGCCCGGCTACGCTAGGTGGCATTGGTGATCTGGTGCAACTGGGTATGGATGTGCAGTTTGAAGACAACCCGGTGCGCCTGCAGCTCACGGGCAGCATTTGCCACCACAACCGTGCCGCAGGCCAAGACCAGTTTTTCGTTGGGCTGGCGTTCAAGAACCTGAGCCAGAACGACAAGCTGGTGTTGCACTACCTGACCCAGGCCCAAGTGCCCAACGCCTAAGCATCAACGCGACAAACGCCGCGTTGAACGCACAAAACAAAAAAGCCTAGCTCGTTGAGCTAGGCTTTTTAATGTGGTGGGCGATGCAAGTTTCGAACTTGCGACCCCTGCAGTGTGAATGCAGTGCTCTACCCCTGAGCTAATCGCCCTGAATTCTTATCAGGTAAGCCTCAAATTATATAACAAAATTTACGCAGTTTGCCGCCACAGCGTTTTCCCATTGCTGGATTTGTCCAACTGGGTCAGCACCTCGTCATGGGCAGTCATTTCCTGTGCATTGGCACCCAGCACGGGCAGTTCGATCGTGCGCAGATCCACACGCTCCACCACAATGCCCTTGGTTTCTTGTGTGCCCGTGTCCATCAGCAGCGCGTCTTGGCCGCGCGTCATGTTGATGTAGACATCGGCCAACAGCTCGGCATCGAGCAAGGCGCCGTGCAGCGTGCGCCCGGAGTTGTCCACCTCCAGGCGGTCGCACAGCGCATCCAGGCTGTTGCGCTTGCCAGGGAACATCTCCTTGGCCATCACCAGGGTGTCCCGCACGCTCCCAATGTATTCCTTGAAACGCAGGCGACCGGTACGCGCCAGTTCCATGTCGAGGAACGCCAAATCGAAAGGCGCATTGTGGATGATCACTTCGTCTGCGTCGGCGACATAGTCCACCAATTGCTGCGCGATCTCTTCAAAGCGGGGTTTGTCGCTCAAGAATTGCGTTGTCAATCCGTGCACACGCAAAGCGCCCTCGTCACTGTCACGCCCTGGATTTACATAGAAATGCAGGTTGTTGCCCGTGAGCTTGCGGTTGACCAGCTCCACGCACCCGATCTCCACCATACGATCCGGGTTGTCCGGATGGTTGGCGTAAAAGCCCGTGGTTTCAGTGTCCAGAACAATTTGGCGCATGGCAATGCTTCAGTGGTTTTCTTTGGCGTGGTTGATCGAGTACTTGGGGATCTCCACCACCAGGTCCTTTTGGGCCAAAAATGCCTGGCAGCTCAGGCGGGAGTTGGGCTCCAGGCCCCAAGCCCGGTCCAGTAAATCCTCTTCCGTTTCTTCTTGTTCGTTCAACGATGCAAAGCCCTCACGCACCACCACGTGGCAGGTGGTACAGGCACAGCTCATGTCACAGGCGTGTTCGATGTTGATGCCGTTTTCCAGCAAGGCTTCGCAAATGGAAGTGCCGGCCGGGGCCGTCAACTCGGCGCCTGCAGGGCAGTATTCCGGGTGCGGCAGGATTTTGATAATGGGCATGGTGCTTACCGGAAAAAATCAGATGGATTCAATGTTCTTGCCCGCCAGCGCCTGCGCGATGCCGCGGTTCATGCGCATAGCCGCAAAGGCTTCGGTGGCCTGGGCCAGGGCTTTGGATTGGGCTTCGACGAAGGCCGCGTCGTCGCTGGCACGGGCAGCGTCCAGCGCGTGCATCGCAGTGTCAACCTCGGCGCGCTCTTGCGCACTGAGCAAGTCGCCGTCAGCAGCCAGCGCACTGTGGGTGGCCAGCAGCAGGCGGTCGGCGTCCACCCGGGCTTCCACCAACGCACGTGCACGCATGTCGGCCTCGGCAGTGGTGAAACTGTCCTTCAGCATTTGCGCAATCTGGTCGTCAGAGAGGCCATAGGATGGCTTCACATCAATGCGCGCCTCCACCCCACTCACCTGCTCCTTGGCAGCAACGTTGAGCAAGCCATCGGCATCCACCGTGAAGGTCACGCGGATGCGCGCTGCACCGGCCGCCATGGGCGGAATGCCACGCAGCTCAAAACGGGCCAAACTGCGGCAGTCGGCCACCAGGTCGCGCTCGCCCTGCACTACGTGCAAAGCCAATGCCGTTTGGCCGTCCTTATAGGTCGTGAAATCCTGCGCCATGGCAGTGGGAATAGTTTGGTTGCGCGGCACGATGCGCTCAACCAAACCACCCATGGTCTCCACTCCCAGGGACAAAGGAATCACGTCCAGCAGCAGCAGATCACCCGTGGGGTTATTACCAGCCAGTTGGTTCGCCTGGATGGCAGCACCCAGCGCCACCACCTCGTCAGGGTTCAGGTTGGTCAAAGGCGTTTGACCAAAGAAATCGGCCACGGCGCGACGCACCTGCGGCATGCGGGTCGAACCGCCCACCATCACTATGCCCTGGATATCGTCTTTGCCGAGGCTGGCATCCCGCAGCGTCTTGCGCACGGCCTGCAGGGTCCGCGCGGTCAGCGCAGCGGTCGCCTCTTCAAACTGCTCGCGGTTCAGCGACAGGTCCAACCCGCCAGTGGACAGGTCTGCCTCCGCGGTCACGATGTCTTCGTCCGACAACGCCTCTTTGCAGCGGCGCGCCTCTGCCATCAGCACCGCTTGGTCTTCGGGCGTATGGGCTTCCAGGCCGGCCTGGGCCAGCAACCAGTCGGCCAAGGCCCGGTCATAGTCATCACCACCCAAAGCAGAGTCGCCACCCGTGGCCAGCACCTCAAACACACCGGCCGACAGGCGCAGGATGGAAATATCAAAAGTGCCACCGCCCAAGTCGTACACGGCATACACACCTTCGGACGCATTGTCCAAACCATAGGCAATCGCCGCTGCGGTAGGTTCGTTGATCAGCCGCAGCACATTCAGGCCGGCCAGTTGCGCCGCATCCTTGGTGGCCTGGCGCTGCGCGTCGTCGAAGTAGGCGGGCACCGTCACCACGGCGCCATAGATATCGTCGTTAAAGGTATCTTCGGCGCGAAAGCGCAGCGTGGCCAAAATCTCGCCGCTCACTTCCACGGGGCTCTTGTCGCCCGCAATGGTGCGCACCTTGACCATGCCTGGGGTTTCCAGCAGCGCATACGGCAGCTTGCTGGCGTGGGCAATGTCCTTCATGCCCCGTCCCATCAGGCGTTTGACTGAGGCAATGGTATTGCCAGGGTCATTGATTTGCTGCTCCAACGCTGCATAGCCGATTTGGCGGCGATCTGCATCCACATAGCGCACCACGCTGGGCAAAATCACCCGGCCCTCGGCATCCGGCAGGCATTCCGCCGTGCCATTGCGCACCGCCGCCACCAAGGAATGTGTGGTGCCCAGGTCAATGCCCACGGCAATACGGCGCTCGTGCGGGTTGGGCGATTGCCCGGGTTCAGAAATTTGTAGAAGCGCCATGGCGGTAATTATTCAAACTGGTCAAAGCGCTGGTTTAGATCTTGGGTGAATTTCTCAATGAACATCAGGGCCCGCACGGGGCCGACTGCCGCGACGGCATCGTGTTGTTCGTCCAGCAGGGATGCACATTGTTGCAGCAATTGCGCACGCGAGGCGTCCACCTCGGCCTGCAAAGCCTCCAGCGCGGGCACCGCATTCGCATCGTCCAGCGCCTCGCGCCACTCCATCTGCTGCATCAGAAAAGCGGCCGGCATGGCCGTGTTGCTATGGGCGTTCACAGGTGCACCACCCAACTCACACAAGTACGCCGCACGTTTCAGCGGTTCTTTGAGGCGCTGGTAGGCCTCGTTGATACGCACCGACCATTGCATAGCCACGCGCTGCGCAGCGGCTCCCTGGGCGGCAAACTTGTCAGGATGGGCTTCACGCTGCAGCGCCTTCCAGCGGGCGTCGAGCGCGGCGCGGTCTTGCGCGAACTGCCGGGTCAGACCAAACAGTTCGAAATCATCGGCCTGCAGGTTCACACGCGGAAAGATTCACCGCAGCCACACTTGTCGCGCTCATTGGGGTTGTTGAAGCGAAAGCCTTCGTTCAACCCTTCACGCACAAAGTCCAGTTGCGTACCGTCGATGTAGGCCAGACTTTTAGGGTCCACCAGCACCTTCACACCAAAGCCTTCAAACACAATGTCCTCGGGCGACAACTCATCCACGTACTCCAGTTGGTACGCCAAACCAGAGCAACCCGTAGTTTTGACGCCCAGACGCACGCCCACCCCTTTGCCGCGCTTGGTCAAGTAGCGGGTCACGTGCCGTGCGGCGGCCTCGGTCAGAGAAACTGTCATGTTTTCAATCAGTTGGGGACAGAGCTAAAGATCTGTCCCGCAAACCTATTAGTTGAGGTGTTTTTTCTTGTAGTCATCCACAGCGGCCTTGATGGCATCTTCGGCCAGGATGGAGCAGTGAATTTTTACCGGCGGCAAGGCCAGTTCTTCGGCGATCTGGCTGTTCTTGAGCGCCGCCGCCTCATCCAGTGTCTTGCCCTTGACCCATTCGGTCACCAGCGAGCTGGAGGCAATGGCCGAGCCACAGCCATAGGTCTTGAAGCGTGCATCTTCAATCACGCCAGTCAGTGGATTGACCTTGATCTGCAGTTTCATCACGTCGCCGCAGGCGGGCGCGCCCACCATGCCGGTACCAACGCTGTCATCGCCTTTTTCAAAGCTGCCCACGTTGCGGGGGTTTTCGTAGTGATCAACGACTTTGTCTGAATATGCCATTTGGATTACCTCTTAACTCTTCAATAACTTTTAGTGCGCAGCCCACTGGATGGTGCTGATATCGATGCCTTCCTGGTACATGTCCCAGAGCGGACTCAAGTCACGCAGCTTGGCCACGTTTTTCTTGATAGTGTCCACGGCGTAGTCGATGTCAGCCTCGGTGGTCCAGCGGCCAATCGTCATGCGCAGGCTGCTGTGCGCCAGTTCGTCGCTGCGGCCCAGGGCGCGCAGCACATAGCTGGGTTCCAGGGACGCGGAGGTACAGGCAGAACCTGAAGATACCGCCAGACCCTTGATGCCCATGATCAGCGACTCGCCTTCCACATAGTTGAAGCTCATGTTCAGGTTGTGGGGCACGCGCTTGGACTCGTGGCCGTTGATGAACACCTGCTCAATGTCCTTCAGGCCATTCAACATGCGGTCATGCAGGGCCTGGATACGGACGTTCTCAGCGTGCATTTCTTCTTTGGCAATGCGGTACGCCTCGCCCATGCCGACGATCTGGTGCGTGGGTAAGGTGCCGCTGCGCATTCCGCGCTCATGGCCACCACCGTGCATTTGTGCCTCCAGGCGGATGCGTGGCTTGCGGCGCACAAACAGCGCGCCGATGCCCTTGGGGCCATAGGTCTTGTGCGAGGTCAGGCTCATCAAATCGACCGGCAGTGTTGCCATGTCGATGTCCACACGGCCGGTGGCCTGCGCAGCATCCACATGGAAGATCACACCCTTTTCACGGCAAATGGCACCAATGGCAGCGATGTCCTGGATCACACCGATTTCGTTATTGACGAACATCACGCTGGCCAGGATGGTGTCGGGGCGGATGGCGGCCTTGAAGGCATCCAGATTCACCAGACCATCTTCCTGCACGTCCAGGTAGGTCACGTCAAAGCCCTGGCGCTCCAGTTCGCGGCAAGTGTCCAGCACAGCCTTGTGCTCGGTCTTGACGGTGATGATGTGTTTGCCCTTGCTCTTGTAGAACTGGGCAGCACCCTTCAAGGCCAGGTTGTTGGACTCGGTCGCACCCGAGGTCCAGACGATTTCACGGGGGTCGGCGTGGATCAGTGCGGCAACTTGCTCACGTGCTTTTTCAACTGCGGCTTCGGCTTCCCAGCCCCAGGCATGGCTGCGCGATGCGGGGTTGCCAAAGTGGTTGCGCAACCAGGGAACCATGGCATCCACCACCCGCTCGTCGCAGGGGTTGGTGGCGCTGTAGTCCATGTAGATGGGGAAGTGGGGAGTGGTGTCCATGGCTGGCTCGATGCTGGCTAAAAAGTAAAACGGAAATCAGGATTTGGAGAACGCGTTGCCCAAGGCAAAGACCGAGTTGGGCGCATTCACGCGAATGGGCTTGACCACGGGCATGGCGGAAATGGCACGCTTCACGCTGGGCTTGTCTTCGATCTGCAGGCCCTTGGCCAGTTGGTCGTCCACGAGTTTTTGCAGGCTCACGGAGTCCAAAAACTCCACCATGCGGGTGTTCAGGGAGGCCCACAGGTCATGGGTCATGCAGCGGTTGCCTTCACCCAAGCAGTTTTCCTTGCCGGCACACTGCGTCGCATCAATGGGTTCATCCACCGACACGATGATGTCGGCCACGGTAATTTCGCTGGCCTTGCGGGCCAGGGTGTAGCCGCCACCGGGGCCGCGGGTGGATTCCACCAGTTCATGGCGGCGCAGCTTGCCAAACAACTGCTCCAGATAGGACAGGGAAATTTGCTGGCGCTGGCTAATGGCCGCCAAAGTCACCGGGCCAGAGCTCTGACGCAGACCCAGATCGATCATGGCGGTGACCGCAAAACGGCCTTTGGTAGTGAGACGCATGGCAAGCTCCTTGAGTCAGGTTGGTTGACTAACGCAGTCAAGTATACCAAAAAGCCCCGAGGTTTGCTCAAGTAATAAAGGGGAAACCCGTAGGGTTGGGGATGCCCACCGTTCAGCCAAGGTTCACCACGTTGTCGGAGCCCGGCGCACCGAAGGCCTGCTGCTTCAGGATGCCCAGTTGGTCCCGCACCCGCGCAGCCTTTTCAAACTCCAGATTGCGGGCGTGTTCCATCATCAGCTTCTCCAGGCGCTTGATTTCGCGGGAAATGTCCTTCTCACTCATGTCTTCCACCTGGGCGCGCTGCTGGGCGTCTCGCTCCAGGCGATCGGCTTCCTTGCCCGCCTTCTCGCTGTAAACACCGTCGATCAGGTCGCGCACCTTTTTGACGATGGCGCGCGGGGTAATACCCCTCTCCAGATTATGGGCAATCTGCTTCTTCCGCCGCCGCTCGGTCTCGCCAATCGCGCGCTCCATCGAATCGGTGATCTTGTCGGCATACAGGATGGCGCGCCCCTCTAAGTTGCGCGCGGCCCGGCCAATGGTCTGGATCAGGGAGCGCTCAGAGCGCAAAAAGCCTTCCTTGTCCGCGTCCAGAATCGCCACCAGCGACACCTCGGGAATGTCCAGCCCCTCGCGGAGCAGGTTGATGCCGACCAGCACATCGAAAGTGCCCAGGCGCAGATCGCGCAGGATCTCCACGCGTTCCACGGTGTCCACGTCGCTGTGCAGGTAGCGCACCTTCACGCCGTTGTCGGTCAGGTAATCGGTCAACTGCTCGGCCATGCGCTTGGTCAGCGTAGTGATCAACACGCGCTCGTTTTTCTCCACGCGGATGCGAATTTCCTGCAGCACGTCGTCTACCTGGCTAGTCGCAGGGCGCACCTCCACCTCCGGGTCCACCAAGCCGGTGGGCCGCACCAACTGCTCCACCACCTTGCCCGCATGGTCTTTCTCCCACTGCGCGGGCGTGGCGGACACGAAGATGGCCTGGCGCATCTTGGTCTCGAATTCTTCGAACTTCAGTGGCCGGTTGTCCAGCGCGCTGGGCAGGCGAAAGCCGTACTCCACCAGCGTGGTCTTGCGCGCCCGGTCACCGTTGTACATGCCGCCAAACTGGCCGATCAGCACATGGCTTTCGTCCAGAAACATCACCGCATCCTTGGGCAAGTAGTCGGTCAGCGTGGACGGTGGCTCGCCCGGCTCAGTACCGCTCAAGTGGCGCGAGTAGTTCTCGATGCCCTTGCAGTGCCCCACTTCGCTCAGCATTTCCAGGTCAAAGCGCGTGCGCTGCTCCAGGCGCTGGGCTTCCACCAGTTTGCCCATGCTGACAAACTCTTTCAGTCGGTCCGACAACTCGGTCTTGATGGTCTCCACGGCCATCAGCACCTGTTCGCGCGGCGTTACATAGTGGCTGCTGGGGTAGACCGTAAAACGCGGGATCTTCTGGCGGATGCGCCCGGTCAGCGGGTCAAACAGCTGCAGGCTCTCGATCTCGTCGTCAAACAGCTCCACGCGGATCGCCATCTCGCTGTGCTCGGCGGGGAAGATGTCGATGGTGTCACCGCGCACGCGGAAGGCACCGCGGCTGAAATCCATGTCGTTGCGCTGGTACTGCATACGCACCAGCTGGGCAATCATGTCCCGCTGGCCCAGCTTGTCGCCTGTGCGCAGCGTCATCACCATCTGGTGGTAGCTCTCGGGCTTGCCGATACCGTAAATGGCCGACACCGTGGCCACGATCACCACGTCGCGCCGCTCCAGCAGGCTCTTTGTGCAGCTCAGGCGCATCTGCTCGATGTGCTCGTTGATCGCACTGTCCTTCTCGATGAACAGGTCGCGCTGCGGCACATAGGCCTCGGGCTGGTAGTAGTCGTAGTAGCTGACGAAATACTCCACGGCGTTCTTGGGGAAAAACTCGCGGAACTCGCTGTACAGCTGCGCGGCCAGCGTTTTGTTGGGTGCAAACACAATGGCCGGGCGGCCCAGGCGGGCAATCACATTGGCCATGGTGAAGGTCTTGCCCGAGCCGGTCACGCCCAGCAGGGTCTGGAACACTTCGCCGTCTGTTACCCCCTCCACCAGCTGGTCAATCGCCTCAGGCTGGTCACCTGCCGGAGGGTAGGGCTGGTACAGCTCGTAGGGGGAGTCCGGGTAGCGCACAAACGTGCCGGTTCGCACCTGTTCGGCGTCGTCGGTCACTGCGGGGGTGGGCTGGCTGGAGGACATGGCGGCGTGCTCAAAAGGGGCAAAGGTAGAACTGTAGACTAGACCGCGAATCTGCAGGAACCCACTATGCCAAACCCTTCATTCTTGGGCACCGCCCTCCCCCTGATTCAGGCCCCCATGGCGGGCGTGCAAGGCCATGCACTCGCCGCCGCGGTGTGCAAGGCAGGCGGCCTGGGCTCGATTCCCGCCGCCATGCTGAGTCTGGACGCACTGCGTACCGAACTCACGCAGCTGACTGCGCTGACCGACAAGCCTTATAACGTCAACTTCTTTTGCCATACGCCCCCGGCACCCGACCCGACCCGGGACGCGGCCTGGCAACAAACCCTGCAGCCTTTCTATAAAGAACTGGGGCTCTCATTGGCTGACATCGTCCCCGGCCCAGGCCGCGCGCCCTTCAGCGACCAAGTGGCCGATGTGGTGGAAGCGTTCAAGCCCCCCGTGGTGAGTTTCCATTTTGGTCTGCCGTCCCCACAGTTGCTGGCGCGCGTCAAGTCATGGGGCAGTGTCGTGCTGGGGAACGCCACCACGGTGGAGGAAGCCCTGTGGCTGCAAGCCCAGGGCGTAGATGCCATCATTGCCCAAGGGCTTGAGGCAGGGGGCCACCGTGGCATCTTCCTCGGGGATGACCTGAGCACCCAAGTGGGCACCATGGCGCTGCTGCCGCAAATTGTGCAGGCCGTGCAGGTACCGGTGATTGCCGCCGGTGGCATTGCCGATGCGGCCGGCGTGGCCGCAGCCATGGCGCTGGGAGCGTCGGCCGTGCAGATTGGCACGGCCTATATGTGCTGCCCGGAGTCCACCACTTCCGCCCTGCACCGCGCGGCCCTGCAAAGCCCCGCAGCGCGCCACACCGCACTCACCACCCTGTTCACCGGTCGTCCGGCGCGCGGCATCATGAATCGGCTGATGCGCGAGCTGGGCCCACTGAGCCCGGCCGCCCCCGCCTTTCCGCTGGCCACCAGCGCCATTGCCCCGCTGCGCGCGCGCGCCGAGAGCCAAGGCAGCACAGATTTTTCTCCGCTGTGGAGCGGACAAAACGCCTCGCAATGCCGAAATGTGCCTGCTACCGAGGTGACGCGTGCACTGGCACAGGGCCTTGCGCGTTAAGCACCCAGAAAAGGCACCAGCGCGGTGCCCGGTAAAATAGGGGTTACCCGCATCGCAGGCCGCGGAGCGGGTAACCCCCCGACATTCCAATCACAGGACTTTTCCATGTCTCTTTTCTCTGCCGTCGAAATGGCCCCCCGCGACCCCATCCTGGGTCTGAACGAACAATTCAACGCTGACACCAACCCCAATAAGGTGAACTTGGGCGTAGGCGTGTATTTCGACGACAACGGCAAGCTGCCCCTGCTGCAGTGCGTGCAAGCCGCCGAAAAAACCATGATGGACAAGCCCACCGCCCGCGGCTACCTGCCCATCGACGGCATCGTGGCCTACGACAACGCCGTCAAAGGCCTTGTGTTCGGTGTCGACAGCGAACCCGTTACCTCTGGCCGCGTGGCCACGGTGCAGGCCATTGGCGGCACCGGCGGCCTGAAGATTGGCGCTGACTTCCTGAAGAAGCTCAACCCCACCGCCAAGGTGCTGATCTCCGACCCCAGCTGGGAAAACCACCGCGCACTGTTCACCAATGCCGGCTTTGAAGTGGGCACCTATGCGTACTTTGACGCAGCAGCCAACGGTGGCAAGGGTGGCGTGAACTTTGAAGGTTACCTGGCCAGCCTGAACGCTGCGGCCGCAGGTACCGTGGTCGTGCTGCACGCCTGCTGCCACAACCCCACCGGCTACGACATCACCCCCGAGCAATGGGACCAGGTGATTGCGGTGGTGAAGGCCAAGAACCTCACGCCTTTCCTGGACATGGCCTACCAAGGCTTTGGCTACGGTATCTCTGAAGACGGCGCTGTGATCGCCAAGTTCGTCGCCGCCGGCCTGAACTTCTTTGTGTCCACCTCGTTCTCCAAGAGCTTCAGCCTGTACGGCGAACGCGTTGGTGGCTTGTCCGTGCTGTGCAAGGACAAGGAAGAAGCCGGTCGCGTGTTGAGCCAGCTCAAGATCGTCATCCGCACCAACTACTCCAACCCACCTACCCACGGCGGTGCCGTCGTGGCTGCTGTACTGAACAACCCCGAGCTGCGCGCCCTGTGGGAAAAAGAGCTGGGCGAAATGCGCGTGCGCATCAAGGCCATGCGCCAGAAGCTGGTCGACGGCCTGAAGGCCGCCGGTGTGAAGCAGGACATGTCCTTCATCACCACCCAGATCGGCATGTTCAGCTACTCCGGCCTCTCCAAGGACCAGATGGTGCGCCTGCGCAGCGAGTTTGGTGTCTACGGCACCGACACCGGCCGCATGTGCGTGGCCGCGCTGAACAGCAAAAACATCGACTACGTCTGCCAGGCGATTGCCAAGGTCATCTAACTTGATGACAAAAACAGCTGCTAGCCCCCGTGCAATATGCGCCAGCAGCTCCTGAAACCATAGCAAAGATCTCACTTTGACTATGCGTGGCCTGGCTTTGGTGGTGTGGTGGGGGCTGTCCGTGGGACAGGCCTGTGCGGGGGCCAACCACGCACAGGCTAGCTACCGGGCATTGGAGAAGATGCCCGAGGTGGCCCACGCCCCCCGGGTCAGCGCCGAGCCGCTGGATGCATTCCTCAGGGCCGAAGAAAAAACCCTGGAGGCCCTGCTGGCCAGCCACGAGGCCTGGGCCATGGCCTCGTTGGAAAACTACCCAGCGCGCCCGGAAGCACTGGCCTTTGTGGCCAACCCGACTCGCAATGAAGAAACCCGGCGCCAAGCCTTTTTGACCGCTTTGCGCGTTGCCCCCAATAGCAAATGGGCGCTGTATGTGCAGCCGGACGCCCAGGACGCTCCGATCACCAGCGGCCTGCTGGCCTGGACCGACATCAGCCCCTTGCCCGCCAGCAGCCTGCCCCAGGCCAGCACGCGGCAGTTTTTACCCCTGCGCCCCGGCGAGCTGGTGAGCGCGCTTACCGTGGTGGCCACCGCCACCGACGAACCGGACTACGGCCTGGACGCTTTTCTGTGGGAAGACAGCCCCGGCCCCTGGGGCCGCCAGTACGGGCTGGGACCGCAGCCCTTTGGCAACCCTGCCCTGGTGGCCGACTCTCAAGCGCCCTTCAATAGGGGCTTCTTCTTTGAGGACCGCATGCTGCTGGGCGTGGCGCCCTGGGCCAAGCGCTCGCTGGTGCTGTCGCGCTTCTACCAGTACTCCAGCCTGGCATCGCTGGCGTTTCGCACGGGGCACGACTACTGGGGTTGGCGCTTCGCCGGCCTGGCGCTGCACTATGTGCAGGCCCTGACCCAGCCCTACCACGCCAGCCTGGCGCCCGGCGAATCTACGACCAAGCTGCTGGGCTTCTACGCCTTGGCCCGCATGGGCCTGCCGCGCCTGCGCAACGAGCAGATCCGCCTGATTGGCAACCGCCGCGTGGCGCTAGACCTGGTGCAGGCCGAGTGGCTCGAATCGGCCGACAAGGCCCTGCAGGCCAGTGACAAGGACCGCAACTACCCGGAATGGAACGACCGCTACGTACGCGACGTGGTGGCCGCCCAGTCGGCCGCGGCCGGCAATCGGGCCCAGGCTGTCTTGCTAGCCTCTCTTCCGCCAGAATGGGTGTCTGACCCGCAAGTCGATTTGCAATCACCCGAGCGCACCCTGGCTCTTCTGGAAGACACCCTGCGCAACGAACCCGCCAAGCGGGCCCGGCTGCAGGCGCTGCTGGCGGAATGGATGGGTAATTTTGGTGCGCACAGCCGCAACGCCTTACGGGCTATTGTCAAATCCGGCAACCTGTATTAAAGCAATTACTGTTATATTGCACTGCAACATTTAAGAGGTCTCCCCATGCTGTACCAGCTCTACGAAACCCAACGCTCCCTGATGGAGCCGTTTTCTGACCTGGCTCTGGCAGCGGCCAAGCTCTACAGCAACCCGCTGTCCGTCGTTGGACAAAACCCCTTTGCACAGCGCCTGTCGGCCGGCTACGACCTGATGCACCGCCTGGGCAAGGACTACGAAAAGCCAGAATTCGGCCTGCGCACCATTGATGTGGACGGCGTGGACGTGGCCATCCACGAGCGCGTGGAAGTCACCAAGCCGTTTTGCGAGCTGCGCCGCTTCAAGCGCTTCACCGACGACACCAAGACCCTGGACAAGATCAAGGGCCAGCCCGTGGTGCTGATCGTGGCGCCCCTGTCGGGCCACTACGCCACGCTGCTGCGCGACACTGTCAAAACCATGCTGAAGGACCACAAGGTCTACATCACCGACTGGAAAAACGCCCGTCTGGTGCCGCTGGCAGACGGCACCTTCCACCTGGACGACTATGTGAACTACGTGCAGGAGTTCATCCGCCACGTGCAGGGCAAGTACGGCAACTGCCATGTGATGAGCGTGTGCCAGCCCACCGTGCCCGTATTGGCAGCCGTGTCGCTGATGGCCAGCCGGGGCGAAACCACGCCGCTGACCATGACCATGATGGGCGGCCCCATCGACGCCCGCAAGTCGCCTACCGCGGTGAACAACCTGGCCATGAACAAGAGCCACAGCTGGTTCGAGAACAACGTGATCTACCGCGTGCCCACCAATTTTCCGGGCTCCGGGCGCCGCGTTTACCCTGGCTTCCTGCAGCACAGCGGCTTTGTGGCCATGAATCCCGACCACCACGCCAAGAGCCACTACGACTACTTCAAGGATCTGATCAAGGGTGACGACGCCAGCACCGAAGCCCACCGCAAGTTCTACGACGAGTACAACGCCGTGCTGGACATGGACGCCGACTACTACCTGGAGACCATCAAGGTGGTGTTCCAGGAATTCAGCCTGGTCAACGGCACCTGGGATGTGAAAAACCCTCAGGGCAAGCTGGAGCGCGTGAAACCCGCCGACATCAAGACTACCGCCCTGATGTCAGTGGAAGGCGAGCTGGATGACATCTCCGGCGCCGGCCAGACCGAGGCCGTGCACGACATCTGCAGCGGCGTGCCCAAGAGCCAGCAGCGCCACTTTGAGGCCAAGGGCGCTGGCCACTACGGCATTTTCTCGGGCCGCCGCTGGCGCGAGCATGTGTACCCGCAGGTCAAGGCTTTTATCAAGGCACACCCCCTACCGGTGGCGAAGGCATCCCCTGCTGCCACACCGGCTCCTGCAGAAGCAACCCAGCCCGCCGCCAAGCCCGTTGCAGCTAAAAAAGTGGCTGCAGCCCCCGTCAAATCTGCGCCAGCAGCTCCTAAAAAGGTAGCAGCCAAGCGCAGCACCAAAACCAAGTGACCGCCGGCACCACCGCTGCACCAGCCCTGGTGCAGCGCCTGCTGGATGCCCTGCCCCAGACCCAGTGCACCCGCTGCGGCTACCCCGACTGCGCGGGCTACGCCCAAGCTGTGGCCGCGGGTGAGGCGGGTATCAACCAATGTCCGCCCGGCGGCGCCGAAGGCATCCGCCGCTTGGCCGCCCTCACCGGCCAACCCATCGTTCCTCTGGACCCCGCGTTTGGCGTCGAGGGCCCGCGCAGCGTGGTGTTCATCGACGAAAACTGGTGCATAGGCTGCACGCTGTGCATCGCCGCCTGCCCTACCGACGCCATCATTGGCAGCAACAAGCGCATGCACACGGTGCAAGAGCAACACTGCACCGGCTGCGAACTGTGCCTGCCCGTGTGCCCGGTGGACTGCATCCTGCTGGAAAACGTGAGCGGCACCCAAACCGGCTGGAACGCCTGGTCGCAACCCCTGGCCGACCATGCCCGTACGCGCTACAGCGCCAGCCAGACCCGCCGCACGCGTGAAGAAGCCGAACAGGCCCAGCGCCTGCAAGACAAAGCTGAAATGAAACTGGCGGACCTGCCCGCCCATTCCCAGCACACCGACCCGGCCGTGCTGGACAAAAAACGTGCGGTCATTGAAGCGGCCCTGGCGCGTGCCCGCGCCAAGCAGACGCCCAAGCCCTCTTAGGTCGTCACCAGGTTTTTGTAGACCCCGCAGCCCACATATACGTCGTCCACCTGCTGGACATACGAGAGCTTGGTCTGCACCTTGCCCGTGGCGGGGTTGGTGATTTCGTACTCCACCCAACCGGGGTCCTGGCTGGCTTGGCGGATGATGGAAGCGATCAATGCATCGCCATCGATACCCGCCACATCCTGCACCCGCGTGCCCACCTTGGCAGGGTTGCCACCAAAGGCCAGGTAGGTGCCTTTGGCGTCCAGCACAAAGACATACATGTCGCGGTCGAACAGGCCGCTTTCCTTGGGCGTGACTTGGCGCACAAACGCATCGCGCGAACCGCTGCGCTGGCGCAGCGCAATGGCGCGGTCCACCAATTCATGCGCCTCGTCCGTCGTACCCTGCTGCAGCTTGAACACATCCACCGCCTGGGACAGCGTAGAGGCGCGCACCTGCAAGTCGGTGGACTGCGCGACCGCACGCTCCACCATGGTCGCGTTCTGCTGCGTGATCTCGTCCAGCTGGCGCACCGCCGCCGTGATTTCCGCCAGGCTGGAGCTCTGCTCGACGCTGGAGGCCGATATCTGCGACATATTGGCCGCCACCCCGCGCACGCCCTCCACGATGCGGTTGATGTTCTCGCCCGCCGCACGAATCTGCGCCACGCCTGTGGCCACCTGCGCGCTGGACGAGGTGATGAGCTTGCGAATTTCCTTGGCCGATTCGGCCGAGCGCCCGGCCAGCGAGCGCACCTCGGAGGCCACCACAGCAAAGCCACGGCCCGACTCACCGGCCCGCGCGGCTTCCACCGCGGCGTTCAGCGCCAGGATGTTGGTCTGGAAGGCCAGGCCGTCAATCACACCCACGATTTCATCCATGCGCTTAGTGCTGGCTTCGATGGCTTCCACCGAGGCAATGGCCTGCACCATGCCCCGCGCGCCCTCTTCGGCCGTCTCACGCACGCGCTGGGTGGTGCTGTCGGACTGTTGCGCTACCTGGGCGTTGCCATCCACCGTGGACGACAACTCCTCCACGCTGGCCGCAGTTTGCTCCAGGTTGGCGGCCTGCTGCTCGGTGCGGCCCGAAAGCGCCTCGTTGCCGCGTACCAGGCTCTCGCCCGCATGCGACACGAGTGCCGCATTGCTGCGCACACTGGCCACCATGACTGACACATTGGTCACCATGGCCTGCAGGGCAACTGCCATCTGGGACAGTTCGTCCTTGCCCAACACCTTTGCCTTGTGGCGCAGGTTGCCGTTGGCGGTCTGCGTCATGAACTCCAGCACTTCTTTCAAATCTGCCGCAAAGCTCATGTTGAACGCCAGCGTGAAATACACCACCAGCAGCACAGCCACACCACTGCCCAGTGCCGTCATCCAGAGCATGCGAGTCACAGCGTCCAGCCGGGCCTGCAACTGCTCCTGCAAGCCGGTAATCGCCGAACGCTGGAATTTGGCGACCTCACCAATCGTCTGCGTGCCAGCGGCAAAATAGGTTTGCGAATCGCTCAGAGCCGCACCAGCTGCAAAGCGCTCACGCGTCACGCGCGTAAATTCAGTCGTAGCCGTCTGGGCCTGCGTGGCAGTGGGGTCTTTGTAGTTGAACTTGGCCATCAGGCCCTGCGAATACTGGGCATCGCGCACCCAAACGTCCAATGCGTCCACCTGCGCGCGCACGCGTGCAGCGCCCGCCTCATCCAGCGTGGGCTGACTCAGCAGCCCTGACCCCAAGCCGCGCAGTTGTCCCACCTTTTCGGTCCAGGGGATCACACGCGACACCACCGTATCCATCAGCAAATAGGTCAGCGGATCGGGGTCGTACAGCAGGCTGGAGCTGTCGGCCACGCCGTAGACAAAGCGCCCCAGGTCTTCAATCAGGGCGGTGTGTATGGCAAAGCTCTCGGGAGCACCCTTGCCCTCCAGCGCGGGCACCAGGCCGTCAATGCGACTGCGCAACTCGGGCCATGCGGTGGGGGCATCAAAGGTGGTGATGGCGCCCAGCTTTTTGTCCAGGCTGTCGCGCGCGGCGCGCAAGGCTTCGCGGGTCTTCTCGCGCCCGGCCTGAACACCGGTATTGCCCGCCAACACCATGTTGGACTGACCGCGGTGGATTTGTATCTGACGAACCAGCTCACTGGTGCCGTCCACCACCACAATACCTTCCAGTTCGGCGCGGGCAATCTCCATGTCGCCGACCTCGCGCGCAAGGAGCTGCCAGACGATCAAGAGCATGGGCAGCAGCAAGACAGCCGAGAGCGCCCCCAGCTTGGTACCAAAGCGCATATTGCGCATCACCCACATGCCTGCCGAAAAAACCTTACCCAGCTTCATTTATTTTGTCTCCTGAACCGCATTCCCTGATTCAACCACCGCAAGCTGACTGTAAACCTACCGAAAGCGGCGTAAATCCTCAGAAACCAGCAAGAAACCAGGCCAAATGCCTGCCGAAACGGCCTTCAGTCGGTCAAGGCGGCCACAACGTCCGGCGGCGCCTGCACCAATTCAATCAACACCCCCTCCCCTGCAATCGGGAACTCGTCATTGCTTTTGGGGTGCAAAAAGCAGATATCGAAGCCCGCAGCGCCTTTGCGGATACCACCTGGCGCAAAGCGCACGCCCTTGGCAGTCAACCACTCCACGGCGCGCGGCAGGTCGTCAATCCACAGGCCCACGTGGTTCAGCGGCGTGGTGTGCACAGCTGGCTTTTTGTCGGGGTCCAGCGGTTGCATCAGGTCCACCTCCACCTTGTAGGGGCCGGTGCCCATGGCGCAGATGTCCTCGTCCACGTTCTCTTTTTCGCTCTTGAACGTGCCGGTGACTTCCAGGCCCAGCATCTCCACCCACAGCGTTTGCAGGCGTTTTTTGTCGGGGCCGCCAATGGCGATTTGCTGGATGCCCAGCACCTTAAAGGGCCTCGTGTTCTGGCTCATACAAACTCCACAATCGCCTGGTCCACGCTCAGGCTCTCGCCCTTGGCGGCCAGCACCTTGCCCACCACGCCGTCGGCCGCGGCAAACAGCACGTTCTCCATCTTCATCGCTTCGATCACGGCCACGCGTTCACCCGCCTGCACCTTCTGGCCGGGCACCACGGCCACATCCACCAGCAGGCCTGGCATGGGCGAGAGCACGTAGCGGCTCATGTCGGGTGGTGCTTTGTGCGGCATCATCTTGTGCAGCTCCGCCATGCGTGGCGAGATCACCAGCACGTCGATGCGGGTGCCGTCATGCTGCACACGCAGGGCCAACGGGTTCTTGGGTGTGCCACGTTCAATCTGCGCAATGAACGGCTTGCCATTCACCGTGCCGTTGATGGCGATGTCGTTCAGGCGCGATTTGCTGCGAATCACATAGCTATTTCCCCCCACCAGCACCCGGGCAGAGCCGGTTTCGCCTTCAAACTCGTCCACATGCACCGCGGTGTAAGCGTTCTGGCCGTCGGCGGCCAGGGTGACCACCACATAGTCCTTGCCCGCATTCACCGCATAGCCCGGCAGCTGGCCCGTCAGGCCGGTGGCGCGCTCGCGCGACTTGCGGCGCACAAAGGCGGCCAGCGCCACCAGAAAATTCGCGTCATCATGCGGCACGTCCTCAGCATGGAAGCCCTTGCCGTAGTTCTCGGCAATAAAGCCGGTGTTGAAATCGCCCGCCACAAACTTGGGGTGCGCCAACAGCGCCGCCTGGAACGGGATGTTGCTGCTGATGCCGCGGATCACAAAGCCGTTCAAGGCTTCGCGCATCTTGGCAATCGCTTCATGGCGGTCCTTGCCGTGCACGATGAGCTTGGCGATCATCGAGTCGTAAAACATCGGAATCTCGCCACCATCCTGCACGCCGGTGTCCACGCGCACGCCCAACAGGTGGTCTGTGTTGCCCTGCCACATGGTCTGCTCTGGGGGCGCAAAGCGCACCAGGCGACCGGTGGATGGCAAAAAGTTGCGGAACGGGTCTTCGGCGTTGATACGGCACTCGATGGCCCAGCCATTGCGCTGCACATCTTGTTGTTCCAGCGGCAGCTTTTCTCCGGCAGCAACGCGAATCATCAGCTCCACCAGGTCCAGCCCGGTGATGACTTCGGTCACCGGGTGCTCCACCTGCAGGCGGGTGTTCATTTCCAAAAAGTAGAAGCTCTGGTCCTTGCCGACCACAAACTCCACCGTGCCTGCACTCTGGTATTTCACGGCCTTGGCCAGTGCCACGGCTTGCTCGCCCATCGCCTTGCGGGTTGCATCGCTGATGAAGGGGCTTGGCGCCTCTTCAATGACCTTCTGGTGGCGGCGCTGGATCGAGCATTCACGCTCGTTCAGGTAAATCACATTGCCATGGCTGTCGCCAATCAACTGGATTTCGATGTGGCGTGGCTCTTCCACAAACTTCTCGATAAACACCCGGTCATCGCCAAAGCTGTTGCGCGCTTCGTTGCGGCAGGAGGTAAAACCTTCCAGCGCTTCCTTGTCGTTGAAGGCCACGCGCAGCCCCTTGCCACCGCCGCCAGCCGATGCTTTGATCATCACCGGGTAGCCAATGCCCTCGGCAATCTCCACGGCTTTCTCGGCGGTTTCAATCGCGTCGTTGACGCCGGGGATGCAGTTCACCCCCGCCTTGCCCGCCAGCTTCTTGGATTCGATCTTGTCGCCCATGGCGCCAATCGAATAGTGCTTCGGGCCAATGAAAACAATGCCCTCTTCTTCGCAGCGTTTGGAGAACTCAGCGTTCTCACTCAAAAAGCCATAGCCGGGGTGCACCGCTTGTGCACCGGTTTGTTTGCAGGCGGCAATGATTTTGTCGCCCAGCAGATAGCTCTCGCGGCTGGGTGCGGGGCCAATGTGGACGGCCTCGTCGGCCAGCGCCACGTGGCGCGCTTCCTTGTCGGCGTCGGAATACACGGCCACGGTTTTGATACCCATCTTGCGGGCAGTCGCAATCACGCGGCAGGCGATTTCGCCGCGGTTGGCGATCAGGATTTTGGTGAACATTCGCAGTCTCCTATTCGGGAATCAGTTTTTGTGCTTTGCGCAGCGGCGTGAAGTGCCACCAGGGAAGGGCTGGGCCGCCATTCATAAAGTCTTTAGCGGCCAGAAAGGTGTCGAGAACGCAGGGGTCATGCCGCGCCCCCATGGGCGTGCGCAGCGCCTCGTACGTCGCGATCGGGTCCATCGCGGCCACATCGGCCGGCGTGTGCACGCCCAGGCCGCGCAGGTCTGCGGCAATGGATTTACCAATGTTGGGGATGTCGGTCAGCACGCGGGCTTGCGATGCGTCGGTGGTTTTAGGCATGGCGGGCAACCTCCAGCGGACCTTGCAGCAGCGCCTGCACAAAGCGCTGCGGGTCTTCCAGATCAGGGAAGTGACCGCAGTTGTCCAACACCACCACTTGCGCGTGCGGCACATCGTGCAGGATGGCGCGGGGTTCCGTGAACTTGTGAGAGCGGTCTTGCGTGCCCCACAGCACAGTGCACGGCACACCATGCAGGCGCGCAGCGTCCCCGGGTTCACGCAGCAGGCCCTGCACCACACCGGCCAGGCTGAAGCAGCCACCACAGCGCAGCGCACGGTGCGACACGCTGCGGAATGGCTCTGCATTCGTCGTCTTGGGCAGTGCAATGCGGTACCAGGCCGTGGCCATCTTCTGGCGGAACACACGGCTCAGCAGTTGCCCCAGCAGCGGCAGCTTCAGCACCTTGGGCACCACGCGATCGGTCCAGCGGTGCATGGCCGCAAGCGACGGCGTTTGCGACAGCACCAGCCGCTCCACGCGCTGTGGCGCCATCTGCGCCACGCGGATGGCGTAGAAACCGTTGGCACAGCTCAGCGCCAGCGTGGCCTTGGCCACACCCAGCTGGTCCATCAACTCCAACATGGCTTTGGCGCCGCGCTGCAGGCTATGGTCGTAAGTGCTTCCGGGCGCCGAGAAGCCAAAGCCCGGCATGTCGAAACACAGCACGCGGTAGTGCTGCGTCAGTAACGCAATCACCGCTGCGTAGTGCTCGATCACATTGGGCCCGTCGGGCGACAGCACGAGGCAGGGCTTGTCGCCCCCCGAGTCGAACACGCGGATGGCCGCTTGCGTGGTGTCCACCCAGCGCACGGGCAAGCCTGCGGGCGGCGCCAGGCGCGCACGCTGCACCGCACCGGCGCTCAGCCGTGCGTCCAACCAGGCACTCCAGTTCGCCATGCTTTGGCGCCTCAGAGCGGGATGTTTCCGTGCTTGCGCCACGGGTTTTCCAGCTTCTTGTCCTTGAGCATCACCAGGCTGCGGCAGATGCGCTTGCGGGTTTCGTGCGGCAGGATCACGTCGTCGATAAAGCCACGGGCGCCGGCCACAAACGGGTTGGCAAAGCGGGCCTTGTATTCGGCCTCTTTGGCGGCCAGCTTGGCGGGGTCGCCCTTGTCTTCGCGGAAGATGATTTCCACTGCGCCCTTGGCGCCCATCACGGCGATCTCAGCGTTGGGCCAGGCGAAGTTCACGTCGCCCCGCAGGTGCTTGGACGCCATCACGTCGTACGCACCGCCGTAGGCCTTGCGCGTGATGACCGTGATCTTGGGCACGGTGCACTCGGCATAGGCATAGAGCAGCTTGGCGCCGTGCTTGATGATGCCGCCGTACTCTTGCGATGTACCGGGCATGAAGCCGGGCACGTCAACAAAGGTGATCACCGGGATATTGAACGCATCGCAGAAGCGCACAAAGCGCGCGGCCTTGATGGAACTCTTGATGTCCAGGCAGCCGGCCAGCACCAACGGCTGGTTGGCGACGATGCCCACCGTCTGGCCGTCCATGCGGGCAAAGCCGATCAGGATGTTCTTGGCGTACTCGGGCTGCAGCTCAAAGAAGTCGCCATCGTCCACGGTTTTGACGATCAGCTCCTTCATGTCATAGGCCTTGTTGGCGTTCTCGGGCACCAGGGTGTCCAGGCTCGCGTCCATGCGGTCGAGCGGGTCGCCGCTCTTGCGCACCGGGGCTTTCTCGCGGTTGTTCAGCGGCAGGTAGTTGTAGAGGCGGCGCAGCATCAGCAGCGCCTCCACGTCATTCTCAAACGCCAAGTCGGCCACGCCACTCTTGGTGGTGTGGGTGATCGCGCCGCCCAGCTCTTCGGCCGTCACTTCTTCGTGCGTCACCGTCTTCACCACCTCGGGGCCGGTGACGAACATGTAGCTGGAGTCTTTCACCATAAAGATGAAGTCCGTCATCGCTGGCGAATACACCGCGCCGCCAGCACTTGGCCCCATGATCATGCTGATCTGAGGAATCACGCCGCTGGCCATCACATTGCGCTGGAACACATCGGCATAGCCACCCAGGGACGCCACACCCTCCTGAATGCGCGCGCCGCCCGAATCGTTCAGGCCAATCACCGGCGCACCGACCTTCATCGCCTGGTCCATCACCTTGCAGATCTTCTCGGCGTGCGCCTCGCTCAACGCGCCGCCAAACACCGTGAAATCCTGGCTGAACACAAACACCAGGCGGCCATTGATCATGCCGTAGCCGGTGACCACGCCGTCGCCGGGAATCTTCTGGTCCTGCATGCCGAAGTCCACACAGCGGTGCTCGACAAACATGTCCCACTCTTCAAACGTGCCTTCGTCCAGCAGGATCTCCAGCCGCTCGCGCGCAGTGAGCTTGCCTTTTTTGTGCTGGGCGGCGATGCGCTTTTCGCCGCCGCCCTGGCGCGCGAGTTCGCGCTTGGCTTCGAGTTGTTCAAGAATGGCTTGCATGAAAAATCCTTCTCGTCTGAAACTGGTGTTTGCTATCTATTTAGGAGCTGCTGGCGCAATGAATTCAAGGGCTGAGAGCAGATTTCGCGCTGCAGTGCTGGCTGCCAGCTCTCCTGCCTGCACTGCCGCTGTCAGCCGGGGCAAGGCTTCGCGCACCGCCGGGTTGTGCTTGAACGCATGCTTGAGCCCCGCGTCAATGCGCTCCCACATCCAGGCCAGGGACTGGTTCTGGCGGCGGGTGTTAAAAAATCCATTGGCCGTTTGCAGGGTCTTGAATTCGCTCACCGCGGCCCAGAAGGCGTCCACACCCGTGCCATGCAAGGCACTGAGCGACATCACTTTCGGCTGCCAATGCTTGTCGCTGTGGGGATCGTTCGGGTTGCCATGCATGCCCAACAGCCGCAGGCTGGAGGTGATCATGGCCTGCGCGCGTGTGGCCGCATCGGCGTCAATGTCCGCCTTGTTGATCACCACCAGATCCGCAAGCTCCATCACGCCCTTCTTGATCGCCTGCAAATCATCGCCCGCATTGGGCAGCTGCATCAGCACAAACATGTCCGTCATGCCCTGCACCGCCGTCTCGCTCTGGCCCACGCCCACGGTTTCCACAATCACGATGTCGTAGCCCGCAGCCTCGCAGACCAGCATGGCCTCACGCGTCTTCTCGGCCACGCCACCCAGTGTGCCGCTGCTTGGGCTGGGGCGGATAAACGCTTTCTCGTGCATGGAAAGCTTTTCCATGCGCGTCTTGTCCCCCAGGATGGAGCCGCCGGAGACGCTGGAAGACGGGTCGATAGTGAGCACCGCCACGCGGTGGCCTTGGTCTATCAGGTACAGGCCCAGCGCTTCGATGAAGGTGGATTTGCCCACGCCTGGCACGCCGCTGATGCCCAGGCGCAGTGACTTGCCGGTGTGCGGCAAGAGCGCAGTCAGCAGTACATCGCCCTGCGCGCGGTGGTCCGCCCGCGTGGACTCTAGCAGCGTGATGGCTTTGGCAATGGCACGGCGTTGCGTGAGGGACTCGCCCCCCAGCAATCCGACCTGAACCGATTCAGGGGTCACCCGAGGGCCTTTTCAATCTGGCTGAGAACGTCACCCGCAGACACCGGGATTGGCGTGCCCGGGCCGTAGATGCCCTTGACGCCTGCGGCGTACAAAAAGTCATAGTCTTGCCGCGGGATCACGCCGCCGACGAAGACGATGATGTCGTCGGCGCCCTGCTTTTTCAGCTCGGCAATGATGGCGGGCACCAGGGTTTTGTGGCCGGCGGCCAGGGTGGACACGCCAACCGCGTGCACGTCGTTTTCAATCGCCTGGCGGGCGCATTCTTCGGGGGTCTGGAACAGCGGGCCCATGTCCACATCAAAACCCAGGTCGGCAAACGCCGTGGCCACCACCTTGGCGCCGCGGTCGTGGCCGTCCTGGCCCAGCTTGCTGATCATCACGCGCGGGCGGCGGCCCTGCTTCTCGGCAAAGCTGGCGATGTCGGCTTTCAGCGTGTTCCAGTACTCCATGGTGTCTCCATTGGCGCTGTCGTAAGCCGCAGCGTACACGCCGCTGACCTTGTTGGTATCGGCACGGTGGCGGCCAAAGGCCTTCTCCAGCGCGTCACTCACCTCGCCCACCGTGGCGCGCAGGCGCATCGCCTGGATGCTCAGGTCCAGCAGGTTACCCGTGCCAGATTCCGCTGCAGAAGTGATAGCAGCCAGCGCAGCGTCTACGCGGGCTGCATCGCGTTTTGATCGAATTTCCTTGAGGCGGGCCACTTGCGACTCGCGCACCGCCACGTTGTCAATGTCGCGCGCTTCGACCACGTCTTCGCTTTTCAGCTTGTACTTGTTGACGCCCACAATCACGTCCTGCCCGCTGTCGATGCGCGCCTGCTTGTCGGCGGCGGCGGCTTCGATCTTCAGCTTGGCCCAGCCGCTGTCTACCGCCTTGGTCATGCCGCCCATGGCTTCCACTTCTTCGATGATGGTCCACGCGGCGTCGGCCATGTCTTGCGTCAGCTTTTCCATCATGTAGCTGCCCGCCCAGGGGTCGATCACATTGGTGATGTGGGTCTCTTCCTGAATGATGAGCTGGGTGTTGCGCGCAATGCGGCTGGAGAACTCGGTGGGCAGCGCAATGGCTTCGTCCAGTGCGTTAGTGTGCAGGCTCTGCGTGCCGCCAAACACCGCGGCCATCGCCTCAATCGTCGTGCGCACCACGTTGTTGTACGGGTCCTGCTCGGTCAGGCTCCAGCCGCTGGTCTGGCAGTGCGTGCGCAGCATCAGGCTCTTGGGGTTCTTGGCGTCAAAGCCCTTCATGATGCGGCACCACAGCAACCGCGCCGCGCGCATCTTGGCAACCTCTAAATAGAAGTTCATGCCAATCGCCCAGAAGAAACTCAGGCGCCCGGCAAAGTCGTCCACGTCCAGCCCGGTGGCAATGGCGGTCTTCACATACTCCTTGCCGTCGGCCAGCGTAAAGGCCAATTCGAGGGCCTGGTTCGCGCCCGCCTCCTGCATGTGGTAACCGGAGATGCTGATCGAGTTGAACTTGGGCATGTTCTTGGCCGTGTAGCCAATGATGTCGCCGATGATGCGCATGCTGGGCGCGGGCGGGTAGATGTAGGTGTTGCGCACCATGAACTCTTTCAGAATGTCGTTCTGAATCGTTCCCGAGAGCTGGTCTTGCGACACGCCCTGCTCTTCAGCCGCCACCACATAGCCCGCCAACACCGGCAACACCGCGCCGTTCATCGTCATCGAGACCGATACCTTGTCCAGCGGAATCTGGTCGAACAGGATCTTCATGTCCTCGACCGAATCAATCGCCACACCGGCCTTACCCACATCACCCGTCACACGCGGGTGGTCGGAGTCATAGCCGCGGTGCGTGGCCAGATCGAACGCCACCGATACGCCCTGCCCGCCTGCGGCCAGCGCCTTGCGGTAGAACGCATTGGATTCTTCGGCGGTGGAGAAGCCCGCGTACTGGCGAATCGTCCAGGGGCGCACGGCGTACATTGTGGCCTGCGGGCCGCGCAGGTAGGGCTCAAACCCGGGCAGCGTGTCGGCGTGCTTCAAATCCGCCGTGTCTGCCGCCGTATACAAGGGCTTGACCGCGATGCCGTCGGGCGTGATCCAGTTCAGCGCATCCACATTGCCACCGGGCGCAGACTTGGCGGCCGCTTTGGCCCAGGCGTCCAGCGTGGCGGTTTTGAATTCAGGGTTCTGGTCAGTCATGGCGTGGTCCGCGGGTCGTTCATGGGCTCCCCCAAGGTGGAACCGGGAGGGTAATCCCGGCAGCGTTTGGGTGGAAGCGAGTTTACATTATTTATAATTATTGATTCAGAATATTGATGTCAGCTTACAATTCAACCCCATGCCCACCCTGATGCCTGAAACCCGCCCCGCCGTCTCGCTGGCCCCCCGCCCTCTGTATGAGGAAGTGGCCGAGCTGCTGCGCCAGCGCATCTTCAAGCGCGAGCTGGAACCCGGCAGCTGGATTGACGAACTGAAGATTGCTGAAGAATTTGGCATCAGCCGCACGCCGCTGCGCGAGGCGCTCAAGGTACTGGCCACCGAAGGCCTGGTGACCATGAAGGTGCGCCGCGGTGCTTATGTGACCGAGGTGTCGCAGCAAGACCTGGCCGATGTGTACCACCTGCTCAGCCTGCTGGAGAGCGACGCGGCTGGCGTGGTGGCCACCAAGGCCACGGATGCAGAGCTGAAAGAGCTGCAAGCCCTGCACAAGGCGCTCGAGACCGCCGCCACCCCCGCGACGAAAGCCGGCAAGGCCAATACCGACCAGTTCTTCGCGGTGAACGAGCAGTTCCACATGCGCCTGCTGCAGATCGCCAACAACCGCTGGCGCGATCAAATGGTGGCCGACCTGCGCAAGGTGATGAAGCTGAACCGCCACAACTCCCTGCTCAAGACCGGGCGCATTGAAGAGTCACTGGCCGAACACCGCGCCATCATGGAGGCGCTGGCTGCGCGCAATGCCGCGCTAACCGTGCAGCGTGTGCGAGAGCATTTTGCGAATGGGTTGGAGGCGGCGGAATAGCGTTAGGGCTAATGCGCCCGCTACCGCCTGAACCAAATTTTCTTATATTCAGTTCGATATCCGTTGTCAGGATCAAAATTATTGTTTTGCCCCCCATCGAACAGAATCGTCTGCGGGGTTACCAAATGCACCGGAGTGTTGTATCCACTCGGGACGGTCCCGGACATTGCGCGATTGAGCTCATCCACAATTTGCCAACCATGCAAATTCAGTGGCTCTGGCACGGTGCCGGCCTGGAACTGGTATTTGCGGATTCGCTCATATGCAGTGGTAGAGCCATCGCCCGCTGACAGATTCATGGGTTGGAAGCCCGCCGCTTCAAGCGTTGGTTTCATAAAATCAAAATAGACATCATTGATCGCGAGCGTATGGGTCCATTGCGCCCCATATTTCTGCATAAATCCTGCCGTCAGCGATGGCATCAGCTGCGCTGCGTTGGCCATGGGTATGTTCTCAATACCCAGCAACGTACAACCGCGACAGTTCTTCACAATGCGAGCCATAGCATCCGACTTTGCAAGTGCAATGGAATACGTTGAATCCGTCATGATGACAATGCCCGCGTTGCCCCTGGACTCTAAAACTGCATACAAAGCGGTTGCTTCAGCAACGTCTTGGGAATTCGTCGCTACGTTGTAAAAAAGCTCCGACGCACCGGCCGCCGTACCGCTGGAATGCCAACCCACCACTGGGATTTTTTTTCTGTTGGCTTCTTTCAACGCAATGGACTGTTCATTTGCGTCAAAACCACCCAAAACGACGCCATCCACATTGGCCTTCAACGCCTTCTGAAACGCCAGGGTTCTCACTTCAAGGGATCCCTGACCATCCCAAACCTGGCAACGCCACCCAATCACCAGGCATGCTTCATTCACCCCATTAGCGACCCCCGACACTCCCCCATTGCGCAGATCAGCGGCAATGTAGACCACCGTCTTACCCTGATTGGCGAGGGGTCCCGCAGTCGGACCGTCCCACATCTTCTTTCGCGCCAGCGCCCCTAGAACGCGCCGTTCAACATGCCGGGTGTACTGATCTCGGAAAACGCCAATGTTGGTTGACGCTGCATTGGAGGAAGCTTCAGCCTTTGGAAAAGCAGATGCTGTCTGCGCACAGACATACGGCCCCGAAATGCCAAAGATCAAGGAAGCCCATCCCAACAATAGAATTTTTTTTGCAGGCGATTTCATAAGAATCAGTAAAGCCCTCGCTACGAGGAAAAATCAGACCTGAAGGCGAGGCCTTTACGCAGTAAGTGCCAGCCGGGACAACCGAAAGACATTGGCGACTTGTAAGAGGTCCGCCGCTTGTTTGCCGGTACTTGCAGCAGCAGATGCCATTTCTTCCACAAGCGCCGCGTTCTCCTGGGTGAAAGTTTCCATAAACTTGATGGAATCCCATACTTGATTCACATCCCTGTTCTGGCTGGCTCCGCCCGCATGGATCTCTGAGATCAGCGCGTCGAGAGAATCAATGGATTGGGAAATAAGCTGGACGGCCTCGCCCACCTTCGCAATTTGCGCATTGCCTGAATTGACCCGTGAAGTACTGTCGTCGATCAGTACACGTATGCCCTTGGCAGCATCAGCACTCTTGCCAGCCAGAGATCGCACCTCTGAGGCCACAACCGCAAACCCACGCCCGTTCTCTCCTGCCCGGGCGGCTTCCACAGCTGCATTGAGGGCCAATATATTGGTTTGAAACGCGATGGAATCAATCAACCCCGTGATATCGGAGATCTTCTTCGAAGACTCATCAATGCTCGCCATCGTTTTGACCATTTGGTTGGCGATGGCGCGTCCAATTTCGGCTTGCTGGTTTGCCTGCTTGGCCAACACAGTGGCTTCCACTGAGCTCTTGACGTTGCTCGAAACAGTGACCTTGAGATCTTCAATCGAAGACGTCGCCTCTTCGACGGCCGCGGCCTGACTCTCTGTGCGGTTGGACAAGCTCAGATTGCCTTGTGCAATTTCAGCAGATGCCAATGCCACGTGTCCTGCGCCCGTTTGCACCGCCGTCACAATTTCGATCAGCTTCTCCTGCATCAAGCCGACTTCTTGCAAAATTTCAGCCACCTCGTCATGGCCACCAAACGCCACCTTCGAGGTCAAATCACCCGTGCCAATTCGACTGACACAATGCTTGACTTGCAAGAGCCCACGGACCACATACTTCGCTACACGGACACTGGTAAACAGCGAAACCAATAAGCCAAGGAGAAGAATCACTCCCCCTGACAGGTACAGACGTTTAAAACCCTGGTTCAAACCGTCGTGGGCCTGTCGTGCCTCCTCCGCCTGCATATCAATGAGTCGCTGCGACTTGAGATTCAACTGATTCACGACCTCCAGGAACTGGCTCTGCAACATTTCTCTTGCGGCCCCTACATCTCCCTCCGAACGGAGCTTGAGCATCTCTTGTTGTAAATTTCCCCAACCATCGATGAGCGTCTGGTGTGCCTTGAACTCAGGGGCCAGATCCACCGAGATTCCTTCGGCGGTGATGGCGTTCAGATGCTCATTGATCCTCTGTGCCGAACTGGCCAGATCCTTTTGGAATAACCCCAAGACTGTGCTGCCATCCGAAAACCCAATGGCAATGGAGCGCACGGAGTTTTGCCGAATCTCCTTCTCCAGAGCACCCAGTTTTTGGGTCAATGAGTTGGTCTTCAAAAGGCGGGCTGAGGCTTTGGATACCTCCGATATTTCGTAGGCAGTGACTACTGCAAAGGAAAAGAAGAAAAACAGAACCGTGCCGAACGCAAGGGTAAGTCTCTTGGCAATGGACATATGCATGGTTCCAATCCCTTTTACATGTGGATTCGACTACGTCAGGTATTCATGCCCTGAGCCAACAACTAGGCCAGAACATAGGATGTCTTCACCGTGGTGTAGAACTCACGGGCGTAGGCACCTTGCTCTCGGGGGCCGTAACTACTTCCCTTTCGTCCGCCAAATGGCACGTGGTAATCCACACCCGCTGTGGGCAAATTCACCATGACCATGCCGGCCTGTACGTGGCGTTTGAAGTGGGTTGCGTGCTTGAGCGATGTGGTCGCTATGCCTGCCGACAAGCCGAATGGGGTGTCATTGGAAACAGCCAAGGCTTCTTCGTAATCCTTCACACGGATGACGCTGGCCACGGGGCCAAAGATTTCTTCACGATTAATCCGCATGGAATTGGTACTCTCGGCAAAGAGTGCGGGTGCCAGAAAATACCCCTCTGTCGACCTTTGGAGGCGTTCTCCACCCAGCACCAGCCTTGCCCCCTCTGACTTGCCGATGTCGATGTAGGCGAGATCCTGGTCCAGCTGTGCCTGCGACACAACGGGACCGATATCGGTACCGATCTCGCAAGCATCACCGACTTTGATCCGTTCCATTCGCTTCTGCATCGCCTCAATGAAACTGGGATAAATCTTTTCAGTAACAATCAATCGGCTGGACGCAGTGCATCTCTGCCCGGTCGAATAAAAGCTGCTCTGAACGCTAAGTTCCACTGCTTGCGTCAGATCCGCATCGTCCAAAATGACTTGGGGGTTCTTGCCACCCATCTCCAGCTGCACTTTTTTGAGCTTCTGTGCACAAGTCTGCGCAATACGACTCCCCACACCCACAGAGCCTGTAAAGCTGATGGCCGACACACCGGGATGATTGACCAATGCGTCGCCAATGATCCGGCCCGGCCCCATCACCAAATTGAAGACTCCAGCAGGCAATCCGGCGCGGGAAATGATCTCAGCCAGTGCCCAAGCGCAGCCTGGCACTTGGTCTGCTGGTTTCAAGACCACGCAGTTGCCAAACGCCAATGCCGGAGCCACCTTCCACGCGGGGATAGCAATAGGAAAGTTCCAGGGTGTGATCAGCCCGACAACTCCAACAGGCTCTCTCGTGATTTCAACACCTATATGGGGTCGAACCGAGGGGAGCGTCTCGCCAGCCAAACGAAGACACTCCCCGGCAAAGAATTTGAAGATGTGCCCCGCCCTAGTCACTTCTCCAATACCTTCTGGCTTCGTCTTTCCCTCTTCGCGCGCAAGCAGTGTCCCCAACTCTTCCTTGCGAGCCAAAATCTCACTACCGATTTTGTCGAGCGCATCTGAGCGGGCCTGGATACCGCCATGGCTCCACGCAGGGAAAGCGGCAAGGGCTGCGGCGACCGCAATATTCACATCCTCTGCATCCCCTTGGGTGAACTCTCCGATCAGATCGGACAAATTGCTGGGGTTGAGATTCTGGCTTGTCGTGCTTCCCGCAACCCATTCACCATTGATATAGTTTTTAAAGATAGTCATGGAGCTCATCACTGTGTAGTTGTCTCGGTGGTGTTCTGATTTATCGGGTCCAGCGCAGCACCAGAGGATCCAAGCGCTTGGCCGTGTCCAGAAGCCCACGGCGGACCTCCGGGTGCATGGACGGAAATGGATGGCGCGGGGCATCGGAAGCGATGACGCCCCCCGCTTTCATCAAGGCTTTGGCCGTGAGAATGCCCCCCTGGCGGTTTTCATAGTTAATGAGAGGGAGCCAATGCTGGTACGCCTGCGTAGCGGCATCAACATCGCCAGCCGTCCAAGCATCCATGATCTGGCGAATGCCATCTGGAAATGCACCGCCCGTCATGGCCCCTGTGGCGCCTGCATGCAGATCAGGCAGAAGCGTGATTGCCTCCTCTCCATCCCACGGCCCTTCAATTGCCGCCCCACCCAGTCGAATCAACTCACGCAACTTGGATGCAGCGCCTGGAGTCTCAATCTTGAAATAGGCAACGTTTTCAATCTCTCGGGCCATGCGCGCCAAGAACGCCGCAGACAAGGGGGTACCACTCACAGGGGCGTCCTGGATCATGATGGGAATGTCAATGGCGTCGGAAAGACGTGCATAGAACTCATAGATCTGTTCTTCTGGAACACGGATCGTGGCGCCGTGGTACGGCGGCATCACCATCACCATGGCAGCACCGGCGTCTTGGGCACGCTTGCTGCGCTGAGCACAAACCTGCGTACCAAAGTGCGTGGTTGTTACGATGACAGGGATGCGTCCCTTGACATGCTCCAAGATAGTGGATGTCAGCACTTCTCTTTCGGAATCTGACAGTACAAACTGCTCTGAGAAATTGGCCAAAATACAGAGTCCGGTTGACCCCGCATCGATCATGAAATCAACGCATCGTTTTTGACTTTCCAGGTCCAGTTCTCCGGACTCGGTGAAGGTGGTAGGGACGACAGGGTATACACCTCGGTAGCGAGGCGAGGAAGGAGAAATCATCTGCGCCTCAATAGTTTTCATTGACGTTCTTGAACGGGCCAAATTTGGCGCGCTGGTACGCCTTGGGCTGGTCTACGAAATGCTCGGGAATCGCGAAACCTTGTGGGCGCAAAGCCGCATCGGTGTACAGCTTTATGCGGTTGGGATTCTGACCACGCAGGGTGCTGTCATCGTTGATGTATGCCGCAATATCAAGTGCTTGTGCAGGGGTCAGCTGCGGCCTGTCGGCCTGTGTTCCAAAAGGCATGGACGCACGTATGTACCGTGCAAACAGTGGGATGGCAAACATATGCCCTGCGTTGTCATAGGTGTCGCTCCCAGCCAGTGGGGGAAACAGATAACCGCCACCGGTATCAAAATCGGGTTTGCGTTGTCCAGTGGCATCGGCACCATGACAACTCTGGCACTTGCTTGCGTAAAGCACTTTTCCACGTACCGGGTCCGCGGCTCGCCCAATCGGCTTCATGGGCAACAAACCCACACCCACCATGGCACGCTCCGGTTGTGCCTCTGAGTTCAACCATCGCAAGTAGGCCATGATGGCCTGGAACTCTGGCTTGTCTACCGTCATCTTCACCGGTGCGGAACCGAACATGCCCAGTGCACGTTGCTCCAGCGAAATGATTTTTCCAGATTTGGTGTCGAATCGCGGGTAATCGTTCACGGCGTTCACGAGTGCCAGTGCAAACTTTTTAGTCCCAGGTAGCCCGGACGGTCCGGCCTGGTGGCAATTGACGCAGTTCAGGCTGTTCCAGTTCAGGCGTTTGTTTTCGTCAGGCGAGCGGTTGCCCACACGCTGCGACGTATGCAGCATCAGGTCTATACCTTCGCGTATCGCATCGCCCTCCGGGCCTGCCGGAATTTTGGCCGGATCAGGCTCGCGCCAGGGCTGCAGCGGGCGACTGGCATATCTGCTCAGCATGGCCTGTGCGTCTTCGGTAGACAAGGCGTCACCGACCTTGTAGGGGGAAACGTCGTTTGCGTGGGAGACACCCACCGCCAGCAGCAAGGCGCACAGACACAACAATGCTTTGCTCATCGTGCTACTCCGTAATGGTGAAGTGTTCCAGATACTCGGTCTTCAGCGACAAGCCGAGTCCGGGCTTGTTGTCATCCAGTTGCAGGAATCCGTTCTCCGCCGCAGGATCTCCATCAAAGATGTAATAGAACAGCTCGTTGCCGACCTCAACATCAAAGATTGGGAAGTACTCGCTGATCGGGCAGTTCAAACTGCTCATCGTGAGGTGGTAGTTGTGCATTTGCCCAGCGTGTGGGATGACCGGTACGCTGTAGGCTTCGCATAGCGCATTGATCTTGTGCGCCATCGTGATGCCACCTACCCGGTTCGTGTCGTATTGCACGACGGAAACCGCTTTGCGATCCAGCAACTGCTTGAATCCGTACAGGCTGAACTCGTGCTCACCGCCGGAAATCGGAATGCTGGTGAGCTGGTTCAGTTCAGCATACCCATCAATGTCGTCCGCAATGACAGGCTCTTCCAGCCAGCGCGGCTGGTACTTCTCCAGTTTGGGCAGAATTCGCTTGGCATATTCCACATTCCAACCCATATAGCATTCCAGCATCAGGTCGTTGTCATACCCAATGACTTCGCGGACCGCCTCCACTGACTTCAGGTTTTCAACTACGCCCAATTGACCATGGGCGGGACCATAGCCAAAACGCATCTTGAACGCCTTGAAGCCCTGGTCTTTGAACTTCTGCGCTTCAGCTTGCATTTCCTTCAAATCGGTGCGGTACAGCTTGCTGTAGTAACAAGGAATTTTTTCCTTGGTACGGCCTCCCAACAACTTGAAAACGGGCTTGCCTACGGATTTACCCAGGATGTCCCAAATGGCGATATCGATGGCAGAAATAGCCGCCATCCCCACACCTTTGCGCCCCCAAGCCTGCGTCGCGCGGTACATGCGTTGGTTCAGGTACTCGTAGTCCCATGGATCCTGGCCTAAAACGAGTGGGGTGAGGTATTCGTCGATGATGGCCTTGGCGATGCGGGGCGCCAAAGCCACGTTGCCCAAACCCACAATGCCGTCGTCCGTTTCCACTTCCACAACCGTCCAGCAGTGAAAGCGGAATGTGTTCATGGTGTCGGCACCCGCCGCATGCTGGTTGGCCTTGTTGTCGTACACCAGATCCATGGCGTTGGAACAGAAATTTCCTTGAGGAGGAACGGTCTTGCCCTTCCATTCATAAACGCGTGCGCGAACAGATTTGATTTTCATGAGAACCCTGATTGAAAGATGAAATGATTTGGAACGCTTTAGGCTGCGACTTGCTCTTGCAAACGGGCCAGGCCCATACGACAGGCGATCTTGAAAGCATTCGCCGTGGCGTCTACGCTGGCTTTACCCCTGCCGGAAATGTCGAAAGCAGTACCGTGTGCAGGAGTCGTAATGGGTATAGGGAGACCACCTTGAACCGTTACGCCCTGGGAGAAGCCCATTAACTTGATGGCAATTTGGCCCTGGTCGTGGTACATCGTCACGATCGCGTCGAGCTCTCCATCGCGCGCTTTGAGGAAGATGGTGTCAGCAGGAAATGGGCCTTGAACAGGGATGCCCATGTTCGCGAGCGCGGCTACAGCCGGAACAATGATGTCAATCTCTTCCCGACCGCATGTCCCGCCATCACCGTTGTGGGGGTTGAATCCGGCGACTGCAACACGAGGAGAGTCATTGCCGTTGCGTTGTAAGGATTTATAGATCAGCGTTGCAGCATCAATAATGCGCTGCTTGTCCAAGTATTGGGGAACGTCCTTGAGTGGGACATGCGAAGAGATTCGTGAAGTCCACAAACCGTTCAGCGTGTTGAATTCGCAGAAGTAGCTCTTAACGCCTAGATGTTGTGCAAAGTGATGCAGCTCATCCTCATGTTTGAGCCCCCCAAGTTTCATGGAGTGCTTGTTAAGCGGCGCGAATGTGATCGCATCGATATGGCCCGCCAAGGTCGCATCCATGCAGCGGTCCAGCACAGACAACACCGAGGCGCCAGCTGCGGCTCCAGGCTGGGACCTAGTCACCTGAGATGCATGCACTGTGTCCATCTCCAAAAATGCCGGGGTAGACAGCATGGTTCGATCACGTACTTCGGCGAAGTCGCCCACTGGCGCGGTTTGAACCTTGACACAAGCTATTGCCTGTCCCTCTTCCCACAGCCACCGGTCACCTACCAATACGACGTTGGCCAAGCGCATTAAGTCTGCACGTGAAAGCAGCTTGGCCACCAGTTCAGGGCCAATGCCAGCGGGATCCCCCAGTGTCACGGCGACTACGGGTTTGAGAGCGGTTTCTGTCATATCAGTCTTCTTGTGAGTTGAAAAGTGGGGCTGCAACCATGCGCGTTGCAGCCCGCCCGGGTTACTTCGCCCAGATTTTTTTGTACTCGTTGCGATAGCCGTTGTCTGGATCGAACAAGTTTTTGGGTCCACCGTCTTTGCTGACGTTGTCAGCAGTCACCAAGTGCACTTTGGGGATGTAGCCAGACCAGTTCACCTTGTTAAAGGCGCGGTTCAACTCATCCACAATCTGCCAGCCTTGCATGTTGAGCGGCTCTGGCACCGTGCCGGCTTGATAACGTTTGCTGCGAATACGCTGGTAGGCGGCTTCAGAGCCATCACCTGCAGAGACGGCCTTGGGCGCGCCATCACCCTTTTTGCCCGCTGCAGCCAGGGAGCTGCCCATGAAGTCAAAGTACAAATCGTTGATGGCCAAGGAGTGTGTCCACTTGTCTCCAAAACGCTGCAGCAATGAGGTGGTCAATTGCGGCATGCGAGTAGAGCTTTCAGCAATGGGGCTGTCCTCGAAGCTCAGAACTGTGCACCCACCACACTTCTTGATAACGGCTTCCATGGCACGGGCTTTGTAGACCGCAATGGCGTACTGCGAGTCGGTGAAGATCACCACACCAGCCTTACCACCAGAGTCCGCCACCGCAGACAGTGCCGCGACTTCAGACACATCGTCTGCCGTAGTTGTCACATTCGTAAACAAACCGGCAGTCGCATTCGGGCCAGGCTTTTCTCCAGAATGCCATCCCACCAGCGGGATGCCTGCTTTGGACGCGTTTTCAAACGCTACTTTTTGCTCTGTGGTGTCAAAGCCACCGACCACAATGCCAGCTGGCTTCAAGGCGAGCGCCTGATTAAGGGCCGCTGTGCGCGCACTAACGGAACCTTGCCCATCAAGTACGCGAACACTCCAACCAATGGCCGCGGCGGCCTCTTCAACACCTTTGGAAACACCCAGGATGCCGCCATTCTTCAAGTCTGCGGCGACGAAAACAATGGTCTTGCCAACGGAAGCCTTGGGGCCTGATGTTGGGCCATCCCACACACTCTTGGACATGGTCGCCACTTCGACTTTTTTCTTGGCGGCATCCAGGAAATCGTCAGCCATGACGTGGCTGGCGAAACTGGCAGCAGTCAGTGCAACCGCTATCGCTCCAAGGCGAACATTGAGTCTTTTCATTGTTGTCTCCAAAATAGTCTTTGTTTCAAGGGAAGATGAATACCGCTTACCCAGCGGTGGAGGGGGAACCGGGGACCGCGGCAGGAACCGCGTCATTGAGTTGGCGCTCTGCAATACGCCGTTTGATGGATTGGTTTCGGCGCTGCTGTGCCCAACCGGCAATGCCAATTGACACTAGCAATGTCAAGCCGTTGAACAAAGGCTCAACAAAGAATGCACCGCCAAACTGCTGAATACCGGAGATACCAATGGCCAGGATGGCAACCCCTACCAGGGTTCCCCATACATTGACCCGGCCAGGACGAATCGTGGTGGAGCCCAAGAACGCACCAACCAAGGCGGGAAGCAAAAACTCCAGTCCTACACTTGCTTGTCCAATCTGCAACCGGGATGCCAGCAATACGCCTGCAAAACCAGAAAGTGCACCCGACGCAACAAACGCTCCCATGACGTGCTTGCGCACTGCAATGCCATTGAGCTGTGCTGCCTTGGGATTCGCACCGATGACATACAACGCCCGTCCCAGTGGGGTGAACTCGGTGATCAGCCATATGACGATACTTACAACCAACACATAGAAGGCACCGATGGGCAAACCCAAGAAATTGCCACCGGCAATGTCGACAAAGCCTTCGGGCAACTCACCCACCACCTGGCGGCCACCGCTGTGCCACATCGCTACCGCGTAGACCACCGTTCCAGTACCTAGTGTTGCAATGAAGGAATCAATCTGGGCCATCTCCACAAGCAACCCGTTCAGCACGCCAAACAGTCCAGCACACACAACAACAATCACCACGGCAACGGGCCAGGGAATGCCAAATTTGGTCTGCAGACTAATGGCCAGGATGTGCCACAGCACAATTCCGTAGCCGACGGTGAGATCGATCTTCCCGGTGATCATGGGAATCGTCGCGGCCAAGGCCAAGATTGCAATGACGGACTTGTCCGCCAGAATGGCGCGCAGATTGAAGAGCGTAGGAAACGTATCAGGCAACATCACCGAAAACATTGCCGCCAAAAGGACGGTCAGAACGACCAGCCCATAGACAGGCATTGCACGCGTGAATCGCTGCACCAAAGTAGCGGCATCACCGTCCAAAGAGTGATCCGGCTCCAACGCCGTGGATTGGATTGAGGTTGTCATTTTTCTGTCTCCATTTCTGTAATCTCTTGCTCACTTTTCGCAGATCCACCGGCCGCCAGGGTCAACAAGCTCTCCACCGTGATGGAGTCGCCTTTAAGTTCTGCGGCGATCAACCCGTTTCTGAATACCAGCACACGCGTGCACACCGTGGCGACTTCTTCAAAGTCGGTCGACACCACTGCAATAGCAGTACCCCTATCGGCATGCTCCCTAAGGATTTCGTAGATCTGGCGCTTTGCACCAACGTCCACCCCGGCAGTGGGTTCTTCCAGGACAACCAGGTCCTTGTCCAGGTTGAACCACCGGGCCAGAACCACCTTTTGCTGGTTGCCGCCAGAGAGCTGCTGCGCCTCTGCCATAGGTGCAGGCGGGTTCACATCAAAAAGTTTGATGAGGCGCATGGCGTTGGCCGCCTCGCGCTTGCGTCGGTCAAATGCCAACCCCCTCTCTCCGGTGAGCGTTGGATTGGGAAAGAGGTTCTCCAACACGCTCATGGCTGGGGCCAGGTTCTCGTCGAGACGCTCACTTGCAACATACGCAACACCTGCCGCAATGGCATCAGCGCTGGTCTGAAAAGTCACTTGCTCGCCGGACAACTTCATTTTTCCGGCAGAGAGAGGTTCGCGTCCGAAAATTGCGCGACTGATGGCTTCGTGCCCCGCTCCACGCAAGCCGATCAAGCCGACAACCTCACCCTTGCGTATGCAAAAGTTCAATGGTCCCGCATTGCCGCTGGCCGCATTCTCCATTTCGAGAATTGCAGTTCCGGTGCCATCGGATTGGGCCTTGCGTACAGACTTGGACAACGACTTTCCAACAATCAGCTGAACCAGCTCGTTGGTATCCGTTTTGGCCGTTTCTTTGATGTCAACTAACTTGCCGTCTCGCATCACAGCGGCGCGGTCCGAGATTGCCATCACCTCGTCCAGGCGGTGGGACACGTAGATCATGGCCATACCCTGCTGACGCAGCTCTCGCAATACACCGAAGAGCCGCTCCACATCCGACATGGGCAAACTGGCCGATGGTTCATCCAGCACAAGAACCTTGGCCTGCACCTCAAGCGCTCGGCCAATGGCCAACAACGACTTCTCGGCACGGGTAAGCGAAAAAATACGACGACTAGGATCAATGTTGCATCCAACACGCTGCATCACACGTCGTGCCCGCGCGTCAGCTGCTTTCCAGTCAATCAAACCGAATCTCTTGGCGTAGCCCATTCCCAGGGCCACGTTCTCCGTCACGGTCATCCATTCCACCAACCCCAGGTCCTGGTGAATAAAAGCGACTGGTTGCTTGGATCGATCGTTGCTTCTCCAGCGGGACTGAGGCCGTCCGTCAAACAGAATCTCACCGCTGTCTGAAGGGTAGATACCGGCCAGCAATTTAATCAATGTGGATTTTCCTGCCCCGTTCTCACCTAACAAAGCCAGGATTTCCCCCCCGCATACATCAAAGGTGATATTGCTGACAGCTTGAGTGCCACCAAATCGCTTATTCAGCGCTTGAAACTCCAAAATCTTGGTCATCACAGCACCACAACCTTTGAGACGTCAGGCTCCTTCTGCGTTGCAATAAACCGCAAAATCTTCAGGCTGTTGATGTCCAGAACAGCCACGCGATCAGAGTCAAGGGAAATAAAGGCCAGTGGCTGGAAGGGATGGAACGTTAGGGCAATGGCCCTTCCGTCGAGCTTCAGATACGCCGTCTCTTTCAACGTCTGCGGGTCAACAACCGAAATGCTTCGATCACCGTAATTGCTGGTAAAGAGACGTCCATCTGCCGATCTGTAGATGCGAGTCACGTCCTCGCGCGAAGCTGCCGAGTAGCGAACCGCCATGGTGTCCGTATCGATAGCACTAAGCGTGTTGCTCCAGCGATTGCTCACAAACAGTGTCGTCTCATCGGCACTGAGGCAGTAGCCTTCCGGCTTTTGCCCTGGATGGCAGGCTACCGGTGCAAACAGAGGGTCCCAAGGTTTGACCTTCGTTACCGTGTGGCTGAGCAAGTTCATACAGAACGCCGTTTGGCCGTCCTGCGTGAGCGCAAAAAGATGACTCTTGATGCCACCAGAGGGTACCGCTCTACGCGCGGCCGTATCTGTAGCTGGCTGCTCCAATACCAGCAGCGTGGATTTCTCTTCACTCAATGCATACAGCCTGTCTTGCTGATCCATCTGCAATCCATGAATGCGATTGAAGGGCGACAGGTCTATAGACCGTACCAGTTCAGACGAACGAATATCAATTTGGAGAAGGGAATGGCCTCCTTCGCCAACATGACCGGATGTCTCAACGCCATAGTGGCCCACATAGGCATAGCGCTCGGCACGATCAGTGACAAATTCGTGCGGAAAATTGGGGAGTTGCACAGACCGCAGTCGTTCTCCACTGGCAATGTCGTACCAACTAAAGCAGTGCGAACATTTTTCGACCAACAACAAGGTATCTCGGGCCATAAAATTCCTTAGGGAGTTTGAATACCACTTGTGTTCAAGCGGATGCGATACAAAGAGGTACTAGCGCAGATATAAAGTTCGTTGCGAATAGCCCCACCAAACGTCAGATTTCCGACCTTTTCAGGAACATAGATTTTTGCGAGCAGCGTTCCATCGGGATGAATAACCTGCACGCTGTCGGCACTGCTGGTAAATATCCAACCTTGGCGATCAAGGCGAAAGCCGTCAGACAGACCAGGGGAAATCTCTACCAATACCTCTGGATTGAGCAATTCTTTCCCATTGACCACATCAAAGCGAACGATGTGGTGATTACCACCACCATCCTGACGCAAAGCCGCTGAGGTGTCAGATACATACAAGACCGATTCATCCGGTGAGAAGGCCAGCCCATTCGGCTCTTCTACAAAGTCCGTTGCAATTGAAAGCTCCCCATTGCTCGGTTCAAATCGAAACACGTAGTTGTCCCCCAACTCAGAATCCGCCTGATGACCTTCATGGTCAGACGCGATGCCATAAGGGGGATCGCTAAACCAAATGGTTCCATCCCGTTTAACGACCACATCGTTGGGGGAATTCAGCCGCCGTCCATTGAAACGATCGACCACTACTTCATCGATCGATTCATCGGGTCCAACCGGTGAGCGGGTTCTGATGATTGCCCTATGTCCATGCGAGCAATGCAGAAGTGATCCATCCGCCTCACGGCAATGGCCGTTGGTGTATTCGACATGATCACGCCACACCGACTGCCCCTCCGTGGGGTGCCAACGCAGCATGCGGTTGTTGGGTATGTCACTCCATAGGACACTTTCGTCCTCATGCATCCACACCGGCCCCTCGCTCCAGGTTGCGCTGGACGCAAGCCTCTCCAACTGGGCATTGGCGGGCACCAGAGCGCGAGCTCGATCGTCAAAAATGTCGACGTTGCCCATACTCAGCTCGCCATTTCTTTCATGGTCGTTTTCTGAACCTGATCCAAATGTCCACGCATCGCAGCAACTGCCGCATCCGGATTGCGGGTCTTCAACGCCTCAACAATATCTTTGTGATCTTGGACGCTGTGTTTGATGGCCCCTGGCCGTTGCAGCGCTCTGCGGCGGTATTCAAGCGCATAGTCATAGAAGTCTGAAACGACATCGACAAGCAGCGAGTTTCCACAGCTCTTGTAGAGAGTGGTGTGAAATTCGCGGTCCGAAATTTGAAACCCAACAGGATCCTTTAGCATCAGCTCCTGCTCTTTCACCAATGACGATAAACGAACAAGTTCATTGTCCGTAATCCTCTGGGCAGAAAGCCATATCACTTGAAGCTCCACCGCAGCACGGGCCTCCGCGACTTCCTCAAAACTGCGATCTTTGAGATTTCCCAAAGTACTGACCGACTCATGCATGGGAAGCAACCCAGGACCCACTACTTTGGTCCGCGCACCTTGGCTCACATCCACCATCCGGCGAGCATGCAAGACGCCAATCGCAGCCCTGACTGTTTCTCGAGAGACCTCCAAGGTAGTCGCAAGCGTGCGCTCTGATGGCAATTCATCTCCAGCGCGCAACAATCCCGAATGGATCATGTAGGCGAGCTTGTCGCTGATCTGATCCTTGACCGTGCGCTTGCTAACGCGGCCATGTTCTCCTGGGATTCGATCAATGAGTTCCATATTTGAAATTGTGCATACAAGTGGTCAACTGGTAGTGCCATCGTACCAGTTTAATCTCAATTGAATTCTAGGGTTTACCCTGTGTTTGAACTGAAAATCAGGGGATTTGCTTACGCTTACCGCGTTCGTTTGTCACCGTTTGCGCTGCAATAGCCCTCAAATGCATTTCACTGAGGTTTATAAGAGAAATAGTCCCGTAGCCCGCGTATAGACTGCGCAAGCAGCTTCTATTTTTATAGCAAATCAAGCCTACACCGCTGGCTTGCAGGCCGATCTCAGCCTTGCGCTTCTTTCTGCAACCCGAGGCCCCCACCTCTACCCCGCAGCCACTCCGCCGACATCCATTCAGCCCCTTGCCGACATACGACAGCGGCGCCTATATTTATCGGACGGGAAACGATTGAACTTCAAGGAGACTGCAATGAGCAACCGACACGGTACGCCGATCTGGTACGAATTGATGGCCAAGGATCCCTTGGCCGCACGACGCTTTTACAACGCCGTGGTCGGCTGGGAGATCGATGAGTCTGTGCCCGCCGGGTCCACCATGGACTACCGCATGATCAGTGCGAAAGACGGTTTGGTTGGCGGAGTTTTCACGCTGACCGAAGACATGTGCAAGAACGGTGCGGCCCCCTGCTGGATGATGTACATCGGCGTGTACGATGTCGATGCAAGCGTGGCAGCCATCACCGCGGCTGGTGGGTCCGTGCAAATGCCAGCGTTCGACATTCCCAATGTCGGGCGTATCGCGATGGTCTCGGACCCGCAAGGTGCTCCGTTCTACGTGATGCGGGGCGCGAGCAACGAGGCGAGCACTGCGTGCGACCCTGACCGTGCCGGACACGGTGCGTGGCACGAACTGCATACCTCCGACGGCCCGAAGGCGACAGATTTCTACTGTGCCCAATTCGGTTGGACCAAATCACGCGCGGTAGACATGGGGCCCATGGGCACCTACCAGTTATTTGACATTGGTAACCGCAATCTTGGGGGCACCATGACCGACGCCCATTTCCCGCGCCCGGCCTGGTTGGTCTACTTTCGCGTGGACGGGATAGAGAGCGCGGCCCAACGCATCGTCGCGGCGGGTGGCAAGGTCATCAATGGCCCCATGGTGGTGCCCGGCGGGGGCTGGATCTTGAATGGACTGGATCCAGAAGGTGTGATGTTCGCATTGACGGGCACCAAATAATTTTCTCTAGCCTGCGCGGCGCGCCTGAATCATCTTCCAGCCGTTGCCGGATGGATCACGAAAACCCGCGTCCACCGTGCCGTATCGGTCGATAGGCTCCTGCGTGAATTCCACGCCCGCAGCCAGCATGCGCGCATGGGCGGCACGGCAGTCGGCCACCTCCAGCACCAAGGGCGGCATCGCGCCTTTGGCCACCATGGCTTGCAACGTCTGTGCCGTGGCGGCGTCGTGCACCGGTGGACCGGGCCTGAACAGGCCTAGCTGGAAAGGCTGGCCCGGGCACTGCACGGTGAGCCACCGGTAGTCGCCATTGCGCACATCCGACTGGACCGTGAACCCCAGCTTGTCCACATAAAACGTACGCGCCTCATCCTGATCGCGCACATACACACCCACCATTTGAACTGTTTGAGTCATGGAACTTCCTTTCAAGAAGTTGCTTTTATATCGCTGGCCAAACGGCGGCGCTTCTCCAAAACTGCGGTCTTGAGGTCTGGCCGGTGTGCGGCGCTGACGATGCAGGCGGGCACCTGCTGAAGCCCATTCGCAGCGGCCCGGGCGCGTACCCTGAGTGCGCCCGGCGTCTCGCCGGTGATGTCGCGGAAGATGCGCCCGAACGTACCCAGACTGCGCCACCCGGTCTGGAAAGCGATGTCGGTAATGCCCATATCGCTGTCACGCAGCAGCGCGGTAGCCCGCTCGATGCGGCGGGTGAGCAGGTATCGGTGCGGTGGAACGCCAAAGGCCTCCTTGAACGAGCGTGCGAAATGGGCCGCAGACACATGGCTCACTTCGGCGAGCCGTTGCACCGGCCAGTCTTCGTGCGACGCTGCGTCCATGCGGTCTTTGGCACGCAGAAGGCGCCGCAGTAGCTCGGGACTTTGGCTTTCGCCGCTCTCAGCCATACACCCCCTTGAAGCTTTTAACGGCACCATTGTGCCGCGCGTCGGCTACTCGGGAGGGTTGGGCGCGACTTCGGGTGTCACCAGCTCGTGCAAGATACCGCCGCCAGCCACGCTGCCGCTGACCGTGCCTTCACCGCGCGCTCTAGCCACACAGGCCGCGTGGTCGTCTCCTGTCTGGGCATCGCAGCGCGCCTGGGCATTGCGCTCCAGTTGTTCGGCATTGGTGGGGGCGGCGGAACTCGGCTTGTCCGCCAACACGGCGTGCGCCTCTCGCATGCACGATTGATAGGCCGGGCCGGTTCTTCCGAGGAGGCAGGCTTGGCGGTCGGCTTCAAAGCGGCGCATTTTTTCGCTGCGGCTTTGTGCCGCAACAGAAAACGCCTGACCACAAACCAGAACCACCACGGCAACGCCGATGCCGCGGCGAAAGCCCTGCAGTGTGCGTTTCGCAGTTTTCATCATGGATCCTTTCCATCGCAAAAAGGCGATGAGAGGGAACCAGCGTGCCAAGGGCCCCAGCGACTGTCTGTTCGATAGCAGACGCATGGCACCGGCTTCAGATGCCTTCACCCGGATGCACCGCTTGACCCTCACGCTACGTTAGGGTTGATACTGGAGTTTTGAAAGGAAGCCTGGGTTTGTTACTCAAAGTGGGAGAACTGGCCACCCGCACGGGCCTGACGGTGCGCACTCTGCACCATTACGACACGATAGCGCTGCTCAAGCCCTCCGCGCGCTCGGATGCGGGCTACCGCCTGTACAACCAGGCCGACATCGCACGCCTGCACGCCATCCAGGCGCTGCGCCACCTGGGTCTGCCGCTGGCCGAAGTGGGCGAGATGCTGGAGCGCGGTGGCGAAGGCCTGGGCGATACCATCGCCCGGCAGATCCGTGCCCTGGGCCACGAGATCACGCAGGCCACGGAACTGCAGGCGCGGCTGCAGCTGCTGCAAGAGCGCCTGGCAGCCGGCAACGCGCCCGACATGGCGGACTGGCTGTCCACCCTGGCGCTGATGACCACGTACTCCAAATACTTCAGCGCGGCCGAGATCAAGCGCATTCTGGACAACCGCAAGGCGCAGGCGCTGAAGTGGGAAAGCCTGATTGCCGATGTACACGGGGCCATGCAGCAGCACCTGGCTGCCGATACCCGGCCTGTGCAGTCGCTGGCCCTGCGCTGGATGAACCTGACGCTGGCCATGATGGACGACGACTTCAATTTGATTGACCGTTGGGGCCAGATGTACAACGCCGAACCCGTCGGACTGTTCAAGAACGGCCCAGGCCCGGAGGTGGTCAGCTACATCAATGCCGCCATTGCGTTGCGCATGGAGGCCATGTTGCGCCACATGACGCTGGCCGAATTGCGCACCTTGCGCACGGGCTCCGAGGCGGACATTGCCCAACTCTGCCGCGATGCCCACGCACTGCATGCGGCCCAGGCCGACCTCAACGGCCCGGCCGCCCGGGCACTGGTGGCGCGGTGGGAGCAATTCATGCTGACGCTGTGCGGCAACCAGCCTGAACTGCTGCGCAAGTTGATAGCGGCCTACACGGCGGAGCCGCTGCTGCATGGCACCACCGTGTTTGACACGCTGACCCTGGAAACCATCAAGCGGGGATTGGATGTACAAGGCCACCCGCTGGCAACCCCCTTCATCCCCTCCAGCAAAAAGTAAAAAAACAGCTTGACCCTGACGCAACGTGAGGGCGAACCATTGCGGTTTTGAACATACCACCGCAATGAGAGGACACCCATGAGCCGCCCACCACGCCCGCCCAACCCCGACCGCGCCGCACTGATGCGCGACAAGAACTTTGTCTGGCTGATGGCCGGCGCCATCATCTCCATGCTGGGTGACCAGTTCACGCTGGTGGCCCTGCCCTGGCTGGTGCTGCGCATGACCGGCGACACGCTGGTGCTGGGCACCGTGCTGGGGCTGATGAGCCTGCCGCGCGCCGCCTTCATCCTGATCGGCGGCGCCGTGGTGGACCGCTACTCGCCCAAGAAGGTGCTGATGGTGACCAAATACATCAACACCGCACTGCTGGCGGCGCTGGCCGTGCTGGTGCTGGCGGGTGGCCTGACGCTGTGGACGGTGTACGCGCTGGCCTTTGCCATTGGCCTGGCCACGGCCTTCAGCATTCCGTCGGCCACGTCCATGCTGCCGCATGTGATGCCCCCCGCCCACCTGTCTGCGGCCAACGGCGTGATGATGGGCCTGCGCCAGTTATCCATGTTCCTGGGCCCGTTGCTGGCGGGCTTGCTGATCGTGCTGTTTGGCGACGGCCCCTCCGGCAGCGCCACAGAGGGCGCCGTGACCGACGCGACCGGCTTGGGTATGGCGTTTGGCTTTGACGCGCTGAGCTTTCTGCTGTCGACCTGGACACTGGCCCAGGTGCGCCTGCACAGCCGGGCTACCGCCAACCCGGGAGCGCCCGCCTCGGCCAGTCAGGCCGTATTCGCTGCGGTGGGTGCGGGCCTGCGCCATGTGTGGAACGACCGCGACATGCGCCTGTGCTTCATCTACTGGAGCGTGGTGGCGGTGCTGATCACCGGGCCGGTGCAGATTGCGGTGCCGGTACTGGCCACCACACTGAACCTGGGCGCTGCGGCGCTGGGCATTCTGCTGGGTGCGCACGGCGCGGGTACCCTGGTCGGCATGGCCGTATCTGGCGCCAAACCCGGCATGCGACTGGGCACACTGGGCATGACGATGTTGGTGATCGACGTGGTGGTGGGCCTGCTGTTCATGCCCATGGGGCTGATCCACGCTACCTGGCAAGGCGCGGCGTTGTTGGGAGCCATTGGCGTGCTGGGCGGGTTCATGCAGGTGTCCATCTTCACCTGGTTGCAGCGGCGCACGCCACCGGCGCTGATGGGCCGGGTCATGGGCATGTTCATGTTCATCTTCCTGGGTCTGGCCCCACTGTCGGGCGCGGTCACCGGCTGGATATTGCGCTCCATCACCCTGCCGCAGCTGTTCGCGGGCAGCGGCGGCCTACTGGTGTGCATTGCGTTGCTGGCCATGGTGGCCTCTCCCGTACGGCAGGTGACAGACGGGCTCCACCCTCTGGCCGGGCGCTAGCGCAGGTAACGGCCGGGGCCGTCTGGCGGTGTAGCGCGTCCGGCGCGCGGCTCACTCCCGTTTGCGCACAAACAGGCTCTGTGTCGCCCGCCCGATCAGCCCCACTTCGTCGTACAGCGCCGACTCGGCCAGCCCGCCGCCATGGCTGGACAGGTGCGTGCGCGCGTCCAGGCAGATCCATTCACCCACCTGGCGGCGCAGCAGGTTGATGGTGAGGTCGGAGTTGACGAACACGTGGGTGGACAGGTCGAGGATGGCGCTGATGCCGTTGCCTGAATCGGCCGCCACCGCCACGCGCTGGTAGGGGCTGGGCTTCTGGCCCTGCACCAGTGGGTAGCTCAGGCGGAACCACACGGCGCTGGGGCCTTCAAACATGCGCCCGGCGGCAATGCGGCTTTCTACCAAGTCCGGGTAACCAATTTCACCGTGAGCAAACGGGAAACGCTGCACGGGGGAATCTGCGGGCGTCTTGGGGGCCTTGGGCAAAGGGTGTCCTGGCAGGCCTTGCGGAATGTCCACCTCGCCTTCGCGCTGGAACAAGGCAGTCGCGCGGATCAGCTCCTTGCCGTCAGCCAGCGCCACGGCCGAAAAGTGGCCGGCGTTGCGGCCCACGTAGTCCTCTTGCACGCGCACCTCGATGTCAGCAATCGGCACCGGGCGCAGCAGGTTGGCGGTCAGCCGCGCCATGTGCAGCAGCCCGTGCGGCTGTGCGGCGGCCTCCAGCGCGTGGCTCACCAGCGCAATGGGCGGGCCAGCGTGTTGCTGCTGCGGGTGCCAGGGGCCCCGCGTGAGCTGGCTGGCGCGGAACACACGGGCGTCCAGCGGGGCAAAGGCGGCGACGGGTGCATGCTCTGCTGTCGGTTCAAGCGTTTTTGGCATGTCAGTTACTCCTCTTTTGATAGCTGCTCGCGCACATTCCACGGGGGCTAGCAGCCTATTTCGTCTAAAACTACGCCTGCCACACCCCAAACCCTGCCGCCCGCAGGCTGATGCCCAGTTCCACCTCCATGTCGCGCGCGGCCTCGTACTGCATGGGGTTGTAGGCCTCGTACAGGTCGGGCAGCAGGCGCAGGCCAAACTTCAGCACATAGCTGTTGGACTGAATGCCGGCCTTGTGCTTGTCAAAGCGGATGTCCGGGTCCAGCCCGGTCATGCCCACGTACACACAGGGCTTGCCGGTGATGTAGCCGGGGTTGGCGCGCATGAACTTGGCCTGCTCCAGCACCTTGGGGGACAACTCCACCACATACACATGGTGATGCGCGCGCTTGGCCATGGCTGTCTCCTGTGCGTCTGGTGCGCTAGCGGCGCGACACCCAGTACACGCCGGGCAGAATCAGCGCCGCACCCACCAGGTGGTGCACCCCCAGCGGCTCGCCCAGTACGCCCCAGGCGGCCACCGCGGCGTACAGCGGCCCCAGGTACAGCGTGACCGCCACACGGCTGGCACCCAGCACCTTTTGCGCAGCGCCGTAAATCCAGTAGGCGGCCAGGCCCGGCGCCAGCGCCGCGGCCAGCACCAGCCAAGTGGCGGCCCACGACCATGCGGGCGTCTCAGGCAGCTGCGCCTCCCACACCGCGCAGGGCAGCAGCGTCAGCACTCCGCCGGCGCAGATGGCCGCCAGCCGCGCAGTAGGCCCCAGCGGGCTGGGCCACAGCTTTTGCAGCAGCGCATAGGCCGCCCAGGCCACCATGGCCGCCACGATCCACGCGTCGCCCACCACCCACTGCACCTGGCCCAGCGCCAGCCACTGGCCTTTGACGATGACGTGCACCACGCCAACAAGCGCCACCACCACGCCCAGCACCTGTTGCAGGCGAAAACGTTCGCCCAGCCACAGCACAGCGCCCACGGCAATCAGCACGGGAGACGCGGCGTAGATGAGAGAAATGTTCATGGCGCCGGTAGTGCGGGCCCCCAGGTAAACCCAGGCGCCGCAGACCAGCATGCCGCAAAAGCCCAGCACCACGTACTGGTGCCACACGGCCAGAATGGCGCGTCGTTGTGCCCACAGCTCCTGGCGCGCCACAAAGCCCAACAGCACACCGGCAACTGCCCAACGGCCCAGCGCCAGCGCGTAGGGGGCGATGGTGCCGGGTGCCCAGCGTGCGACGATGAAATTCACCGCCCACAGCGCAGGAATCAGCCACAGCCCCAGCAGGGCCCAGCGTTCCTGCTCAGGCCGCGGCAAGCGCAGTGCCCCGGGCAATCGCCATCACGTCGCGGGCGGGCAGGGTTTTGTAGCGGTGGTCGCTCCACACCTGGCGCCACTTGCGTGCGCCCGGCAGGCCGTGGCGCAGGCCCAGCATGTGGCGGGCAATGCTGTACCACGAGGTGCCATGCTCCGCGGCCTCGCGCTCCATGTACTCCACCATGGTCAATTCGACGCTATCCCGCGTCAGCTCTGCGGGAGCAGCTCCGAAAAACGTAGCATCCCACTCAGCCAGCCAAAAGGGGTTGTGGTAAGCCTCACGGCCCAGCATCACGCCGTCCACGTGCTCCAACTGCTCCGCCAGCTGGGCGCTGGTGGTCAGCCCGCCGTTGATGGCGATGGTGAGGTGCGGGAAGTCTTGTTTGAGCTGGTGCACCAGCTCGTAGCGCAGCGGTGGAATTTCGCGGTTTTCCTTCGGGCTCAGGCCTTTGAGCCAGGCGTTGCGTGCATGGGCAATGAACACCGTGCAACCGGCATCGGCCACGGTGCCCACAAAGTCGCGTACAAAGCCGTAGCCCTCTTCCTTGTCGATGCCAATGCGGTGCTTCACGGTCACGGGAATGTCCACCGCATCCACCATAGCCTTCACGCAGTCCGCCACCAGCAAGGCCTCGTTCATCAGGCAGGCGCCAAACGCGCCGCGTTGCACGCGCTCCGACGGGCAGCCGCAGTTAATGTTGATCTCGTCATAGCCCCAGTCTTGCCCCAGCTTGGCACATTGGGCCAGATCGGCCGGCTCACTGCCACCCAGTTGCAGGGCCACGGGGTGTTCTTCGGTGTTGAAACGCAGATGGCGTGGCACATCGCCATGGATCAGCGCGCCCGTGGTCACCATCTCGGTGTACAGCAGCGCGTGGCGGCTTAGCAGGCGGTGAAAGTAGCGGCAATGGCGGTCGGTCCAATCCATCATGGGTGCCACAGACAGGCGCCAGGGATTGGAAACAGAGGAAGAAGCGAAGGGGTCAGAAGACGGCAGGACAGCAGACATGGGCAGAATTATCCCAGCCCTGGCGTGGGGGCGTCGTCAGAGGGTTACGCACCAGGGAGCTTGGTTGTGCACCAGCCCCATCCACAAAGCCCATGCCGAGCTGGCTGCCAAAGCGGCCCCGGCCAGGCGCACGCCCCACTGCCCGTCTCCCAGCAGTCCGCCGCGCAGGCGCAGCCACAACCAAGGCCCCAGCAGCATGGTCACCGAGGTACCGGCGGCAAACAGCGCCATGACCCCGGCGCCCCCCAGCACATCCCCCGCCAGTGCGGCTACCAGCAGCGCGGAATACAGCAGACCGCAAGGCAACAAGGCCCACAGCATGCCCAGAAACAGGGGGGCGCCCCGGCCCCAGCGCAGGCCCAGGTTGCGGGTACGGCGCCAAACGGCGCTGGCCCCAGCCTGCAACCACAACGGCTGGCGCGCCTGCCACAGCAGCAGCAAGCCCAGCACCAGCGCCGCCACATGCACCATGGACCACACCGGGCGCAGCGCAGCACTTTGCACCGTCAGCCAACCCAGGCCCTGCATGGAAGCAGCCGCCAGCGCACCCAGCGCAGAGTAGCCCAGTACACGACCAAGTTGAAAGCTGAGGAGTGCGGAGTTTTGGCGCGGACCGGCCGCCTGCCCGATGCCGGCACAGGCCGCACCGCACATGGCCACGCAGTGGGGGCCGCCCACCAGGCCCATCATCAGGGCGGTGAGCGCCAGAGAAGCTTGCATCCGACGATGCTAAATGATCTTGGAAAAGCGGGCGCGGGTACGGTCCGTCTGCAGGTACTTGTCAAACACCATGGCCACCGCACGTACAAAGAACCAACCCTGTGCGGTGACCTGGATGCCGCTTTCATCCACCGTCACCAGGCCCTGCTCCACCAGTGTCTCCAGGGCTTTCATTTCGGCGGCAAAGTAGCTTTTGAACTCCACCAGAAAGGCCAGATTGATGGACTCGAACTGCAGCTGGCCCTGGCACATCAGCGCCATGATGACGGCGCGGCGCACCAGGTCATCGCGCGTCACGGCCAGGCCGCGCACCACGGGGAAGCGGCCCTGGTCCAGGTAGTCGTAATACTCGTCCAGCGTCTTGGCGTTTTGGCTGTAGGTGGCGCCAATGCGGCCGATGGCGGACACGCCCAGTGCGATCAGGTCGCAATCGGGCTGGGTGCTGTAGCCCTGGAAATTGCGGTGCAGCCGCCCCTGCCGCTTGGCCACGGCCAGGGCGTCTCCCGGCAAGGCAAAGTGGTCCATGCCCACATACACATACCCGGCGCCCATGAAGGCTTCGAGCGAGCGCGACAGCATGGATACCTTGGAGGCCGCACTGGGCAGGGCCACGGTGGCAATGCGTCGCTGCGGCTTGAAACGCTCGGGCAAATGGGCATAGGCGTACAGCGCAATGCGGTCAGGCCGCAACTGGTTCACCTGGGCCAGGGTTCGGTCAAATGACTCGGGGCTTTGCTGTGGCAGGCCGTAGATCAAATCGACATTGATGGACTCGAAACCACGGGCGCGTGCGGCTTCCACCAGCGCAAACACCTGGTCGGCAGGCTGCACGCGGTGCACCGCCTTTTGTACCGCGGGGTCAAAGTCCTGCACGCCAAAGCTCAGGCGGTTGAAGCCCAGTTCAGCCAGGGTGTCCAGGCGCTGTGGATCGATGGTGCGGGGGTCTACCTCAATGGAATACTCGCCACCGGGCACCAGGTTGAAGTTGCGCCGCAGCATGCCCATGAGCTCGCGCAACTCGGCGTCGTTCAAGAAGGTGGGGCTGCCGCCGCCCAGATGCAGCTGGCTGACGGCCTGCCCCCGGCCGATGACGGCGGTGTGCAGGTCCACCTCGCGGCTTAGGTAGCGCAGGTAGGGCGCGGCGCGGTCATGGTGTTTGGTGATGATTTTGTTGCAGGCGCAGTAGTAGCACAGCGACTCGCAAAACGGAATGTGCACATACAGCGACAGTGGCAGCGCCAGCGCCGCGGCCCCGCTGCGGCGTTGTGACAGTGCCTGGGCGTAATCTTCGGCCGTAAAAGCCTCCACAAAGCGGTCTGCGGTAGGGTACGAGGTGTAACGCGGCCCGGACACGTCAAATCGGGTCAACAATCCTTCGGGTACAGAGGTGGGTTCGGCGACAGCGTTCATGAATGCTCCATCTAACGCAGCAACTGTGACGCAAACCGCGAAGCGTGACCTTGATCCAAATCAAGCCGCCCGCGCTTGGCAAGGCGGATAATTGACTTGCATCAGGGGAATACCATGTTTGAAGCAACTATGCGGACCGGAAAACCAGGCGAGGCCCAAACGCCCATCGCCATCACGCCGGTGTCTACGGCGCCTCTGAGCCCGCAGACCATCAAAGTGGCGTGCTCCAACTGCAATTTGCGTGAGCTGTGCATGCCCCTGGGCCTGAGCCCCAGCGAGCTGGACCGCATTGACGATGTGGTGGCCAGCCGGCGCAAGGTCAAGCGCGGCGACACCCTGTTTCGTAGTGGCGAGCGTTTTACCAGCTTGTACGCCATTCGCACCGGATTCTTCAAAACCTGTGTGGCCTCGGAAGACGGCCGCGACCAGGTGACCGGCTTTCAAATGGCGGGCGAAGTCATTGGGCTGGATGGCATCGTGAGCGAGCGCCACAGCTGCGATGCGGTTGCACTGGAAGATGCCGAGGTCTGCGTCATGCCGTTTGACCGCATTGAAGAACTCTCCCGCGAAGTGAATGCGCTGCAGCGCCATGTGCACAAGATCATGAGCCGCGAGATCGTGCGAGAGAACGGGGTCATGCTGCTGCTGGGCAGTATGCGGGCCGAGGAGCGTCTGGCCGCATTTTTGCTGAACCTGGTGCAGCGTCTGCATGCACGGGGCTTTTCGCAATCAGAGCTGGTGTTGCGCATGACACGCGAAGAAATCGGCAGCTACCTGGGCCTGAAGCTGGAGACCGTGAGCCGCACCTTCTCCAAGTTCGTGGACGACGGCATTGTGGAAGTAAAACAGCGCCACGTGCGCATTCTCAACACCGATGCACTCAAGGACATCGTCAATCCCAAGACCTGCAGCTGATCGTTATTCTTCGTTGATCTCGGCAGCACTCAGGCTGAGTACCGCGGTGAGTATGCTGGAGACCGACGTTACGGCCCAGAACGTGAAGAAAGCCAGGGTGTAGACGCCCTTGCGCGGGAGCTCCAATGGCAGCCCCAGCCACTGCAGGCCCTGCGGGTCCACCAGTGCGAACACCAGAATCTCCAGCACGCAGGCCATCAAAAAAGCCGGCCAGACGATGGCCATCCATTTGCCGCGCATAGGGCTCCTTTCAGGCACCCGGTCAGGGTGCTTTGCGCGCCGCAACGGGATCGACCACCCCGGTCGCTGCGTGGTTACGTGCCTGCATGGCTGGCGCCAGGCTTTGCGGGGCATCCGCTAGGGTGCGGTTGATCTCCACACCGTTTTGGTAGTAGTTCTCGTCCACCAGTGGGTCCGAGCCCACGGCCGCCAGATAGAACGTAAAGAAGCTTGCAATGACCACGGTCAGGGGGCCCGAGAGCACCAGCCACACATGGCCAAATTGCCACCAGGGACGGGAATCAACAGCTGCGGAATTGGACATAAAAATCTCCTCAACGGGGAACAATGAACACAGATTTTTCGGTAACCCGGGCGCCACCCTGCTCTGCGGTTACCGTGAAATGGATGGGGTGCGAACCGGCCGCAGCCCCCTCGTAGGGCAGCTGCACCCGCACGGCGACCCAGCGCGACTGCGTAGCGTCAATGTCTATGGCGGGCTCAGAAGCCACCGCCAACCCAGGCAGCCCCTCCACCGCAATTTGAAAGCGCTGCGAGGTCTCGGTTGCATTCATCACCTGCAGGCGGAACACATTTTCAATACGACCGCCCGAGGCGATCCGGGCCAATGCGCCGCGGTCGCGCTCCACATCGACCTTGAAGGCGGGCCGCAGGTACAGACTGACCAGCATGGCCAGCACCACCGCACCCAAAATTCCGGCGTACACCAGCACACGCGGGCGTAGCACATGGCGCAGGGTTTGGGCCGGGGTCCAATGCTGGCTTACGGCGTTTTGGGTGGAGTACTTCACCAGCCCGCGCGCATAACCCATCTTATCCATGACTGTGTCACACACATCGGCGCAAGCACCACAGCCAATGCATTCGTATTGCAGCCCCTTGCGGATGTCGATGCCTGTGGGGCACACCTGCACACACAAACTGCAGTCCACACAGGCCCCCAAGTTCAGGGCCGCGGGATCGGCTTTTTTGGACCGTGCTCCACGCGGCTCACCACGCTCCTGGTCGTAGGTGACCACCAGCGTGTCTTTGTCAAACATGGCGCTCTGGAAGCGCGCATAGGGGCACATGTACTTGCACACCTGCTCGCGCAGAAAGCCGGCGTTGCCATAGGTGGCAAAGCCATAAAACAGCACCCAAAAAATTTCCCACGGACCCAGAGTCCACGCCAGCACTTCGCTGGACAGCGTGTGGATGGGCGTGAAATACCCCACAAAGGTGAAACCGGTCCACAGTGCCACACCCATCCACAGCCCCTGCTTGGCCGTTTTGCGCAGCAGCTTGTCAGCCGTCCAAGGAGCGGCATCACGGCGCATGCGAGCTGAGCGGTCACCCTCGGTGAGCTTCTCCAGCCAGAGAAAGATCTCGGTGTAGACCGTTTGGGGGCAGGCATAGCCACACCAGAGGCGGCCCGCCACCGCGGTGAACAAAAACAGCCCCAGCGCGGAGATGACCAGCAAGCCGGTAAGGTAGACAAAATCCTGCGGGTACAGCACAAGATTGAAGATAAAGAAGCGCCGGGCTCCCAAATCAAACAACACGGCTTGGCGCTGGCCCCATTCCAGCCACGGCAGGCCGTAGAAAACCAGTTGGGTCAAGAACACACAAGCCCAACGCCAGCGTGAGAAAAAACCCGTCACGCTGCGCGGGTAGATCTTCTTGTGCGCCTCGTACAGGGCCACCATCTCCGCATCGGCCCCTTCAGGCGGCGCAATCGGCCCCTTGTCAGGCGACACGGCGATGGGAATCACCTTGTTGTGCGGGGCGTGGGCGGAAGTGGTCAAGCGGATTCCTGAAGGCAGGCCCTATTTGGGTCCCGCACCATTGGACAAGCCCCACACATACGAGGCCAGCACCTGGATCTGCGCGGCTGTGAGCTTCTCGGCCTGGGCGGGCATCTGGTTCATCTTGCCGTTGTTGACCATGGCGATGATGGCGCTCTCGCCATAGCCGTGCAGCCAGATGTCATCGCTGAGGTTGGGGGCGCCCAGCGCCTGGTTGCCCTTGCCGTCCGACCCGTGGCAGGCCGCGCAGGCCGAAAACTTGGACTTGCCCAGCGCAGCGCGCACCGAGTCATGCGGGCTGCCCGACAGGCTCAGCACGTAGTTGGCCACGTTCTTCACATCATCCGGCGTGCCCACTGCAGCAGCCATAGGAGGCATCTGGCCCACACGGCCCAGGGTGATGGTTTCCATGATTTTCTCGGGTGTGCCGCCATGCAGCCAATCGGAATCCGTCAGGTTGGGGAAGCCCTTGGAACCATGCGCATCCGAGCCGTGGCACTGGGAGCAGTTGTTCATGAACAGCCGCTCACCAATGGCATGAGCCTGGGGATCTTTGGCGATGTCTTCGGGCTTCATGGCCGCAAACTTGGCATACAAGGGAGCCACCGCCTCGTTGCCCTTGTCCACCTCGGTCTGGTACTGGCCCGCCTGGGTCCAGCCCAGCTTGCCCGCAAAAGTGCCCAGGCCCGGGTACAGCGCCAGGTACACCAGCGCGAACACAATGGTGATGACGAACAGCCACACCCACCAGCGGGGCAGCGGGTTGTTCATTTCCCGCAGGTCACCGTCCCACACATGGCCAGTGGTGTTGTCGTGCGCGGTCATGGCTTTGGCTTTGCCGCTGAACCACAGCAGCAGCAGGCAGGCCACGATGCCGATCACCGTGATGGCGGCGACATAAACAGACCAGAAGTTGTTGGTAAAGTCACTCATCTTGATTCCTTGTTCGGGTCAGTCCTGCTCGAAAGGCAGGTTGGCAGCTTCGTCAAAATCCGCAGACCGCTTGCGCGACCAGGCCCACCAGACGATGCCAATGAACACCACAAAACTGACCACCGTGGTCAACGAGCGCAGGGTATTGATATCCATGTTGTGCTCCGGGTCGGTTACTTGAGGGCCAAGCCCAAGGACTGCAGGAAGGCGATGGTCGCTTCCAGCTCGGTCTTGCCCTTGACGTCGGCGGTGGCCTTGGCAATTTCCTCGTCCGTGTAGGGCACACCCACCTTGCGCAGGGCCGTCATGTGGCTAGGCAGGCTGTCAGCGTCTACCAGGGTCTTCTCCAGCCAGGGGTAGGCCGGCATGTTGGACTCAGGCACCAGGTCACGCGGGTTGGTCAGGTGGATGCGGTGCCATTCATCGCTGTACTTGCCACCCACGCGGGCCAGGTCAGGCCCGGTGCGCTTGCTACCCCACTGGAAGGGGTGGTCATACACCGACTCACCGGCCACCGAATAGTGGCCGTAGCGCAGCGTCTCGGCGCGGAAGGGGCGGATCATCTGCGAGTGGCAGTTGTAGCAGCCTTCACGGGTGTAGATGTCGCGCCCGGCCAGTTGCAGCGCGGTGTAGGGCTTGATGCCCTTGATAGGCTCGGTGGTGGATTTTTGGAAGAACAAGGGCACGATTTCCACCATGCCGCCGACCAGCAGCACCAGCAGGATCAGCACAATCATCAGAAAGTTGTTGGTCTCTACCTTCTCGTGCGAGAGACCGGATTGGGGTGTGGGAGTTGTCATGTGAATAGCCTCTCAAGCGTGTGCGACGGCTGCAGGAATGTTGACGGCCACGGCGCGCCCCGCAGTCGCGGTCTTCAGCGTGTTCCACAGCATGATCAGCATGCCGCCCAGGTACAACAAGCCACCCAGCAGGCGCAGCACATAGAAGGGATAGGTTGCCTTCACCGATTCCACGAAGGTGTAGGTCAGCGTGCCGTCGGGGTTGATGGCGCGCCACATCAGGCCCTGCATCACACCGGCAATCCACATCGCGGCGATATAGATCACGATGCCGATGGTGGCAGTCCAGAAGTGCAGCTCGATCGCCTTGACGCTGTACATCTGCTTCTGGCCGAACAGGCGGGGAATCAGGTAGTACATGGAACCCATGGTCACCAGGCCCACCCAGCCCAAGGCACCGGAGTGCACGTGGCCAATGGTCCAGTCGGTGTAGTGGCTCAGGGCGTTCACGGTCTTGATGGACATCATGGGGCCCTCGAACGTGGACATGCCGTAGAAGGACAAGGACACGATCAGGAAACGCAGGATGGGGTCATCGCGCAGCTTGTGCCATGCGCCGCTGAGCGTCATGATGCCGTTGATCATGCCGCCCCAGCTAGGTGCCAACAGGATCAGGGAGAACACCATGCCGACAGATTGCGTCCAGTCAGGCAAGGCGGTGTAGTGCAGGTGGTGAGGACCCGCCCACATGTAGGTAAAGATCAGCGCCCAGAAGTGGACGATGGACAGGCGGTAGCTGTACACAGGGCGCTCCGCCTGCTTGGGGATGAAGTAATACATCATGCCCAGGAAGCCGGCGGTGAGGAAGAAGCCCACGGCATTGTGGCCGTACCACCACTGCACCATGGCATCCTGCACACCGGCGTAGGCGGAGTAGCTCTTCATCCAGCCGGCAGGAATCGCTGCACTGTTCACCAGATGCAAGATGGCCACTGCCAGAATGAAGGCACCAAAGAACCAGTTGGCCACGTAGATGTGCTTGACCTTGCGCGTGCCGATGGTGCCGAAGAACACAATGGCAAACGACACCCAGACCAAGGTGATCAAGATGTCAATGGGCCACTCCAGTTCCGCGTATTCCTTACCCTGGGTGTAGCCCAGGGGCAGGGAAATGGCGGCGGCCAGAATGACCAGTTGCCAGCCCCAGAAGGTGAAGGCGGCCAGCTTGTCGCCAAACAGCCGGACCTGGCAGGTGCGCTGCGCCACGTAGTAGGCGGAGGCAAAAAGACCGCAACCGCCGAACGCAAAAATCACTGCGTTCGTATGCAGGGGACGCAAGCGTCCGTAGGTCAGCCAGGGAATACCGAAGTTCAGTTCGGGCCAGGCGAGCTGGGCGGCGATGATCACCCCCACCAGCATGCCGACCACACCCCACACCACGGTCATGATGGCGAATTGGCGCACAACGGTGTCGTTGTACACGGTCGCCTGTTGATTTGGAAATGCCATTGGTACCTCTTCTTGGATAACTGCTAAGCGAGTGTCAGTCCGGGCGCCTGTGCCTGGGTTGACCCATATCAACTGCGGGCCATAAAACCCGCCTACGGCTCAGGGGTCGCGCAGGATGCGCTCGCCCTCGGACTCGATGTCCTCGAACTGCCCCCGGTCTATGGCCCACCACAACCCGCCCAGGATGAAGAAGACCAGCACCACAGACAACGGAATCAGCAAATACAAAATGTCCATCAAGCCCCCTGCTGTGCGACGGATGTCAGAGTGGTGGTGTCGCGGCTCAGACGCAAGGCGTTGAGCACCACCAGCAGTGAGCTGCTTGCCATGCCCAGCCCAGCCAGCCAGGCGGGCAACCAGCCCAGCACGGCCAGTGGCACGCAGGCGGCGTTGTAAAGCAAGGCCCACCAGAGGTTCTGTCGCACTACCTGCATGGCTTTGCGGGCCAGCTGGACCGCCAGCACCACCTGCTGCAGGCTGCCGCCGAGCAGCACAAAGTCAGAACGCGCCTGGGCCAGTGGCACTGCATTACCAAACGCAAACGAGACGTGGGCCCCCGCCAACACCGGGCCGTCATTGAGCCCGTCGCCCACCATGGCGACCGTGTGGCCGGCACGCTGCAGCTGCTGCAAATAGGCCAGCTTCTCGGCGGGGGAGCAGCCACCCTGCGCCTGCGCAATGCCCAGCCGGCTTGCTACCTGCGCCACCGACGCCATGCGGTCACCTGACAGCAGGTGAACGGCAATACCCTGCGTCTGCAGGGCCTGCACCACCGCCACGGCCTCGGTGCGCAAGTCTTCATCCAAATCAAAGGTGGCAAGCCAACCCTGCGTATCGCTCAGGTGCACCTGCAGGCCGGTCTGGTCCGGCGCGGGATTGCTGACTTGGCAAAACACGGCGGCGCCCAATCGCAGCAAACTGCCCTGCCCGGCTGGGTTTATCCCCGTGCAAACCACCACCCCCTGCACGCCCTGGCCCGCAAACTCCTCTGCAGCGGCACAGGTCCAGCGATGTGCCTCTTGGGCCTGACGTGCCGCGGCCACCAGTGCCCGTGAAGCCGGATGCAAGGAGTGCTGCGCCACGGCGCTGGCCATAGCCAGTGCATCATCCCGCGAAACTCCGGCGCGGGTATGCACAGCATGCAGGCCCATGGCCTCACGCGTCAGGGTGCCGGTTTTGTCAAACACCACAGTGTCCACCGTTGCCAGTGCCTCCAGCGCCGGCAACCTGCGCACCATCAGGCCGGCACGGGCCAGGCGGCCGGCCGCTGCCAGCATGGCGGCCGGTGTAGCCAGCGACAGTGCGCACGGACAGGTCACCACCAGCACCGCCACGGCCACCATCAGTGCATGGCCGGGGTCACGCACCCACCACCAGGCACAGGCCAGCACCGCCGCGACCAGCACCGACAACAGAAAAGGTTTGGCCAGGCGGTCCGCCAGCAACGCACCCTGTGGCTTGGTGGTGGAGGCGCTGTCCATCAGCGCCACGATCTGGGCAAACCGCGTGCCCTCGCCCACCTGCTGTACCCGCACCAGCACCGTGGCATGCAGGTTGTGGCTGCCCGCCACCACACGGGCGCCCACACCCCGTGGCAGTGCGCGCGACTCGCCCGACAGCAGTGCCTCATCCACCAGCGTATGGCCCTGCTCCACCACCCCATCAGCGGCAAAGGCCTGGCCAGCCTGCACGCGGATCAAGTCGCCCACCTGCAAGCGGCGCACCGCCACGGGCACAAAGCTGCCGTCTGCCATCTGGCGCTCCACGCTGTCGGGCAGGCGGTTCATCAGCGCCTCCAGCGCCCCCGCCGTGCGGTCCCGCAGGCGCAGCTCCAGCCAACGACCGGTCAGCAGGAAGAAGACAAACATGGTGAGCGAGTCAAAGTAGACCTCGCGGCCAAACAGGCCCTGCGGGTCAAAGGTGCCCGCGGTGCTGACGGCGAAAGTAATCGCCATGCCAAGGGCCACCGGCAGGTCCATGCTGATGCGCACGTGCACGATGTCCTGCAAGGCACTCTTGAAGAACGGGCCGCAGGAAAACAGGATCACCGGCAGCGTCAGCACCCACGAGGCCCAGCGCAACAGCTGCTCCATCTCGGCAGTCAGGTCGCCGGGCTGGGCAATGTAGGCGGGCCACGCGTACATCATCACCTGCATCATGCACAGGCCCGCCACCAGCCAGCGCCATAGCGCCTGGCGAGCGGCCACACGGCGGCGTTCGCTGGCGAACACATCGTTGGCGGGCACGGCACGGTAGCCGGCACGCTGCACGGCCTGCATCCAGCGGGAGGGCTGAACGGCAGACGCCAGCCACACCACGCGCGCACGCTGGCTGGCGGCGCTGACGTGCGCACTGAGCACACCGGGCACCTGGCGCAGGGCGTCTTCCACGGTCAGCGAGCAGGCTGCGCAGTGCATGCCCTCGATCACCACGCTGGACTCCCACTGGTCTGGCATCTGGGCGTTGGCCCGGCTGAATGCGCTCCACTCCTGCGGGTCGTCCAACAAAGCCAGCACGGCTGGGGCGTGCGGCGCAAAAGCGGGACTGGGCAGGGTTGCAACGTTCATGAGATGAAGTGTGCGGGGTTACATGTGTAAAAAGCTTGATACAGATCAAGCGGCCATGTGGAAACCAGCGTAACCTGAAAGCCTCTTACCTACAAGGAGCCTTTATGTACCAACGCATCCTCGTCGCTACCGATGGCACCTCCCTGTCCGACAAGGCCGTCAACAGTGCCATCGACCTGGCCGCCCTGTGCGGTGCAGAACTGGTCGCACTGCAGGTGGTGCACCGCTACCCGCAGGCCTACTTTGATGGCGGCATTGCGCTTGAATCTGCAGACGTGCAGCGCGTCGAAAAAAGCTGGGCCGACGCCGCCCAAGTGGTGGTGGACGCTGTGCAACAAGCGGCCCTGGCCAAGGGGGTCAAAGCCCAGGCCCTGGTGGTGCGCGGCGAAGTCGTGTCAGATGCACTGCTGGCTGCGGCCAAGCAGCAGCACTGTGACCTGATCGTGATGGCTTCGCATGGACGGCGCGGCTTGCAGCGCCTGCTGCTGGGCAGCGAAACCCAGCACGTGCTCACGCACAGCCATATCCCCGTACTCGTTTTGCGATAAATCGGGCGCTAGCCCCCGGATATCCTTCCCGACACGCTACAAGATCGATAGCAGCTTCGACTCGCCATCGTCGGCATGCAGGGCGCGCACTGCCGTGATGTCGTCCCAGACGTTGAGGAAGCTCTGCACGCAGCGTGGGTCGAAATGGGTACCAGCACCTGCGGTGAGAAAGTCCACCGCCTCCTCCAGCGTCCAGGCCTTCTTGTAAGGGCGCTCGGAGGTCAGTGCATCAAACACATCGGCCACCGCCACGATGCGACTGAACAGGGGAATGGCCTCGCCCTTGAGACCCTGGGGGTAGCCGCTGCCGTCAAACTTTTCGTGGTGGCCTAGCGCAATCTCGGCCCCCGTTTGCAGAACACGCGAGGCGCTACCTTGCAGGAGTTCGTACCCGTAGACCGCATGCTGCTTCATGATGACAAATTCCGCCTCTGTTAGCCGCCCGGGCTTGAGCAGGATGCTGTCAGCAATGCCCACTTTGCCCAGGTCGTGCATGGGTGCCGCTTCCAGCAGCAGGTCCTGCTCGGCCTCGGTCATGCCCAGCCCCTTGGCAATCAATCTGGAGTAATGCGCCATGCGTGAGATATGGGCACCGGTCTCGGGGTCGCGGAACTCGGCAGCGCGCGAGAGGCGCATAACGGTGTCGCGTTCGCGCGCCAAAATCTCGGCCGTGGCTTTCTGTACCTCGTCCGCCAGCCAGGCGGCCCGGTCGGCCAGCTTGGTACGTGCATCGCTGAGGATCAGCAGGTTCTTGGCGCGCGCCAGAAACTCCACCTTGTCCACCGGTTTGGCCATGAAGTCATTGGCCCCTGCGTCCAGCGCGCGGTACCGCACGGGCTTTTGGTCACTGGCGGTCACCATCATGATGGGGGCAATGTCGCGGCCCGGAATGCTGCGAAAACGGCGGATGAACTCCAGCCCGTCCATGCCATCCATGGTGTAGTCCACGATCACCAGATCGACCGGAGTGCGCTCGCACCAGGCCAATGCTTCGGAGGAGTTTGCAAAAGGAACGGCCCGGCAGTCCCCCAGTTTTTCCACCAGCTCGCTCAGCAAGGCCAGGGTGGCGGGGGTGTCGTCAACGATGAGTGCGTGCTGCATGACCAAAATATGACAAAGTTCTGGCTACTGTAGTCGACGCAGGCCCGCCCCCTCTTTTAGCCGGTACGGTATTGCTCGCGCAGCAGGTTTTTCTGTACCTTGCCCATGGCGTTGCGCGGCAGCTCGGCCACCACCACACAGCGCTTGGGCACCTTGAAGTTGGCGAGCATGGATTTCAGCGTGGCAACCACCTGAGCAGGATCGACCGTGGCGCCCGCGAGCGGCACGACCACAGCCACGCCCACCTCGCCAAAGTCGGCATCAGGCACGCCCACCACAGCGCTCTCGGCTACGCCGGGCAGGTTGTTGATGTAGCCCTCGATCTCGGCCGGGTACACGTTGTAGCCACCGCTGATGATGAGGTCCTTGCTGCGGCCCACGATGGTCACATAGCCCTGGGCGTCCACGCGGCCCACGTCACCGGTCTTGAAAAAACCGTCGGCCGTGAATTCTTGTGCGGTCTTCTCGGGCATCTGCCAGTAGCCCTGGAACACATTGGGCCCGCGCACCTCAATGCCGCCGGTTTCGCCCTGGGGCAAGTCTTTGCCGGCCTCGTCGCGCACACGCAGCTGCACGCCGGGCAGCGGCTTGCCCACGCTGCCGACCACACGCTCACCATCGGCCGCGCGGCCGGGGTTGGAGGTGAGCATGACGGTCTCGGACATACCGTAGCGCTCCAGAATGGTGTGGCCGGTGCGGGCCTGCCACTGGTGGTGCGTGTCCACCAGCATAGGTGCGGAGCCCGAGACAAAGAGGCGCATGTTCTTCACCACCTGCGGCGTGAGCCCGGCCTCGGCCAGCAGGCGCACATAGAGCGTGGGCACGCCCATGAACACGGTGGCGCGCGGGAAGTACTGCAACACCACCCTGGAGTCGAACTTGGCGCACCAGACCATCTTGCTGCCGTTGATGAGCGCGCCGTGGATGGCCACGAACAGACCGTGCACATGGAAGATGGGCAGCGCGTGGATCAGCACGTCGCCGGGCTTCCAGTCCCAGTAGGTCTGCAGCACGCGCGCATTGCTCAGCAGGTTGCCGTGGCTCAGCATGGCCCCCTTGCTGCGACCCGTGGTGCCACTGGTATAGATGATGGCGGCCAGGTCATTCACATCGCGGTGAGCAATGGTGTGCGTCTTGGGAAACTGCGATGCACGGTCCAGCAGCGAGCCGGTACGGTCCTCGTTCAGGGTGAACACGTGTGCCGTACCGGCCAGAAACGCCATCTTGCTGATCCAGCCGAAGTTACGCCCGCTGCACACCACGACCGAGGGCTTGGCGTCTTCGATGAAGTAGGCCATCTCCGCGCTCTGATAGGCGGTGTTGAGCGGCAGGTAAACCAGGCCGGCGCGCAGTGTGGCGAGGTACAGCACCAGCGCCTCCACGGATTTTTCCACCTGCACGGCGATGCGCGCGCCCTTGGGCAACTCCAGAAATTCCAGCAGGTTGGCCACCATGGCGGTAGCCTGGTCCAGGTCTTGCCAGCTGTACTGCAGGCCGTTGTCGGTCTCGACGGCGCAGGCGCTCAGGTCGGCAGGAAAAGCGGCGCGCAGCGCGGCAAACAGGTTGGCGTTGTCGGGTTGGGTGGCCATGGTCGGGTCTCGGGTATCTGGTTTAAAACTGCGGCTGGCGCTTGGCCAAGAAGGCGGCAATGCCTTCGCGGTGCTCGGCGCTGTCGGCATAGGTGTAGGCACTGGTGGTCAGGCTTGCTATTGAATCAGGAGCTTCTGGCGCAATGTTTACGGGGGCTAGAGGCCTGTTTTGTGCCTGAATCGCCCGCAGGGTCTGTTTGTTCATGCGCGCTGCCTGTGGGGCCAGGCCGGCCACACGCCGGGCCAGAGCTTCACAGTGTCCGGCCATTTCCGCATCGTCGGGCACCTGCAAAAGAAAACCGCGCGCCAGCATGGCCGGAGCGTCGAACACTTCGGCTGCCAGCAGCATGGCGCGCGCCACCGTGTTGCCTGCGGCCTGCGCCACCAACGCCGCTTCACGCGGGGCCATGGGAAAACCCAGGCGCGCAATGGGTGCGCCAAAGCGGGCTGAAGCACCCGCCACGCGCAGGTCACAGCAGCTCGCGATCTCCACACCCGCGCCCATGCAGTTGCCTTCGATCTGCGCGACGATGGGCACATCACAGTCCAGCATCGCCTGCAGGCCGCCCCACACCTCGTCCTCGTGGAACTGGCGCAGCGCTGCCTCGTTGAAGCGGAAACTGGGGTACTCGGCAATGTCGCCACCGGCGCAGAAGTGGCCGCCCTCCCCGCGCAGCAGCACGCAACGTGCTTCTGGGTCAGCTTGGATGGCGTTGAACACCACTTTGAGTTCGCGCCACATGGCGCGTGACATGGCGTTGAACTTGCCGGGGTGCGACAGTGTGAGCGTCACGATCCCCGCCTCCTCGCCTGCGCCGTGCGCGACCGCTATGTTTCCCGCCATGCCAGCCTTTGTTCTGTCAGTCCAGCTTGGCGCCAGACGCTTTCACCACCGCGGCCCAGCGCTTCACCTCGGCCGCCACAAATGCGCCAAATTGCGCAGGCGTGAGTTTGCCAAACTCGGCGCCGTTGTTGGCCCAGCTGGTCTTGATTTCATCCGCTTGGGACAGGCGGGTCACCTCTTCCACGATGCGCGCCTGCACATCGGCCGGCGTACCCTTGGGGGCCCACAAGCCGTACCAAGTGGTCACGGTGTAATCGGGCAGGCCCAGCTCGGCCGCGCAAGGCACATCGGGGAAAGCCGGGTTGCGCTTGTTGCCCGACACCATGAGCGCCTTGATGCGCCCGCCCTTGATGTGGCCCGCTGAAGAACCCAGGCCGTCAAACATCATGTCCACACTGCCCGCCATCAGGTCTTGCAGCGCAGGGCCCGCACCGCGGTAGGGAATGTGGGTGATGAAGGTGTTGGTCTGCTGCTTGAACAACTCGCCCGCCAGGTGGTGCGAGGTGCCGCCGCCAGCCGAGCCGTAGTTCATCTTGCCGGGGTTGGCCTTCACCTGGGCCAGGAAGGCCTTGAAGTCGCCGGGCACGTTTTTCGGGTTCACCACCAGCACCTGGGGCACGTTGGCCACCAGCGCCAGGGGGATGAAGTCTTTCTGAATGTCGTAGTCCAGCTTGGGGTACATGCTGGGGGCGATGGCGTGGTGCACGGCGCCCATGAACAGCGTGTAGCCATCGGGCTGCGCCTTGGCCGCAATGCTGGCACCCAGCGTGCCGCCAGCACCACCGCGGTTGTCAATCACCAGCTGGGTTCCGGTGAGCTTGGCGAATTGCGCAGACAGCGGCCGCGCAAACGCATCGGTACCACCGCCTGCGGGAAAAGGCACGATCAGCGTGACCGGCTTGGCAGGCCAGCGCGCCTGGGCTAGCGCGGTCAGCGGCGCGGCCGCCCAGGCCAGGCCAGCAGTGGCGGCCGATTGCAGCCACTGGCGGCGGGCGGTGTTGGGAAATCGGTTCATGCGTGTCTCCTGAGAATAGTTATTGGAAAGTCAACTCGCTGATGGCAGACGCCACCGGAATCTTGCCCTGGGCCAGCATCTCGCGGTGCTTGTCCAGGCGTTTGAGGTCGTACAGGTAATTGACCATGAGCCCGTACGACTGTTTGAGCCCCTTGGGGGACGGATCACTGGCCCAGTTCAGCCGCTCCACGCGGGCGCCGTTGCCCAGGTGAAAACGGGCCACACCGTCCAGCGGCTTGCCCTGCGTGGTCTCGTGCCCCAGGTACTGCGCGGCACAGCGCAGCAGCATGTGGCGCACGGCCGATGAGGGTTTGAGCGAGAGCGCCGTTTCAGCCGCGGCCAGAAAGTGGGTGGCCGTCACCGGCTCAAACCCCACGGCCCGGCCCAACTCGTCGCGTGCGTTCGCATCCAGCCGTTCGATCAGGCTGGCAGCATTCTTGCCAAGCCACTGGCGGAAGCCGGGAATAGGCGAGAGCGTGGCAAAGGTCTTGAGCTTGGGAAATTCGGCCTTCAGTGTCTCCACGACACGCTTGATGAGCGAGTCGCCAAAACTCACGCCGCGCAGGCCATCTTGCGTGGTGCTGATGGAATAAAAAATCGCGGTGGTGGCGGTGCTCAGGTCCGCCGCGTCGGCCGACTCGTCCAGCAGCGGCGTGATGCTGTCCGCCAGCACATCCACCAGCGCCACCTCCACAAAAATCAGCGGCTCGTCGGGCAGACGCGGGTGGAAGAAGCCGTAGCAGCGGCGGTCCGAGTCGAGCCGGTTTTTCACATCGGCCCAGCTCTTGATGTCGTGCACGGCCTCGTACTTGATGAGCTTTTCCACCAGTGAGGCGGGTGAATCCCAACTGATGCGGCGCAGGTCCAAAAAGCCCACGTCAAACCAGGTGGAGAACATGTACTCCATCTCCACATCTAGCGCCTGCAAGCGTTTGTCGCCTTTCAGGCTGGGCTGCATCTCGGCCCGCAGGTTCACCAAAAAGCGGATGCCCTGCGCATCTACACTGAAGCGTTGCAGCAGGCGCCGGCGTGGCGACACCGTGGCGCGGCGGTAGTGCACCTCGGCCGCAGCTTCATCTGGCGTACCCACCGCAGCGGCAAAGGTGGCTTGGGCCGCTTTCACTTTCTGCGCATCGGCCACAAACATCTCGCTCATCAGCAGCCACATGTCGCGCCGGCGCGCCAGCGTGGCTCCGGCATACCAGGCCGCCAGCGCTGTGGCACGACGCCCGCCCTCGACCTCACTCACGCGCTCGTCGATCACGGCCTGCAGCTCGTGCAACGTGCGGCGCAGCATGCGAGGTGACAGGGCTTCGTCCCCATGGCGCAGCGTGGCGTGCAGACGCTCGCGCGTGGAACGCGCCGAGCCAGACGCCTTGGTGCCCGCTGCAGAACCTGCGGGCGGCACGTGAGGCGCTATGGTTTTGGGAGCTGCTTGCGCATGTTCCACGGGGGCTACAGCCTCTTTTGGCTTGGAACTCTTGGGCAAGAGCCGCGCCACGTTGCGGTTGATCCAGGAATCTTGGTTCATGCGAGTAACCTGCTTTTCTGGGTGCGGGACAGTTCACGCAGCGCCTCGCGCTGGCGCAGCAGGTGGTTGCGCATGGCCGCCTCAGCCGCATCGGCATCGCGCGCCTTGATGGCCGCAAACACCGCCAGGTGCTCGCTCAGGCTTTGTTCCAGCCGGCCCGGCGCATGCAATTGCTGCAGGCGCGCCAGCTTCAATATCTTGCGTAGGTCGGCAATGCTTTGCGCCAGCCAGCGGTTGTTGGCCAGCGTGATGATGGCTTCGTGGATGGTGAAGTTGACGGCGTAGTAGTCGGTGATGCGCTTGGCAGCGGCATGCTGCTGCAGGCTGGTGTGCAGGGTTTCGAGCGCGGCAATGTCGGCGTCGGTCGCATGGCGGGTGGCTTCCAATGCGCAGCGGCCCTCCAGCAGCGCAATGACGGGGAATATCTCATCCAGGTCCTGCTCGGTCACCTGGCTCACAAAGCTACCGCGCCGTGGCTCGTGGCGCACCAGGCCCTCGGCCGCCAGCACCTTGAGCGCCTCGCGCAGCGGCGTGCGCGAGATGGCCAGGTCCGCACACAGCGCCACCTCGTCAATAAAACTACCCGGCGCCAGCACCCCATCAAAAATCCGCGCACGCAGGCCATCGGCGACTTCATCGTGCAGGGAGTTGTGGATCAGGCGCATGGAGGTGGGCAATCAAGAGGGCATAATTTTCTGTAATTATGGGTAATTATCTAAACGCCGTAAAGAGCCCGGACAGGGTCCGGGCATGGGGACTTACCCTAGATGGAGATCAGGATTGCGTGCTGCGGCCGCCGGCCCAGCGCCACAGCAAGGCGCCACCCACAATCATGGGCACGCACAGCCACTGGCCCATGCTCATGCCCAGGCTCAGCAGGCCCAGATGGGCATCGGGTTCGCGGAAGAATTCGGCAATGAAGCGGAAGACGCCATAGCCGAACAGAAAAGCCGCAGCCACCTGCCCCTGCTTGCGCGGTGTGCTGGCGTACCACCACAGCAACACAAACAGCAGCAGCCCTTCCATGAGGAACTGGTAAACCTGCGAGGGGTGGCGCGGCGCATCGCCCGCGCCGCGAAACACCATGCCCCAGGGCAGTGCGGGGTCAGCAAGGCGTCCCCACAGCTCGCCGTTAATGAAATTGCCAACCCGCCCCGCGGCCAGGCCCGTGGGCACGCAAGGCGCCACAAAGTCGGCCACCTGCCAGAACGGCTTGCTGCGCGAACGCGCAAACCAGACCATGGAGGCGATCACGCCCAGCATGCCGCCATGGAAGCTCATGCCGCCCTGCCAGACGTAGAACACTTCCAGCGGGTGGGTGGCGTAGAACACCGGCTTGTAAAACAGGCAGTAACCAATGCGCCCGCCCAGCACCACCCCCACCACGCCTAGGAACAGGATGTCCTCCACGTCCTTGAACGACCAGGCCTGCGGGCCGGTTAGCGCGTTGAACGGCGCGTGGCGCAGTCGGCGGCTGCCAAGAAACATGAACAGCGCAAAGGCCGCGAGGTAGGTCAGGCCATACCAGTGCACGGCCAAGGGGCCCACTTGCAGGGCGATGGGATCAATGTTGGGATGGATCAGCATGGGCCGCATTGTGCCCGTTGGCGGCATGGGCAATATCGTGGAAGGCCATGAACCGCTCCAGGGCCGGACTGCTGCGCTGCCACACCAGGCTGGTCTCGCAACCCGGCACGGCACCCTGCACCTGGCGGTACACCACACCGGGCCGCTGGAACTGCTGCACGCTGGCCGGCACCCAGGCCACGCCCAGCCCGGCAGACACCAGATTCACAATGGTCTGCATCTGGATGGCCTCTTGCGCCACCACCGGGAGCTTGCCCGCGTCGTGGTACATGCCAAAGATGGCGTCAAACAGCGAGGGCACGATGCGCCGCGGAAAGGTCACCAGCGGCTGGACCCAGACATCTTGCAGGCGCAGGTTCTTGCGCTTCGCCAAGGGATGCGACTCGGGCAGCGCCAGCACCAGCGGCTCTTGCGCCACCGTCAGGCGCTGCAGGCCTTCAGTGGCAAAGCCGCTGGCATGCAACACAAACCCGGCGTCCACCTCCTCCGACTTGAGCAGTTGCAGTTGCACATCACCTGTGGCCTCGACCAGATCGAGCTGTACGCCTGGGAATTCGCGCCGGAACGCCATCACCCACTGTGGCAGGAGCGAGAAACCCACGGTGGACACAAACGCCAGCCGCAGCCGCCCGGACTCGCCCATGGCCAGCGCCCGCGCCTGCAGCACCAGGCCCTGGGCGCGCTGCAGCAGTTCCTGCGCCTGCGGCAGCAGCGCCAGGCCCTGGGGCGTGAGTTGTACGCTGCGCTTGGTGCGCGCAAACAGCGGCAGGCCCAGGCTGCGCTCCAGCTGGGCAATCGCCTGCGTGAGTGGCGGCTGCGTCATGTGCAGGCGCAGGGCCGCGCGGCCAAAATGCAGCTCTTCGGCCACGGTGACGAACTGGCGCCACAGGCGCAGCTCTATCCAAGGCAGTTGCGGGCTGGGTTTACTCATATGTAAAACATATTAAACCACCCTGAAAAATGGATTGGAACCAATCACCGACAGCAGGCATACTCCGGCCAGCTTTTTGAACAACGCCAGCCCGGCACCACCCTGTGAGAGACCCCATGGACACCAAACCCGTCATCCTCAATCCCCGCAGCAAGAACATCACCGAAGGCAAGAGCCGCGCGCCCAACCGCTCCATGTACTACGCCATGGGTTACGAGGAAGGCGACTTCAAAAAGCCCATGGTCGGCGTCGCCAATGGCCACAGCACCATCACCCCCTGCAACAGCGGTCTGCAAAAGCTGGCGGATGCTGCCATTGCAGGTATTGAAGAAGCCGGCGGCAACGCCCAAGTGTTTGGCACGCCCACCATTTCCGACGGCATGGCCATGGGCACCGAGGGCATGAAGTATTCGCTGGTCAGCCGCGAAGTCATTAGCGATTGCATCGAGACGTGCGTGCAAGGCCAATGGATGGACGGCGTGGTCGTTGTCGGCGGCTGCGACAAGAACATGCCCGGTGGCCTGATGGGCATGCTGCGTGCCAATGTGCCCGCCATCTATGTCTACGGCGGCACGATTCTGCCCGGCACTTACAAGGGCAAAGACCTGAACATCGTCAGCGTGTTCGAAGCCGTGGGCGAAAACGCCGCGGGCCGCATGAGTGACGAAGACCTGCTGCAGATCGAGCGCCGCGCCATTCCCGGCACCGGCTCCTGCGGCGGCATGTACACGGCCAACACGATGTCGTCGGCCTTCGAGGCGCTGGGCATCTCCCTGCCCTTCTCGTCCACCATGGCCAATCCGCACGACGAAAAAATGAACTCGGCCAAGGAATCGGCCAAGGTACTGATCGAAGCCATCAAGAAAGACCTGAAGCCACGCGACATCGTCACCAAGAAGTCCATCGAAAATGCCGTAGCCGTGATCATGGCCACGGGCGGCTCCACCAACGCGGTGCTGCACTTCCTGGCCATCGCCCACGCAGCGGGTGTGGAGTGGACCATCGACGACTTTGAGCGCGTGCGCGTCAAGACCCCCGTGCTGTGTGACTTGAAACCATCTGGCAAATACCTGGCCGTGGACCTGCACCGCGCAGGCGGTATTCCGCAAGTGATGAAGACGCTGCTGGCTGCTGGCCTGTTGCATGGCGACTGCATCACCATCACCGGCCAGACCGTGGCCGAAGTGCTGAAAGACATCCCCGATGTGCCACGCGCTGATCAGGACGTGATCCGTCCCATCACCAACCCCATGTACGCCCAAGGCCACCTGGCCATCCTCAAGGGCAACCTGAGCCCTGAGGGCGCCGTTGCCAAGATCACCGGCCTGAAAAACCCGGTGATGACCGGCCCGGCCCGTGTGTTCAATGATGAGCAATCCGCGCTCAAGGCCATTCTGGACAACAAGATTGTTCCCGGCGACGTGATGGTGCTGCGCTACCTGGGCCCCAAGGGCGGCCCCGGCATGCCCGAAATGCTGGCGCCCACTGGTGCCTTGATTGGCCAAGGCCTGGGCGAAAGCGTGGGCCTGATCACCGATGGCCGCTTCTCGGGCGGCACCTGGGGCATGGTGGTGGGCCACGTAGCGCCTGAAGCGGCGGCGGGTGGTGTGATTGCGCTGGTCGAAGAAGGCGACTCCATCACCATCGATTCGCGCCAGCTGATTCTGGAGTTGAATGTGCCCGAGGCCGAGCTGGCCAAACGCCGCGCGGCGTGGACGGCACCAGCACCGCGCTACAACCGCGGCGTGCAAGCCAAGTTTGCGTTCAATGCGTCGAGCGCTAGCAAGGGCGCCGTGCTGGACAACTACTAAGCCAAACAAAAGCCCGCACAAGCGGGCTGCACTTGCAAACGCCGTTCAACAGCGCAGGCTGTTAGCGGCGTTTTTTGCTGCCCAGCGTACCGATGGCCTGGCGATTTTTGTCGATGCGGGCCTGCTTACGGGCGTTTTCGCGCTCCACGGCTTTTCGCTTGGTGTAGCCGGTGCCGTCGGCCCACGCCCACCAGGCCATGGCCAAGCCGAAGGGGGCGAGCACAATCAACCACGACCAAGTGGCCACGGGACCGATTTCCATGTATTTCAATACCATCAGCAACAAACCAATTCCCAGGAAATACATTGCCTTCTCCTACTCTGTGTGGCCCTGGTAAGACTCGGGTCAACCCGCGTCACTACAATGGCGTTGAGTGACTGTAAACCAACCGACGAGGCCCTGATGAAAAAAACCCTGATCACCCTTGCGCTGAGTGCCACTGCTGTGCTGTCGGCAACACCCGCATTTGCCGACCTAGCGCTGGCCACCTCCAAGAACTGCCTGGCCTGCCATGCGGTGGACAAGAAGCTGGTGGGCCCCGCCTACAAAGACGTGGCGGCCAAGTACAAAGGCGACAAAACGGCTGCCGACAAACTGGCAACCAAGATCATCAAGGGCGGCAGCGGTGTCTGGGGCGCAGTGCCCATGCCCGCCAACTCGCAGGTCAACGAGGCCGAATCCAAAAAACTGGCGGCCTGGATCTTGAGCCTCAAGTAAGCGCTCAACATACAAAAAGCCCGCTGCACCGAAAGTGCAGCGGGCTTTTTCATGCCCGGCTTACGCCCGCCTCCAGTCGCTTAGTACGCCTGGCCCAGCTGGTCCAGGATGGCGGGGTTTTCCAGCGTGCTGGTGTCTTGCGTCACGGCCTCACCCTTGGCCAGCGAGCGCAACAGGCGGCGCATGATCTTGCCCGAACGCGTCTTGGGCAGGTTCTCGCCAAAGCGGATGTCCTTGGGCTTGGCAATCGGGCCGATCTCCTTGGCCACCCAGTCGCGCAGTTCCTTGGCAATGGCCTTGGCCTCGTCTCCCTTGGGCATGGGGCGCTTGAGCACGACAAAGGCGCAGATCGCCTCGCCGGTCAGGTCGTCCGGACGCCCCACCACGGCGGCTTCGGCCACCAGGTCGGTCTTGGAGACCAAGGCCGATTCGATTTCCATGGTGCCCATGCGGTGGCCCGACACATTGAGCACATCGTCAATCCGGCCCGTGATACGGAAGTAGCCGCGGTCGGCACTGCGCACCGCACCGTCACCGGCCAGGTACAGCTTGCCGCCCATTTCTTCGGGGAAGTAGCTCTTCTTGAAACGCTCGGGGTCGTTCCAGATGGTGCGGATCATGGACGGCCAGGGGCGCTTGACCACCAGAATGCCGCCAGTGCCGTTGGGAATGTCATTGCCCACCTCGTCCACGATGGCGGCCATGATGCCGGGCAGCGGCAGCGTGCAGCTGCCAGGTACCAACGGCGTGGCGCCGGGCAGCGGGGTCATCATATGGCCGCCGGTTTCGGTTTGCCAAAAGGTGTCCACGATGGGGCACTTCTCGTGGCCCACGTTCTTGTAGTACCACATCCAGGCCTCGGGGTTGATGGGCTCACCCACCGAGCCGAGGATGCGCAGGCTGGACAAATCGGAGCGGTCCGGGTGCACCGCCGCGTCGCCTTCTGCGGCCTTGATCAGCGAGCGGATGGCGGTGGGTGCGGTGTAGAAGATGCTGCACTTATGGCGCTCAATCATTTGCCAGAAGCGGCCCGCGTTGGGGAAGGTGGGAATGCCTTCAAAGATGATTTGCGTGGCGCCTGCGGCCAGCGGGCCATAGGCCACATAGGTATGGCCAGTGATCCAGCCGATGTCAGCCGTGCACCAGAACACATCTTCGGGTTTCAGGTCAAATGTCCAGTCCATCGTCAGCTTGGCCCACAGCAGGTAGCCGCCGGTGGAGTGCTGCACGCCCTTGGGCTTGCCGGTGGAGCCCGAGGTGTAGAGGATGAACAGCGGGTGCTCGGCGCCCACGGGCACGGGGGCGCATTCAGTGCTCTTGCCGGCCAGGGCCTCGTCAAAGGTTTTATCGCGGCCCGCCACCATGTTGCAGGCGGTTTGCGTGCGCTGGTAAACGTACACGGTCTTGATGGTGTCGCAGCCCCCCATGCCCAAGCCTTCGTCCACGATGGCTTTGAGTGGCAGCTCTTTGCCGCCACGCATCTGGTAGTTGCTCGTGATCACGGCGACAGCGCCGGCGTCAATGATGCGTTCCTGCAGGGCTTTCGCCGAGAAGCCGCCAAACACCACGCTGTGCGTGGCACCAATGCGCGCGCAGGCCTGCATGGCGATCACGCCTTCCAGCGTCATGGGCATGTAGACCAGCACCCGGTCGCCCTTCTTCACGCCATCGGCCTTCAGGGCATTGGCAAATTGGCTCACACGGGCCAGCAGTTCCTTGTAAGTGGTCTTGGTGACGGTACCGTCGTCGGCTTCAAAGATCACGGCCACCTTGTTTTCTGTGGGCGTGCCGATGTGCTTGTCCAGACAGTTGGCGGAGGCGTTGAGTTCGCCGTCGTCGAACCATTGGTAGAACGGCGCGTTGGATTCGTCCAGCGTGCGGGTAAAGGGCTTGTTCCAGACCACGTTTTCACGCGCCAAGCGGGCCCAGAAGCCTTCAAAGTCTTTCTCGGCTTCGGCACACAGGGCGTTGTAGCCATCCATGCCGGATACGCGCGCCGCTTTGACCATGGCTTCGCTAGGGGGGAACACGCGGTTTTCAACCAGCAGGGATTCCATAGCAGATGTCGATGTACTCATATTCTTATCTCCTGGGGACGATTCAAAACTGCTCGCAATGTCGCGGTTTGCACTTACAAGCCACTGACTTGCTGTTGGCTTACGAATTTACGCCAAAAACTCATCAGCGCCCTACCATCTCCGAAGGCACTACCCACTGGTCAAACTGCTCCGCCGTCACATACCCACTGGCCACGGCAGCATCGCGCAAACTCGCCCCCTCCTTATGCGCCTTCTTGGCAATGAACGCGGCCTTGTCGTACCCAATGTGCGGGTTCAGCGCAGTGACCAGCATGAGTGAGCGGTCCACTAACTCCGCAATGCGTTCACGGTTGGGCGTGATGCCCACTGCACAGTGGTCGTTGAAACTCTTTATGCCGTCGGCCAGCAGCCGCACGCTTTGCAGGAAGTTGTGCGCCACCATGGGCCGAAACACATTCAGCTCGAAGTTGCCCGAGGCCCCGCCAAAGTTGATCGCCACATCGTTGCCAAACACCTGGGCGGCCAACATGGTCAGCGCCTCGCTCTGCGTGGGGTTGACCTTGCCCGGCATGATGCTGGAACCAGGCTCGTTCTCCGGAATGCTGAGTTCGCCGATGCCGCTGCGCGGGCCGCTGGCCAGCCAGCGCACATCGTTGGCAATTTTCATCAGGCTGACGGCCAAGGTCTTCAAGGCGCCGTGCGCATGCACCAACGCGTCCACGCTGGCCAGCGCTTCAAACTTGTTGGGCGCCGTCACAAACGGCAGGCCGGTTAGCGTGGCCAATTCAGCTGCCACCTGCTCCGCATAACCCTTGGGAGCATTCAGCCCCGTGCCCACCGCCGTGCCGCCCAGCGCCAGTTCGCACAGGTGCGGCAACGCGGCGCGCACATGCGCCTCGCCATGCGCGAGCTGTGCCACATAGCCCGAGAATTCTTGGCCCAGGGTCAGCGGTGTGGCGTCTTGCAGATGGGTGCGGCCAATCTTCACGATGTCGTCAAAGTCGGCAGACTTCTGCGCCAACGTGGTACGCAGTTTGGCGATTGCGGGCAGCAGCTTGTGCGTGATCGCATCCACCGCCGCCACATGCATGGCTGTGGGGTACACATCGTTGCTGGACTGGCTGCGGTTCACATCGTCATTCGGGTGCACCAGCCGCCCTTCGCCACGCGCGCCACCCAGCAGCTCGCTGGCGCGGTTGGCCAGTACCTCGTTCACGTTCATATTGGTCTGCGTGCCCGAGCCGGTTTGCCAGACCACCAGGGGAAACTCATCCGGGTGTTGACCTGCGATCACCTCGTCCGCCGCGGCGACGATGGCCTGCGTCTTGGCAGCATCCTGCAGGCCCAGCGCGTGGTTGACCCGGGCAGCGCTACGCTTGGTCTGCGCCAGTGCGCGGATGATCTCTGTGGGCTGGCGTTCGCCCGAGATATCGAAGTTCTGCAGCGAGCGTTGGGTCTGCGCGCCCCAGAGCTTGTGGGCGGGCACCTCAATCGGGCCAAAGGTATCGCGTTCGGTACGGGTGTGCATGGCTGTATTCTCCGCCCGTCTGCGGCCCGGGGTGTATCAATGCGCAACCGTAACGCCCGAGCAGCATTTTTCGGCGAACTGGACAGCCTTTGGCATAAAACATGCCTCTAGCCCCCGTCAATACTGCGCGAGAAGCTATGATTAATATAGCAAGTGGTTTCCCGTAACCGGGCTATACCCGGCCCCCGCGGCCAAGGGATAATTGAGGGCGTTTCGTTTCCTTCCACCCCAGCCAGGCCCTCCATGACCACGATCATCCGCCAAGCCGACCTCATCGAATCGGTGTCCGCCGCCCTCCAGTACATCAGCTACTACCACCCCACGGACTACATCGCCCATCTGGCCCGCGCCTACGAGCGCGAGCAAAGTCCGGCGGCCAAAGACGCCATTGCTCAGATCCTGACCAACAGCAAGATGAGCGCCACGGGCCACCGCCCGATCTGCCAGGACACCGGCATCGTCAACGTGTTCCTAAAGGTGGGCATGGACGTGCGCTGGGACGGCTTTACCGGCTCCATTGACGACGCCATCAACGAAGGCGTGCGCCAGGGCTACAACCACCCCGACAACACGCTGCGCGCGTCTGTCGTGGCCGACCCGGAATTCCTGCGCAAGAACACCAAGGACAACACGCCAGCAGTGATCTTTACCGAGCTGGTGCCCGGCAACACCGTGGAAGTGACCGTGGCCGCCAAGGGCGGCGGCTCTGAAAACAAATCCAAGATGTACATGCTCAATCCCGGTGACAGCGTGGTCGACTGGGTCTTGAAGACCGTGCCCACCATGGGCGCGGGCTGGTGTCCGCCCGGCATGCTGGGCCTTGGCATTGGCGGCACGGCAGAAAAAGCCGTGCTGATGGCCAAGGAAAGCCTGATGGACGACCTGGACATGTACGAACTGCAAGCCAAGCAGGCCTCCGGTGCTGAACTCGACAACGTCGAAAAACTGCGCCTGGAGCTGTTCGAGAAGGTCAACGCACTGGGCATTGGCGCGCAGGGCTTGGGTGGCCTGACCACGGTGCTGGACGTCAAGATCAAGATGTACCCGACCCACGCGGCCAGCAAACCGATTGCCATGATTCCCAACTGCGCCGCAACACGCCACGCGCACTTTGTGATGGACGGTAGCGGCCCGGTCTACCTGACTCCACCGTCGCTGGACCTGTGGCCCAACGTCAACTGGACACCCGACTACCAGCAAAGCAAAAAGGTCGACCTGAACACGCTGACTCCTGCCGAAGTGGCGAGCTGGAAACCCGGCCAGACCCTGCTCTTGAACGGCAAGATGCTGACCGGCCGCGACGCCGCCCACAAGCGCATCCAGCAAATGCTGGCCAAGGGCGAAAAGCTGCCAGTGGACTTCACCAACCGCGTCATTTACTACGTGGGTCCGGTCGACCCGATCCAGGGCGAAGCCGTCGGCCCCGCCGGCCCGACCACGGCCACCCGTATGGACGGTTTCACCGAAATGATGCTGGCCCAAACCGGCCTGATCTCCATGGTCGGCAAAGCCGAGCGCGGCCCGGTGGCGATTGAAGCCATCAAGAAACACAAGAGCGCTTACCTGATGGCCGTGGGGGGCGCGGCTTACTTGGTGTCCAAGGCCATCAAACACGCCGAAGTGGTTGGGTTTGCAGACCTCGGCATGGAAGCGATTTACGAATTTGACGTGGTCGACATGCCCGTGACCGTGGCGGTGGATTCGGGCGGCACCAGCGCCCACATCACCGGCCCGGCCGAGTGGCAAAAGAAGATTGCCACGGGCGAGTTCAAGAGCATTCCCGTCACTTCGCGCTAAGCCCTTGGTGGCTACCACAGCAATGTCGACTGCCTCACGCCCCATCGGGGTGTTTGACAGCGGCGTGGGCGGCTTGAGCGTGCTGCGCGCGCTGCGTGCCGAGCTGCCGCACGAGCGCTTTGTCTATGTGGCCGACAGCGGCAATGCACCCTACGGCGAGCGGGACGACGACCATGTCACCACCCGCTCGCACGCCATTGCGGATTACCTGCTGGCGCAACACCAGATCAAGGCGCTGGTAGTAGCCTGCAACACGGCCACGGCGGCGGCCATCAAAACACTGCGCGCGGCCTACCCCAGCATTCCACTGGTGGGCATTGAGCCTGCGCTGAAGCCCGCGGCAGCCGCCAGCCAGACCAAAACCGTGGGCGTCATGGCCACACGCGGCACGCTGCAGAGCGAGAAATTCCAGGCCCTGCTGGCATCGTTGCATGGCCAGGCCACCTTTGTGCTGCAGCCCTGCGATGGCCTGGCGATTGCCATCGAACGTAACGACGCTACAAAAACAGAAGCACTCTGCGCAGAGTACACGCGGGCCATGGGTTTATTTGGCTTAAATCCAGACGCCATGGACACGCTGGTGCTGGGTTGCACGCACTACCCATTTGTCGAGGCTGTGCTGCGCCGCTCTATTGGCAATCAAGTGGCGTTGCTGGAAGGCGGCGCGCCGGTGGCACGCCACACCCGGCGCCTGCTGGACGCTGCGGGCCTGTTGGCGGCAGCGACCACAGAGCCGGTGGCTCCTACCCAGTTTTTGACAACCGGTGAGATCGAAGACCTGCGCAGCGCGGCGGCGCGCTGGCTGCAACTGGACACCAGCGTCGGCGCTTTGGCGATTTAGGAACAGGAAGAGAAGCGGAGCAGAAAGCCCAGTGGCCTGTCCGACAGGAATCGAACCTGTGACCTACAGCTTAGAAGGCTGTTGCTCTATCCAACTGAGCTACGGACAGAAAAAACAAAGGCCCTTGAAGGGCCTTTGTTTTTGAATAGTGGTCGGCGTACAAGGATTCGAACCTTGGACCCCCTGCTCCCAAAGCAGGTGCGCTACCAGGCTGCGCTACACGCCGACAGCTGGTATTCTAACCTCGGTTGGTGGCCCACTTTGGCGAGCCGCTTCAATTAATTTGCTTCGCACGCGCACCATGGCTCCCCCTTCCCTCACCCTCCCCTGGCTGGAACCCGGCGAACCTTTCCCGGAGGTTGCCACCGCTTGGGGTACTGACAGCGACGCCCCTGGCCTGCTGTGCATGGGTGCCGACCTGCAGCCGCAGACGCTGCAAGCCGCCTACGCCCAGGGCATCTTCCCCTGGTTCAGCGAAGGCCAACCCACACTGTGGTGGAGCCCCGACCCGCGCATGGTGCTGCAGGTGGCGGACTTTCGCTTGCACCGCTCCCTGTACAAAACCATCAACCGCCTGTTGCAAGAGGGTCGGCTGGAGATCCGCATGGACCATGCGTTTGACGAGGTGATCCAGTCCTGTGCCCAGACCGCCCGTCGCGGCCAGCCGGGCACCTGGATTCTTCCCGAGATGGTGCAGGCCTACGGCAAGCTGCACGCCCTGGGCGTGGCCCACAGCGTGGAGACCTGGATTAACGGCGAACTGGCAGGCGGGCTGTACTGCATAGGCCTGGGCCGTGCGGTGTTTGGCGAGTCTATGTTCACCCGCGTGCCCGATGCCTCCAAGATCGCGTTGACCGCCCTGATGGCCTTTTGCCAGCAACACGGCATCCGCATGGTGGACTGCCAGCAAAATACTCCGCACCTGGCCTTTATGGGCGCCAAGGAGATGGCACGGGCTGCGTTTTTGCAGCATGTGCGCCACGCGCGTGCAGAACCCACCCCAGCATGGCGGTTTGACCCCGTATACTGGAATCAGCTTTTGTCTGCTTGATGCCGAATCACCATGACAAACCTGACCGACCTCCCCCTTCAGACGCTGCAGTTTTATGCGACTGCGCCCTACGACTGCAGCTACCTGCCGCAGCGCCAAGCGCGCTCGCAGGTGGCCACCCCCAGCCATGTGATTGACAACGCCACCTACTCGGATTTGGTGGCCAAGGGTTTCCGGCGCAGCGGCATGTTCACCTACCGCCCCTACTGCGATGGCTGCCAGGCATGCACCCCGCTGCGGGTGCAGGCGCAAAACTTCCAGCCTGATCGCAGCCAGCGGCGCGCGTGGAAACAGCATCAGGCGCTCAACGTGCGCGTGCTGAACCTGGGTTTTGTGGCGGAGCACTACGCCCTGTATTTGCGCTACCAGACCAGTCGCCACGCAGGCGGCGGCATGGACGAAGACAGCGTGGACCAGTACACCCAGTTTTTACTGCAAAGCCGGGTGAACTCCCGGCTGGTGGAGTTTCGCGAACCGACCACCGATGGCAGCCTGGGCACGCTGAAGATGGTCTCCATTCTGGACGTGCTGGAGGATGGCATTTCGGCGGTATATACCTTCTTCTCCCCAGAGGCGGGTACCAGTTTTGGCACCTTCAATGTGCTGTGGCAGTTGGCCCAGGCCAAACGCTTGGGGCTGGATTTTGTCTACCTGGGCTATTGGATCGAGCAAAGCCCCAAAATGCGCTACAAGTCCCGTTTTCAGCCCACGCAACTCTTGGTGGACGGGCAATGGGTTGCGCAAGGTAACATCGGGCGCACAAACCCACCATGACCAAAAAAGACCTCGATCCCCCCAGCACCCCGGCCGTTCAGGTCATTGAACGCATGTTCACGCTGATTGACGTGCTGGCCTCCCGCGAAGAGGCCATCCCCCTGAAGGAGATCAGCGAGCGGGCCGGACTGCACCCCTCTACCACCCACCGCATCCTGAACGACCTGGTATCGGGCCGTTTTGTGGACCGTCCCCAGTCGGGCAGCTACCGGCTGGGTATGCGTTTGCTGGAGCTGGGCAATTTGGTCAAAGCACGCCTAAACGTGCGCGACGCAGCGCTGATTCCCATGCGCGAGCTGCACAAACTGACGCAGCAACCCGTCAACCTCAGCATGCGCCAGGGGGACGAGATCATTTATGTGGAACGCGCCTACAGCGAACGCTCCGGCATGCAGGTGGTACGCGCCATTGGCGGACGTGCGCCACTGCACCTCACGTCTGTGGGCAAACTGTTTCTGGCGGCCGATGACCCGCAACGGATTCGCGCCTATGCCACCCGCACCGGTTTGCAAGGCCATACAAAAAACAGCATTACCGATTTAGCAGCGCTAGAGCGCGAACTGTCCAAGGTACGCCAGTACGGCCAGGCCGGGGACAACGAAGAACTGGAGTTGGGCGTGCGCTGCATGGCTGCAGGCATTTACGACGACCAAGGCAAGCTGGTCGCGGGCCTGTCGATCTCGGCCCCCTCAGGACGCCTGGAAGACGACTGGCTGCCGAAGCTGAAAGAAACCGCCCGGCAGATCTCGCAAACCCTGGGCCACCACGGCAACTAATTGCGGTCGGGGCCTACGGTCACTCAGTTGGAAACGATACGGCGATCCATCTCGCGACTGGCCAATGGTGCAGACCGCGTGGCGAGGGACGGCGTGGACTCCACCCAACGGCGCACACGTTCTGCATCGCCAATGCGGCTCAGTTTGCCTGCCGAGTCCAGGAACACCATGATGAGTTTGCGGCCGGCGATCTTGGCTTGCATGACGAGGCACTGACCCGCTTCAGTGATGTAACCCGTCTTCTGCAGGCCAATGTCCCAGGCAGGATTCTTTACCAAGCGATTGGTGTTGTTGTACTGCAGGGTACGGTTGCCCACTTCTACCTGGTAGCCGGTCGAAGTAGACAGCTCACGTAATGTGGGGTCGCTGTAGGCATAGTTCACCAGGGTGGCCAAGTCTTTGGCGCTGGACTGGTTGCGGCTGGACAGGCCGGTGGGCTCTACGTATTGGGTGTCGCGCATGCCCAGCACGCGGGCCTTGTTGTTCATCAGACTCACAAAGGTTTGCAAGCCGCCGGGGTAGGTGCGGCCCAAGGCATGGGCGGCGCGGTTTTCGCTAGCCATCAATGCCAGGTGCAACAACTCGCCACGGCTCAGCTCGGTGCCCACGCGCAAACGGGATGAACTGCCCTTTTCGGTATCCACATCGGCCTGGGTGATCTCAATGGTCTCGTCCATGGGCAGGCGGGCTTCGCTCACCAGCACACCGGTCATGAGCTTGGTGATGGACGCAATCGGCAGCACGGCCGACTCGTTCTTGCTGAACAGAACCTCTTTGGTGTCCTGGTCCACCACAAAGGCGACGCTGGATTTCAGGTCCAGCGCATCCTGCGCACCATGCAAGCCTGCCAATTGCCCAAACGACGGCGCCTTGGGAGCCGCCACCACTTTGGTGTGCACCACTTTTTGGTGGAGTTTCTTCTTTGCGACCACATGCTTGACCGCATGGGGCGCAATACGCACTTTTTTACGCTGGGTGGCGGAGGCTTCCAAAGGAAGCAATAGCAATGCGGCCACCAAACTGCCAAAACCGAGGTGTACAAGTGCGCGTTTCAACATACGTCCTTTGATTTGTGCAGGCTTACAGCGTGTAACACGGTGTACAAAAACCTGAAAGTGCCGACAGTTTAATCAAAAAAGTTACGTAAGATCAACTACTTGCGCACGAAAGTTCAAGAATATTTGAATGTCCGCATCCCACTAGCCCTGCGCAGCCACCCGATCGGCCTTGCTTTGCAGCTTGTTCAGGGCACTCAGATAGGCTTTGGCAGAGGCCACCACAATATCCGGGTCCGCACCCACACCATTCACCACACGACCGCTGTTTTGCAGGCGCACCGTGACTTCACCCTGGCTTTCGGTCGATCCGCTAATGGCATTGACCGAGTACAAAACCATCTCGGCCCCGCTCTTCACGAACGACTCAATGGCCTTGAGGGAGGCATCCACGGGACCATTCCCATCGGAATCACTTTTGACCTCTTTGCCATCTACGGTGAAGACGACTGCGGCATGGGGGCGTTCACCGGTTTCGCTGTGTTGTGACAGGGAGACAAAGCTGTATTGCTCTTTGTCCAGCGTCACACTGTCGTCACTGACCAACGCCAAGATGTCTTCGTCGAAGATGTCACTCTTGCGGTCTGCCAGCTCCTTGAAGCGGGCAAACGCGGCGTTGATTTCAGCTTCGCTCTCTAACTGCACGCCCAGCTCCTGCAAGCGCTGTTTGAAGGCATTGCGACCGCTGAGCTTGCCCAGTACGATCTTGTTGGCGGTCCAACCCACGTCTTCGGCACGCATGATCTCGTAGGTGTCACGCGCCTTGAGCACGCCGTCCTGGTGGATGCCGGACGCGTGTGCAAACGCATTTGCCCCCACCACCGCCTTGTTGGGCTGCACGACAAAGCCGGTGGTCTGGCTCACCATGCGGCTGGCGGCAAGAATGTGCTTGGCATCAATGCCAAGTTCCAATCCGAAATAGTCCTTGCGGGTTTTGACCGCCATGACGATTTCTTCCAGACTGCAATTGCCGGCCCGTTCGCCCAGGCCGTTGATGGTGCATTCCACTTGGCGTGCGCCGCCGATCTTCACACCCGCCAGCGAGTTGGCGACCGCCATGCCCAGGTCGTTGTGGCAGTGCACCGACCAGATCGCCTTGTCGGCGTTGGGAATGCGCTCGCGCAGTGTCTTGATGAAGTTGCCATACAGCTCGGGAATGGCATAGCCCACGGTGTCGGGCACGTTGATGGTGGTGGCGCCTTCGGCGATCACGGCTTCTAGGACACGGCACAAAAAGTCCACATCGCTGCGATAACCGTCCTCAGGGCTGAACTCCACGTCGGCCACCAGATTGCGGGCAAAACGCACCGATTGCTTGGCCTGCTCAAACACCTGGTCCGGTGTCATGCGCAGCTTCTTTTCCATGTGCAAGGGCGACGTGGCAATGAAGGTGTGGATACGTGCGCTGTTGGCGCCCTTGAGGGCCTCGGCAGCGCGGGAGATGTCTCGGTCATTCGCACGCGACAGAGAACAGATGGTGGAGTCCTTGATGGTGTTGGCAATGAGCTGCACCGCTTCAAAATCGCCATTCGAACTGGCCGCAAAACCGGCTTCAATCACGTCCACCTTCAGACGCTCGAGCTGGCGCGCAATGCGCAGCTTTTCGTCGCGGGTCATGGACGCACCGGGCGATTGCTCACCGTCGCGCAAGGTGGTGTCGAAAATAATCAGTTTGTCAGCCATACCAGTTCTCCTATCTTTCAATCACATGTGCAAGCCGCGCTCTTCGGGCTCGTCGGTCGAGGTACTGATGACGCTGGTGCGCACACCCCGGGCACGGCGTACACCATAGACCACATAGCCACTCAGGCCGTACACCACAAACACGCCAAACATCACCGTTGGCGGGTCGATATTGATGACAGCAATGCCCAGGGCAATCAGCACGATCACGGCAAAGGGCACGCTGCGCTTCATGCTCACGTCCTTGAAGCTGTAGAACGGCACATTGGTCACCATGGTCAGTCCCGCGTACAAGGCCAGCGCAAACATCACCCACGGCACGGACAACACGAAGGCGCCGAACTCCAGTACACCGGTTCCCTTGAGGCCACTTTCAGTCAGCAACCAGATGAACCCGGCGACCAAGGCCGCTGCCGCAGGCGACGGCAGTCCTTGGAAGTAGCGCTTATCAACCACCGTCGTATTTACATTGAAGCGCGCCAGGCGCAGCGCGGCACAGGCGCAGTACACAAAGGCTGCGATCCAGCCCCAGCGGCCCAAGCCCTGCAGTGCCCATACATAGGAAATGATGGCGGGCGCGGCGCCAAAAGACACCATGTCAGACAGCGAATCCATCTGCTCGCCGAACGCGCTTTGCGTGTTGGTCATGCGCGCAACACGGCCATCCAGACTGTCCAGCACCATGGCGCAAAAAACGCCAATTGCCGCCTGGTCAAAACGACCATTGATGGCCATCACAACCGCATAAAACCCGCCAAACAGCGCTGCCAGCGTGAACAAGTTCGGCAACACGTAGATGCCCTTGCGACGCTTTCGCAGCACCTCGCTCTCTTGTGGCGTTGTCAGTGATTCAGATCCATCGTGCATACATTCTCCTTGCGCTTGCAGCTGCCAGTGTAAGTCAGCCGCCGCCCCCTACCGCCTCTATGCCACCAACAACAAGGGCCACCGAAGTGGCCCTTGGCAATACGCCGTGCGCGTATTAGTTGCGGGTCTGGTCGACCAGCTTGTTCTTCGCAATCCAAGGCATCATGGCGCGCAGTTTGGCGCCCACAACTTCAATGGAGTGCTCGGATGTCAGGCGGCGGCGCGCCGTCATGCTGGGGTAGCCGGTACGGCCTTCCAGAATGAACATCTTCGCGTATTCGCCAGTCTGGATGCGCTTGAGCGCATTGCGCATGGCCACGCGCGATTCAGCGTTGATCACTTCAGGGCCAGTCACGTACTCACCGTACTCCGCGTTGTTGGAGATGGAGTAGTTCATGTTGGCGATGCCGCCTTCGTAGATCAGATCGACGATGAGCTTCAGTTCGTGCAGGCACTCGAAGTAAGCCATTTCAGGGGCGTAACCGGCTTCGGTCAGGGTCTCGTAACCCATCTTGATCAGCTCGACCGCACCGCCGCACAACACGGCCTGTTCACCGAACAAGTCGGTTTCGGTTTCTTCCTTGAAGTTGGTCTCGATGATGCCGGCCTTGCCGCCACCGTTGGCCATGGCGTACGACAGGGCCAAGTCACGGGCCTTGCCGGTCTTGTCCTGGTGCACTGCCACCAGATGGGGGACGCCACCACCTTGGGTGTAGGTATTGCGCACGGTATGGCCAGGAGCCTTGGGAGCGACCATCCACACGTCCAGGTCAGCACGGGGCACGACCTGGTTGTAGTGCACGTTGAAACCGTGGGCGAAGGCCAGCGAAGCGCCTTGCTTGATGTTGGGTTCGACGTTGTTCTTGTACACGCCAGCGATGTCTTCATCGGGCAACAAGATCATGACCACGTCAGCAGCCTTGACGGCGTCATTGACTTCCATCACGGTCAGGCCGGCCTTGCCAACCTTGTCCCAGGAAGCGCCACCCTTGCGCAGACCAACCACGACCTTCACGCCGCTGTCGTTCAGGTTTTGTGCATGGGCGTGGCCCTGGCTACCGTAGCCGATGATGGCAACTGTCTTGCCCTTGATCAGGCTCAGGTCACAATCCTTGTCGTAAAAAACTTTCATTTTTCTCTCCGAAATAAATATTGGCGAAAAGCGCCCAGTTGCAAAAACTACCCAAGCTCAGGGCGAACGGTAAACACTGTCGCCAAACAATCCCTGCGTGGTGAGCCAGCCGAAGCACACACAGGAAAACCGAAATCAAACCCGCAGAATGCGTTCGCCGCGGCCAATGCCGCTGGAGCCCGTGCGCACCGTCTCCAGAATCGCCGCACGCTCGATGGCTTCGAGGAATGCGTCGTTCTTGGATTGGTCGCCGGTGAGTTCAATCGTGTAACTTTTCTCGGTGACATCGATGATGCGGCCGCGGAAGATGTCCGCCATGCGCTTCATCTCTTCACGCTCCTTGCCCACCGCGCGCACCTTGACCATCATGAGCTCACGCTCGATGTAGGCACCTTCGGTCAGGTCCACCACCTTCACCACTTCAATCAGGCGGTTCAGATGTTTGGTGATTTGTTCAATCACGTCATCCGAACCGGTAGTCTGGATGGTCATGCGGGACAGGCTGGGGTCTTCCGTGGGGGCCACGGTCAGAGACTCAATGTTGTAACCGCGGGCGGAAAACAGCCCAACAACGCGGGAAAGAGCGCCGGGCTCGTTTTCCAGCAAAACTGCAATGATGTGTTTCATAGATACCGATTCCTCTTTTCGTTGCCCTCCCCGTGCGGCGGTAACCGCACAGCTTGGCAGACAATAGATTCATTCAAAAATGATAGCAGCCTGCGCATATTCCATGCGGGACAGACCACTATTTTGCTTGTAATCCGGGCCTACAGATCCTCCGAGCCCAGCAGCATTTCGGTAATGCCCTTGCCGGCCTGCACCATGGGAAACACGTTCTCAGTGGGGTCCGTGCGGAAGTCCATGAACACCGTGCGGTCCTTGAGCTTGCGCGCCTCGCGCAGCGCAGGCTCCACATCACCCGGCTTTTCGATCAGCATACCGACGTGGCCATAGGCCTCGGCCAGCTTGACGAAGTTGGGCAGCGCGTCCATGTAGCTGTGGCTGTAGCGGCCTTCGTACTCGACCTCTTGCCACTGGCGCACCATGCCCAGGTAGCGGTTATTCAGCGAGCAAATCTTGATCGGCGTGTTGTACTGCAGACAGGTGGACAGCTCCTGGATGTTCATCTGCACCGAGCCCTCACCGGTGATACAGAAGACTTCACTGTCAGGCTTGGCCAGCTTGATGCCCATGGCGTAGGGAATGCCCACGCCCATGGTGCCCAAGCCACCGGAGTTGATCCAGCGGCGTGGTTCGTCAAACTTGTAGTACTGCGCGGCCCACATCTGGTGCTGACCCACGTCGGAGGTGATGTAGGTATCCACGTCCTTGGTCATGTTCCAGAGTGTTTCCACCACGTACTGGGGCTTGATCACGTCGCCCTTACCCAGGCTGTATTTCATGCAATCGCGGCTGCGCCAGCCTTCGATCGTGTCCCACCAGGCGCCCAAGGCGTTGGCATCGGGCCTGGTGCTGCCTTCGCGGATCATGGCGATCATTTCGCTCAGCACGTCTTTCACGTCGCCCACGATCGGAATGTCGACCTTGACGCGCTTGGAGATGCTGGACGGATCGATGTCGATGTGGATGATCTTGCGTTCGTTTTGTGCGAAGTGCTTGGGGTTGCCAATCACGCGGTCGTCAAACCGGGCGCCGACGGCCAGCAGCACGTCGCAGTTCTGCATGGCGTTATTGGCTTCCACCGTACCGTGCATGCCCAGCATGCCCAGGAACTTGCGGTCGCTGGCGGGGTAGGCGCCCAGGCCCATCAGCGTGTTGGTGCAGGGGTAACCCAGCATATCCACCAGGGTGCGCAGCTCTGCAGAGGCATTGCTCAGCAATACGCCTCCACCCGTATAGATATAGGGGCGCTTGGCGGCCAGCAGCAATTGCAGAGCCTTGCGAATCTGGCCGCCGTGGCCCTTGCGCACCGGGTTGTACGAGCGCATTTCCACGGTTTCGGGGTAGCCATGGTACGGGACCTTTTTGAAGGACACATCCTTCGGAATATCCACCACTACGGGGCCGGGGCGGCCCGTGCGGGCAATGTGGAAGGCCTTCTTCATGACTTCGGCCATGTCCTTGGCGTCCTTGACCAGGAAGTTGTGCTTCACGATAGGGCGGGTGATGCCCACGGTGTCGCATTCCTGGAAGGCATCCAGACCAATGGCGTGCGTGGGAACCTGCCCACTGATGATCACCATGGGAATGCTATCCATGTACGCCGTGGCGATACCGGTGACCGCATTCGTCAGACCAGGGCCGGAGGTGACCAGGGCCACCCCCACATCACCGGTGGCGCGGGCATAGCCGTCGGCGGCGTGCACGGCAGCCTGCTCATGGCGCACCAGCACGTGCTGGATCGTGTCTTGTTTGTAGAACGCGTCGTAAATGTGCAAAACCGCGCCGCCGGGGTAGCCCCAGACGAACTTCACGTTCTCGGCTTGCAGGGATTTGATCAATACCTCGGCGCCGCGCAGTTCAGGAACAACGGGGGTGGCGGAAGATTTGGACGCAGAGGATGCCGAAGCGATTTCAGCTTTAGTAATTTCCATGATGAACCTTTGTGAATTTCTCTAACGAAAAACCTTGGGTGCCCCTACGCAAACTCTTGTGAAGTCGTGTCGGAACTTGAGATCCAAGCCATGAGCGCACTGAATATTGCGCCGAACCAGGATCCGTTTGCCTTTTGATTTGCAGAGCGCATTATCGCATTGGTTTTCAACGCCCGAAAATCCGCGTCTTGGCGGACCGCCGAAATGCCATAATTGCGCCGCCCCGAAGCCTGCCAGCCCCTCATTGACGCAGGCTATTTTTGACCCAAACTCCCAGCAAGGCTACTCCCGCTTGGCTACCGAACAAGAACTGTCTGATTTTTTGAAGAGCGTCGAACGACGCGCGTTCAAACGTTCGGTCTACCACGTGCGCAACGACGAAGCCGCCCTGGACATCGTGCAGGACAGCATGATGAAGCTGGCCGAGCACTATGGGCACAAACCAGTGGAAGAGCTGCCCATGCTGTTCCACCGCATCCTGTCCAACTGCACGCTGGACTGGTTCAGGCGGCAAAAGACCCACAACGCCCTGTTTTCGAACATGGGGGACTTTGAATCCAGCCAGGAAGACGGCGATTTCGATCTGCTGGAGACCCTGCACGCCTCCAGTGCACCCGAACAAAACGAGAGCACCGAGACCCAGACGGAACGGGCACAGACATTGCTTTCTATTGAGGAAGAGATATTGCAGTTGCCAACGCGTCAACGCGAAGCGTTTCTGATGCGTTACTGGGAGGATATGGACGTTGCGGAGACTGCCGCCGCAATGGGCTGCTCACAAGGCAGCGTGAAAACACACTGTTCTCGGGCGGTACATGCGCTCGGCGCCGCATTGAAAGCGAAGGGAATACGACTATGACGAGCAAATCGCACACCACCAATCGACCATTCAGCCAGGACACTCTGGGCCGGGCCATCACGGCCCGCCTGTCGGAGACGACCCAAGACCTGCCGCATGACATTACGCAGCGGCTCAAGGCTGCGCGCATGCTGGCGCTGGAAAAGCGCAAGGTGGTCAAGCTGAGCGTGGCCACGGGGGTGGCCGCTGCCGGTGGCAATGCTGCGGTCATGCACCTTGGTGATGCGCCCCGGGGGAAATGGCGCCAATTGGGGGCTTGGCTGCCCCTGTTGGCGCTGGTTGCCGGCCTGCTGACGATCGGCTTTGTGCAAGATGACTACCGCGCGCGCGAGATTGCCGACGTGGATGCAGAAATCCTGACCGACGACCTGCCCCCCGCGGCCTTTACCGACCCAGGCTTTGCCCAGTTCCTGCGCGTGAACCGTGGCGAGTAAGCTTTGGGGACATGCCACTGAGTTTCTTGCCGTGAATATCCACCGTTTCAACCCCTTTTTAACCCAGGCCAGCCATGTCGCACTGGCCGTGCTGGTTGTGGGTGCCAGTGCGTCCGGCGCTGCCCTGGCACAGGCCGCCGCAGGAACCAGCAACAGCATGTCGTCCCCGCTCTCGGCCCTGGCCTGGGCAGATCTGAGCAACCCGCAGCGCCAGTCCCTGCAGCCACTGGCAACGACCTGGGACACCCTGAGCGATGGCCACAAACGCAAATGGATTGCTGTGGCCCAAAACTACGCCAATTTGGGCCCTGCCGAGCAGACCAAGATGCACAGCCGCATGGCCGAATGGGCCTCCCTGAAGCCCCGTGACCGCGAACTGGCCCGGCTGAACTTTGCCGAAGCCAAAAAGGTGGAGCCTGCCAAGCGCGCAGCCAATTGGGAGGCCTACCAAGCGCTGAGCCCCGAGGAGAAACAAAAACTGGCCGATAAGGCCGCGGGTAAACCAGCGGGTGCGGCGGTGTCCACCAAACCATTGGCCACAGCCGGCAAGCTTACGCCCGTGCCCATCACACGCCACACGCCTGAAGAAGAGCGATCCAAGGTCTCTGCCCATCAACAGGTCGACCCCAATACCCTGCTGCCACTGGTTGCCCCCAAATAGGACCTTGCGGGTCGGAGCGGTCTTTGGGCCCTCTCTACAATCGGCGCATGCTTTCTTCTGCGACCGCACCCGAACTCCCCGCTTTTATTTCTGACACCCCCGGCCTGGGCCGGCGTATGGCTTGCTGGCTGTACGAAGGCATCTTGCTGTTCGGGGTGGTGTTTCTGGCGGGTTACCTGTTCAGCACCCTGAGCCAAACGCGCAATGCGCTGGACAACCGGCATGCACTACAGGCCTTTGTCTTTGTCGTCTTCGGCATCTATTTCGTCTGGTTCTGGGCCCATGGCCAGACCCTGGCCATGAAGACCTGGAACATCCGCCTGGTGGACCGTAACGGCCAGCGCGTCACGCAGTTGCGTGCCCTGGGGCGCTATGTGTTGAGCTGGATCTGGTTTTTGCCACCTCTGGCGGCCGTGGCACCGTTCCACCTCAGCGCCGGGGAAATTGTCGTCATCACCATCGGCTGGGTCGCCGTCTGGGCTCTGCTGAGCCGTTTTCACCCACAGCGCCAGTTTTGGCACGATGCGCTGGCCGGCACCCGGCTGGTCACCTCCCTGCCCCTGAGCCGCTGACCCCTTACTCTCCATGGAACCTACTGTGTTGCCTATTGAAACGCTGGTGAATCCACAAAAAGAACGCACCGGACTGAACCGCGTGTGGCACGCCTTCGGTTACTCACTGGCCGGGCTGCGCGCCGGGTGGGGCGAAACGGCCTTCCGCCAGGAATGCATAGCCGCCTTTGTCCTGGTACCACTGAGCTTCTGGCTGGGCCGCAGCTGGGTGGAAGTGGCCCTGCTGGCGGGCAGCGTGGTGCTGCTCATGGTGGTGGAGCTGCTGAATACCGCGATTGAGACCGCCATCGACCGCGTGGGGCCGGAGTGGCACGACCTGTCTAAGCGCGCCAAAGACATGGGCAGCGCGGCTGTGCTCCTGAGCCTCTTGGTCTGCGCGGGTATCTGGCTGGCCGCGCTAGCCCAACGTTTTTTCGCATGAGCGCCCCCACCTTCTCCCTCTGCGTCTACTGCGGCTCGCGCCCCGGTGCCGATCCGGCCTACATGGACGTGGCCCGGGAAGTGGGGTCGAGGTCTGGACCTGGCGCCAGTTGGCCTACCACGACAAGCCCATCGGCCTGCTCAATACGGCGGGCTATTACCAGGGGCTCATGGATTTCATGGGCACCGCCACCACTCAGGGATTTTTAGGCGAGTAGCAGATGGGGCTGGTACGGATGGGTGACACGCCGCAGGTGCTGCTGCCAGAACTGGTGCAAGCCGCTGGCCTGGTACCGGCCGCGCGGCTGGAAAACATCTAGGGCTTAGACGGCAGATTCGTCCTGCTCGCCGGTGCGGATGCGGATTACGCGTTCCACGGCGGTGACAAAGATCTTGCCATCGCCGATCTTGCCGGTGTGCGCGGCCTTGACGATGGCGTCCACGCAGCGGTCCACGTCTTCAGTCTTCACGACCACTTCCACCTTTACCTTGGGCAAAAAGTCCACCACGTACTCGGCGCCGCGGTAGAGCTCGGTGTGGCCTTTCTGGCGGCCAAAGCCTTTCACCTCGGTCACGGTCAGGCCCGTCACGCCGCATTCGGCCAGGGCCTCGCGCACTTCTTCGAGCTTGAAGGGTTTAACGACGGCGGTGATTTGTTTCATGGTCTTGTCTCGGTGAAGGGATGAACAGGCGGGCTGCGCAGCTCAGGCCCGGAACTTACTGGTAATAGGATAACGCCAATCCTTGCCGAAGCTGCGGTGCGTGACGCGAATGCCCACAGGCGCCTGTCGGCGTTTGTACTCGTTGATCTTGATGAGGCGCGTCACCTTTTCCACATCGGCCCGCGCAAACCCGGCCGCGATGATGGATTCGATGCTCTCGTCGTTCTCCATATAGCGCTCCAGAATGCCGTCCAGCACCTCGTAGGGCGGCAGGCTGTCCTGGTCCTTCTGGTCGGGGCGTAGCTCGGCGCTGGGCGGACGCGTGATGATGCGCTCGGGGATGGGCGCGCTGCCGGTGCCATACGGGTCGTGCGCGTTGCGCCAGCGGCAGAGCTTGAACACCGTGGTCTTGGCCAGATCCTTGATGACGGCAAAGCCGCCCGCCATATCGCCATACAGCGTGCAGTAGCCGGTGGCCATCTCGCTCTTGTTGCCCGTGGTCAGCACAATGCTGCCGAATTTGTTGGACAGCGCCATCAGCAACGTACCGCGGATGCGGGCCTGGATGTTCTCCTCGGTCGTGTCTTCGGCACGGCCCGCAAACTCCTTGGCCAGCGAGGCCTTGAAGGCTTCGAACTCGGGCACGATGGAAATCTCGTCGTAGCGCACGCCCAGGCGAGCCGCCATGTCGCGTGCGTCGATCCAGCTGATGTCGGCCGTGTAGGGCGAGGGCATCATCACGGCGCGAACCTTGTCGGCCCCCAACGCATCCACGGCCACGGCCAGCACCAAGGCAGAGTCGATACCGCCCGACAAGCCCAGCAACGCACCGGGGAAGCCATTCTTGCCAATGTAGTCGCGCACACCCAGTACCAACGCGTCCCAGAGGTCCGCCTCGGGGCTGCGTTCGGGCTCGATGGTTGCTACGATTTTGATAGCTGCTTGCGCACGTTCCACGCGGGCTGAGAATAGATTTTCCTTAAAACTGGGCGCGCGACCAGCCACTGCGCCGTCAGCGTTCAGCGCAAACGAGTGGCCCTCAAACACCACCTCGTCCTGCCCGCCCACCAAGTGGGCGTAGACCAGCGGCAGGCCCGTCGCTTGGCAGCGCTTTGCCATCATGGCTTCGCGCTCATAGCCCTTGCCCACGTGGAAGGGCGATGCGTTGATGACGGCCAGCAGTTCGGCGCCAGCCTCTTTGGCCAGGCGCGCGGGTTCTTCAAACCACGCGTCTTCGCAAATCAGCAGGCCCACCTCCACAGCGTCAGCGCCCTCGCCCGCCGTGAACACGCAGACGCCGGTGCCGGGCGTGAAGTAGCGGCGTTCGTCGAACACCTGGTAGTTGGGCAGCTCGCGCTTGGCGTAGGTGGCGACCACCTGGCCTTCGCGCAGCACGCTGGCGGCGTTGTGGCGCTGCTGCACTGCGGTGGAGCGCGTGCGGCTGTCGCCGCCCTGGGGGTGGCCCACCACCACGCTGAGGCCTTTTAACCCGGCGAGCTGCTGGGCCACGGCTTTCACGGCATCATCGCAGGCAGCGATAAAGGCGGGGCGCAGAAACAGGTCTTCGGCCGCGTAGCCGCAGATGGAGAGTTCGGGGGTCAGCAGCAGGCGCGCGCCGTCGGCGTAGGCTTGGGTCGCCGCATCGACGATTTTTTTGACGTTTCCGTCCAGATCGCCAACGATGAAATTGAGTTGTGCCACGCACAGTGAAAGAGTCATGAACCAGCCAATAGTTGTTCGGGGCGCCGCCATGGCGCAGGGTGCGCTCCATGGGTGAAGTCAATTATGTCATCGGGGTCCACACCTCGGTGCACGGTGTGGACGCTGCCGCCTGGGACGGCCTGCTGGCCGCGCAGGCGCAGCCCAGCCCTTTCATGCGCCACGCCTACCTGGCCGCGATGGAGGAAAGCGGCAGCGCCACCGCCCACACCGGCTGGGCGCCGCACTGCATCACCCTGCATGCAGGCGGCGTGCTGCACGCCGCCTGCATGGTTTACCTGAAGCACCACTCCTACGGCGAATACGTGTTCGACTGGGCCTGGGCCAGCGCCTACCAGCAGCACGGCGTGCCCTACTACCCCAAGGCGGTGATTGCGGTGCCCTTCACCCCGGTGCCTGGGGCACGCCTGCTTGCCCGCAACGCCGAGGCGCGGGCCGCACTGCTGCAGGCCGCGGTAGATTGGTGCGAAGAAGTGGGGACCTCGTCCTTGCACACGCTGTTTGCCAGTGACGACGATGTACGGGCCAGTGAAGCGGCAGACCTGATGCTGCGCCACACCGTGCAATTCCACTGGCAAAACACCACCCCCGGCTATGCGGACTTCGACGCCTTCCTCACCAGCCTGGCGCAGGACAAGCGCAAGAAAATCCGCCAGGAGCGTCGCAAGGTGGCCGAAGCCAGTGTGACCTTCCGCCATGCACAGGGCGCAGACATCTCTGAGGCCGACTGGGACTTCTTCTACCGCTGCTACGAGCGCACCTATCTGGAGCACGGCAACCCGCCCTACCTAAACCGCGACTTCTTTGCGCGCATGGCGCGCACCATGCCGGAGAACTGGCTGCTGTTTGTGGCGCAGCGCAACGGCCGCCCCATTGCTAGCAGTTTGATAGCTATTGGCGCATATTCCACGGGGGCTAGCGTGGCCTACGGCCGCTACTGGGGCGCACTGGAACCCGTGGACTGCCTGCACTTTGAGGCCTGCTACTACCAGCCGCTGGCCTGGTGCATTGCCAATGGCTACCAGCGTTTTGAGGGTGGCGCCCAGGGCGAGCACAAGATGGCCCGGGCCCTGCTACCGGTCAAGACCACCAGCGCCCACTGGCTGGCACACCCGGCCTTTGCGGACGCGGTGGCCCGCTTTCTGGAACGCGAGGGCCAAGGCATAGGTCACTACCTGGACGAGCTGAACCAGCGCTCGCCGTTCAGGCACTCCACCGAAGCTCCTTAAAAGGTTTCCCAGTCGTCGTCACCGCCCGCGGGGGTGACTTTGGTGCTGGTCTTGGGCACCACGGTGGTGGGAGCATGGGCTGCGGCGGCTGGCTGAACCTTGGGTTTAGCTGCAGGCGTTTTGGCAGCAGCTGCATGGCCCGCTGCGGGCTTGGCGGTGGCCGCCGGTTTGGCATCTCCGCGACGCTCGGGCCCCTTGAATGCGGGCAACTTGGGAGCGCTGGAGCGCACCTTGGCAGGCGGCAAATGCATGCCGACACTGTGGCCCGGCGCTTCATTGCCCAACTTGAACACCGCGACCACCTGCACCAGGTCCTGTGCCTGGCTTTTCAGGCTACTGGCCGCCGCGGCCATCTGCTCCACCAAGGCTGCGTTCTGCTGGGTGGTATGGTCCATCTGGCTGACTGCCTCTCCTACTTGGGAGACGCCTGCACTTTGTTCGCTGCTGGCGGCCGAGATTTCTCCCATGATGTCGGTCACCCGTTTGATGCTGGTCACTACCTCTGTCATGGTGGTTCC
>NZ_JAVDXO010000012.1:0-124235 GCF_031457975.1 Rhodoferax saidenbachensis
GCGTCTGTGCTCAGGGCCTTGATTTGGCCTGTCGTCAACGCTGCCAGGCCTGCGGTGTTGACTACCCCGATCTGGTCTGTGGTCAGTGCCGCCACCGCCGTGGTGGTCAGTGCCTGGACGGTGCGGGTGCTCAGCCCACTGACTTGGTCTGTGGTCAGCGCCACCACTTGGTCGGTGGACAGGGCTTGTACACCAGTGGTGCTTAATGCCCCCAACTGGTTGGTCAGTAAGGCCTGAATTTGGTCGGTCGTCAGCGCCACGACGGTGCTGGTGCCTATCGTGCCCATCTGACCCGTGGTCAGCGCACGGATGTCGGTCGTCTCAATCGCCGCCACTTGTCCAGTACTCAGCGCTTTGAGGGTAGCCGTCGATAGGTTCGCCACTTGGTAGGTGGTCAGTGCTTCGATATCGGCCGTTTCGATAGCAGCAATTTGCTTCGTTGAAAGAGCGGCCAGGGCACTCGTGCTTAGCGAGCCGGCCTGCGCAGTCGACAACGCAATGATTTCATCCGAGGTAAGCGACTGGACTTGAGAGGTTTTCAGCGCAGAAACTGCCGCTGTTGATAACGATTGAAACTGATCCGTGGACAACACCACCAGGTTCGCCGTGGTCAGCGCGCCAACCTGCGCCGTAGTCAACGCACCAACATCATCCGTTGACAGCCCGGTAATCTGCTTAGTAGTCAACGCGGCGATCTGCGCGGTGGTACTACCCAGAATGAAATTTGATGCTGCCATTTTTAACCTCTATTCCTTTTTATTCACACCGGCTGAAGGATGCGAATGAAATGCCGACTTTATGAAACAGGCAATGCGCACCCCATTTATGGAGTTCGCCCGTTCCCTCATAACGACACTTTTTTACAAAACTTAAACAAATTATTTCAACCGACACAAAGAAACAGAATAGTTGCCTCTAAAAGTAGCACCTTATCGCACAAACGGCAGACCCAAGCAAAGGATTTGAGCCCAGAAAACCTGCATTCTTTTTAAAATACAAGTGATTTTACTTATCATTACCAGTTTGTTTGCGAGCACTCACATCCATCCAGATATCGGCTCTGCGCTGTGCTTCCGCAATTTGCATGAGCCCCAGCTGCGCCTCCGACCGCGAATAGTTTGCTATCGCTCCAGAATCGCCAGCCTTTGACGCCAAGATCAGCCACTTATGCGCCTCGATTGGGTCCAACGCCACGCCGTCCCCTGTTACATACATAAGTCCCAGCCTAGCTTGGGCGGGAGCAAGGCCCTGCTCAGCGGCTAAGACGATCCAGCGAAAAGCTTCTCCCAAATCAGCAGACACCCCCTGCCCCTTGATATAGGCCACACCCAAGTTGTACTGAGCTTCCGCGTCACCCAACTGCGCAGCCTTGCGCAGCCAGACCGCCGCTTGCTCAAAATCCCGAGTTCGGGTGAATAACACGCCCAAGGTCGCCTGAGCGGGCACAAAACCAGCGGCAGCAGATTTGTTGCACCACACAAATGCCGCGGGGAGATCGCGCTTGATGCCCCCGCGCCCGCTGGCAAAGATGGATCCGATGTTCCACTGTGCTTTGGCATCACCTTGCTCCGCCGCCTTCTGAAGCCATTCCAATGCTTGGGGAAAATCAGATGCGACGCCGACCCCAGCTAAGTAGCATGCCCCCAACGCACTTTGGGCTTCGGCATGCCCTTGCTCAGCTGAAAGCTTGTACCAACTAACTGCAACAGAAGGGTCCTTAAAAACACCAACCCCAGTGGCGTACTGCTGTGCCACCACATACTGCGCTTGCGCATCACCGAGCTCGGCAGCCTTTCGGTAGCCAATTGTCGCCAACTCCTGTGTGCAGTTGCGGAAAATATCTGCCAGTGCCCGCCAAGCCCGGTGGTCCCTCTGCTCACCCGCTTTGAGACACCAAGCCATGCCGCGAAACAAATCATGGCCGGCATTGTCAGCCCCTAGCAGCCGTTGACCTAAAGCCACTTGGGCGTCGACCGCACCCCGCTCCGCAGCCTTTAAAAGCCAATTACCGGCCCCAGGCGCCTGTCTGACCTCCAGCAACTTGGCCAATGCAAGTTGCGCACGGACATCGTCACCATGGGCGGATCGCGAATACCAATATTCCGCCTGGATCAGATCTTCAGGCACCGCCATCCCAAGCTCGAACATCAACCCTAGGTGGTACCAAACATTCGCATCACCGTGCTCCGCGGCATTTACCCATTCGTCAACCCCTATTTGTCGGCGCTCCGCCGCAGCCCTCCGACGGCGACTCTGACCAGATATCCGACCGACACCCTCGCTATCCAACAGCTCCATTGCCACCTGGGCGGGCGCATAACGTTGCGATGCCGCTCTGCGATACCAGAAAAAGGCGGCGTCCAGATCTGGCGATACGCCTTGTCCGGCAGCGTACATTTCCGCCAAAGCGTGTTGTGATGCTGCCAGCCCCTGTTCGGCAGCAGCTTTGCACCAATGAAATGCCTGAAGCACATCCGGATCAACACCGTCACCTTTGGTAAAAGCTTGTGCAACGGCCAGTTGGGCTTCTGGCGTACCCAGCTCCGCAGCCTTCATGAAACAGGCAAAAGCAGCCTCAGGATGGGCCGCGCCATGCAGCTTTCCCAAACGAAAGTAGGCCTTCGGATGCTCCTGTGCCGCCGCACGCAAGAACCATACAAACGCTTGGTGTTCGTTTTTTTCAATCGCTACGCCACTGGCATAGCGTGTGGCCAATAGATATTGCGCGGGTACATGTCCCCGTTCGGCAGAAAGGCGAATCCAGTGAATCGCCTGCTTGAAATCCTGCGCAACGCCAATGCCATTGGCATACATCAGCCCAACTTCGTACTGTGCATCCGGTAGCCCCAAGCGCGCCGACTTGATCGTTCTCAAAAAAATTGCCTTGTCTCTACCAGACGTCATGCGCACCTCCACCAAAGAAGGCCACACATGTCTTCAGACCCGTTACATGCTCTCAGCACGTTGCTCTCCTCCACCCAACGCCTTGTACAGCTGCACTTCAGCCTCAAGTTGCGCTCGCCGCAAAGTGATGACCGCCTGCTGCGCCGCCAACAAGTCTTGCTGCCCCTCAATCACCTCCCGATAAGCCACCAGACCTCCTTCGTAGCGGCCTAGCGCTATCTGCAAGCGTCGCTCTTGTGCAGTCTTGTTCGAGATCGCTGCGCGCATTTGCCGGCCCAAAGATTCACGGGCCGACAGCTGATCTGCTACCTCTCGAAAGGCCTGCTGAATGGTTTTCTCATACTCCGCCACGGCAATCTCTTGTCGAGCCTGCGCAACTGCCACCCCGCCTTGAATGCGTCCACCATCCCACAGCGCGGGCAACGACACCAGCGGCGAGAAGGTTGAGGCATTCGACGTGAACAAGCTGGCGAAACCGCCTCCGACAGCGCCAAAGCCCGCTGTAATCGCAATTTTCGGAAAGAAAGCTGCGCGCGCCACACCGATATTGGCGTGCGCCGCCCTCAGGCGTTGTTCACTGGCCATGACGTCGGGCCGAAACAACAGTACCTCACTCGGAATGCCTGGCCTCAAAACGGAGTCAAAACCCGGCTCCTCGATAGACTTTCCTTCTGGCTGCACGAAGTCGGTTTTGCCTACCAGGAAATCGAGCCGATTGCCCGCCACGGCCCGCTGGTGCTTCAGCGCCGCCAGACTGCTCTTGGCAGATTCCAGGGCTACTGTCGCCAACAGATACTCGTTGTCATTCGCGGCACCAAGGTCACGCCCCTTCCCAACCAACTCTGCGGCGTATTCGCGCAGATCAACGGTGGCCCGTAGCAAGGACACAAGCTCATCCAATTGCAGTATTTCGTAATACGCGTTCGCAACATCGGCTACCAACGTCAGCTGAACGGCACGGCGGGCATCTTCCGTAGCAAGAAAACTGAATCTGGCGACTTCCGTCATCCCGGTAATGCGCCCCCAAAAATCAAGCTCGTAGGAAACGCTCATCAACGGTGCGGCATACCCGGTAGTGATGGGGGTCCCCCCTGGAGGTCCCAAATTGACTGTCGGCACCCGATCAGCGCGCACCACACCATACTGCGCGCGCGCCTCCTGCACCCGCCCCACCGCCATGCGCAAATCGCGGTTGTTCTCCAATGCGGCCTCCAACAAGGCACGCAACCGCAGGTCTGTGAAAAAAGCTCGCCAATGGGTAGTCGCCGAATTGATCCCCGGAGCGGGACCCGCTTGCGCCCACTTGGCGGGAACAGGGGCGACAGGGCGCTGCAACTCCGTCTGCGAACAGGCCAAGAGGAGAAATGCAACCGCAGTAAGAAGAGAAACTCTGTACATAACAAGCCGAAGTACGCCCATGCAGGCTACGGATACTACGAGGCTTCCCGCGTCTGCAAGACCGTAAATGCCCCCTTTTCACCCCCCGTTTCACGCGGTTGATTCCAGTACATACTTGCTGTAATACCCCTTCATCCCATCGATTCGTTTGAGGCAATGTGGCATCTTTTGAAGAAAACTTCGTAGACATCGTCATGCGCGCATGGAACGGCCAGCTGGAATTTGCCCAGTTGATCGACTGTGCCGCCCAAATGGACGCCAAAAAGCTCAGCCCCTTGTCTGCAGTGCTTTATCAGACTTGGTTGAGTCGGACTCCATCTCCCTACGCATACGCCGCCTATTTCAATCTTGGGGTGACTCTGTCCAATCTGGATGATTTCCCGAATGCTGAAGCGGCCTACCGGAAATCGATGGAGTTACATCCCACATTTGCCCAACCCCGGTTGAACCTCGGCTCCTTGTTTGAACGCATGGGGCAGATCGACAAAGCCTTGGCGGAATGGCGCTGGGTGGCAGAAAACATCAGCGCCGAAGCGCCCGAAACCAGGCCCATGATCATCTTGGCCTGCAACCACCAAGGAAGAGTTCTCGAAGCAAGAAAGCAGCTACATGAAGCGCTGGAGTGGCTCACCAAAAGCCTGACATTGGACCCCAACCAAGAGGATGCGCTGCATCACTGGATTCATCTGCGCCAGAAGCAATGTATGTGGCCGGTTTATCCCGAGTTCCCGGGCATCAGTCTGGATGCCATGCATAAAGCGACCTCGGCGTTGGCCATGCTCAGCGTCTCCGACGAACCGGTCAGACAACTGGAAGCTGCACGCAGGTTCGTTGAAAAGAAGGTGATCTCCAACGTTCCAATCCTGGCCAACCCAAGAGGGTACGGCCACACGAAACTGCGTATTGCGTACGTTTCATCCGATTTCTCGTTACACCCGGTTTCCATGTTGACGGCAGAGCTCTTCGAGCTGCACAATCGCACTCAGTTCGAAATCTATGGCTATTGCTGGAGCCCGGAAGACGGTTCCGGGTTGCGCCAAAGGGTGATCCAGTCCATGGATCAATTCCACCGCATTGACAGGCTGACCGACGAAGATGCGGCCAAGCTCATCCGCTCACACGAAATTGACATCCTGATCGACCTGCAAGGTCAGACCGCAGGTGCACGCGCCAACCTTTTGGCATACCGCCCCGCGCCAGTGCAAATCACGTACCTGGGTCTACCGGCAACCACCGGTTTGCCATCGATTGACTACGTGATTGCAGACAAGTTCTTGATACCTGAAGCATCGGCATCCTTGTATTCCGAAAAACCTCTCTACATGCCTGATGTGTACCAGGTGAGCGATCGCAAGCGTCCCGTGGGCCCGACACCCACGCGAGCCGCATGCGGTTTGCCGTCAGATGCTTTTGTGTTCTGTTCCTTGAACAATAATTACAAGTACACGCCCGAAGTGTTTTCCGTATGGATGAATATCTTGCGCAGGACTCCAGACAGCGTGCTGTGGTTGTTATCCGATAACCCGTGGGCTGAGGCAAATCTCCGAATAGAAGCTCAAAGGCGCGGGATTGATCCAGGTCGCCTGTACTTTGCTGGTAGGGTGCTGCCGCCGGACTACCTGGCGCGCTACGCAGTGGCTGACTTGTTTCTGGATACGTTTCCATTCAATGCAGGCACTACCGCCAATGACGCACTTTGGATGGAACTACCTCTGCTGACCTATACCGGGCAATCCTTTGCCTCGCGCATGGCTGGCGCACTCCTAACTGCGGCCAAGCTGCCAGAGTTGATCACTTACAACCTGCAAGACTACGAAGAAAAGGCTGTGGCGCTAGCCAGTCAACCCAAGGAACTTGCACGCATACGCAAGCACTTGGCTCAAGAAAAAACGAGTGGCGTTTTGTTCGACACCCCTCGGTTCGCACGAAACCTAGAGGAACGCTTACAGCAACTTGTTGCCGCGCTCTAGAATTCGACAAGGATTAGTGCAGAAGGGTGCTCTGGGTGTTGAATCGGGCGTCGCAGTATGCCAGCCACGGTTCAGTCAGATCCCGTACTTTGGCGTCGTTACACAGGATGCGCAGCATGATGCGAGACTTCTCTGCTCGCTCCTGCGCATCCAACTCAAGACGGCGCGCCTGGCTGCGCAACTGTTCTATTAGAACAGCGCACACGCCCTCATGGTGGACAACGGTATCCCAATCCTGAGAGCGGGCAGCATCCAACATCTGAACGCTGCTAGCCTCTATGGCTCGGTAACACTCGATCAATGTCTTTGGCATAGCGGACCCAGTCTCAAACAGGCTTCAGGTAGGCAGGGCCTTGCCCATCAATTTGCTTCCATCCGCTGGCCACCGGCTCAATCAATTGCTTTACCTCATTGAGCAAAGCTGGATCGTTTTTGGCATTGGCAAGAACCAATCGCATGACGCAGTATTCGTACAGATTTTTCAAATTGCCAGCCAGTTCACCGCCTTTGGACAGGTCTAGCGGAGCAATCAGCCCCTCTTCCAGAATGCGAATTGCAGAGCTGATATGGTTGCATTTTGCGCCGATATCACCCGCCTGCATCGCTAGGACAGCAGACCCTAGCGTGCGCTGCAAAGCCTCAAACAGCAAGGTCACCAACTGATGAGGGTTCGCCATTTCCACACTGGCATCCACACTCGCTCTTTTGTAGGCGGAAGCCGAACGGGCGTTGACGGAAGTAAACATGCTGCAATTCCTTATCTTCTTGCAATCTATATCGGCACCGCCAGCGCCAACTAAAGTGCATTCAATCCGAAACCACTCTTCTAGCTGAGTTTGCGAAAGAACTTCGCCATTATTTGAAGCTTAGCGCAAGGCGCGCAAGTACTTCAGAAATAGGAACAAAACCGCCCGTCGGCTGCGCCGGGTCGTCTACGGCGGACGCAACCGCCACCCCAACCACCTTGCCCGTTTTGTCAAAAAACGGCGCACCCGCATCCAATGGTGCCAGCGGCACCGAAGTACGCACCCATTTCGGCCCCACTGCATCCTTCTGGGTACCGACCGCGCCCTTGCGGATGCCGATATCGGGCGCGCGCGCAACAACATCCATTACATACACATCCTCACCCGCTAGCACCGCCGGCGAGGACCGGAGGGCCAATGTTGACGCATTGCGCTCGGTAAGCTGCACCAACGCGACGTCGCTTTGTTCATCTCTGCGGATCACAAACCCAAGAGATTCACGTCCCGTAGCGGATTTGAGCTTGACCAGCTGGTAGCCGCGAACCGTGTGCTCACTGGTAATCAAATACCCATCCGCACTCACGACAAACCCGCTGCCTCGATTCATTCCCGCGATCACTGTGAATACGGCGGATCTGGGCTCATCCACGGCAGAAGCGCCCTTGGCGGCTTCCATTGCCCGCAGCGGTTCTGCCATGGCAGAAGCCCCCTTTTTATCCCCGTGGATGGTTCGATAAAAGGCCGCATCAGCCAGCAAATTTTGAGTCGCTGACGCAAACGCACTTCGCATTAGTTCGGTTGTCCCCCCAGAAACGCTGTCGTCCGTCTGGTACGAGCCTTCGGTTGCAGTTTCGTAGACTACCTTTTTCTGCAGGGTGCTGTACACCTGCCATTGCACCTTGACATAGGCACCGCCACGCGCATCCCGCCAGTTTCCGAAGTCGGACCAAGGGGCGCATGTGTCCATGCTCACACCGGCCACTTGTCCTGACACTAGAAATCCGGCTCGGGGGCTGATCGCGGTCTCAAGGGTCGCACCAGACTCCACCACGGTAGCAAATTTGGCTTTTTCGACTTCCTGGCGAAAGCTTTCCGCGAATTCATCGTCATTGACATTCACGCGTCCATCCCGCCACGCAAGGGGTTTGCCGGGAATGCACAGAACACCAAAACGCGACTTGCCAACCAGTTCGCCTTTGGGCAAGGCATCCGCGATTTTTCGAAACTGGATGATCTTGGTGCCAGCGTCGATGGGGGCCACCAGCGCAGCGCCCACAGGCACCTTTTGCACACTGGTGGAGCACGCGACCAGAAGGCCGGACAAGGCGGCCACCACCAATAATCCAACACCGTGCACCTGAGTTGTCATGGTCGATCACCCATCAACTGGTCGACTTGTTCCAGGTCGTTACCTGCTGCGCCACATAGGCGTTGAGCGCGGACAACGAGGCCATCTTGGTGTCCAACGCTGTGTATTGTTTGCGCAAACGCGCTTCTACGGCATCCGCACGGTCATTCACCCGCGTTTGCTCCGTTGCATTGCGATCCAGATCCTTTTGCAGGGAGGACGCCTTATTGACTACAGACCCACCCGTTCCCAATACCCCCTTCGCCAAGGCGCTGAATTTCAGAGCGAATCCGTTGGTCTGCGCGTTGCTATTGTCTGCAGTGAACAATTTCTGCAGCTCTGTTCCGTTATTGGCTGCAGTGCTCAATTTGGTCGTGTTGAGCGTCAACGAACCATCCAGTTGGCGTTCTACGCCCACGTCAGATAGCCGTTGGTACGTAGAACCCGTGCTGACCGAACCCAACATATTGCGCAAGATACTCTGAAGGCCCAAGACTGCAGAATCACCCTGGAAAATCGCAGGCGTCTTTGTCGAGGCGTCGTACTTGGTCATATCCGCTAAGGAGGCCGCCAGCGCGTTATACGCGGTAATAAAATCCTGCACATTTTTGACTGCAGGTGTGACATCCTCTCGCACCGCCATGGTGACGGGGGACTTCGTCTCACTGACCGTTCCGTAATTAGTCGTGGTTGTCGCCGTCAACGTGATGGTCACCCCTGGGATGTTGTCCGTCAGGGTATTGGTTTTGGAAGTCACTGCCAAGCCATTGATGCGGGCCTTGGCGTCCTGGCCATTTTGCGCAGGAATACCACTCGACGCCATCCCAAACGAAGCAGTCTGGGGGTCATACGCAAAACGGGAAAGCCCTGTGTTGTCCACATTGTTGCTATCAGCGTCAGTCGCCTGAATGCGGAAGCCCGCATCCGCACCCGTGCTCTTGGAACGCAGCAGAAGACGTTCACCTGTTCCATCACGGAATACGGTAGCAACGACCCCGGCATTGGCGGCATTGATTTTGGCGGCCAGTGTGGTGACGGTATCCGCTGCCGTTACCGTGATGGCTACGTCAGAACTGCTAGTTCCTGGAGTGAACGTGGGCCGCGCAGAATTCGCGGCGGTGACGGCTGCAGCCGCAGCGGCTGCCGCAGCCGTCGCCGCGGCGGCAGCCGTTGCAGAAGCAGTGGCAGCACTCAGCGCCACGCCTTTGAGTGCAGAGGCGTCCGTAGCGTCTGCAGTTGCCGTAATGCTGTCGGCCGCGGATTGCTCTCCGCCCGTCATCGCCGCATAAGCATTGTTTTTGGCCGTCAAAGCGGCAGACTCAGCAGCCTGCAACGCCGGGGTGCTGTGGTCATTCGCTGTGATAGCGGCAACCCAATCAGAATAGGCGCTGGCATAGGCTGACTGTTCAGGGGAAACCGCAGCAGATGCAAGATCCGATGCCGCCGTGTTGTCATCGGCCAACGCCGATGCCGCGGTGGCGGAAGTGCTGGCCGCCGTAGCACTGGCTGCAGTCGCAGCGTTCGCGGCGGTCGTGGATGCAGCAGCCGTGCTGGCAACCAACGCGTCTTTGGCGGCTACATCCGCATTGGTCGTAGCAGCATCGGTTGAGCCACCAGACCAAGTGCCGAGTCGGAATGTCAGGGTTCCCGCACCTACTGCAGAGCCCAAGGCAACAGAGGCAGACGAATTGGATTGCTCTTTGGCTAAAGCATCTACGTCTAGGGTGAAAGATGTTGCGGCTGTAGACGCCGTCGCGGTAATGGTCGCGGCACTGGTATTCGAAGATGATGCGACACGAGAACTCCACCCAGAAGTGGCCGATATCCGGGTCGCAACATCACTTAACGCGGAGAACTGAGACTGAATCTGCCCAAAAGAGGAGATTTTTGCCTGCTCAATGGTCGCCTTGGCCTTCAAGGTGGTGAGTGGCTGCTTTTCCAACGCCACCAATTTGGTGACGATCGCCTCAGAATCCAGGCCGCCAGTGCCGACCCCCAATGAAGAAATGGTAGCCATTCAAGCCTCCTACTCAGTCCAAGACTTCGAAGTGTCGCATTTTGGCACCGCGAATAAACCACGAAAAGACCCGGTTTTCCGCCGAAAGAAAAAAGGGTGGAAAGGGACTCCTCCCTTTCCACCCTCTATATCGGACGCCTTGACGAATACTTTAGCGCCGATCTTGGCCTGCGCCGCTTACCGCAACAAGGCCAGCACGCCTTGGGGCAGCTGGTTGGCCTGTGCCACCATCGCAGTACCGGCCTGTTGCAGGATCTGGGCACGGGACAGATTGGCAGTTTCTATCGCGAAGTCAGCATCTTGAACACGAGAGCGCGAAGCACTCAAGTTTTCACCAGTGGTATTCAAGCTCGAGATTGTGGTTTCGAAGCGTGATTGCAAGGCGCCAAACTTGGCGCGCTGACCAGAAACCACGCTGATCGCTGCATCCACCGTAGACAAGGTGCGCGTAGCCGCTTCCACAGTGCCCACATCCAGTGTGTCTGCCCCTTGCAGCTGACTTGCACCAGAGGTAGACAGAATGTAGGCCGTCTTGGCTGCGTTGGTGGAGCCGGCTGTTGCGGACACCGCAAACGATTTGTCCGAATCCAGAGTCAGCGAACCTGTGACGTAGGCGATGCTCGCTGCCGAAAGCGTACCCGTGTCACCTACTACGTTATCCATAAGAGTCGTACCGTTGAAATCCACCATATCAAAAGTGCTCGCCGCAGCGGACTTGTTGCGGATCACAATGTCCTCACCCGAAGCATTGACCAGCGAGATGCCTGTACCAGCGTCGTTCAACTTGGCTGTCACCCCGGTTTGCGAAGACTTCTCGTTGATGGCGCTGATCGCGGAGGCTAGGCCGTCAGCATTGTTTGCTGCGCCAGACGTAAAAGCCACAGTCACCGCAGTGGTGTTGTCCGACACGATTTCGAGCGAGTAACTAGAGCTGGCCTGGAAGTCACCTATCGCGATCTCAGTACGCGCTGACGCAGAAACACCAGTCGTGCCGGTTTTATTATTTATGGTCGCCGCCACGGTTTTCGCGCTGTCACCTTGTGCAATGGCCAGCGTTGCACTGCCCAGCGCGCCATCGATCTTGAAAGCGGCGTCGGCAACGATAGAAGAGTTTGCACTACCCTTGACAACAGTGGCAGCAGCCGATGCAACAGCAGAGGATGCGGTCATGGTGGCAGTGCCACCCACATTCAAGTCGCCCTTGGCCTTGTTGGCAGTCACAGCACCAGCCACCACAGAACCTTGACGATTGTTACCGTATTTGCTGGTCGTGAAATTGGCAGTTGTCGCCGTAATAGTCTGGTTCGCATTGGCTCCCACTTGGAAGTCTGCGGAGGTGAAGCTGCCGTTCAGAATGTTTTGACCGTTGAACTGCGTAGTCTGGGCAATACGATTCAGTTCCGAACCAAGTTGGCTAACTTCAGCGTTCAGCGCTGCACGGTCCGACGCGGAGTTGGTGGCGTTGGCTGATTGCACTGCCAGTTCACGAATACGCTGCAGGATGGTGCTAGATGCGCCCAAGGCGCCTTCAGCCGTTTGGGCCAGAGAAATGCCATCGTTGGCATTGCGGGCGGCTTGGCTCAGACCACGAATCTGGGAAGTAAAACGCTCAGCAATACTCAAGCCAGCCGCATCATCCTTGGCGCTGTTGATGCGCAAACCCGACGACAAGCGCTGGATGGACGTGCTCAACGACGCCTGACTATTGGTCAGGTTACGTTGCGCTGTCAACGAGTTGATGTTGGTGTTGATGGTTGCGGTCATGTGATAACTCCTGGTAAGAACCTGTAAATCCGGCGAAATGCCGATCTCAACGCCAGCATCGCTACTGGCCGCCATGACCGGTGCGCCACAGTGGCGCCTTCCGGACGACAGGCCCGCTAAGGCCCGTTGCATTTGTTTTCGGGTCAATCCCAGAAAACTTTAGCAACTTCACTTCAAAGCGCGCTTAACACGCAGTCCAGCCGACGGAAATTGAATTAGCAGGGGGTTTGCCGGGCAATTCATGCATTCAAGGGTTTACCCCTATCAAGATTGCCGAAGCACCAGGAATTTAGCCGCCTTTTGCCGTGCTTATTGCCCATATGCCAATAGAGGGCTTCTCCAGAATTCACCCATCGTTACTGATTGTCTGCGGGCTAGCAGGCTATGCAATCGGCGGCGACGCTGATTCACTTTATTTAGGAGTTCCGCAATGGCCTCAACCATCAACACCAACGTTCAGTCGCTGACTGCGCAACGCAACCTGAGCAGTTCGCAGTCGGCAATGAGCACCTCCATGGCCCGCCTGTCCTCTGGCTTGCGCATCAACAGCGCCAAGGATGATGCTGCCGGGTTGGCCATCAGTGAGCGCTTCACCTCGCAGATCCGCGGCGTCAACCAAGCCGCCCGAAATGCCAATGACGGCATTTCGCTGGCGCAAGTGGCCGAAGGCGCATTGGGCAGTGCCTCCAGCATCCTGCAGCGCGTCCGCGAACTGGCGGTGCAGTCGGCTAACGCAACGAACTCATCTTCGGACCGCGCCGCCCTGAACGCCGAAGTCAGCCAACTGACGGCCGAACTCAACCGCATCGCGCAGACCACCCAGTTCAACGGCCAGAACATTCTGGATGGCTCCTTCACCTCCGCCACCTTCCAGGTCGGAGCCAATGCCAACCAGACCATCATTGCCACCACCGCCAATTTCAGCACCACGAAATACGGCAATAACCGGATTGGCTCTTCGGTCGCCTCCAGCACAGGGGGAACCGGTGACTTGGTACTGGGCACCACCAGCGCAGGCACCAACCCGTCGACAGCGGTCACCGGCAGCACCAGCCCCGTCACAACCGCAGATACGCTGGTCGTGAGCGGCGCCACAGGCACGGCCAACGTGAGCGTCAACATTGGGGATAGCGCCAAACTCGTGGCTGCATCCATCAATGCCCAAGCTGGCACTACCGGGGTAACGGCAACCGCGCGCACCGAGGTTGACATCAACAACTTCACAACAGCTGGAAGCTATTCGCTCACCGTGGTGTCCAACAACCCGGCAGCCACCCCGGTAACGATCGGTTTCAATATCGGTACCACCCTCAATACCAACGACGGCTTGGCTGCAGCAGTTACTGCTTTCAACGACAAGTCCTCCCAAACGGGCATCACCGCGAAGCTAAATGCCGCTGGTACCGGCATCACGCTGACCAACGATTCGGGCGCCGACATTCAGATCAATAGCGCAGCTGCATCGGTTGGCACCTTCGATGTTGTTAATGCCCCCGTGGGCCCCATCCCGCCCGCCGTCGTAACGACAACACCAGCCGTTGTCTCAATGGCCGCTGGCGGCAGCGCATATGTTGTGGGCGCCTTGACCCTGGATTCCAACGGAAGCTTCAGTGTCAGCAACACCAACGGGGAAAGCACAGGAACTGGCGCCAGCTATTTCTCGACCGCGAACTCCGCAAGCGAGTTGCAATCCGCATCCACCATGGATGTATCCACAGTAGAAGCCGCCACCCGCACGCTGTCGACCGTGGACTCCTCCCTCTCGGTGATCTCCGCCCAGCGCGCCAAGTTCGGCGCCCTGCAGTCGCGCTTCGAAACCGCCATCAGCAGCTTGCAAACCACATCGGAAAATCTGAGTGCCTCACGCTCACGTATCCAGGACGCGGACTTTGCGATGGAAACCGCCAACCTGTCGCGCACGCAAATTCTGCAGCAAGCCGGTACCGCCATGGTGGCGCAGGCCAACCAGTTGCCACAGTCTGTGTTGCAGTTGCTTAAGGGCTGATAGAGCGGCCCTCTTTGAGGGAACCATCCATCGGATGGCGACCGTGGGACAGGTACGTCTGTCGCACGCTTAAATTAAGTTCTCAAGTTTGCAGCCCATGCTGCCGACAACCCATGAGTACGCGTCCTCAACGGACCGCCCACGCCCCTTTGCTGCGGGCCATTCCATGCTGCTTGCATTGCGCTTGTAGGAAGTTCGCCTACAGGGCGCGTCTGCGTTTCTGACACGCGGATTAGTCTTTTTCTGATTCAAGTTTTGAGGCCTGACAACCAGAATTCGCTCCATGGTGATTCACACGAATTGCCCTCACCAGGAGCCGAATATGAACGACGAACAACTACTGGCGCAGATCCGGGAAGCCAACATGACTTACCTGATGCTGGCCCAAAGCCTGATCCGCAAGGACAAGGCTGAAGCCCTGTTTCGCCTGGGCATGTCGGAGGAAGCCGCGGACATGATTACCGCCCTCTCCCCCGCACAAATCATGCGCATTGCATCGAGCAACATGCTGCTGTGCCGCTTCCGGGTGGACGACGACATCGTCTGGAACCTGCTGACCAACCACTCGACCAACAAGGTGGACAACGACGCCACCACCAAGCTGCACGCCAGCATTTTGATGGCCGGCCGTTTCGCCGAAGCCGTCTAAGCACCCCACCCCGCAGGAGCACCCCATGGCCACCAAAAGTGTTTTGAACGACTCCAAGCAAGTCGAGCGCGCAGTCTCCCTGATCCAGCTGGGCGCCCGCCTGCAGGTGCTGGAGAGCGAAACCGACCTGTCCTACGAGCGTCTCCTGCGCTTGTACAAAGAGGTGGCCGGTCGCTCTCCCAGCAAGGGTCAGCTGCCCTTCTCCACCGAATGGTTCCTCACCTGGCAGCCCAATATCCATGCGTCGCTGTTTCAGAACACCTACGAGTACCTGAGCAAGGTCAGCGCCATGGAGGACATCGATGCCATCATGGCCGCCTACCGGCTGTACACCGAGCAGATCGCCGCCTGCGGTGTCGAGCCCCTGCTCTCCATCACCCGCGCCTGGCGCCTGGTGAAGTTCATCGACAACAACATGCTATCCATGACCAAGTGCTCCAAGTGCGGCGGTCACTTTGTCTCCGAAGCCTATGAAAACTCCCGCCACTTTGAGTGCGGGCTGTGCACCCCCCCCGCACGGGCCGGCAAAGGCTCTACCGCCGGCGGCATCCTACTGCACTAGGCGCTATTAATTTAATAGCTTCTTGCGCAATATCTACGGGGGCTGGAGGTCATTTTGATATAAAACTCAAGACAGCGGACTAGGCGACGATATGATAGAGACGGCCCTGAAAAGCCAGGCTGTTCAACCCATGAAGCCCCTGGCTTCCCTGTCACAATGTCCCTATGTTCGTAATCATCGGCTGGCTGGTTGTTCTTGGCTGCGTGTTCGGCGTGTTCATCGCGCACGGGGGCAACATCAGTGTGGTGTTGCACGCACTCCCCTTCGAAATGCTCACCATCGGGGGGGCGACCTTGGGCGCCTTTTTGGCCAACAACCAGATGAAGGTGATCAAGTCCACCATGAAGGGCTTGGGTGCCTGCTTCAAAGGCAGCAAGTACACCAAGGCGCGCTACATGGAACTCATGGCGCTGATGTTCGACATCCTGCAAAAAGCCCGCAAAGAAGGGCTGATGGCGATTGAAAAAGACGTCGAAGAGCCCGAGCAGTCCGAAATCTTCAAAAAATACTCCACCGTAGGTTCCGATCACCACGTGGTGGAGTTCATCACCGACTACCTGCGCATGATGGTGTCGGGCAACCTGAACGCCCACGAGATCGAGTCGCTCATGGACAGCGAGATCGAAACCCACCACCACGAAGAACACGCGGCCGTCGCCGCCATCCAGCGCATAGCTGGCGGCCTACCCGCTTTCGGGATTGTGGCGGCGGTGCTGGGTGTGGTGAACACCATGGGCTCGGTGGGCCAGCCTCCTGCCGTGCTGGGCGGCATGATCGGCTCTGCGCTGGTCGGTACTTTCTTGGGCATTTTGCTGGCGTACGCCTTTGCCGAACCGCTGGGCGGCCTGCTGGAGCAAAAAGTGGAAGAAGCCGGCAAGGAGTTGCAGTGCATCAAAACCACGCTGCTGGCCAGCATGCAGGGCTACAACCCTTCCACTGCCATTGAGTTCGGCCGCAAAGTTCTGTACTCCACAGAGCGCCCCACGTTTGCCGAGCTGGAAGCGTATGTCAAGAAAAAGTAAGCGCGGGGGCGCCTGAGCATGGCCGGAGACGCCAAGAAGCTTCAGCCCATCATCATCAAGCGGGTCAAGAAAGGCGGCCACGCTGCGCACGGCGGCGCCTGGAAGATCGCTTATGCCGACTTTGTGACCGCCATGATGGCGTTCTTCTTGCTGATGTGGCTGCTCGGAAGCACATCGGAAGGCGACAAGAAGGGAATTTCCGATTACTTTCAATCGCCTCTCAAAGTCGCCATGCAAGGCGGCGCTGGTGCGGGTGCCAGCAACAGCGTGATCACCGGCGGCGGCAATGACCTGACCCAGCAAGCTGGCCAGTCGCGCCGCGGCGACGGTACCGAGAAGACCGCCAAAAAGATGTCGGGCGAGCAGACCAAGATCGAGCGCGCCAAGAATGATGCGAAAGCGTTGGCCGCCCTGGCAGCCAAAATTGCAGCCACCATCTCTAACAACCCCAAGATGGCGGAGTTCAGCTCGCAAATCAAGCTCGAAATCACCCCGGACGGCCTGCAAATCCAGATCGTGGACGACCAGCGCCGCCCCATGTTCGACAGCGGCAGCGCCACGGTCAAACCCTATATGCGAGACATCCTGCGTGAAATCGGACTCACCCTGGCCGATGTGGACAACAAGATCAGCCTCGACGGCCACACCGACCGGCAGGCTTATGGCAATGCTGCGCGGGGCTATAGCAATTGGGAGCTGTCAGCTGATCGCGCCAACGCATCCCGCCGGGAACTCATTGCGGCCGGCATGCCCGAAGACAAGCTGGCCCGCGTGGTAGGCATGGCCTCCAGTGTGCCGCTGGAACCTGACGACCCCTTGAGCCCCAGCAACCGACGCATCAGCATCCTGGTGATGACCAAAGAGGCGGAAGAACGGCTCTTGGGCACCAAGGTCGCAGTGCCGGAAATGGAGACGGAAACCGCTGGTCCCGCAGTGGCTACAGGGGCAAAATCGCCCCCATAACTCTGCGAAAATTCGGTCATACTTACAGAAATTCGAAAATCGCCCGGCAAAAGGTTATCTATGTCCAAAGAACTGCGCTTTCTCATTGTTGATGACTTCTCCACCATGCGGAGAATCGTGCGCAACCTGCTCAAGGAAAGCGGCTATGCAGATGCCGACGAAGCCGAAGACGGCGTAGCCGCGCTGCAAAAGCTGCGCAACAGCACCTTTGACTTCGTAGTCAGTGACATCAACATGCCCAACATGAATGGCTTTCAGTTGCTGGCCGAGATCAAAAAAGACGACAAGCTCAAGCACCTGCCCGTGCTGATGGTGACCGCGGAAGCTCGCAAGGAAGACATCGTGCTGGCTGCCCAACAAGGTGCCGCGGGTTACATCGTCAAACCGTTTACCAAGGCCACACTGGAAGACAAAGTGAACCACATCCTGACCAAGACGGGACTGAAGTAACTATGTCAGACGCTTCCACTCCAGCACCCGCACTCTCCACGGTCGAAGTCCACCAGCAGCTAGGCGCACTCACGCGCCAGTTGCATGACTCGCTCAATGGCTTGGGCTTGGCCGAAAAAGTCAAAGACTGGGCTGGCGAACTGCCAGACGCGAAAAGCCGCCTGTCCTACATCGCCCGCCTGACCGGTCAAGCTGCCGAAAAGGTGCTCAACCAGGTTGACCAGGCCAAGGCCCAACACGACCACATTGCGGCGGAGACCCGTCGCATTGGCGCATTGATCGTCAAAGACCCCGTTGGCGCTGTCGCCAAGGGCCATGTGATGAACTTCATCAATGATGTGGAGCAATCCAGCAAGAAGGTGGACAACCACCTGACCGAAATCATGATGGCGCAGGACTTCCACGACTTGACCGGCCAAGTGATTGCCAAGGTGGTCACACTGGCAGCGACCATCGAAGAACAGCTGGTGCTGTTGCTACTGCAAACCGCTCCCGCAGAAGCCAAGGTGAGCGCTGCCACCGTGCAGGAATACACCCCTGCACTGGCCGGCCCCGTGGTGGACGGACAGGCCAACCAGGAGGTGGTCACCGACCAATCTCAGGTGGACGATTTGCTGGCAAGTTTGGGCTTCTGAAATCTTCTTGAATAAGCGGAGGATTGCCCCGCTTATTGCCCTTTAGTTCAGGAGGTCGGTTGCGACAATGGTGAGAACTAGAGAGCTTCTTCACCATGGACTCAGGCAGTCAAGATCGCAACCTCCCGGCGTCGGAGCGCAAGCTCAAGAAAGCGCGCGAAGACGGCCAGGTTAGCCGCTCCGAAGATCTTTCCCACCTCGCGGTGTTGGGCGCCGGTGCCATCGCGGTTCTCGTCCTGTCCCCCGTGTTGTTCGACCAGCTCAAGCTCAGCATGGCACAGCAGCTGTCGTTTGATGCCGCCATCGTCATGCGCCCCGGCACCATGCTGCAGCGTTTGAGCGATACCACCACCATTGGTATTGCCGGCTGCGTCGCGTTCGCCGCCATCGTCACCACCGCTGCCATCGTGGCTGCCGTGGCCTCGGGTGGCTGGGTTAACAGCCTCAAGCCCTTGATGCCGGACTTTTCCCGCCTGAACCCGCTGTCCGGCTTCTCCAATCTGTTTTCCAAAAAGAAGCTGCTCAACACAGCCAAGATGGTCGCCATGACAGGCATTTTGTTTGCCATTGCGACCTCGTTTTTGACCTCTGGTTTCCAGGAAATGGCGTCCTTGCTGATGCAACCATCCAGCGCCGCCATTGCCCACCTGACACAGTGGCTGACCGGTGGTCTGGGCTTGATGCTATTGGTGGTGCTGATGGCGGCCATGGTGGACGTGCCGCTGCAAACCTTCCTGCACAAAGACCAGATGAAGATGTCCCACCAGGAAGTGAAGCAAGAAGGCAAAGAGTCCGACGGCAACCCTCAGATCAAAAGCAAGATCCGCCAGAAGCAGCGTGAACTGGCACAAAGAAGCAGTGTCAACGCCGTGCCGAAAGCCGACTTCGTGGTGATGAACCCCACCCACTTTGCCGTAGCCATCCGCTATGACGAAAAATCCATGCGCGCCCCGCGTGTGATCTCCAAAGGTGCTGACCTGCTGGCCATGAAGATTCGCGATGTGGCCAAACAGCATTCCATTCCCGTACTGCAGTCCCCCATGCTGGCGCGTGCGCTCTACGCCAATGCAGAGCTGGACCAGGACATCCCCTCTGCGCTGTACACCGCTGTGGCGCAGGTGCTGGCCTATGTGTACCGCCTGCGTGCCGCCCTGCGTGGCGAAGGTGTGATGCCACAAGAAGTACCGCAGCCCTTTGTGCCGCCCGAGCTGGATCCCCTGTCTAAAACCTTGAAGGCTGAAACGGCATGAACGCCCAAATCAAAAACCTGCAGCAATGGTTTGGCAGCAATGCCACCGTAATGCAGGGTGCGGCCGCCCCTATCCTAGTCGTCGCCATTCTGGCCATGATGGTGCTGCCACTGCCCCCCATCTTGCTGGACGCTTTTTTCACCATCAACATCGCCGTGGCGCTGATGGTGATGATGGTGGCGGCTTACATGATTCGCCCGCTGGATTTTGCGGCTTTTCCTTCCGTTCTGCTGCTCACCACGTTGATGCGCCTGTCGCTGAACGTGGCCTCCACCCGCGTAGTGCTGCTCGAAGGCCACACCGGCGCAGGCGCCGCCGGCGCGGTGATCGAGGCGTTTGGCCACTTCCTGATTGGCGGCAACTTTGCCGTGGGCCTGATCGTGTTTGCCATCCTCGTGGTGATCAACTTTGTCGTAGTGACCAAAGGCTCCGAACGTATTGCCGAAGTGTCGGCGCGGTTCACGTTGGACGCCATGCCCGGCAAACAGATGGCCGTGGATGCCGATCTGAATGCAGGCCTGATCGACGAAAAAGAAGCCAAACGCCGCCGTGCGGAAATTGGCGAAGAGGCCGAATTTTTCGGCTCCATGGACGGCGCCTCCAAATTTGTGCGCGGCGATGCCGTGGCCGGCATCCTGATCTTGTTGATCAACATCTTTGGCGGCTTTGCCGTCGGTATCCTGCAGCACGACCTGACTGCCAGCCAGGCCGCCAACTCCTACATCCTGCTGGCCGTCGGTGACGCCCTGGTCGCACAAATTCCAGGCCTGCTGATTTCGGTGGCCGCCGCCATGGTGGTGTCCCGCGTAGGCAAGGACAAGGACATCGGCAAGCAGATCATGGGGCAGATGTTTGTGTCCCCACGGGTACTCGGCATCACAGGGCTCATCATGTTCGTGGTGGGCATCATTCCCAATATGCCGCACCTGGTGTTCTTGAGCATCGCGGCCATCCTGGGCTATGGCGCGTGGGCTCTATCGCACAAGCCCGAGCCAGTGGATCCACAAGCCCAGGCCCCCGCTCCCGCACCGGACGGCGAAGCCTCTTGGGACGACCTTCAACCCGTGGACCAACTGGGCCTGGAACTGGGCTACCGCCTGATTGCCCTGGTGGACAAGACCCGTCAGGGCGATTTGCTCAACCGCATCAAGGGCGTGCGCCGCAAGTTTGCGCAAGAGGTGGGTTTCCTGCCGCCCGCCGTGCATGTGCGCGACAACTTGGAGCTCAAGCCCAGTGCCTACCGCATCACGCTGCGCGGTGTCATCGTAGGAGAAGGTGAAGCCTTCCCCGGCATGTACCTGGCCATCAACCCCGGTGGCATTACCACGCCCCTCATCGGCGCTGCCACTACTGACCCCGCATTTGGCCTGCCCGCACACTGGATTGATGAACGCCAAAAGGAAGCGGCGCAAATGGCCGGATTTACCGTGGTTGATTCCGAGACCGTCATGGCCACCCATTTGTCACACTTGATGCAAGTCCAGGCTGCCAAGTTGCTAAGCCGGACAGAAACACAACAACTCGTGGAACACGTGGCAAAGCTGGCCCCCAAACTCATCGAAGAAGTCGTCCCCAAGATGGTCTCGGTGGCTGTCTTCCAAAAGGTCCTGCAACTGCTGCTGGACGAATCGGTCCATATCCGCGACATCCGCACCATCATCGAATCCATCGCCGAGCACGCTACCGCCACCACAGATCCGGTCGAGCTGGCACGCCGCGTACGCGTGGCCTTGTCACCCGCCATCGTGCAGCAGATCTATGGCCCCACCCGCGAACTCAATGTGATTGCCATCGACCCCAGCCTGGAACGGCTGTTGGTACAGGCCCTGGGCGGTGCGTCCGGCCCCGCGCTAGACCCCGGCGTAGCCGACATGCTGACCCGCACGGCTGCAGAAACCGCGTTGAAACAGGAAGAAATTGGTGTACCGGCCTGCCTGCTAGTGCCAGACCAGATCCGCGGGTCCATTGCACGCCTAGTGCGGCGCGTTGCCCCCCGCCTGCAAGTGCTGGCCCACAGCGAAATACCTGAAACCCACACCATCCGCATCGGCCCGATTTTGAGAGGCGCAACACCATGAACATCCAACGCTTTACCGCCGCCACCTCCCGCGAAGCCCTTGCCAAAGCACGCCAGGCCTTTGGCGATGGCACGCTGATCTTGTCCAACCGCCCCACTGAAAATGGCGTGGAAGTGGTGGCCACCGCCGAAGATACTCTGGCCACGCTGAACCAAAATACCGGTAGCTCGGGGGGAAACAAACAACAACCCGCACCGCGCAACAGCACGCCACCCAGCTACCAGGATGTGGCAAGCCAAGTGGAGGACGATGCGGAGCAACTGGCCATGAGCACGCTGTCGTTCCAGGACTATGTGCGCGAGCGCATGATGCGCCGCCGGCACGAGGCCGCGCAAACCCAACCTCAAACCACCATCCTGCCGCCGCCCGTAGCGCCAGAACCGCCCCAAGCACCCGCGCTCAAGCGCATCAGCATGGACGTGGAAGCCCCTGTTGCCCCAAGGCCCATGCCAGCGCGCAAACCGCCAAGCTATACGCCCGCCCCTGCCGTGCCGCAAAACATGATGGATGAGCTGCACGCCATGAAGGAGCTGATTGAAGACCGCTTCAACACCTTGAACTGGCTGGGCCAAGCGCGACAAAACCCCATCCAGTCCAACCTGATGCTGAAGATGATTCGTGCGGGTTACTCGCCCACACTGTCTCGCACGATTCTGGAGCGCATGCCTGAAGACATGGATGCGGCGGAATCGGTACGTTGGGTGATGGACGTGCTGGAGCGCAACCTGCGCACCGATGCCAGCAACCCGCCCCTGCACGAAGAAGGCGGCGTGTTTGCCCTGATCGGCGCCACCGGCGTGGGCAAGACCACCACCGCCGCCAAGTTGGCCGGTCAGTGTGCCCGCGCACATGGCCCTGGCAGCGTAGGCCTGATCACACTGGACACCTACCGCGTGGGCGCCCATGAGCAACTGCGCGCCTACGGCAAGATGCTGGGCGTAGTGGCCCACTTGGCGCATGACAAAGCCGCGCTGCAAGACCTGCTGGGGCTGCTGGCCAACAAAAAAATGGTGTTGATTGATACCACTGGCATTGCCCCACGCGACCCGCGCAAGCGCGAACTGATGGAGCTGCTGGACCTACCCAAGATCAAACGCCTGCTGGTGCTCAATGCGGGGGGCCATGGGGACACTTTGGAAGAGGCTGTGTCATGCTTCAAAACCCCAACCACACTGCAAGCCATCCTGTCCAAGACCGACGAGGCCGTGAAACTCGGCCCCGCCCTCGACGCCGTCATCCGGCACCAGCTGGTGCTGCGCGGCGTGACCAACGGGCAGCGCGTGCCTGAAGACTGGGAACCCGCTGTCGCGGCCAAGCTGGTTCGCATGTCCATGCGCACCGCCGGCGTATCGGCCTACGACCCCAAGGCCAGCGACCTGGGTTTCTTCTTCAGCCAGTCCAGCAACGCGGCCACCGGCCAGGGGCGCTTGGATGCTTGATCACCCGATCAACCAGGCTGCAGGTCTGCTGGACCTGGCAGTCGTGCCTGCGCCCAAGCTCATCGCCATGGTCAGCCATGGTGACGAGCAGGTGGAACTTCCACTGTTGCTGCAACTGTGCAATGCCTTGGTTGGGTTCGGTCACCCGGTCACAGTGCTGGACGGCACAGTGCTGGAAACCCCGGACAACCCGGGCTTGGCCCAGCTGTTTGATTACTCCATGGCGCCACCACCCGTCTCCGATGCGCCCTCGTGGACGGTTTTGCCGGCACGGCTAGGGCTGCAAACCTTGGCCAGCGGCAGCGCTACGGGCATGCATTCCCTGATCGATGCGGGGGGACTATTCCCCCACGAGAGTGTGGTGATTGCGTACAGCACGGCGCAAACACTGGCCCACTTACTGCACGGCAGCGGCGTACGCCCGGTGCTGGCCGTATCGACAGCCAAAACCTCGCTGTTGACCAGCTATTTAGCCCTCAAACGCCTGTTGCTCAAAGGTGCACTGGAACCTACCATTGTCAATGTGGTGGACAATGTGCGAGCCAAAACACCGGTGTCCGAGAACCGCATGCCCACCAGCTTGAACGACTGCGCCAAATATTTTTTGAACTACCAAGTGAACGCCCTGAACATCCCGGCTCCGACCACCGATGAGCGCCCCTCGGCTAGCATCGGTCGGCTGGTGCTGGGTCTGCTGGAAAATGCCATGGCACTGAACAGTGGCTGGTCCGCGCCACACCGCCCCTATGCGCCTACGATGCGCCACCACTACCCCACAGGGGCACACTGATGTACTCCGCCAAAGGACAGCTGGACCGTACCGCTCTGATCAAGCAGTACCAGCCGCTGGTGCGTCGCCTGGCCCACCACATGATGGCCAAGCTGCCCGCCAGCGTGGAAGTGGATGACCTGATCCAGGTCGGGCTGATTGGACTGTCCGATGCACTCACCCGCTTTGAGGCCTCGCAGGGTGTGCAGTTTGAAACCTTTGCCACCCAGCGCATTCGCGGCGCCATGCTCGATGAGCTGCGCGAGAACGACTGGATGTCGCGCGGCTCCCGCAAGAGCCAGAAGGAAATCGAAGTCGCGATGCGCAAGCTGGAGCATGTGCTGGGCCGCAGCCCCGCGGAATCCGAAATTGCAGCGGAACTGGGAATGGGCTTGGCTGAATACCAAAGCCTGCTGGGCAAGGTACGAGGCACCCAGCTCGTGTACTTGGAAGACATGACGCGGCGCAACGAAGACGACGACACCTTCCTGGACCGCCACGTAGCCGACAACGATGCCGATCCGCTGAACATGCTGCGCGACATGCGTTTGCGCCAGTCCCTGGTGACAGCCATCAAAGCCCTGCCCGAACGCGAGCAGTTCATCATGAGCATGTACTACGAGCAGGACATGAACCTCAAGGAAATTGCAGCGGTGCTGGAAGTGACCGAGTCACGTGTTTGCCAGCTGCACAGCCAGTCCATCGCCCGGCTGCGGGCAAAAATGCGATCCCACTAAACCAGTGGAACCGCTTGGTAGCTCTTAGGCGGTGAAGCTTTGGAAACGGCCCGAGGCCTTGGGGCCTGCCCCGTAAGGGCTGGCTGTCGGGGCTGCATAGGTCTGGGTTTGGGTAGCGGGAACCACTACCTGCAGAGCCTGGTCCACCAAGGCTTGCCGGCGCAACAGGCTTTCACGTAACACGGGAAATCCCTGGCTGAGAGCCTTGGCGCGGCGCAACTGGGTCGAGGAAATGCCAGACTTGGCCGAAAAAGCCTCCAACTCACGCGCAAACTCCACCGTCATTTGCTGTAGCTGGCTGCTCAGAGACTCTAGCTGGGAAGTGTCGCCATCACGCAGGGCCGCCGCTACGGCGCCGAACTGTTGCTCGAGCGCATCAAACCGCGATGGTGAATCCTTAGACATCCTGAAACCTCCGCACTGTGGATAGTGCGCAGGCTGGATTTACCGCGTGGTGCGGTTCAGCATTTCCTGCGCGTTGGAAAGAAGTTGGTCGGCAATCGCCTCGGCGTTCACCACATAGGTTCCGTCTTCGATGGCCGCCTTCACGGAAGCCACTTTCTGGGTATCCACATCCGCATCGCTGCGTTCGGGTTTCTCCAGAGAACGTGCCAACGTGGACACGGTGACGGCCACACCCGCAGAGCGCGTGCCTTCGGCCGCGCTGTTGGTCGCGGCCGTGCTGGCGCTGCTGCTCTGGGCCGCTTTTTGGGCAGCACCGGACACCGTGGACGTGACGGACGAGGGGATATCTGAGGGTTGACCTATCTTCATGGCATTCTCCAAAGCCGCGATAAGCGCAGCCTCGTGGGATTGTTATCGGCCAGATCATGACGGACTTTAGGGTTCTTTGCACAGGAAGTTGGACTCAAAGGTCAATTCTGACTGTACGAACGTCCAGCACCATGCCCGATGTAACCCGTCCGTTGTCCATGCGCACCCGGGCTTGTTGCCCCACCACCCCAGCCGACAGAGCCTGGGCATCGCTGGACACCTGGAACCCGGGGCCTTGGGCGACCACCCGTACCGAGGCGCCGGCCTGGAATACCTGCGCCGGCTTCACCATCCCCTGGCGCAAAGCCTGGCCCGCGCTGAGCAGGCGGGTCGCCGTTTGTCCCACCCACAAGGGGCGCTCTTGCAACACCGCCGATGGTTCTTCGGCCCAGTCAACTTCGGCCTCGATCACATCCGACTCCGCCAGTGTGGCACCCGCCGCCACCTGGCTCTTCAGCACCCAGGCTGGGCCCACGGCCTTGACGACCACGGGCAAAGACACATTCCAGCGGCCGATACCGTCAGCGCAGCGCAAGCCCACCCTGCTGCGGCCCCACAGGCGGGCACCAGGCGGAACATACGCCTCCACATTGCCGCACACCGCCAACCGCAAGCGGCTGTCCAGCGCGCCCACGGTCGACTCCATGCGCAGGCCGGGGTTGTCGGCATTGGTTTTGGCCACGGTGTCTCGTACCCAGCGTTGCGCGAGCACCTGCAAATCGCCCAACGCCATGTCCTGCGCCCAAGCCACGGGCGCCGCGACAAGCACGGCCAACGCCAAGCCGCCACGCAGCCTGCGGGGCAGCAAACGCGCGAATCGCAAGCACAGGGACATGGCGGCACTCCTAAGTTGCAGCAACTATAGGCAGCCCCTCGCCAGCACAAACCCGCCAAATGCAGGCCAATCCCCCCGCTATTCCTCCGCTAAGAAATTAAAGCTTTTCCCATAATTGCCGCACGCCCCCATCCCGACCCCTCTGTCTGGACAGGACGCCCTTAGCCGAGGTAGCCCATGTTTGCCAATTTGACCAACGCCCTGGACTTTCAAGCGAAAGCTTTGGTGCTCCGCGCCGAACGTCAACGCGTCATTGCCAGCAACATCGCTAACGCCGACACGCCGGGCTACTCCGGGCGTGATGTGAATTTCAAGCAGGCCATGAGCGAAGCCATCGGTGACAGCCAGAGCGTGCGCCTGACCACCAGCAGCGGCGCCGGCCTATCCAGCGATGGCACCACCCATGCCCGCCACATTCCCCTGCCAAGTGCCAACGGCAGCAGCACTTTGGGCGATTCCAAGCTGGACTACACGGTGCAATCGCAACCCGCCATGGACGGCAACAGTGTGGACCTGGACCGCGAACGCGCCAACTTTGTCGACAACTCGGTGCGCTACGAAGCCACCCTCCGCTTCATTAACGGCTCTTCCAAAACTATCTTGAGCGCCATTCAGGGCCAGTAGGCCTCTGACCACGACTGAGGAGACCCACGATGTCCATGTTTTCCATCTTCAATGTATCTGGCAGCGCCGTCAGCGCCCAGTCGCAGCGCCTCAATGTGGTGGCCAGCAACCTGGCCAACGCCGATGCGGTGGCCGGCCCCGATGGCCAGGGCTACAAGGCGCGCCAGGTGGTGTTTGAGACCGTGCCCATGGGCTCCGACGCCTCCTCCGGCGTCAAGGTCAGCTCCATCCGCGAAAGCAACGACCCGCTCAAACGCGTGCACAACCCGACCCATCCGTCGGCCGATGCGGACGGCTACGTCACCCAATCCAACGTGAATCCGGTGGAGGAGATGGTGAACATGATCTCGGCCTCGCGGTCTTACCAAAACAACGTGGAAGTCATGAATACAGCCAAGACGCTGCTGCTCAAGACGCTCCAAATGGGTCAATAACCAAAGAGGCACACACCATGGTCGCCAGCGTAAGCAACACTAGCTCGACAAGCACATCCACCACGGGCACCACGCAAACCAGCGCACAGGCCCAGACGGACCGTTTCCTGAAACTCCTGGTGGCCCAGCTCAACAACCAGGACCCCATGAACCCCATGGACAACGCCCAGATGACCAGCCAGATGGCGCAGATCAACACGGTGTCGGGCATCCAGGAACTCAACGAGACCATGAAATCCATGGCCACCCAGTTTTCGTCCATGCAGGTGCTGCAGGGTGCCTCGATGGTCGGCCGCGAGGTGTTGACCGAAGGCAACGCCCTGCCGGTGAACGCAGGCGTGGGCAAAGGTAGCCTGGAGCTGGCGGGCGAGGCCGACAAGGTCACCGTGCAGGTGCTGACCCAGGGCGGCCAGGTGCTGGGCACCATCAACATGGGCGCGCAGACCGAAGGCCGCCACAACTTCGAGTGGGATGCCAGCAGCTACACCGGCACGACCACACCGGTCTTCAAGGTCACCGCAACGCTGAGCGGCAAGGCGGTCGATGTCACACCCCTGACCCGCAGCACCATCGAATCCGTCAGCACTGGCGCCAGCGGCCTGAACCTCAGTCTCAAGAGTGGCGCAACCGTTGCCTACGACGCCATCAAAGCCATCCTCTAATTCGCCACCCATAAGGACCACGCCATGAGCTTTCAAACAGGACTCTCCGGGCTCAATGTGTCGAGCAAAAGCCTCGACGTCATTGGGAACAACATTGCCAACTCCAGCACCGTGGGGTTCAAGTCGTCACGCAATGAGTTCTCCGAGCTGGTGGCCGGCTCGCTGGGCACGGGCGGCGGCAATGCGGCCGGTATCGGCGCGGCCACGGCGGCCATTGCGCAGCAGTTCTCGCAGGGCAACATCAATATCACCGGCAACAGCCTGGACGTGGGCATCAACGGCGGTGGCTTCTTCCAGGTCACCAAGACCGACGGCACCATCGCCTACACCCGCGATGGCGAGTTCAAGCTGGATAAAACCGGCAACCTGATCACCAACACCGGCTCCTTCCTGATGGGCTACCCCACCGACAACACAGGCACGGCCACCAGCATCACCCCACAAAAACTGGTGATGCCCACCGGCGCCCCAATTCCCGCCAAAGCCACCGTTGCCATCACGGCCGAGTTCAACCTGGACGCCCGAGCCAAGGACGCCACCCAGGCCGTCGCCGCCGGTGTCACGCCTTCTCCGCGCGCCACCTACGGCACATCCATCAGCGTGTACGACGCCCAGGGTGTGGCGTCTTCGGCCAACCTGTACTTCCAGAAGACCGATACGGTGGCCAATTCCTGGGACGTCTACACCGACCTGACCAGCACCACCCCGATTGGCACCATGACGTTTGACGCCACGGGCAAGGTGACCGGCCCGGTAGGCCTTACGCTAACGATTCCCGGCGGCACGATTACCTCCAACAACCCCAACGAGGCTACTGGCTTTATCCCAGGCGCCATGACGGTCGATATCTCTGGCGTCACCCAGTTTGGCGCGGCCTACAGCGTGACCGCACTGTCGCAAGACGGCTATGCCGCGGGCGAATTCACCAGCCTGGCGATTGACGGCAAGGGCGTGATCAGCACCAGCTACTCCAACGGCCAGACCCTGAAGACCGGCGGCATGATTGCCCTGGGCGACTTCCGCAACCTGCAGGGCCTGGCGCCCGTGGGAGGCGGCGAGTACCTGGAGACCTTCAAGTCCGGCCCCGTAGTGCTGGGCAAGCCGGGCATTGGCAAGTTTGGTGAAACGCGTGCGGGCTCCATTGAGGAATCCAACGTGGACATCACGGCCGAGCTGGTCAACATGATGACCGCACAGCGCAACTACCAAGCCAATGCCCAGACCATCAAAACGCAGGACCAGGTCATGTCCACGCTGGTCAACCTGCGCTAACCGAGGCTAGAACACTATGGACCGCCTGATCTACACCGCCATGACGGGCGCCAACGCGGCGGCCAACCGCCAGGCCGTCCTGTCCAACAACCTGGCCAACGTGTCCACCAACGGCTTTCGGGCCCAGCTGGCCACCTACCGCGCCGTGCCGCTGCGCGGCGAAGGCGCCACCACCCGCGTGTTCGCGGTGGAGGCTACGGCGGGTCACCTGAACACCCCGGGCCCGGCCCAACGCACGGGCCGCAGCCTGGACGCCATGGCCATGGGCGAGGCCTGGTTTGCCGTGCAGGGCCTGGACGGCACCGAGGCCTACACGCGCAACGGCAACTTTGAAGTGGCCACCGACGGCACCCTGACCACCGGCAACGGCCGCCAGGTGCTGTCCAGCGACGGCGGCGCCATCACCTCCCCTGCTGGCGCCGAGCTTTCCATCAGCCCCGACGGCAACATCAGTGCCAAGGTGGGCGGCCAGCCAGCCAACGTGATCGGTCGGCTCAAGCTGGCCGTGCCCACCGCCGACGACCCGCTCAAGCGCGGCGACGACGGCCTGTTCCGCACGCTGTCGGGCGACCCCATGAACAACGAAGACACGGCCCGCGTGCAGGTGGGCGTGCTGGAAGGCTCCAACGTCAACGCCATCGAATCCATGGTCGGCATGATCCAGACCGCCCGCCAGTTTGAAGCGCAAATGCGCCTGATGCAGACCGCCGAATCCAACGACCGCTCGGCCGGCCAATTGCTTGGCTTGCAAGGCTAACCTGAAGGAAACACACCATGATCAACTCCCTTTGGATCTCCAAGACCGGCATGGAAGCCCAGCAAATGCAGCTGGATGTGATTTCCAACAACCTGGCCAACGTCTCCACCAACGGCTTCAAGAAAGCTCACGCGGTATTCGAAGACCTGATGTACCAAAACCTGCGCCAGGTGGGCTCCAACAGCTCGGAGCAGTCAACCTTGCCTACGGGCCTGCAAGTGGGCTTGGGCGTGCGCACTGTGGCCACCAGCCGCACCTTCTCGCAGGGCAACCTGCAGCAGACCAACAACAACCTCGACGTGGCCATCCAGGGCAACGGCTTCTTCCAGGTGACCATGCCCGACGGCACCACCGGTTACACCCGTGACGGCGCCTTCCAGCTGGACAACCAAGGCCGCGTAGTGACCTCGTCCGGCCTGCTGGTGCAAGGCGGCATCACCGTACCGGCCAACGCTACCAATTTGTCCATCGCGCAGGACGGCACCGTATCCGCCACCGTGCCTGGCACCACCACACCGCAGACCGTGGGCACCATCACCACGGCCAGCTTCATCAACCCGGCTGGCCTGGAGCCCAAGGGGCAAAACGTGTACCAGGAGACCGCCGCCTCGGGCCAACCCAACGCGGGCGTGCCGGGCTCCAACGGCCTGGGCGCCGTGATGCAGGGCTTTGTGGAAACGTCCAACGTGAACGTAGTGCAGGAACTGGTCACCATGATCCAGACCCAACGCGCCTACGAAATGAACTCCAAGGCCATCCAGACCTCGGACCAGATGCTGCAAAAATTAGGACAGCTGTGAGGTGTGCTATGAAAAAAATAGCTGCTAGCGCATATCCCACAAGGGCTAGAGGCGGTTTTTACCTGACGCTGGCCAGCACCCTGCTGTTGAGCGCCTGCCAGGGCATTCCGCCCAAGGCCGTGGTGGACTTTGCCGAAGTCAAACCCGAGCTGGCTGCGGCCACCAACGCCGCGCCAACCAGGCAGGCCAGTGGCAGCCTGTTCCACCTGGCCACCTACCGCCCGGCGTTTGAAGACAGCCGCGCCCGCGCACTCGGCGACATCGTGACCATCCAGATCGTCGAAAGCCTGGCGGCCAGCCAAGTGTCCAAGTCCACGGTGAACCGCAACACATCCGCCAGCAACGCCATTACGCCGCCCCTGCCCAGCATGATTGGTGTGGACATGAAAAACCTGGAAATGAGTGTCAAGACCGACAACGACTTCAGCGGCAAGGGCGGAACGGAAGCCGCCAACACCTTCAGCGGCTCCATCTCCACCACCGTCGTCCAAGTGTTGCCCAACGGCAACCTGGTGGTAGCCGGCGAGAAGCAGATCGGCGTGAACCAGAACGTGGACGTGATGCGCTTTACCGGCACCGTCAACCCGCGCATGCTGCAACCCAACAATGTGATCAGCTCACTGCAGGTCGCCAATGTGCGTGTGGAGTCCAAGGGTCGCGGTGCCCAAGGCGAAGCCCAGACAGTTGGCTGGTTATCGCGCTTCTTTTTGAGCTTTAACCCCTTCTAAAGTTCTCCAGAATAGTGCCGAGGGGTAATAGGTCCAGTCGGACCGTCCCCATTACCGACTCTGCACATGACACACTGGAACCACGCTGTAACACCCCGTAGCCGACCCTGGCTAAGCGGGTTGTGCCTGGCCTTCCTGCTGGCAGCCAGCGGCGGCGCCTGGTCCGCCACCCGTATCAAGGAAGTCGCCGCCATCGAAGGCGTGCGCAGCAACCAGTTGACCGGCTTTGGCCTGGTCGTGGGTCTGGACGGCACCGGCGACCAGACCACCCAGATGCCCTACACCTCGCAGGGCTTGGCCAACTACATGAAACAGCTGGGCCTGACCCTGCCCGCAGCGCAAGTCGCCCAGTTGCAAATGAAGAACGTGGCCGCAGTGCTGGTCACCGCCCAGCTCCCCGCCTTCGCCCGACCCGGCCAATCCCTGGACATCAACGTCTCCTCACTGGGCAACGCCAAATCGCTCAAGGGCGGCACGCTGATCTCCACCCCGCTCAAGGGTGTGGACGGCGAGGTCTACGCACTGGCCCAGGGCAACCTGATCGTGGCCGGTGCTGGCGCTGCGGCTGGTGGCAGCAAGGTCACCGTCAACCACCTCAGCGTGGGCCGCATTCCTGATGGTGCGCAGGTGGAGCGTGCCGTACCCACCAACCTGCAGGAAGGTGACAGCATTAGCCTGAGCCTGAATTCGTCTGACTTTCAGACCGCACGCAAGGTGGCCCAGGCCATCAACCGCAAATTTGGCTCCGGCATTGCCCAAGCGCAGGACGGCCGCACCGTACAGGTCAAAGCCCCCGGCAACCCCAATGACCGCGTGAACTTCATCGCCGAGATGGAGGAGCTACCCATCGAGTCGTCGGTGGCCGCGGCCAAGGTCATCATCAATTCGCGCACCGGCTCCATCGTGCTCAACCAGGCGGTGACCCTGGGCCCCTGCGCCATTGCGCACGGCAACCTGTCCATCAGCATCTCCAGCACCCCGGTGGTGAGCCAGCCCGGCGCCTTGTCGGGCGGGCAAACCGTGGTCACCGAAAAAGCCAACATCGACATCAAATCCGAGCCCGGCAAACTGATCCAGATTCCCGCAGCCGCCCAACTCACCGATGTGGTGAAGGCCTTGAATTCACTGGGCGCCACACCGCAAGACCTGTTGGCCATCCTTCAGGCTATCAAGTCGGCCGGCGCCCTGAATGCGGAACTAGAGGTGATCTGACATGAGCTACGGATCCATTTACGGCACCTCCTCACTGTCCAGCTCGCAGAGCCTGGCGGCGGACTCCCAGTCGCTGAGCAATCTGAAGTTCGATGCGAGTAAGGCCACGCCCGAAACCATCAAGGAGACGGCCAAGCAGTTTGAATCGCTGTTCATGCGCGAGCTGGTGAAAAGCATGCGGGAAGCCAGCGCTTCGATGAAATCCGGCATGCTGGACAACCCTGGTACCGACCTGGGCGCCGACCTGCTGGACCAGCAGTTCGCTGTGCAAATGTCGGGCCAGCCCGGCGGCCTGTCGGACATGATTTCCCAGCAGCTGGCCCGCCAGATGGGCGTGACCATGCCCGGCGCTACTCCCACCACTGCCACTGGCACCGGCCCCACCAAAGCCGCAGCCACCACCGACCTGGGCATGGACGCCAAGATCACCCCGGTGAAGACCAAGCGTGCGCCCACCGAGACCCAAGCCGACTTTGTCAAGAAACATTCGGATGTGGCCAGCAAGGTGGAAAAAGCCACCGGCATTCCCGCCAGCTATATGCTGGGCCAGGCCGGCCACGAAACCGGCTGGGGCAGCCACCAGATCAAGGTCAAGGGCGGCGGCAATTCCTTCAACCTGTTTGGCATCAAGGCGGGTGCCGGCTGGACCGGCAAGGTGGCCGAGGTCACTACCACCGAATACGTCAACGGCGTCGCGCAAAAACAGGTCGCCAAGTTCCGCGCCTACGACTCCTATGAAGACTCCTTCAAGGACTACGCGCGCATGATCACGGAAAGCCCGCGTTACGCCCAGGCGCGCACGCAGACCACCTCGGCCCACGCCTTTGCCAGCGGCCTGCAAAAGGCGGGCTACGCCACCGACCCCGAGTACGCCGCCAAGCTCAGCCGCGCCATCAACACCACGCTGCAACTGCGCCGCGTGCAGGTGTAAACGGAGACCACCATGGGCATTCTGAACATCGGCGCGCAGGCCCTCCAGGCCAACCTGGTGGCGCTGCAAACCACCGGCAACAACATTGCCAACGTGAATACCGCCGGGTATTCACGCCAAAAGGTGGTGCTGCAAACCGTGGCAGGCCAGTTCACAGGCGGTGGCTATCTGGGCAAGGGTGTGTCCATCCAGACCATCCAGCGCAACTTTGACTCGTTTCTGAACCGCCAAAGCACATTGGCCAGCACCACGCAGGCCGCCGACGTGACCCGCGCCAACTACCTGACGCAACTCACCAATATTTTCCAGGGCGGCACCGACGGCGTGGGCGCCAGCATCAACGACATGCTGAATGCCTTCTCGGACGTGGCCAGTGCCCCCACTGACCTGACCGCGCGCACCGTGGCGCTGACCCGTGTGGACGAAACGGCACGGCGTCTGCGCTCTGCATCGCAAAGCCTGGACGACCTGCAAAGCGGCATCGCCCAGTCCATCGGCGAGAAGGTCACCGCCATCAACACCCTGGCGCACAACATTGCCGATGTGAACGAGCAGATCTCGCGCGCCCAGGGCAACGGCCAGCCACCCAACGACTTGCTGGACCGGCGCGACCAACTGATTCGCGACCTGAACCAGTACGTACAAACCACCTCCATCCCGGCGGACGACGGAACCGTGGGCGTCTTCATTGGAGGCAGCCAGGCCCTGGTGCTAGGCACCGAGGTGGCACCTGTCTCCATCGTGCCTGACGACTTTGGGGACACGCTGAAGAGTCGGCTGGCCATCACGCGCAACGGCAGCTCCATGGTGCTGGACGAAAACACCCTGGGTGGTGGCGAAGTCTCGGGGCTGCTGCGCTTTCAGAACAACGACCTGGCCGAGGGCCGCAACCTGCTGGGGCGCCTGACCATGGGCATCACCACCGCCATGAACGACCAGCACAAGCTGGGCCTGGACCTGGACGGCAATGTGGGCGGCAACCTCTTTACGCCCACCACCTTCGGCAGCTCCAACATTTACCAGGCCACCGGGCAGACCTCGGCCGCCAGCATGACCCTGTCGATCGCGGATGTCACCCAGCTGGAGGCTTCCGACTACGAGATCAACTTCACCACCCCGCCCAATGCCTCGGTGAAGCGCATGAGCGACGGACTGGTGCGCACCGTGGACCTGAGCAGTCCGGTGACACTGGACGGTCTGACCATCACCACCACCGGTGCGGCGGGTGCCACCGCGGGTGACCGCTTTCTGCTCAAGCCCTACAGCACCTCAGCCAGCAATGTGGCGCGCGAGTTTTCCACGCCACGTGCGCTGGCCGTGGCCGCGCCGCTGGCCGCCACACTCACACCCACCAACACTGGATCGCTGGCGCTGGCCAGCCTTAGCGCCAAGACCCTGGCCACCACGGCGGCCACCGTGCCCCAGCCCAGCTACACCGTCACCTTTACCAATGGCGTGGGCGGCACCACCTACGACATCGTGGACAACACGGGCCTGACCGCCGGCGTGACGGGCCAGTCCTACGTGTCGGGCCAGGCGATCAACTACACACCGGCCGGCTTCCCGGGCTTTTCGATGACGCTGACGGGCTCGCCCGCCACCAACGACACGGTGACCATAGGCCAGAACGCCTTTGCGGCCACCAGCGGTGGCAATGCCAGCGCCATGATGGACCTGCGCGACAAGGCCATGTTTGACGGCGCCGCGCTAACCGATGGCTACGCGGGTCTGATCTCGCAGATCGGTATCCGCTCGCAAAGCGCCAACTACTCGGCCCAGGTGTCCAGCAACATTGCCACCAATGCCGAGAAGGACCGTTCCGGCGTCTCCGGTGTGAACCTGGACGAGGAAGCCGCCAAGCTGCTGCAGTACCAGCAGGCCTACCAGGCCTCGGCGAAGATGATCCAGATCGCCCAAAGCATTTTTGACACCCTGATCCAGGGACTTTCCCGGTAGCCGCTAGGCGCCCAACGCTTGGAGAACACGCATGACCGCTACCGCCTTCACCCGGCTCGGGTCCGCCAACGCCTACGACAACACCCTACGCAACCTGCAAACCCGTCAGACCACCCTGTCCAACCTGCAAGAGAGCCTGACCTCGGGCAAGAAGATCAACAGCGCCGCCGACGACCCCACGGGTGCGGCGCAGGCCGAGCGCGCCATGAACCGCATAGCCCGCATTGCCACTGACCAGCGCGCGCTGGAGTCGCAACGCAACTCCATCGCATCGGCCGAGAGCACGCTGGGCAACATCACCGACGCTCTGCAAAACTTCCGCGAACTGGTGGTAACTGCAGGCAACGGCGTGTACACCGCATCGGAGCGCAGCACCATTGCCGGCCAACTGACTGGCATGCGCGACCAGATATTGGCACTGGCCAACACAAAAGACAGCAATGGCCTACCGTTGTTTGCCGCGCTGGGTAGCGCGTTGGCGCCATTTGTGGGCCCCCAGTCCGTGGAGCCGGACTACACCTTCAACGGCCTGCCCGGCCAAGCGGCCAGCGGCCAGCACACCATCCCGTTTACGCTGGATGGTGAGGCTGCATTCATGAACCAACCCGCGCGCGACGGCGTGTTCAACGTCACCGTGGGCAACACCACCACCGGCTCCATTCCCACCAGCCGGTCGCTGACCACCGATGGCGTAGTAGTGAACAACAGCGCCACCGTAGCCAGCACGGCAGCCTTGGCCCAGGCCACGGCCGGCAACCCCGACTACCCCAGCTACACCGTCACCTTCACGGCGCTGGACTCCACCACTGTGCCGGGCACCACCACGGTCACCTACGACATTACCGAGACCCCGGCCGTCAGCGGCACCAACCCCATTGTGTCGGCCGCTACCGCCTCGTACGCCACGGGCAGCAACGCCAAGATCGCCATCACCGGCATTCCCGGCCTGTCGTTCAATATCAACGGTATCCCGCCCACCACCGACAAGGACAGCGGCGCCACCGTGATTGGCAGTCCCGCTGTGGGTGACACGGTGAACGTGACCTTCAAGCGCAGCGTGTTCAGCGTGCTGGACACCGCCATCAACGACATCGGCAAAGCCACCAATGCCAACGCCGCCACCCAGGCCGTGGCCCAGGCACTGCACAACATCGACATCAGCATGTCCCGCGTGTCGGCCGTGCGCGGCCAGGCCGGTGACCTGCTGGGTCGCGCCGACCGCATCACCACCGACAACGACAAGCGCAACATCGAGCAAGAGGGCAACCGCTCGCGCGCAGAAGACCTGGACATGATCAAGGGCATCTCCGACTTCCAGAACCAGCAGACCGGCTACTCCGCGGCGCTGCAGTCGTACGCGCAGGTGCAAAAGCTCTCGCTGTTCAACTTCCTCGGATAGGCCATGACCCCCTCGGTGCTAGGCAGCGTGACCATGGGGTACCAGCCCCTGTGGAACCAGTGGCGCCGGCGCAGCGGCGTGCGCCTGTGGGTCGACCCGTACAGCGGCAGCGCGGTGGACGCACAGCACCTGCTGCAAGCCCTGCAAGAACTCTGGCCCGCCGGCAAGGAGACGCAGTTGCTCAGCGTGCGCACGCCCGCGCTGCTCAGCGACCTGCTGGAGCACGCGCCGCCCGGTGGCATCTGGCTGGAAGTGCCCGACGCCTGGCTCGGCGACACCCAACTCGCCAACCAGGTGCGCCAGGCCCACCAGCGCGGACGCCGCCTGGTCTGGAGCGGCGAAGTCGGCCAGGCCGCATCGCACGCCGAGGTGCAGGGCAGCTTTCACAAAACCTTGCGCACGCTGAGCCCGCAAGACGCCCTGGGCGCGTTGCGGGCTGCGCTGCGCCGCAACCAGGACGGTGGCAGCGGTGGTGCCGGCGTGGTGCCCAGCCCCGTGGTGCCCGGGGCGCTGTACGAGGGACTGGCCAGCCAGGCTTTGGTGGAGCACGCACTGGACCACCAGGCCGTCTGGGGTGTGGCTGGCTGGCCCACCGAGGAAATGCTCTACGCCTACCGCTACAAGCAGATCCAGCCCGCGCGCGAGGTCATGCGCGACCTGGTTCGCGCCATCGATGCCGATGAATCGCTCGAAGCGCTAGAGCGCCGCATGGGCGATGAACCACTGCTGATCTATCGCTTTTTGCGCTTCGCTAATTCCGCCGCACTGGCCCTGCGCAACGAAACCGCCAGCGTGCGCCAGGGCCTGCTCAACATGGGCTACAGCCGCCTGCGCTCCTGGCTGATGGAGCAAATGCCCCATGCCAGCAGCGATGCCAATCTGCAACCCATCCGCGGCGCCATGGTGCTGCGCGCCCGCATCATGGAGCGGCTGGCCGACGCGGGTGCGGAAGACGAACTGCGCCGCGAGGTCTTCATGTGCGGCATCTTTTCGCAAGTGGATTTGCTGCTCGGCGAAAACCTGGGCGCCGCCCTGCACCGCCTGCCCCTGCCCGGCCGCGTGGCATCGGCCGTGCTGGGCCAGACCGGCCCCTACGCGCCCTGGCTGCAAGTGGCCAGCGCGCTGGAAGGCAGCTCCACCAAAGTCATCCGCGATGTCTGCAAAGCCCACGACCTGCCCGCCGACGAAGTGAACCGCGCCCTGCTGCGCTCGCTGGCTTCTGCTTAGTGGTGTTTTAGGGCGCCAGCCCCCGTGGAATATGCGCAAGTAGCTCCTGAAATAGGAGCAACCACCATCTCAATCCAATAACTTGCTCCGCGCTGGCGCCACCCGTGCCGCCATTTCCAGCCGTAGCATTTGCTCCAACGCGGGGGACGGTGTGGTGGGGTCGGGCTGGTTCACCACACCCCACAGGTTGCGGATGATTTGCATGGGCGTGACCAGAAAGCCCCAAGGGAAGCCCCACCAACCCAGCACCACCGAGAACACGGTGTCGCCGACCTTGCGCTTGGTGCCACATCCCTGACAGCACACCCTGGGACGGCTGGACCAAGATGTCATAAACAGCACGGACCAGACGCGGTACGAAGTGTGCACATCGACCGGCCCCTCACCTTGGCAGGTCGGGCACTGGCCGCGGTGCACGCGGGCTACATACTGGTCGACCTCGGGCTGCGGCAGCGCGCGGGCTGTGATGGCCAACGCACCGCGCTGCATGCAGCTGGCATTGCAAAAGCGCAGGTCGCCCTGCCGTTTTCCGCCAAAAAAGATCGTGGTGTTGCAGTACGCGCAAGATGCCATGACGCTGTCTCCCCTGTGTCGCTGTTGATTTACCAATCGTAACGACTTCGACCACTGGCCCCCACAGTTTTAGCTCCAACGGACTATTGATTCGGCCATCAGTCCGTCAAACCATAGGGAGCGGGCATTCACGCCCGTTTACACCAGGGGAATTTCATGAAAAAGCTTTTGGGCGCGCTCACATTGCTCGCCGTATCTTCTCTATCCCAGGCCGCAAGCAATGTGGCTTTGGGCTCCAGCGTTACAACCACCGGCAGTGGTTTTGGCAACGACGGCGGCTGGTGTTGCTCGGCGCCCGCAGCCTTGTCCACCGTCGTTGACGGCTCGTTTGTCGCCAATGGCCAGCAATGGAATATCGGCACCGTGTTCTGGGGCGGCGCTTATGGGGCGGATGTAATCACCATCTCCCTGCCTACCTTGTCCTCGGTCAGCTCATTGGTTTTGCAGGGCGACAACAACGACGACTATTTGATCCGCTACCGCAATGCGTCCAATGTTTGGGCGGACCTGGCGACGATCTCGCCCAACCGTTCCTGGGGCATGGACATGGGCGGCGCCACCTTTGCCAGCCCTGTCACGGCCAACGCATTCTCCATCAGCATTGTGGGCGGAGATGGCCTGGCCTCCGTTTCCGAATTCCAGGCCATTGGCGCTCCGGTGCCTGAGCCCGAAACCTATGCCCTGCTGCTAGCGGGCCTGGGCTTGGTCGGCACGGTGGCTCGCAGGCGCCAGGCACGCCGCCAGGGTTAGCGGAACACAGGCCGGAAAAACGTGCGCTCGTAGCTCACGATGCAGCGTGTCTCTTCGGCATAGCGAAACGCGGCCTGGCATTCCGCATCGTTGAAAGACTGCTGGCGGTAGGTCTCGTACGCCGCCAGACTGGGGAAGCTGAACATGGCCAGCGCAATGTTGTTGGCGCCCTCGGACGGCAAAAAGTAGCCGTGGTGCTGGCCGCCGAAGCGCTCCACCAGCGGAATCCACAGCTTGCCGTAATGTTCAAACTCGGCGAGCTTGAAGGGGTCGATCACGTAGCGCAAATAGCAGGTCACCATTTCTATCCCCTTGAACTTGGTTGTTACTTTGCCACCGAGGTGGCCTTGCCCAGCTGCTCGTCGCGCAGCCGCGCAAAGGTCTTCCAGAACTGCGCCTCTTGGGTACACGCAAAGTTGATGCGCATAAGGCTGCTGGGCGTGCGCTGGGCGTGGAACAGCGCGCCGGGCGCCAGCAGGTAACCCTCGTCCAGCATGCGCTGGCTCAGGGCGTCGGTGTCCACCCCGGTCTCCACCCAGCCAAACAGGCCCACGGGGTCGGACGCAAAGGTGCAGCCGTGCGCCAGCGCCAGCTTCACGCTGCGCGCACGCGCGCCATCCAGCTGGGTGCGGATGCGCTCGGCATGGCGGCGCAACTGGCCTTGGTCGATGCACCAGGCCAGCGCTTTCTCCAGCAGCGCGGGTGTGGTCAGCGTGGACAGCAGCTTGGTGTCCAACAGGCGCTCGGCCAGGTCCTTGGGCGCGGCCATGTAGCCCACGCGCCAGTTGGGCGCCAGGATCTTGGCGAAACCGCCTACGTAGATGGTGCGCTGCAGCCCGTCCAGCGCGCACAGGCGCGTGGCGTGCTCAGGCGCAAAGTGGCTGTAGGTGTCGTCTTCGACGATATGAAAGTCGTGCTGGTTGGCCAGCTGCAGGATGCGGTAGGCGCTGCTGGGCGACAGGCAAAATCCCGTGGGGTTGTGGAACACGCTCACGCTCACAAACAGTTTGGGCTTATGCGCTTCGCAGTAGCGCGCCATCACCTCCAGGTCCGGCCCTTCCGCGCGGCGCGGTACCGGCAGAATGCGCATGCCCAGTGAATCGAGCCGCGCAAATTCGATGGCCCAACCGGGCTCCTCCACCATCACGTAGTCGCCCGCGCGCAGCAGCGTGCGGCTCACCACATCGAGCGCGTTGGTGGCGCCCACGGTGGTGATGATTTGCTCCGGCGCGGCCTGTATCGACAAACCCGCCAGCTTGGTGGACAGCGCACGCCGCAACCCCGAGTCGCCCGCGGGCTCGCCGTACTGCAACGAGAACGCGTTGAGTGCCTCCACGCTGCAGCTGCGCCGCACCGCCGTGGCCAGAAAGGTGGATTGCAGCCACTCCTTGGGCAACACGCCCATGCCGGGCTGGGGCTTGTTGCTCACGCCCTTGAACATGCCGCGAATCAACGCCGTGGCGTTCAGCGGCGCGTAGCGCTGGGGCACGGTGAGCATGAGGTTGGCCACTCCATTCGCTCCTGATTCGATAGCATCTTGCGCACTGCCGACGGCGACCGAAGGCAGATCGCGTACATAAAAGCCGCGGTTCTTGCGCGCCTCCACCAAGCCTTGGGCCAGCAGCTGGTCGTAGGCGCCCACCACCGTGGACGGGCTCACACCCTGCTGCTGCGCGCACAGGCGCACCGAGGGCAGGCGCGCACCGGGCGCCAGCAGGCGGTCGCGAATGCGCTGGGCAAACAGCGCGGCCAGCTGTTCAGCCAGGCTTTGGGCGGCGGTTTTCATGAGCATGGTGGGTGTCCTGGGGTGGTCCTGTGCTGGCGGTAGCAGCAATACAGTTGAATCGCTGTTTCCATAAACTGTACTGCAAGTGTGCTGTTTTTCAAAGTACAGTGATTCCCATGTTGAACCCATTTGCTCCCGCCGAATTCACCGCACTGCTGTTGCTGTCCACGGCGCTGACGGCCAACCTGGGCCTGCTGCGCGCCATGCGCTTTGTGGTGGCGGTGCCGCTGGGCTGGGGCCTGCTGTTCACGCTGTGTGCGGGTGGCCTGGGCGCGCTGGTGGTGGCCGGCGTGGCCACAGCCGCCTGGATGGAGTCCCTATGAACTCTCTCAAAAAAGGCCTGTCGCTGGGCGTGCTGGGCGTCACCATCTTTGCGCTGACCCTGCCGATGACGCGGCTGGCCGTGGGCACACCCGATGCGCCGCTGATGTCGGGCATGTTCATCGCGTTCGGCCGCGCCGTGGTCGCCGGTGTACTTTCGGGTCTGCTGCTGTGGTGGGGCAAGGCGCCGCTGCCGCCGCGCGATACCTGGGGCCCGCTGGTGCTGGTGGCGCTGGGCGTGGTGTTTGGCTTTCCGCTGTTCACCTCCATTGCCATGCGCCACGTGGAAGCGGTGCACGCCAGTGTGATGGTGGGCGTGCTGCCGCTGGCCACTGCGGTGGTGGGGGCCTTTTTGAACCGCCAGCGCCCGTCCACCGCCTTCTGGGTCTGCGCCCTGGCCGGCACGGCGCTGGTGGTGGCGTTTGCCATTCTGCGGTCAGGCCACAATGACCTCTCATTGCAAATGGCCGATGTGCTCTTGCTATTGGCCATGGCCTGTGCGGCGGTAGGCTATGGACACGGCGGCCGGCTGTCGCAGCGCATGCGCGCCGAATATGTGATTTGCTGGGCCTTGGTGATCGCACTGCCCATCAACCTGCCGTTGGCGGTGTGGCAGTTTCCGGAACACAATTTGCCGGCCAGCGCCTGGGCGGCGTTTGCCTATGTGTCGGTGTTTTCCATGTGGCTGGGCTTTTTCGCTTGGTACAAGGGCCTGGCCTTGGGCGGCACCGTGCGCGTGAGCCAGGTACAGCTGCTGCAGCCGTTTTTGGGCATGCTGTTTGCCGTGCCGATCTTGGGTGAGCGGCTGGACGCTGTCACCGTGGGCTTTGGCGTGGCGGTGATTGCCACCGTCTTCATTGGCCGGCGCATGCCGGTACAAACCGTTGTGAAAGGTGCTCCCGCATGAATCCCGAAACCCTGTTGGCCGCCAGCCTGTTTGCAGTGGTGAGCTCGGTCACCCCCGGCCCCAACAACGCCATGCTCATGGCCTCGGGCGTGAACTTTGGCTTCAAGCGCTCACTGCGGCATCTGTTGGGCGTGAACCTGGGCTTTTCGTTCATGGTGCTGTGCGTGGGCCTGGGCCTGCACTCGGTGCTGGACCGGTTTCCACAGTTTTACGACGTGCTGCGCTACGCGGGCTCGGCCTACATGCTCTGGATTGCCTGGAAGCTGGCCAGCGCACAACCCGGCAGCAGCACAGACACCCCCACCGATGTAGCTGCACGGCCCATGGGATTTTGGGCAGCGGCAGCCTTCCAATGGGTCAACCCCAAAGCCTGGGTGATGGCCGTGACCTGCATGAGCACCTACCTGTCGCCCAACGCCGGCCTGCCCCAGGTGGCGCTGCTGGCAGGGCTGTTTCTGGTGCTGGGCGGGCCTTGCTCGGCCTTCTGGGTGGGTTTTGGTCAGGCCATGCGCAGCCTCCTGCAAAACCCGCGGCGCCTGCGCATCTTCAATATCACCATGGCCCTGGCCCTGGTGGCCTCGCTCTACCCTATGCTCATGTCCTGAAAGAACACGGAGAACACTGGAACCGCTATGACACAAACCCACTGGACCCTGGCCGCACGCGCCGCAAAGATGAACCCCTCGGTGATCCGCGAGATCCTCAAGGTCACCGAACGCCCCGGCATCATCAGCTTTGCCGGCGGTCTGCCCTCGCCCCAAACCTTCCCCGTAGCCGAGTTCGAAGCCGCCTGCGCCAAAGTGTTGAAAGACGACCCCGCCGGCGCCCTACAGTACGCCGCCTCGGAGGGCTACGGCCCGCTGCGTGAGCTGGTGGCCGAGAACCTGGGCAAGCAAAGCGCCGCCGCTGGCGTGCCCTGGAAAGTAGACCCCGCCCAGGTGCTGATCACCACCGGCTCACAACAAGGCCTGGACCTGGTTGCCAAAATCCTGATCGACGCGGACAGCAAGGTGCTGGTCGAGTCCCCCACCTACCTGGGTGCCGTCATGGCCTTCATGCCCATGGAACCCAATGTGGTGAGCGTGGCCAGTGACGACGAAGGCCTGGACATTGCCGACCTGCGCGACAAAGCCAAAGACGCACGTTTTTTGTACGTACTGCCCAACTTCCAGAACCCCACGGGGCGCAGCATGAGCGAAGCACGCCGCGCCGCCTTGAGCGCCGAAGCGGCCCGTAGCGGCCTGCCGCTGATGGAAGACAACCCCTATGGCGACCTGTGGTTTGACCAAGCCCCGCCTGCGCCACTGACCGCGCGCAACCCCGAGGGCGGCATCTACCTGGGCTCGTTCTCCAAGGTGCTGGCACCGGGCCTGCGCATGGGCTTTGTGGTGGCGCCCAAGGCCGTGCACCCCAAGCTGCTGCAAGCCAAGCAGGCAGCCGACCTGCACAGCCCGGGTTTCAACCAGCGTATGATTTTTGAGGTGATGCAAAACGGCTTCCTGGACCGCCATGTGCCCACCATTCGCAGCCTGTACAAGGCGCAGCGCGACGCCATGCTGCAAGCGCTGGCCCACCACTTCCCCAGCACGGCCAACCCCGACGACACGCTGACCTGGAACACCCCCGCCGGTGGCATGTTCCTGTGGGCACGCCTGCCCAAAGGCATGAACGCGGTGGACCTGCTGCCCCGTGCGGTGGACAAGGGAGTGGCCTTTGTGCCCGGCGCACCGTTCTATGCCGGCAACGCCGATGCGCGCGCCATGCGCCTGAGTTTTGTGACACCCAGCGTGGAAGAGATCCGGCGCGGTGTGGCCGCCCTGGCCGAAGCTATCCACGCCCAAAGGAGCTGACATGACGGTGCATATCTGGGGCCGTCTGAGTTCGCTCAATGTCCGCAAGGTGGTGTGGGCCGCGCAGGAAACCGGCGTGACCTTCACGCGCAGCGACGCCGGCATGGCCTTTGGCGTGGTGAAGACGCCCGAATACTTGGCCATGAACCCGAATGCCCTGGTACCCACGCTGCAGGACGGTGACTTCACCCTGTGGGAGAGCAACACCATCGTGCGCTACCTGTGCGCCAGGTACGGAGATACCATGCTGTACCCGCAGGACCTGGCCGCCCGCTTTGACGCCGAGCGCTGGATGGACTGGCAGCAGACCACGCTGAACCGTGACAGCGGCGCCGCCTTTGTGCAGTGGTTCCGCACGCCCGCCGACCAACGCGACGCCGCCGTGATCGCCCGCTCCACCGCGGCCACCGAGCCAGCCCTGGCCCAGCTCAATGACCACCTGGCCCACCGTGCCTATGTGGGTGGCGATCACTTCAGCATGGCCGACATTCCCGTGGCCTGCGATGTGCACCGTTGGTTTGGCCTGCCCCAGCCCCGGCCCGCCTGGCCCCATTTGGAGCGCTGGTTCTCCAACATCCTGAGCCGCCCCGCCACGCGCGGCGTGCTCGACCTTCCCCTTTCATAACCGTTACCCACCTTCAGAAAGCCCACCGTGCCACAACAGCGCCCCTTCGCCCAAGTCGATGTGTTCACCGCCCAACCTTACCTGGGCAACCCCCTGGCCGTGGTACTGGACGGCGCGGGTGTGAGCGATGAGGCCATGCAGGCCTTCGCGCGATGGACCAACTTGAGCGAGACGACGTTTTTGCTGCCCCCCACGGCCGAGGCGGCGGCGCAGGGCGCGGACTACCAGGTGCGCATCTTTACACCCGGGCTGGAACTGCCATTTGCGGGCCACCCCACGCTGGGCAGCTGCCACGCCTGGCTCGAGGCCGGAGGCAAACCCAAGAACACCAAACGCATCGTGCAACAGTGCCAGGGCGGGCTGGTGCAGATTTGCCGCGATGGCACACGCCTGGCGTTTGCCGCGCCAACCCTGCAGCGCAAAAACCCCAGCCCCGGCCTGCTGGCCCAGGTGGCCGCAGCGCTGGGCCTGAAGGCCGCGCAAGTGGTGGCGGCGCAAACCCTGAGCAATGGCACCGACTGGATGGGCATCCTGCTGGACGACCGCCAGACCGTGCTGCAGCTGCAACCCGACCACCTGGCACTCAAACACCTGGGCGTCAAAGTGGGCGTGGCCTCCATGCCCGCCGCGACCACCCAGCATGGCGTGGCCAGCGAGATGGAAGTGCGCGCCTTTGCACCCATGGAAGGCATCCAGGAAGACCCGGTCAGCGGTAGCCTGAACGGCAGCCTGGCGCAGTGGCTGATTGAAGACGAGTACATGCCCAAAAAGTACGTGGTGGCGCAGGGCACCTGCGTCCAGCGCGAAGGCCGGGTCCACATCGAGCAGGACAGCAACGGCCAGGTCTGGGTGGGGGGCGACACCGTCACCTGCATTCGCGGCACCGCCGCCCTCTAAATTCACACAACCCAAGTTCGGGAGCGCCCATGCGCCAACGCCTTTTCAAGCAGGTGGACGTGTTCACCGCCCAGCCCTACCTGGGCAACCCCCTGGCCGTTGTGCTGGACGGCAGCGACCTCAGCACGGAGGACATGCAAGCCTTCGCCCGCTGGACCAACCTGTCAGAGACCACCTTTCTGCTGCCGCCCAGCCCCGAGGCAGCGACGCAGGGCGCGGACTACCGCGTGCGTATCTTCACGCCGGGCGACGAGCTGCCCTTTGCCGGCCACCCCACGCTGGGCAGCTGCCACGCCTGGCTGCAGGCTGGGGGCGTTCCTCAAACGGCGGGGTTCATCGTGCAGGAATGCGCCAAAGGCCTGGTGAAGCTGAGGCGCGACGGCACCCGCCTGGCCTTTGCCGCGCCCAGCCTGCAGCGCAGCGCCCCCGATGCCGCGCTACTGGCGCAGGTAGCCGCAGCGCTAGGCCTGCAGTCGCAGCAGATTCTGGGTGCGCAGTGGCTCAACAACGGCCCCACCTGGCTGGGCCTGCTGCTCGACAGCATGGACACCGTGCTGCAGTTGCAACCCGATGCCGCCGCACTCAAGGGCTTGGTGCCTGGTGTGGGTGTAGCCGGCATGGACATTGCGCCAGCAGCTCCTGATTTGATAGTGCGCAGCAACCGCGAAGCGCGGGCCTTTGGTGCCCGTGATGCCGCGGCGTCACCTGGAGACGACGACACACCGTCCGTGGAAGTACGCTTCTTCGCGCCCGACATCGGCGTGCTGGAAGACCCGGTCACCGGCAGCTTCAACGCCAGCCTGGCGCAGTGGCTGATTGCCGATGGCATTGCCCCGCCGCGCTATGTGGCCGCCCAAGGCACCTGCATAGGCCGCGCGGGGCGTGTGTATATCGAACAAGACGATGCTGGCCAGGTGTGGGTAGGCGGCGATTCGGTGACCTGCATTGACGGAAAGGTGACGCTATGACCGGCACACTGCTGACCGCCCATCTGGGCCTGGCCTGGGCGACCTACTTGGTGAACGCGGGCAGCCCCGGCCCCAGCAACATGGCCATCATGGGCATGGCGATGAACGCCGGGCGCAGGCCCGCGCTGTGGCTGGCGGCCGGTGTGGTCAGTGGCTCGTGGTTCTGGGGTGTGCTGGCGGCGCTGGGCATCTCGCAGCTGCTGGCGGCCTACAGCACCGGCCTCATCGCCATGAAGGTGGTGGGCGGCCTGTACCTGCTATGGCTGGCGTTCAAATCGGGCCGCGCAGCCAGCCAGCCCCATGCCCCCGACAACACCGCCACGGCCGCTGCGAATGCCAGCGCCCGCACGCTCTACCTGCGCGGCGCGGCCATGCACCTCACCAACCCCAAGGCCATCCTGTCCTGGCTGGCCATCGTCACGCTGGCACTGCCGCCCGGCGCACCGCATTCCGTGGCGCTGGCCGTGGTGGCGGGCTGCATGGTGCTGGGCGTGCTGATCTTCTTTGGCTACGCGCTGGCGTTTTCCACACCCACGGCACGCCGTGTGTACACCACAGCACGCCGCTGGCTTGAGGGCCTGCTGGCTGCCGTGTTCGGCTTTGCCGGCCTGCGGCTGCTGCAGTCTGCCACCCACCACTGACCGGAACCCCATGGCACTGAATGCTTTGCTCCCCACCCTGTCCGAGATCGAAGCCGCCGCCCTAGTGGTCTATCGTGAGTTTGGTCCCACCCCCCAGTACCGCTGGGGGCAACTGTCCGACTTGCTGGGCACCACCTGCTGGGTCAAGCACGAGAACCACACGCCCGTGGGCGCCTTCAAGATCCGCGGTGGCCTGACCTACTTTGACCAACTGGCTCAGCGCGGCGCATTGCCAGCCGAGGTGATCAGCGCCACGCGCGGCAACCATGGCCAGAGCATTGGCTGGGCTGCACGCGCCCATGGCGTGCCCTGCACCATCGTGGTCCCGCATGGCAACTCGGTAGAAAAGAACGCCGCCATGCGCGCGCTGGGCGTCACGCTCATTGAACACGGCACCGACTTTCAGGAAAGCCGAGAATTTGCGATGGACCTGGCCAAAGAACGCGGCTCCCACATGGTGCCCAGCTTCCACCCAGACCTGCTGCGCGGCGTGGCCACCTACTGGTGGGAACTGCTCAAAGCCGCACCCGACATCAACGTGATCTACGTGCCCATCGGCCAAGGCAGCGGCGTCTGCAGCGCCGTGGCTGCCAAACGTGCACTGGGCCATAAGACCCGCATCGTCGGCGTGGTTAGCGCCCACGCCACCACCTACGCCGATTCCCTCAAGGCCGGCAAGGTCGTCGAGGCCCCGGTGACCACCCAACTCGCCGACGGCATGGCCTGCCGCGTGGCCGACCCCGAGGCGCTGCAGATCCTGATGGGCGAGATCGACCACATCGTGCAAGTGACCGACGCCGAAGTCGCCCAGGCGATGCGCCAGATCTTTGCCTGCACCCACAACGTGGCCGAAGGCGCGGGCGCCGCAAGCTTTGCCGCGGCCATGCAGGAACGTGACAGCCTGCACGGGCAAACCGTGGGAATTACGCTGTGCGGGGGGAATGTGGACTCGGCGGTGTTTGCCGAGGTGCTACGAAACTAGGAGCTGCTTGCGCTTATGCGGCGTGGGCTAGCACCACCAAAATCCACAAACCGAGCACGGCCAGGAAGTTGACCGTGAACACCATGCCGCGGAGCCGCACATTGCGCGTCAGGATCTGCACCGCACTGTGCAAGATGCGGCCCGCGACAAAAATCCACGCCAACACCGACGCCACGTAGCCCGGCTGCGACTGCAACAGAAGCAGGCAGGCAACATGGAAAAACAGCGGCCACTCAAACTGGTTGGACAGGTTCGCGCTGATGCGCGGCTCCAGGTCCGCCCACGGATTGCTGCCATCTGCGCTGCGGCCAAAGCCCCAAACGGATGGCGCACGGGCAGCCGTTAGCAGGGCATAGAGGAAGGCTGCGATGGCCACATGCGCTGCCATGGGAAGGATCAGAGAGTGGGGCATAAGAGAAATATCAACGGGTCTAGAACCCACCTCACTTGAATTCGTAGTCCAGCTCGTAAAAGTGCTTGCCGTCCACGATCTCGATGTCCATCTGCCCCGAGATGCCCGCCAGCTCCCCCGTCCCCGAGTCCGGCACGATCTGCACTTTCAGCGAGCGCTCGCCAGCAGCCATCAGCCCCAGGTGCACCAAGGCAAAGCTGCCGCTACGCCCGTCCAGCGTACCCACAATGCGCTCAAGCGCCACATAGCCGGCAGACGTAGGCTGCGGTGTGCGGGCCGCCAGCATGTGCACGGTGCTGGTGGCGCTCAGCGGGCCGGTGAAGGTTTTGGAGATGCTGGCGCGCGACAGCGTGACGCCCTCCACCGTGTCGTACGGCGGTTCGCCCTGCATGGTGACTTCAAAGGTGCTTTTAATTTTCATGGAGAACTCTCTTCAATAAGGCCTTACAAGTATTCCGCCGCTGGCGTACACACGATCTGATTGCGGCCACGGGCCTTTGCGTCGTATAGCGCGGCGTCTGCGCGCTGCAGTGCTTTCTCGATCGCTTCCCCATTGCGGTAGGGGGTCACGCCAATGGAGACCGTCATTTTTACGCAATCATCTCCGACAGGCACTTCAATGTCGGCCACCTTGGCGCGAACTCTTTCCAGGCAGATTTGACCGACCGAAACATCAGTGCCGGTCAGCAAGGCCACGAATTCTTCGCCACCCCAGCGTGCCAGTGTGTCGTTGGCGCGAAGGTTGTTTTGTACGACGGCGGAGAATACTTGCAAGGCTCGGTCTCCAACTTGATGCCCGTATTTGTCGTTGATACGTTTGAAATGATCAATATCCAGCATGGCCAGCAGCAATGGCGAGGAGGACCTCTGTGCGCGCTGCACTTCCTCCCGCATTTTTTCCAGCATAAACCGGCGATTGACCAATCCCGTGAGTTCGTCTCGCGTGGCAATGATTTGTATCTGGTCGAGGGCTTCGACCAACTGGTTTTTTTGTTTGCGCATATGCGCGCTCATTTGCTGCAGGCGCCATGTTAAAAAAGTGGTGGCCGACAACACGATGAAAAGAATAAAGAAATAAGCCAGGAAAAGTTCGGGAGACTCGTCAGTAGACACGTAGCGCAGCGTGTACGCTGCCGCCGCACCAAACAGGACCAGGGCATAGACCGCAACCAGCACCACCTGGCGCATGGATAAGCCGAACATGCCAAACATCAGCACCACGGAAAGTATGGGCAACGTCACGCCCAGGCCATGGCCGGCAACGATGAAAGCGGCGGCGTTGCAGGCGATGGCGAAGAGCATTTGCAAAAATGCAAGGGAGGGGTCCGCCATGCGCAAAGAAAAACCGCTGCGGATCAGGACGTAGAACACCACCAACCCCGCAATGCAGACGAGGGCCCATGCATCCACATCCCCCATCCCTTGGATGCCGACCATACGCATGAAATAGAGCACACCAATGCATGCAAGCATCAACATCGCCGCCAGCAAGAATTGGCTGGTGCGAATGCGCATCGGCTTTTGCTCGCCGAGCAAATAATTCGAAGCCCGCTGGATTCGTCGGCCCATGGTCAAAATGCTTTCAGGTCCTTCAACGGTCGGAAATTCCGCTTCCCGCTTTATTGCTGCGGGACATGACCGTACCAAAGCTCAGCGCGCCTGGAGGGTGTCTCGGGTGACATCAAGGGGTTCACAAGTTCAATCACTGTACGCTCATTCAACCGTGCCTTGCGTATGGCCCCACCCCAGTACTCTTCAAAGAGCTTATTGAAAGACCCATCTGCAATAGCCTTCTCCAAGCCCTCGCGGATGTCATTGGCCAACTTCACATTCTGCTTATTGACGAAAAAGTAGGAGTCGTAGAAATAGTGCAGGGCAAGGTGGGGCTCGATTTGCATCGTGGCCTTGTTTTCGTCAAGCTCGCTCCATATTTCCATGACGCTTCGGGGAAAGTAGTCAAAACGTTTGGCAGTCAGCATCTTGAACAGGCTTTCATACGTGGCACCCGGGATGACATTGATTCCACTGCCTTCCAGTATCTGGGTATCCGGCCACTCATGGCCTTGCGCAAGCCGTACGCGTCGCAAATCTTCCAACGTCTTGACGTTTGCGAGCAAGCCTTCATCACCTTTGCGGATCAGGCCCAGGCGCCAGCCAAGCAGTCCTTTGTTGAGAGGAATCCGGATGGGCAACAGGCGCGCCTCGCGCTCGGCGGACGTGGGAATGGGGCCGACATCGATAGTGCGTCCCGCCTCCAACTCGCGAACCTGTCTCTCCTGGTTCATCGGAATGGACGGGTACACAATCTGGTACTTTGTCTGTGTTTTAGACAGTGCGAGCTCCAGAAGTTTGCGAGGGTACTCGTACCGCTGGTCTCCGCTGGTTTCGGGTATGGGATACCGTACGAATTCCACGCATGAGGCGCTCATAGAGTTGAGCGCTAAGACGAGGAAAAATACGGAACGGGCAAATTTCTTCACCCGAATTTCTTTTCTTTTTTCTAGCATGACTTGTCTCCTCGGCATCTGGCGAAGCAAGCAATGTCTCCATGCATGCCCTCATCGGTGCTCTCGGGAAAGTCTACTCCTTCGCTACTGCCAAGGCGACAAACGCAAATGCACCGCTATTGAATTCGTAGAGCCTGTCGCCCCAATTACAGGGATTCACTGCCAATCGGGCTTAAATTCTGCGCATGGGAAATCTCTATCTTGTACGCCACGGGCAGGCTTCGTTTGGGGCCGCGGACTACGACAACCTCAGCGAGCAGGGCCACCGGCAGAGCGTGCGACTGGGGGAATATTTTGCGCACAAAGGGCTGCAGTTTGAGGCGGTTATCGTCGGCACGCTGCGCCGCCACGCACAAACCTGGGCAGGCCTTGCCAAGGGGGCAGGGTTGACGCACGAGGCACTTGAGTGGCCAGGCCTGAACGAGTACGACAGCGAAGCCGTGATCAAAGCTATCCACCCCGGGCCGCTGGACAAACCCGACACGCCCGAGATGGTCCGCCACCACTTCCGCCTGCTGCGCGATGGTCTGACACAATGGATGAATGGCGTGGTCAGCCCGCAGGGCATGCCCCACTATGACGACTTTGTGCGGGGTGTGACCAGCGCGCTGGACCACGTGCGCCAGCACCACACAGGCAATGTGCTGATTGTCAGCAGCGGCGGTCCCATCGCCACCGCCGTGGGCCATGTGCTGGGCACCACGCCCGAAACGACGATTGAACTGAACCTGCGCATCCGCAACAGCTCGGTCACCGAGCTGGCCTACACGCCCAAGCGCCACATGCTGGTGACCTACAACACCCTGCCCCATCTGGACGACGCGCAGTACGCGGACTGGGTCACCTACTCCTAGCCCCCTGTCTACCAGGCTCCGCGCCCCAAAAGCCAACTGGCACGCCTTGTGCTTGGAACCCTCTGTTGGACCGTCCAGAGGAAAACAATGCACCGATTCGGAACGAAGTGGCTGGCCCCTTTGCTGGGAATTTGTGTTTTGGCATGGAGTGTGTCTAGCTACGCCCAAGCTGCGGCAGGCACGGTGACGGAGACTGCCCCGGCCGCAGCGGCGGCGGTTGTCCCATCGCCCCCTCCACCAAGCAAACCCAGCCTGGTCGGCCAAGACACGATCAACGGCGCCGACACCGCCTGGATGATGACCAGCACGGCGCTGGTGCTCCTGATGACGCTGCCCGGCATTGCCCTGTTTTACGGCGGCATGGTGCGCAAGAAGAGCGTGATCAACACCATGGCAAGCGTCGTGGCGATTGCAGCCATGATCAGCCTGCTGTGGTTTGCGGTGGGCTATTCGCTGGCCTTCACCCCCGGCAGCAGCTGGCTGGGTGGCACCGACCGCCTGTGGTTCAGCGGGCTCAATTACCTGAAGGAAGCCGGCCAGGTGGCCGTGAGCCATGTGGCGCCCAACGTGCCCGAGTCGGTCTACGCCATGTTCCAGCTCACCTTTGCCATCATCACCGCGGCACTGATCGTGGGTGCGTTTGTAGAGCGCATGCGCTTCTCGGCCATGCTGTGGTTCATCGGCATGTGGTCCATCGTGGTCTACGCGCCCATTGCCCACTGGGTGTGGGAGCCGGGCGGCTGGCTGGTGCAGATGGGCGTGCTGGACTTTGCAGGTGGCTCGGTGGTGCACATCAACGCCGGCATCTCGGGCCTGGTGTGCGCCTACATGCTGGGCGCACGCAAAGGCTATGGCAAAGAGCCGTTTGAGCCCTTCAACCTGGGCCTGACCATGGCCGGCGCAGGCCTGCTGTGGGTGGGCTGGTTTGGTTTCAATGCCGGCTCGGCGGTCGCGTCCGACGGACGTGCCGGTCTGGCCATGGCGGTGACACACATTGCCGCTTCAGCAGGCGCCATCTCCTGGATGCTGGGCGAGTGGGTCATGCGCGGACGCCCCTCGCTCTTGGGCCTGTGCTCAGGGCTGGTGGCAGGGCTGGTGGCGATCACCCCGGCTGCAGGTTTTGTCACCCCACGCGACGCGGTCATCTTTGGTGCTGTGGCGGGCCTCGCCTGCTACTGGGGTGCCACAGGGCTCAAGCGCATGCTCAATGCAGACGACTCGCTGGATGTGTTTGGCGTGCACGGCATTGGCGGCATCGTGGGCTCGCTGATGACGGGCTACTTTGCCAGCAAGAATATTTCGGGCGTGACTGGCAGCGTAGCCATCCAGGCAATAGGTGTGCTGGCGGTGCTGGCGTACAGCGGCCTCATGAGCTGGGCGCTGCTGTGGCTGACCAAAGTGATTGTGGGCTTGCGGGTGGACGAAAACTCCGAACTCGTGGGCCTGGATGTCTCCCAGCATCGGGAGCACATGGGTACCTGACAGTGAAACTCAAAGGAGTGTTGCATGTTGAACAGTGAAAAGCTGGCGATAGCCGCCCATTTGCATGTGCTGTTGCGGCGCAAGACCGGGCGTGTGACCGACACTGAATGGATGGCCAGCAACACCGAATACGCCGCCGAGATCGTGCGCTTTGCGCGTGCCAGCGCAGAGGAAGACGGCCACACCGACCTGGCCGATTGGGCCGCCAAGCTGGAACTGGCCATGGTGCCGCAGCCCCCCAGGCCCGTGCGGGACCGGCTATTTGGCGTGGTGGGCGGCAACACCAAGCCCGCACCCCTGCCCGGCGCCTCCGACTCACTGTTTGGCGCCACGGAAAGCGAAGCACACCGCTACGTCCGCGGCATTCGTTAGCCGGCGCACAGCGCGACGCCAAAGTCCGCGCACAATGCGGCGATGCCTATTTACCGCACCACTGCTTTCTCCACACTGACGCTGCTGTTCCTGTTGGGCCTCAGCCAAGCCACTGCGGCCAAGCCCGCAAAACTACAGACGCTCACCAACACCCTGGGGATGAAGTTGGTACGCATTCCCGCAGGCAGTTTTCGCATGGGCAGCAACGAGTCCGTCGCCAGCCTGCAAAAGGCCTACCCGCTGGCCGAGCGCGAGCGGCTGGAAGCGCTGAAAGACGAAGCCCCGGTGCACACCGTGCGCATCAGCCATGCGTTTTACATGGGGCAGACAGAGGTGACCGTGGGCCAGTTCCGGCGTTTTCTGCAGGTATCAGACTACGTACCTGAATCAGAGGCCGATGGCACCGGAGGCTACGGCTACAACCCCGACTACAACCCCGCCAAGAGTGTGCGCGGCGATGCCTTTGAAGGCCGCGACCCGCGCTACAGCTGGCGCAACCCCGGCTTTGCGCAGGACGACAGCCACCCCGTGGTCAACATCACCTGGAACGACGCGCAGGCCCTGGCGCAGTGGCTGAGCCAGAAGGAGGGCCGCCACTACCGCCTGCCCACCGAGGCCGAGTGGGAGTACGCGGCCCGCGCCGGCACCCGCACGCGCTACCACAGCGGCGACGCCCCGCTGTCCCTGCTGAAGGTGGCCAACACCTTTGACGCAAGCGCCAAACCGTTGTGGCCCAAATTTGCCGCCAACGCACTGGCGGGCGATGATGGCTTTGCCTTCACGGCTCCGGTGGCCAGCTTCAAGCCCAATGCCTTTGGCCTGTACGACATGCATGGCAACGCCTGGGAATGGACCAACGATTGGTATGGCGAGGACTATTACGCACACTCCCCAACCACCGACCCGCAGGGCCCCAAAGAAGGCAATGTGGTTGTGCGACGCGGCGGCTCGTGGCACACCTGGGCGCTGTATGCGCGCGCCAGCTACCGCAACTGGAATTCACCCCAGACGCGCTACACGCTGGTGGGCATGCGGCTGGTGATGGACGCGCCGAACTAAGCCCTAGTTGCGCAGTGTGTCGGCCGGCAGCTGGTGGATTTCGGCCAGCGTCTGCGCCAAAGCGCGCCCGGCGGCGTCCAGCACGGCGCGGCCCTTATCGGCCGTGGCCGCTGCAGCATGGCCCACCGCACCAGCCGCGTTGTAGTCTTGCATCTGCCAGCCCAGCTTGGCGCTTTTACCGTTGCCAAGGATGGTGAATTTTTTGGCGCGGTCTTCGGACGTGGACGCAAAGTTTTGCGCCTGCGCCATCACCACCTGGTCCGGCGCCAGCGCCAGCATCATGGAGGTTTCGATCTCACCCGCATGGATGCCAAAGCGGTGCTCGTGGGCGCTGAACAGCGCATTCACGTCTTCACCCGCCGGGCCAGTCAGCGGCAGGCCAAACCAGTTCACGCTGTAGACCAGCATGCCCAGCCGTGCACGCAGGTCGCGCGCCACCACATCCAGCAAGCCCACCTGACCCCCATGCGAATTGAGCAGCACGAGTTTTTTCACGCCGGTGGCCGCCACGCTTTCTCCGAGTTCGGTCCAGAGGCGGATCACGGTGTCGGCCTTCAGCGTCAGCGTGCCGGGAAAGCGCGCGTGTTCAGGGCTGAAGCCCACGGCTTGCGTGGGTAAAAACAGGGCGGGAACGTCTGTCGGAATGTGCGGCACGGCAGCGGCCACCACGCCATCGACCAGGGCCGTGTCCACGCGCAGCGGCAGGTGCGGGCCATGCTGCTCCGTGGCTGCCACCGGTAGCACGGCAATGGTGGCGTCCAATCGCCCGGCATCACGCTGCTGCGTAAAGTCGCGCGTGCTCCAGTCGGCCCAAAAACGAGAAGGGTTTTGCATGCGCCTATCTTAGGCCAGGCTAGGTGGCCAGCGCCTCGGGCTCCACACTCTCCATAGCCAGCACGGGCGCATGGCGCGGCAGCAGCAAGCTGAAGGTCGCGCCCTCGCCGGGGTTGCTGGCCACGTGCACCGTTCCGCCCAGCGAACGCGTCACCAGGTTGTAGACAATGTTCAACCCCAAGCCGCTGCCGCCCTGGCCCAGCTTGGTGGTGAAGAAGGGGTCAAACACCCGCGGCAGATGGGCCGACGGAATACCCACCCCGTTGTCGCTGACCTGCAGGCGCACGGCGCCATCAGGCGTAAGGCTGGCCGCCACCTGCACGCAACCCTGGTCCACGCCGTCAAACGCGTGGAGCAAGGCGTTGTTGATGAGATTGGTGATGACCTGGCCCAGCGGGCCGGGGTAGCTGTCCATGACGATGTCGGGCGCGATGTCGCAAAGCACGCGGTGGTTGGACTTGCGGATGGTGGGGCCCAGCGTGAGCAAGATTTCGCTCACCGTCGCGTGCAGGTCAAAGGTGCGGCGGTTTAGGCTGGTCTGGTCCACCGCCACCTGCTTGAAGCTGGACACCAGCTCGGCCGCATGCTGCAAGCCGCGCATGAGGATGCCCGCGCCCTGGCGCGTGTTGCCCACAAACTCTTCGAGCCGGCTGCGCGTGAGGCCCTGGGCCATGCTGCTGGAGAAAGCATTTGCGTGGTCTTGCAGCGTACTGGCCACGGTCAGGCTGTTGCCAATGGGGGTGTTGAGCTCGTGCGCAATGCCGGCCACCAGCGAGCCCAGTGCCGACATTTTTTCAGCCCGCACCAGTTCGGCCTGGGCCACTGTCAGCTGGGTCAGCGTGGCCGAGAGCTCTTGCGTGCGCTCTTCCACGCGGTGCTCCAGCGTGGCGTTGAGCTGCAGAATGTTTTCTTCGTAACGGTGTTTGGCGGTGATGTCGTCAAACGCCATGATGAGCACGCGGTCGGTGCCCAGCTGCACCACGCGGCCGGACAACTCGCACAGCATGGGATCGCGGGATTGGCCGCGTTGCATCCAAGACTTGAAGCCCTCCAGCTCGCCCGTGGCCTTCAGAATGCGCAGCGCCTCCTGGCGCGAGGCCACGTCGCGCCAGATGCCGGTATGGGCGCCGTTGGAGCCGATCACGGCCGTGCGATCCAACCCGAACACGCGTACCCAGGCGGAATTCACGTCCACGGTCAGCACATCGGGGTCCACCATGGAAACCGACATGGCGATGGGCGAGGCATCAAAAATGGCGGCGAACTTGGTCTGGCTCACGCGCAGGGCTTCTTCGGTGCGTTTGCGCTCGGCCAGCTCGGTTTGCAGGGCCGCGGTTTTTTGTGCGCGCTCAGACATCAGGGCCGCCAGGTCGGTGCGCATGGTGTCCAACGCATGGGCCAGCTCGCCCATTTCGTCTTGGCGCTGCCAGGCCAGGGGTTGGTCCAGCTCGCCGCGGGCCAGGCGCGAGGCGTCTTCGCGCAGCTGCAGCAGGGGTTTGAGCACACGCCGATTGAACAGCGGCCAGATGAACAGGAAGGCCAGCGCCATTTGCACCAGCAGGGCCAGCATGAAGCGCATCAGGTCCTGGCGCATTTCGCGCTCGATGCGCTCGGGGCTCATCTCCACGGTGAGCCGGCCGACGCGTGCGCCGTTGTACGAGATATCGCGCTGGTCCGTCAGCGTGGGAACGGTGGGTACGGCCTCGCTGTGCTTGCGCACAAACACGTCGCGGAATTCGTCGGTCACGGTGACACTGACCACATCGGGGTTGCGCATCACGGCGTCCACCAGCTCGCTGGCCACACCGCGGTCCAGGTTCCACACCGCCACGGCCATGCCGCGCGAGAGCACCTCGGCGTACTGGCGCATGGGGGCTTCGACCCGCAGTTTGACCTCGGTTTCTAGCTTGCTGGTGACCTGGAAGTAGGCGAGAAACAAGGCCGGCAACAAGATCCCCAGCGCGGCCCCGAGCATCAGCGTCTGGCGCAATGACAGACTCGGAAATTTCCCCGCAAAGCCGTTTTTTTGGACCAACCTGACGCCCCCAGAAATGGAATATCACACCGCCGTGCGCAAAGTATCGTTGGGCAACTTGGGTATGGTCAAGCAAAAGGCACGCCGCAGGTGCCCCCTATGATGCCGCCATGTCTTCCCCGCGCCCCCGCAATGCCACTGGCGAATCCTTCTTTGCATGGGACGGCGACACGCTGGTGGTGAACATCCTGGGCAAGCCCGCCGCCAGCAAGGACGCCATTGGCAAGCCGCTGGGCACGCAGCTCAAGGTCAGCGTGACGGCCGCCCCCAAGGACGGTCGGGCCACCGACCACATGGTGCGTTTTCTGGCGCCGCTGTTTGGCGTGACCGTGGCCGACATCACCGTGGTGTTCGGACGCGAGAGCGTGCACAAACAGCTGCGCATCCGTGCGCCCCAAAAACTGCCTGCGGTGTTCACGCAATAAGACCGCCCCGGAACTTTCGACCGCCCAACCGCTCCCACACTGCCATGACCTCTCGCGCTCCCCTCTTCTCTCGCCGCTGGGCACTTCCATTTGCTTCTTTTTTGATAGCTGCCAGCGCAATGGTGACGGAGGCTAGCGCCCAAATTTCCATACAAACCACAGGCAGCAGCATGCCCAGCACTGCCAGCAGTGTGGTGCAGACTGAGCAGGTGCGCGCCGAGCTGGTGGCCCATGCGCCGGACGGCGTGGGACCAGGCAAGACCGTGTGGCTGGGCCTGCAACTGCAGCACCAGCCACACTGGCACACCTACTGGAAGAACCCCGGCGACTCCGGCCTGCCCACGCAGCTGCAGTGGACGCTGCCGGCCGGTGCCACAGCGGGTGACATTGCCTGGCCCACACCGCAAAAAATCGCCATTGGCAGCCTGGCCAACCTGGGCTACGAGGGCACGGTGCTGCTGCCCGTGCCGCTGACGCTGGGCGCGGACTTCCGCCCCGGCGCGCTGACGCAGGACCTGGAGGTGCGCCTCTCGGCCAGCTGGTTGGTCTGCCGGCAGGAGTGCATTCCGCAAGAAGGCCAGTTTGCGCTGCGCCTGCCGCTACGCAGCTCCACCGCTGGCCAGGCGGCCGACTTCACCAAGGCCTGGGCCGCCGCACCCCAAGCCTTTGCCGGGAAGGTGGCTGCGGAAGTCCACGCCCAAAGCATGGCGCTGCAGGTCAGCGGCCTGCCCGCTGCTTGGCGCGGCAAGGCTGTGCAAGCCTTCCCCGAAACCACCGAGCTGCTGAACACCCCGGCCCTGCCAGCATCCGGCGACGGCGTGGCCAGCAAGACCGCCAGCCGCGCGGGCGAGCAAGGCTGGCAGGATGGCGTGTGGACCGCGTCTGTGCCGCTTTCGCCCCAGCGCTCCACCAGCCCCACCGCCGTGGCCTGGGTGCTGGTGCAGGGCGATGCCCGGCTGCGTGCCGAGGTGCCGATCACCGGCACTTGGTCCAAGACCGAGGCCCCGCTGCAGGTGTCGCCCGCGCTGCAGGCGGCGCTGGACGCCAATGCCCAGGTGCCTACGGCGAATGCCGTGCCCGGCAGCCTGCTGTGGGTCCTGCTGACCGCACTGCTGGGCGGGCTGATCCTGAACCTCATGCCCTGCGTGTTCCCGGTGCTGGCCATCAAGGTGCTGGGCTTTGCCACCCAGTCTGGCCAGTCGCGCACGGCGCAACGCGCCCAGGGCTTGGCCTACACGGCCGGCGTGGTGCTGTCGTTTCTGGCGCTGGGCGGCCTGCTGCTGGCGCTGCGCGCGGGCGGCGAGCAGCTGGGCTGGGGCTTTCAGCTGCAGTCGCCCGGCGTCATCGTGGCGTTGGCGCTGCTGTTTACGCTCATCGCGCTGAACCTGGCGGGCTGGCTCAACGTGGGCAGCGTGCTGCCGCAGCGCCTGGCCACGCTGCAGCTGCGCCACCCGGTGGCGGAGGCCTTCTTGTCCGGCGTGCTGGCCGTGGCCGTGGCCTCGCCCTGCACCGCGCCGTTCATGGGCGCGTCGCTGGGCTATGCCATCACGCTGCCGGGCGCACAGGCGCTTGCCATTTTTGCGGCGCTGGGCCTGGGCCTGGCGCTGCCCTACCTGCTGGCCAGCTGGGTGCCCACGGTCGGCCGCTGGTTGCCCAAGCCCGGCGCGTGGATGGACACGCTGCGCCACTTCATGGCCTTCCCCATGGCGGCCACGGTGGTGTGGCTGGTGTGGGTACTGGGGCATCTGAGCGGGGTGGACGGCGCCGGCAGCCTGCTCCTGCTGCTCCTGGGCCTGTGCATGCTGGTCTGGTCGTTGGGTCTGCAGGGTCGCAGCCGCGCGCTGCTTGCTACTGTTTCCATAGCTGTTTGCGCACTGTTTGCGTGGGCTAGCGGCCAATATCTCTTGGGATATGCCGATGCCACGGTGGAGAGCACCAGCACGGCCCCAGCCCCTGCAGCAGCCGGTCATGGCTGGCAGGCCTGGGCGCCCGGCAGCGTGCAGGTGGCGCTGGAGCAGGGCAAGCCGGTGTTTGTGGATTTCACCGCGGCCTGGTGCATCACCTGCCAGGTGAACAAGAAGACCACGCTGGCCAATGCGGAGGTGCAGGCCGACTTGGCGGCCAAGCAGGTCACGCTGCTGCGCGCCGACTGGACCCGGCGCGACCCCGCCATCACCCAAGCGCTGCAGGCGCTGGGCCGTAGTGGCGTGCCGGTGTATGTGCTCTACGCCCCGGGCAAGGCACCCGTGGTGCTGTCCGAAATCCTGACGCCCGGCGAGCTGCGCAGCGCCATTGCCACCCTCTAGAGCCTGACCATGACCACACCCTTGACCGAAGCCCAGACCATTGCCCACCTGGTGAGCAAGCCCTTGACCGTGGCCGTGGTGGGCCTGTCCCCCAAGACTCACCGCGACAGTTTTGGCGTGGCGCAGTACATGCAGGCCCACGGCTGGCGCATCGTGCCCATCAACCCCAATGCCAGCGAGATCCTGGGCGAGAAGGCCTACCCCACGCTGACCGAGGCTGCGCAGCACGAACGCATCGAGCTGGTCAATGTGTTCCGTAACAGCGCCGATGTGCCGCCCGTGGTGGACGAGGCCATCGCCATTGGCGCACCCGCCATCTGGCTGCAGTTGGGCATTGCGCACGAGGTGGCCGCGGCCAAGGCGCGCGCCGCGGGCCTGCTGGTGGTGCAAAACAAGTGCCTGAAGGTGGAACACGCGCGCCACGCCTGAGCCCGAAGCAGCTTGCGCCAGCGCAAGGCCGGGGTGGCCTTGGCCTGCGACAATCGGTCTATGACCGACACCACCTTCGACACCCTGCACAACCCCACGTTTTTACAAGCCTGCATGCGCCAGGCCACGCCCCACACCCCCGTGTGGCTGATGCGCCAGGCCGGGCGCTACCTGCCCGAGTACGTGGCCACGCGCGCCAAGGCCGGCAGCTTCATGGGCCTGGCCACCAACCGCGACTACGCCACCGAGGTGACCCTGCAGCCGCTGGACCGCTACCCGCTGGACGCGGCCATCCTGTTCTCCGACATCCTGACCGTGCCCGATGCCATGGGCCTGGGTCTGTCGTTTGCCCAGGGCGAAGGCCCGCGCTTTGCCTTCCCCGTGCGGGATGAGGCCGCAGTGGCCAAGCTCGAAGTGCCCGACATGGCCAAGCTGCAGTACGTGTTTGACGCGGTCAGCAGCATCCGCAGCGCGCTGACCCAGGACGGCAAAGGCCGCGTGCCGCTCATCGGCTTTTCCGGCAGCCCCTGGACGCTGGCCTGCTACATGGTTGAGGGCAAGGGCTCAGACGACTACCGCTTGGTCAAGACCATGCTCTACAGCCGCCCCGACCTGATGCACAAGATGCTGGCCATCAACGCGGACTCGGTTGCCGCCTACCTGAACGCGCAGATCGACGCGGGTGCCCAAGCCGTGATGATTTTTGACAGCTGGGGCGGCGTGCTGGCCGACGGCGCTTTCCAGAGCTTCAGCCTGGCCTACACCGCGCGCGTGCTGGCCCAGCTCAAGCGCCACGGCGCTGATGGCAAGGTGGTGCCGCGCCTGGTGTTCACCAAAGGCGGTGGCCTGTGGCTGCAAGACATGAAGGCGCTGGACTGCGACGTGCTGGGCCTGGACTGGACCGTGAACCTGGGCACCGCACGTGCACTGGTGGGCGGCGCCGAATATGCACCGGGAACCAGCGGCCCCGGCAAGGCCCTGCAGGGCAACATCGACCCCAACGTGTTGTTTGCGCCACCCGCTGCTATCGAACTGGAAGTGGCCAAAGTGCTGGACAGCTTTGGTACGCCATTCCAGGGCGCGGGCACCGGCCCCACGCACATCTTCAACCTGGGCCACGGCATCAGCCAGTACACGCCGCCCGAGCATGTGGCGGCGCTGGTGGCCGCGGTGCACAGCCATTCCAAGCGCTTGCGTGCGTAATTTCATTACCACGATTCATGCACCAAACCAAACTCCAAGAAACTTACTTATGCACAAAAATGGGGGTGCTAGGGTTATCCCTTCCCCCGCATGGGGGATGGGCGCTATAAAAGCCATAGCGCTCGTAAGTGCTTGATTTATAAGGAGTTAAAAGTTTGCTTTTTTTCTGGGCATCGCAAGCAAACCCTTGATTTACAAGGCTCCAGACCCGGCCGGGCAGACATATCAACAAAGTTATCCACAGAAAACGTGAACGGCCTGTAAAGTTCTTTCAAATCAAGTACTTAGCCCTTATTTCGCCAGTTCACATCAATAAATTACCCCAAGTGCCGTTTCATCCCACAAATGCCTTTTCAGGCCCGGTGCAGCCCCCATGAGCTGCTGGTTGCCGGTGCTGGTCAACACCCCCGCACATGCCGCGCTGGGGCCGGTGCTGACCTACCAAAGTGAGCAGACACTACCTGCCGGAACGCTGGTGCGCGTGCCCTTGGGCAGCCGCGAAACCCTGGGTGTGGTGTGGGACGGGGCGGGGGCCGGGGCCACTGGCGAGTTCGATCCGGCCAAGGTGCGCGCCATCGCGGGCGCGCTGGAAGGCATCGCACCGCTGACGGCGCAGTGGCAACAACTGCTTACATTTGCAGCGAGCTACTACCAGCGCTCGGTGGGCGAGGTGGCACTGGCCGCACTGCCGCCGCAGTTGCGTGAACTCTCGCCCGAGCAAATGGCGCGCCGCCTCAAGCGCAAGAAACCGGCAGAAGGTGCCAGCGGCGCCGTGCTGGCCACCCCGGCCCTGACGCCCGAGCAAGCCACGGCGGTAGGCCAGATTGCCTCCCACCCGGGGCCATTCCTGCTGTTCGGCGCCACCGGCAGCGGCAAGACCGAGGTCTACCTGCACTGTGTACACAAGCTGCTGGCGGCCGATCCCGACGCCCAGGCACTCATCATGGTGCCCGAGATCAACCTCACGCCACAGCTGGAAGAACGTTTCAAGGCGCGCTTTGCCCCGCTGTACGGCGAGCACGCCGTGGTGAGCCTGCACAGCGGCATGACGAATCCGCAGCGCCTGAAAGCATGGCTGGCCGCGCACGGCGGCGTGGCGCGCATCGTGTTGGGCACGCGCATGGCGGTGTTTGCCAGCCTGCCCAAGTTGCGCCTGATCGTAGTGGACGAAGAACACGACCCCAGCTACAAAAGCAGCGAGGGTGCGCGCTACTCCGCGCGCGACCTGGCCGTGTACCGCGGCAAGCTTGAAGGCGCCAAGGTCATCCTCGGCTCGGCCACGCCCTCGCTGGAGAGCTGGCACCACAGCCGCCCCGCGGAAGACGGCGGACGCTACCTGCGTCTGCACATGCCCAGCCGCGTGGGCGAGGCATCGCGCCTGCCGCTGGTGCGCCGGGTGGACATGAACCACCAGCCGCGCAAGGCCGTGTTCTCCACCCAGCTGGTGGACGCCATCAAGGAGCGCGTGGCGCGCGGCGAGCAGTGCATGGTGTTTTTGAACCGACGCGGCTACGCCCCCGTGCTGGCCTGCGACGACTGTGGCTGGAAAAGCGAATGCCCGCACTGCAGCGCCTTCCGCGTGTTCCACAAGATCGACCGCACGCTGCGCTGCCACCACTGCGGCTTCACCGAGCGCGTGCCGCGCGCCTGCCCCACGTGTGGCAACGTAGACATCAGCCCCATAGGCCGTGGCACCGAACAGCTCGAAGAACACCTGGCGGAGCTGCTGGTGGACGTGCGGCGTGCCGGGTCGGTCACTCCCGAGAACCCGGACGGTGAGCACCTGCGCATCGCCCGCATCGACGCCGACTCCACCCGCCTTAAGGGCGCGCTGGAAGAACAGCTGGCCGCCGTGCACGCGGGCGATGTGGATGTGCTGGTGGGCACCCAGATGATTGCCAAGGGCCACGACTTCCGCCGCATCACGCTGGTAGCCGCCGTGAACCCCGACGGCGCCCTGTTCAGCAGCGACTTCCGCGCGCCCGAGCGCCTGTTCAGCCTCTTGATGCAGGCCGCCGGCCGCGCCGGGCGCGATGCAGCCCTGGGCGCGCAGAGCGAGGTGTGGATACAGACCTTCCAGCCCGCGCATCCGCTGTACGCCGCGCTCAAGGCCCACGACTACCCGGCGTTTGCCACACAGCAGTTGTTGGAGCGGGAGCAGGCCGCCATGCCGCCCTTCAGTGCCCAGGCCCTGGTGCGTGCCGATGCCAAAACGCAAGAAGCCGCGCAGGCGTTTTTGAACGCCGCACGCACGTTTGCGCAAACCGAAATGTTGCAGTGGGAGGGCTGGCCCCCCGTGCTGGACCAGCTCACGCTCTACCCCGCCGTGCCCATGACCATCCAGCGCATCGCCAACGTGGAACGCGCGCAGATGCTCATTGAGAGCCCCTCGCGCGCGGCGCTGCAGCAGTTCTTGAACGGCTGGCAAAACGTCCTGCACGCCACCCGCGGGCAACCGGAATGCAAGGGGCTGATCCGCTGGGCGATTGATGTGGATCCGTTGGCGATCTAAGACTGAATTTGGCTCTAGCCCACGTCAAATATGCGCTGGCAGCTACTGTTTTTATAGTGCCGCTTTTAAGATTTCACGCAAACGGGTGGGCGGGCCGGTGAACCGGGTATCCGTTCTCTGGCCCAGGCTCGCCGTCAACTGGAGTTGGTTCGCCTGAGATCGCTCATCAACACGGCGACGGCGCACGCCCTCTGTGGCAACGGCGAATCGGACCGGCGCCCGGACACCCAATTCACCGACTTAAAAACGTGTTGGCGTGAAAGACGCGCGCTCCAACAACATTCCTTTGAGGCCGGTAGTGGGGCCCGCGGGCGCAGGTTCGATTCGCGGTTGCCACAGAACAGGTGCGCCAACCAAGGTGTTAACGCAGAAGCCTCAACCCACCAAAAGAATCCGCCCGCGAGCTGAACCGGAGAACGCGGGCCACGCTGTCGGCCGTGCCAACCCGCAGGCGCAAATACAGCGCCTCAAAGAACTCAGGACTTGTCAGACACCCCAGGCAAGGGCAAGACTTCGGAACGCACCTCATTGGCCTGTACATCCACCACGTCCTCCGCAGTGGGCCGCGCAAAGCCACCCTGGCGATTCCAGCCACCCGCACTGAACTGCTGCGAGGCCTGGCGAAAACGCGTGAAAGTAGTGAAAAGGGCGGGCTTGCGGCCCCTGAGCAGGGACCACAGCACCGTAAGCAGTGCGGCAGTCACGGCCAGCGACAGCAGAGCCAGGGCAAACAGACTCACCCAGACCACCAGCACCAGCTTGAACACGCGGCGCAACACCTGGGCGACAAAATTCAACAACGTTTCCATGTGGCCATTTTGCACAGTACGCTATGGCCCCAGCGAAATTGCGGTTTGAACTGATATTGCGAGGAAGAAAAATGCCATTTGCCGGCCTGGGTTTGCACATTCTGATTGCGCTGTTCTTTGCGGTCCATGTGGTGCGCAGCGGCCAGCAGCTGTACTGGCTGTTCGTGCTGTTCTCGTTTCCGCTCTTGGGCAGCATCGTCTACTTTCTGGTGATCTACCTGCCCAATTCACGGCTGGAGCGCGGGGCGCGCCAGGTGGTGGCAGCCGCCGCCAAGACGCTGGACCCGACCAAGGAACTGCGCGAAGCGCGCGCGGCCTTTGACTACACCCCTACGGCGCAGAACCAGATGCGGCTGGCGGCTGCGCTCCTGGGCGGTGGCTTGGCCGAAGAGGCCGCGCAGAACTATGAGGCTTGCCTCAAGGGCCCGTTTGCGGCCGACCTGGAGATTCGCCTGGGCGCCGCCAGCACCTACCTGGCATGCCAGCGCGCGACGGACGCCATCACCCACCTGCAGTTCATCCGCCAGACCGATGCGGGCTTCCGCGCCGAGCAGATCGGCCTGTTGCTGGCCCAGGCTTACGCTGCGGCAGACCGGCACCAGGAGGCGCAGGCAGAGTTTGAGTCGGCTATGGCGCGCTTTGGCACCTTTGAGAGCCGCGCCGAATACGCGATCTGGGCTTGCACCAGCGGCGAGCACGCACTGGCCACACGCCTGCAACCCGAGCTGCAGCAAACCATGGACCGCTGGAGCCGCCACACCCGCAGCATGAACCAGCCCCTGATACGCCGGCTCAATGCCGCCTACGCGCAGGTCAAAGCCGGCTAAATCCCCACCATCAGCGCCACCGCACCGGAGAAGGTGAAGAACGCTGCGGCGGTGGACACCAGGATGATGCGGGCGATGCGCCCGTTGTCGGCGCCAAAGCGCTCGGCCAGCAGCGACACATTGCTGGCGCTGGGCAGCGCGGCCAGCAGCACCAGCACGGTGAGCGCAAACTTGTCGATGGGCACGCCCAGGCCAATGGCCGACACGCCCACCAGCAGCACCAGCAGCGGGTGCAAAAACAGCTTGATCAGCGCGACCGGCACGTACTCTTGCCAATGCACCTCGTGCGACTTGTCCTCCTTGGCCAGGATCTGCGAGCGGGCCAGCACCGCACCAATGGTGAACAGTGCCACCGGCGAAGCCGCGTCGGCCAGCAGCCCCACGGTGGCCACCACGGGCTGCGGAAATTCGATCTGCAAGGCAGACACCAGTGCGCCCAACAGAATCGACCAGGGCATGGGGTTGGCGGCCACGCCCTTGAGGGCATTTTTGGCGGCCTGCGCGGCGGACACACCGCCCGCCGCCGTGTTCCCACCCAAGCGCGAGAGTGCGATGCACAGCGACGAGGTAATCACCATGTCCACCAGGATGGTGACGATGGCCGGACCCGCGGCCTTGGCCCCAAGCAGCGCCACCAGTAGGGGCACGCCCATGAAACCGGTGTTGGGGAAGGCGCCCACCAGTGCGCCAAAGGCGGCGTCATTCCAGCCAATGCGGCCATGCAGCGTGACGGCCACCACAAACGTCACGATCACCAGAGCGCACAACAGATAAGTCAGCGCCACGCTGGGATCCAGCAACTGGGCAATCGGCGTGCTGGCGCCAAAGCGGTACAGCATGCAGGGCAGCGCAAAAAACAGCACAAAACCGTTGAGCCCGGGGATGGCCGCCAGCGGCAGCATGCCGCGGCGCGCGGCCACAAAACCGCAGAGCACCAGGGCGAAGAAAGGGAAGGTGACGGTGAGGATTTGCAGCACGGGCTCCATTGTGGCGGGGATTTACACCCACCCGTTAAGATGGCGCGCTCGCTTCTGTGCCGTTTTCGCTCCAGTTCTCCCCCGCATGTCTGCCTCCCCGCCCAACGCCGACCACGGCATGAACCCCGCCCAGCAAGAGGCCGTCAATTACCTGCACGGGCCCTGCCTGGTGCTCGCCGGGGCCGGTTCGGGCAAAACCAGGGTGATCACCCACAAAATTGGGCGGCTGATGCAAATGGGCATGCCGGCCAACCGCATTGCCGCCATCACCTTTACCAACAAGGCCGCCGCCGAAATGCGCGAGCGTGCCAAACAACTCATTGGCCGCACCGCCAAGGACGTGCTCGTGTGCACCTTCCACGCACTGGGCGTGCGCATGCTGCGCGAGGACGGCGCGGTACTGGGCCTCAAGCCCCAGTTCAGCATTCTGGACAGCGACGATGTGACCAGCATCCTCAAGGACGCGGGCGGCACGGTAGATGCGGTCACAGCGCGCCAGTGGCAGTGGACCATCAGCGCGTGGAAGAGCGCGGGGCTGACTTCTGCGGAGGCACTGGTGCAGGCGGCCGACGACAACGAACGCATCATCGCCACCGTGATGGGGCGTTACGAAGAACGGTTGACGGCCTACCAAAGCGTGGACTTTGACGACCTGATCAGCCTGCCGCTCAAGCTGCTGCGCGACTACCCCGAGGTGCGCGAGCGCTGGCAGGCCAAGCTGGGCCATGTGCTGGTGGACGAGTACCAGGACACCAACGCCACACAGTACGAGGTGCTGAAGCTGCTTGTGGGCGAGAAGGCGCGCTTCACCGCCGTGGGTGACGATGACCAGTCCATCTATGGCTGGCGTGGCGCCACGCTGGACAACCTGAAAAAATTGCCGGTGGACTTCCCCACGCTCAAGGTCATCAAGCTGGAGCAGAACTACCGCTCCACCAGCGCCATCCTGCGCGCGGCCAACAACGTGATCGGCCCCAACCCCAAGCTGTTCCCCAAGACCCTGTTCAGCGAGCTGGGCGAAGGCGAGCCGGTACGCGTGGTGGACGCCGACAACGAGGAGCACGAGGCCGAGCGCGCCGTGGCCCGCATCCAGAGCCTGCGTGCCGAGGGTTTGGCGGACATGCAGGGCAAGCAGTACAAGGAGTTCCGCGACTTTGCGGTGCTGTACCGCGCCAATCACCAGGCCAAGCCCTTTGAGAAGGCGCTGCGCAAGGCCGGCATTCCTTACAAAGTGTCGGGTGGACAAAGCTTTTTTGACCGCGCCGAGATCCGCGACCTGTGCGCCTGGTTTCGTCTGTGGAGCAACAACGATGACGACCCGGCGTTCCTGCGCGCAGTGACCACGCCCAAACGCGGCATTGGCCACACCACGCTGGGCACGCTGGGCGTGTACGCCAGCCAATACAAGCTGAGCCTGTTCGAGGCATTGTTTTCCTCCTCGCTGAGTGCCGCGCTCAGTGCCAAGGCACTGGGCAGCCTGCACGAGTTTGGCCGCTACATCAACGACCTGGAATTCCGCGCCCGCCACACCGAAGGCGCCGAGGCCGCCACCGCGTTTATGGCCGAGTGGCTGAAAGAAATTGGCTACGAAAAACACCTGTACGACGGCGAAGAAAGCGAAAAGGTCGCCGCCGCCAAGTGGACCAACGTACTGGAGTTTTGCGACTGGATGGCGCAGCGCTGCGGCGGGCAGATTGAAGATGTGGCCGGCGTCACCGCGCGTGAGGTCAAGAGCCTGCTGGAAGTTGCACAAACCATCGCCCTGCTCTCCACCATCAGCGAGCGCGAGAAGGACCAGGACGTAGTCACACTGTCCACCCTGCACGCCTCCAAGGGGCTGGAGTGGCCGCATGTGATGCTGGTGGGTGTGACCGAGGGCATGCTGCCCTTCAAGCTGGGCGACGGTGCTGACACCCTTGGCGGCTCCACCCGGGCCGACGAGGCCGCGAATGAAGACATGGCCACCCGCCTGCAGGAAGAGCGCCGCCTGATGTACGTGGGCATCACCCGCGCCCAGCGCAGTCTGGCCGTGAGTTGGACACGCCGCCGCAAAAAAGGCCGCGAGATGGTGGCTGCGCTACCCAGCCGCTTCATCGCAGAGATGGGCCTGGACCAGACCACCGTGAAAGAAGACCCCCGCGAAAAGCTGCGTGCCCTGCGCGCCGAATTTGCTGCCAAAGCCCAAGCCAACGCGGCTGCCGCCGCCACACCCCGATGACCTTGCAACTCCGATTCGCTACTCTTTTCATAGCTGTTTGCGCAGTATCTACGGGGGCTAGAGCCCAAAACGGCACAGAATCCTCCGCATTGACCACGCCCCCGGCGGTGGCTGTGGACAGCACGGCGGCCACCGCCGTCCAGCCCGGGGTGAGCTGCAAGAACCCACGTGCCACTCCGTTGTCGCGCTTTTGGGAACTGGAGCCCTCCAGCGACTGCGGCACCTTTGGCCTGCGCGGTTATAGGCCCATCAGCCTGTCGGTCATCGGCTCAGACAGCGTGAACATGCAGCCCACCTCACCCAGCGCGGGTCACACCGGCACCTACCAGCCCTACACCACCAGTGAGACGCGCATCCAGCTCTCGGTACGCACCAAGGTGGCCCAGGGGCTGCTGACTGGCGGCGACCCGAACCGGCTGGATTCGCTGTGGTTTTCGTACAGCCAGCAGTCGTACTGGCAGCTGTTCAACAACGACCTGTCGCGCCCTTTCCGAGCCACGGACCATGAGCCGGAGCTGACCTACATCTTCCCGGTGGAGTCGGCCCTCCCTTCGGGTTGGCGCCTACGCTACGGTGGCGTGAGCCTGAACCATCAGAGCAACGGCCAAAGCCTGCCACTGTCGCGCAGCTGGAACCGCGTCATTGCCCGGGCCGGGCTGGAGCTGGGCAGCACGGTGGCGGTCAACGCCAGCCTGTGGCAGCGTCTGCCCGAAGACTCCGCCAGCGACGACAACCCCGACATTGCTGACCTGATCGGTCGTGCCGAAATCTCTGCCGCCTGGAACATCAACCCGACCAACACACTGGCGCTGACCGTGCGGCATTCGCTGCAGGCAGACGCGAATGGTTCCATCCGCCTAGGCTGGTTCCGCAAAGTTGGCAGCGCCAGCGACACCGACCAGCGTGGCAGCCTGCGCTTCCACACCGAAGTGTTCAGCGGCTATGGGGATTCACTGATGGACTACAACCGTCGCCGCACCGTGCTCAGCGTGGGGCTGACGTTGCTGGACTGGTAAGAGGCGGTGCGGCGACCGCCTCAGCGGTGGCCATCGAAACCTGTGGTGAACGAGGCATCGGCAAACCCCAATCCACCACCAGAATCGGCCGAACCGAACTCGGCGTCGTGCAGGTCAGCCAGCACCATCATGGCATCAGCCGCTTCTTGGTTAAAACCAATGCGCGCGTTGCCCATGCCGTCACCACCGTTCATGATCAGCTTGTTGATATAGACACTGCATTCCTTGTAGCCCCACAGGGTGCGGATGGTGTTGGCAATGCGGTGGTGGTGCAGCTCCACAGTCTCCAGCGCTGTGGCCTTGCGCTGGGCGGGTGTCGCGTCTTCCAGCCCCATGGGCACCGTGGGTGCATCCAACTCAGGGAAGGCTTGCGCAGCGGGAGGCTCCGCGCGAACATGGGGAACTGGTGGTGTGGGCGCCAAGGGCGCGGGAGCAGAAATGGGCGGCAGCCCACTGAAACGCGAGTCCTGCTCAGCAAGCGCACTGTCCCACAGGCTCCAGGCAGTGTCCGGGTCGTCTTCGCGGACTTCCAGTCCACGCGAACCCGGGGCCTCCTGCTTGGGGTCCGGCGTGCCATCTTTGCCCCGAAACCTGCTGAACATGGGACTCCTTCTTGTTTTCGCCTGCATGTTACTCCAGCATGCAGGCCTTTGCCACTTTGCGGTTTGCCTCCCTACAGGCGCCCCTTGAACTGCGCGCAAGCGTACCGTGGGGTACCCCGTGAAACAAGGGGCCAGTTGGACTATGGAGCGACCGGCGTGGGCGTGCGGTAGCGCACAGCACAAAGAAAAAGCGGCCTCTCTTTGCAGAGAAGCCGCTTTCGCATTTTGGTGGCCTGGGGCGGAATCGAACCACCGACACAAGGATTTTCAATCCTCTGCTCTACCGACTGAGCTACCGGGCCTGAGCCTTGAATTATAGCATTAACTTAAACGCCATTTCGCTTCCCGCGCGTCAAGTCCACGCCAAGTTGTTTGAGCTTGCGATAGAGATGGGTGCGCTCCAGCCCAGTCTTCTCGGCCACGCGGGTCATGGAGCCGTTCTCCTTGGCTAGGTGGTATTCGAAATAGGCTTTCTCGAATTCGTCGCGGGCCTCGCGCAGGGGCTTGTCGAGCTCAAAGTTTTGCTGTGCCTGAGGGCCCGTATCTGCCTTTTCGGCGACCATGACAGAGGTGGCCTCTTGCGCAACCGCGGTGGCCACCGACGCCATGGGCAAAGGCACAGTCTTGCGCAGGTTGCCGCGCGACAAGCCCTGCTCCACAGCCTTGAGCAACTTCTGCAACGTGACGGGCTTTTCGAGGAACGCCAACGCTCCAATCTTGGTGGCCTCAACGGCGGTGTCGATGGTGGCGTGGCCACTCATCATGATCACGGGCATGGTCAATGCGCCGGTGGTAGACCACTCCTTGAGTAGCGTCACACCGTCGGTATCGGGCATCCATATATCCAGCAGCACCAGGTCCGGACGCTCACGCAGCCGAGCAGCACGCGCCTGGGCAGCGTTCTCCGCCAGTTCGACGGTGTGGCCTTCGTCATTCAGAATTTCCCAAAGCAATTCACGAATACCGTGCTCGTCGTCTACTACCAGTATGTTTGCCATGTTGTCTGCGCAGTCCCTTTGATGCCTGTGTCCGCACTCAAACGGGTGCGCTGTGGTCTATCGCCAATGATAACGACACTTGAGCGCCCACGATTACGCCGTCCACGGTGCGGTTGCCAATGTCAATGCGGGATCCATGCTCGTCCGCAATTTTCTTCACGACCGCCAAACCCAGGCCCGTCCCGCGCGCTTTGGTCGTCACATACGGCTCAAAGGCCCGCTTGAGAATGCTCTCGGGGAAGCCACTGCCCTGGTCCTGCACAATCAGGCGTACACGGCCCGAGGCTTCTTGCCACTGCGTCTTCACCAGCACGTTGCGAGGCACGCCCGGCGAGGCCGCAACAGCAGCCTCCGATGCGTCCTGCGCGTTTTGCAACAAATTGTGAATCACCTGGCGCAGTTGCTCTGCATCACCCAGAACTGGCGGGCAACGCGCATCCAGGTCAGTGGCGATGGGCACCTTGGCCGCGTCCACGTCATAAAGCTGCAAAACGTCTTTGACCAGCCCATTCAGGTCCAGCGATTTGAGCTCGGCAGCAGGTAAGCGCGCATAGTCGCGGAACTCGTTCACCAGTCGCTTCATGGCATCCACCTGGTCCACGATGGTTTTTACCGATTTGGTGAGGATGGCCTGCTCACTCGCCTCCAGTTTGCCATTGAGCTTCATCTCCAACCGCTCGGCCGAGAGCTGAATGGGGGTCAGAGGATTTTTGATTTCATGTGCCAGCCTACGGGCTACCTCGCCCCAGGCCTGGGCACGCTGGGCCGACACAATCTCGGAGATGTCGTCAAACACCAGCAGGCGCAAGTCACCAGGCAGCTCCGCTCCGCGGGCCACCAAGGTGACGGCCCGATCGAATGGGCTTCGCATTGGCGACTGGTTGGCGGATAGTTCAAAGGACTGCTGCCAATGGTCCAAGCCATGTTCGACCTGGCGCGCCAGGAATTCCCCAAACTGCTGCTGCACTGCGCTGCCGAAAGGCTCCAGCCCAGGAACCTCTGCCAGGGAATGGCCCTGGTATGCGGCCAGTGGTTGTTGCAGGATGCGCGTGGCCCCGGGGTTGGAGGAACGAATGGATCCATCGGCACCCAAGACGACCACACCTGAGGTCAAATTGTCCAGAATCGTCTGCAAGTTGGCGCGCGCAGCGTCCACCTGCGACATGCTGCTTTCCACCGCCTGGCGCGCGTCGGCCAGCTGCTGGGTCATGGACGCAAACGCACGGGTGAGCCCCCCCAGCTCATCCTTGCCCTGCATCGCCAACTTGGGAGTCAGGTCGCCGGCGGCCACCTGGCTCACGCCTTCAGTGAGCAGCAGCAAAGGGCGGGCAATCTGGTTACCCAATACCACCGCCAACAACACCGCGCCAAACACTGCGAGAAACAAACTCAAGGTCAGCGTACCGATGTACATGCGTTTGAGCCCCGTTCGTGCCAGCGCGCGCTCCTGGTACTCGCGGTTGGCACTGTCCACCGCGAGTGCGTTGGCCACCAGATTGGGCGGCAAGGCACGCGACACCAGCATGTACCGGGTCTCGGCATTCAGGCCCAATGTGGGGCTGGAAATGGGCACCAGAGTCTTGATGCGGGCATTGCTCAGAGCCCCGGGCACCGCGTCCTCCAGCCCTTCGATCCAGGCCAGCGAGCGCTCTTGTCGTGCCGTACGAAACTGGCTAGTGGTGGGCTTGTCCGGACTCAACTGAAATTTGGATTGACCCACACTGGCAATCAGGTTGCCCGAGCCCCCCCAAACCGTGATGTCGGAGGCCCCCAGTTGATCCAATAAGCGCTCGATGACCAGACCCGCAGTGCCATCACTGCTTTCCGACAGCTGCGCTGCCGCAGCGCGCGACTTGGTGGCCAGGTCATTCGACAGCGTATCGAGCGTGACACGGCCCAGACTCAGTCCGGCCTCCAGCGCGCCTTCGACCTTGACGTCAAACCAGGTCTCGATAGAACGCGAGACGAATTGGTACGACACCACGTAAATCAACAGCCCGGGCATGACCCCCACCAAGGCGAAGATGGTGGCCAGCTTGACCAGCAAGCGGCTGCCAAAGCGTCCCTGGCGCACACGCACCATCAGCCGGTACCCCACCCAGGCAATGCCAGCAGCCAGCAAAACCGCCACCACCACATTGATGGCGAACAGGCGAGCGTAGTTGCGCTCGTACAGTTCACGGTTGTTCGTGGCCTGCGTCAGCAAGTAGAGCAGCAGCATGCCAATGACGACCATCAGGGCGGCACCCAATGTCACTGTTCGGCGCACCGCGCGCGAAGTGTGGCCGGGAACCACCGGGGCCCGGGGCCCTTCCAAGTCGGTCATTTGGCTGCCTCTGGCGCCAGAATCACGAATCGGGCCAGCGCGACATCCCACTCAGATTGGCCTAGCGCCCCGATTTGAAAAGGGCGTGGCAGTTGCCCCAGGTCCAGACGAAAACGGAACTCCAGGCGGTAACGCTGACTGGGGTCCAGGTCGGACGTGTTGGCTACTTTCCAGCGTGAGATGCGCTTGATGGCCGACAGCGCTTGCGGCAGGGTGTCGTAACTCTGGTTCAAGGCCAAGCCCAGCCCAGTGGCTGGCCCTGGACCGGTGCTGACGTTGAGCCGCCAGCGGCGCGTCAGTGGCTGGAACGCCAACCGGAACTGACGCGTGGCGCTACCCATCGATTTATCAGACCAATACCAGCGCTCCTTGAGCACTTCGGCCTCCGCCACAAACACCATGGGGATGCCTTTGAGCAGCGCATCTTCCACCGTGCTGGACAACTCAAACTGCAACTGGGCAGAGACGGTGACTTCGTCAGGTCCACGCTCCACCTCAAACTGCGACAGGTCCACCGCGCCCTGAGCCGCGGCCACGCGAAGGAGGCCGGCCAAGCCGACAAATACCAACCAGCGTACCGCTTTGTTAAACAGCACGCTTTTCAAAGAGCGCATAGAAAAAGCCGTCGTGGTCACCCAATGGATTGTCGGGGACAACGCCAGCGGTCACTTCACTTTGCGGCAGCAAATGGCCGGGAGACGGAAGCAACTGGGCATCAGTGTTGTTTGCAAGAAACGCTTGCGCCTGGCCCTGGCCTTCGGCGACGAAGAGAGAGCAGGTGCAATACAGCAGGCGCCCACCGGGCCGCACCAGAGGCCATAGCGCCTGCAAAATGCGCTTTTGAATTGCTGCGAGCTGGTCCACATCGGATGCACGGCGCAACCAGCGAATATCAGGATGCCGCCGGACAATGCCAGAGGCGGTGCATGGGGCGTCCAGCAAGACGAGGTCAAAAGGCTTTGCGTCCCACCAGCTGTCAGGCCGGCTGGCATCGGCCGTCACCACCTGCGGTGTCAGGCCCAGGCGCTGAGCGTTGCTTTGGATACGCTGAGCCCGTCGCGCATCCACTTCCAGCGCGATCACTTCGGCGTCGGCCAACTCGAGCAGGTGCCCGGTTTTACCGCCCGGCGCAGCGCAAGCATCCAGGATGCGCCAGGGCTGCGGGGCCGCATATCCATCCAACAGCAAGGGAGCCGCCACCTGTGCAGCCGCGTCCTGCACCGACACCATGCCTTGCGCAAAGCCGGGTACGGTCTGCACAGGCACGGCCTGACCCAACTCCACAATCTGGGCACTGCGGTGGATGCCACGCAACTGGGCTTGCTCCAACAATGGCAAATAGTCGTCAACACAGGTCCGCCGTCGATTGAGCCGCAGCGTCATGGGCGCATGCCGATTGGCAGCCGACAACAAAGCCATCCACTGCGCTGGGCGCTCCGCCTTCAGACGTGTAATCCACCACGCTGGGTGGTTCCACACAGCCTCCGGGTCTTTCTGGGTAGCGGCGACCAACGTATCCTTTTCACGCAAAAATCGGCGTAAACAAGCGTTCATGAAATTGGCCTGGGCCTTGGTTTCCTGCTGGCGCTTGGCGGCCTCCACGGCCTGGTTCACCAGCGTGAAGGCATCGTAGGGCGCTTGTGCGTCGTCCCATGCCAACGCCAGAGCAACGCACAGCAAAGCATCTGCGGCTGGCGGTGGCTTCTTGCTGGCCAATAGGGCACACAGGGCCTGGGCGCGCCCCAGATTGCGCCACACCTGAAAAGCAAGCGCCTGGACGCCGGAGCGCAATTCGGCCTCCACGGCGTCAATCGCCACCGTGCCGGAAGCCCCGCCACGCACGGCGAGCACCACGCGGGCCGTGGCTTGCAGTTGGCGCCACAGCGCTGGAGTTTTGTGAAGTTCTGGCATGCTGGCTTAAAGTTGTCCTGCGGGGAGAAACCCCATGACGCCAGCGACGACGCTGGCAGGGAATTGGCGAATGGCCTCGTTGTAGCGCCCAAGAATTTGGTTCAAACCGCCACGTGCACTTTGAACTTTGAGCACACCAGCGTCCCAATCCGCACGCAATTCTGGTGGGACACTGGGGCCGGCCAAATCGGCGGGTACATCACTGGCCGCCAGCCACTGGGCGTGCACGGCGTCCCATGCAGCAGCAAGCGGCATCAACGACTCGGAAGCCAAAGGATTGGGGCGCGGCAGCTTCCATGCAGCATCGAGTGCCTGAATCGCCTTCGCCAACGCCGCCCACTCCGCAGGCGGCTTGTCGTCTGTCTTAGCGCCATCGGACAGGGCAACATTGACCACCGCAGCGCAAGCGCGCATGTACTTCTCTAATACCTGGAGGACCTCCATGCCGCGCGCACGCAACCGCATGAGGCGGTTGTATAGGCCCACACTCCAGAAAACCAATGCGGCCAACAGCAGCCACAACAACAATGAAGCATCCATGCCGGTCCTCTCTTCTGACTAGATAAGCGATCTTAAGGAACGTACAGCCGCCCCATAAAAAAACGCCCCAAGCTGCTTTCGCAGACTTGGGGCGCCTCAGCCACTAAGGCATTGCGCGATTACTCGGCAGCAGCACCTTCGTTAGACTGGTACTCACCAGCATCCACACCACCTGCCAATTCGGCAGCTTCGGCTTCCGCAATGGCACGACGCTCGGCGTCGTCCATCGTCTCGCGCACCTTGCGCGCTTCGTGGTAGGCCAGGCCCGTACCCGCGGGGATCAAACGACCCACGATGACGTTTTCCTTCAAGCCGCGCAGCTCATCGCGCTTGCCCATGATGGCCGCTTCGGTCAGTACGCGGGTAGTTTCCTGGAAGGAAGCCGCGCTGATGAAGCTATCGGTGGACAGCGATGCCTTAGTAATACCCAGCAGCAAGTTGGTGTAGACCGCAGGGATCTTGCCGGCCGCACGCAATGCATCGTTGGTGTTGAGCATTTCGGAACGCTCGACCTGTTCACCATTGATGTAGCCAGAGTCACCGGTAGCTTCCACCACCACGCGGCGCAGCATCTGGCGAACAATCACTTCAATGTGCTTGTCGTTGATCTTCACGCCTTGCAAGCGGTACACGTCCTGCACTTCGTCCACGATGTAACGGGCCAGTTCTTCCGAACCCAACAAGCGCAAGATGTCTTGTGGATCGGCTGGGCCGTCCACAACGCTTTCGCCCTTGTTGACCACTTGGCCTTCGTGCACCAAGATGTTCTTTTCCTTGGGCACCAGCTCTTCCCAAACCTTGCCTTCGGGATCGGTGATCTGCAAGCGCACTTTGCCCTTGGTTTCCTTACCAAAGGACACAGTACCGGTCACTTCGGCCAGAACGCCCTTGTCCTTGGGCGAACGGGCTTCGAACAGCTCAGCCACACGGGGCAGACCACCGGTAATGTCGCGGGTCTTCTGACCTTCGATCGGGATACGGGCCAGCACTTCGCCAGGACCCACGTCCTGTCCGTCGCGTACCTGCACCAAAGCGCCAACGGGGAAGCCAATGGTCACCGAGTGATCGGTACCAGGGATCTTCACTTCGTGGCCTGACGCATCGATCAGTTTGACCTGAGGACGCACGACCTTAGCAGCACCACGGCGTTTCGGATCGATCACCACCAGCGTGGACAGACCGGTCACTTCATCCACCTGCTTGGCAACCGTCAGACCTTCTTCCACATTCTCAAAGTGCGCCTTACCAGCGAACTCGGTGATGATGGGGCGAGTCAACGGATCCCAGTTGGCCAGAATCGCACCCGCCTTCACAGCCTGGTCAGCCTTGACCGTCAGGATGGCACCGTACGGTACCTTGTGGCGCTCGCGCTCACGACCATGCTCGTCATGGATGATGATTTCGCCGGAACGGGCAATCACCACCAACTCAGACTTGCTGTTGGTCACATAGCGCATGGTGGCGTTGAAGCCGATCGCGCCGTTGGACTTGGCTTCCACGCTGGAAGCGATCGCAGCGCGAGACGCAGCACCACCGATGTGGAAGGTACGCATGGTCAACTGGGTACCGGGTTCACCGATGGACTGGGCAGCGATCACACCGACGGCTTCGCCGCCGTTGATCAGACCACCGCGGCCCAAATCGCGTCCGTAGCACTTGGCGCAAATACCAAAGCGGGTTTCGCAGGTCAATGCCGTGCGTACCTTGACTTCGTCCACGCCTGCAGCTTCGAGTTCTTCGATCAGGTCTTCGTCCAGCATCGCGCCAGCAGGCGCCAAGACTGCACGATTCTCAGGGTGCAGCACATCATCAGCGGCTGTACGACCCAAGATACGGTCGCGCAACGATTCGATCGTTTCACCGCCTTCGACGATGGCACGCATCAGGTAACCGTTGTGGGTTCCGCAATCCTGTTCGGTTACAACCAAGTCCTGTGTCACGTCGACCAAACGGCGCGTCAGGTAACCCGAGTTCGCTGTCTTCAACGCCGTATCGGCCAGACCCTTACGGGCACCGTGGGTGGAGATGAAGTACTCCAACACGTTCAGACCTTCGCGGAAGTTGGCGGTAATGGGTGTCTCGATGATGGAGCCATCAGGCTTGGCCATCAGACCCCGCATACCGGCCACCTGGCGAATTTGCGCAGCAGAACCACGGGCGCCGGAGTCGGCCATCATGTAGATGGAGTTGAACGACTCTTGCTGGACCTGCTTGCCATGGCGGTCGGTGACCATTTCCTTGGACAGCTTGGCCATCATCACCTTGGACACTTCGTCACCTGACTTGCCCCAGATATCCACCACCTTGTTGTAGCGTTCACCAGAAGTCACCAGACCGGACACGTATTGCTGTTCGATCTCTTTGACTTCCTTCTGAGCGCGCGCAATGATGTCGTGCTTCTCTTGCGGCACCAGCATGTCATCGATACAGATGGAGATACCGGCCTTGGTTGCCAAGCGGAAACCGCTTTGCAGCAGCTTATCGGCAAACACCACGGTTTCTTTCAATCCACACTTGCGGAAGGACACGTTGATCAGTTTGGAGATTTCCTTCTTCTTCAACGCCTTGTTGATGTTGGAGAAAGGAAGACCCTTGGGCAGGATTTCGGACAGCAGTGCACGGCCGGCGGTGGTTTCCCACAGCTTGGTCGACGGCACAAACTCACCGGTTTCCTTGTCCTTGGTGTACTCGGTCAAGCGCACATTGATGCTGGCGTTCAACTCGACTTCACCCGCGTCAAACGCGCGCTGCACTTCACCGGTGTCGGCGAAGATCAGACCTTCGCCCTTGCCGTTAATGCGCTCGCGGGTCGTGTAGTACAGACCCAGCACCACGTCTTGCGACGGAACAATGGAAGGTTCACCGTTGGCGGGGAACAGCACGTTGTTGGAGGCCAGCATCAGCGTGCGGGCTTCCATTTGCGCCTCCACCGACAAAGGCACGTGAACGGCCATCTGGTCACCGTCGAAGTCGGCGTTAAAGGCCGCGCAAACGAGAGGGTGCAACTGAATGGCCTTGCCTTCGATCAGGATGGGTTCAAAGGCCTGGATACCCAAACGGTGCAGCGTAGGCGCACGGTTCAGCATCACGGGATGCTCTTTGATGACCTCTTCCAGAATGTCCCACACCACGGGCGTGCCAGATTCGACTTCCTTCTTGGCAGCCTTGATGGTGGTCGCAATGCCCATGGCCTCCAGGCGTGCGAAGATGAAGGGCTTGAACAGTTCCAAAGCCATCAGTTTCGGCAGACCGCACTGGTGCAGCTTGAGTGTTGGGCCCACGGTAATCACCGAACGACCGGAGTAATCGACGCGCTTGCCCAGCAAGTTCTGGCGGAAGCGGCCGGATTTACCCTTGATCATGTCGGCCAAAGACTTCAGAGCGCGCTTGTTGGCGCCCGTCATGGCTTTACCGCGGCGACCGTTGTCCAGCAAGCTGTCCACGGCTTCTTGCAACATGCGCTTTTCGTTGCGTGCAATGATTTCCGGCGCCTTCAGTTCCAGCAAACGGCGCAGACGGCTGTTGCGGTTGATGACGCGGCGATACAGGTCGTTCAAGTCGGAGGTCGCAAAACGACCGCCGTCCAGCGGCACCAGCGGACGCAGGTCCGGCGGCAACACGGGCAGCACATCCAGCACCATCCACTCAGGCTTGATACCGGATTTCTTGAACGCTTCCAGGACCTTCAAACGCTTGGCGTTCTTTTTGATCTTGAGCTCGGAACCGGTCAGGTCGTTGCGCAGCTTCTCGATCGAACCTTCGATATCGATGCTTTGCAGCAGGTCCTTAATACCTTCAGCGCCCATCTTGGCTTGGAATTCGTCGCCGTATTCCTTGAACTTGGCGTCGAAGTCGTCTTCCGACATGATGCTGAATTTCTTCAACGGGGTCATGCCTGGGTCGGTGACCACATATGCTTCAAAGTACAGCACACGTTCGATATCGCGCAGCGTCATGTCCAGCACCAGACCCAAACGGCTTGGCAGAGACTTCAGGAACCAGATGTGCGCGCAAGGTGCGGCCAGGTCAATGTGACCCATGCGTTCGCGGCGAACCTTGGTCTGTGTGACTTCAACGCCGCACTTCTCGCAGATCACACCACGGTGCTTCAAACGCTTGTACTTGCCGCACAGGCATTCGTAGTCCTTGATAGGTCCGAAAATCTTGGCGCAAAACAGGCCGTCGCGCTCAGGTTTGAACGTACGGTAGTTAATGGTTTCCGGCTTTTTCACTTCACCAAAAGACCAGGAACGGATCTTCTCGGGAGAAGCCATGCCGATCTTGATGGCATCGAAATGCTCATCGGGGGTGAACTGCTTGAATAGGTCGAGTAAAGATTTCATGTGAGTTCTTTCCCTTTTCTTTAAGAGCGTTCGAGTTCAATGTCGATGCCCAAGGAACGGATTTCCTTGACCAGCACATTGAACGATTCCGGCATGCCGGCTTCGATGGAGTGTTCGCCCTTGACGATGTTCTCGTACACCTTGGTACGACCTTGCACGTCATCGGACTTGACCGTCAGCATTTCCTGCAACACGTACGACGCGCCGTAGGCTTCCAGTGCCCACACTTCCATTTCACCGAAGCGCTGGCCACCGAACTGTGCTTTACCGCCCAGAGGTTGCTGGGTCACCAAGCTGTACGGACCAGTGGAACGGGCGTGCATCTTGTCATCGACCAAGTGGTGCAGCTTCAGGTAGTGCATGTAGCCCACCGTGGTAGTGCGCTCGAAAGCATCACCGGTACGACCGTCATACAGCTGGGCCTGGGTACGCGCGGCGGTCAGGCCCTTGGCCTTGGCTACGTCGTCCGGGTATGCCAGTTGCAGCATGTCGCCGATTTCCTTTTCGGTCGCGCCGTCAAACACAGGGGAGGCAAAGGGCACACCGCTGGTGAGCTCTTTCGCCATTTCCTGCACTTCTGCGTCCGACAGTTGGGCCAAGTCTTCCTTACGGCCTGTGCTGTTGTAAACCTGCTCCAAGAAACCACGGATTTCAGTAGCAGCAGCTTCACGTTGCAGCATGTCACCAATGCGGTGACCCAGGCCCTTACCTGCCCAGCCCAAGTGCACTTCCAGCACCTGGCCGATGTTCATCCGCGAAGGCACGCCCAATGGGTTCAGCACGATGTCCACAGGAGTACCGTCTGCCATGTAAGGCATGTCTTCCACGGGCGTGATCTTGGAGACCACACCCTTGTTACCGTGGCGACCGGCCATCTTGTCACCGGGTTGCAGGCGGCGTTTGACGGCAATGTAGACCTTGACCATCTTCAGCACGCCAGCGGGCAACTCGTCGCCTTGTGTGAGCTTCTTGCGCTTTTCTTCAAACGCCAGATCGAAGCTGTGGCGGGTCTGCTCCAGCGAGTTCTTGATGCTTTCCAGCTGGCTTGCGACTTCTTCGTCGGCAGGACGAATGTCGAACCAGTGGAACTTCTCGACCGATGCTAGGTAGGCCTTGTCCAGCTTGGTCCCCTTGGCCAGCTTTTGCGGACCACCGTTAGCCACCTTGCCGGTCAACAACTTCTCGATACGGTCGAACGCATCGGCCTCCACGATACGCAACTGGTCATTCAGATCCAGGCGGAAACGCTTCAGTTCGTCGTCAATGATCTGCTGGGCACGGCGGTCACGGGTGATGCCTTCACGGGTGAAGACCTGCACGTCAATCACGGTGCCCGAGCTGCCTTGGTCTACACGCAGCGAGGTGTCCTTCACATCGGAGGCCTTTTCACCGAAGATGGCGCGCAACAACTTCTCTTCGGGAGTCAGTGTGGTCTCACCCTTGGGTGTGACCTTGCCAACGAGCGTGTCGCCAGGCAAGACTTCCGCACCCACGTAGATGATGCCGGACTCATCCAAACGGTTCAGCTGCTGTTCGCTCAGGTTGGGGATGTCGCGGGTAATTTCTTCCGCACCCAACTTGGTGTCACGCGCCATCACCACGAGTTCTTCGATGTGGATCGAGGTGTAGCGGTCTTCTGCCACCACACGTTCGCTGATCAGAATCGAATCTTCGAAGTTGTAACCGTTCCAGGGCATGAAGGCCACCAGCATGTTCTGGCCGATAGCGATTTCACCCAGATCGGTCGAAGCACCGTCAGCAATCACATCACCCTTGGACAGCTTGTCACCCTTCTTAACGATGGGACGCTGGTGGATGTTGGTGTTCTGGTTGGAACGCTGGTACTTGATCAGGTTGTAGATGTCCACACCCACTTCACCGGCTTGCGCCTCAGCGTCATTAACGCGGATCACGACACGGGTCGCATCCACATAGTCGACGATACCGCCGCGGGTGGTGGTGACCACCGTACCGGAGTCCACCGCAGCGACGCGCTCGATACCGGTGCCCACCATGGGCTTTTCCGGACGCAGCACGGGCACCGCTTGGCGGGACATGTTGGCGCCCATCAACGCGCGGTTCGCGTCATCGTGCTCCAAGAACGGAACCAGAGATGCCGCCACCGACACGATTTGCGCAGGAGACACGTCCATGTACTGCACGCGCTCAGCGCCGACCAGAATGGATTCGCCTTTTTCACGGGCAGATACCAAGTCACCTGTCAGCGTTCCGTCTTTGTCCAAGGCCGCGTTGGCCTGGGCAATCACGTACTTGCCTTCTTCGATGGCAGACAGGTAGTCAATGTCCATCGTGACCTTGCTGTCCACGACGCGACGGTACGGTGTTTCAATGAAACCGTATTCGTTCAAGCGGGCGTACAAGGCCAGCGAGTTGATCAGACCAATGTTTGGACCTTCGGGTGTTTCAATGGGACACACGCGACCGTAGTGGGTCACGTGCACGTCACGCACCTCGAAGCCAGCACGTTCCCGCGTCAAACCACCCGGGCCAAGGGCCGATACACGGCGCTTGTGGGTGATTTCAGCCAGCGGGTTGGTCTGGTCCATAAACTGGGACAGCTGCGAGGCACCGAAGAACTCTTTCAGCGCTGCCGAGATGGGCTTGCTGTTGATCAGGTCGTGCGGCATCAGAGGCTCTTGCTCCGCTTGACCCAGACGTTCCTTCACAGCCTTTTCGATACGTGCCAAGCCAGTACGGTACTGGTTCTCGGCCAATTCGCCCACGCAACGCACGCGGCGGTTGCCCAAGTGGTCGATGTCATCCACGTCGCCACGGCCGTTGCGCAGATCCACCAGGATCTTGACCACAGCCAGGATGTCTTCGTTCGTCAGCACCATCGGGCCGGTCGATTCCGAACGACCCATCTTGGCGTTGAACTTCATGCGGCCCACACGCGACAGATCGTAGGTGTCAGGGTTGTAGAACAGGCGCTGGAACAGCGCTTGCACGGCATCTTCTGTCGGCGGCTCGCCGGGGCGCATCATGCGGTAGATAGCAACACGGGCAGCAAACTCATCCACGGTTTCATCCGTGCGCAAAGTTTGCGAGATATAGGCGCCTTGGTCCAGCTCGTTGGTGTAGATGCAAGCCAGATCCTGGATGCCAGCGGTGCGCAGCTTCTTCAGCAGTGCTTCGGTCAGCTCTTCATTGGCCTTGGCCACGATTTCACCGGTGTCGCCGTCGACCACATTGCGGGCCACGACGCGGCCGATCAGGAAGTCTTCGGGCACGCTGATGTGCGAAGTACCCGATTGCTCCAGTTCGCGGGTGTGGCGCGCGGTCACGCGCTTGTCTTTGGCCACAACCACTTTGCCGGACTTGTCGGTGATGTCGAAACGGGCGACTTCGCCTCGCAGACGTTCCGCCACAAACTCCATCTGGGCGCCACTGTCCATCAGACGGAAATTGTCGTTGACGAAGAAGTTGGCCAAGATGGATTCGTTGTTCAGGCCGATGGCCTTGAGCAGAATCGTGACCGGCATCTTGCGGCGACGGTCCACACGGAAGTACAGCAGGTCTTTGGGGTCGAATTCAAAATCGAGCCAGGAGCCGCGATAGGGAATAATGCGCGCGGAAAACAACAGCTTGCCCGAGCTGTGGGTCTTGCCCTTGTCATGTTCAAAGAACACACCAGGCGAACGGTGCAGCTGGGACACGATCACACGTTCCGTACCGTTGATGATGAAGGAGCCTTTGCCAGTCATCAAGGGCACTTCGCCCATGTAGACCTCTTGTTCCTTGACTTCCTTGACCACCTTGTTCTGACCGGTCGACGATTCACGGTCGTAAATGATCAGCTGCACCTTGGCGCGCACGGCCGAGGCAAAGGTCAAACCACGGGTCTGGCATTCACGCACATCAAACGCTGGCTTGGCGAGGTTGTACTCGAGGTACTTCATCTCCACAAAGCCGTTGTGAGAGACGATGGGGAAGGCGGCTTCGAACGCAGCCTGCAGGCCTTCAACCGTGCGTTTTTTGGGGGCTACGTCGGCTTGCAAAAACGCGGTGTACGCGTCTTTTTGCATTTGCAACAAGTAGGGAATCTCGAGCACGCTATCGCGATTACCGAAGTTTTTGCGAATTCGCTTGCGTTCTGTGTATGTGTAAGCCATTAGATCTCCGGGCAAAGGCTGAGGAATCCTGGGGGTCCTAGGCGACTGTCGCGTTGAGCATCACTCTCAACAGGCTTGGCGATTGGCCACTACCAATCACTGGCGGACGGTTGCGCATTGCACACAACCCGTACCAAGGCGTCTTCTGCAGTCGGATCAGAAGACACTCAAAAACGGTCCTTAGACCACTTTTGAGTGTGCACTAATTTCAATGCTCACAAGCAGCAAAGGCTGGAGGCCCTTTCGGAACCTCCAGCCCTGGCAAAGTGGTCGATTACTTGAGTTCGACCTTGGCGCCAGCTTCTTCCAGCTTCTTCTTGGCAGCTTCTGCATCAGCCTTGGAAGCGCCTTCCTTGACAGCCTTGGGAGCGCCGTCCACCAGATCCTTGGCTTCTTTCAGGCCCAGACCGGTGATTTCACGCACTGCCTTGATGACGGACACCTTGTTGGCGCCGGCTTCAGTCAAGACCACGTTGAATTCAGTCTTTTCTTCAGCAGCAGCAGCGGCACCGCCACCAGCAGCAGCGGGAGCAGCCATAGCGGCAGCGCTCACACCAAATTTCTCTTCGATGGCTTTCACCAGGTCGTTGAGTTCCATGACCGTCATGCTATCCAGCGCGGTCAAAAATGCGTCTTTATCGAATGCCATTTTGATTTCCTAACAATATTGGTTACTACAGACAGGGCGCAATTAAGCGGCGACTGCCTCTGCGGGAGCAGCTTCTGCTGCTGCACCTGCGCCACGCTGCTCCGCCAACGCGGACAGCACACGGGCCGTACGCGAAATGGGGGACTGCATCAAGCCCAACAACTGCGCCAACAACACTTCCTTGGAAGGGATGCTTGCCAATTGCTTCACGCCGTTCACGTCCAGGGCTTTGCCGCCGTACGCACCAGCACGGATCACCAACTTGTCGTTGGTTTTCGCGAACTCGGCCACCACCTTAGCGGCAGCCACTGCGTCTTCGGAAAAGCCGTAGATCAGAGGACCGGTCATCTGGTCGGACACAATTTCAAAGCTGCTACCGGCGACAGCACGGCGGGCCAGGGTGTTTTTCAACACACTCAGGCTCACACCATTGCTGCGCGCGTTGTTGCGCAGTTTGGTCATGTCAGCGACCGTGATGCCACGGTATTCCGCGATCACGAGCGTTTGAGCTTTAGCGGCGAGGCCAGTCACATCACTGATGACTGCTTCTTTCTCACTGCGATTCAGACTCAAGGTCTACTCCTTTAAATGCACCTTGCAACTTGCGTCGCGCGGTGCTCCACATTGCAGCGACCAACTGTTAACAGAACTCTCATTCCATCTGCAGCGGGATCGCCATCTGCGTTGGCTTAAAACTATTAAGCGCAGTTACCTGCACACCAACGGTCTTGGATGGCCTGCCCACGCTTTGAAGCATTGGCAGCCCACCACATCGGACACTTCTTGCGAAGCATCCAAATTTGCGATTACGCCGAGATGGTTTGCAGGTCCACGCGGACACCCACACCCATGGTCGACGAAACAGCGACTTTGCGCAAATACAAGCCCTTGCTGGAAGCGGGCTTAGCCTTGTTCAGCGCATCAACCAGAGCGGCCAAGTTGCCTTGCAACTGAGCAGACTCGAAGGAACGGCGGCCAATGGTGCTGTGCACGATACCGGCTTTGTCCACACGGAACTGCACTTGGCCAGCCTTGGCATTCTTCACTGCAGTAGCGACGTCAGGGGTCACGGTGCCAACCTTAGGGTTAGGCATCAAACCACGTGGTCCCAGGATCTGGCCCAGAGTACCCACGATGCGCATGGCATCGGGCGCAGCAATCACGATGTCGAAAGGCATGTCACCGGCCTTGACCATGGCAGCCAGGTCGTCCATACCTACCACGTCAGCGCCAGCAGCCTTGGCTTCTTCAGCCTTGGCGCCTTGGGCGAATACCGCTACGCGCTTGGTCTTACCTGTGCCGTTCGGCAGCACCACGGCGCCACGCACCACTTGGTCAGACTTCTTGGCGTCAATACCGAGTTGCACGGCCACGTCGATGGATTCATCGAACTTGGCGTTGGCGAATTCCTTCACCAGACCCAATGCATCTGTCAGGGCGTACAGCTTGTTGCTGTCGATCTTGCCAACTTGGGCTTTTTGTTTCTTAGTGAGCTTGGACATTTACACGCCCTCCACATTCACGCCCATGGAGCGGGCAGAACCAGCGATGGTACGAACGGCTGCATCCAGATCGGCGGCAGTCATGTCTTTCATCTTGGTCTTGGCAATTTCTTCGAGTTGGGCGCGGGTGATCTTGCCAACCTTGTCCTTCAACGGATTGGAAGAGCCCTTGTCAAGCTTGATAGCCTTCTTGATCAGCACAGTGGCTGGAGGCGTCTTGATCACGAACGTGAAGCTCTTGTCAGCAAATGCCGTGATCACCACGGGCAAGGGCAGACCTGGCTCAACACCTTGGGTCTGCGCATTGAATGCCTTGCAGAACTCCATGATGTTCAGGCCACGTTGACCCAATGCAGGGCCGATGGGGGGGGATGGATTGGCTTTACCAGCTGGCACTTGCAGCTTGATGAAACCAACGATTTTCTTCGCCATGATTTCTCCTTACGGGTGATAACGCCTTGGCGCTGAACAACTCAGACCTTGGCTCCCCGGGGTTAACGACTCTTCAAATTCATTCGCGCCGAGTCGGATAACGCAAATGCAGCACCAGCCATCACTGGCCAGTAAACTTTAGGTCTTAGTGAAACTTACGTTTTCTCGATCTGAGAAAACTCCAATTCAACCGGTGTGGAGCGGCCAAAAATAGTGACCGACACACGCACCTTGCTCTTTTCGTAGTTGACGTCTTCGACCGACCCATTGAAATCGGTGAAAGGACCTTCCTTGACGCGGACATACTCGCCAACCACAAACTCGATCTTGTGGCGCGGCTTTTCTGTGCCCTCTTGCATCTGGTTGACGATCTTCATCACTTCGGCTTCGGAGATCGGGGCGGGGCGATTTTTTGCGCCGCCAACAAAGCCCGTCACTTTATTGGTGTGCTTCACCAAATGCCAGCTTTCGTCATCCATGACCATTTCCACCAGCACGTAGCCGGGGAAGAACTTCCGTTCTGTGGTTTTCTTTTGACCGTTCTTGACTTCCACCACCTCTTCCATGGGAACGAGGATGCGGCCAAACTTGCTTTGCATGCCAGCACGGGTAATGCGCTCAATGATGTTGCGCTCAACCGCCTTCTCCATGCCGGAGTAAGCATGCACCACATACCAGCGCAGATCTGGATTCACAGGCGCGGATGCAGGCTGCTCTGCTACGGGAATTACCACGTCATCAGTCATTATTTTTTCCACCCCAGAATCAGATCGTAAAAAAGCCACTCAAGGGTTTTGTCCGTGAGCCACAAGAAGAGCGCCATGATGAGCACAAAACCGAATACATAGGCAGTAATCTGGATCGCCTCTTTCCGAGCAGGCCACACCACTTTCTTGACTTCACGCCAGGCATCCCGACCAAACGCGATCAATTGGCGCCCGGTTTCTGATGTGAAGAACGCGCCAGCCGCAAAACCCAGACCGACAACCAGCGCAGCCCACTGAACCAGTTGCCCCTGCTTGGTCAGCAGGTAGAAGGCAGCCAGCGCAGCAACCACCAGCAATGCAGCAGCAGCCAGCTTGGCTTTGTCTGCGCCGGTGTTGACAGTTTGAACTTGTGTCGTGGCCATAGTCTTTATTCGCGTTTCACTTGTACTAAATTTTCAGCATCCTCAAGACACTGAAGCCCGCTACACCGTAGCGGGCTTGGTTGCCACCTATTCCCAGGTGGCAGGGGCAGTAGGAATCGAACCTACAACCTTCGGTTTTGGAGACCGACGCTCTGCCAATTGAGCTATACCCCTAGATTTTCCTTACGCGATGATTTTCGCAACCACACCGGCGCCGACGGTACGACCACCTTCGCGGATGGCGAAGCGCAGGCCTTCTTCCATGGCGATGGGGTTGATCAGCTTCACAGTGATCGACACGTTGTCACCAGGCATCACCATTTCTTTGCCTTCTGGCAGTTCGATGGCACCAGTCACGTCCGTTGTACGGAAGTAGAACTGGGGACGGTAGTTGTTGAAGAAGGGCGTGTGACGGCCACCTTCGTCTTTGGACAACACGTAGATTTCGCCGGTGAAGTGGGTGTGTGGCTTGATCGAAGCGGGCTTGCACAGCACTTGGCCGCGCTGCACGTCTTCGCGCTTGGTGCCACGCAGCAAGATACCGACGTTGTCACCAGCCTGGCCTTGGTCCAGCAGCTTGCGGAACATTTCCACGCCCGTGCAGGTGGTCTTCTGGGTGTCAGTGATACCAACGATTTCGATTTCTTCGCCAACTTTGACGATACCGCGTTCTACACGGCCAGTCACCACAGTGCCACGACCAGAGATGGAGAACACGTCTTCCACGGGCATCAGGAAGGCGCCGTCCACTGCGCGCTCGGGCAGGGGGATGTAGGTGTCCAGTGCGTCAGCCAGCTTCATGATGGCGCCTTCGCCCAACTCACCCTTGTCGCCTTCAATGGCGAGCTTGGCAGAGCCGTGGATGATGGGGGTCTTGTCACCAGGGAAGTCGTACTTGTCGAGGAGTTCGCGAACTTCCATTTCGACCAGTTCCAGCAGCTCAGCGTCGTCCACCATGTCGCACTTGTTCAGAAACACGATGATGTAAGGCACACCAACCTGGCGAGCCAACAGGATGTGCTCGCGGGTTTGGGGCATGGGGCCGTCAGCAGCGGAACACACCAGGATGGCGCCGTCCATTTGGGCAGCACCAGTGATCATGTTCTTCACATAGTCGGCGTGTCCTGGGCAGTCTACGTGGGCGTAGTGGCGGTTGGCCGTTTCGTATTCCACGTGGGCGGTGTTGATGGTAATGCCGCGTGCTTTTTCTTCAGGTGCTGCGTCGATCTGGTCGTACGCCTTGGCAGAGCCGCCGAACTTGGCTGCTAGCACGGTGGTGATAGCAGCAGTCAAGGTGGTCTTGCCGTGGTCCACGTGGCCAATCGTGCCTACGTTGACGTGTGGCTTGGTTCGTGTGAATTTTTCTTTACCCATGTTCAGCTCCGAAAAGTAATGAGTTAAAAACAATCAAAATTCGCACTACCGCTATCACCAACATGCCAGCGGCAACGCTTTAAAAATGGTGCCCTTTGCGGGAATCGGACCCGCGACCTCTCCCTTACCAAGGGAGTGCTCTACCACTGAGCCAAAAGGGCAAAAGTTTGTCGCAGACAAACTTTAAAAATCTGCATCACAACGTAGCAACAAGCGAACTGTGGAGCGGGGTAGGAGAATCGAACTCCTCGCTTTAGCTTGGAAGGCTAAGGTATTACCACTATACGAACCCCGCAGAGGCTCATCCAAAAGTCAACTCATCACTGGTGGAGAGGGCTGGATTCGAACCAGCGTACTCGTAAGAGGGCAGATTTACAGTCTGCTGCCATTAACCACTCGGCCACCTCTCCTTCGGTGAACCCCGGATTATGCCACGTTAATTTGCCTTCGTCATGAACTTGCACACAAATTTGCATTTAGGCCGTGCCATGCTCATCGCGCCAGGCACGGGCCTGCGAGAAGTGCCCACAGCCGATGAAGGGGACGGGCGGACGCAGCGCCGACAGCGGCGAGGGATGGTTGGCCGTCAGCACCAGGTGGCGGCTGGCGTCGATCAGCGCGCGCTTGCTTTGGGCATGAGCGCCCCACAGCATAAAGACCGCAGGTTGGGCTTCTTGCGAGACCTGGCGGATCACCGCGTCGGTCAGCACCTCCCAGCCTTTGCCCGAGTGGCTGGCGGGCTGCCCCTCCTCCACCGTCAGGCAGGTGTTGAGCAGCAAGACGCCCTTTTGCGCCCACTTCACCAGGCTGCCGCCGGGCTGCGGAAAGGTGGGCGGCGGCGTACCGAGATCGCGCTGCAGCTCCTTGAAAATATTGCGCAAAGAGGGTGGAAACGCCACTCCCGGCGCCACGGAGAACGCCAGCCCTTCGGCCTGGCCACGCCCGTGGTACGGGTCTTGGCCCAGGATGACCACGCGCACGGATTCAGGCGGCGTCAGCTCCAGCGCGCGCAGCGGCTGGGGTGGAAAAACAACGGCGCCCGCGTCAAGACGATGCTGCAGGAACTGCAGCAGGCCCCGTCCGCTCTGACCCTCAAAAAAACCGTCCACTAACGACCGCCAGCCCGGCGCAACAGGCCAGGCCGCAGGATCAGCGCTTTGCAACTGGTCCGCCATGGGTTTAACCGAACAGTGCCGCCAGCGCCTCGCCTGGCTCGGGCGCCCGCATAAAGGCTTCGCCTACCAGGAAGGCATTGACGCCTGCAGACCCCATGCGCAACACGTCCTCACGGGTGTGAATACCGCTTTCTGTGACCAATAGACGGTCGGCCGGCACCAGGGCTTTGAGTGCCAGGGTGGTGTCCAGCGAGACCTCGAAGGTCTTGAGGTTGCGGTTGTTGATGCCGATCAGCGGGGTCCTGAGCTTGAGGGCGCGCTCCAGCTCGGGCTGGTCGTGTACCTCCACCAGTACCGCCATGTCCAGGCCGCGCGCGATGGCCTCGAAGTCCCGCATTTGCGCATCGTCCAGAACGGCGGCGATGAGCAGGATGGCGTCGGCCCCCATCGCACGCGACTCGTAGATTTGGTAGGCATCGACCATGAAATCCTTGCGCAGCACGGGCAGCTGGCAGCTGGCGCGGGCTTGCTTGAGGTAATCGATCTCGCCTTGGAAGAATTGCACGTCAGTAAGCACTGACAAGCAGGCGGCGCCATATTCGGCATAGCTTTGGGCAATGTCGGCCGGAATGAAGTCTTCACGCAGCACGCCTTTGGACGGGCTGGCTTTTTTGACCTCGGCGATCACCGCGGGTTGGCCGGCGGCGATCTTGGCGCGCAAGGCGCCCACGAAGTCCCGCGTCAGCACGCGCGATTCAGCGTCGGCGCGCACCACGTCCAGTGATTTGCGTTTGAGGGCCGCGGTCACCTCCTGGTGTTTGACGGCTACGATTTTGTCCAGAATGTCGCTCATAAGATTTCCTAGTGGGCCAGGCGGGCAGAGAGTGCCACCAAGGCGTCGAGCTTGGCCTTCGCCGCTCCTGATTCGATAGCTGCTCGCGCAAGCGTGATACCGGTTTCCATGGTATTGGCCACATTGGCCGCGTACAGGGCAACGCCGGCGTTGAGGATCACGATGTCCTTGGCCGGGCCAGCCTGGTTGTTCAGCACCCCCAGCAGCATGGCGCGCGAGTCCTCGGCGGTTTCCACCTTGAGCGACCGGTTGCTCGCCATGACCATGCCGAAGTCTTCGGGGTGGATCTCGTACTCGCGGATTTCGCCGTCCTTGAGCTCGCCCACCATGGTGCCGGCGCCCAGGCTCACCTCGTCCATGCCGTCGCGGCCGTAGACCACGATGGCGTGCTCGGCGCCCAGGCGCTGCAGCGCGCGCACCTGGATGCCCACCAGATCGGCATGGAACACGCCCATGAGGATGTTGGGCGCGCCGGCCGGGTTGGTCAGCGGGCCCAGGATGTTGAAGATGGTGCGCACGCCCATCTCCTTGCGCACCGGCGCCACGTTTTTCATGGCCGGGTGGTGGTTGGGCGCGAACATGAAACCAATGCCCTGCTCGGCAATGCACTGGGCGATCTGCTCGGGCTTGAGGTTGATGTTCAGGCCCAGGGCTTCGAGCACATCGGCGCTGCCGCTCTTGCTGCTGACGCTGCGCCCGCCGTGCTTGCTGACCTTGGCGCCCCCGGCCGCGGCCACGAACATGCTGCAGGTGGAGATATTGAAGGTGTGCGAGCCATCACCGCCGGTCCCTACGATGTCCACCAAATGGGTTTTGTCGGCAACCTCCACCTTGGTGGAAAACTCGCGCATCACCTGCGCGGCGGCGGTGATCTCGCCAATGGTCTCTTTTTTGACGCGCAGCCCCGTGATCAGGGCTGCCATCATGACGGGCGACATCTCGCCGGACATGATCTGGCGCATCAGGTGCAGCATCTCGTCGTGAAAAATCTCGCGGTGCTCGATGGTGCGTTGCAGGGCTTCCTGCGGGGTGATCTTGGCAGTCTGGGTCATGTCCATGTCCTTAAGCCTTGGGCGCTGCGGTGAGCGCCAGTTTGATTCCGAATCCTACAAACATCGCGCCGGCGATGCGGTCCAGCCAGAGGAATATGCCCCCACGCTCCACCGCTGCGCGGGTCGCTGCCCCCCGAGGGGGCGCATTTTCACCTTGGGGCGGCCCGGCGGTGAAAACCTTGCTCGCTCTGCGGGCCAACCATGCGGCCGCCACGGCCCAGCCCAGGTTCACCCACATGCCGTTGAAGTTGAACAGCAGGCCCAGCAATAGAAAGGCCAGCGGCTTGTTCTCCACGCCGGGCGCGATGAACTGCGGCACAAAGGCCAGGAAAAACAGCGCCACCTTGGGATTCAGCGCATTGGTCCCAAAACCACGCAGAAAGATAGTTTTCAAGCCATTTTGGCCACTAGCCCCCGTGGAATCTGCGCTAGCAGCGCCTAATTGCATAGCAGATTCACTCTTGGCCAGCAGCAGGCGCAGGCCCACATAGACCAAATAGGCCGCGCCTACCCACTTGAGCACGGTGAAAGCCGTGGCCGATGCTGCCATCAGCGCGCTCACGCCGACGGCGGCCGCAAAGATGTGCACAAAGCAGCCTGCCGTGATGCCCAGCGCCGCCACCATGCCGGCGCGCGCGCCACGGCGCAGCGCGTGGGTGACGATGTAGAGCACGTCCGGCCCGGGCGTGAGGTTGAGCAGCACGCCGGCCGCCATGAACAGCAAGAGTTGATCAATTGCCATAGCCTGCCCCTACGCCGCGTTGGCGAAAAACTGGCGGATGCTGGCAACGGCGTGGTCCACGCCGACCGCATCCACATCCAGATGGGTCACAAAGCGCAAACGGTACAGACCGTTGCCCCGCACGCCATGTGCGGCCAGGTGAGCCAGCAAGTCATTGGCCCGTGCACGGGCCGCGCCCTCCAGGTCCACAAACACGATGTTGGTCTGCGGCGCCTCCACCACCAGGCCGTCGATACCCGCCAAGCCATCGGCCAGGCGGCGTGCCAGCGCGTGGTCATCCGCCAGGCGGCGCACATGGTGGTCCAGCGCGTAGCTGGCGGCCGCGGCCAGAAAACCGGCCTGGCGCATGCCGCCACCCGCCATTTTGCGCAGGCGCACGGCGCGGGCAATCAGTTCCTTGCTGCCGCACAGCGCCGAGCCCACGGGTGCGCCCAGCCCTTTGCTGAAGCAGACCGACACGCTGTCAAAGCATTGGGCAATCGCCTTGGCCTCGGCATAGGCGTCAGTGCCGCGCTCGGCGGCCTGCGCCACCGCGGCATTGAACAGGCGGGCGCCGTCCAGGTGCCGGGCCAGGCCCTTGCTCCGCGCCAGATCGGTAGCGGCTTGTACGTAGCTGAAGGGCTGCAGCTTGCCGCCCCAGGTGTTTTCCAGCGCCAGCAGTCGGGTGCGGGCAAAGTGGGCGTCGTCGGGTTTGATGGCGGCCTCAATGTCGGCCAGCGCCAGCGAACCATCGGGCTGGTGATTCAGCGGCTGCGGCTGCACGCTGCCCAGCACCGCGGCGCCGCCGCCTTCCCAGCGGTAGGTATGGGCCATCTGGCCCACGATGTACTCGTCCCCGCGCTGGCAGTGGGCCAGGATGGCGCACAGATTGCTCTGCGTGCCCGTGGGCATGAACAAGGCGGCTTCGAACCCCAGCAGCGCGGCAAGCTTGTCCTGCAGCGCGTTGACGCTGGGGTCATCGCCATACACGTCGTCACCCAAGGGCGCGGCGAACATGGCGTCGCGCATGGCGGGGGTGGGCTGGGTGACGGTGTCACTGCGCAAATCAACGGTCATGGCGAGCCTCATTGCAGAAAGTTCTTCAGCATGGCATGGCCGTGCTCGGTCAGGATGCTTTCCGGATGGAACTGCACGCCCTCCATGCGCTGCGCAAATGGCAAGCCCGTGTGGCGCACACCCATGATCTCGCCGTCATCCGTCCACGCGGTCACCGCCAGCTCCTTGGGGCAACTGGCACGCTCGATAGCCAGCGAGTGGTAGCGGTTCACCGTGAACTGCTGCGGCAGGCCGGCAAACACGCCCTCTTGCGTGGTGGTGATCACACTGGTCTTGCCGTGCATGAGTTCCTGCGCGCGGATGATCTTGCCGCCCAGCGCGGCACCAATGCTCTGATGGCCCAGGCAGACGCCCAGGATGGGCAGTTTGCCCATGAAGTGCTGAATGGCCGCCACCGAGATACCCGCCTCGGCAGGCGAGCAGGGACCAGGGGAAATCACCAGGCGGTCGGCCTTGCGCTCGGCAATGCCTTCCAGCGTGATTTCGTCGTTGCGGAACACCTCCACCTCGGCGCCCAATTCCCCAAAGTACTGGACGATGTTGAAGGTGAAGGAATCGTAGTTGTCGATCATCACGAGTTTCATGCTGCTGCTCCTTCCCGCAAGCGGGCGAATTCCCGGTGTTCAAATGCAATGGATGCGTCCATCAGGGCGCGGTAGGCGGCTTCCACCACCTCGGGCTGGCCGCCCAGCTCAGCGGCCATGCGGCGCACGCGGGCGGCGATGAATTCAATGCGCTCCTGGTCGTGCACCTTGGCGGCGTCCTGCTTGATGCGGGCCGCCTGGCTCATGTAGTGGGTGCGCTCCACCAGCAGCGCGGTGATGCGCTCATCCAACGCGTCGATGTGGCTGCGCACCTCGGCCATGGTGTCGCAGTGTTGGGCTTGGGGTTTGGTGCTCATTGCAGCCCCTCCTCTACCAGCTCGGCCGCACGCAGCAGCGCGCGCGCCTTGGCCTCGGTTTCCTTCCACTCCAGCTCGGGCACGCTGTCGGCCACCACACCGGCCGCGGCCTGCACGTAGAGCACCTGGTCCTTGATGATGCCGGTGCGGATGGCAATGGCCACGTCCATGTCCCCCGCGTAGCTCAGGTAGCCGCAGGCGCCGCCGTAAATGCCGCGCTTGATGGGTTCCAGCTGGTCGATCACCTCCATGGCATGCACCTTGGGGGCACCGGTCAGCGTGCCGGCCGGGAAGGTGGCCTTCAGCACGTCCATGCTGGTCATACCGGGGTTCAGCATGCCCTCCACATTGCTCACGATGTGCATCACATGGCTGTAGCGCTCCACGATGAAGGCATCGGTCACCTTGACCGAACCGATCTGCGCAATGCGGCCAATGTCGTTGCGCGCCAGGTCGATCAGCATCACATGCTCGGCACGCTCCTTGGGATCACCAATCAGTTCCACCTCGGCGGCCTTGTCCAGCTCGGGCGTAGCGCCGCGCGGGCGGGTACCGGCCAGGGGGCGGATGGTGACTTTGGTTCCGGTCTTCCCATCGACGACGACTTGCTCCTGGCGCACCAGAATCTCCGGCGACGCACCCACCACATGGAAATCACCGAAGTTGTAGAAATACATGTACGGGCTGGGGTTCAGCGTGCGCAGCGCGCGGTACAGACTGAGCGGCGAGGCGGTGAAGCGCTTCTTGATGCGCTGGCCCACCTGCACCTGCATGAAGTCGCCGCCGGCAATCATCTCCTTGGCGCGCTCCACGGCGGCAATGTAGTCGGCCTTGGCAAAGTCGCGCTGGGCTTCAAAGCTCTGCGAGGGCTTGATGTCGGGCGCACTGACCGCCTGCGCCAGCTTGGCCTTCAATTCGGTCAGGCGGGACTGGCCGGCGGCGTAGGCGTTGGGCGTGGCCGGGTCCACATAGACCATCAAGTGCAGCTTGCCCGACAGGTTGTCGATGACGGCCAGCTCTTCGCACTGCAGCAGCAGGATGTCGGGCGTGCCCAGCTCGTCGGGCGGGCAAGTGCTTTGCAGCTTCTTCTCGATGTAGCGCACCGCGTCATAGCCAAAGTAACCGGCCAAGCCGCCGCAAAAGCGCGGCATGCCGGGCTGCAGCGCCACCTTGAAGCGCTGCTGGTACTGGGCGATGAAGTCCAGCGGGTTGGCGGTAGAGGTTTCTACCACCACGCCATCGGTCACCACCTCGGTACGGGCATCCGCGCCAAAGCCGCTGGCGCGCAGCAGCGTGCGGGCTGGCAGGCCAATAAAGCTGTAGCGGCCAAAGCGCTCGCCGCCCACCACCGACTCCAGCAAGAAGCTGTGGGCAGCAGGTTCGGTGGCGCCATCAGCGCGGGCCAGCTTCAGGTACAGGGAAAGTGGGGTTTCCAGGTCGGCAAAGGCCTGGGTGGTCAAGGGGATGCGGTTGAAGCCTTGCGCGCGCAGGGCTTGGAACTCGGATTCGGTCATGGAGACGGGCCTCTCAAATCACACGGGTCACTGGGTGTTTGCAGCGGAGTGCCACAAAGACAAAGGGTGCGCGCAATAGATCGGAAGGGAATCCGTGCCACTTGACCGCGCAAAGCTCAGAAACCGTGCGCGTTGGCCGCCAGAAGTGGCGGCCGGCAGGTGTTAGAGCCCAGGCACAACAGACGAGGTACGCCAGGGCCAGGCTCCCCGGTCGCTAAGACCCATTCTGCTGATGTGGTGGATAAACATGGATGCAGTGTAGCAAACCCCGCAGCCCCAGTCTGACGCACCAAATTTCACGTCACCCGCAAAAACCCTGATGCACAGTGGACGGGAACCTTGGACAATTCCACCATCAAAAACGAACGATCGTTCCTTTTTAAAGGACTCCTCTCCCATGACGCTCCCCAAATCCTTGCTCGCTGGCCTGGCCTCTCTGATGTTGGCATGCTCCGCCTTCGCCACCACCCAGGAGATCAGTGGTGTGAAGGTCGAAGACACCGCCACCGTGGCAGGCACCAAGTTGCAGCTCAACGGCGCCGGCATCCGCTACAAGGCCGTGTTCAAGGTCTATGTGGGCGAGCTGTACACCACCCAAAAAGTCAGCTCGCTGGAGGAGTTGGTCGCTGCACCGGGCCCCAAACGTCTGACCATGACCTTTCTGCGCGAAATTGAAGCAGGCCCCTTTGGCAAGTTGCTGACCCGTGGCGTGGAAGACAACGTGCCCAAGAACGAGATGTCCAAGCTCGTGCCCGGCCTGATCCGTATGGGCGACATCTTCACGGTCAACAAGGCGTTGATGCCCGGCGACATCATCCTGCTGGACTGGATTCCCGGCACCGGCATGGTCGTCACGGCCAAGGGCAAGGTGCAGGGCGAACCCTTCAAGGAGCCCGAATTCTTCAAAGCCATCATGTCCATCTGGTTCGGAACCTCCCCTGCCGACTTCAAGCTCAAGGATGCACTGCTCGGCATAAAGTAAACCGCCCTCCCCCGGCGTCGCGCACTGCGGCGGCCCACAACCAGCCTGCCCGGTTCGTACCACGGCAGGCTTTTTTATGTCTTCTCATTTCACATGAAGGGATGACACAGACCGCCAATCCTTGTAGTCTGTAAGTGCTTGTCGTATCCGATCGTCTCCCACGCAAAGGATTTCGCTATGAAGCTCAGTCTCAAACTGCCTCTGGCATTCGCGGTAGCCCTGGCGCTACTTTTTGTGGGCGGGCTGTTTGGCATCACCCAGCTCAACCACGCGGTCGACACCTACAGGGTAGAGGTGCTGCGCCACGTGGCGGCCAACAAGAAGGCGGCCGACATTGCCGGCGACTTTGCCACTGCCATCCAAGAGTGGAAAAACGTGCTGTTGCGCGGCAAGGAGCAGCAGGACCTGGACAAGTACTGGGCCGCCCACCTGAAGGAAATGAAATCCGTAGGCGAGGGGCTCCAGACGCTCAACACCATGCTGGAAGAGGGCGAGAGCAAGGCCACGACCCAGAAACTGACCTCGGCCATGCAGGTAGCCGCCCAGGGTTACCAAAAAGGCTTGGAAGATTACAAGGCCAGCGGCATGGACTTCCAGGCGGGTGACAAGGCCGCCCGCGGCAAAGACCGCGATGCCGTCGCTCTACTAGGCGAATTGCGCGTCCAACTGTCCCAAAAGGAAAAAACCGCCTCGGAAGCCGCCAGTGCCGAGGCCTTGCGTGGCAGCCAGATGGCGTATGGCGTGATGGTTCTGGTCACGCTCGCCGGACTGGCCGGCAGCATCTGGCTGAGCCGCCAGATTGTGCGTCCGCTCAGCGAAGCCGTGACTGTGGCCGACAAAGTGGCCAATGGTGACCTGACCTCGCAGCTGCACATCCAGGGGCGCGACGAGGTGGCCGCGCTGATGACCTCGCTGCAAACCATGCAGGCCAGCCTATCCATGCTGGTGACCAAGGTGCGCGAGGGCTCCCACGGGGTGGCGCTGGCCAGCTCCGAGATTGCCCAGGGCAATCACGACCTCTCAGCACGCACCGAGCAACAGGCCAGCGCCCTGCAGGAAACCGCCGCCAGCATGGAAGAGCTGGGCGCCACCGTAAGCCGCAGCGCCGACAGCACCCGCCAAGCCAACCAGATGGCCACCAACGCCTCCAGCGTGGCCCTGCAGGGCGGCGAGGTAGTCTCCCAGGTGGTGCAAACCATGAAGGGAATCAACGAGTCCTCCAACCGCATCTCCGACATCATCAGCGTGATCGATGGCATCGCGTTCCAGACCAACATCCTGGCGCTGAACGCGGCGGTGGAAGCGGCACGCGCGGGCGAGCAGGGCCGCGGCTTTGCCGTGGTGGCCAGCGAGGTACGGGCCCTGGCGGGCCGCAGCGCCGATGCCGCCAAAGAAATCAAGCAACTCATCAGCACCAGTGTGGAGCGTGTGGAACAGGGCACCGCCCTGGTGGACCGGGCCGGCAGCACCATGGGCGAGGTGGTGAACGCCATCCGTCGCGTGACCGACATGATGGGCGAAATCAGCGCGGCCAGCACGGAGCAAAACACCGGAGTGGCCCAGGTGAGTGAGGCGGTCTCGCAAATCGACCAGGCCACCCAGCAAAACGCCGCCCTGGTGGAACAGATGGCTGCCGCGGCCAGCAGCCTGAAGTCTCAGGCGCAGGATCTGGTGCAGGTGGTCGCGGTATTCAAGCTGGCGGTGTAGCCGCCCCCGCAGTTCAGCCCTGCCAGGACAAGTCAGCCAGCGTATCCACGAACGCGTCCGCATCCACCGCGTGGATGAGCTCGCCATGGTTGTAGCCATAGCTAACCAGCAACACCGGACAGCCCGCCGCGCGCGCGGCCTGGGCGTCGTTGCTCGAATCCCCCACCATCAGCGTGCGCGCAGGGCTGCTGCCCAGCAAGCTGCAGGCATGTAACAGGGGCATGGGGTCCGGCTTTTTGCGCGCCACCGCGTCGCCACCCACGGTATGCAGGAAAAACCCGGCCAGCCCCTTGTCGGCCAGCAACGCCTGGGCAAACGCCGTGGGCTTGTTGGTCACACAGGCCAGGCGCAGGCCCGCGGCCTGGCACTGCGCAAGCCCCTGCAGTGCGCCGGGGTAGACGCTGGAGTAGCGGCCGTTCACATCCGGGTAGTGGCGTTGGTAGCTGGCCCAGGCCGCATCGAATATTGCTCCTGAATTCATAGCTGTTGGCGCATATTCCACGAGGGCCAACAGGCTTTTTATCAAGTTTTCCGAGCCCTTACCCACCAGGCGCTCCACCAGCACGCGGTCCACCGCAAAGTCGCGGTAAGGCGATGGCAAATCGCCCAGCATGCGCTGCAGGGCCTCCACAAAGTCACCCAGGGTGTCAACCAACGTGCCGTCCAAATCCACGATGGCGGCGTCGAATGCGGGCAGGGCCCAGGGCAAGGTATTCAAGGTCATCAAAAACATCAAAGAGGATGGGGGCCAGACTGGATCCACATCACCAGCGGAGCCACATCCATGGGTTTGGCAAACAAGTAGCCCTGGCCTTCGGCACAGCCCAGTGAGGCCATCAGCCGCGCCTGCTCGGGCGTTTCAATGCCCTCGGCCACGGTGCCCAACCCCAGGGTGTGCGCCATGCGCAGCGTGGCTTCAATCAGCACGCGGTGGTATTCGCTGTCGCTGGCCTGGCTGACAAAAGAGCGGTCGATCTTCACGGTGTTCACCGGTAGCTCGTGCAGACAGGAGAGCGAGGAGTAACCGGTACCAAAGTCGTCCAACGACAGGCCCACGCCCAGCGCGCGGATTTCGCGCAGGGTGTGCTGTACCGTCGCGTCCTGCGCGGCCAGGCTTTCGGTCACCTCCAGCACCAGCTGGTGGGGCGACATGCCGGTGTCGCGCAGCGCCTCCTGGATGTCGGCCACCAGCCGTGGCTGGCGCAGTTGGGCGCGCGACAGGTTCACCGCCACCACCGGCGGCGCCACGGGGCCCAACTGGTGCTGCAGCAGCTCAAAGGTGCGGCAAGCCTGGTGCAGCACAAACTGCCCCACGGCGTCGATGAGGCCGCAGGCCTCGGCCAATGGAATGAAGTCGGCCGGCGACACCAAACCGCGCTGCGGATGGCGCCAGCGGGCCAGCGCCTCGATACCCGCCACGGTGTTGCCTGGCAGGTGCACCACGGGCTGGTACTGCACAAAAATCTCGCCATTGGGCAGGGCCTGGCGCAGGTCGTTTTCCAGCGCCACCGAGGCACTGACATCTGAGCGCATGGAGGGCTCGAACAGCACGTAACGGGCCCGCCCGGCGCGCTTGGCCTCGTACATGGCAATGTCGGCATCGCGCAGCACGCTGTCGGCGTCCAGCTCGGCATGGGTGCTGGTCACGATGCCGATGCTGACCGTGGAGCTGATGCGGTGGGACTCCACCGTGTAGGGCACAGCCAGCACATCGAGCAAGCGGCTGGCCACAATCTCGGCGTCCAGGTCGCCGCGCATGTCGTCCAGCAGCACCACGAATTCGTCACCGCCAATCCGGGCCGCAATCTGCTGAAAGTCGCTGGTGTGCACAAAACTGTCGCCCGGGCGCAGGCTGTCTTGCAGGCGACGTGCAATCTGGCGCAGCAGCTCGTCGCCCACGCTGTGGCCCAGCGTGTCGTTGACCTGCTTAAAGCGGTCAAAGTCCATGAACAACACGGCAAAGTGGTAGCCCGGCTGCGCCTTGTGGCGCTCGATGGCGGCGCGGATCAGGTCCACCACCACCGCGCGGTTGGGCAACTGAGTCAGGCCGTCGGTGCGGGCGGCCACGCGCAGCTGCTGCTCCATGGCTTTTTGGGCGTTCACATCCATGGCCACACCGGCCATGCGCACGGCGCGGCCTTGCGGGTTGCGGTCGGCCACGGTGCCGGCAAACATGATCCAGACCCAGCGGCCACTGAGGTGGCGGGCTCGCACAGCCAAGCGGTGCGGCACCGAGGGGTTCTGCAGATGCTGGCGCATCGACTGCTGCCAGTGATCGCGGTCTTCCGGGTGGATCAATTCATTCCAGAAGGTCGCTGCCATGTCCATCTCGCCGGGCTCATAGCCCAGGATGGTATGCATGCGCAGGTTGCAGTGGATGGTGTCAGGCACCATGTCCCAGTGCCAGATGCCCAGGCCTGCCCCGTCTACCGCCAACGACAGCAACTGCTGCTGCTGGCGCATGGCGGTCAGGTCGGTGGCCACCAGCACCCAGCCGCTCAACGTGCCCTGCTCATCGTTGATGGGTTGCATGTCCACCAGCACCCAGCCCACCTCGGTGCCCTTGATGCTGATACGCATCTCGCGCTTGATGCCCCGCCCATCCCGCAGCGCTTCGCTGAACTCGGCGAAACGCTCGGGGTCAGCACTGCGGGCTTTCAGCAAGGTGCCAATGCGGCGGCCCTGCGCCCGCGCTGGCATGTATGCGGTGAGCTCGGTAAAGGCTTCGTTGACCCAGATCACGCGGTGGTTCTCGTCGGTCACGGCCATGGCGTTGGAGCTGAGCTCGGCCACCATGGCCAGGCGCTTGAGTCGGTCCGTCTGGCTGGCCAGCGTGCGGTACTGGCGGCGCACTGCACGTGCGGTGGGCTCCACCAACCACAGCCCCAGCAACACAAACAACAGCAGCGCACCGCCGGTCAACCACCGCATCATGCGCACCGCATCCCGGCTGCGCTCAACCGCTGTGTTCTGCACTTGCACCACCAAGTCGCCGCTGGCCAGCAGCGACTGTTCCAACTCCGCCTGCAGCACATCCAGCGCCTGGACCAGGGCTTGCGCGTCATGCAAGGAGGCCTGCAGCAGCACCGCCTTGACATCGTTCCATAGGCCTACGCGGCTGCGCTGCCAGCGCAGTTGCGCTTGCTGCAGCGCCGTACTCGCCAGAGATTGCAAGGGCACTTGCTGGGCCAGCAGGTCTTCCAGGTGCTGCGCCTGCGCCTGCGAAAGGATCAGCGTGTCTGACAACGGATTGGCCGCGAAAGGCTCCAGCGGGTGCAAGGCCAGTCGGGCCGCCTGCACGCCCAGGCGCTGGGTGATAGCACTTTGCTCCGCGGCCACGCGGATGATGTCCATATCCAACTGACGCACCTGCTCTGCCTGCCCCAAGCGCACCACCCGCACCGTGGCCAAAATAGCCAACAGCAGCAGCGTGCTGTACATGGCCACGCGCACCCGGCGGTGGGCGCCCCCCTCGCCCATGACCGCGCTAAACCAGTGCGCAGAGGGGCGAGGCGATACCACGGGTGGCAAGGGCGCGGTCAATGCCGGTCAGCCTTGAAGCGCTACACGCATGGCGTCGATCACACCCTTGTAATCGGGCTTGCCAAAGATGGCACTGCCCGCCACAAAGGTGTCGGCGCCAGCGTCTGCCACGCGGCGGATGTTGTCGGTCTTGATGCCGCCGTCCACCTCCAGGCGGATGTCCTTGCCGCTGGCGGTGATGCGTTTGCGCACGTCTTCGATCTTGCGCAGCGCCGAGTCGATGAAACTCTGGCCGCCAAAACCGGGGTTCACGCTCATGATCAGAATCAGGTCGATGTCCTCGATCACCCAGTCCAGCACATCCAGCGGCTCGGCCGGGTTGAACACCAGCCCGGCCTTCACGCCCTTGGACTTGATGGCCTGGATGCTGCGGTGCACGTGGCCCGAGGCGTCAGGGTGAAAGCTGATGTAATCGGCCCCGGCTTCAGCAAAGCTGGCAGCCAGCGCGTCCACGGGTGAAATCATCAGGTGCACATCAATCGGCACGGCCACGCCCGCTGCCGTCTTGGCGTGCGGCTTCAAGGCGCTGCAGATCATGGGGCCAAAGGTCAGGTTGGGCACGTAATGGTTGTCCATGACGTCAAAGTGGATCCAGTCGGAGCCTGCGGCGATCACGTTTTTGACCTCTTCCCCCAGGCGGGCGAAGTCGGCAGACAGGATGGAAGGAGCAATGCGGTACGTCATGGCGGGGGCTTGGAAAGAGGGTTGACAAGACTATCATTTTCGCAGGTAGCATTGGCCCATGGCCAAATACGAATTTCTGGTGGAAGTGACGCCCCAGTACCTCCCCGACCAGTCTGCACCCGCCGATGACCTGTACGTGTTTGCGTACACCATCACCATTACCAACACGGGCGACGTGACCGCGCAGCTGATCTCGCGCGCCTGGAACGTCAACGACGCCAATGGCCACACCGAAAAGGTCAAGGGCCTGGGTGTGGTGGGCCAGCAGCCCCTGCTCAAGCCCGGCCAGGCGTTTGAGTACACCAGCGGCACCCGGCTGCGCACGCCAACCGGCACCATGCACGGCAGCTTTTTCTGCGTGGCCGAGGACGGTGAGAAGTTCGACGTCACCATCCCCATGTTTGTGCTGGATGCCTTGAGTGACGCGGGTGGCTCCCGCACCCTGCACTGATGGTCGCGCCTGGCGCCCGCAGCGACATCGCCACGCTGCTCGACACTTTGGACCCCGCTGCGGGCCTGGTGGAGCGCCATGTCTGGCTGATTGCATTGCTGGACTGGATACGCGGCCACAACGACGGCGCTGATGCCGCGGTGGGCCGCGTGGAGCTGCTGCTGGACGTGCTGGACGCCCGCCCCGCGACTACCGAGAAACTGCAAGTGTGGTGGCGTGCCCTGCTGCACACCGTGGATGGCAGCACCCTGCTGTCGGACTACGGCTTTGCCTCGCGCAACGCCTTTGTCAGCGAATTTGTGGAGCGCCTGCACCACAAGCTGCTGCCCGCTACGCCCGAGACCAGCGATGCCTCGGAGCTGTTTGGCTTGGTGCTGGACGGTGAGCACGACGCCCAGTGGCTGGCCGTCCTGCCCGAGCCCACGCTGCGACGCCTGGCCGCCCTGCTGGGCACGCCCGCCGTAGGCCAGCACGCCGCCCTGCGCCCGCAACTCACGCACTGGCAAAGCACCCTGTTGGATGCGATGCGGTTTTGCACCAGCCAGATCAGTGCGGCCGGGTTCTCGCCCGAAATTCGCCTGCGCATGAGCGTGCCCGCGCGCGATGCCAGCCCCTTCCACCACCTGTCGGCCGACCTGGATGCGGTGTGCGACGCCTGGCTAGCTGGCGAAGACACCCACGCCGCGGTGCAGCAGTTCCGCACCCGGCTGGACGCCTGCCGCCACGCCGCTGCCTCGGTCTACACCCACCTGGAGGCGCATGGCATCTCGGTGGACCTGGTGTTCCGCCTGCGCCAACTGCGCGAACGCGTGCTGCGTGTGCGCGCCCTGCTGGACTGCCTGATGGACGACGACGGCCACCGCGCCAGCGCACGCCTGGTCTCGCACCTGGCCAGCGTCAGCCAGGAGCAGCGCAGCATTGGCGCGCTGGTGGCGTCCAACTCGTCGCTGCTGGCGGCCAAGGTAGCCGAGCGCAGCAGCGAGACGGGCGAGCACTACATCACCCGCACCCGCGCCGAGTACCGCGAGATGCTGGGCAATGCCGCCGGTGGTGGCGCGCTCACCGCGCTCACCACCCTCATGAAGTTCGGCCTGATGGCGTTTGGCCTGTCGGCCTTCTGGATGGGCATGTGGTCGGGCGTGGTCTATGCGGCCAGCTTTGTGCTGATCCAGCTCATGCACTACACGCTGGCCACCAAGCAACCCGCCATGACCGCCCCGGCCATGGCCGCCAAACTCAAGGACATTTCGGATGACACCGCACTGGCGGCCTTTGTGGACGAGGTGACCCATCTGGTGCGCTCGCAGGTGGCGGCGGTACTGGGCAATGTCACCATGGTGTTCCCGGCCGTCATTGCACTGTCGCTGGCCATGCAGTACACGCTGGGCCAGCCCATGATCAGCGAAGACAAGGCGCATTACGTGCTGCACTCGCTCACGCTGCTCGGGCCTTGCCTGCTGTTTGCGGCCTTCACTGGCGTGCTGCTGTTTGCTTGCAGCATCATCGCAGGCTGGGTGGAAAACTGGTTTGTGCTGCACCGGCTGGACTCGGCCATCCGCTACAACCCGCGCATCACCGCCTGGCTGGGTACGGCGCGGGCCGACCGCTGGGCGCATTTCATGCGCAACAACGTGTCGGGTCTGGCGGCCAGCATTTCACTGGGCTTCATGCTCGGGCTGGTGCCGCCCATCCTCGCGTTTCTGGGCGTGGGGCTGGACGCGCGCCACGTCACCCTGTCCACCGGCCAGTTGGGCGCGGCCTGCGCCAGCCTGGGCTGGGATGTGGTGAAGCTGCCCGCCTTCTGGTGGGCTGCGGCCAGCATTCCGCTGATTGGCGTGCTCAACCTCAGCGTGAGCTTTTACCTGGCGTTCCGCGTGGCGCTGCGCGCGCACAACGTCTCGGGTGTGGGGCGCACGCGCATCCAGGGCGCCGTGTTTGCCCGCCTGCGCCAGGCCCCGCTGAGCTTCTTCTGGCCCGCACGCGAACCCGCGGCCTGATGAAAGCCGGTGCATAGCGTGGCCGGCCTGGGCGAGTTTGAACTGATTGCGCGCTACTTCCGGCGCCCCGAGCGGGCGCTGGGCGCCGGCGTGGCGCTGGGCGTGGGCGACGACTGCGCCCTGCTACAGCCCACCCCCGGCATGCAGTGGGCCGTCAGCAGCGACATGCTGGTCAGCGGCCGCCACTTCTTCCCCGACGTCGATCCACGCACCCTGGGCCACAAGGCGCTGGCGGTGAACCTCAGCGACCTGGCCGCCTGCGGCGCCCGCCCGCTGGGCTTCACCCTTGCGCTGGCCCTGCCCGAGGCCAATGCCGCCTGGCTGCAACCGTTTTCCGAAGGCCTGTTCGCCCTGGCCGATGCGCACGGCTGCGCGCTGGTGGGTGGCGACACCACGCGGGGCCCGCTCAATATCTGCATCACCGTGTTTGGCGAAGTGCCACCCAGCCAGGCCCTGCTGCGCAGCGGCGCCCAAGGGGGTGACGACGTGTATGTGAGCGGCACGCTGGGCGACGCCGCGCTGGCGCTGCAATGCCTGCAAGGCAAAGTTCACCTACCACCCGCGCTGCTGACGCAAGCCCGCCAGCGGCTGGAGCAACCCACGCCACGTGTGGCGCTGGGCTTGGCCCTGCGCGAGGTGGCCAGCGCCGTGGCCGATGTGAGCGACGGCCTGCTCGGCGACCTGGGGCACATCCTGCAGCAAAGCGGTGTGGGCGCTACGCTGGATGCGGGCATTGCTATGCATTTGCTAGCTGCTGGCGCATATTCCACGGGGGCTAGCGGCCTATTTTCTTCTCAAATGCCAGTTGCACAGCTGCTGCAGTGCGTGCTGGCCGGTGGCGATGACTACGAGCTGGTGTTCACCGCCCCACCCGACCGGGCCGCCGCCGTGCAGGCTGCGGCTCTGGCCAGTGACACACCCGTCACCCGCATTGGCCGCATTGACGCAGCCGCGGGGCTGCGCGTAGTGGACGGCCGCGGCCAACCCCTGCCGGGGGACTGGAAGAGTTTTGACCATTTCGCCTGACGCCGCATGACCGCCCTGTCCCTCACCCGCGAGAAGATCTACCGCACCGTGGCCCGCCAGCTGCATGGCCAGGTGCCCTGCTGGATTTGCGGTAAACACGTCGCTCACGCTGATGCCACGCTGGAGCACATCGTCCCGCGCAGTGAGGGCGGCAGCAGCCACCTGGAAAACCTGGCCATCAGCCACGACTTCTGCAACAACCAACGCCACATCCGCGGCACCACCCCAGACAGCAAACGCCCAGAAACTTGACACGGCCGTTTTTTTCTTCTTTAATTTACCAACTGGTTAATTAAAAACATGCAAGACGCCCTCAGCACCACCTTTGCCGCCCTGGCCGACCCGACGCGCCGCGCCATTCTGGCGCGCCTGTCCAGCGGTGAAAGCTCGGTCAGCGACCTGGCCAAGCCCTTTGCCATGAGTGCCCCGGCGGTCACCAAGCACCTCAAAGTGCTGCAACGCGCCGGCCTCATCAGCCAGGGCCGTCAGGCCCAATGGCGCCCCTGCAAGCTCGAAGCCCAGCCCCTGCGCGAAGCCGCCGACTGGGTAGCCCAGTACCGCCAGCACTGGGAAGAGCGGCTGGACCGCCTGGAAGATTACCTAGCCACCCTGCAACCCCCATCTAGTGAGGAACCCCAATGACAACCCACGCCCCTTTCACCATTTCCCGCCTGCTCAAGGCGCCCCGCCAGTTGGTGTGGGAGGTGTATTCCTCGCCCGAGCATCTGCAACACTGGCTGGGCCCCAAGGGCAGCACCGTGACGCACAGCCAACTGGACTTCCGCGTGGGTGGTACCTACCACTACGCCATGAAGGTGGAGGGCGGCATGGAGCTCTGGGGCAAATGGCTATTCCTGGAGTTGCAGGCGCCAGAGAAGCTGGTGCTGATCCAGTGCTTCTCCGATCCGCAGGGCGGCGCCACGCGCAACCCCTGGGCGGCGGGCTGGCCGATGTACACCCACTCCACCACCACGCTGACCGAACAAGACGGTGGCACGCGAATGACCCTGGTGTGGGCACCGCATGAAGCCAGTGCTGAGGAGGAAGCCCTGTTTGCCGCCAGCCACGACAGCATGCGCCAGGGCTGGAGCGGCAATATCGATGTGCTGGAAGACTATCTGTCCCTGCTGCAAACGCCTTGATCGCCACAGGCCCCACCACCATGTCCCTGACGCTGTACTACCACCCCCTGGCCTCGTACTGCCACAAGGTTCTGGTCGCCCTGTATGAGCACGACATTGCGTTTGAACCCCGCATCATCGACCTCGGTGCGGAGGAGGACCGCGCCGAGCTGGGCGCCCTGTGGCCGTTCCGCAAGTTCCCCGTGTTGCGGGACCATGAGCGCCAGCGCACGGTGCCGGAGTCGTCCATCATCATCGAATACCTGGACCCGTTTGCGGCCCTGCCTCCGCTGATTCCGCAGGACGTCAACGACGCGCTGCAGGTGCGGCTGTGGGACCGCATTGTGGACAGCTATGTGCACGAGCCCATGCAGGACATCGTGCTAGACCATCTGCGTGGCGCCAAAGGCGACACGAGTGGCCTGCGGGCCACACTACAGACCGCCTACGGCCTACTCGACACTCAGTTGGCCACACGGCCCTGGGTGGCCGGCCACGCTTTCAGCATGGCCGATTGCGCCGCAGCCCCCGCGCTCTTCTATGCCCACACGCTGGAGCCGTTCCCGGAGCCCCTGGTGCACCTACGGGCCTATTTCGAACGGTTGATGGAGCGGCCCTCGGTGCAGCGCGTGCTGGCAGAGGCCAAGCCCTACTTCCCCATGTACCCGTTTCACGGCGCCATCCCGGCGCGGTTTCTGTAGCCCCCGACACCTGCGCCGAGGCCTGACCCATGCGCGTGTAAGCCCCGAACGAAATCCTGATCCAGCGCGTGCTGAAGGCGTCGCGTGGCCTGTGCGGATAACCAGAATGGCAAACCCAAAAATTCCGACACTCCAGATTGCGGAACATAGAGTTTCCAATAAAAACAACAACTTACAAGCGTTTTTCTCCTGGCACATCGTGTGCTAAATGATGCCGCTGGCAATACCAGCCACATTATTTAGGAGACAACATGTTGAAAAGAAATCTGGTTCAAGCCCTGGCCTTATCGGTAGTGTTTGCCACCACCGCACAGGCCCAGGACGTGGTCCGTTTGGGCAACCTCAAATTCGCCCATTACGGAGCCATTTCCTACATCAAGGAGATCGCGCCCAAGTGCGGCATCAAGGTAGAAGAGCATGTGTTCGCCAAGGGGCCCGACGTCATGCAGGCGATTCTGGCTGGTGAACTCGACGTGGGCGCCACCGCCTCCGAGGGCGCCATCTCTGGCCGCGCCAATGGTGCTCCCATCTACGTGGTGGCCGGCTTTGCCAAGGGCGGCGCGCGCCTGGTGGCCCGCCCGGACGCCAACATCAAATCGGTCAAGGACCTCAAAGGCAAACGTGTGGGGGTGACCCGCGGCGGAATCCATGAGGTGTTGCTGGCCGCCGAGTTGGGTCAAAACGGGCTGACCATGTCCGACCAACCAGGCAAGGACGTGCAGGTGGTTTATCTGGCCTTTGCCGACCTGAACCAGGCGCTGCTCGGCAAGAACCTGGACGCCATCATGCAGAGCGAGCCCCAGTCCTCGCAAGCCATCAACAAGGGCTTTGGCGTGGAGGTCATGAAACCCTACGACACCCCGATTGGTGAGCCGGTGCGCACGCTGGTGATGACGGAGAAGTTCTACACCGAACGCCGTCCGGTGGCCGAAAAATTCATGCGCTGCTTTGTCGAATCCACCAAGGGTTTCATCGAGACCAAGGGCCTGGCCGAGAAGTATGTGCGCGAGACCATTTTCAAGAGTCAGATTAGCTCTGACGATTTTCAAGATGCGATTGCCAACTCGCCCTACTCCTATGACGTGACCGCCGCCCATATCCAGACCACGACCGACACCATGGCCAAGTACGGCGTCGGCAAGATGGCTAAGCCGCCCGTGGCAAGCGAATGGGTACGAACCGATTTGCTCGACCAGGCGAAGAAGAGCCTGGCCATCAAATAAGGAAACCGGACATGAAAACTTTCAATTGGCGCGCGGTAGCGTCAGGACTGGTCGTGCCCGTGGCGGTCATCGCCGTGTGGCAACTGGTGTGTGTGCTGGGCTGGGTCAGCCCGCTCAAACTGCCGTCTCCGCTGGCGGTGGCCGGGCGCTGGGTGCAATACATCAGCCCGGCAGAAGCCTACACGCCCGAGGCGGGCAGCTGGATGGCCTGGGCTTTTTCGGGTGAGCTCCTGCGCGATGCCATGGGCAGCATGTACCGGGTGGTCATGGGCTTCCTGATTGGTGGCGGTCTGGCCCTGCCCATCGGCATCCTCATGGGCGCCAACCAGCGCATCTACGACAAGCTCTACATCCTGGTGCAAGTGCTGCGCCCCATCCCACCCAGCGCGTACACACCACTGGCCATGCTGTGGTTTGGCCTGGGCAACCCGCCAGCGGTGTTCATGATTGCGATTGCGGCCTTCTTCCCGGTGCTGATCAACACCATTGTGGGTGTGCGCCAGGTAGACAGCATCTACCTGCGGGCCGCACGCAACCTAGGCGCCAGCCAGAGCACGCTGTTCCTGCGCGTCATGCTGCCGGCTGCCACGCCCTACATCCTGGCCGGCATACGCATCGCGATTGGTGCGGCCTTCATGATTGTGATCGTCTCCGAGCTGATCGCCGTACCCGATGGACTGGGCTTTCGCATCAACGAGGCGCGCGAGTATTCGTGGACCGACAAGGTCATGGCCGGCATGTTCACCATCGGCCTGATTGGCCTGGCGCTGGACATCGGCATGAACAAACTCAACAACTATTTGCTACGCTGGCACCGTGGCCTGGAGAGCTGACCCATGAACGCAAAACACATCCAAGTCCAAGCCGTCAACAAGATCTTCAAGACCGCCGACAAAGAAGTCGTCGCCTTGCGCGACATCAACCTGGACATTCCCGAAGGACAGTTCGTCTGCCTGCTGGGGCCATCGGGCTGCGGCAAGTCCACGCTGCTCAATGCGGTGGCCGGCTTTGCACTGCCCAGCTCGGGCGCCATCACCGTCAATGGCGCCACAGTCACCGGACCGGGACCGGACCGCGGCATGGTGTTCCAGGAGTACGCGCTGTTCCCGTGGATGACGGTGGAGCAGAACATCGGCTTCGGCCTGGAGATCAAAGGCACGGACAAGGCGGCAATTCGGCGGAAGGTCGACGCGCTGCTGGCCATGCTGGGCCTGACGGACTTCCGCGCGCGCTTTCCCAAGGACCTGTCGGGCGGCATGCGCCAGCGCGTGGCCATTGCCCGCGTGCTGGCCTTGGACTCCCCGACCATGCTGATGGATGAGCCCTTTGGCGCGCTGGACGCGCTGACCCGCCGCAACCTGCAGGACGAACTGCTGCGCATCTGGTCCGAACTGAAAAAAACCATCATCTTCGTGACCCACAGCATCGAAGAGGCCATCTACCTGGCGGACCGCATCGTGGTCATGACCTACCGGCCCGGTACCGTCAAGCGCGACATCCTGGTGGACCTTCCACGCCTGCGCGATCCGTCGTCCGCGGCCTTCAATGCGCTCAAGCGCGAACTGGGCCAATTGGTCATGGAAGAGCAGCAGCGCCACCATAACGATGAGTTGAAGATGGCGGCGGTAGACTAAGGAGATGGTCCGTGCCCGACGCCTTGTCTACTGGTCTGGCGCCTTGGCGCTGGCGGCAGGCTTGGTGTTGGCGGCCTACTGGCTGGGCGCCCGCAACGCCGATGAGAACACCCACCTCACCGGCGAGCGCCAACTGCAAATCATTGCACTCGACCTGGAGGCGGTGCTAGACCGCTTTGACACGCTACCCTACTCGATTGCCCACTTGCCTCTGACCTCGCAGTTGCTGGCGGCTCCGGCCAACACCGGGCTGCAGCAGGAACTGAACGGCACACTGCAAGACTTGGCCTTGCAGGCCAAGGTGGCTGCCATCTACTTGATGGACAAAACCGGCAAGACAATTGCAGCCAGCAACTGGGATACATCGCAGAGTTATATAGGACAAAACTTTGGTTTCAGGCCCTATTTTCGTGATGCCATCCAGGGTCAGCCCGGCTACTTCTACGCGATCGGCAACACCACCAATATTCCCGGGTACTTCATATCGCAGGCCGTATACCCGGTCGGGGTCAAACGTGGATCGGTCGCATCCGTTGGCGTCATCGCTGTCAAGATCACGCTGGAATCCTTCGAGAAAACCTGGCGCAGCAACGAAGACCCTATCGCCTTGGTCGATCGCCATGGTGTCGTGTTCCTCAGCAACCGCAGTGAATGGGTTTACAACAGCCTGCAACCGTTAACCCCCCTGGTGCAGAGTGACATAGAACAAACCCAGCAGTACATGGGCAAGCAAATCCAACCCATTGCCAGCCTGTCCCGCGCTGCACGCAAAGGCTTTGGTGAATACATGGGCCGCCCGGTGGGGCGACTGGGCTGGCAGTTGATGCTGTTCCCATCACAGGCCAAGGTGGTACGGGCAGGCATGCTATGGGCCGGCATCACCGTGCTATTGCTGCTGGTAGCGGCAGCGGTGGCTGCCATGCAGTACCAACGTAGACGCAGATTGGAAGAACGCAGCGTCGCGCAACAAGCTCTCAAACAAGCGGCAGACGACCTGGAACACCACATCGCCCAGCGCACCCAGGAGTTGCTGTCGGCCAACGCACAACTGGCCGCGAAGTACAACAAGCTGCAGCAAACCGAAAACCTGCTGCGCACCACCCGCAACGAGATGGTGCAGGCCGGCAAGTTGGCCATGCTGGGGCAGATGGCAGCCGGTATCACCCACGAGCTGAACCAACCCCTCACGGCTATCCGCGCCTTTGCCGACAATGCCAGCACCTACCTTTCACGCGGCCAAACTGCACAGGCGGACGACAACCTGCGCCACATCAGCGCGGCCAGCGCACGCATGGGCAGCATCGTGGGCCAACTCAAGGGGTTTGCCCGCAAAAGCGCAGAAGCGGTGGCTGTCGTCAAGGTCAACCAGGCCATACAGGACGCGGCCTTTCTATTGGACAGCGAATTTGCACGCCACGGCGTGCAGTTACAGCTTGACTTGCCAGAAACCTTCTACGTGCTGGGCGACACTGTGCGTGTTGAACAGGTGCTCATCAACCTGCTGCGCAATGCGCTAGACGCTGTGGAGCATGCGCCCGAGAAGATCGTACGGGTGATGCTGGAGGCCGATGCACAGCAGGTGCGGGTTCACATCCTTGATTCGGGCATGGGCCTGCCGCAAGAAGTGGTCAAGCATTTGTTTGAGCCTTTTTTCACCACCAAACCCACCGGCCACGGTTTGGGCTTGGGCTTGGCGATTTCCTCCTCGATTGTGCAAGCGATGAATGGTCATTTGGAGGCCAGGAACGCCTCCCATGGCGGCGCAGAGTTTGTCGTGTACGTACCGCGCTGTGCACAGGAAAGACAACCCACATGAAGCAGCCCACCCTACCCCGGCACCACGCCATCCTCGTCGAGGACGAACAGGCGGTGCGACTCGCCACCGCACAGACCCTGGAATTGGGTGGCTTTAGCGTGCAGGCCTGTGCGAGTGCGGAGCAAGCCTTTGCGCTGATCAACGCCGACTTTGGCGGCATTGTCGTCACCGATGTACGTCTGCCCCAATCGTCCGGCCTGGACCTGCTGGCGCACACCATGCACATCGACGCAGACCTGCCGGTGATTCTGGTCACCGGCCACGGCGACGTGGTGATGGCAGTGCAGGCCCTAAAAAACGGTGCCTACGACTTCATAGAAAAACCCTTTGCCAGCGAGCGCCTGCTGGAAAGCTGCCTGCGTGCCCAGGAAAAACGCAGTCTGGTGCTGGAGAACCGCCGCTTGAGCAAGGCATGGGCCGCGCATCCCTCCATGCCAGAGTTGATTGGCCAGTCCCCCAGCATCGAGCGGCTACGAAAAATTATCCAAAACATAGGCCCCACACCGGCCGATGTGCTAATCAACGGTGCCACCGGTAGTGGCAAGGAAGTGGTGGCACGCCAACTGCACTTGGCTAGCCGCCGCAAGGGCGAGTTTGTGGCCATCAACTGCGCGGCCTTGCCCGAGTCCATGTTTGAGAGCGAGATCTTTGGCAACGAGGTAGGCGCCTTTACCGGTGCGCAGAAGCGCCGCATCGGCAAGCTGGAGTACGCGCAGGGCGGCACGGTGTTTCTGGACGAAATTGAGAGCATGCCCATGGCCTTGCAAGTCAAGATGCTGCGTGTGCTGCAAGAACGTCAGCTGGAGCGCCTGGGAGGCAATGCCACTGTGCAGCTGGACTGTCGCGTCATTGCCGCTACCAAGGTGGATCTGCGCCAACTCAGCACCGAGGGCTCATTCAGGGAAGACCTGTACTACCGCATTGGGGTAGTCAGTGTGGACTTGCCGCGCCTGAATGACCGGCGCGAAGATATTCCGCTATTGCTGGCGCATTTTCTGCAGCGCGCAGCCTTGCGTTACCAAAAACCCATCCCTTTCTGGAGCCCCCTCGACATGGCGCAATGGCAACAACGCGACTGGCCCGGCAATGTACGAGAACTGCGCAACTTTGCCGACCGTTTGGTATTGGGCGTTGCCGAGATGCACCCTGCAGATTCAGTCAAGTCAGACATAGAGGAATTAACACTGCCACGCAGACTCGATGTCTACGAAGAGGCGCAAATAGTGACCGCCCTGCGCACCCACGAATTCAACGTTGCATTGACAGCGGCAAACCTTGGCATCCCCAAGAAGACCCTGTATGACAAGCTCAAAAAGTATGGCTTGTCCACGGGGAAGCTATTGCAGAAGGACGACTGACGGCGTTCGGAGTCATCGCCATTTTTGCAACACCGCTACTCATGCCGCAGCGCGTCGATGGGGTCCATGCGCGCAGCACGGCGCGCTGGAAAGTAGCCAAACACCACGCCAATGCCCGATGAAAACACCAGCGACAGCAGGTTGATAGATGGGTTGAACAGATAAGGCACCTGCATCACCTGCGCCAGGCCAATCGAGGCCACCGTGGCCAGCACAATGCCCACCAGCCCGCCCAGCGCCGCCAGTGCCACCGCCTCCATGAGGAACTGCAGCAGCACCTCGCGCTCCAGCGCGCCGATGGCCAGGCGCAGACCGATCTCGCGCGTGCGCTCGGTCACGCTGACCAGCATGATGTTCATGATGCCGATGCCGCCCACCAGCAGACTCACCGCGGCCACGGCGCCCAAGAGCGTGGTCATCACCTGCGTGGTGCCCGACAGCGTCTCGGCGAGCTGCTGCGTGTCCAACACGTTGAAGTTGTCATCGTCACCATCGGCCAGCTTGCGGCGTTCGCGCAGCAACTGGGTCAGCCCGGCTTTCACGCGGCTGGGATCGCTGCCCTCCTGCATGGACACCAGCAGCGTGCCCACATTTCTGGAGCCCGTGACGCGGCGCTGCAGCGTATGCAGCGGCACCATGACCACGTCGTCCTGGTCGTTGCCCATGGCCGCTTGGCCCTTGGAGGCCAGAATGCCGACCACCTCACACGAGAACTGCTTCACGCGCACTTGGGCACCCAGCGCAGGCTGGCTGCCAAACAGCTCGCGGCGCACGGTCTCGCCAATCACACAAACGGCCGACCCCGCCTGCAGCTCTTCGTCGGTGTAGCGGCGGCCCTGGGCCAGCTTCCAGTTGCTTACCTCAAACCAATCATTGGTGCTACCGGTCACGCTGGTGGACCAGTTGCGACCATTGGCCACCACGGTCACGCTGGCGCGTGCCTCGGGCGCCACGGCCTGCACGCCACCCAGCTGGGTGGCAATGGCCTGCGCATCAGCCTCCTTGAACGCGGCGCCACCACCACCACCCGGCCCCTGGCGCTGGCCGGGGCGCACCATGAGAAGGTTGCTGCCCAAGCTGGCGATCTGGTTGTGCACAGCCTGCGTGGCGCCCTGCCCCAGCGTGACCATGGTGATCACCGCACTCACGCCAATCACGATGCCCAGGATGGTGAGGAAGGAGCGCAGCAAGTTGCGCCGGATCGAGCGCAGCGCCAGCAGCAAAGTGTTAAGCAGCATGGGCCACCTCCGCCGTGGGATGCGGGTTGCGTGCATCGTCGGCCACCACGCCGTCCACAAACCGCACCACGCGCTTGGCGTAGGCCGCCATGTCGGGCTCGTGCGTGACCATGAGCACGGTGATGCCCTGGTCCACATTCAGGCGCCACAGCAGCTCCATGATTTCGTGGCTGCGCTGGGTGTCTAGGTTACCGGTGGGTTCGTCGGCCAGCAACACGGCAGGCTCGGTGACGATGGCGCGCGCAATCGCCACACGCTGTTGCTGCCCGCCTGACAGTTCGGCCGGCGTGTGGTGCTCCCAGCCCGCTAGCCCCACCGAGGCGAGGGCCCGGCTGGCGGCGGCGCGCCGGTCGGCGACAGATTCGCCACGGTACAGCAGCGGCAGCTCCACGTTCTCTTGCGCCGAGGTACGCGCCAGCAGGTTGAAGCCTTGGAACACAAAGCCCAGGTAGCGGCGGCGCAGGCGGGCGCGCTGGTCGCGGCCCAGGCTTTGCACGGGCACACCCTGGAACAGGTACTGGCCCGCCGTGGGCGTATCCAGACACCCCAGCGTGTTCATGGCGGTGGACTTGCCCGAACCGCTGGGGCCCATGATGGCAACAAAGTCACCGGCCTCGATATCCAGGTCCACACCCTTGAGTGCCCGAAACTTGGTGGCGCCCTCGCCGTAGTCGCGCGTGATGCCACGCAGGCGGATCAGCGGCATCGAGTCCGGTGTAGTGGCCACGCTCATGACCGGGCTCCGGCCGTGCGCTGGTCGGTGATGACCTTGTCGCCCACCTGCAGCTCGCCCGCTGTGATTTCGGTCATGCGGCCGTCCGAGATACCCGGCGTAACGGCCACGGCACCCGCAGCGCCATCGCGCAGCACCCACACCTGGCGCGCTGCGCCAGCACTGCCGCTGCCACCGGCCTTGCGCGTGCCACCGGGCATGCGTGGCATCAGGCTGGAGACGATGCCGCCCTTGCTCGCCGCCGCACCGCCACCACCCGTGCTGGCCAGTGGCGAGAAGCGCAGCGCGGTGTTGGGCACCAAGAGCGCGTCGTCACGCTCGGTGGCCGCAATGGTGGCCGAGGCCGTCATGCCGGGGCGCAGGGTCTGGTCGGTGTTGTCCACCTCCAGGTAGGTGATGTAGGTCACCACGTTGTCGGTGATGGTGGAGCCAAACGCCACGCGCGTGACCTTGGCCGGGAACTTGCGCGTGGGGTAGGCGCTGACGGTGAAGCTGGCCTTCTGCCCCAGCTGCACCGAGCCCACATCGGCCTCGTCCACATTCACCTGCAGGCGCAGTTTGCCCAGGTCTTCGGCCACGGTGAACAGCGTCACGGCCTGCAGCGATGCGGCCACGGCATTGCCGGGGTCCACCGTGCGCGTCAACACCACGCCATCAATAGGCGAGCGGATGGAGGCTTTGGACAGGTTGGTCTCGTCGGTGGCAGCTGCGGCCTTGGCATCGGCCACCGCGGCCTGGGCGCTGAGTTCCGCGGCCTGGGCGGTTTCCAGCGTTGCGCGGCCTGTGTCCAATTCGGTCTTGGAGGGCACCTTGCCGCCGGACAACCGGGCTACTTCCTCCAGACGGGCCAGGCTGGTGCGGGCCTCGCGCGTGGCCACCACGGCCTGGGCCAGCTTGGCCTGGGCGGACGCCAGCGTGGCGCGCGAGCGCTTCACCTGGTCACCGAGCTTGGAGGTGTCCAGCTCCACCAGCACCTGGCCTTTTTTGACATGGTCGTTCACGTCCACCAGCACGCGTAGCACCGTGCCGGAGAGCTCGCTGCCAATGCTGACCGAGCGCGTGGGCTGCAAGGTGCCATTGGCCATGACGGACAGCGCCAGATGGCCACGGGCCACGGTCTCGGTCACATAGCTGGGGGCTTGGCTGGCCTGCTGCCGGCCTTTCCAGATGAGCCCGCCGGCCACCGCTGCGACCAGCACGACGGCGCCCACCCACACGGTGGGCATGCGCCACCATACGCGGCTGGCAGGTTCGTCGAGCAGCTGGATCACGTCTTCGGTGCGCAGCGGCGTTCGCGCGTTGGTAGAGGTCGGCTGGGCTTCGGGGGTAGAGACAGTCATGGCGGGCATTCAAAAATTAAGGATTCGGTGCGGCGAGGGCGTGGTGTTGAGGGGCTAGTTCCAGCCACCACCCAGCGCCTTGTAGAGGCGCACGTGGTCGGCGCTGACACTGGCCACGGTGCTGGCCACGTTGTCCTGCGCGCCCAGCAGCGTGCGCTGCGTGGTCAGCACGGTTTGAAAATCGATGAGTCCGCTTTGGTAGCGCTGGCTGGCCAGCAAGGCGGCGTTGCTGGCCGCATCGGCCGCGGTTTGCAGCTCCACCAGGCGGCTGCGGTCGCCCTGCAGGGCGACCAGCGCGTCTTCCACGTCTTTGAGCGCCGTCAACACCGTGGCCTGGTAGGCCACATGGGTTTGGGCCAGTGCGGCTTCTTGCGCACGCACCTGGGCTTTGGCCGCACCGCCGTCAAACAGCGGAGCCGACACGCTAGCCAGCAGCGCGCTGACCAGCGACGCGCCATCGGTCAGCGCGCCCAACGTCAGGGCCTTGAGGCCCAGCGTCGTGCTCAATGAAAAACTCGGGTAGCGCGCGGCCTCGGCCTCGGACACACGGGCCAGTGCGGCCGTCACCTTGAGTTCGGCAGCGCGCACATCGGGGCGCTGGCGCAGGGTGTCCACGGGCAGGCTCAGCGCTAGGTCAGGCGGAGCCTGGGGCACCGGCTGTGTGGCGGACAGCGTGTTGTTCAGCGCCGCTGGAGCCTGGCCCGTGAGCACGGCCAGGCTGTGCAGGGTCTTGCTCACGCTGGCTTGCAGCGCCGGCACCTGGGCCGCGGTTTGGGCCACGGAGGTGCGTGCCTGCTCCACCTCCAGCGAGGTGGTCAGGCCAGCTTGGGCGCGCCACTGGGTGATCTGCAGGGTCTCGGTCTGGCTCTGCAGATTGCTCTGCGCAATGGCCACCTGGGCTTGCAGGCCGCGCAGTTCGATATAGGCCACGGCGACTTCGGCCGCCACGGACACGCGCACGTTGGCCAGGCTGGTTTGCGCGGCATCGGCATCGGCCTGGGTGGCTTCGGCGGCGTTGTGCTTGCCGCCAAAGATATCGGGCTCCCAGCTCGCATCAAAGCCGGCCGAGAAGCTGTTACCCGCGGAGCCACTGCTGCCAGTACCGGAGAAGCTGCGCTGCGCCGAGGCACTGGCACCAATGGACGGGCCCAGCGCAGCCACCTTGGCATCGCGCAGCGCACGCGATTGCTGCAGGGCGGCCTGGGCGGTTTGCACATCGGTGTTGGCCAGCAGCGCCTGGGTGACCAGACCTGTGAGTTGCGGGTCGTTGAAGCGTGACCACCAGTCGGCCAGCGCGGTGGGCGTGGCCGCCACAGATGCTGCAGCAGCGGTGGTGGCCGTCCAGGCAGCGGGTACGGCCACGGCGTTCGCTGGGGCTACCGGCTTGCCGGGCAGCAGCGTGGAACACGCCGATAGCGACAGCACCGCCAAAACCAGGGCGGTCACGCGTAAGGATGGGAAAGAGGGAGAAGGGGCAGACAATTTCAATTCACGCTCAGTGCACACACGGTGCTATTGCAGTGAATCGATGGTGCCTGTGCCGCTTTACATGTCTATGCGGCTAGCGTGAAGCTTTGTAAAGTTCAAAGGCGCGGCTTTAGTCAAACCACTGCAGGCCCTGCGGCCCCGTATCAGTCGCGATCAGTTCGGCGGGCTGCGAGGCTGGGTCATGCGGGGCCCACTTCTCGGTCAGCACCTGGCGTGCGCGCAGATTGAGTGTCTCCACCACCGAGGGCGACGGAAAGCCCAGAAACCGCCCCTGCGCCAGCTGAACGCCGGAGTCCCGCACGATGCGCAGATTGTCCGCGTCTTCCACCGCCTTGGCCACCAGGCTGGCCCCAGTCTTGAAGCCGAAGGCCGCCAGCGAGCGCAGCACCTTGGCCTTGGCTGGGTCGTTTTGCAGGTCGGTGGTCATGCGGCCGTCCATCTTCACGATGGAGGGCTTGAGTTGCATCCACAGGTTCAGGCTGCGCTGCGAGGCCTTGATGTCGTCCAGCGCGATGGCACACCCCTGCGCCTGCAGGGCGGTGGTGGCGCGCGCCAAGGCCGCCAGGTCGTCGATCTTGCGGTGGTTGGTCACCTCCACCACGATGCGCTTGCACGGCACGCCGCTGGCCTGAAACAGCTCATGCAGGCGCGACAGGGCCTCGGTTTCGCTGAGCGTGGCCAGCGTGGCCGCACTGAAGCTGAGGTACATGCGGCCCTGCGTATGGGGGTAACCCCAGCCCTGCAGGGCCAGACCTGCAGAGGCCAACTCCAGTTCGGTCTGCAGTTGGATCGCCTGCGCGCTGTCCAACAGCACGGGGGGCAGCTCGGTGCCACTGTGCCCGCGGGCCAGTGCCTCGTGGCCGTCAATCTCGCCGGTTTGCAGCGCGATGATGGGCTGGTACAGCGTGCCCAGCTTGCCTTGGTCCAGCAACACCTGCAAAGGGTGTGGCGGATTTTTGGCAGGCCAGCGCTGCAGCAAGCGGTGAAAAAGGGGCATAGCGGACATAGGAAAAACCTCGGTGCAGAGAACCCATCCAATCTACGGCCAAAGCCCCGCTTTCCATGTGTCCAAATTGTTCCGGTTTGCAAAGCACCGGGACCGTGCGTCCTCAGGTGCCGCCGTCTTGCAGGCGGGAGATTGCCTCTGGCGGCGCCGCGGTGCGCAGGTAGTCGGCCAGGGATTTGCCGGGCTCTTCGGCAAAGCGACCCGCTGCACTTTGTAACAATTCCAGCTGCTCCATGCGGTCCAGGCGGAAGCTGCGAAAGCCTTGGCGCGTCTCACACCAGGCCGCCAGCGTCCAGACCCGGCCCCAATAAAAGCACCCCAAAGGACGCAAGGTGCGCTCGCTGGCGGTGTTGGCTGCGTCGCGGTACTGCAGGCGCACCTTGTTGCGGGCCTGGGCGGCCTCGCGCAGGGTTTGCAGCGTCACCTGCACCGCTGGCTCCAGCCCCACAGGCGGGGCGTAGATGGTCATGCTTTGCGCGGCCGCACGGGCTGCGGCGGGCAGCACCGAGAGAATTTTTCCCAGCGCCACCTGGGAGTTTTGCGCCAGCACCGGGTCTTGCCAGACCTGGGCCATGCGCACCGAGGCCACCAGTGCGCGCGCTTCGTCCGCGCTGAACATCAGCGGCGGCAATTCAAAGCCCTGGCCCAGCCGGTAGCCCACGCCCGCTTCGCCCTCGATAGGCACGCCCTGGTGTTGCAGGTCGGCCACGTCGCGGTAGACGGTGCGCTCGGACACCTCCAGGCGCTGCGCCAGAAAGGCCGCCGTGGTGAGGCGGCGGCCCCGGATGAGTTGGACAATTTGGAACAGGCGGTCAGCGCGGCGCATGGGAGTTGGATATGTTTTAGGCCTCTAGCTCCCATGATACTTGCGCCAACAGCTAGCAATTTCATAGCAAACCTGAAGGCAAGGCGTTCTTGTCGAGCTGGCGACCGGGCAGTTTCTCGGTCAGGTCTTCGATCATGAACCGGCCATAGCGCTGGGCAGTGACCGGGTGCAGGCTGGGCACCAGATCAGCCACCCGCGCGGCGCTGGCCTCGTCGCCAGTCTCTACCACCAGAAAGCTGCAACCGTCTTCTGCAAAGGCCTTGTGCACGCGCACCAAGTCGAGCTCATAGCCAAAGTTGGCCAGCGGGCTCGCGGTCTGCAGCTCTGCGGTCACCTGGGCCAGCATCTCCTGCGGTGTGTACTCCACCAGGCGGGCCGAGCCAAAGCCCTGCGCGGCCAGGGCCGCCTTGGCGGACTGCAAAGCCTCTTCGGTCGGGAAGGCCATAAGGGTATGGCCCACGGGTTTGAAGACGCCAAAGGTGGTGGGGGTTTGGTCTTATCCATGGGGCTCTCCAGTACGGCGGTATGCCAACCCATTCACTCTAGGACCGCAGGCGCAGCCCCTCTGTGCGCCTGCGCACCGAGGGGCTGCGCCACCTACGAGCTGACCAACCTGGCCACGCTGAGAGACTGGCCCGTAGGCCTGCCGCTGCTGGGCATGGCGTGGGGGAAATTTTCATAAAATAAGCCTCTAGCCCCCGTGAAACCTGCGCCAGCAGCTCCTAAAGGTATAGCAGTTCGGGCGAGGCCCGCATGGCGTGCGCAATGTGCAGCATGTCCGCGTCACTAACCTGGAACAGGCCAAACCGGAACTTGTAGCCCCAGCGGCTGCGGTCTTCCACAAATTCAAAATCGTCCAGCAGCGGCAGGATGGGCGCCTCCAGCGCGGGCACATAGGCCACGTCGCGCCGGTAGGGCACAAAGCCGCCACCCATGTCGGACGTGGCCCCCACGCTTGCCACTGCGTGTGCTGCGCTGCCCCCCGAGGGGGCTATCGCGCCTTGGGGCGGCCCGGCGTCGCGATGCGCATACGGCACGCCAGGCTGCACGATACCAATCGACACGAACGCCTGCAGCTTGTCCTTGCCGCCCATGCTGACCGTGGGGCTGTAATAGGCCACGCGGTCGCCCGGCGCCACGCGCTTGAGCGGCGCGGCCTTGCCGTGGCAGACCTGCATATAGCCCTGCTGCGGCACCGCACAGCCCCGGCGGGCGTGCGCGGCGCAGGCCACGGCAATCCAGTTGTTGCGCGTGGTCATGGATCAAGCCAATGCGTGCAGGCCGACGCGGTTGCC
>NZ_JAVDXO010000013.1:0-119105 GCF_031457975.1 Rhodoferax saidenbachensis
AACCCCAGCTCGGTCGCGGCCACCGTCATCAGAGTGAACAACAGAGGAATGCAGAGAAACGGCACGACATAGATCCCATTCAACACAATCGGCAGCCCATACAGCACCGCCTCGTTGATGTTGAAGAGAGCTGGCAACACCGACCATTTGGCAATCTGGTGCTGGGGCCCTTGCCTCACCTTCCACAAAATGGCAATCACCAAACACATCGTGGATCCTGCTCCACCCATCAAAACAAAGTGGTTGAACAGAGGGCGCCAAGCCAGCGCATTGGTATACGGCGAACCAATGGGGGCAAAGAGTGCCGCACCGTAGGTGTCGAGAACTTTGGCCCCATGGACTCCAAAAAACCAGGCTGCCTGATTCAGCAGAGCGGCCAAGCTGCTCAATACCCAGGTCGCATCTGTCTGCTGCAACTGTGCCCAAATCACCACAGGGGACAGCATATAGGGAGAGACCTCTGGGAGGGTCCCGAGCAACTCCACGAATAAGAAAAAGCACCCCCCCGCCGCAATGACTGCTGGCGTCAGGCGCACCGCGTGATGGTAGATGGAATCGGCTTCATAGGGCCCATCGCTCACCCGAAGCCAACGCCACTGAAAAGCAAGCCGCAGCAATTCGGCCGTAATGATTCCCACCACTATGCCGTGCAGCATGCCCCCGCTTCCAAGGCCCTCCACAAACAACGGACGCGCCGAGACCATCAGCATGAAATTGATCAGTGCCGAAATGGCAACGATCATGGAGGGAACTTCCGGCGCCTCGAACAAGGGCCGCATCAAGCGCCGCGCGAGCAGGCTGGCGACCACCGACGCCAGCACCATGCCGAATATGCCGTGCGAGGCCTGAATCACCCTGTTCAACTGTTGGGGCCAGCCGTCGCCCCACAGGAAAGTCATCGCATCACGGTAGACACTCCACGGAAAAAACTGTAAGAGCAGTGCCACCAGCCCGAAAAAGGTTAGCGGCATGAGCACAATGAAGGAGTCACGGACCACCGTCAACCATAGATTCCCCCGTTCCAACACCTTGTCACCTAGTGATTTCACGGACATATGTTTATCGAACCTCTCTACGTGGATGGTGGATTGAGTGCGTGAATTCATCTAGCCAACACAGCTTGATGGCGCCCTTGCGCCTTGGCTTGGTATAGCGCCTCATCAGCTTTTTTTAGCAACTGTTCCGCACTGCCTCCATGAGCAGGCTCCATGACCGCAATACCTACACTTACGGTGACATAGTCGAGCGGCGAAAGAGCGTGACTGAGTGCTAGCGCTCGCACTACCGCACACAAGCGCTCTGCAAGGGCAAGGGCGCTCGCCACTTGTGTGGAGGCAGAGAGGAAGACAAACTCCTCTCCACCATAGCGCGCCACGAGATCCCCCGCGCGAGACGCTTGTGTTTTCAATGCTTGGGCAACGCCGCGCAAGCAGTCGTCTCCAGCCTGGTGACCATAGTGGTCGTTGTATTTTTTGAACCAATCTACATCGACCATGGCCAATGCCAGTGATGTCCCTGCTCTCTGTGCGCGGTGCCATTCCAGCTCCAGCGCTCTATCAAAATGCCGACGATTGGCAATGCCTGTCAACCCATCGGTCACACTGAGTTCCGCCAGCTGCCGATTCGCCGCCTCAAGTTCTGCAGTGCGTTCCTGAACCTTGGACTCCAACTGCGATTGGCCATCCTGCACACGCTCCACCATGGTCGCAAATTCGCGCGCCAATGCACCGATTTCATCGGCAGATTCAAGAGGAAGGGCATCCTTGTCCAAACGTTCTTTGGAAGTTCCAAAGCGCTGTGTCGCGTGAATCAACCGGTGAAGTGGGATAGCCACCTGTTTCTGCAAAATGGATCGCAGCAGAAAGACCTCCACCAGCAACGTCATCAGCCCCAGAACAATCACGATGGCCAGGTTGCGATAAATGTCCGGTGCCATCAGCGTTCGGGGGTAGTGCACGCTCAACACCCAAGGGGTTCCGGGAATCATGCCCATTGCAATGATGTTTTCTTGCGTATGAAGGATGGTGGCCTTGCCCGGAATTAACGCATTCATCGCTTGCAGCAGTGGGTAGTCACTCGCAATTCGCAGCGATTGGATGGAGGCCGTACCTTCGCTACTTTTGATGTCACCCACAAACTGAGGGTGGTAAATCAGCGTGCCTTGGGCATCTGCCAAAAAAATGGTGCTGTACGCCCCTTGAATGGATGGCCGAGCTGTTCGACCCATCAGCTCAGCCAGCAACACATCCACACACGCCAGCATCCGGTGCTTGCCCAAGGTGTCGGGGGTATCCGGAGTAGCGATGGTGGTCATCCACGCGTTGTTGGAGACGTCCCAATACATGCGGGTGAAGAACGCGTCTTCATCAGGCGCCGAAAATCCCCTTGTATAGAACTCGTAGGTCTCGAGTTTCAGTGCGTCGGGGCCGGAGTAAGTAAATGCCTGAGCAACGTCACTGGTCTGGAAGATCGGGAATCCCTTCTCCGGAACGACGCCATAAAAGTTGAACAATCGCCCTTGGGCACTGGAGCCGTACTTGTGAGAGAGGATGTAGGACAGGGCAAACCGCGCCTTGGTGTCGTCATTGGGCGGAATGTCTGGGGCATAGGTGGCCGACATGCCAGCAAACTGCCGGCCATCTGCAAGCGCTTTACCTTCAAACAAGTCCGGACGCTGGGTATACGACCCGTCCGGATGGCGATAGAAGAATCGATCAAAGTCGCGTACCAGAATCGCCTTATGACCCGGACGTGTATAGATGTCCTGAAATTCCCGCAAAAAGTTGCGTTCTAAATCCTTGATTTCTTTGAACGGCAGAGATTCGCGTTGCAGAGTCTGTTCGGTCGAAAGCAGGAGCTGTTTGATCACCGACTCTTCGATCGCCGATTGGTTGACGAAGTACGAAACCACTCCGCCCAAAAGGGCAACGAACCCAATGCGTACGACGGCCAAGCGTAGCGCGCGCCCAGCCAAGGAAGTGGTACGAAAGAGTTTGGCCATAAAAATTGCTCTCTTGTATCTGCCAATCCAACACTGGCAGGCAGTGCACGCACTGCTTTTAGTCATCTCTTCAGCCCTGGTCCGGGAACTTTGAGCTTACGTTTTGCATGGTTCCAGAGCAAGGCTGCACGTGCAATTCAATTTATCGTTGCATGTAGTCATTGCAACCAAACACCATGGTTCATAGCACTCCCCGAATGATTCAAGCCTACGAAAGAATTGCATAGAGCACAGCTCGAGCAATCCCATTTATTGGTAACACCTGCTGACGTAGCGACGCACGCTCAAACTGAAGAAACCCGGAAGAAGCCCATGACTTCTTGTAGTTGGGCGGCCTGGCTACTCATCTCTTCCGCCGTGGCGGCCAACCTATTGCAACATCACACCCAGGCCACCGCCAAGCCGCCTAGGCGACCCAACACCGGCCCAGCCGTCAAGCTTGAAATACTCCATCAGTTCCTGCAACTGCACAGCTTGCCCGCTCATCTCCTCGGCCGTGGCCGCCAGCTCTTCGGAGGCACTGGCGTTTTGCTGCGTCGCCTGGTTAAGCTGCATCACCGCACTGTTGATCTGGTTGACGCCAGTACTTTGCTCCTGCGACGCTGCGGCGATCTCCTGTACTAGCTCCGAGGTTTTCTGGATGCTAGGCACCATGGCGTCGAGCAGTTGGCCCGCGCGCTCGGCCGTTTGCACAGAACCGCCAGCCAATTCGCTGATCTCTTGCGCCGCGATCTGGCTGCGCTCGGCCAGCTTGCGCACTTCGGCGGCCACCACCGCGAAGCCCTTGCCGTGCTCGCCGGCGCGCGCCGCCTCAATCGCGGCATTCAGCGCCAGCAGGTTGGTCTGGTAGGCAATGTCGTCAATGATGCCGATCTTGCTGGTGATGATCTTCATCGCCGCCACCGTCCGCTTAACCGCCTCGCCGCCTTCGCCAGCCTGCTTAGCCGCCTGGGCGGCCATGCCATCGGTAAGCCGGGCGTTGTCGGTGTTTTGGTTGATGGAGGCGCTCATCTGTTCGACCGAGGCGCTGGTCTCTTCCACACCGGCCGCCTGCTCGGAGGCACCTTGCGACAGGTTTTGCGCCGTCGCGCTCACCTCTTCGGAGGCCGACGACAGCGCATCGGCCGCGCCGCGCGCCTGGCCAATGATGTGCGCCAGGCGTTCGCGCATGGCGCTGACAGAGGCCAGCATGCTCTTCGTGTCGCCCGAGCGGATGCTCACACTCACGCTCAAATCGCCACCAGCCACCTGGCTCACCACATGCGAGGCGTAGCCCGGCTCGCCACCAAGCTGGCGCAACAGCCCACGCGTAATCAACCATGCCACCAGCACCGAGACCAGCACGGCTGCCACGCTCAAACCCAGCAGGGTCTGGCGGGCGCTGGCGTATTGCGCATCGGAGGCCTTGGCGTCGGAGTCCATCAACTCGTCCTGGAAACGTGCCAAGTCCTTGATCGCCGCCATGTAGGCGCGGTTGACAGGAACAAATTCCTTCAGCAAATAGACGTGGGCCTGCGCATTGTCGACCAGCGCTAACGAGTACAGCGAGTTGTACATGGGCGTCAGCTCGTCACGCTTCTTCAGCGCCGCCGCCAGCATCTCGCGTCCCTTGGGCACGACGACCATTTTGTCAAGCTTCAGCAGTAGCTCATTGTTGTCGGATGTCAGTTTCGCAATCTTCTCCTTCATGCCCGCGACTTCGTTCTCGGGAACCAGAATCACGTCGCGCAGCCGTAGGCCCTGGTCCAGCGCATTGCGCACCACGGTATCGAGCATCTTCACCTTGACGTAGCGGTCCTCGAGGATCAACGTGGTGCTGGCGTGCATGGAAAACATGCCGCTGAAAGACATCACCACGATGCCCAGCAGCAACGCGACGACGGCTCCGAAGCCCAGCGTAAGTTTGGTGCCTACGCGCATTTGTTTTTCCATTTCCCCTACCCCTTGTTGTGGACGCTCTGAAGTTAACTTCAAACTAGCTCTTGTCAAAAACGTACGAACCCGCCAGCCACTTGAGCGGTAGCCAGCTTCCCAAGCAATGGGGCACTTTTGCGTGGTTGATCGGTTGATGCGCGGCCCAAGCCGACGTGCCGTGTCTCCACTTTGAAAAAATCCATCACCCGTTGCAACTGCGCCGCCTGACTGCTCATGCCTTCCGCAGTGGCCGCCAGCTCCTCGCTTCTGCTGGCATTTTGCTGGGTGATCTGGTTGAGCTGGGCCATGGCGGCATTGATCTGGCCTGCGCCGCCGGATTGCCCCAAAGAGGCCGCGGCAATCTCCCGCACCAGTTCCGAGGTTTTTCCGATAGCGGGCACGATGTCGTCCAGCAACCTGCCCGCACGCTCGGCTTTTTCCACACTGCCGCTGGCGAGTTCACCAATCTCCTGGGCAGCCACCTGGCTGCGTTCGGCCAGCTTGCGTACCTCCAAGGCAACCACACCGAAGCCCTTACCATGGACGCTGGCGCTTGACGCTTCAATCGCGGCATTGAGCGCCAGCAGATTGGTCCGATAGGCGATGTCGTCAATGATGCCGACCTTGGCAGCAATGCTCTTCATCGCCGCCACGGTCTCCTTCACCGCGCTACCACCTTCAATCGCCTGTTTGGCTGCCTGCGACGCCGTACTGTCCGTCACCTTTGTGTTGTCGTTGTTTCGGCTAATCGACGCACTCATCTGTTCCGCCGAGGCACTAGTTTCTTTCACGCTGGTGGCCTGCTCGGCCGAGGCCTGGCTTAGTGCCAGTGCCGTGGCAGATATTTCCGTGGATGCACCGGAAAGGGTGTCCGCCGCGTTGCGTACTTCACCGATGATTTGCGAGAGCTTGCCCACCATGGTTTTGATCGCGAACAACATGCTGCTGTCGTCACTGGTGTTCGTCCGCACATCCACCGTCATGTCGCCGCTGGCCATTTGGGCGACCACTCGGGCAGCATAGGCGGGTTCACCTCCGAGTTGCGCCATCACGCCGCGCGTAATCCACCAGGAAATGGAAAGCGAAACCACTGTCGCCGTCGCCACCAGAATCAGCGCGAGGAGCTTGGTTCGGTTGGCTTTGCTCCGTGCCTGCTCCAGCGTAGTCGCCGCGTCTGCCTTCTGGATTTCAACCATCTGGTCTGCCTGCCTGGAGATACCATCAAAAATCCGTGTAGCCGACTGGACCATTGCAGCGCCGGATGCCACGTCACCGGTGGCCATGTCGATGGCCACACCGATGCTTTTCTGGTACTTGTGCAGAGCGATCGCTATCGATTGCAAGTCTTTCTTCTCTTCCTCGCCAGCATCCTTGTCCAGTACCTCGAATTTATGCACGGCACTGTCGATACGGGCATTGATGGCCGTTGCTTCCTTCGTGATCCGCGCTTCATCGAAGTTGCTCATCCAGGTGAACAGCTTGAAGACGTCGGCGTTGACGGTCAGCAACTCCGTGCGGGCCTCATTGACCTGGATCAGCCGGTGCATGTTGACATTGGCCAAGTGATCCAGATTGCCTTGGACCGAGCGGATGCCGACAAACGCCAGCAAGCCCAGCAACAGCATCAAGGCCACGGTGATCAAGGGTGAGAGAAAGATTTTGGCGCGGAAATTCATACTTCTATTGTTCAAAGGGAGAAGCCTGTGTGGACCGACTTTCCGATGCAGGTTTAACGTTTGTAAATACCGGCGCAGACCACCAACTCGCCACTCTTTTCACAATAAACTGACTTCGGCAAAACTTTCTTGGTGACGGGGTCAGACCACTTGTAATCGGTCCACGACTTGCCCTTGGCACTGGTGGACTGGACAAATTCCTTGACGAACTGTTTGCCATCGGCATCTTCGAGATCCATCAGGACCTTTCCGACAAGCTTGTCGTTCGCGCCGTGGGCCAGCACCGTCGCCTGCATATCCACTACAAACGGGTAGAGGTCGCCATGCACCCACTTCGGGTCCTTGGCCGTTACTTCCTTGAAAGCATCCGCCTTGTTCGCACCGATGGCCTTAATAAGCTTCGGCACCACGGCTTCGGCTTCTTTGGGCATCGCAAAATCCGCCGCAGCAGCAGACAGGGTGATACCGACACAGGCGACGATTGTCAGTGCAATTTTTTCCATTGTGATTTCCATTTTTGAAAATATACGTTTAGCGTTTGCAGATACACGGGCTCGAAGTCATCGGGTCCCTGAACTTTTTATCCTTGACCATTTGCGCGGCTATCGAGTGCGTCGCTTCAGCTAGGCGGGCGATGCTTCGCCGCCTTCCAGACCGGCCAGACCGGCCATCTCTTCAACCGATAGGACATGGTGGATGTTGAGGATGATCACCAACTTTCCGTACACCTTGCCCATGCCGGTCATGAAGTCGGCGCGGATGTTGGCACCAAACGACGGTGGAGGTTCGATCTCGTTTTGCGGTATTTCCAGCACCGCGTTCACCGCATCCACCATCACCCCCACAACCTGGGTGCTGCCTTGTGGGCCATGGCCGTCCGACACTTCCACGATCACGATGCAGGTGCGCCGTGTCACCGTGGTGATGGCCTTGCCAAATCGTGCGCTCAGGTCAATCACCGGCACCACCGCGCCACGCAGGTTGATGACCCCTCGAATGAAGCTGGGCATGCGTGGCACTTCGGTCAGGCTGCCGAATTCAATGATTTCCTTGATCGCCAGAATGCCCATGGCATAGACCTCACCGCCCAGCATAAAGGTCAGGTACTGGTGCTGGTCAATCTGGCTGGAATTTCCGGCGGTCGTCAGCAATACCGACCGTCGTTGTTGGGCTGAAACCAATGCGTTCATGGTGAACCGTCCTTAGAAACGCACAAAGCTGGCGTTGCTGATCTCGACTTTTTTGGTACCCGTGTTACCGGCGGCAACTACGGGTTTGGCCTTGACAGCTGTTACTGCCTTGGCCACCGGCGTAGCGGTGTAACCATTGCCGCTGCTCACCCTGAAGAAGCCCATGACCTCCTGTAATTGCGCCGCCTGGCTGCTCATCTCTTCGGCCGTGGCGGCCAACTCCTCGCTACTGGCGGCATTCAGTTGGGTGATCTGGTTGAGCTGGTTCATGGCCGTGTTGATCTGGCCGGCACCACTACTTTGCTCGCTGGAGGCTGCTGCAATTTCCTGCACCAGTTCAGAAGTCTTGCCGATGGCGGGCACGATGGCGTCCAGCAGCTTGCCCGCACTTTCGGCCTTTTCCACACTGCCTCCTGCCAGTTCGCTGATTTCTTGGGCCGCCACCTGGCTGCGTTCGGCCAGCTTGCGCACTTCGGCGGCCACCACGGCAAAGCCTTTGCCATGCTCGCCGGCACGGGCGGCTTCAATCGCGGCGTTCAACGCCAGCAAATTGGTCTGGTAGGCGATGTCGTCGATGATGCCGATTTTGCCGGCAATGGATTTCATGGCCGTTACGGTTGCCTTGACGGCCTCACCGCCTTGCACCGCTTCTTTGGCAGCTTGCGATGCCATGCCGTCCGTGACTTTGGCGTTGTCGGTGTTCTGGTTGATCGACGCACTCATCTGCTCGATGGAGGCACTGGTTTCTTCCACGCTGGCGGCCTGTTCGCTGCTGGCCTGGCTCATGCTCTGGGCGGTGGTAGAGACTTGTTCGCTGGCCGATGCAATGTTGCTGGCCGCCGCGTTGACCTCTCCAATCACCTGCGAGAGCTTGGCCACCATAGTTTGAATGGCAAACAACATGCTTCCAGTGTCATTGGCACGGGTCTGTACCACCACCGTCATGTCGCCGCCGGCAATCTTCGATACCACGTCCGCCGCGTAGGCTGGCTCGCCGCCGAGTTGTTTGACCAAGCCACGGGTGATCAGCACGGCTAGCGCCACAGCGATCAGCACGGCGCCAATGCCGATGCCCAGCATCCAGGTGCGCGCGGAGCGGTAGCTTTCCGCGGCCTGCTCGCCGGACGCCTTCATCTGCTCACCGACGAGGTTCTGGAAAGCGTCCAGCCCGCTCGCGACCGCGGTGTTGCTTGCCGACATCTCTTTCAACATGAACTCCAGGGCCTTGGCCTTGTCGGTTTTGAGCAGGGCGTAGTACTGGTCATACTTGGGCGCTGTTTCCTCATAGGGCTTGCGCATCGCATTGAACAACTCGCGCCCCTTGGGCGTGTTAATTGTCTTGTCAAGCTGGGCCATACCGTCGTTGGCGACACCGCGCAACTTCTGAATCTTGGCCTTGTTTTGTTCGATTTCTTCTTCGGAACTGACGAGCAACAGGTTGCGCGTGGAGCGCCCGATGTCGAGCAGGGCCACCTGGATGTTGCCCGCCGCATCAATCTTGGGGTAACGGTCATCAGTGATGTCTGTCGTCTTTTCGTTCATCGTCGCCATATTGGCAAGCGCCAGCACGATGGCTGCGATGAGCAGCAACACGACGGTGCCGAAACTCAGTGCCAGCTTGACGGCAATGCCCATTTGCTTTTTTTCCATGTCGATTTCTTTCGATTTAAGTTACGTATGTTGTCCAATCCCGTCAGACCATCGCCCCAACCTTGAAGAAGCCCATAACCTGCTGCAGTTGCGCAGCCTGGCCGCTCATCTCCTCGGCGGTGACCACCAGCTCGCGCGTCAGAGTGTCGGCGTGCTGGTCCACCTTCGCCAGCCCCATCCAGCTGATCACCGTGCACAGCGCGATTAGCAACACCAATAAGGCATAACTGCCGCCGAGCTTGGTACGCAGCCTCAAATTCCGAAAAAATTGGCACAGAGATGTCATGTGGTGGAGCAGAAATTGCCGTTCAAGTGTTTGCCGTATCGCCACTCGCAGCGCCCGCCAAACTCGCCATTTCATCGACCGACAGCACATGATGGATGTTGAGGATGATCACGAACTTGCCGTTGACCTTGCCCATGCCCGTCATGAAGTCGGCGCGGATGTCGGCACCAAACGACGGCGGGGGTTCGATCTCGTTTTGCGGTATTTCCAGCACCGCGTTCACCGCATCTACCATCACCCCCACCACTTGGGTTTCGACTTCCGCGGCGTTGCCGCTGGCCACTTCCACAATTACGATGCAGGTGCGCCGCGTGACGGTGGTGGCGGCCTTGCCAAAGCGCGCACTCAGGTCAATCACCGGCACCACCGCACCACGCAGGTTGATGACCCCGCGGATAAAGCTGGGCACGCGCGGCACTTCGGTGACGCTGCCGTATTCGATGATTTCCTTGATGGCCAGGATGCCCATCGCGTAGGTCTCGCCGCCGAGCATGAAGGTCAGGTACTGATGCTGGTCTGCTTGTTCTACACCCTGTACTAGCCAGGCAGCTGGCGTAGGCATTCGTTGTCGGGCTTCTACCAATACGTTCATGCTATGGCACTCTTAAAAGCGTACAAAGCTGGCTTCGCTCACCCGCATGTTTTTTGACGCTATCACGCGGCTTGCAGAGGCCTTGGGGGCCACAGAAGTAGGATGAGCCAGTTTGGCCCTCTGCGCTGGGGTCTGTTCCTCGGTTCTGAAAAAGCCCATCACTTCCTGCAGTTGTGCCGCTTGCCCGCTCATCTCTTCGGCCGTGGCAGCCAGCTCCTCGCTGCTACTGGCGTTTTGCTGTGTGATCTGGTTGAGCTGATTCATGGCCGTGTTGATCTGGCCCACGCCGCTGGACTGCTCGCTCGATGCCGCAGCGATCTCCTGCACCAGCTCCGAGGTCTTGCCGATGGCGGGCACGATGGCGTCCAGCAGCTTGCCCGCACTTTCGGCCTTTTCCACACTGCCTCCTGCCAGTTCGCTGATTTCTTGGGCCGCCACCTGGCTGCGTTCGGCCAGCTTGCGCACTTCGGCGGCCACCACGGCAAAGCCTTTGCCATGCTCGCCGGCACGGGCGGCTTCAATCGCGGCGTTCAACGCCAGCAAATTGGTCTGGTAGGCGATGTCGTCGATGATGCCGATTTTGCCGGCAATGGATTTCATGGCCGTTACGGTTGCCTTGACGGCCTCACCGCCTTGCACCGCTTCTTTGGCAGCTTGCGATGCCATGCCGTCCGTGACTTTGGCGTTGTCGGTGTTCTGGTTGATCGACGCACTCATCTGCTCGATGGAGGCACTGGTTTCTTCCACGCTGGCGGCTTGTTCGCTGCTGGCCTGGCTCATGCTCTGGGCGGTGGTAGAGACTTGTTCGCTGGCCGATGCAATGTTGCTGGCCGCCGCGTTGACCTCTCCAATCACCTGCGAGAGTTTTGCCACCGTGTTGTTGAGGGCTTGTTTAACCTGGTCGAAAGCACCTTCATAGTCGCGAGTCACCACCTGCGTCAGGTCACCACTCTCCAGCGCCTGCGCTACCTGGATGGTGTCCTTGAACGCGGTGTCAACCGTATCGGAAAGCTGGTTGAGCAATTCGGAGAGATCCTTGGTGAAGCCTGCCTTACCTTCCAGGCCCATCTTGGTGCTGAAGTTCCCCATGTTGGCTGAGGCAACGATGTCCCGGATTTCACCAACAATGCCCTTGAGGTTGCCGCGCAGCTGCTCGATGGTGTTGTTGATGAACACTTTCTTGCCGGGCAGCTTCTCCATGGGGGCATCAAGATTGCCTTCACCGAACTCCTTGATGCAGGCCATGGCCTTTTTCTTCACTTCAATGTGTCCAAACACCATGGTGTTGACGCCCTTGGCCATCTGTGCAAAGTCGTTCTTGAACTTGCCCTCGTCGATCCTGACGTCAATGTCGCCCTTGTCGTGTTCGGCGGACATATGGTTCATTTCGGCAATCAGTCCCTTGAGGTTGCCGCGCATCTGCTCGATGGTCTCGTTGATGAATACTTTCTTGCCAGGCAGCTTCTCCATCGGTGCATCGAAGTTGCCATGACCGAATTCCTGAATACAAGCCATGGCCTTTTTCTTGACCGCGATGTGGCCACCCACCATGGTGTTCACGCCCTCGGCCATGGCCTTGTACGAACCACCGAATTTGCTGCCGTCCATCACCACGTCGATATCGCCCCGGTCATGCTCGGTGGACATATGGTTCATCTGGGCGATCAAAGCTTGCAGGGTGGCATTCATGTTCTTCATTGCCGCCATCAGGCTGGTGCGGTCGCCCGCCTTGAGTTCGATCTCGGCGCTCAGGTCACCAGCCGCTATCTGGTTGGCAATATCCGCGGCCATATCCGGCTCGCCACCCAGCTGGCGCAGAAAGGAGCGGGTAACGGTCAGGGCGGTGATGCCGATCGTCGCCAGCGTGAGGGCAGCAATCAGAAGCGAGAGGTTCAGCGCATGGCCCTTGATGGCAATAGCCTCCTCAGCGCTCTTTGTACCCAACTCGATGTTGTATTGCACTTGCTCATCAAAAACCGCAGCCATTTTCTCGGCAACGGGGCGGTTCTTTTCCATAAGCGTTCTCGCCTTCACCAAGCCAGCCTCACCTTTGCGGGACTCCACCAGGATGGGCTCAATCAGCGTCACGTACTCTGCGAACAGGTTTTTAACCTGTAGCAGCAAGGCTTTGTCCTTGCCGTCACTAATGCAGGAGACACCCTGGCAACCGTCCTTTTCGTATTTCTCGATGCCCTCTTGCACGCCCTGGATATTTTTCTTGAGGGCGACCTCAATTTCGTCCCTCCTTGTATCTTCGGTGTTCAGGACATGCTGGGCTATGCTGAGCCGGGTACGCAGCAGATATTTGCGGATATCGTCCAGGAGAGCCAGACTGGGCACGGTATTGGTATTGCCGAAATTGGCAGCCTCATACACCTTGTTCATTTGCCACTGGCCGAGGCCGGTCAGCAGGGCAATGCCGAGCAGCGCGGAGCCGGCAAGCAGAATCATTTTTTTTGCGATGGTGAGTTTCATCTGATTTTTCTCATTAACTTTGAACGATTTTTTAGAGATTTGTGCCTCTAGCCCCCGTTGAATGGGCGCAAGCAGCTACTATTTTTATAGCATTCAGCGTCGCAATGCCAGCGCCCGGGTATGTTCTTCCATCGGCTCCTCCCCAGTCATAACCTGGCGCATCAGCCCTGGCACGTCCAGAATCAGCGCTACCTCGCCGCTGCCCAGGATGGTGAAGCCGCCAATGCCCCGAATCAGGTTGAACACCTTGCCCAGCGGCTTGATGACGGTCTGAAATTCGCCCATCAGGCGGTCTACTACCAGCCCCGCCTTGTGTTCGCCATAACGCACAACCACGATGTTTTCGCGCCGCGCCGCTTCGCCTACCACCTCGAAATGCTCACGCAGGCGCCTATACGGCAGCACTTCGCCGCGCAGATTGAGGTAGCGCTTGTCGCTGCCGCTCTCGTGGTCCATGTCACTGAGCTCTATACACTCGACCACCATATCCAGCGGGATGACGTAGACCGCGTTGCCCACGCCCACCAGGAAGCCGTCGATGATGGCCAGCGTCAGGGGCAGGCGGATACGCACCGTGCTGCCTTGGCCCTCCACGCTGTCCAGGTCCACCGTGCCGCGCAGGGCGGCGATGTTGCGTCGCACTACGTCCATGCCAACGCCGCGGCCCGACAGATTGCTCACCGCATCGGCGGTGGAGAAGCCGGCCTCGAAGATCAGGTTGTGAATTTCCTTGTCGCTTAAGGCTTGGCCCTCGTTAACCAGGCCGCGCTCGATGGCCTTCTTGAGAATGCGCTCCTTGTTCAGGCCGCCGCCATCGTCCGAGACTTCGATCACGATGCTGCCCGCGTCGTGGAAGGCGTTAAGCTTGAGCGTGCCCTTGGCCGGCTTGCCCCGGGCCAGTCGCAGCTCGGCCGATTCGATGCCGTGGTCCATGGAGTTGCGCACCAGATGGGTTAACGGGTCGCCAATGCGCTCCACCACAGTCTTGTCCAGCTCAGTGTCGGCACCGCTGATAACCAGCTCGATGTCTTTGCCCAGTTCCTTGCCAACATCGCGCACCACGCGCTGGAAGCGATTGAAGGTGCCACCAATCTGGACCATGCGCAGGTCCAGCGCGGAATCGCGCACTTCTTCCACCAGACGGGAGATCGTCGCCGTGCTCTCCAATAGCTCGGGCACACCGGCGCGCCGGGCGGCCAGACTGGCGCCGGCTCCTGCAATGATGAGTTCGCCGACCAGGTTGATCAGAGCGTCCAGCTTGTCGGCATCTACACGGATCAGGTTGGCCTCGGCGGCCTTGCCGTCCTTGCGCTGCTTTTGTTTCTCCAGCGCGGCATCCACCACCGGGGGCTGCACCATGTGTTGCCCCACCAGCACTTCACCAATGGGCGGCGTGGCCTCACCTTGCATGTGGGACTGCGCTTGCTGGATGCGTAGCGCAGTGTCAAGCTCGTTTTGCGTCAAGGTACCGCAGCGCACCAGCATGTCACCCAGCAGCAGATCCTGCTCTTGCGGCATGTCACCCAGCAGACTCCGGTACTCGTCAATCTTGCTGTGCGGTGGCAGGATGCGGATGCGACAGTCCTCGCGTACGAACTCGAACACGTTCTCGATGGTGGCCTTGTCGGCCTCGCTCTTGAAGCCGATTTCAAAACCCAGGTAGCAGGTCTCGGGGTCCATGCTGGCTACCGGGGGAATGGCATCCAGCAGCGTGACGATATGCACCACCTGGCCTAGCGTGCCCAGGTAGCGGATGAAGGACAGGGGGTCCATGCCGTTGCGCAGCACGTCGCGCCCAAAGCGCAGCGACAGGTGCCAGTGGTCAGCTTGCACCTCACCACCTCCGTGGGCGGTGGGAACTGGCACGAACTCCACAGGTACCTTGGCTGCGGATGCGGACGCCTGTGCCGCGGGCTCGTCGTCCAGATAGTCACTCAGCTGTTCGACCAGCGCCTGCCCTTGGGCCAACACCTGCGAGGATGGCTCACCGCCCTGGGCGATGTGGTCCACCAGCTCCCGCATGTGGTCACCACTTTGCAGCAACACGGCCACCAGCTCGGGGGTCACATCCAGCTCGTTGGCGCGAACCTTGTCCAGCACGCTCTCAGCCACATGCGTAAAGGCCACGATACCGTCCAAGCCAAAGAGTCCGGCCGAACCCTTGATGGTGTGCGCCGCACGGAAGATGGCGTTGACGGTGTCTGCGTCGTCCGGGGCCTGCTCGATGCACAAGAGCGCCTCTTCCATGTGCTGCAGCAGGTCCCGGGCTTCGGCAATGAAGGTTTGTAGTGCGTCGTCGAAATTCATGGGGTGGGCTCCGCTACGTGGACCAATACGGTGTCGCCAAAGAAGCCTTCCAGGTCGCACAGGTCCAAGATATCCAGCACGCACGGGCTGTGGTCGGTGATGCTCAGGGTTCTGTCCTGCGCATGTGCCTCGGTTTTGACCAGGACCAACAATTGCAATCCAGCGGAGTCGATCTCGGTGACGGCACCCAGGTTGAGTTCAACTTGCTTGTATTGCTCCAGTGGTGCCAGCAATTGATCCTTCAATTCCTGCGCGGTGTAGATCGTCATTTCGCCCTCAACGAGGATGCGGCACAGGTCATCCTTGGTGCGTTCAACAGTCACTCCCATGGTGTCTCCTTGGTGGGTTGTTTTTGGGTGTGGGGCGAGGGACCACTCAAGGCAGAATCAGCTTGGCAACGGCCCCCAGCATTTGTGCCGGTTGGAAGGGCTTGACCACCCAGGCCTTGGCACCCGCGGCTTGGCCAGCCTGCTTTTTTGCCTCGCCAGCCTCGGTGGTGAGCATGATGACCGGGGTGAATTTGTAGGCAGGCAGCTTCTTGGCTTCGGTAACGAAGGTGATGCCGTCCATGTTGGGCATGTTCACGTCGCTAATGATGAGGTGAATCTTTTGGCCGTTGAGCTTGGTCAAGGCGTCGCGCCCATCGCAGCCTTCGATAACGTCATAACCCGCCCCCTTGAGGGTAATGCTGACGACCTGGCGCAGAGAGGCGGAATCGTCCACGATCAGAATGGTTTTAGCCACGTGTTTCTCCTAAAAAAAAGTAATTTCGGTTGATTCGCTGTGTGTCTGTGTGTGTGTTGAGCCACTGCCACCGTGCGTCACGTACTGTTCTTGCGTGGTGTAGGTGCTGGCCAGCGCCTCCAGCCACGCATGGGTGTCGATGGGTTGGGGCGGGGTGCCCTCCGCAATGGCGTGCGCGCTCTGCTCCAAGGTCTGGAGGAGCTTGCCCTGGTCATCCCGAACATGGCCCAGCATCTGGCTGACGCGGTCCTGGAACTGCAGGGCCACCAGCACATCGGAGATTTCGCTCTGCATGCGTTGGCTTTCCTCGCGTAGCACATCGGCGGAGTAGCTCAGGTCGTTGGCAGTGTTGCCGAACTCCCCCAGCACGGTCTCGATCACTCGCTCGGAGTGGGACACCATTTGGGCGTCTTGCGCGGCGTATTGGCGCGAGACCTGCAGCGTAGTGGCAATGGCCTTGTTGACGGTGTCCACGGTTTCAGCGATCTTCTTGCCGGTCTCTCCCGATTGCTTGGAGAGCATGCGCACTTCACTAGCCACCACCGCGAAGCCGCGCCCGATTTCACCGGCGCGCGCGGCTTCGATGGCGGCATTGATGGCCAGCAGATTGGTTTGTTGGGCGATGGCGCCAACATCCTTCGCCATTTGCTGCAACGCGTCGGTAAAACTCGACAGGCCGTGCACCTCCTGCAGCAGGTCTTCTTTTTCTTTCAGGCTGGAGCGCAACGCAGCGATGATTGCATTGAGTTCGGTTTGGCTGTCGTTCAGGAGTGCCACCACACCCTTGGTGACACCATCACCACTGGCACTGCTATGTGAGGCGGCAACCGCACTTTGCAGGTGCTGGGACAGGTTGGCAAAGCGCATCGCCAGGTCGTTGATGCCTTGTTCGGTCTGGGAACGCGCCATTTCGATCTGGCTGGACCAGACCGGCAACACGCCCACGCACAGGGGCTCCAGGCCCGCTATGGACTGGGCGCGCACGCCGTGTTCGACGCGCCGGCGCTGGGCACGGGCTTGCCCCATGGCCCACCAGGCTGCGCCCATCGTGACCAACGCCATGCCCGCGGCCAGAACCAACGGGGGCAGGTCCAAGGGAACCATGATGGCCGCAATGCCGAAGGCACCACATGCAACAACCGGCCCACTCGCCTGGTAAATACCACTCCCACTTACAGTCTTTCGCATGCTCGTCCATTCCCAGGGTTGCCGTGTACGGTGGCTGTGTCGGACCAAAAAAAGACCACGACATTGGCATGGAGAATGAACGAATTGAGAACAATGGACTATCAGGCGATCTTGATTCGCATGTAAGGAGATGTGTCAAAGGCGTAAGGATAGAACCACAAATTGGTAGGCCCATTCCTACATCAAGACAAGAGCAGTCGCCCTCCTCCAGTGGTTCAAAGCAGCGCCCCGGGGCACTATGCCCACCACCCGGTCGCCGATGTTAAGCATGATGACTATCCAAGTCATCTTGATATGAAACACTACACCAATCCTCTACCGGGAAACGCACCCGAATCGACGTCCACCCCGACATGCTGCATACATCAACCTCGCCCCCTGCATCAGCGCCCGTTCCCGGATACTGACCAAGCCAAACGATTTTTCCTTGCGTATGGACGGATCGAACCCCTGGCCGTTGTCTCGCACTTCCAAAAAGTAATTGGTTTCATTTCGCTCCAGCGTGATCTCCACCTTGTTCGCTTGCGCATGTCTCACAATGTTGGTAAGAGTTTCCTGGACGACACGAAAAATCGCCGTCGAGCGCGCATCGTCCAGGGGGACCTCATCCTCGGAGACATTCAGCTCGCACTGAATACCCGTTCGTTCAGAATACGCCCCCACCAGCCACTCCAGGGCAGACACAATCCCCATATCGAGCACGGCCGGACGCAGCGAGGCCACCACGTTGCGCACCACTTTAATGGTGGTGTCCACCATCTCTATCAAACGCTGCGTCTTTTCATGCAAGGAGGCATTGGTCGCGCCGAACTGGAGGTCCATAACCGAAAGGCCCAGGCGTAGCGCCAGAAGATGCTGCCCCAGCTCATCATGTATTTCCCTTGTAAAGTGCTTGCGCTCATCCTCCCGTGCTGTCTCGTTGCGGGCCGCCAGCTGACGCAGCAGATGCTGCGACTCCTTAAGGTCGTACTCCATCCTTTTGCGCTCGGTAATATCACTGGAGATGCCGACAATGCGGTAGATACGCCCGCTGTCGTCGCGCACGGGAATAAGGGTCGAATGGTAATGGCGAAGTCCACTGGGCATATCCAGCGACACTTCCTCGTCGATAGCGGTGCCAGCCTCGATACATCTGCGATATTGGACGATGATGATATTGGCTGTTTCTTCGGGCACCGTTTCTTCGATGAATTTACCGACGAGTTCTGCGCTGGATATGCCCGCCGATTTTTCGAATGCAGGGTTAACTTCGAGATTGCGAAAATGCCTGTCCGGGGTCACCTCCAGCAAGTAGAGCATGTCGAGCATGTCGAGCATGTCGAGCACATTGTCGAAAATTCCCCGGTAGCGCTGTTCCCGTTCGCGCAATGCTTCTTCCATGCGCTTGCGCTCGGTAATGTCACGCGTGACAACCAGCACGCTGGCTACGGCCCCATCCAAACCGAACTCGGGCACCAGCCGCATATCTCCCCCGCGCACCCCGCCTTGAACATCGCAGTAGCGAAACTCCATCCGTGACTCTTGGCCCGTTTTCAACACGCCCGGTATCCGTTCGACGTAAACCTGCGCCTCTAGCAATGCAGCAATCTCCAGCGGCGTTCTGTCGAGAATCTTTTCGATGGGCAAACGCGATGACGACGATACAGGCTATTTTCATTCGCACTACTTCTCTCAAGGGCGTCTTTTTTAAAAGCTGGTCCAGTCGCCATCGCTACCGGCCGCCGGCCTTGCAGGGGCTTTGGCAGGTGCGGGTCCACGTGTTCGGGCAGCGGCGCCCTTGGGTATGCCGCTAACACGTCGCTCGGTGCCATTGCAAGGTGCGGCGCCGGATTTGAGGGCCCGTACGGCTGCCGACGCGGTGATTCTGTGATGGCCATCATGGCTGTCCAGCTTGAACGCCGCCACCAGCTGCACCAGATCTTGCGCCTGGGATTTGAGGCTGGAAGCCGCCGCCGCCATTTCCTCCACCAACGCCGCGTTTTGTTGCGTGGCCTGGTCCATTTGCGTAACGGCCTCGCCCACTTGGGCTACTCCTGAGGCCTGTTCAGAACTGGCCGCACTGATCTCACCCATGAGATCGGTGACGCGTTTGATAGAGCGCACCACCTCGGTCATGGTGACTCCGGCCTGGTCCACCAGCGCGGTGCCCTGCTCAACACGCTCCACACTGGCGCCGATCAGAGTCTTGATCTCTTTCGCGGCTTCTGCCGAGCGCCCCGCCAGGCTACGTACTTCAGAGGCCACCACCGCAAAACCACGGCCCTGTTCCCCAGCACGGGCGGCTTCCACCGCCGCGTTCAAAGCCAGGATGTTGGTCTGAAAGGCGATGCCATCGATCACGCTGATGATGTCGACAATCTTGCGTGAACTCTCGTTGATGTCTTTCATGGTGCCCACCACTTGGGCGACCACCTCTCCGCCCTTGACGGCCACGGAGCTGGCGCTCTGCGCCAACTGGTTAGCCTGTTTGGCGCTGTCGGCATTTTGTTTGACCGTGGCGCTGAGCTGTTCCATGGAGGCAGCGGTTTCTTCCAGCGCACTGGCCTGGCTTTCGGTGCGGGCCGACAGGTCGTGGTTGCCCGAGGCAATCTCGGCACTGGCTGTAGCGACACTCTCAGAGCCTGAGCGGACGTTAGACACCACTTTGGCGAGGCTGGCCTGCATGCCATTGAGTGCCTGTGTCAATTGGCCGATTTCGTGGTTATTCCGCACGGGGGCTGTCACCGTCAAGTCGCCGTTGGCAACCGCTTGGGCAAGCTGCAAGGCCTCTTGCATCGGCACCGTAATGCTGCGCACAAAAGCCAGTCCGAGCATGATCGATGCGATCAAAAGAATCAGCAAAACGCCCAGCACCACAAGCCGTGCCTGTTGCACATCGTGGGCGCGCGCGTCGAGCAGGCTCGCCAAGGTAGGTAAAGCGATGGCGTTGAAATCGTAGACGCCATTGATCGTGTGGGTGAATTCCTGGTAGTACGCGTCGGCGGGCAGTTTCAGCTCGGCCGCGTTGATCAGCTCTTGGTCGGCCATTGCCAACGTTTTGACAATCTGCTCCTTCAGTGTGTCTGCCTTGGCGGCCAGCGTGGTCTTCAGATTGGCGTTCGCAGCCGTGGCTTTGCCCAGATTGCGCATCATCTCGCCGTATATTTCGTTGGCTTGGGCCTGTGCGGTAGAAAGCGCCATACGGCCCTCGGGCGGCATGGCATTGTCCGCCAGGAATCCGGTGCCTCGGGCACGCATCTGGCCCAATTTCTCGGCCAACCCCGGCGCATTGGCAAACGAGGCCATGATCATGGAATAGCTGTCAGCCTGCGGGTCGAGCGACAAACCGAACTCGTCTAGCAGGTCTAAGTTCAGCGCCAGGAGTTCGGCAATCAACTGGGTGTGCCGCGCCGAGCTTTCCGCCGACTTGAGTTGGCGGCCCGCAACGGCTTGTTCCAATACCATCCAACGTTGTTTGCGCTCTGCCCATTGCGGCAGAATTCTTTGGGAGGCATCGCTAGCCTTCAAGCTGGCATCCACCACCTCAATGGCTTTGCCCAAGGCGTCCCGTGTTTCGGGTCGCTTGGCGGCCAAGACTTCGTTGCCACCGAGCATTCCCGCCGCGAGACCACGATGTTGCTGGGTCAACTGGATCATTTTTTGCAGCGCGATTACAGGGGCGGTTCCCCGGGCTTCCAGTTGGGCTGCATCAATCTCGGCGGCGGTTTGTTTGAGGTACAGCCCCGTGGGCAAGGCCATCATCAGCAGAGCCATGATGCCAAGAACAAAGAATTTCTGAGAAATGCTAAGGCGCTGCAGAATGGGCATGGTATGAGGTTTGTGTTAAGAAATGGGCGTGGGCTACGGTACTAGACTAATGCATAGCTTCACTGACCAAGCCCATCTCTGCACTGCGCATGAGCGTAACGATGTCCAGCAGGATCAACATGCGATTCTCCAACGCACCAAGAGCCAACAGGTGCTCGTTTCCGATGACCGACGACAATTCGGGCACCGCACGCAGTTGGTCTGGCATGAGAGTCATGACATCCGACACTCCATCAACCACCATACCTATCACCCGCTCGCCGATGTTGAGCATAATGACCACTGTCGCATCGTCATAGTTCACCTGCTCCAGGTTGAACTTCATGCGCATGTCAATGATCGGTACGATCACACCGCGCAGATTGATCATTCCCTTGATAAAAGCCGGTGCGTGCGCCATACGGGTGGGCTCCTCGTAGGAGCGAACCTCTTGCACCCGCAAGATGTCGATGCCGTACTCCTCGTTTCCGAGTTTGAAGGCCAAGAATTCACGGATGGAGGTGATTTGCTGTTGCTGCATGCCGTCGTCTAAAGGGCGTGAGATGCTATCAAAACAGTCGCGTTTCGAGATTGACTCCGGTTGATGGTGGGCATCCCATTCAAGTGGAAGACGCCCACCATCCGGGACAAATCACTAGCCTTGTCCTGCAGGGCGTGAGCCACGGCTCCGGTTTCCTCCACCAGCGCGGCGTTTTGCTGCGTGACCGAGTCCATCTGCGCAATGGCGATGTTGATCTGCTCGATGCCCAGGAACTGCTCCCGGCTGGCGATGGTAATTTCGCCCATGATGTCGGTCACCTTTTTGACGCTTTCGACGATGTCGCCCATTGTCTCCCCAGCTTCGCCAACCAGGCGGCTGCCAACCTCGACCTTGCTGACCGAGTCGTCGATCAGGGTTTTGATTTCCTTGGCGGCGTCGGCCGAGCGTTTAGCAAGGCCACGCACCTCAGACGCCACCACGGCAAAGCCCCGGCCTTGCTCCCCGGCGCGGGCCGCTTCCACTGCCGCGTTCAGGGCCAAGATGTTGGTCTGGAACGCAATGCCATCGATGACACCAATGATGTCCACGATCTTGCGGGAAGAGTCGTTGATGGAGCCCATGGTCTGAACCACCTGTGCCACCACCTCCCCCCCTCTGACGGCCACTAGCGACGCCGAGGTCGCCAGCTCGTTACCTTGGCGCGCATTGTCGGCATTGGCTTTCACAGTACTGGTCAGTTCCTCCATCGCGCTGGCCGTATTTTCCAACGCGCTGGCCTGGTTTTCGGTACGTGTCGCCAGCTCCTGATTGCCTGCGGCAATCTGGCTGGTAGTGCTGACGACGACGTCGGTACCCGCACGTACCCCACCCACGATGCCGACCAGACTGTCGCGCATGGCTTTCATAGCCGCCATCAAGCTGCCGCGATCGTTGGGCGCGGTATGGATGGCAACCGTCAGGTCGCCAGACGCAATCCTGGTGGCGATGTCGGCTGCGTCGTTGGGCTCGCCCCCGAGTTGGGCGAGCAAACTGCGCACGATTCTCCAAAAGATCAGGGTGACCAAGCCACTGGAGGACAGCAGTAGCACCAGCATGACCCAGTTAGCGTTCTCGATTGCCGATCGGGCATTGGCTTCGTCGGTTTCGTTGCGTTTGTTGGCCAGCTCCACCAGGGTGTTGATGGCGCTGCGATGCGCATCGTAACTTTGCTTCATGGCGTCCAGCGCAGCATTGGCCGCGGCCGTGTCATCCTTTTCCAAGGCCGGTATCAATTGACCGAAGGCGACTTGGTAGAACGCCTGTGCCGGCTTGTCGGCTTGGTTGAGCAATTGGTCCTTGAGCGCCGCATCCAGATTTTCCTTGACCCAAAAGTCGTGCCGGATGTCATAGTCTTTTTTCAAGGCTTTGAAACTGTCAATCAGGGCCGGGCGCTGGGCGGGCGGTGCGGCCATCAGCTGTAGGGTCACCAGATAGGACTCGATGATGTACTCAGGGGGCGGGAGGATGTCGGCGATCAGATCCTTGCCCTGCACAATGCGCTGATAGAACGGTCCGTTGACCTTCAGGTTGTTTAGTACCTTGAACGACCAAGCGCCATAGGCCACAAAGCTGAGCAGGATGATGAGCAACAAAGCGAGCAGACGCTGCGATAGTTTCATGCGTTCAAAAATCATAGGGACACTCGGTGGGAATAGCCGGAAGACGACAGACTACAAAAATCCATCCAATCGGACCATCGGACCGGTCTGATTTACTTGTAGGGATATGCAACGAAGTCCGTAGGGATGCACCTACTGCAACCCACACCTATCACACGCCAACGATGCGGATCTCCAGCGTGGTGCCGTGGTCAGGAGAGGATTCAATTAATAACTCGCCCCCCAGGTGAAGCGCCGCCTCGGCTAGACCAATCAGGCCAAAGCAACCATCACCGCGCGGTGCTGCCGGGTCAAAGCCACAACCATTGTCCTGCACAACCAGGCAGCAGACGCCCTCGTCGGCAACGAGTGAAACAGTCACCTGCGTGGCCGCCGCATGCAGGGCAACATTCAACAGGGCTTCCTTCGTGGCACGGTACAAGAATGTGCTCGATGCGTCGCTGAGCACAATGCCATCTTGCAGGGTCAGGACGAAATCGAGGCCAACGCCCTTGAAATCATCCGTCAGCCATTGCAAGGCAGAAATCAACCCCAAGTCGAGTACTGCGGGCCGCAGCGCGGACACCATACCGCGAATGCGGGCGATGCCGTGGTCTGCAATGCTGTGCATAGTTTTGAGCACTTCCGCGTGTTTGGCGTCAGCATCGCCCATCTCCAGCGACGCGAGGTGCAGGCGCAGGGCTGCAAAGTTCTGGGCTAGGTCTTCATGCATCTCGTAGGCCAGCCGTCTGCGCTCCTTCTCGCGCTCGGTTTCCTGGTGCGCGGCCAGCGCACGCACAATATCGCGGGATCGTCGCAGGCGCTCCTCCGCGATCCTGCGTTCCGAAATATTCAAGACAAAGCATGTCAGGCCCACGACCTCACCGGCCTCCGAACGGATGGGTGCCCAATGGTTCAACCAATGTTGGCAGGAAAGCAGCTCGCTGCCATAGGTTTCTTCCAACACAAAACTCTCGCCTGCCAAAGCACGGGCCATGCTAGTTTGGGCTACCAAGCGGTCGGGGTGGTCGCCAATCACATCCAGCATATTCGTGCCAATGCTGATGTCGTTCCCCCAAATGGCTTGCATCGTCACCCGGTGTTTGCGGTTGAAGGCCAAGTAACGATACGTTGTATCCAGCGCAAAAATGATGATCTCGGGAGAGCTCTCAACGATAGCCTGCAAGAGCTCATTGCGCGACTGAATGTGCGCCTCGCTGGCCCGCAAGGCCAGTTCAGCTTCGTTTCGTTCAGTGACATCGCGGGCAATGCCGAGCACACCTGTAACCTTGCCATCGGTTCCGTAAACCGGCACCTTGCGCGTTTCCAACAAGGCTCGGCGCCCGTCGTCAGCGTAATTGACCCATTCCTCATTCAAGCGAATGGTGCCTGCCTCAATCGCTTTCAAATCCTGCAAGCGAAAGAAGTCAGCCAATTCGGCATCAAAAAGATCGTAGTCGGTTCGGCCAAAAATATAGGACTCCTCCATACCGGTCAAGCGTGAGAATGCGTGGTTGCATAATTGGTAAACCCCAGTCGCGTCTTTGAGCCAAACCATATCCGGCATGGTCTGCAGCACACTTAATAGACGTTCCCTGGTTTCATCCAGACGCTGCTGCGCCTCAATATTCATTGTCACATCGCGCGACCAAACCAGAAACGTCACTTGCGATGGCGCATAGCCAGACTTCCTTGCAATGGAGTGTTCGTACCAGCGTACTTCTCCGTCTGGTTGACCAATGCAGATGGCCTTGCCATAAGACGAACCTCTTACATCGGCCTCTACGATGGCTTGCATGGTGGTTGCGGCATTTTCTGGAGTGAGTGCGTCATAAATCGTCTTGCCCAGCAGCTCCAATTTTTGAGCGGCCTGTACATTCGGGCATTGCGTCCACACATTCAGGTATCTGCCCTCGCGGTCCACCTCAAACAGAATGTCCGGAACTGCGTTGATAACCCCGTTGCTGAACTCCAGCGCTTCCTTGAGTCGCTGCTCGGCAAGCTTGCGATCCGTGATGTCGAGCATGACGCCGTGCCAGAGCAAACCACCCTCAGCCTGGCGCTGCGGCACGCAGCGGCTCTCGACCCAGCGCTCAGGCTGACCCGGCCGCTGGACACGGAACTCGACCTGGAACGGCTGCATCGTTTTCGCCGCCAGGGTGCCCAAAGCCACTATGCGCAGCACGTCATCGGGGTCCTCCAGCGCATGCATGGGCGACACATCGTCCCGCACATCCACTGGGCGCAGACCGTAGATGTCCTCAATGCCACTGCTGGCAAAGGGCAAACTCTGGCGCCCATCGGGCGACACGCGCAGGGTATAGGCGAAACCGGGCATGTTGGCGAAGAAGCTCGCCGCATGCCGTTCGGCTCTTCGTATAGATGTGACATCGTGTGCCATGGTGAGCACCGTTGCCACTTGACCGCTAGCATCGAACTCAGGCACCAGCAGCCCCTGGTGGTCGCTGACTGAACCATCGCTGTTGATGTATCCGACATAGAAGTTGCGGCGCTCACCGGTTGCGACGACCTCACGAATGGCCGCCATAGTGTTGGCGGCATCTTCGGGCGTGATTGTTGCGCAACCGGTTGGTACACTGCCAAGCAGTTGCGTAGCCGTCATACCGGTGATTCGGATCGCAGCCGGATTGACGTAAACACGACGGCAGTCGCGGTCATAACGGAATACCGGGTCTGGCAGGTTTTCGGCCAACGCACGGAATTCGGTCTCGCGCTGCTTCAACGCATTCTCCAACAGCTTACGCTCAGTGATGTCGTACCAGATCGACAAAACGCCGCAGATAGTTTCATTGGCGCCATGTTCGGGCACAAGCAGAACTTCGTAATGCCTTTGCTGATCTGCGGGGAGCTCGTCCAGCACGAAATCCAATTCCAGTGCGAGGTCCGTCGCCAGCACTTCTTCCATCTTGCCCCGGTAATTCGCAATCATTGCTGGGCTTGCGGAAACGTTGTCCCCGCCAGGAAGCAGGCCCAAAAACTCGGTACTGCTGCCACTCAGGATTCTTTGCGCCGTACGGTTAAGGTAACTGCGCCTGCACTCGGTGTCGTAGCGAATGACGGCAAGTGGCAAGTTTTCAGCCAGACTGTGGAACTCCCGCTCCCTGGCGCGGATCAGGCGCTCCACTTGCTTGCGCTCGGTGATGTCGGAAATGATGCCGACGATGAATCGTCGTCCCAACGCGTCCGTATAGGGCACTTTCTTGTTAACAACGATGTGCGTGATGCCGTGACTGCTAGTGAGCTTTTCTTCGGTGACGTTTTCGATGCCAGCGCTCAAAACCCTCTCGTCCGCGTCCCAATTTTTTTGTGCAAGAGACTCGGGAAACACCTCGTGCGTGAATTTTCCAATGAAGTCTTCACGTGGACGTCCATGGATTTTGCAAAAGGCCTCGTTCACCAGTATCCAGCGGTGCTCATGGTCCTTGACGAAGAGTGGATCGGCAATGGCGTTGACGATCTGCTCCAGAAAGTTGCGCGCTTGCACCACACGCTGTTCACGCTCGGCCAAGGCGAGGAGGGACGCACGGCGTTGCCGGTGATACAGGATCACGCCGACCCCGAGCAGCACTAACACAGTGCCGGCAATGCCAAGCCCACTAGCGTAAATTGCGCGACGGTAGGTTAGTTCGGCCAATTGCGGCAGTGGCTGGAGCACGTACACAACAAGGTCACCATCGGTGATGGAGTTGCTACCAAGAATGCCCGGGGCGGTGCTATCGGCGTATCGCAACAGCTCGGGGAAGCGTCCATCTTGCTGCGACTGGAGGGTCAGTGTGGGGATGTCAGATGTCTTGTAGAGATTCTGTCGAGTTTCGACGTCAAGACTTTGCACGGGCGCGTTGGGCAGCGCTTGCATAAGCATGGCAGGATTCTTGGCCAGAACCACGACACCATGGCGATCCGTCAAAAACGCCTCAGCTTGATCGAGCAAGTTATTGAAGGTCGACAAATCGTTGCCACCCACCAAAACACCAATGACATGCCCATTCCGGTCTGTCACTGGCGCGGAGAAGCTAATACTGGCACCGAGTTGCCGCCGTCCGAAATGGACCTGATGCGTGGAGCGCCCGGCCAGAGCCTCTCGAAAATAGTCCCGGTCGGCATAGCGGGTACCGACGTGATCCCTCGGCTCCCCAGCATTGCTTGACGCAATGCAGTCACCGTTGGCATCTATCAGCCAGATCGACCGCATGCCGAAATCACGGGTGGCGGTGGCCAACTGGCGACTGACCGCGGCCAGTTGGGAATCGGAAGTCCAGCGACGGCGACGTTCGTCCTCGTCGCCGTCGGACTGGGGCGAATGTCGACTCAGGGCATCACGGTAGGTTTTTTCGCGGGCGAGGACACGAATCATGCCGCCCCGCGTGGCGATAATTCGCTCGTAACCGGCAACGGCGGTTGAGACGAACTGTTCGGTGCGCTGGCGTGCGTTGTCGTAAGTCTGGGTCGTCGCTGCATCCCGCCAGACTCCGGTTCCCCACCAGCAGATCAACCACCACACCAACAAGCCAGCGATGGTCAGGTGCGGGCGGATTCTGGGGGCGTCAGTCTTGATTGACATGGTTGAACAGAACAGGCACGGACAGCGGAGTGTTTTCGGCAGCACGGACAAAGGCGAGGAACTCTTGCTGCGGCATCGGTCTGGCGTAAAGATAGCCTTGGGCAAAATCACAGTGCGCAGCGGCCAGCAACGCGGCCTGAGCCTGCGTTTCCACGCCTTCGGCAATCAGCTTGATACCCAGTTTGCGCGACATGGCGATGATGGATTCCACAATGGCCCGGTCCGCGGGATCGTCCACAATGTCAAGCACAAAGGAGCGATCAATTTTGATGTAGTCGATGTCGAACTTCTTCAGGTAGGAGAGCGACGAGTACCCTGTCCCAAAATCATCCAGGGCGACCGTCATGCCCATGGCGCGCAGTTGCTTTAGTTGCGCCAGCACCTTGGGGTGATCGCTGAGCAGCAACCCTTCCGTGATCTCCAGGGACAGCATATTGGCACACCCTCCCTGGGTGTTCATATGCGAAATCCAGTCATCGGCCCCGTCATAGCCATAGAACTCGCGCGGCGAGCGGTTGACACTGATGCGCCGCAAGACCCCGTCAACGCAAACACCGTTCCACTCGCGGGTAGTCTGCACCGCCTTCTGTAAGACCCGATTGCCAATGGCATGGATGAGACCCGACTCTTCCGCAATGGGAATGAACTCCACAGGCGGCACGTACCCCTTTTGGGGATGCTTCCAACGCACCAGCGCCTCGGCCTTGTGAACCCGACCTGTGGCAAGGTCGACAATGGGTTGGTAGTGCACGTCAATCTGATCCAGCTCCAACGCCAGGCGCAGGTCATGCACCATACCGCCGTCCAATACGGAGACTCGCTGTGCATCATTGCCAAAAAACACGAACTGGTTGCGCCCGGTCCGCTTGGCGGTGTACATGGCCTCGTCGGCACGACGCAGCAGGCTGTCGGCATCATCAGTATCGTCTGGATAGAGTGCGATGCCTATGGAGGCAGACAGCATGATGGATTGCTCGCCAACGAGAACGGGCTCGGCAATCGCCTTGAGCAGGCGCTGGGTCGAGCGCTCACACTCCTCTACGCTGGAGAGCCCCTGCAACAGCACAACAAATTCATCGCCACCGATGCGCGCCACCGTGTCGCCATTGCGCAGCATATGTGTCAAGCGCAGCCCGATCGCGATCAAGATACGGTCACCCGCCGCGTGGCCGTATTGGTCGTTGACGGGCTTGAAACCATCCAGATCAATGAACAGCACGGCCAGGAACTCACCGGTTCGATGCGACTGTACGATGGCTTGTTGCATGCGATCCGTCAGAAGAACACGGTTGGGCAGCCCGGTCAAGGTGTCATGGTGGGCCATGAACATCAGCTGGTGTTCGTTGCTTTTTCGCTCTGTGACGTCATACATGAAGCCATGCCACAACACGCTACCTTGTGATTCGCGCGCGGGGTTGGCTCGCCATTCGATCCAGACTTCGCCATGAATCGGATGGGCCAGACGAAACTCACAGTGCCAGTGCAGCAGGGTCTGCGCCGACACAGTAGCGGCGTGGTGCCAGGTATCTACATCACCGGAGTGAATGCAGGCGGTCAAGGCCGAAATATCCTGGCGCGCATCTTCGGGCCAGCAGCCGACGACTTCCACGAGCTTGTCCGCAGCCCAGGGCATGGACAGTTGGCCATCCCGGTTGCATCTCAGAGTGAACAGCGCACCGGGCGCAACCTCCGCAAACTTGACAACACGTTGCTGAAACTCCTGTCGCTCTCGAACCGCAATCTGCGCCTGCTTGCGCTCGGTGATGTCGTGGACGAAGCCGTACCAGATCACACAGCCTTGCGGGTGAGTCCTCGGGTTACTGTGGCCTTCTATCCAGCGCTCCCCCCGTGTGGGATGCACGATGCGGCATTCTTCGTGCCAGGGCGTCATGGTGCGCGCCGATTTGACAGCCGACTCACGCACCCGGCGGATGTCGTCGGGATGGCTCCGTGCCAAGAGGGGGCGTGCATCAACAACGACGTCTTGAGGATGCAGGCCGAAGAGCTCCCAAATCCGCAGGGAAACATAGGGCATACAAATAGAGCCATCCGCACGCAAATGAAAGCTGGCCACCATGCCCGGAAGGGCGTCTGACAGGGCCCCAATCTCGTGTTCGCGCTCGTAAGGGAACTGGTCCTCGCGCTTGTGCATTAGGCACCAACCACTAACCAACGCACGCAGACCTACCGCCATGCGCAAGAGAGAATGAACCCAACCCAGCCCAAAATTACTCATAGCGCCGTCGCAATTTTCAGCTCTGCAAACCAGTTGATGAACCGCGCCACAATCAGGTATTTCCTTTTGGCTATGGCACTTCGCCGCGCGTATCGTAGAGACACCACACCCGTTTAACCATCAGGAATTCTTGTTTTTGGCGTAAGGAGAAAGGCAGCACCCGTAGGGATTGCCTTCAATGGCAGAGGGGTTAGTCCACCAAGCCATGGGCCAGCGCGTAGCGCACCAGCTCGGCATTGCTGTGAATGCCCATTTTCTCCATGAGACGCGCTTTGTGGGTGCTGACCGTCTTATTGCTGATGGCCAATTCCTCGGCGATGTTATTGATACTTTTGCCAAGACTCCACAGCCGAAGGATGTGGAGCTCGCGATCCGTCAGCCGTTGGTGACGGGGCGCTTGGCCATCGGTGCTCCCCGCAAACGCAATGCGCTCAGCCAGTTTGGGGTCGATGTACTGTCCCCCAGTAGCAGTCTTTCGGATGGCGGCCATCAGGTCTTGCGGATCGTTGTCCTTGGTCAGGTAGCCGGTTGCACCGGCCCGCAGCACACGCACGACGACTGCTGGTTCGTTATGCATGCTCAACACCAGAATGGGAAGTGCCGGAAATTTGGCTTGCACCCAGCAAATCAGGTCTACGCCGCTGACGTCGGGCATGGTGAGATCGAGCAGCATCAAGTCGAACGCTCTCTCGCGCAGCAGCTCCATGACCCGAGCACCATTCTCGGCTTCAGCCGCAACCACCACGTCGTCACTCAGGGCAACTATCTGCTTCACACCCTCTCGCATGAGGGCATGATCGTCAGCGACCAGCAACCGGATCATTGTCAACTCGATACTGCATATACCGAGAGCGTATCGGTAATCGTGCCATTGCGCTGTCAGGCGATCTTGATTGTCTGTAGGGATTTACTCAATCAAGCCATGCGCAACGGCATAACGCACCAGCTCAGAGTTATTCTGAAAGTTCATTTTCAGCATCAGCCGCGCCTTGTGGGTGCTGACGGTCTTGTTACTAATAGCCAGCTCTTCGGCGACGTCGTTAACGCTCATGCCCCGAACCAACAGCCGCAGAATATGAAATTCACGGTCCGAAAGAAGCTCATGTGGCGGGCGTTGCGCAGAACTCCCCACCTCGAACACCATTTGTTCAGCCAAACTGGGATCAATGAAGCGCCCGCCGGCCGCCACCTTGCAAATGGCCGCAATCAATATCTCGGGCCGACTGTCCTTGGTCAGATAACCCGACGCCCCCGCATTGAGCGCACGCCGAGCAACCTGCAGTTCGTTGTGCATGCTGAGAACCAGAATGGGAGGAGCTCCGTCCTGCGCACAGATACGGTTAATTAGGTTCACCCCGCTTACTCCAGGCATGGTCATGTCGAGCAGCACCACGTCAAAGCGCTCTCTACGCAAAACCTCCAATACCTGAGCACCATCGGTCGCCTCACCCGCCACCACGACATCGACGTCCAAGGCAAACAGTTGCTTCAACCCCTCACGCACGATGGCGTGGTCATCAGCTATCAATACCCGTATCATGTCTCTACCGCATTCATTGGCTGATGATGAATAGGAAATTCCAAACGGACTGTTACCCAGCCCGGTGTACCAGATATCTCCACCTTCCCTCCCAAAAGTAGCGCCCGCTCCCGGATACCAACCAGCCCAAAGGATTTTTCCTGGCGCTGGGAAGGATCAAATCCTCTGCCATTGTCCCGCACTTCTAACCAGACGCACTCGCTTTTTTGCTCCAACGTGATGTTCACTTGAGTCGCTTGCGCGTGCCGCACGATATTGGTAAGCGATTCTTGAACGATTCGAAAAATCGCCGTGGCACGCATGTCATCCAAATGGATATCGTCCTCGCGTAAATGCAGTTCACATTGGATGCCGGTTCGCTCAGCATAGTCGCCGGCCAACCACTCCAGAGCCGACACGATACCCATGTCCAGCGCCGCTGGTCGCAACGAAGTCACGACGTCACGCACCACTTTGATGGTGGAATCCACCATATCAACCAAGCGCAGCGTCTTTTCCCGCAGAGACACATTGCTCGCCCCGAACTCCAAGTCCACCACCGAAATACCCAAGCGCAGCGCCAACAAGTACTGCCCCAATTCATCGTGCAACTCCCGTTTGAGATGCCGACGCTCATCCTCACGCGCAACCTCATTGCGGGCCGCCAATTGGCGTAGCAAATGCTGCGACTCCTCTAGGCGACGCTCCATCTGCTTGCGTTCGGTAATATCGCGCGAGATCCCCACGATGCGGTAAATGCGACCGCTGTCGTCGCGCACGGGAATAAGGGTTGAATGGTAGTGGCGCAGCCCACTGGGCATATCGAGCGATAATTCCTCGTCGATCGCCGTGCCCGCCGCAATGCATCTGCGGTATTTGGCAGTAACGAGCTCAGCGATTTCTTGTGACACCGTTTCTTCGATGAATTTTCCGACGAGTTCTGTGTTGGATATACCTGACGATTTCTCAAATGCGGGGTTGACTTCAAGATTGCGAAAACGCCCGTCGGGCGTCACTTCGAGTAAATAGAGCGTATCCAGAACATTGTCGAAAATTCCTCTGTAACGCTGCTCCCGTTCGCTCAACGCCTGCTCCATGCGCTTGCGCTCGGTAATGTCCCGAGAAAGACCTATGAAGCGCGGCTCCCGCCCCGCAACGACATTTTTGCGAGCGACCGAGAGTTCAAACCAGAACGTTCCGTGCGGGAGTTTCAGTTCCAGCTGTTTGCCAAACGACGTGCCGGTTTCGTGAGCCTCGCGCAGTGCTGACATGCAGGCACCCGCCGACTCAGCGGACATAACGTCAAACACCGTTTTTCCGATGAGATTTTCAGGCGGCGCAACCAGCAAACTGGATTGGGGGGGATGAACGCTGTAGTAACGGCCATCCAGCCCCAGCTCGAACAACAAGTCCGGCATCGCGTCCAGGGTAGCCTGTAGCTTGTTCTGAGAGCGCCGCACTTTCTCATTCAGAATCTTCAGCTTGCGATTGGAACGCCGCAGATGGAGCAAGAAATACGCGCCTCCGGCGCAAATAAGAGCACCGTTTCCGAACAGTGTCCATAACCAGCGCTGCTGGAACTCTGCGGCCTGTTGCGCATTGCGTTGCGTCAACGCATCAATTTCTCGTTGCTTGGCATTCGCCTCAAGCAGCCGATTGAGTTCGATCACGCGTACGCTAGTTCTTTCCTCTCCCGCCTCAGCATGCAGAGGATCCAATGGGTCGGTTGCCCATACAACAGTTGGCAGACCAAGACACCAACACAACGCCAACCAACCAACCAACGCTTGCACCAAGTTCGGGCCGATGTTGCTTGCGCGCACCGAACAAACACCTGCTTTCAACAACTTCGTAGGTTTCACATGCATCAAGTTCATCCAAACAGATTTGTGGTCGATAAATCGTGATGAGACTGGGAAAGCACACATCGATTCGTACTTAAATCCTTCGCTGCAAAACTACTTTTTTTGTAAAAATGAACGCTATAGATTGTAGTTCTATGGTGTTCATTTTGACAGGATAAGCCTATAACAAATCTTCAAAAGATCATTTCCATATGGAACTTAGACACGCCTTTGCGAAGGCTTTGCGAAAAGCAAGAAAGGCGAATGGACTTACCCAGGAAGACTTTGCTGATGTATCAAGCCGGACTTACTTAAGTACGCTTGAACGGGGACAGAAAAGCCCTACCCTGGACAAGGTCCATGTGCTCGCCCAAACCATTGGTATTCATGTCCTGAGCCTTATGACATTGACCTATCTTTGTTCGAAAAAAGAATCCAATATTGATTTGATCTTTGAAAAGATCAGAACTGAAATTGATGGCCTCAACCAGGACAAAGGCTAGAGCTAACTCAGAAATCCAGTTTTCGTTTTCTTCTCAACAACTCTTTCAGTTCATCTTGCGGCAATGGTTTGCTGAAGTAATAGCCCTGCATCTCATCGCAATCGTGTGCCAGCAAAAAATCCAGTTGCGCACGTGTTTCCACACCTTCTGCAATGACCTTCATTCCCAAGGTATGTGCCATGTCAATAATGGCTCGAACAATGGCGCCATCATTCAAATCGTCTGGCAAATCCACCACAAAGGACCTATCTATTTTGAGATAGTCCAGTGGAAAAGTCTTGAGGTAACTGAGCGACGAATAGCCCGTTCCAAAATCATCAATGGAGAGGCGGACTCCAATCTCCTTCAATGCCTCCAACGCTTGTAAAACTCGCGCCGCATCATGCACCAACATGCTCTCGGTCAGCTCAAGTTCGAGCAAATGGGCGGGCAAACCCGTTTCCTCCAGTACACGAACGACCAGCTTGAAGATGTCGGTGTCCCGCAGTTGGCGAGCCGATAGGTTGACCGCCACATTGACTGCGACATTGCCCTCGTCCTGCCACTGCCGTGCGTGGCGGCACGCCTCAAACAATACCCACTCCCCTATGGGCAGAATCATGCCGTTGCGTTCGGCGATGGGGATGAAATCGGCGGGAGATATCTGACCCACATCCTGCGCACACCAGCGGATCAGCGCTTCAACCCCGGTCACTTTCCCATGGCCCAGCGACACGCGTGGCTGAAAATGCAAGGTGAACTCTGCCTTTTTGAGAGCGCTGCGCAGCCGACTACTGAGGTCAACGCGCCGTTGTATGGCTGAATCCATTTCGGGGGTGAACCACTGGGCTCTATTCCTTCCGGCGTCTTTCGCTCGGTACATGGCCGCCTCGGCGTTACGCAGCAGCGCATGGCTATCACCCTGATTAGAGGAGTAGATCGTGACGCCAATGCTGCAACTCACAATGATTTCGTGGCCTTCAATAACGCGCGGTCGAGCTATGTCGCTCAACAGAGCTTTCACCCGCTGGCTGATTGCCGGTTGGCTACCGCCGTCCCCGATCAGCACAGAGAATCCATCGGCCCCCATCCGAGCCGCGGTGTCAGATGCACCCATTGAGGACATCAGTTGCCAGGCCACAGCTTTGAGCACCTCATCCCCTACGGCGTGCCCCAATGTGTCGTTGATATCTTTGAAGTTGTCGAGGTCAATGAACAAAATTCCCAGCACCTGGTCACGGCGCAGCGCAATAGCCCGCTCCAGTTGCTCACAGAAGAGTCTGCGGTTTGGCAAGGCGGTCAAAGCATCGTAGCTGGCCTGAAACAGCATCTGCGATTCGTATTGCCGCAGGTCCGTTGCGTCGCGCAACACAAAAAAGATGCCTCGCACATCACCCGTCGCGTCGCAGAATTGAGTCGCATTGCAAACAATATCAGTCACACCACCATTTGCATTTACGACTTTCCAAGCGTTGTCCCGCACTTCCCGCTCCAGCAACACCCGCTGAAGAATCTGCAGAACCAGTTCAGGCTGGGAAAAATAAAGAACAAACTCGCTGCCCAGCAGCTGGGCGCACGAAACCCCTGTCATCTTGGCCATGGCTGCGTTGGCTTCAATAATCGTTCCCCGCAGATCAACAACGACCAAGGGGTCCGAGCTGAACTCGAACACATCCGTAAACAAACGGCCTCTGGCGGACATGTCGGCCCAAGCAGACTGTGTGAGCGAATGGCCCATTAGCGCGCGCCCTGCAGCGCCCGAAGAATCTCCGCGGGGATGTCATTCAACGGCAACACCCGATCCACAGCCCCGAGTTTCACCGCCTCCTTGGGCATGCCGTACACCACGCAGGTCTCTTCATCCTGGGCCAGCGTACGGGCGCCAACGTCATGTAGTTCCTTCAGCCCGCGCGCGCCATCGTCCCCCATGCCCGTCATGATGACGCCCAGTGCATTGCGGCCCGCGCACTTGGCCACGGAGCGAAACAGCACGTCAACAGAGGGACGATGGCGGCTCACCGGCGGGCCATCGACGATCTCCACGTGGTACTGGGCGCCACTGCGCTTGAGCAGCATGTGGCGCCCCCCAGGTGCAATCAATGCCCGCCCAGGAATGACGCGGTCTCCACTTTTTGCTTCACGCACTTCGAGCTTGCATAAGCTATCGAGTCGGTTGGCAAAAGCCTCTGTGAATTTTTCCGGCATATGCTGAACGATCACAAGACCTGGGCACACGCGAGGCAGCGAGGTGAGCACAGCTTCGAGCGCCTGGGTGCCCCCGGTGGAGGTTCCAATGGCCACCACCCGATCTGTGGTCTCCGCCATGGCGTGGGTGAATGCAGGGAGCACCGCGTCGGCCGACAGCTTGGGTGGAACGGTTTGCTGCACACCGGCCGGGACCAAGCGGCGCACATTGGAACGCGCCGCGACCTTCACCGCGCTGATCAGATCATTAGAACTGTCTTGCAAGAACTGCTTGAGACCCAGTGTGGGCTTGGTGACGATGCTGACCGCCCCGGCAGCCAGTGCGTGCATGGTTGTGGCCGCGCCCTTTTCGGTCAGCGTGGAGCAAATCACCACGGGTGTGGGATGCTCGGCCATGAGTTTTTTTAGAAAGGTGATGCCATCCATGCGCGGCATCTCCACATCCAACACAATCACATCCGGCCACTGAACGCGCATACGCTCCATAGCAAACACCGGGTCGGACGCAGCCCCAATCACTTCGATTCCCGGGTCCTCACCGAGCGTGGCCGTAAGCACCTGGCGTACCACGGCAGAATCATCGACGATCAACACCTTCACTGCTCGCATAGCGCGCCTTTTGAAATACCGCTAAGCACCGGTGGTTGGTGACACATCCAGACGTGACCATTCCACAGATCAAACATCAGGTTGCGATATCCCGCCCCCCCTAAGTGTTCAGCGTGCGTCGAAAAGCCGTGGCGCTTCATTAACACGTGCGCCATCTCCACATTTTTTTTGCCCACATGCTCTACGCCAGCGGCCTGGTGCGCAGAGAACATATGCCCGCCACCAAAAAGCTTGACCTGGTATTCCATGGGCGCGGTGTAGGCTTCGCGTATCTCGCACAACATCAACTCCATGGCTTCATCGGCGTAGCGGCCATCCAGTGCATGCTGTCTTTCACGCGGAACGCGTGGCAGCATGTAGTGGCACATGCCGCCGGCCAGCATGCCCGGATGCCACATCGTGATGGCCACGCAAGAGCCCAACAAGGTTCGTATGCGTGTGTCGTGGCCCCCAAAAAAGACATCGCCCGGATGCAGAAAGATATCGACCGTATGCGCCGACTTGTGCATTAGTCGGGCTTTCTGTATATCGCCGGCGCAACGGGTTTGACCTCGGATGTGATCCCATTGAGCGTCTCCGAGTGTCCCACCAAGAAATAGCCACCAGGGCGAAGCAATGGCAGCAGATTTCTCACCACTTTTTGCTTGGTTTCCTGATCAAAATAGATCATCACGTTGCGCAAAAATATCACATCGAACTCACCGAGCTTCCCGGGTACGTCCGTCAGGTTGTGCGGCAAGAAACGCACCCGCTCACGCAAGGTTTTATCAATCAACAAGGTGCCGTCATATTCGCCAACCCCCTTGAGACAATGGCGACTCAGATACGGCTTGGGGATCTCAGGTAAACGCTCCAGACTAAACAGACCATTGCGGGCCTTGTCCAGAATACGGGTACTGATGTCCGACGCCACCACCTCCCAGGGCTGGTTTCCCAACAGCTCATCGAGAACCATGGCGACGCTGTAGGGCTCCTCGCCACTGGAGCACGCCGCGCTCCACACACGAAAACTCATGCCTTTGCGGCGCTCAGGAAGGATGCGCTGGCGCAAAAAATCAAAGTGTTTGGGTTCGCGAAAGAAGTGCGTCTCGTTGGTGGTCAACATGTCCACCGCCATCTGCAATTCGTCCTTTCCCTGGGGTGAATTGATCAACCGGAAGTAGTCGGCGTAGCTGCCCAGGTTGTAATGTTTCAGTCGCCTGGCTAGGCGACTGGAAACCAGCGGCTTCTTGGTCGGCGCCATGTTGATGCCGGCAATGCGGTACATCATGTCACTGAACTGAGCGAACTCCCTATCCTGCAAGACCACCACACCCGCCAACACACCATTGTTGTGATTGGGTACGGACTTATTTTTTTCTGCCGACACCGACATTGATTTTCCCCGCTATCAAAATCCGTTCGCCTTGAAACGAAGAACAGTGGAGGAAGAATGGCCCAGATTCAGGATGCCGCCTATCAGGCAATCTTGTTTGTTCTGTAGGGATTCAGCAATCGCATGTAGGGATTTCTTTACTCACAGACCGACAACTTTTCTTATTTGCAATTGCACAATCCCACTACGCAACGGCAATAATCCAGTAAGCAATGGCACAAGCACGCCAGAAGCACCGGAATCCCACCATCAAGATAGCGAAAGCAAACCCACCATGGAAAGCCCTAGCGCGCAGGTACCGCTGTCAACCATCTTGGACGAGAACCGGGAAACGGTCGAAAAAGACCTTGCCCGACGCTTGGGCAAGCAAGAGATGGCATCCGGTTTGTTTTCATTTCTCGGGTACGGGCCACAAGCACTGTTTTTGAAGGATGTGATTCGTCACGATTTTCTGTGGACATGGCTGGCCGTGGTGGTGGCAGCGGAAATGACCAATGCGGCGATCAGTTTCTTCCTGCAAAAATCGTTCGAACAACCCGCCCAGCGCCGACGTCTCACGGGCTTTCTCATGGTCAGCCAGGCGATCAGCGGCAGCGTCTGGGGAAGCGTTATCCTGCTTCCCGGCTTGACAGACGCCCCCTTTACCTTGGCTCTGCAACTGGTTGCCATCGGTGTCGTTGCCATTGCTTCCACACAGGCGCTGGCCGCGCACCGGGGCTGTCTGGCCATATTCACCTTTGGGATGCTCGCGCCGACGATCCTCTCGGGCCTTTTCGGAACAACCGTTCCCCTTCCCTTCGGTATCATGGCCATCGGCCTTTTCATCATGTGCCAGCTATACGGCTGGACAACGCGCAAGCTGGTGATCGACGCCATCGTGGCGGAACTGACTATCCGCAAGGCCAAGGATGCCGCTGAAACCGCCAACAGCGCCAAAAGCGTTTTTCTTTCCAATATGAGCCACGAGCTGCGCACACCGCTCAACGCAATCCTCGGCTATACGCAGATACTGTCCCGAGAAGACAACATGACGGGGCAGCAGCAGCGGCAGCTCGGTGTCATGCACGCCAGCGGCGAGCACCTGCTGACCCTGATTGGCGACATTCTGGACCTCAGCAAGATCGAAGCTCAAAAGATGGAGATCACACCCGCTCCCTTTTCCCTGGACAAGCTACTGGAGCAGGTCATCGACATCACGCGCCCCCGGGCGATTCAGAAAGGCCTAGGCCTGCACCTTGAGTCAGATCCATCGCTTCCACCTTGGGTGCTTGGCGACGAAATCCGGGTCCGGCAAGTCCTGCTCAATCTCTTGGCCAATGCGGTCAAATTCACCCCCGTTGGCAGCATCACTCTGCGTGCCCGTTACTCCGCACATAACGGCGGCACACTTGTCTGTGAAGTGGAAGACACGGGAACCGGTATGCCCGAAGACAAACTGGAGGCGATCTTCGAACCCTTCACGCAACTGGCAACCGAAGCACAGCGGGGCGAAGGCGCGGGCCTGGGTCTGGCGATCTGCCGCCGATTAGCCGCACTGATGGGTGGGAACGTGACGGCAACCAGTCGCCTTGGCTTGGGCAGCGTATTTCGCTTCCATGCCTTGCTGCCCACGGCCCTTATCGGCAAAACAACCTCCGCACCGAACCATCAAAAAATCCGCGGTTATCTTGGCGCGCGTAAACATATTCTGGTGGTGGACGACAACCCCATCAATGTCGTGTTGCTGTCCGACATTCTCGTTCCGTTCGGTTTCGACGTGAGAACGGCAAGCTCGGGCAGGGAGGCCATACGCCTGGCCGAGGAGTCGCCCCCCGACCTCTTGTTGCTCGACCTAGTCATGCCGGGACTGGACGGTATCGAAACGGCCCGCGAACTGCGGCGCCAAACCAAGTTCGACGCCCTGCGCATCATCGGCGTGTCAGCGACCGTCACCGACGGCGCGCGCAAGCAGACGTTCGTCGATGCCTGCGATGCCTTTCTCGGCAAACCCGTGCCGTTGGATGCGCTGCTGAAAACCATTGGCAGCCTGCTCGAACTTGAGTGGCAGATGGCCGAACAGGCCACACCGACCCAACCTGCAGCAAAGCTGACTTCGCACATGCTGGCGGGCTTGCTGCCCGATCTCCGCAAGGATCTCGGCGACGCGGCCCTGGGTCTCGACGGCGAGCGCATGGCAATCCTCATTTCCCACATCGAGATCGTTGCCCCCGCCTTGGCCCGAACCTTGTCCGACCTCGTCGAGCGCTTTGACTACCAATCGATACTGAACGCACTCGGCGAAGAGGCCGTATAAACAGGGAGAACAGATGGCGAACAAGGGAAGTATTCTCGCAGTCGACGACACTGAAACTTCGCTCAAGGTTCTCTCCGATCTCTTGAAAGAGGCCGGCTACTCGGTCCGTTCGGCGATCAGCGGAGAACTGGCCCTGCGCTCGGCCGCCCATCAGGCACCCGACCTTGTATTGCTCGACATACGCATGCCGGACATGGACGGATTCGAGGTTTGCCGGCAACTCAGGGCGCGACCAGAAACGCGGGATGTTCCGGTTATCTTCTTCAGCGCTCTGACTGAAACCGACGACAAGATCCGCGGATTCGAACTCGGCGCGGTTGACTACGTCACCAAGCCCTACCGGCGCGAAGAACTGCTAGCCCGCGTCGCGACCCATGTCAACCTGCGACGTATCCAGTTGCAGGTCACGGCCCAGAACGAGGAATTGCGGCACTATCGAGCAGAATTGGAAGAGCTGGTAGCCCAGCGCACAGCAGAACTACAAAAGAGCAACAGGCACTTGGTTTTGGCGAGTTTCGCGCTGGATCAGGTGCGCGAAGCGGCCTACTTGATGGATGGAAAAGGCCGCTTCTTCTACGTCAACCAGGAAGCATGTCGGGCGCACGGATACGGCGCCGAGGAATTGTGCAGTATGGATGTGACTGCGATCGACCCCGACTTTTCACCTGAAATGATTGCCTCAGCCACGGCACAGATCTTGGCAAAAGGCTCCCTTACCTTCGAGACCCGACACCGCCGACGCGACGGCACGATCTTTCCCGTTGAAATTACTGCCAGCGCCATCCGCTTTGAAGATCGTGACCTGACACTTTCCCTTGCCCGCGACATCAGCGAGCGCAAGGAAGCCGAACGACGTCTGCACGAGTCCTACAGCCAGCTTCAGGAATTGAGTTCCCACCGGGAAACCGACCGGGAACAGGAGCGCAAGCGCATTGCCCATGAACTTCACGATGAACTCGGTCAACACTTGACCGCCCTGCACCTCGGACTCAGTACGATTCTCTATCGCATGGGAAACGAGAATGCATGGTTAACCGAACGCTTGGAGGTATTGACATCCAACGCATACGAAACCATCCAGGTGGTGCGCAATGTTGCTGCTTCGCTTCGCCCGCCAGTGCTCGACATGGGCATGGGGGAGGCATTGGACAGCCTGGCCGAACAATTCCGAACTACGACAGGACTGGTCTGCAATGTCACCCTGCCCACGCCGTTCCGCTCCTTGACCAAAGAGGCATTGATCGCAATGTACCGCGTCGTGCAAGAAGCTCTGACCAACGTTGCCCGCCATGCGCAAGCTACCACTGTAGATATTGCCATCGTGCAGGACAACTCTCGCTGCTGGCTCGAAATCAGCGATGACGGCCAAGGATTTGATCCGTCGGTGAACCGGGGTAAGTCATTCGGATTGCTTGGTATGCAGGAACGCATCGAACTACTTGGCGGAGAATTTTCTATCACCACCACCCCCGGGAAGGGGGTGCGCATTCAAGTGCGTATTCCCGGTTAGCCTTAGATCATTTGTGCGACAAAACTTCCGCTAACTGACGCTGAGCACTCTCGGGTGTCACCTTTGGATCATTGAAAAAATCTGCAACGATATCGATCCACCCTTGGGACATTTGCGATGGCATGATCATCGATTGAGCGGAAACTTGGGTGTTTGGACGCGAAATCAAATCCAAACCGATTTTTCCGCACGCATCAAGATTTTGGCGTTGAATATCGGTCCGCACTGGAATCGAGCCCTTGGCACGGTTGAAGGCGAGCTGATTGTCAACATTCATGATTTGACGTGCAAAACGAAGCTGGGATTGACGATCTTGGTCGTTGTTGGTGGACGGAAAGGCAAACGCGTCAACGACGACAAAATATACCGACTCTGTCCCCGGTGCCAACGTGCAACGGTAATCCTTGTCAACGACAAGGCCAGCGGCAGTTAGTTCGCCCTTGGCATAATCGCCCATGAACTGCATTCCAGCCTTCCCCCGACCAACAGAGAGTGCCGCGTCGGCCCAAGACTTACCGGTCCGCTCAGTGGGAACAAAAGTGCTGAGACGCCGCAAAATGCCAAGCGCTTTCAACATCTCTGGGCGCATTGCGAAACTCGGATCGCCCGCGGCCATCAGGCGTGCATAGCCACCAGGGCCATAAACAGAATAAACAATGTCATTGAAGATGAGAGAAATCTCCCATGTGCCAGATCCAAGTGCAATGGGGGTATAACCAGCAGTTTTTATTTTTGCGGCGCTATCCAGAATACTGTCCCAACTTGTCGGCGAGGGAAGTTTTAGTTTGTCGAATATCTTTGTATTGGTCCATATCCAGTTTTCCGCATGAATATTGGTCGGCGCAAAATAAATATGCCCTTTGTAACTTATCTGATTAAGCACAATTTGAGGCAGAAAATCTCGCCAATGATCCGCAGTTGCGACCTCTTCGATATCCCGGATGATACCCATCGTCGGTAACTCCTTGCTACCTTCATTCGCGTGCCATTGCATGACAGTAGGGGGATAGCCATTGGCAATCCGATCTGAGACCATCTTCAATTCGGCTTGCTTATCCTTGGTCGGGGTATCGATCCATTTGCCGCCAAGATTCTTCCAAGCGCTGCGATATACGTCAAGGGCATTGCTTTCGCTCCTTGAAATCCAGAAATGCGTCACCTCTATGCTGGGTTGAGTTGCGCTATTGGCAGGTGCTGAAGGTGATTCAGCGTGCACGAATGATATTAGGGACAATGGGAGCAACAAGGCCATGCATTGTGTGAGGAAATAATATATGTTTCTTGTCATTACCAACTCTTTTTAGTAGAAGTTTTTATGGGATTACATTGAACCGCTGCATGCAGTGGTCCGATTTCGATGTTGTGCTGGATCAAACGAATCATATGGAAATTCGCCTAACTCCAATCCACGCGTTACAGTTTCGAATGGTTGCGGTTGTGCGAAAAAATATCCTTGCACGATATTGCACCCTGCTTGCTGCAAAAACAGCAACTGTGCCTCAGTCTCCACGCCCTCAGCAATACTGCTATTTCCCAGGTTTCTGGCGAGATCAATCATGGATTTAATAATTTGTTCAGATTTTTCATCGACTCCTATATTAAAAATAAAACTTCGATCAATCTTGATATCATCAAATGGGAAATCTCGCAGATTGGTTAAAGAAGCAAAACCAGTCCCAAAATCGTCAAGCGCTATTGATACTCCAAGCTCACGTAATTTGACGACGGTTGCCGAAATTTGTTCTGTATATTTACTCATAAAAACATCTTCCGTAATTTCAATCGAAAAATCACTCCACTTGAGCGCGTGACGCTCCACTGCATGGGCCAGCATGTCAAAGGCCATTCCGGAAATCAGAATAGCTTCCGGCATATTGATTGCCACACTTCCAGGAGATAAACCCTTATCTCGCCAACGTCGGATATCTTGGGCTACCTGATTGACGACACACTCGGTCATTGATGTAATCGATGATCCGGTATTGAAAAGATGCAAAAAACGTCCCGGCGATAGAATTCCGAATTCTGGGTGAGGCCACCGTACCAGCGCTTCAAACGCCAATTGATTATTTTGGATATTAATCTTGGGTTGATAATAAACAACGAGATCTTCATTCTCGACAGCCTTAAACAACGCGGTTCGAAGCTCACTTTCTGCAAGACGGTCCGCCATCATTTCCTCATTGAAGATGATCACGTTGTTGCGCTTTGTTTTTGCGGCATAGAGTGCCAGATCGGCGCACCGAATAATGTTCCCCGCGCTCGTACCATGGTCAGGGAACATGGCACCACCGATACTGCCTGATATGCGAAGCGTGTGTCCCTCGGTAGTAAAAGGCTTCGACAGGTTTTTGCGTATCCGCAAGGCGACCTCTTCGGCCTCGGCGGGGTTGGAAAAATTGGGCAATAAAATCGCAAACTCGTCCCCTCCCAAGCGCGCAGCGAAGGATCCGTCCTCCAAAGCCGAAGAGATTCGCTTTGCAGCTTCGACCAGCAACGCATCGCCGGTCTGATGCCCAAATATGTCGTTAACCGACTTGAAATGATCGAGATCAATCAAAAGAAGAACGAACGAGTCACTTTTCAAGTATTCTTCATCCGGTTCTTTAACCTTGACGAGTCGATCAAACATTTGATTGAACGACATGCGGTTGGGTAGGTTAGTTAGTTCATCCCTGTGTGCACGAATTGATAATTCTTGTTCAAATATTTTCTTTCTCTCATACTCTGTCCGCAGCTTCTTAAGTAATGGCATTAAGACAAAAACACCCACAATGAATAGTGCAACCAAAGGCGACAATATCAGCAACGCGCTGATATTCTTTGCCGTACCGATACTCGCCTCGCTCATGGAAAAGGATTTTTGAATCTGCTCCTGGAAGCTACGCATGATGAAACCATCCGACGCAGTGGCAAAATCAATGGGGCCCCAAAAGGCGTAACGGCGACCACGACTGATATGATCAATATCGGCCAACCGCTCTGCCCGCTCTAAAAAAGTTTGAAGACGCAGATCAAGATCGCTGGGCGCGGAATTCTCGTCAAGACGGTGATGAAGAATAAGCAATTGCGCATTAATATCGCTTAGCTCTATGATTTCATGCTGCATCTCTTCGGTTAGCTTATCAAGCACTTTGCTTGGAATAGCTTCGTCTGCAGATGCACGCATTAATGCGCGCGCCGTATTGGCCAGTTGCTGGAATTTAATAAATTGATTACTGGTGAGAAAACTGACGTTTTGCTGCACAGAATGTCGATCAAGGACAAGCTGCATGGCCGCATAGATAATGAGCGCTACGATCGTAATCGCAGCAAAGGCGCCCACATAATAACGGGAGGCAGATTTGATATATCGATCAAGTGAAACGCGATCAATTTTTTCGATATAGCTATATTTCATGAGAGGATCTCAATGCTTTTTTCATACTCCCATTGCGTATTGGCCTGATCTTTCATCAGATTTGCTTGCAAAGTTCAGAATCGACTTCTCTTGGCGACTGCTTTGAAGCAATATGCACACCGGCTCCCTTCAAGAATGAAGGAACGGAAGAACTATGGCTATCAGACATTCCTGAAATTCACGTCAGCAAATGACTACAGACAGTTGGGATGAAAGGGGCCGCGGTTTAGGGTTTAGGTGTCGCAGCAGAACCTGGCCGACTGCGCAAGGTCATGGACTTCAAACGCGGCACGCTCTTCACAGTTCTTTGCAATCGACCGCGGAACCCCTCTGGTAATTTGCACCTCTCACCCTATCTGAGGGGCAGTTGTTCGCGCAACCGGTGTGCGGTGCGGCGTTCCATAGCCATGTTCTTTCTGACGGAGGTACTTCACCATGGAAACCAAACACAAATCGATATACATCAAGGCTACTGCGACAGGGCTGCTGGCCTCCAGCTGCTTCCTGGGCGGCTACGCGATTTCGCAACGCAGCCTGGCGCCGCCTGGGCCCGATGCGGCGCCGGCAGCCGTCATCGCTGCCGCACCCGGCGCACGCGGGCTGCCGCCCACCAACTTCTCCGACATTGCCGAGCAGCAGGGCTTGGCGGTCGTCAACATCAGCGTGGCGGGCATGGTCAAGACCAGTGCCCGCACGGGCGTGCCGCAACTGGACCCGAATGATCCGTTCTACGAATTCTTCCGCCGCTTCCAGCCTCCCGGTGGTGGCCCCAACGGTCCCAGTGAAACGCCCACGCGCGGCACTGGCTCGGGCTTCATCGTCAAGTCTGACGGCGTAGTGCTGACTAATGCCCATGTGGTGGCCGACGCCAATGAAGTGACGGTGAAGCTGCGCGACAAGCGCGAGTTCAAGGCCAAGGTGATTGGGCTGGACAAGGTGTCCGACGTCGCAGTGCTGAAAATTGATGCGAAGGACCTGCCCACCGTGCACATCGGCGATCCCAAGGCGGCCCGCGTGGGCGAGTGGGTGGTGGCCATTGGCTCGCCCTTCGGGTTCGAGAACACGGTCACCGCGGGCATCGTCTCGGCCAAGTCGCGCACGCTGCCGGACGATGGCTACGTACCCTTTCTGCAGACCGACGTGGCCATCAACCCCGGCAACTCGGGCGGCCCGCTGTTCAACCTGGCAGGCGAGGTGATCGGCATCAACTCACAGATCTACAGCCGCAGCGGCGGCTACCAGGGCCTGTCGTTCGCCATCCCGATTGATGTAGCCATGAAGGTGGAGGGCCAGTTGCTGGCACACGGCAAGGTCACCCGCGGTCGCCTGGGCGTGACGATCCAAGAGGTGAGCCCCGAGCTGGCCGAATCTTTCGGCCTGGACCAGCCCAAGGGCGCGCTGGTGAACTCGGTGGAAAAAGGCACAGCGGCGGACAAGGCCGGCCTGCAACCCGGCGATGTGATCCTGAAGTTCAACGGCACCGCGGTCAGCCAGTCGTCTGAGTTGCCGCCCTTGGTGTCTGACACCGCGCCCGGCGCCAAGGTCAGCGTGACCATTTGGCGCAAGGGCCAGGCCAAGGACATCAGCATGAGCGTGGACCAGATGGAAGTGGCCCAAGCAGACACCCCGGATGCAAGCCCAGCGCAGGACAAGCAATTGGGCTTGGCGGTGCGCCCGCTGACGCGCCAGGAGCGGGCGGAGGCCCAAGTGGCTGGTGGACTGGTGGTGGAAGACGTAGCTGATGGGCCCGCCAAACGCGCGGGCCTGCGTCCGGGCGATGTGATCCTGTCGGTGAACGGCGAGATGGCGGGGGTAGACAGCCTCAAGGCCCAATTGGGCAAAGACCGCAAGAAGCTGGCCCTGCTGGTGCTGCGCGACGACGCACGGCTGTTTGTGCCCCTAACTCTAGGCTAGCCCGCGTAGAACCTGCGCCAGCAGCTATAGTTTCAGGAGCATCTGCGCCAACACCAGGCGCGCACTGGACAGGTTGGTGGCGCAGGGCACGTCGTGCACGTCGCAGGCGCGCACCAGGGCATTGATGTCGGGTTCGTGCGGTTGCGGGGTCATGGGGTCACGCAAGAAGATGACCACATCCACCTCGCCCACGGCCAGCCGCGCACCAATCTGCAAGTCGCCGCCCCAGGGGCCGCTGAGCATGCGTTCCACATTCAGTCCCACCTCATTGACCAGCCGCCCGCCCGTGGTGCCGGTGGCCATCAGCGTGCACTGCTGCAAGTAGGGCGCGAACTCGCGAGCGAGTTCGACCATGGCGTCTTTTTTACGGTCGTGCGCAATCAGCGCGATGCGCGGGCGGTCTGACGGGGTGGGGGTTGCAGGGGCGTTGCTCATGCCCCCAATGCTAATCCAGCAGGCGCGAGGATTTGGGCACGTGGGCCATCAAAAACTCCATCTGGTCCGCCAGGATGCGGCGGTTGCGCAGGATGAAGTCTTCCCACAGGCTGGGCACATAGGGCGTGTACAGCAGCGGCATGTGCGCCTGTTCGGGCGTGCGGTGGCTCTTGCGGTGGTTGCAGGGTTTGCAGGCCGTCACCACGTTCATCCAGGTGTCGATGCCATGCTGGGCGAAGGGGATGATGTGCTCGCGGGTCAGCTCGCCCTCATGGAAATGGCCGCCGCAGTAGGCGCACACATTGCGGTCGCGGATGAAGAGCTTGGCGTTGGTCAGGCCGGGGCGCAGGTTGAAGGGGTTGATATTGGGCACACCGCGCGTGCCGATGATGCTGTTGACCCGCACGATGGACTGCTGGCCGGTCATGGCGTTGTGCCCACCGTGGAACACGGCGACCTCACCCCCCGACTCCCAGCGCACCTCGCCGGAAGCATAGTGGATCACCGCCTGTTCCAGCGAGATCCAGGACTGGGGAAGCCCCTGGGCCGACAACTTCAAGACTTTCACGCAACGCCTCCATCAACGGTAAAACCTACCACCAACACGGACTGCCAAATGTCTGCAAGTGCGCGCCAGACATGCGTCTGGGCCCTGCTAGGTGACAATATACAGTGTTTCCATGACAAATTGGCTTCAAGCCCCGGCAGCGTTTGCGCGGCCTGCTATCAAAAAGATAACAACCCATGAAGGTTTTCCGCGGTTTCAAGCACCCTGGCGTCGCCAGTGCCAGTGCGGTCACGATTGGCAACTTTGACGGTGTCCACCGGGGCCACCAGGCCATGCTGGCCCTGCTCAAGGGCGAAGCCCAGCAGCGCGGTGTGGCCAGCGTGGTGCTGACCTTTGAGCCCCACCCACGCGACTATTTCGCTGAGTTGCACCAAAAACCCGACCTGGCCCCGGCCCGCGTGGGCACCCTGCGCGACAAACTGGAAGACCTGGCCACAGCCGGTGTAGACCAGACCGTGGTGCTGCCCTTTGACGCGCGGCTGGCCAACCAGAGCCCGCAGGAGTTCATTGACCAGGTGCTGCTGGGCGGCCTGGGCGCCCGCTATGTGCTGGTGGGCGACGATTTCCGCTTTGGTAAGGCCCGTGCGGGTGATTACGCGCTCCTGGACGCCGCGGGCGACGCCCAAGGCTTTGACGTAGCCCGCATGAATAGCTACGAGGTGCACGGCCTGCGCGTCTCCAGCTCAGCCGTGCGCGAGGCGCTCGGCCGGGGCGACATGGCCGCCGCCGCCCGCCTGTTGGGCCGTCCCTACTGCATCAGTGGCCATGTGGTGCACGGGCGCAAGCTGGGCCGCACACTGGGCTTCAAGACCCTGAATTTGCGCTTTGCGCACTGGAAACCGGCCGCCAGCGGCATCTTTGTGGTGCTGGTGCATGGCCTGTCTGCCAAGCCGCTGCAGGGTGTGGCCAACCTGGGCGTGCGCCCTTCCCTGGACCCCACCGATGTGAACGGCGGGCGTGTGCTGCTGGAAACCCATTGCCTGGACTGGCCGGCCGAACTAGGCCCCGAGGGGGCCTACGGTAAAATCATCCGCGTGGAACTGCTACACAAACTGCACGACGAACTCAAATATGACGGTCTGGACGCCCTCACCCAGGGCATACAAAAAGACCGCGACGATGCACGTGCCTGGCTTCAGTCCAACGTCAGCGCCCGAATTTGACGGGGCCACCCGACGCACTTTGCCCCGCGTCTTGCCCCATCGCTTGCCGTGACGACCACCGCAGGCCGTTCAACTCCCTTTGAGATTTGCCATGACTGACAAAGTTGATTACCGCAGCACCCTGAACCTGCCGGACAGCCCCTTCCCCATGCGCGGCGATCTGCCCAAGCGTGAACCCGCCTGGGTCAAAACCTGGAACGAAGAAGGCCTGTACAAAAAGCTGCGCGATGCGCGCCACGGCGCGCCGCTGTTCGTGTTGCACGACGGCCCGCCCTATGCCAACGGCAAGCTGCACATCGGCCACGCGCTGAACAAGGTGCTGAAGGACATGATCGTCAAGAGCAAGCAGCTCGCCGGCTTTGACGCGCAGTACATCCCCGGCTGGGACTGCCACGGCCTGCCGATTGAAAACGCCATCGAAAAACTGCACGGCCGCAACCTGAGCCGTGACGACATGCAGGCCAAGAGCCGCGCGTTTGCCACCGAACAGATTGACCAACAGCGCGAAGACTTCAAGCGACTGGGCGTGCTGGGTGACTGGGAACGCCCCTACAAAACCATGAACCCGGCCAACGAAGCCGGTGAAATCCGCGCCTTCAAGCGCGTGATCGAACGAGGCTTTGTCTACCGCGGTCTGAAGCCTGTGTACTGGTGTTTTGACTGCGGCTCGTCGTTGGCCGAGTTTGAAATCGAGTACGCGGACAAGAAGAGCGACACGCTGGACGTGGCCTTTGAGACAGACGACGCGGGCAAGCTCGCCGCGGCCTTTGGCCTGTCTGCCCTGCCCGCAGGCCAGACCGCGTTTGCCGTGATCTGGACCACCACCGCCTGGACCATCCCCGCCAACCAAGCCCTCAACGCCCACCCCGAACTCAGCTATGCGCTGGTGCAGACCGAGAAGGGCTGCCTGGTGCTGGCCGAGACGCTGGTGGACAAATGCCTGGAACGGTTTGGCCTGACCGGCACCGTGCTGGCAACCGCCAAGGGCGAAAAGCTGGGCGGCCTAAACTTCCGCCACCCGCTGTACGACGTGGACGCGGGTTACAAACGTCTATCCCCCATCTACCTGGCCGATTACGTCAGCGATGGCGACGGTACCGGCATCGTGCACTCGGCGCCTGCCTATGGCGTGGATGACTTCAACTCCTGCGTGGCCAACGGCCTGAAGTACGACGACATCCTGAATCCGGTGCAGGGCAACGGCGCCTACGCACCTGATTTCCCGCTGTTCGGTGGTTTGCACATCTGGAAGGCTGTGCCCGTCATCCTGGACGCGCTCAAGGTCGCTGGCCGCCTGATGGCCACCGTGGGCATCACGCACAGCTACCCGCACTGCTGGCGCCACAAGACACCCGTGATCTACCGCGCTGCGGCGCAGTGGTTCATCCGCATGGACGAAGGCCCGGGAGTGTTCACCAAGGACAAGGCGCCCAAGACCCTGCGCCAGCTGGCGCTGGACGCCATCGAACAAACCAGCTTCTACCCCGAGAACGGCAAGACCCGACTGCGCGACATGATCGCCAACCGGCCTGACTGGTGCATCTCGCGCCAGCGCAGCTGGGGCGTGCCCGTGCCCTTCTTCCTGCACAAGGACAGCGGCGAGCTGCACCCGCGAACGATGGAGATCCTGGACCAGGCGGCGGACATTGTGGAAAAGGGCGGCATCGAAGCCTGGAGCCGCGTGACCGTCGAAGAAATCCTCGGCGCGGCCGACGCCCCCAGCTACACCAAGAGCACAGACATTCTGGAAGTGTGGTTCGACTCCGGCAGTACTTTCCAGCACGTGCTGCGCGGCAGCCACAAGGATGCGTATGACCGCGTGCCCTTCCACACCGAAGGCCCCGAGGCCGACCTGTACCTGGAAGGCCACGATCAGCACCGCGGCTGGTTCCACAGCTCGTTGCTCTTGGGTTGCGCGCTGTATGACCGCGCGCCCTACAAGGGACTGTTGACCCACGGCTTTGCCACCGACGGCCAGGGCCGCAAGATGAGCAAGAGCCTGGGCAACACGGTGGACCCGCAGACCGTGACCACCAAGCTGGGCGCCGAAATCGTTCGTCTATGGGTGGCGTCGACCGACTATTCCGGTGACCTGAACATCGACGACAAGATCCTGGCCCGCGTGGTGGACACCTACCGCCGTGTGCGCAACACACTGAAGTTTTTGCTGGCCAACGTCAGCGACTTTGATCCGGCCAAAGACGCCGTGCCGTTTGAGCAATTGCTGGAGATCGACCGCTACGCGTTGAGCCGTGCGGCGCAACTGCAGACCGACATCCTGGCGCACTTCAACGTGTACGAGTTCCACCCCGTGGTGTCCAAGCTGCAGGTCTACTGCAGCGAAGACCTGGGTGCGTTCTACCTCGACATCCTCAAGGACCGCCTGTACACCACCGGCGCCAACAGCCTGGCACGCCGCTCCGCGCAAACCGCGCTGTGGCAGATCACCCAGGCCATGCTGCGCTGGATGGCACCGTTCCTGAGCTTTACCGCCGAGGAGGCCTGGGCCGTGCTGGGTGCGGAAGGCAAGACGCCTGCGGCCACCAAGCTGTCCATCTTCATGGACGGCTATGTGAAGCTAACCGCCGCCGACGAAGCTTTGCTCGCCAAGTGGGACCGCATCCGCGCCGTGCGTGAAGCGGTCAACAAAGACATCGAAACCCTGCGTACTGCCGGTCAGGTGGGCGCATCGCTGCAAGCCGAGGTGACGCTGACCGTGCCGCCCGAAGAGTTCACGCTCTTGAGCAGCCTGGGTGACGACCTGAAGTTTGTATTCATCACCTCTGCTATCACTTTGGTAGCTGGTAGCGCACAATCCATAAGCGTTGCAGCCTCCAATGGCACGAAATGCGAGCGTTGCTGGCATTACCGCAGTGACATCGGTGTGGATGCTGCGCATCCCACCTTGTGCGGCCGCTGCACCAGCAACCTGTATGGCGCCGGCGAAACCCGGACGTTTGCCTGATGGCCCGCGGTGGCTTCAAATCCGCTGGCGGCGGCAACAACAGCCTGTGGCAGTGGCTGGGCCTGGCCTTCATCGTGCTGCTGGTGGACCAGTTCACCAAGGTGCTGATCGTGGGCTACTACCACCTGGGCGACAGCACCTATGTCACCAGCTTTTTCAACGTGGTGCGGGCGCACAACACAGGGGCGGCCTTCTCGTTCCTGGCGGGCGCATCAGGCTGGCAGCGCTGGTTCTTCACCGCGCTGGGCCTGGTGGCGGCGGCCGTCATCCTCTGGATGCTGCGCTCGCACGCAGGGCAAAAGTTGTTCAGCTTCGCAATGGCCTGTATTCTGGGCGGTGCAATTGGCAACGTCGTTGACCGCCTGATGCATGGCTATGTGGTGGATTTTCTGGATTTCCACTGGAACGGCATGCACTTCCCGGCCTTCAACGTGGCCGATGCCGCGATCTCCATTGGCGCGGCCTGCCTGATACTGGACGAATTGCTGCGCGTGCGCCGCACCCGCTAACTTCTCAAGGATTTGCAACTTGACCCATCTGCTGAATCTGTTCGCCGCCATTGCGTTGTTGGTATGGGGTACCCAGCTGGTGCGCACCGGCATCTTGCGGGTGTTTGGTGCCAACCTGCGCAGCATCCTGGCCCACAGCACCGGCAACCGTTTCACGGCGGCGGTCTCCGGCATTGGCGTCACCGCCGTGGTGCAGTCCAGCACCGCCACCGCGCTCATCGTCTCGGCCTTTGTCGGCCAGGGCCTTATGAGCCTGCCCTCGGCCCTGGCCGTGATGCTGGGCGCCGACATTGGCACCAGCCTGATGGCGGTGGTGTTCTCGCGCGACCTGTCCTGGCTCTCTCCCCTGTTCATCTTTGTGGGTGTGGTGCTGTTCATTGCGCGCCAGTCCACCACCTGGGGCCGCGTGGGCCGCGTGCTCATTGGCCTGGGCCTGATGCTGCTGGCGCTGCGCCTGGTGACGCAGTCGGCCAATGTGCTGATCCAGGCCGCGCCGGTCAAGGCACTGCTGGGCACGCTGACCAGCGACCTGCTGCTGGAAATCACTGTGGGTGCCGCGCTGGCTCTGGTTTCGTACTCCAGCCTGGCCATCGTGCTGCTGACGGCCACGCTGGCATCTTCTGGTGTGGTACCTATTGACGTCGCTTTGGGCCTGGTGCTGGGCGCCAACCTGGGCAGCGGCGCACTGGCCGTGCTGACCACGCTGAACGCCAACATCGAAACCCGCCAGGTGCCACTGGGCAACCTGGTGTTCAAGGTTCTGGGCGTGCTGGCCGTACTGCCTTTTTCGGGTGTTTGGATGCGCTATGCAAGCCCCTACCTCCCCGATGAAGCCACACTGGTCGTGGGATTCCACCTCGCTTTCAACCTGGGGGTGGGACTGGCCCTGATCAGCTTCACGCAGGTGGTCGCGCGCTGGGTGGAGCACTTGCTACCCAAGCCGCAAAAGACCACGGTAGCCGGGCGCCAGCGCCACCTGGATGCATCCGCCCTGGCCACGCCCTCACTGGCCATCTCATGCGCCGTGCGCGAGGCCATGCACCAGGCCGATGTGGTTGAGTCCATGCTGCTGGGCGCGCTGAACGTGATCCGCGACAACGACCAGGAATTGGCCCGGCAACTGCGCCACATGGACGACACAGTCGACGAGTTGTACAGCGACATCAAGTACTACCTGACCAAGATTTCCCGCGAGGCCCTGGGCGAAAACGAAGCCAAGCGCTGGACCGACATCATCAGCTTCACCATCAATATGGAGCAGATCGGCGACATCATCGAGCGCGTGATCCAGGATGTGGAAGACAAGAAAATCAACAAGGGCCGCGAGTTTTCCGAAGCCGGCATGCGCGAGATCTGCGAGCTGCACAGTCGCCTGCTGGACAACCTGCGCCTGGGCATGAGCGTGTTTTTGAATGGCAATGTGCGCGACGCACGCCGCCTGCTGGAAGAAAAAACCCGCTTCCGCGATCTGGAGCGCGAATACGCCGCCACGCACATCGAACGCCTGAGCGACAACACCCTGCCCAGCATCGAAACCAGCTCGCTGCACCTGGACCTGATCAGCGATCTCAAGCGCATCAATTCTCATATCTGCTCCATCGCCTACCCCATCCTGGATTCGGCAGGCGAACTGGCCCCCAACCGCCTGCGTTCTGCCCAAGACCCGCTGATGGGAAAATAGGCGCGAACCCGCACGCTCCCCATTGAGATACTCCCCTATGCAAACCCTATCCAAAAAAACTCTGGTCGCTGCCGCCCTGGCGTGGTCATGCTCCGCCGTGATGGCCCAAAGCGTGGTGCTGGCGCAGGCCGCTCCAGTGGATACCACCCCCGTGCAAAACGCCACCTCCGCCAAGATGGACCGCGCACTGAACCAGGACGGTAATTGGTATTTCTCGTGGGGCTACAGCCGTCAGCAGTACGCGCCGTCGGACATCCATGTGTCCCAGCCCAGCCAGGGCAATGACTTCACCGTCCGCCAAGCCAAGGGCAGCGACTTCCCGTCCAGCGTGCCGGACACCATCAACTCCCTCTTCAACCTGGACTTCACCAACCCGCAAGAAAACCTGCGCATCGGCAAGTTCATGAATGAGGAGAAGACCTTTGCCATCGAGTTCTCGCTGGACCACAGCAAGTACAACGTGGACGCGAACCAGACCGCCGATGTGGACGGCACCATCGGCGGCAGCCCCGCCCCTGGCAGCATGGTTCTTAATTCCCAGAACTTCGACTACGCGCTGCACAACGGCCTGAACCACGTGATGATCAACGCAGTCTGGCTGCGCCACCTGGCCGGGCCCCAGCACAAGCCGGGCGACCTGCAGCTCATCAGCCGCGTGGGTGCTGGCATCTTGCTGCCCCACGCCGACAACACCATTCTGGGCAAGCAAAACCAGGTCGGCCCCAAGAATACCAACGTCTGCTGCACCAACAGCAACGACTGGTGGCAGATCAACGGCTGGACGGCTGGCGTGGAAGTGGGCTTGCGTTACCGCGTTTACAAGGCCATGTTTCTGGAACTCACCCAGAAGTTCGCCTACGGCGTGCTCAAGGGCGTACCCGTGTACCAGGGAACGGCCGACCAGAAGCTCTGGATGAGCGAACAGGTGCTGTCCGCCGGCGTCCTGTTCTAAAGCGTCAGGATGGTGCAGCCCGTGGTCTGGCGGGCCTCCAGATCACGGTGCGCCTGTTGCACGTTTTCCAGCGTGTAGCGCTGAGCAATGTGGATCTTCACCGCACCACTCTGCACCACGGCAAACAAATCATCCGCCATGGCCTGCGTGGCCTCGCGCGTGGCGATGTGGGTGAACAGAGTCTGGCGCGTCACATAGATGGAGCCCTTTGCTCCCAGGATACCGGGCGCAAACGGCGCCACCGGGCCCGACGCATTGCCAAAGCTGGCCATCAGGCCAAACGGCGCCAGGCAGTCCAGCGACTGCTCCCAGGTGTCCTTGCCCACGCTGTCGTACACCACCTTCACGCCCTTGCCGCCGGTGATCTCCTTCACGCGTTTGGCAAAGTTTTCTGCTGCGTAATTAATAGCGAACTCCGCACCATTGACGAGGGCTAGCGCACACTTTGCATCTGAACCTGCCGTGCCAATCAACCGCAGGCCCAGCGCCTTGGCCCACTGGCTGGCAATCAGGCCCACGCCACCGGCTGCAGCATGGAACAGCACAAAGTCACCCGGATTCAAGCCCCCCTGTGGCAGCGTGCGCTTGAGCAGGTACTGCGCGGTCAGCCCCTTGAGCATCATGGCGGCACCAGTCTCAAAACTGATGGCATCGGGCAGCTTGCACACGCACTTGGCGGGCAGCACGCGCACCTCGCAGTAGGCACCGGGCGGGTTGCTGGCGTAGGCCGCGCGGTCACCCACCTTCAGGTGCGTCACGCCCTCGCCCACTGCCTCAACCACACCGGCGGCCTCCATGCCCAGCTGCACGGGCAGCTGCTGTGGGTACAGGCCGCTGCGCTGGTACACGTCGATAAAGTTCAGACCCACGGCGTGGTGGCGAATGCGCACCTCACCCGCGCCGGGCTCGCCCACGGTCACGCGGACCAATTGCAGCTGTTCGGGGCCGCCGTGCTGGGCGATATGGATGGCGCGGGAGGCAATAGCGGTCATGGGAACTCCAGGAAAATGAATGGGGATGCGTGGCCGAAATGGTGCCAGAAATGCGCGTCAGCCGCTCGCAAGCGAGGGCATTCACGCCTTGCTACAGTGCGCGCATGACCCAACGCCTGACCCCGACCGCCGCACTGCTGCTGGTCATCCCCCCTCTCATGTGGTCTGGCAACGCCGTCGTGGGCCGCCTGGTGGCGCCCCTGATTTCGCCGATGACGCTGAACCTGCTGCGCTGGAGCCTGGCCTTCCTCCTGCTGCTGCCGCTGGCCGGCAGCGTGCTGCGCCGCGACAGTGGCCTGTGGCCGCAGTGGCGTCGGTTTGCGCTGCTGAGCCTGTTCAGCATTGGCGGCTACAACGCCCTGCTCTACCTGGCGCTGAACACATCCACCGCCATCAACGTAACCCTGGTGGGGGCCAGCACCCCGGTGTGGATGCTGATCATTGGCCGACTGTTCTTCAAGATGGCGGTCACGCGCCGTCAGGTGCTGGGCGCGCTGCTGTCCCTCAGCGGTGTGGTGTTGGTGCTGGGACGGGGCGACTGGCAGGTGATCACCCACCTGCGCCTGGTGCCAGGCGATGTGTATGTGCTGCTGGCCTCGATTGCCTGGGCGCTGTACAGCTGGCTGCTGGCCCACCCCACGGCGGAGTCCGCCAGCATCCGCACCGACTGGGCCCAGTTTCTGCTGGGCCAGGTGGTGCTGGGCTTGGGCTGGTCCGCCCTGTCCACGGCCGGGGAGTGGGCTTTTACCGCCGCCCACATCGACTGGAGTTGGCCCCTGGGCGCGGCCCTGACGTTCATTGCCGTAGGTCCGGCCGTGATTGCCTATGGCGCCTGGGGGGCGGGCGTGGCACGCGCAGGGCCAGCGGTGGCGGGGTTCTTTATCAACCTCACACCGCTGTTCACCGCCGTGCTGTCATCGGCCTTTCTGGGAGAGACGCCGCGGCTGTATCACGCGCTAGCGTTCGTGCTCATCGTCTCCGGCATCGTGCTGTCCTCACGCAAGTGAGGGTTCGCCGGCTGCGCCTTCGGGCCGCTTTTCGGGCACGTAGTGCGCGCTCAGCGCCAGGATGGTGGCAGTAACCACCACCACGCCCATGGCCGCGGTGAGCGAGGCGTGCTGGGCAATGCCGCCAATCAGCGGGGGGCCGATCATGAAGCCGCTGTAGCCGATGGACGAGACTGCGGCGATGGCCGCGGCCGGCGTAGTGCCGGGCACGCGACTGGCTGCGCCAAACAGGATGGGCACCACCATGGCAAGACCTGCACCAATGACCGCAAAGCCCACGATGGAGATAACCGGGCTGCCGCTGAGCAGCACGATGGCCATGGCCACGGCAGTCACCACACCGCTACCGCGCAACAGCAACTGTTCGCTGTAGCGGGCACGCAGAATGTCAGCCAGGAAGCGCATGACCGCCATGGCACCCGCAAACGCAGCGTAGCCAATGGCTGCGCGGTCTTGGGGCATTAGCACTTCCTGTTTCAGGTAGAGCACGCCCCAGTCCTGCATCACACCTTCGGCGCTGGCGCCCGCAAAAATTAGCAAGCCCATGATCAGCAGTGCGCCGCGTGGCCACGCGAACTGCGGCGTCTCGGCCGACTCCTTCGTCTGCGGTGCAGTGGGCAGCATCCAGCGCGAGGCCAGCGCCATCCACACACTGACACCCAGACCCACACCGCCCAGCTGCCAGGCCGCTGGCACCTCCAGGCGCAGCAGCAGCGCGGTCAGCGCTGCACCGGACATGGCGCCCACGCTGAACATGCCGTGCAGTCCGCCCATGATGGGACGGCCTCCCGCAGCCTCCAGCGCCGAGCCTTCGGTATTGATGCCGACATCGTAAATGCTCATGGTGGAACCAAACACCACCGTGGCCAGAAGCAACGGCATATAGCCGGGCCAGTGCAGCACCAGCGCCAGCATCAATCCCATAGCCATGCCAGCCAGGGCCACGGCATTGCGCGGGCCCAAGCGGCCAATGACGCGGCCTGCGACGAACAGCATGCCCACGGTCCCCAGGGCGGCCGCTACCAACACCAAGGACAGCGAGCCTTCGGTCAGCCCATACAGCTCTTTGACCGAGGGAATGTGCACGCCCCAGGCACCGGCCACCACGCCCAGCGCAGCAAACAGCGAACGGGTGGCCCAGGTGGCCTGGCGGATTTGAGCTGGGGTTCCGTGGATGGCGGCGCTCATGCAGGCCTCCGGACGGAGGAAATAATCAGATTTATCTTGTGTGGCATGGAAATGGGCAGGGAATGGGAGAAAACAGCAAAATACGGCTTTCACCATTGCTGTAGCGTAAGGGCAACCCCCGCGAGCCGGCAACGCCAATCCATACCAGCAATATGTCAAAAGTAGCAAAATTCTTGACTACCTCTCAACAACCCGACTGCTGCAGCGTGGCGGCCATCTCGCCCAATGACCCCGCCGCCCCTGCACACGCCCAGCGCATGCGCCAAGACCTGGGCGACTTCATCGCCCGCGCCGCCAGCGGCAGCCTGCGCCTGGTCTCGCCACCACCGCAGCTGGGCTGGACCACACGTGGGGCCGGCCACCTGCACCTGAATGCCGAGCTGTTTTTGCAGGTGCAGGGCCACACCGAATTCCGATTCCCGCACGGCCAGGTCACACTGCAAGCGGGTGAGGCACTCGTCATGCCGCCCAAACTGCTGCACGACGAGTGGGTGGCCGGTGGCGACGACCAGCCGTTTTCCAACCTGGTGATCTACGCGGACCACCAAAGCGTGTCCTGCCACCTGGCCAACGAGGCCAAACCCGGCCGCCCCGCCAACCTGTACCTGGAGGTCTACCCGCATGTGGACGCGGCACGCATCGAGGCCTGGCTGAACGACGCCACCAAACCACCCGCGCAAGATGCCCATGGCCTGTGGGCGTTGCAACAGCGCGCGCTGGTGCTCACGGCGCTGTCGGCCGTGTCACGCCTGCTAGATGCGCCCGAGAAAACCGTGTCCAGCGAACCAGCCCTGCTGGGCCGCCTGCGTGTCTCGGTACAAAACCGCCTGGGCGAGGTGGAACTGACCGTAGCCAGCCTGGCCGAGGAGTTGGGTTGCACGGCAGACTACCTGTCGCACCTCTACAGCCGCAGCACGGGGGAGCATCTGTGGCAGGTCATCCTGCGGCAACGTCTGGCGCGGGCTGCGCGGCTGTTGGCAGAGAACGATTCGGCGGTGAAAGAGATTGCCTGGTGTTCAGGCTTTGCGAGTGCCAGCTATTTCATCCGCAGCTTCAAGCAGCAGTTTGGGGTGACGCCCAAGGTGTTTCGTACGCAGGCGCAGGCTGGGGTGTCTTGATTTTTTAACACCCACTCCCCCAGCCCCTCGCCCCGTCGGCGAGGGGAGCCTTTAACAGCCATATCTTGTTGTGTCGCGCCGGCTGCGCGGCTACTGGCGGGGCTTTAGAGCTGTATTGGCAATCCACAGCCTGCGCCTGCGTTGGGGGTGACCTCGAGGAGATGGGTTGTTCAACGCTGGCGGCTGCGCCCGCCAGTGGTTCCGAGCCTACGCGTTCGAAGTCCCACAACCGTTGGCATTGGCCGTCGAGTGAAACAATGGTGGCAACTTCTCTTGATTAATTCCGTAGCCGGTGCACAGCCACCAAATATGGCTGTTAAAGCTCCCCTCGCCGACGGGGCGAGGGGCTGGGGGAGTGGGTGTTTAAAACCTAATAGGTCCCCGGATAAGCCCCCCCATCCAGCAACACGTTCTGCCCCGTCATGTACGCCGCCTGCTGACTGCACAAGAAGGCGCACACCTGCCCAAACTCCTCCGGTGTGCCATAGCGCCCCATGGGAATCTGCGCCTGCTGCGCCGCGCGAATCTCGTCCACCGACTTGCCCGTCTTGGCCGCCGCAGCCTGCACCGTGGTGGCAATGCGGTCGGTGTCGAACTTGCCGGGCAAGAGGTTGTTGATCGTCACGCCCTGCGCCGCCAGGCTGCTGCGTGCCACGCCGGCCACAAAGCCGGTCAGGCCGCTGCGTGCACCATTGGACAGGCCCAGGATGTCGATGGGTGATTTGACCGAGCTCGACGTGATGTTGACGATGCGTCCAAAGCCACGCGCGGCCATGCCGTCCACCGTGGCCTTGATGAGTTCGATGGGGGTGAGCATGTTGGCGTCCACGGCCTTGATCCAGGCCTCGCGGTCCCAGTCGCGGAAGTCGCCCGTGGGCGGGCCACCCGCGTTGGTCACCACAATATCGAAGTCTTTGCGGATGGCGAAGACGGCGGCGCGACCTGCTGCTGTCGTGATGTCTTGGGCACAAAACAGCACCTCAGCCCCCGTGGATATTGCGTAGGCAGCTTCCAAATTCATAGCACTTCGCTCCAGTGCCTCGGCACCCCGCGCCACCAGCAGCACGTTCACACCCTCGGCCACCAATGCCTGTGCGCAGCCCAGGCCCAGCCCCTTGCTGGCGCCACACACCAGCGCCCATTTGCCTTTGATTCCCAAGTCCATTGCAGCCTCCTGTTCAGCGTTTACGGCTCACCACATACACCCCGGACAACACCAGCACGGTGCCCCCCGCGACCCACACGTTCATCGGTTCGCCCAGCAGCAGTACGCCCATGATGATGGTAGACATGGGCCCCACCATGCCCACCTGCGCAGCCAGGCCGGCGCCAATGCGCTCGATCGCCATCATCACCATCAGCACCGGCACCACGGTGCACAGCGTCGCATTCAGCACCGACAGCCACAGCACCTCCGGTGCCACGGCAAACGCGGTGTTGAGCGGGCGCAGCACCACAAACTGCGCAATGCACAGCACACAGGCCACACTGGTGGCCAGCCCCACCAGCCGCAGCGAGCCCAAGCGCTGCACCAGCTCGCCGCTGTAGGCCAGGTAGATGGCGTAACTGATAGCACTGCCAAACACCAGCAGCGCACCCAGGGCCACATCGCCACCGGCCAGGTTCACCTCGTGGCCAAACACCAGCAGCACACCGGCGTAGCTGATGGCCATGCCCAACGCCTGCGCGCCGCTGATGCGTTTGCCATACAGCACCAGGCCGAGCAACAGCACCAGCGTGGGGTTGAGGTACAGGATCAGCCGCTCCAACGAGGCCGAGATGTAGGCCAGCCCCGCAAAGTCCAGAAAACTGGCCAGGTAGTAGCCCGTGATGCCCAGGCCCAGAATGCCCCATTTGTCGTGCGGGGTCAGGCGCGGCAGGGCCACGCCAGACAGGCGCGCCTTGCGCCCAGTCCACCAAACAATGGCCAGAAAGAACGGCAGCGCAAACAGCATGCGCAGCATGATCAGCGTCACCGCATCGACGCCGTGGCGGTAGGCCAGCTTGACGATGATGGCCTTGCCACTGAAGGCAATCGCTCCCGCGATGGCCAGAAACAAACCGGTTGCTATGGATTTGGGAGCTGCTTGCGCACTGTTCATGGGGGCCAGAGGCACTTTCTATTTAAAAATCTTCATCACACGCTTCACGCCGATCACACCCAGCAGCACCAGCGCACCGGCAACCACACCCACTGCCGCCTCACCCAGGAAGGACAGCGGCAGGCCTTCGAGCAGGTGGTGCAAAAACGGCAGGCCGTGCACCAGAATGCCGCCGCCCACCAGGAACATGGCCGCAGTACCGGCCACCGACAAGAATTTCATCAGAATGGGCGCCGCCCGCAACAGGCCACGGCCCAGGACCTGCGTGCCGCAACCGGATTGTCGGCTCAGGTACAACCCCGCGTCGTCGATTTTCACGATGCCCGCCACCACGCCATACACGCCCACCGTCATCAGCAGCGCCACACCGGCCAGCACCGTGAGCTGGGTGGTCCACACACTGTTTTGCACCGTGCCCAGGGTGATGGCGATGATCTCGGCCGAGAGGATGAAGTCAGTGCGAATGGCACCCTTCACCTTGTCCTTCTCCAGCGCCATCAGGTCCACGCTGGGGTCGGTCAGGGCCTGCATCAGGGCTTCTTCGTGGGCCTGGTCGTCTTCGGCGCGGTGCAGAAATTTGTGTGCCAGTTTCTCAAAGCCTTCAAAGCACAGGAATGCGCCACCCACCATCAGCAGCGGCGTGACCAGCCAGGGCGCCACGATGCTGATGGCCAGCGCGGCTGGCACCAGGATCGCCTTGTTCACCAGCGAGCCCTTGCACACGGCCCACACCACGGGCAGCTCGCGGTCGGCGCTCACACCGGCCACTTGCTGGGCGTTCAGCGCCAAGTCGTCGCCCAGCACGCCGGCGGTCTTTTTGGCCGCAACTTTGGTGAGCACGGCTACGTCATCCAGCACAGTGGCGATGTCGTCGATCAGGGCAAGAAGGCTGCTGGCCATGGTGTGTGGGGTAGGAAGTGAAAGAGGCGCCCATTGTCACCCGTTTGGCGTATGCCCCTTAGTGCTTACCCGTACAGCACTGGCGCAAAGCTTGCTGGACAATGGCCATGACCAAGGCGCCGCCACACTCCCCATGACACAGACTCCCCCGGTGCCCCACGACCCGCTGATGCCCAGCCCCACGGTGCTGGACATCGAGGCCTCAGGCCTGGGTCGCAGCAGCTACCCCATCGAAGTGGGCTACGTGCTGCCCGACGGCCATGCTTACTGCACCCTGGTACAACCCGAACCCGACTGGACCCACTGGGACGAAGGCGCCGCCGCGCTGCACCGCATCACACGCGACCTGCTGCAGGCCCGCGGCCTACCCGCTCGCGAAGTGGCCCAGCGCCTGAATGCCCAGTTGGCTGGCCAAACCGTGTACTCCGATGGCTGGGCCAATGACTACACCTGGTTGTCCGCCTTGTTTGAGGCGGCCGAGATGAGCCCCCACTTCAAGCTGGAAAACCTGCGCAGCCTGCTGACCGATCAAGAGGCCGACCAGTGGCACCAGGTGAAGGCCCAGATTGCCAGCGAACGTGGCACCCAGCGCCACCGCGCCAGCTCGGATGCCCGGCTGCTGCAGCTGACCCTGCAGCGCCTGCGCGGCCCGCACTGACGTCCACACTTTCTAGGCAGCCGGCTCCAGACCGGCCCCGGCCAAGCGCAGTAACATGCGCCGACCACCATTTACAACAAGGAGACACACACCATGGCCGTTACCGTAGAGATCAACCTGGGCTACGAATTTGAAGTGAAGGCCAAGGCCGCCGAGGTCTTCGACGTCCTCTCGGACGTCCCCACCTCCGCCAGCCACTTCCCCAAGGTCGACAAACTGGTGGACCTGGGCGGCGGCGCCTACCGCTGGGAGATGGAAAAGATCGGCATTGCCTCCATCAGCCTGCAGACCGTCTATGCGTCCAAATACGTATCCAACAAGGCCAAGGGCACCGTGGTGTGGACCCCCGTAAAGGGAGAAGGCAACGCGCTGGTATCCGGCAGCTGGAAGATCACCGACAACAAAAAATCCACCAAGCTGGAGCTGGAGATTCAGGGCGAACTGACCCTGCCCCTGCCCGGCCTCATGAAGATGGTGGTAGGCCCAGTGACCGAGGCCGAGTTCGAGAAGATGGTGGAGCAGTACATCGACAACCTCACCAAGCGCTTTGGCGGGGAGGCGTAAGGCCCCTTCTTCGGATTACTACCTGGCGCAGTGATGCGCTATGAAATAAGGAGCTGCTAGCGCACGTTTGACGGGGGCTAGCGGCTCTTTTTTATGCGTAACTGCAACACCCGCGCCGCTACCTGCGGGTCGTCCGGGTCCGTCACCAGCGTCAGGACCCAATCGTCCCCCTCGGCTTGCACCACAATGCCTTCCACCTTGGGCGCCCCGTGCAGGCGCTGCATCCTGCGCACCAGCCCATCAGGTCCCACGATGCCCACCGCAGAGGCTACGCAGGCCCCGTCTTGCACGCTGTCATCCGTATCCTCAGCCACCGCGCTGAACACCCATTCCCCGCCCGGCAGGGCCGCGCCATCGGTCAGGCCTAGTGGCACGCCATCCACCTCGCCCAGCGCAATGGTCTGCACGCTCTTTGCCGCTGGTGGCTCGGCGCGCTGGCCGCTGAGCCAAGGGGCCACCTGGTTCCAGTCGTAGCGAATACAGGCGTTGCGCGCGTTGCCTTTGTTGCCACGCTGCAGCAGCAACAGTTCGCCGCTGGCCACCCATGCACCCTCGATGTTCAGATCGGCAAACTCTTTGTGCAGCGGCACGTACAGCGCCTCCAGATCCACCAGCGCACTGCGGCCATTGGGCACACCGTGTGCATCCAACGCCAGAAGCACGGCCGCGTGGCGTTGCGGCTTGGAGCCAGAGCCCAGCGCCAGCAAGGCACCCGCTGGACAGCCCGGCAGCGGTGGCAACAGCGCCAGACTTTCGAAATCCGGTTTGGCCTTTTTGCGCTTGCCCTTGTCCTGCGGCAGTTCGCCCTCCAGCAGGCGCAGCAGCGTACCGTTGACGGGCTTGCCACCAGTCGCGGCAATGTCTTCAAACACCCCCAGGTGCAGTTCATCATCCGCCACCACATACAGGCGCTGCCCCACACGCACCAGCCCGCTGGCCGCGCTGAGGTGCGGCTGCCCGCGCGGGTGTGCCGCGGGGTCCAGTCGCAGCGTTTGCAACAACAGGGGTGCGTCAGACGAAGTCGGCATCCAGCACCACGCGGTAGCGTGCCTTGCCGCTGCGCAGGTGGTCCAGCGCATCGTTGACCTTGGACATGGGGAAGTGCTCCACCTGCGGCGCAATGCCGTGGCGGGCGCAAAACTCCATCATCTTGCCCAACGTGGCGGGCGATGGTGTGGGCGATGCGGAGATGCTGCGCTGCCACGACAGCAGGCCGCTGGTGCGGACCTTCATGGCCTCGGTGACCACGCCCACCATGTGCAGACGGCCCTTGGGCGCCAGTGTGCCGATGAGCGCATCCCACTCCAAGCTTGCGCCCACGGTCACCAGCAAAAAGTCCAGCTGGCCCGCATAGGCCTTGAGCTCTTTCACATCCACACTGGACACGGTGCGGTGCGCGCCCAGCGCCAGCGCTTCCTCACGCTTGGACGGGCTGGAGGTGAAGGCGGTGACATCGCAACCCCAGGCCTTGGCGAACTTGACGGCGAGGTGGCCTAGACCACCAATGCCGACCACTCCTACTTTGTCCGTAGGTTTGATGTCGTGGATCACAAAAGGCAAAAACGCGGTGCCACCGCCGCACATGAGTGGACCTGCTGCGGCCGGGTCCAGCGCTTCTGGAATGGGCAAGGCCCAGCTCCAGTGCGCGCGCACCTTGTCTGCAAAGCCACCATGGCGGCCGATGATGGTGGGCTGGCGCTTGCCACACAGGTTTTGCTCACCGCCCACGCAAAAATTGCAGTGCAGACAGCTCTTGCTGTGCCAGCCCAGACCCACGCGCTGGCCCACACTGCGGCCCTTGGCGTTCGACCCCACGGCCACGATGGTGCCCACCACCTCATGTCCCGGCACCACGGGGTAGCTGGTGGGAAACCACTCGCTGTCCACCATGGCCAGGTCGGAGTGGCAGACGCCGCAGTACTCCACGGCAATTTCCACGTCCTCGGCATCCAGCGGGCCGGGGTCAAAGTCCAGCCGTTCCAGCGGGGCGGTCTTGCTGTGGGCGGCCCAGCCGCGAAAGTGGGTCATGCGTGTCTCCTGAATATGCGGGGCAAAGATAGTCACAGCGTAGCGCGAAGCACCCTGCATGCACAGGCCCGCTGTAACGCCCGGGACTGTCAGGGCTTCAGCGGATAATGCGCCCCGGCGCTGGCAGCCGCTGCGCCCAAACGAACCAGAAATTCACCATGCACCGTGTCGCCATCAGCAGTACAGGCCTGTTCACCCCACCCAACGTGATTACCAACGCCGAGTTGGTAGCCGCCTACAACGCCTACGCCGCACTGCAGAACGAAGCACACGCCGACGCGATTGCGGCCGGCACGCACACGGCGCTGACAGACTCCAGCGCGGAGTTCATCGAAAAGGCCTCGGGCATTCAGCGCCGCTACGTGATGGAAAAGACCGGCGTGCTGGACCCCACGCGCATGCGCCCGCACTTCACGCCGCGCCCTGACACCGAGATCTCACTAATGGCTGAGATTGCCGTGAAGGCCTGCCAGGACGCGCTGCAGGCTGCGGGCAAGACCGCAGCCGATGTGGATGGCGTGATCTGCGCCGCTGCCAATATGCAGCGCCCCTACCCCGCCATGGCAGTGGAAATCCAGACCGCGCTAGGTGTGCAGGGCTACGGCTTTGACATGAATGTGGCGTGTTCGTCGGCCACGTTTGCACTGGAGCAGGCAGTGAACGCGGTACGCTGCGGCAGCGCGCGTGCGGTGCTGGTGGTGAACCCCGAAATCACCTCGGCCCACCAGGCCTGGATAGACCGGGACTGCCACTTCATCTTTGGTGATGTGTGCACAGCCATTCTGGTGGAGCGGCTGGACCTGGCACCCGCCGGTGCCTTTGAAGTGCTGGGCACCAAACTCTTGAGCACCTTCAGCAACAACATCCGCAACAACCACGGCTTCATGTGGCGCGCCGAAGACCGCAACCCCGAAGACCGCGACCAGCTGTTCCGCCAGGAAGGCCGCAAGGTGTTCAAAGAGGTGTGCCCCATGGCCGCGGAGCACATGGAGCAACACTTGGAGAGCTTGGGGATGACGCCACAAAACGTGCGCCGTTTCTGGCTGCACCAGGCCAACCTGGGCATGAACCAGCTGATTGCCAAGAAGCTATTAGGCCGCGAAGCCACGCTGGACGATGCGCCGGTGATCCTGGACGAATTTGCCAACACGGCGTCGGCTGGTTCCATCATCGCCTTCCACCGCCACCACGCCGACATTGCGGCGGGTGAGGTGGGGGTGATCTGCTCGTTTGGTGCCGGTTACTCGATCGGCAGCGTAGTGGTCAAACGCCTCAGTTCAGCGGGCGCTTGAGGCGGATTTCTTCGATCTTCACGGTGCCAATAGGCACCGTTTTGGCGCTGGACATTTCACGCTTGAAGCCGGCAAGCTCATGGAAGCGCATGGCGCGCTCGTTGGCAATCGGCAGCCACACGCTCACGTGGGTGCAGCCTTCGTCTTGCAGGCCTTCGCGGGCCGCATCCCACAGGGCCAGACCCACGCCCTTGTCCCAGTGGCTGGAAACCACGTAGATAGCCCAGATCTCGCCCATGGTGGGGGGTGTACCCTTGTCACGCGAACGGTCGAAACCCACAAAGCCGACGATCTTGTCGTCGTCCAGGGCCACTTGCACCTGCGGCTCGGCGTATTCGATGGCCTCACGCCAGTAAGCCTGGCGCTTTTCCAGGGGAACGGCGGGCACCGGGGTGTCGGCCAGCATGCTCTTAAAAGCTTCGCGCACGGTGGAGTTGTGGAGCTCGGCGATGGCTTTGGCATCGCGCAGTGTGGCGGGGCGAACCTTGAAAGTAGTCGTATCGGACATGTCTAAACGCAAACTCACGCAAAATTGAAAAAAAGAGCGTGATTGTCGCAGCATTCGTAGAAACCCTCCCTCCACCGCGTTTTGATGCCCGATTTCCCCCCTCCATCCCCAGCGCCGGAAGTGTTCCAGGTTCGTATCGAACCCGATGGCTGGACGTTTGTAGCATCCGCTGGCAGCAGCGTATTGCAAGCCGGTTTGGCTGCAGGCGTGGAGCTGGTCAGCTCGTGCCGCAATGGCACCTGCCGCACCTGCCTGTGCCGCTTGGCGGAGGGCACCGTGGCCTACCAAATCGACTGGCCCGGCGTGAGCGCGGAGGAAAAGGCGGAGGGCTGGTTTCTGCCCTGCGTCGCCCAGGCCCGCAGCGATTTGGTAGTGGAGCAGCCCATGGCCTGGCCGGTGCCAACACCGTAAAAACACCAAGGCCGCCGCACCACGTTACCTAGGGTGAACACCATTGCCCCGCATCCAGGGCGCCCCAAGAATGGGCAATTCACCATAGGGAGCCTTCATGACCACGATCACCGTATCGCCCAGCGATCTGCCGTTGCAATGCCTGTACCGCTGGGAGAAGGAACGTGGCAACCAGATTTACCTCTCGCAGCCGACCGGCGGCGGCGTGGTGCAAGACATCACTTGGTCCGAAGCAGCGTGGCAAGTGCGCTGCATGGCAACCTGGTTGCAGGCCCAGGGCTGGCCCCAGGGCAGCCGCGTGGCCATCATTGGCAAAAACAGCGCGCACTGGATCCTGGCGGATCTAGCCATCGTGATGGCGGGCCATGTGTCCGTACCCATCTACCCCACCTTCAACGGCGAATCACTGGCCTACATCCTGGCGCACAGCGAGGCCAAAGCGCTGTTCATCGGCAAGCTGGACGACACCGACAACCTGCGCACCGGCGTGCCCGCCGAGATGCCACTGATTGCCCTGCCCCTGGCTCCCACGGTACCTGCATTGCAGTGGGCCGATCTGGTCAAGGCCAACGCCCCATTGGCCGGGCATCCCACGGCACCGGGTGAGCAGGTCAGCACCATCATCTACACCTCGGGCACCACTGGCCAACCCAAGGGCGTGGTGCACACCTTCAACACCATGGCCTGGGGCCTGTCCAGCGCTACCGCCCGCGTGCGCATGGACAGCAACGACCGCTACATCTCCTACCTGCCGCTGGCCCATGTGGCCGAACGCATGCTGGTGGAGCAGGCCTCGCTGCGCTACGGCGGGCACATCTTTTTTGCCGAGTCGCTGGACACGTTCCTGCAGGACCTGCAACGCGCCCGGCCCACCATCTTCTTCTCGGTGCCACGGTTGTGGGTCAAGTTCCAGCAGGGGGTGCACAGCAAGATGCCGGCGGCCAAGTTACAAAAGCTGCTGCGCATACCGCTCATCGGCGGCCTGGTGCGCAAAAAGATTCTCAAGGGCCTGGGACTGGACCAATGCCGCCTGGCCGCCGGAGGTGCCGCCCCCATGCCCGCCGATGTGTTGCAGTGGTACCGCAACCTGGGGCTGGACCTGATCGAGGTCTACGGCATGACCGAAAACAGCGGCGTGTCGCACTCCACCCTGCCGGGCTCGCACCAGACGGGATCGGTGGGCCTGCCTTACGCGGGTGTGGAAAGCCGCATTGACGCCGAGACTGGCGAAATCCAGATGCGCTGCCCAGCCTTGATGACGGGCTACTACCGTGAAGAAGCGCAGACCGCCGCCGCCTTCACGGCCGATGGCTGGCTGCGCACCGGCGACAAGGGCCAGATCGACGCGCAGGGCTTTTTGAGCATCACCGGTCGCGTCAAGGACATGTTCAAAACCAGCAAGGGCAAGTACATCGCCCCAGCCCCACTGGAAGACCTGCTGGTGCTGCACCCCGACATCGAAGCCTGTGCCGTGACCGGTGCCAATTACCCCCAGCCGCTGGCCGTGGTGATGCTGTCGCAAGACGCCGCCGCCCGCAGCCAGACCACCGAGGGCCGGCAGACCCTCACCGAGTCGCTGCAACTGCACCTGAAAACCACCAACGCCAAGCTGTCCCCGCACGAAAAGCTGGACTGCCTGGCCGTGGTCACCACCGCCTGGACACCCGAGAACGGCTTTGTCACGCCCACGCTGAAGGTCAAGCGCCCGCGCATTGAGGTCGTGTATGGCCCGCAGTTCGATGCTTGGCTGGCCAAGGGCAAACCGGTGGTGTGGGTGGACCCGCAGTAGATACGCCCCTGGGGTAAGCTTGCGGCATGCCCGCCTGGATACGCCGCTTCACACCCCCCCGTTTCTCTCTTTCAGTTGCCCTGGCCCTGCTGACCAGTCTGGCCCCGCTGCCAGGCCAGGCGCAGGACAAGCACCCCATGGCCGAGCGCACCCAAGCCTGCACCGCCTGTCACGGCGACCAAGGCAAAGCCGGCCCCGATGGCTACTACCCGCGGCTGGCGGGCAAGCCTGCGGGCTACCTGTTCAACCAGTTGATGAACTTTGCCGAGGGTCGTCGCCACTATGCGCTGATGAACGGCCTGATCGCCCCGCTCTCGCCCGAGTACCTGCACGACATGGCCGACTACTTTGCCAGCCTGGATGTGCCCTACCCGCCCCCCGCCGCCGCCACGGCACCTGCAGCGGTGCTGCAGCGTGGTAAGTCATTGGTACTGCAAGGCGACCGCGCCCTGGGCATTCCGGCCTGTGTGCAATGCCATGGAACCGCGCTGACGGGGGTTTTGCCCGCCACGCCCGGATTGCTGGGCTTGCCGCGTGACTACCTGAATGCCCAACTGGGCGGCTGGCAAACCGGCCAGCGCAAAGCCCGCGCGCCCGATTGCATGGCCGAGGTGGCCCGCAAACTCAGCTCCACCGATGTGAACGCCGTCACCCAATGGCTGGCGGCGCAGGCCGTGCCCGTGCCGGCAAAACCCGCTACGGCGCGGCCAGCCGCTGCAGCCAGCGGCCCTACCCTGCCGACCTGCAGCCCAACACCCTGACCCATGAAAACACCTGTCAAAGTTGCGTGGACGCTGGCACTGGCATTGGCCCTGGGGGCTCTGGCCGTCTGGTGGTCTGTACCGCGCAACAGTGCGCAATCTGCGCCTCGCTCGCCTGACGCTCCGGCTACCGCCACCCAGATTGCACGCGGCGCCTACTTGGCGCGCCTAGGCAATTGCGCGCTGTGCCACACCGCGACCGGTGGCCAACCCTACGCCGGCGGCAAGGGCATTTCCACACCGTTTGGCACCGTGTACTCCAGCAACCTCACACCGGACCCCAACGCGGGCCTGGGTCGCTGGAGCGCAGACGATTTCTGGCAGGCCCTGCACCATGGCCAGTCGAAAGACGGGCGCCTGCTGTACCCCGCCTTTCCGTACACCAGCTATACCCATGTCACACGGGAGGATGCTGATGCACTGTGGGCCTACTTGCAGTCCTTGCCAACCGCAGCCAACGCGAATACACCGCACACGCTAGGCTGGCCCTACCGTACCCAGGCCGCACTCTGGGTGTGGCGCACGCTGTATTTCACGCCAGCGGATACCGTGGTACCTGCGGCGGCCTCCGTTGCGCCCGAAATGGCACGTGGCGCCTACTTGGTTCAAGGGTTGGCGCACTGCAGTGAATGCCACGGCGCGCGCAACGCCTGGGGTTCAGTGGAGCCACGCAAATCGTTGGCGGGTGCTACGCTGCCTGGTGAGCTGTGGTACGCGCCCTCGCTGACATCCGCCGAAGAAGCGTCCGTATCCGGTTGGTCACGTGAAGACACGGCGGCGCTGCTCACTGCGGGTATCAACCGCCATGCCGTGGTGAATGGCCCCATGGCGGAGGTAGTGCGCCATAGCACCCAGTATTTGTTGCCTGACGATGCGGTGGCCATGGCCACCTACCTGGCGTCGCTGGGGCCGATGCCCGCCAGCACCCCAACCGCACCAGCGGCCGCGCCTAGCAGCTCACTGATGTCCACCGTTGGTGCGCGCATTTACGATAAGCAATGTTCACAGTGCCATGGCAAACAGGGCGAAGGAAAAGCGGGCGCCTACCCCGCGCTGGCAAGCAACCGCGCGGTGCAAATGGCCAACACCAACAACCTGGTGCTGACCGTGCTGCATGGGGGGTTTGCGCCCGCCACCGCGCAGAACCCTCAGCCCCATGGCATGCCCCCGTTCATGCTCACCCTGTCCGATACCGACATCGCCTCCGTGCTCACTTTTGTGCGCAGCAGCTGGGGCAATGCAGCTGCGCCAGTGAGTGAATTTGATATAAACAAGATACGCAATGTGCAACCCCGCTAGAGGTGTCGTCATGATTTCATTCCGCTCCACCCCCACCCTCTTGATCGCGCTGGCCCTAGCGGGCTGTGCTCCCTTGGGCGGTGTCACGCCGGCCAAGGACACCACCTACGCCATCACCATCCTGCACACCAACGACCACCATGGCCGGTTCTGGAAAAACAACGATGGCGAATACGGCCTTTCTGCCCAGAAGACGGTGGTGGACCAGGTGCGTGCCGAAGTAGCGGCCAAAGGCGGCCATGTGCTACTGCTCAGCGGGGGCGACATCAACACCGGTGTACCCGAGTCCGACCTGCAGGACGCCGTGCCCGACTTCCGCGGCATGAACCTGCTGCGCTTTGATGCCATGGCCGTGGGCAACCATGAATTTGACAAGCCGCGTGCGGTGCTGAAGATGCAGCGCGACCTGGCCACCTTCCCCATGCTGTCGGCCAACATTTATGACAACGGTCAGCGCATGTTTACGCCCTACAAGATCTTCAACTTGGGCGGTGTGCGCGTGGGTGTGATGGGGTTGACTACGGAAGACACCTACAAGATGGTGCACCCCGACAACGTGAAGGGCGTGGAATTTCGCAGCGTGATTGCCGAGGCCAACCAGGTCGTGCCCGAGCTGCGCGCCAAGGCCGATGTCGTGATTGCCGCCACGCACATGGGCCACTATGTGAACGGCCAGCACGGCACCCAGGCTGAGGGGGATGTAGAGATGGCGCGCGCCGTCAAGGGCATTGACCTGGTGGTGGGTGGGCACTCGCAAAACCCGGTGTGCATGAAGGCTGAGAACGTGCGCGACGAGGCCTATGTGCCCGGCACGCCCTGCGCCCCCGACCGGCAAAACGGCACCTGGATCGTGCAAGCCCACGAGTGGGGCAAGTACGTGGGCCGTGCCGACTTTGAATACCGCAACGGCGAGTTCAAGTTGGTGCGCTACGCACTCATCCCCATCAATTTGAAGAAGACGGTGAAGGACGCAGAAGGCAAATCGACCAAGGCCTTCTACACCAGCGAGATTGCCGAAGACCCCACCATGCTGCAGCTGCTGACGCCCTACCAGAACGTGGGCCAGGAAAAACTAGGCGTGGCGGTGGGCAGCAGCGATGCCCGCATTGAGGGAGACCGCAGCATCATCCGCGCCCAGCCCGCCGCCATGGGCGTCTTGGTGGGCCTGTCGATGATGGACCGTACGCGGGCCGACTTTGCGGTGGTCAACGCGGGTGGCGTGCGCGACTCGCTGCCTGCGGGCACGCTGACCTACAAGGATGTGCTCAAGGTCCAGCCCTTCGGCAACACCATTGCCACGGTGGATTTCACGGGCACCGAGGTGCTGGCCTACCTGAACGCCGTGGCCAAGATGTCGGCCGGTGCCGGCGCCTTCCCGCAGTTTGCGGGGGTGGAGCTGGTCATCAACGGGGGCGTCGTCAGCAGTGCGCGCATCCGCGGCGCGGCCGTGGACGCCACCAAAACCTACCGCCTGGTCGTGAACAACTTCCAGGCTGTGGGCGGCGATGGCTATCCCAAGCTGATCACCCACCCCACCTATGTGGACACCGGCTTTGTGGATGCCGAGGTGCTGCGCGCCTACATTGCGGCGAACAGCCCCTTGCAGGCGCAGCGCTTTGCGCCCGGCAACAGCGTTGTGCGCCAGTAAATGGCCGCACTGTCCCGCCGCAAAAAAATCCGCCTGACTGCGCGCACGGGTTTGCCCGAGCGCGAGGGGCGCACCAAGCAACACATGATCATCGACGGCTATGCGCCGTCGCAAATGATCGAGGACCTGCGCAAGTACCAGGCCGAGCTGGAAATCCAGAACAAGGCGCTGCGCTACTCCCAACAGGAAGCCGAAGGTGCCTCCGAGCGTTTTGCCACGCTGTTCTCCAACGTGCCGCTGGCGCTCATGGTGGTGGACGAAGAAGGCCTGGTGCTGGCCAGCAATGCCATGGCGCTGCGGCTGTTCCAGCCACTGGAAAGTGACGCACCACTCAACTTCCTACTGCCCTTTGTGGATGCCGAGCATGCGGACGAAGTGGCGGTGGCGTTTTCCAGCGCCAAACAGGAAGGCACCAGCGAGGTCAACGAGGTGGCGTTTTTGGCCGGCTCGCGCGGTAGCTTCACGGGTGACCTGCACATTGCACGCATCGAGAACCCGCTGGACGAACTGGCGCACTTTATTTGCGCGGTGATTGATCAGGGACCGCTGCTGACGCAGCGCCACGCGCTGCAAGAGAGCGCCGCCGTGCTGCGCCAGCGCAATGAAGATCTGCTGCTCAGCGAAAACCGCATGGCCGCCATCATCAACTCGTCGTTGGATGCGATTCTGTGCATCGACGAAAAACAGTGCATCACCGTCTTCAACCCCGCCGCCACTGCGCTGTTTGAATGCCCGGCCGACCAGGCCTTTGGCGCTCAACTGGGGCATTTCTTGCCCGATGTGGAGCTGGCCTTGAGCGCGGGCAATGTGCCAGCGCAGGCCATGCTCGGCGAGTTCACTGCGACCACCCTGCTGGGCAAGCAGATTTATGTGGAGATCAGTGTGTCGCTAGAACGCCGTCTACGCACGCGTGCGCCGCTGCGCCTGCCCGACACCGACCCGGCGGACCGGCGCGGCGAGCAAAGCGCCCATGGGGCGGTCACCACCATTTTTGCGCGCGACCTGACCGCTAAGAAAATGGCCGAAGCGCAGCGCACCGCGCTGGAAACCCAACTGCGCGAGTCCCAAAAAATGCAAGCCATGGGCACCATGGCGGGCGGCATTGCGCACGATTTCAACAACATTCTCAGTGCCATTTTGGGCAATGTGGATTTGGCCAAGCAGGACACGCCCGCCGACTCCCCGTCCCTAACTAGCCTGTACGAGATCGACAAGGCCGGGCGCCGCGCCCGCGACCTGGTGCGCCAGATTCTGACCTTCAGCCGCAACGAGCCGCCCAAGCGTACCCCCATCCAGCTGGCCGAAGTGGTACAGGAAACCGCACGTCTGGTGAAGGTGGCGTTACCCCCAGCAGTGGAGTTGCGCATGGAGGTGCCGGAGCAGTGCGATTCGGTGTTGGCCGATGCCACGCAGGTGGAGCAGGCGCTGTTGAACCTGTGCACCAACGCGCTGCTGGCCATTGGGCAAAACAAGGGCTCGGTGACCATTGAACTCAGCAGCACCGACATCAACCTGCCGTTCAGCGACCGCTTCGGGCTGGCGCCGGGCCGCTATGTCACGCTGCGCGTGCGAGACACGGGCGGTGGTATGTCGCAAGAGACCATGCAGCGTATTTTTGAACCCTTTTTCACCACCCGCCAGGTGGGCCAGGGAACGGGCCTGGGCCTGTCGGTGGTGCACGGCATCATGCAGACCCACCAGGGCGCCATTGACGTGCAAAGTACCCTGGGCCAGGGCAGCGTGTTCACGCTGTACTTTCCCGCCACCTCGCAACTACCGGTGGCCGCGGCCGAACCGGAAGTGGTGCAAGAGGTGCGCGGCCGGGGACGCCATGTGATGTATGTGGACGATGACCAGGCCCTGGTGTTTCTGGTTGCGCGCGTGCTGACGCGCAAGGGCTTTGCAGTCACCACCTTCACCGACCCGCATGAGGCCCAGGCCGCGCTGCAGGCGCAGCCCGAGGCCTTTGACCTGCTGGTGACCGACTACAACATGCCGGGCTACAGCGGAGTGGACCTGCTGCGCCATGCCAAGGCGATACGCCCGGACCTGCCGGTGGCGCTGGCATCGGGCTATGTGACGCCCGAAATCGAACAGCGTGCCCTGCAGGAAGGGGCAAACGCCCTGATCTACAAACCCAATGACGTCAACGAGCTGTGCGAAACCGTACAGCGGCTTATCTCGCAAAACGATGCTCCCCATTGAAGATTTCGCCACCTTGCCGCTGGAGGTGGTTTACGCCGACGATGCCATCGTAGTGCTCAATAAGCCATCGGGGCTGCTGACCGTACCAGGGCGCGGCCCCGAGAAGGCGGACTGCCTGAGCAAACGCGTGCAGGCGCGATATCCCGACGCCCTCATCGTGCACCGACTGGACCGCGACACCTCGGGCCTGGTGGTGCTGGCGCGTGGGCTGCCAGCCCAGCGCGTGCTGAACCTGGCGTTTGAACAACGCCGCGTGGATAAGCGCTACACGGCCGTGGTGACCGGCCTGCTGGCCATGGACGCGCAATGGCACGAGATTGACCTGCCCATGCTGGTGGACTGGCCCAACCGGCCCAAACGCACCATCAACCACGCCGAGGGGCAAAGCGCCCTTACACGCTGGCGCTGCACCGCGCTAAACACCGCCGCCAACACCTCGCGCGTGGAGCTGGAGCCGGTCACCGGGCGCACCCACCAGTTGCGCGTGCACATGCAGGCCATCGGCCACCCCATGGTGGGCGACACGCTGTACGCGCCGCCCGAGGTACAGGCCCAGGCGGACCGGCTGTTGCTGCACTCCGGCCTGCTGAGTTTTCCGCACCCGGTGACGGGTGAGGTCCGCGAATACACCGTCGCGCCAGCGTTTTAGTGCCTGGGCCTAAAATGGTCCGGTGACTACCCAACTCAACGCCGACCTCCATTGCCACTCTGTGGTGTCCGATGGCACCCTGACGCCCGAAGCGTTGGCTGCGCGCGCCAGGGGCAATGGTGTGGAACTGTGGGCACTGACCGACCACGACGAGGTGGGTGGCCTGCAGCGCGCCCGCGATGCGGCCCATGCCGAGGGCATGCAGTACCTGACGGGCGTGGAAATCTCCATCACCTTTTTGAACCAGACCGTCCATATCGTCGGTCTGGGTTTTGACGCCGACAACGAGACCCTGCGCCAGGGTCTGCGCCAGACCCGGGGCGGCCGCAAAGAGCGCGCCATGGAAATGTCAGACGGCCTGGCCAAGGTCGGCATCCAGGGTGCCTACGAAGGCGCGCTGAAGTTTGTTGGCAACCCCGAGCTGATTTCGCGCACCCACTTCGCCCGCTTTCTGGTGGAAAGCGGCGTATGCCGGGAGACCAACGAGGTCTTCCGCAAGTACCTGACTGAGGGCAAGCCCGGTTTTGTGCCACACCGCTGGGCTACGCTGAAGGACGCCGTCACCTGGATTACTGGGGCCGGCGGCATGGCCGTGATTGCCCACCCGGCACGCTACAAGTTCACGCCCAACGAAGAGTTTGCGCTGTTCACCGAATTCAAGGGCTACGGCGGCCAAGGCGTGGAAGTGGTAACCGGCAGCCACTCGGTGCCGGAGTACCAGATCTACGCCGAGACGGCCAAGGAATTTGGCCTGGCCGCCTCGCGCGGCAGCGACTTCCACAGCCCCGATGAAAGCCACACCGAGCTGGGCACCCTGCCCGCGTTGCCCAGTGGTCTCACCCCCGTATGGGAGTTGCTGAGCTCCCGCATCCAATAAAAACAAGAGAACGAGCGCGCAAGCGTTTGCCGTGCCATGGCGCAGTATTTCGAAGTTCACCCCGACAACCCCCAACCCCGCCTGCTCAAGCAGGCAGTAGGCCTACTTGAAAAAGGCGGCATTCTGGCCGTGCCTACCGACTCCAGCTACGCGCTGGTCTGCCACCTGGATGACAAGGCCGCGGCCGACAAGCTGCGCAGCATCCGCGGGGTGGACGACAAGCACCACCTGACCCTGCTGTGCCGCGACCTCAGCGAGCTGGCCAGCTATGCCCGTGTGGACAACACCCAGTACCGCCTGCTCAAGGCCGCCACGCCGGGCGCCTATACCTTCATTCTGGAAGCCAGCAAGGAAGTGCCGCGCCGCGTGAGCCACCCCTCACGTAAGACGATTGGCCTGCGCGTGCCCGAGCACAAGACGCTGCAGGAGCTGCTAGCCCTCCACGGCTCTGCGCTTCTAGCTACGACTTTGATAGCAAACGGTGAGACGGAACCCCTGAACGATGCGCAGGACATCCGCGACCGCTACGAGCACCAGATCGCCGCCGTCATCGATGCCGGTGCCTGCGCCGCAGAACCCACCACGGTGATCGACCTGACTGGCGAGACACCCGAGGTGATCCGCCAAGGTGGCGGTGATCTCGCCGCCATCGGACTCTAGATCCACCCTTTGCCCCCATTTCACTCTGAGACAATTGCCCTGTGGACTTTGCACAACTGATTCAAACCGTTGCCATTTACGCGCTGCCCGTGCTGTTTGCCATCACGGTCCATGAAGCGGCCCATGGCTACGCCGCCCTTTACTTTGGCGACAAAACCGCCTGGTCCCTGGGCCGCATCACGCTGAATCCGGCTAAGCACATCGATCCCGTGGGCACCATCCTGATGCCGCTCTTGCTGTACTTCGCCACCTCGGGTACGTTTTTGTTTGGTTACGCCAAGCCGGTGCCGGTGCGCTTTGGCAACCTGCGCAACCCCAAGCGCGACATGGTGTGGGTAGCTCTGGCGGGGCCTGGCGCCAACCTTGCCATGGCGCTGGCATGGGGCATTGGCCTGTACCTGCTGCAAGGCGCAGGTGTGACAGAACCCTTCTTTCTGAAGATGTGCCAGGGCGGTGTGCTGGTGAACGTTGTGATGTTTGCCTTCAACCTGTTCCCACTGCCCCCGCTGGATGGCGGCCGCATTTTGGTGGGCCTGCTACCCCTCAAGCAGGCCCTGCTGGTCTCACGCATTGAACCTTGGGGCTTCTTTGTGGTGATGGCACTGGTTGTGGCGGGCGTGATCAGCACGCTGTGGATGCAACCGGTGATGGCACTGACCTTTGGCCTGCTGGACCTGTTGCTGAGCCCGCTGTCGGCCCTGGTGCATTGAGCATCTCTTCTTTGGCATTTTCTGATTGTCTGTTTCCATGAGCACTGTTCGCTTCCTCACCGGCATCACCACCTCCGGCACACCCCACCTGGGCAACTACGTGGGCTCCATCCGCCCGTCTGTGCGCGCCAGCCTGACGCCGGGCGTGGAAAGCTTCTACTTTCTGGCCGACTACCATGCGCTCATCAAGATTGACGAACCTGCGCGCATCCAGCGCTCCACGCTGGAGATTGCTGCGAGCTGGCTGGCCGCGGGCCTGAACCCCGACCACGTCACCTTCTACCGCCAGTCAGACATCCCCGAAATCCCCGAACTCACCTGGTTCCTGACCTGCGTGACCGGCAAGGGCGTGCTCAACCGCGCCCACGCCTACAAGGCCTCGGTGGACAAGAACACTGCGGCTGGTGTGGACCCGGATGCTGACGTCAACGCGGGCCTGTTCATGTACCCGGTGCTCATGGGCGCAGACATCTTGATGTTCAACGCGCACAAGGTGCCCGTGGGACGCGACCAGATCCAGCACATCGAAATGGCGCGCGACATGGCCGCCAGCTTCAACCACCGCTACGGCGAGCACTTTGTGCCGCCGCAGGCCGAGATTGAAGAGTCCGTCGCCACGCTGCCTGGCCTGGACGGTCGCAAGATGAGCAAGAGCTACGACAACACCATCCCGCTGTTCAGCAGCCGCGAGCAGCTCAAGAAACTGATTGCTGGCATCAAGACCGACTCGCGCGCGCCTGGCGAACCCAAGGAGACCGAAGGCTCGGCCCTGTTCCAGATTTACCAGGCCTTTGCCTCCGACGAAGAGACGCAAGCCCTGCGCAAGGCATACGCGAAAGGCATTGCCTGGGGTGATGCGAAGACCCTGCTGTTCGAACGCATCGACCGCGAAATTGCCCCCATGCGCGCTGCCTACGAAGACTACATGGCCCACCCTGAAAAGGTGGAAGCCCTGCTGTTGGCTGGTGCACAAAAAGCGCGTGCGATTGCCACGCCCTTCATGGCACAGCTGCGCAGCGCTGTGGGCCTGCGCGGCCTGGGCACCGTGGTGCACACCAACACCGGCAAGGCCGCCAAGGTGGCCCTGGCGTCGTTCAAGCAGTACCGCGAGAAAGACGGGCAGTTCTACTTCAAGCTGGTGGACACGGCAGGTGCCGTGCTGCTGCAAAGCAAGGGCTTTGAGTCGCCCAAGGTGGCGGGCCAGGCCATTGGCCAGTTGCAAGCGCAAGGGGCTGCCGCCGTCGCCGCGCTGGCCAGCCAGCTGGAGCCGCTGGATGCCAACGCCCTGGCCGCGGTCACTGCCGCTCTGCAGGCCCTGGCCGACGCAGTCGCGAAAAAGTAGCCCCCCTCAAGGGAGTAATGGAAAGAGAGTATGGGCGAGTTACTATCGTTTTGATAGCTGCTCGCGCCCAATCCACGAGGGCTAAGGGCGGTTTTTTATCTAAATAGGGGCAAGCTCTTGTTGCTTGCCCCCAGCGGCTGCAGTATAAGTTGGGCTATCCCCCAACAACTCCCCAGGATTCACCATGAAGCCCTCCCTTTCCCTGTGCACCTTGACGATTTCGCTGGCGGCCCTGTGCCTGCCCTTGGCCGCACACGCGCAGGCCAAAGCTACGGCCGAAGAAGCCACGGCCATGGTGAAAAAGGGCGTTGTGGCCCTGAAGGCTGCGGGCGCCGACAAGACCAAGGTCTACAACGAAGTGACCGCCAAAGACCCCAAGTGGGTGGACCGTGACCTGTACCTCGTGGTCTATGGTCTGGACGGCACGGTGCGCGCCCATGGCGCCAACGCCAAGCAGGTGGGGGCCAACCTGATCGACATGCTGGACATTGACGGCAAGCCCTTTGTGAAAGAGCGCGTGGAGTTGGCCAAGAGCAAGGGGACGTTCTGGCAAGACTACAAGTTCACCAACCCCACCACCAAGAAGATCGAGCCCAAGAGCATGTACTGCGAGAAGCTGGACGACATGGCGGTGTGTGCGGGCATTTACAAATAACGCAAATAACGCGCGCCCTACGCACCAGGGTGGCTGCAGGGAGACACCATGAAACTGGGTTTGAAATTGCTGGCGGCACCGCTGCTCACCGCGACGGTAGTCTTGCTATTCGGCCAGACCAATGTGTTCTTCCTGGGTCGGCAGGCCGAGCAAGGCTTGAGCGCCTCCCGCGCCAGCCTGGAGGATTTCAAAACCATCGCCAGCGCCCACCAGCAAATGGCAGAGGTGCATGCCAATGTGTACCGCACGGTTGCGCTGGTGGCATCGCTGGACGACGCCAAGATCAAAAGCCTGCGCGCCGACTTTGCCACCCAGCTCGCCGGTGTAAAACGGGTGGTGGAAACCGTAGCAGGCACCAACACCGAACCCGCACTGCGCACCAGCGTAGACGCGGTGCTCAAATTGGTAGACACCTATGCCAAGCAGGCCGATGCGGCCCTCAACTTCGCCGCCATTGACCCCAATACCGGCATCGCCGCCATGGGCCGTGCCGATGCCACGTTCAAGGAATTGGTGAAGGCATCGGGCGCGGTGACTGCCCAAATCGAAACCACCTCGGACGGCACCATTGCCCAGTCCCAAAGCCAGGGGCGCACCATCAGTCTGGTGCTGGCAGGCCTGGCCTTGCTGTCTGCCGGGCTGGCGGTTTGGGTGTCGTGGCTGATGCAGAAAAAACTCGTGAACGAACTTGCGCGTGCAGCCTCGGTCGCGAATGAAGTGGCGCAAGGCAATTTGTCGGTAGACGCCAGCACGCAACGCAGCGATGAGGTGGGCGACCTGATGCATGCGCTAGAGGCCATGACGCAGCAACTCAACCGGTCTATTGCCACGGTGCTGCAGTCGTCCGAGTCCATCCGCCTGTCCAGCGCCGAAATTGCCACCGGCAACCAGGACCTGAGCACCCGCACCGAGCAAACCGCCAGCAACCTGCAGCGCGCCTCGGCCTCCACCGGACAGCTCACGGGCACCGTGCGTCAATCGGCCGAATCTGCGCAGCAGGCCAACCAGTTCGCCACCAGCGCGGCCGAAGTGGCGGCACGTGGCGGTGTGGTGGTGTCCCAGGTGGTCTCCACCATGGAAGAGATCAACATCAGTTCGCGCAAGATCGCGGACATCATCAGCGTCATCGACGGCATTGCCTTTCAAACCAACATCCTGGCGCTGAACGCCGCGGTAGAGGCCGCACGTGCGGGCGAACAGGGCCGTGGCTTTGCAGTGGTGGCGTCTGAAGTGCGCAGCCTGGCAGGCCGATCAGCCGCTGCCGCCAAGGAAATCAAGGGCCTGATCGATGCGTCGGTGTCCAAGGTGGAATCGGGCTCGGTGCTGGTGGCCAATGCGGGCCAAACCATGACGGAAATTGTGGGTTCGGTGCAGCGCGTGTCGGACATCATCAGTGCGATCTCTGCGGCCTCCAACCAGCAAAGCAGTGACATTGGAGAGGTCAACACCGCGGTGTCTGAGCTGGACCAAATGACACAGCAAAATGCTGCCTTGGTGGAGCAATCCGCCGCCGCCGCCGAAAGCCTGCGCGAACAAGCGCTGCGCCTGGCCCAAGTCGTCTCCACCTTCAAACTGGCGCAAGCCTGATTGCTTTTTTCCATCCGACATGAGCGAATATTCCGCCGACATTTACACCGAACCATTCCCCCAGGACGTCAACACCCTGGCCAACCTGGGCCCGCTGCGCGGCATGGCAGGCATCTGGGAGGGCATGCGCGGCCTGGACGTGAAGCCCAAGGCCGACGGTCCGCGCAAACAGGCGTTTTACGAGCGCGTCGAGCTCCAACCCATAGACCCCCAAACCAATGGCCCTCAGCTGCTGTACGGCCTGCGTTACCACACCCACATCACCAAGCCCGACCAGGTCAAGACCTACCACGACCAGGTAGGCTACTGGCTGTGGGAGCCGGCCACGGGCACCGTCATCCACACGCTGACCATTCCGCGCGGCCAGATCGCCATGGCATCGGGCCAGGCCGCGGCAGACGCGACTGAGTTTGAACTGGTGGCCACCCAGGGCCTGGAAACCTTCGGCATCTGCTCTGCACCGTTTCTGCACCATGCCTTCAAGACGACCGAGTTCCGCATCAAGGTGAGCATCCATGCCGATGGCACCTGGAGCTATGACGAAGACACGGTGCTGCAGATTCTGGGCCGCGACGAGCCCTTCCACCACACCGACCGCAACACCTTGCACAAGGTGGCCGAACCCACGCCCAACCCACTGGCGCAGCAGGCCACACAGGCCGCCTAGGGCGCCAGCACGCGGATTTGCAGCAGCCAGCGGGCACCGGTGCTGCCCTCGCTGCTGTAGCTGCCCTGTTTGGGCGCGGCGTTGCCACTGGCTGCAATCGTGACCCACTCGCCCAATGGCGTGGTCACAGTGGTGGTGATTTGCTTGCGCGACTGGCGCGGCATGTCGGCGTTGGTGTCGGTCACCGCCTCGGTCTGCACCATGTCCAGCTCTACCGTGGCCTCTTTTTTGCCACCGGGCCAGCGCGGCGTCACGGTCAGGGTCTGGCCCACGTCCAGCCAGTGCAGCGACTGGGAGACCCCCGCACCGCTGTTGCGCGACGGCGCCTGCACCGACGACACCCATTGCATAGGCACCAGCTGGTTGGTGCGCAGTGTGCCTTTTTCGCCATTGCGCACCTGGATCTTTTGCGGCACCAGCGGGGCGCTGGCACCAGGCCCAGCGCGGTAACTGGTGCCATCCTCACGCCCTTCTTCCACCTGGCGCAGCTCCACGGTCAGGTCGCGCTGGGGCAAAGCCGCCCAGGCGCCCGCACCCCACGCCATGGAGATTCCTAGCCCAAAAAGGTGTCTGCGCTGCATGCCGCCATTGTTCCATGGAGGGCAAAGCCGTGAAACCAGCGCAAGCCAGCGCAAATCCCTGTTTTTCCAGCCCTTGACTTCGAGTGCACTCGAAGTTTTACAGTTGCGGCATGAACACATTTCTGAGCATTGCCGCAGCCTCCAAGGCCTCCGGCCTGTCCGCACACACGCTGCGCTACTACGAGCAGATTGGGCTGATTGCGCCCATTGGCCGCAGCAGCGGCGCACGCCGCTACAACGACGACGATATGCGCTGGCTGGAGTTTCTGGTGCGCCTGCGCTCCACCGGTATGTCCATGCGCGACATGCAACGCTACGCCCAGCTGCTGCGAGAAGGCCAGGCGCCTGACAACGTGGCCGAACGCCAGGCCATGCTGGAACAACACGCCCTGCGCCTGGAGGAAGACCAGCGCGTGCTGGGCGAAACGCTGCAGATCATTCGCAAAAAAATCTGCGCCTACCAGGCGCTACAGACACCGGCCAAACGGGCCTGAGATCCATCATTTTCAATGACACACAGGAGGACTTCATGAAAACACGCGTACTTGGCCACAACGGCCCCACCCTATCGGCCATCGGCCTGGGCTGCATGGGCATGAGCGAGTTCTATGCTGGCCGCGACGATGCCGAATCCATCGCCACGCTGCACCACGCCCTGGACCAGGGTCTGAACTTTCTGGACACCGCGGATGTGTATGGCCCACACACCAACGAAGTGCTGATCGGCAAGGCCATTGCCGGGCGGCGGGCGGATGTGTTCATCGCCACCAAATTCGGTATCCTGCGCGACCCGACCAATGAGGCGGTGCGTGGCGTGAGCGGCAGGCCCGAGTATGTGAAAAGCAGCTGCGACGCCAGCCTGAAGCGCTTGGGGATCGAGCAGATCGACTTGTACTACCAGCACCGTGTGGACAAGACGGTGCCGATTGAAGACACCGTGGGGGCCATGGCCGAGTTGGTCAAGAGCGGCAAGGTGCGCTACCTGGGTCTGTCCGAAGCCTCGGCCGCCACGATCGACCGGGCCTGCAAGGTGCACCCCATTGCCGCACTGCAAAGCGAATACTCGCTGTGGACGCGCGACCCGGAGGTGACCGGCACACTGGCGGCCTGCCGCCGCAACGGCGTGAGCCTGGTGGCCTATTCACCGCTGGGGCGGGGCTTTCTGACGGGCGCGTTTGCCAAGCCCGAAGACCTTCCCGCGGACGATTACCGCAGCCGTTTCTCTCCCCGTTTCCAGGGCGAGAACTTCAAGCGCAACCTGGAATTGGTGGAAAAGGTCAAACAGATGGCGCAAGCCAAGGGCACATCGGCCGCCCAGCTGGCACTGGCCTGGGTGCTGGCGCAGGGTGACGACATCATCCCTATTCCCGGTACCAAGCGCCGAACTTACCTGGACGTGAATATCGCAGCGCTGGACCTGGTGCTGAGCGCAGCAGAACTGGCGGAGTTGAACGCGGTCTTCACACCCGATGCCGCCGCCGGGCTGCGCTACCCAGAGTCGTTCATCGCGTCGGTCAACGTGTGACAAACAGGCCTTAGGGGCACGCCACCTGACCCCTACAATGGTTCGCATACCCATGGACACCATTGACCCTCGCACAACACTCGTGCTCATCAGCACCATGAGTGGCCTGATGGCACTGGTGTTGTATGCGCTCAAGCGCAGCTACCCGCCATCCATTCGGGGCTTGGGTCAATGGTCCAAGGCCCTGCTCTTCGTCGTCGTGGGTGGCGCGTTTGCAGCCTCCCGTGGCAAATTGCCAGAGCTATTCACCACGGCGGTACCCAACTTCTTGCTCTGCTGGGGTGTGTACCGCCTCTACTCAGGATCGCAAAGCTTTTTTGGAGTACGACCCCGTCCACGTCCATGGCTGGCGTTCATCGGCGGCGTGGTTCTTGTGACCATGTGGTTTACCTGGGGAAGCCCCAACTACCCCATGCGCCTGCGCATGGTTACCGTAGTCTTTGGCATCTTGTTTGGCCTGCACGCATGGCTCATCTACCGGCAAGGCACCCTCACGTTTGCCCGGATGCTGGCTATCGGCACACTGGCATTCATCACCCTGATTCAAGTGGCCCGGCTGATCACCACCTTTGTGTTCCCCATGGGCAGCGACGTTCTGGACCCCACCCCACAACACATTATTTTTATTGTCAGTTTCTCCTTCTCCATCCTGCTGCTGTCCATCAGCACGGTCCTGATGGCCGGCGACAGCCTCCGTGTGGAGTTGGAATATCTGGCCACCCGCGACTCCCTGACCAACGCATTGACGCGCCGCTACATCGACGAGGCCTGCGACCACGAACTCGCACGCAGCCAGCGCAACGAAAAGCCTTTGGCCTTGTTGATGATGGATTTGGACCATTTCAAACGCGTGAATGACACGTATGGGCACCAAGCCGGAGACGCAGTTCTGGTGGACTTTGTCAAAACCGTGCGCGCACTTCTGCGCAGCAAAGACTTACTGGGACGTTTTGGCGGAGAAGAGTTCGTCGTGTTGCTGCCCGAGACTCCGCTGGATGACGCATTGGTGGTGGCCGAGCGGATTCGCGCCGCCTGCGCCAACCCACCAGACTCCACAAAAATCGCGTGTACGGTCAGCATCGGCGTCACCGCCAACGCCGCCAGCAGCGATACCGTAGACACCCTGATGGCCCGTGCCGATGCAGCCCTGTACAGAGCCAAATCCAAAGGCCGCAACCAAGTCGTCATTGGTTGACCCAGAAAAAAACCCCGCACTGTAAAACAGTACGGGGTTTTCCATTTTTGGAGGAGAAGGAGGGATTCGAACCCTCGGTGCCTTACGACACGCCTGATTTCGAGTCAGGTACATTCGACCACTCTGCCACTTCTCCTGAATCTGTGTTCGTGTCGGTCGAAACGAAGCAGCGATTCTATCAGGCCTTGAGCACCTCTTTGCCGCCCAAGTACGGACGCAGCACTTCTGGCACAGTGATGCTGCCGTCGGCGTTCTGGTAATTCTCCAGCACCGCCACCAGCGCGCGGCCCACGGCCAAACCGGAGCCGTTCAGGGTGTGGACCAGTTCGTTCTTGCCTTGGGCGTTCTTGAAGCGGGCCTGCAGGCGGCGGGCCTGGAAGGCTTCGCAGTTGGAGACGGAGCTGATTTCGCGGAAGGTGTTTTGCGCGGGCAGCCAGACTTCCAGGTCATAGGTCTTGGTGGCGCCAAAACCCATGTCGCCGGTGCACAGGCTCATCACGCGGTAAGGCAGGCCCAGCTTTTGCAGGATGGCTTCGGCGTGGCCGGTCATGGCTTCCAGGGCCTCGTAGCTCTTTTCGGGGTGCACGATCTGCACCATTTCCACCTTGTCGAACTGGTGCTGGCGGATCAGGCCGCGCGTGTCGCGCCCGGCGCTGCCGGCCTCGGAACGGAAGCACGGGGTATGCGCGGTCAGCTTGATCGGTAGATCGGACTCGGCCGACACCACATCGCGCACAAAGTTGGTCAGGGGCACTTCGCTGGTGGGGATCAGGTAGAGCGCGGTGTTGTCGTCACCACCGTCCTGGCCGCCTTTTTTGGCGGCAAACAAATCTTCCTCGAACTTGGGCAGTTGGCCCGTCCCACGCAGGCTGTCGCCATTGACGATATAAGGCGTATAGCACTCGGTGTAGCCGTGTTCTTCAGTCTGCACATCCAGCATGAACTGAGCGAGCGCGCGGTGCAGGCGGGCAATCGGTCCCTTCATCACGGTGAAGCGCGAACCTGTGAGCTTGACGCCCATTTCAAAGTCCAGCCCCAATGGTGCGCCCAGGTCCACATGGTCCTTGATCTCGAAATCGTAGGTCTTGGGCGTACCCCAGGTGCGCACCACCACATTGCCATGTTCGTCTTCGCCCACGGGCACGCTCTCATGCGGCAGGTTGGGCACGGCCAACAGCATTTTTTCCATCTCGGCCTGGATGGCATCCAGACGGGTGGCGGAGGCTTCCAGCTCGGCCTTCAGGCCCGCCACTTCGGCCATGGCGGCATCCGCCTCGGCGTGCTGGCCCTTGCCCTTGAGCATGCCGATCTGCTTGCTGACCGTGTTGCGCTTGGCCTGCATTTCCTCGGTGCGCATCTGAATGGTCTTGCGCTCAGCTTCCAGCGCGGTGAATGCATCCACATTCAGGAAGGCTTGGGGGCTCTTGCGGGTTTGCAGGCGGGCAACGACCGAATCCAGGTCTTTGCGCAGCAGGGTGATGTCTAACATGGCGTTCTCGTATTTCTCTAAGTCAAATCGGGCGCTAGCCCTCTATTTTATTGCGCAAGCAGCTACCAAAACCATAGCAGTTTGCTTGCGTTTCATTCTTCCAGCTTCAGTCCCTTGGGCAGCGGGAACTTCACGGTTTCCTCAATGCCATCCATCTTGCGCACCGACACGGCGCCCAGCGCCTTGATGCGGTCGATGACGGCCTTCACCAGAATCTCGGGGGCGCTGGCGCCGGCGGTCAGGCCCACGCGGGATCGGCCTTCAAACCATTCAGCCTTCAGCTCTTCGGCGTTGTCCACCATGTAGCTCTCGGTGCCCAGCTTCTTGGCCACTTCACGCAGGCGATTGCTGTTGGAGCTTGTGGGGCTGCCCACCACGATCACGATGTCCACCTGCGGGCTCATCACCTTCACCGCGTCCTGGCGGTTCTGGGTGGCGTAGCAAATGTCCTGCTGCTTGGGCTCGCGCACGTTTGGAAAACGCGCCTTCACGGCGGCCGAAATCTCGGAGGCATCGTCCACGCTCAGCGTGGTCTGGGTCACCACGGCCAGCTTGGCGGTCTGGCTGGGCTGCACCTTGGCCACATCGGCCACGTCTTCCACCAGGTGAATGCCACTATCCAGCTGCCCCATGGTGCCTTCCACCTCGGGGTGGCCCTTGTGGCCGATCATGATGAACTCATAGCCCTCTTTGTGCAGCTTGGCCACTTCCACGTGCACCTTGGTCACCAGCGGGCAGGTGGCGTCAAAGATCTGGAAGCCACGGCGTGCGGCCTCCTTCTGGATCGCCTGGCTCACGCCGTGGGCCGAGAACACCAGCGTGGCACCCGGTGGCACGTCGTCCAGCTCTTCGATGAAGATGGCGCCGCGTTCCTTGAGGTCGTTCACCACATAGGTGTTGTGCACGATCTCGTGGCGCACGTAGATGGGGCGACCAAACTTGGCCAGCGCCTTTTCCACGATCTCGATGGCGCGGTCCACACCGGCGCAAAAGCCGCGCGGTTCGGCCAGCAAAATTTCCTGAGGCAAAACAGTGGTGGTCATAGGACTCCGATGAGTTGCACTTCAAAGCTCACCGGCTGGCCCGCCAGCGGATGGTTGAAGTCAAACAACACCGCGCGTTCAGCCCCCTCGCCACGCAGTTGCAACACCACACCGGCAAACTGGCCTTGGCCGTCGGGGGTGGGGAACTGGACCACATCGCCCACGTTGTAGGTCTCCAGCGGGTCGCCCATTTGGGTCAGCACCTTGCGCGCCAGCCACTGCTGCATGTCAGGGTTGCGCTCGCCAAAGGCCGCACCCGCGGGCAGCTCAAACGTGGCGCGCGCGCCCTCTTCCATGTCCATCAGGCAGGCTTCCACCGCGGGGGACAGCTCGCCCGTGCCCAGGCTCAGCGTGGCAGGCTTGCCGGTGAAGGTGTTGATGATGTCCCCAGCCGGGCCGCCCAGGCGGTAGTGCAAGGTGAGGAAAGAGCCCGCTTGGACGCGGGGGGTCGTGGTGGTCATAAAAGTCCCGATAAACTGCCCTCTATTGTAGAAAGCTTGACCACCATGACCTTTGTCCGCCCCCTGGTGGGGACGCTGGCGCTCGTATCGGCCTTGTGTGGGGGGCTGAATGCAGGCCTGGCCCATGCCCAAACCGGCCCCGCAGCAAATCCCCCAGCCACCCTTCCTCCTGCCCCTGCTACAGCGTTGCCCGCCCCGGTCTGGAACGAAACCCAGTGGCAGGCCCTGTGGGACACCGCCCAGCACACGGCGGGGCTCAATGCCTACGAATTCAAGTGGGTGTTCTACACCGACATCACCCGCGCCCGCATGGCCAGGGTCAGCGGCGTGCGCAGCCCTACCGTCACCGCCAACAACCTCATCGCCGTGCCCAAGGTGATTCGCCTGGCCCTGGTCAACCTGTATGTGCCGGGCGAGAAAAGCCAGCTCATCCCTTTCACCAACCGCGGCACGCCGGGCTGGCTGGTGGTGGAACTGGTGCGCGTGAGCCGCGCCGCGCCGCTGCGCACGGGTGCCGACTTTGAAAAAGACGCCCGCGACTGGGTGGCCAAGGGCCTGCTCCCCGCGCCTGACGTGCTGCTTTCCGATCCCGCCGAGCGCGCCCGTGCGGCCTACTGGCGGGCCCTGACGCCGCAGGCCGTGGCCGCCATTGCACCCGATGTGTCACCCAATGTGGAGTACGGCAACTTCCTCACCCCGCTGGCACGCGCCATCCTCACCGAGCGGCGCGAGCTGGTCGCCGCTCTGCTGGACCATGGCGCCGACATCAACCAATGCAGCCTGCTGGGCTGCGCCCTGCATCTGGCACAGGGCATGCCAGACGAGAAAAAAGCACAGGACTGGACCCAGTGGCTGCTGGACCGCGGTGCCAAGCCTGACACGGTGGACAGCCGCCACATGGCAGCGAACGACACGCCGCTGGCCACTGCCGTGGGCCAGGGCCGCCTGGGCAGTGCCGAAGCGCTGGTGAAGGCCGGAGCCTCGCCCGACGGCGTGCCCCAGGTGCCGCACACCCCGATCTACCAGGCCGCGGTAAACCACCGCAAGGACATGGTGAACTGGCTGATCATGCGCGGCGCCAGCGTGCTGCCTTTTGCCGACCGCGGCAACGCCACCCCCGGCGTGCCGACCCACCTGTACACCGCCGCCTTGGCCACCGAGGACAAAGACTTCATCGCTTGGGCCGAGCAGACCATGGTGAGCGCGGCCCAGTCCTCGCCCGAATACCGCTACAACGCCTTTCTGGAGCAGGGCAAGCAGCGCTTCCCGCTGAAAGACGGCGCTGCGCTGACGATCAAGGCAACGCCGTTCAAGCTGGTGCTGGAACTCAAGCCCGGCGAGTCCACCGCCGTGAACGTGGGTGCCTCCTTCGAGAAGGCATGGTCGGACGAAGTGCGCCGGGGTGACAAACGCAACCCGCTGTTCCATCCGTTTTCATCGGGGGCGCTGGCCGAGCCGCCCTCCGAGGATTCGTACGACCTGCTGGTGGGCCAGCCCTGCCCCGCCACCGCCAAGGCCGACGACCTGTGCCCCGGTGTGCTCTTCACCCTGCAAACCGACAGCGCCAGCCGCAAGGATTTCCATGAGCTGCGCGCCGGCAGCAACGAATACGTGCGCGAGTCCCGCCGCGTGTTCGATGTGTCGGTAGACAAGGGCACTGCGCTGCCGCTGGAGCAATTCCAGGGGAAGACGCTGTACCTGGTGCTCAGCGCCGGGCTGAACCTGGGCGGCATCGACGGCCTGCGCCTGATCGGGCCGCGCTTTGTGAGCGTAAAACTGCAAAAGTGACTGAACAAAAGCCATGCCCATCAAAGACCTTCCCCTCGACGCCCGCCCGCGTGAAAAGCTGCTGGCCCGCGGCCCTGGCGCGCTCGGCGATGCGGAGCTATTGGCTATCCTGCTGCGCACGGGCATCGCAGGCAAGGGCGTGTTGCAGATGGCCGACGAGTTGCTGCAACTCAAAAACCATAGCACCCCGCGCAATGCGGACGCGGACCAGGGCGGGTTTGGAGGCATAGCTGGCCTGCTGAACGCCACCGCGGACGATCTCAAACGCGTCAAGGGCCTGGGCCCTGCCAAGCGCGCCGAGATTGTGGCGGTGCTGGAGCTGGCGCGCCGTGCCATGGCCCAGCGCCTGCAGGAGCGCGAGGTGTTCTCGGACCCACAGGCCGTCAAGCACTACCTGCAACTGCACCTGGCAGCCAAAGGCCATGAAGTCTTCGCTGTATTGTTTTTAGATACACAGAACAAGCTGCTGGCCATGGACGAACTGTTCCGCGGCACGCTCACGCAAACCTCGGTCTACCCACGCGAAGTCGTCATCCGCGCGCTGCACCACAGCGCCGCCGCCGTGGTGCTGGCGCACAACCACCCCAGCGGCACCGTGCAGCCCAGCCGGGCGGACGAGGCGCTCACGCAAACGCTGAAGGCCGCGCTGGCACTGGTGGATGTGCGCGTGCTGGACCACATCATCGTCGGGCCCGGCCAGGCACTGTCCATGGCCGAGGCCGGTTTACTCTAGGGGCCGCCATGAAGATCAACGCCCTGTCCGACCTCAAGCTGGTCAAGAAAGCTATCGAAGCGCAAGCGGCGCGGGAAGCCGCCTTGGCGCTGCAAAAAGCGGCCGAGGTCAAGCGCAAGGCTGCGGCCAGCAACTTGTTCCAGGCCGCCATTGGCAAGGTGCAGCCCATGGCGCCGCCCCAGCGTGCCGCGCTGGCACCCGCGCCGCCCAAGCCCATCCCCAAGCAGCAACTTCTGGACGAAGCGGCCGCTCTGCAAGAAGCTCTCAGCGACGAGGTGGACATCACCACGCTACTGGACACCGATGACAACCTGAGTTTTCGTCGCCCCGGTGTGGGCCCCGACGTGACACAGAAGCTGCGCAAGGGCAAATGGAGCATCCAGAAGCAGATTGACCTGCACGGCCTGCGCAGCGACGAGGCGCGCGAGGCACTGGGCGCGTTTATCCGCGAATCGCACAAGCAGGGCATACGCTGCGTGCGCGTGGTGCACGGCAAGGGCCTGGGCTCGCCCGGCAAAGCACCGGTGCTCAAGGACAAGGTGCACAAGTGGCTGGTGCAAAAGAGCGAGGTGGTGGCCTTTGTGCAGGCTCAGCCTGCCCAAGGTGGCGCAGGGGCGCTGGTCGTACTGCTGCAGCCACTGAACCGCGCCTGAGCGCCCCTCAAGCGCCTACGTTGCGCATCCAATCCGCCGTTTGAAAAAACGAGGTCTTGAGCCGCTCGCGCAATTCGGTGGGCACGCCCGTATCGCCCATGGCCTGGTCCATGCAGGCCAGCCACTGGTCGCGCTCCAGAATGCCGATCTTGAACGGCATGTGCCGCGCCCGCAGCCGCGGGTGGCCAAAGCGCTCCACAAAATAGTCGGGGCCACCGAGCCAGCCACACAGAAACCAGAACAGGTGGTCCCGCGCCTTGTCCAGGCTGCTGCCATGCGCGGCCCGCAGCGCTGCGTAGCCAGGCTCTAGGTCCATCAGGTCATAAAAGCGGTCCACCAAGCTGCGGACGACGGCCTCACCGCCTATCCATTCAAAGGGGGTGATACCGGTGGGGGCTTCGGATGTTTCTTCTGTCATAGCGCAATCGACTTTCGTATTTCAGCTTGTAGTGCGGACGAGGCAATGTCGTCCAGATCACGCATGGCGGGAGCCAGTTGGTCCAGCAGGCGGCCTATGCCAGGATGGGCGGCGCCGAGTTCTTCAAAGGTGATGCGCCATTGGCGCAGCTCGCCCCAGATGCGGCGGATGATAGCCACCGCCGTGGTGCGCTGCGGAACAAATGCGCTGTAAGCGGACATGGCGTTGTCCAGCGTGGCCAGCTTGCCCTGCTGGCCCACCTGCAAATGCAACTGGCGCTCAAACGCCACGCTGGGGCGCGGCACCACGTCGTACAGCGGGCTGATCGACCAGCCAGGTAGTTGGGCATTGCGCAAAAAGCCGTGGTTGCGCAGGTGGTCGTCATCGTTGCTGACAAAGATGTTGAACACCATCCGGCCAAACAGCTCTTCGCAGTTGGCGCGTATCAGACTGGGGTGCACATGCTCGCGAATAGCCTGGGCCAAATGGCCGTAGCCTTTGGTGCGCGATTCAAATTCATCACATGCCACCAGCGTCAGGCCGCTAACAAAGGGCAGGCGTTGTTCTATGCCAGTGACTGCCGTGGTGCGGTCAAACCGGCGCACCAACAACACGGACTTGCCGCCGATGTCCACGACCTTGACTTCGGGCACCGCCAAGCCACAGCGACCGGCAAGTTGCAGGGTGCAGCTCTCGGCCCAGGCCATGTCCAGGGTGTCGCCCACTGCGGCAAACTTGGCCAGCCAAAGCACGCCCGCCTCGTCGCGCACCGAGGCCTTGGGCCGCGCACCACCCGCGCTGGGGCCAGCACCAAATACATCGGCCAAGGCGGCGGGTATGGGCAGGCCTTGCTCAATGCGCTCTGCGGCCTCCAGCATGTAGGGCAGCGAGCGGATGGGCGCAGCGCCCGCGTGTACCGGGCTGTCCAGCGACTCGCGCACGTCCAGTGCGCCCACGCGGTCGCTGCCCGCGCCCAGCAAATAGTCGGCCTCTGTCAGGCTGTTGGCGGGGACGCGACGCTGGGCTTCGATCACGCGGCGGCCCCAGGCATCGGGCGCAGCATCGCGAATACCGCCAAACTGGGTGAGCTGGTTGATAGGGAACAGCTCTGCACCGCGCACACGCGCCTTGTTGGCCAAGCTCAGGCTGACAGGGTCGATGTCAAAGGCTTCGGGCCGATCGATGTAGCGGGTGCCGTAGGCAAAACTGGAGGCCACCACATCGCGCTCCTGGGTGAGCGACAAGCGCCCGGCGGGCGCCCAGCCTTCGGTCAGGTGCGTGAATACATAAAGCGTGCGCTGCGGCATCAGAAGTCCAGCGACTGCAGTTCAGTGGCAGACATGGGGCGCACGCGCTGGGTAGCCTCTGCCTGCGCCAGAGCGCTGAGCGAAGGGTCGCTTTCTTGCAGCAAGGCGGGCAGCGACAGCCCAGGGGCAATGGCCTCCAGGTAGCGGTAAATCTGGCCCAGCGTGCGGCTGGCGTCGCCCTTTTCGATCAACACCGCGGTGGAACGGGACAAACCGGCACGTACAGCCGCATCGGCCTGGCGGATTTTGCGGGCCTGCCGAAGCCGGGCCAGCTTGGCGCCCAGCGCCTGGGCTTCTGCCAGATGCTGGGGCGCAAGAAGGGGCCTTTCTTCGTACTTCATGTCCGTAATTTCAGTCTCAATCTAATTAGTGACTGATATTACACACATTTCAATGAAATACAAGAGCTACAGCGTAGCCATTTTTGCTTCGCTTGGAGCAAAAATGGCTACGTCAATTGGTGGCGGCCCGGCGCAGCGTCTCCACCACCGGGCGACGCAGCACATCGCGCAGGCCCCACCAGCCTGCTGCCAGCGCCAGTACAGCGCCCGCCAGTGCGCCCAGCAGCGGCACCCAGAGCGAGACCGTCCAGTCAAACTCGAACACAAAACGCGCCAGCGCCCAGCCCACGGCAGCGGCCACGATAGAGGCGAGGAAGCCCGCCAGCAGGCCCACGCCCGCCAGTTCGGTGCGTTGCACCTGGCGCAGCAGGCTGCTGCCCGCGCCCACGGCCCGCATGATGGCGAACTCGCGTGCGCGGTCCTCGCGCGTGGCGGTCACCGCGGCAAACAGCACCACCAGGCCGGCGGCCAGCGTGAAGCCGAACAGAAACTCCACCGCGCGTATCACCTGGTCCAGCACGCGCTGCACCTGGTTGATGGTGCTGGTCATGTCCACATTGGTCACGTTGGGAAACTGGTGCACCAGCGCGTTATCGAAGCCCTTGGTGTCGGGGGCTTTGAAGGCGCCCATGAAGGTGCTGGGCACGTCCTTTAACACGGCCACCGGGTACATCACAAAGAAGTTGGCGCGCATGGAGCCCCAGTCCACCTTGCGCAGCGAGGTGATTTTGGACTCGCTCTGCATGCCACCAATGTCAAAGCGCAGGCTGTCGCCCAGCTTGAGGTTCAGCGTCTTGGCAATGCCCTCTTCCACGCTCACGGCGCCCTCTTCGTCTTCGGTCCAGCGCCCGCCCACGATCAGGTTGTGCGGCGGGTTCTTGGCGCTGTGCGAGAGGTTGAACTCGCGGTCCACCAGGCGCTTGGCGCGGTCTTCGGTGAAGTCATCGGGCGAAATGTCTTTGCCATTCACCGCCACCAGGCGGCCACGGATCATGGGGTACCAGTCGAACTTGGTGACGCCTTGGTCGGTCAGCGCCTTCTGGAAGGCGTCAGACTGCTCAGGCATCACGTTGATGACAAAGCGGTTGGGCGCATCGGGCGGCGTGGCGCGGCGCCAGCTGCTGATGAGGTCGGTGCGCAACAAGACCAGCAGCACCAGCGCCAGCAGACCTACGGACAACGCGCTCACCTGCACCACGGTGTATGCCGGCCGGGCCGACACCTGGCGCGTGGCCAGCACCAGCCAGCGTGGCGCGGTGGCCTCGTTCACACTGCGGCGCAACAGCTTCACGGCCACCCAGCTCAGGCCCGCAAACACCAGCACCGCGGCGGCAAAACCGCCCACGGCAATCAGGCCCAGCATCAGGTCGCTACTGACGGTGAGCAGCAGCGCGGCAAAGCCGACCACGCCAATGGCCAGCACGCCAATGGATGCGGGCCGCAGGTTGCCCACATCGCGGCGGATCACACGCAGCGCGGGTACCTGGGCCAGCTGCAGCACGGGCGGCAGGCCAAAGGCCAGCAGCAGCGTGAGCCCCATACCCAGCCCCAACGCCACCGGCCACAGCGATGCCGCGGGCAGCGCCGCATCCACCAGCCCGGCCAGCAGGGCTACAAACAGGTAGTGCACGCCAAACCCGATCAGCACGCCCAAGGCGCTGGCAAACAGGCCCACCAGCGCGAACTCAAACGCATAGGCGCTGGCAATGGTGCGCTGGGACAGGCCCAGCACGCGCAGCATGGCGCAGTCATCCAGGTGGTTGGCCGCAAAGGCACGTGCGGCCAACGCCACGGCCACCGCACTCAGCAAGGCCGCCAGCAGCGCCACCAGGCTCAGGAATTTGTTGGCACGGTCCAGCGTCTGGCTCATCTCGGGGCGGCCGCTCTGCAGCGACTCCACGCGCACACCGCGCACGCCACCGGTCTTCACCTGCGCATCGGCCCATGTGACAAACTTGCGCACCGCGGGCTCATCACCGGCCACGGCCATGCGGTAGTTCAGCCGGCTGGCGGGCTGCACCAGGCCAGTGGCCTGCAGGTCGGCACGCGTGATCATCACGCGCGGGGCAAAGTTCATAAAGCCGCCACCGCGGTCGGGTTCGATCACGATGATCTTGTCTACGGTGAACTGGCTGTCGCCCAGCAGCAGCGGGTCGCCCACCTTGAGGCCAATGGCTTCGAGCAGGGCCGCGTCCACCCAGGCCTGGCCCTTGGCGGGCGTGTCTTTGGTGGGGGCGTCGGGCGCATCGGGCGCGTTGCTCAGGCGCAGGGCGCCGCGCAGCGGGTAGCCGGTTTCCACCACCTTGAGCGCCACCAGCTTGGCTGCGCCGCCTTGGGCATCGCTGGCGCGCGCCATGGTGGGAAAGCCCAATGTATGGACCACCTGCAGCCCCAGCGTGCGGGCCTGTGCTTCAAACGCAGGAGGTGGCGGGTTGTCGCTGGAGATAACGGCGTCGCCGCCCAGCAGCTGGCGCGCATCGCGCTGCAGGCCGCCCTGCAAGCGGTCCGCAAAAAAACCCACGGCGGTGAGTGCGGCCACGGCCAGCGTGACGGCCACGATGACCAGACGCAGATCGCCTGAGCGCACATCGCGCCACAGGGTGCGCCAGCCCAGCGCAAAAAAAGACAATTTCAAACCGGCCTCCCAGGACCAGGGAACACCGAAGCATTATTCCTGAGTCACTGCTGACCCTGTGTTTGCAAAGGCCTATGCGGTGTAGCGCACCGCCCGCTGCCCGCGTACCAACCCCCACAGCTGCAGGCCGCTGCGGGTGGCCATGTCCACCGCAAAATCTGTCGGGGCGGAGATGGCGGCCATGGCGCCCACGCCCATGCGCACACATTTGCGGATCAGTTCGTGGCTGGCGCGGCTGGTCATCAGCACAAAGCCCGGCTCCTGCAAGGTGTTGTGCCGGGCGCGGTAGCCCAACAGTTTGTCGAGCGCGTTGTGCCGACCCACGTCTTCCATGACCTCCAGCAACTTACCCTGCGGGCTGACCCAAGCAGCAGCATGCAGTGAGCCGCACGCCTGGTTCAAAAGCTGGCGCTCGGGCAAGGCGTTGGAGGCGCGCAGCAAGGCATCGACCGTCAACGCGGCCAGCCAAGGCTGGCGCGGCATAGCGAGCAAGGGGGGACCCAATGCTGCCAAGCTCTCCACACCACACAACCCGCAGCCGGTGTTACCCGCCAGGCTGCGGCGCTGCAGCTTGAGGCGCTGGAAACAGGCGGCCGCAATCTCCAACCTCACGGTCAGCCCCTGCACCGAATCGGTGTGCACCAACTCCACCTCAATGCCATAGCACTGGGCAGGTGTGTCCAGAATGCCCTCGGTCAAGGCAAAGCCCAGCGCAAAAGCCTCCAGATCCTGTGGAGTGGCCAGCATGACGGCATGCGAAATGCCATTGAATTCCAGCGCCACCGGCACTTCCGCGGCAAGCAGGTCGGTGGTTTGCCCGTCTTGCGGCCAGCGGTCTACGGCGCAGGTGCTCAGCGCTGGCGTGCGGTCTTCATGGCGCATGGTCTTGCTCCGCACACAGCACCCGTCCGGCCTCCGTCAGGCTGGCGGTCCAGCGGCTATCAGCCATCTCCACGTGCACCCAACCAGGGCCGGCCTGGCCGGCCACCGCCGCCTCCCCCAGCCCGGCCAGGGAACGCATCACCACACTGCCACTCAAGCCCAGCTGTTTGCCCAACCATGGCAAGGACACCGGCTTGGCCGCACGGTACAGCGTCCACAACAAGGTTTGCTGCAGCTCCGTCAGCATGCCGCTGCCTTGTGCGGCAGCATCAGCACCGGGATGCACTTGGACGTCGGTGTGCCCGCATCAATAGCCACCGATTCCAGCGGCACCAGGGGGTTGGTCTCGGGGTAATACGCCCCCACGCAACCGCGGGGGATGTTGTAGGCCACCAGCTTGAAGCCTTCGGCGCGACGCTCATCGCCGTCTTCCCACACGGTCACAAAATCGATCCAATCGCCAGCCTTCATGCCGAGTTCGCGGATGTCCTGCTCATTGGCAAACACCACGCGGCGCTGGCCGAACACACCGCGGTAGCGATCGTCGTTGCCATAAATGGTGGTGTTGTACTGGTCGTGCGAGCGGGTCGTCATCAAGGCGAACACTTTGGCATCGCCCTTGCGCTGGCGGGCCAGGTGCAAGGGGGTATCAACCGGTACCGCATGGGTTTTGAACACCGCTTTGCCAGGTTTCGTGGCCCACACCCGCTCGCTGGCGGTATTGCGCAAGCGGAAGCCACCGGGCACGCTCACGCGGGCATTGAAGTCTGCAAAGTCGACAAACACCTCGGCAATCTTGTCGCGGATGCGGCGGTAGTCTTCCACCAGCCACCGCCAAGGTGTGTTGCTGCGTGCACCCAAAGTGGCGGCTGCCATGCGGGCCACGATGGCGGGCTCGGACAACAGCTGTGGCGCGGCCGGCGCGTTGATGCCCATGGAGATGTGCACCATGCTCATGGAGTCTTCCACCGTCACGCCTTGCAGGCCACCGACCTGCATGTCCATCTCGGTGCGGCCCAGGCACGGCAGGATCAGGGCATCCCGCCCGTGCACGATGTGGCTGCGGTTGAGCTTGGTGGTGACATGCACGGTCAGGTCGCACTGGCGCAAGGCCTTCCAGGTTTGGACCGTGTCCGGCGTGGCAGCGGCAAAATTGCCACCCAAGGCAATGAACACCTTGACCTTGCCATCCAACATGGCGCGTATGGTGCTCACCGTGTCCAGTCCGGGCTTCTGTGGAGGTGTGAAGCCGAAGACCCGCTCCAGGCTTTGCAACAGCGACTGGGGTGGTAGCTCCCAGATGCCCATGGTGCGGTCGCCTTGCACATTGCTGTGCCCGCGCACCGGGCAAGGGCCGGCACCGGGCCGACCGATGTTGCCGCGCATCAGCAGCAGATTGACGATCATCTGGATGGTAGCCACCGAGTTCTGGTGCTGGGTGATGCCCATGCCCCAGCAAGCAATCGTGCTGCCGGCCTTGGCATAGACATCTGCGGCGCTGCGTATCTGCTCCGCGCTCAGACCGGACTCCCGCTCTAGCAGCTCCCAAGACTCGGCGCGCAGATCTTGCAGCAGTGCGTCAAAACCCATGGTGTGTTCGGCAATGAAGGCGTGATCCAGCACCGGGCGCCCCTGATCGTCCCACTCCACCAAGGCTTTCATCATGCCTTTGACGAAGGCAAAATCGCCGCCAATGCGCAACTGAAAGTAGTGGCTGCTGATGGGGGTGTCGCGCAGGGTGGCCATCTCCAGCTTGTCCTGCGGGTCGGCAAAGCGCTCCAGCCCGCGTTCGCGCATGGGGTTGATGCTCACAATCCGCGCGCCACGCTTGGCCGCCTGGCGCAACTCGCCCAGCATGCGAGGGTGGTTGGTGCCGGGGTTCTGGCCGAAGATGAAGATCGCGTCCGCTTGGGTGAAGTCGTCCAGCGTGACCGTGCCTTTGCCCACGCCGATGCTCTCGCGCATGCCGGTCCCGCTGGGCTCGTGGCACATGTTGGAACAGTCGGGAAAGTTGTTGGTGCCGTACTGGCGCACAAACAGCTGGTACAAAAATGCCGCTTCGTTGCTGGCCCGCCCGGAGGTGTAGAACGCCGCCTGGTTCGGGTCCGGCAAGGCGTTGAGGTGCCTGGCAATCAGGCCAAACGCGTCGTCCCAGCTGATGGGGCGGTAGTGGTCGGTGCTGGCGTCATAGACCATGGGCTCGGTGAGGCGGCCGTGGTCTTCCAGCGCAAAGTCGCTCTGCAAGGCCAGCTCGGCCACACGGTGCTGCGCGAAGAATTCGCGGGTCACCCGCCGGGCGGTCGCCTCGGCGGCAACGGCTTTGGCGCCGTTCTCACAAAACTCAAACGTAGAGGCGTGGTTACGGTCCGGCCAGGCACAGCCCGGGCAGTCAAAGCCATCAGGCTGGTTAGCCGACAGCAGCGTCTTGGCGCCTTTGATCGCAATATCCTGCCGCAACAGGGCCTGGCCCACGCTGCGCAAAGCGCCCCAGCCACCAGCCGGGCCGTCGTACAACTCAATTTTCTGTTCACTCATTATTTGTATTCCCTGATTCACACGGTCTGTGCGCCGCAAGCCTTGTGGGCCGGGTCTGCACATCGCCCGCCAAGGGCTTAAATCACCCCATCAAACATCATCACATCCACCCCATCACCCGCCGCCACATGGCCTTGGGCGTGGTGCAGCACGATCAGGCCGTTGGCCTGCACCATGGAGCTGAGCACACCCGAACCCTGGTTGCCCGTGGTGCGCACCTGCAGGCGACCATCAGGCCCGCTGCTGACGATGCCGCGCTGGTATTCGGTGCGGCCGGCTTTCTTGCGCAGTGGCTGCTCGCTATGCGCCTGTAAGAGCGGCAAGGGCCGAGGCCGCGCACCCATCATTTGCAACAGCGCCGGACGTATCAACGTCAAAAACGTGACCATCACCGCCACCGGGTTGCCGGGCATGCCAAACAACACCGTATTACCAATGCGCCCCACGGCAAACGGACGCCCCGGGCGCATGGCAATGCGCCAGAAGGCCACATCGCCCAGCTTGGCCATCATGCCCTTGGTGAAATCGGCCTCCCCCACGCTCACCCCTCCACTGCTCAAAATCACATCGGCCTGCGCCGCGGCGCTGCGAAACGCAGCCTCCAGTGCGGCGGGTTCGTCACGCACCACACCCAGCTCGATCACCTCGCAGCCCAGGCGGTCCAACAGGCTGGTGACGGTGTAGCGGTTGCTATCAAATACCGCGCCTTCGCGCAGCGGCTCGCCCACCGACAGCACCTCGTCACCAGTGGACAAATAGGCCACACGCAAGCGCCGTACCACCTGCAAACTCTGCAGACCCAAACTGGCCGCTAGCCCCAGTGCAGCGGGCGTGAGCAGCTCTCCTTTTGATAGCGCTACGCCACCCTGCTGCAGGTCTTCGCCGCGCAGGCGGCGGTTGTCACCGGCTTTCAAGATGTCGGCGGGGATGTGCACCACATCGCCCTCCTGGCGGGTGAATTCCTGCGGCACCACGGTGTCCAGCCCGCTCGGCAATATGGCACCGGTCATCACCTTCAGGCATTCACCTGCGGCCACCGTGCCCACCCAAGCCTTGCCGGCCAACGCGGTGCCAACATTGCGCAGAGCCAGCGGCTGGCCGGGCTGCAGCAGCGCGCCATTGAAGGCAAAACCATCCATCGCGGAGTTGTCATGCGCGGGCACCGAAATGGGCGACACCACATCCTGCGCCAGCACGCGGCCCGCACACTGGCGCAGCGTGCGTGTCTCCACGCCCTGCACCGGCGCCACCAAGCGGGCGATGAAGGCGTTGGCGTCGTCCATCTTCAGGGCCTGCGGGTCGTAGCCTTGCAAGGAGCGGGCAATGTCGTCCAGAGAAGTCGTCATGTGTTTTCCAGCAGACGCAGTTCGTCCAGCGTGTTGGCATTGGCAAACGCGTGGGGCGCGTCTCCCACCAAATTGAAAGGAACTTGCACCACGCGGTGCTGCGCAGTCCAGGCGTCGACCTTGCGGCCACCTTGGTTCAGGAAATCGTTGAGGCTTTCCAGCAGACCCGTCTTCATCAGGCAGAACACCGGCTGGCTGCGCAGGCTGAGCTGGCCGTCGCGCCCTGCCTCCGGCGCCTGCACCACGGCGATGTCGGCTCGGGCCATGTTCAGCGCGTCCAGCAGGCGCTGCGCCAGGTCCAGCGGGAACAGCGGGCTGTCGCACGGCACGGTCAGCAGCAGCGGACTGGTGCACAGATCCAACCCTGCCTGAAAACCGGCGAGTGGACCGGAGAAGTTTTGCACACGGTCGGCAAACACACGCACCCGGCCAGCGCCCCACGCCGCTTCGCCCAAGGCCAGATAGTCCTCGGCATTGCGGTTGGCATTGATCAGTACGCTGTGCAGCGGTCCACCCTGTTGGGTGGCCAGGCGTTGCAGCGCATGCTGGGCCATGGGCTGACTGCGAAAGGGCTGTAAGCCCTTGTCCACACCGCCCATGCGCAGGCCGCGTCCACCCGCCAGCACCAGGGCGGTTACGTCACCGAGCACAAAGGCAGGGCTTGCAGAAGATTCAGGGATTGGCATTGGGGAAGAATAACTGCTCACCGCCGATTTTGTAGCTGGCGATCACACCCTGGCCTGCCGGCGAGGTGACCCACTCCACAAACTTGGTGGCACCGGCTGCGTTCACGTGCGGGTGTTTGGTCGGGTTGACCGGCAACACGCCATATTGGTTGAACAGCTGCTTGTCGCCCTCCACCAGCACGGCCAGGTCGGCGCGGTTGCGGAAGTTGAGCCAGGTGCCGCGGTCGGTCAGCACATAGGCTCCGGTGGAGGCTGCCATGTTGAGCGCGGGCCCCATGCCACAGCCGCACTCTTTGTAGTTGGCGAACTTGGGTGCGTCCATGCCTGCGAGCTTCCAGTAGCGCAGCTCGGCGGCGTGGGTGCCGCTGCGGTCACCGCGCGAGATAAAGGCCGCTGGCCCCGCTGCCGCCTTCTGGAAGGCCGACACGATGTCCTTGCCGCGCACGCGGGCCGGGTCAGCGGCGGGCCCCACCAGCACAAAGTCGTTGTACATGACCGGCAGGCGCTTGGTGGCAAAACCTTCCTGCACCAGTTTTTCTTCGGCCGCCTGGTCGTGCACAAACAGCACGTCGGCGTCGCCCCGGCGGCCCATGTCGATGGCCTGGCCGGTACCCACGGCTACCACCTTCACGTCCAGCCCGGTCGCCGCCTTGAAGGCCGGCAGCAGGTGCGCAAACAGGCCCGACTGCTCGGTGGAGGTGGTGGACGCCATGACCAGCGACTGCGCCGACGCCAGACCCGACGCTACTAAAACAATAGCTGCCAGCGCAATGCGCACGGGGGCTAGACGTGTATTTTTCTTAAATTTATTCATGAAATGGCCTCTCCTTTTACAAAATGGGCCGCCGCCGCCGAGTGGGCCTGCAGGCGGTTTTGGTCAAAAAATTCGGTCACGGGCAGGTCGGCCAACACCCGACCCTGCTCCAGGTAGAGCACGCGGGTGGCCAGGCGCTTGACCTGGCCCAGGTTGTGGCTGGCAAACACGGTGGTGCCGCCATAGGCCTGCACGGTGGCCTCTACCAGACGCTTGGAATGTGGGTCCAGGCTGGCAGTGGGTTCGTCCAGCAACAGCACCTCGGGCGCCAACGCCAGCGCGCGTGCCAGCGCCACACGCTGGGTTTGCCCCACCGACAGCTGGCGGCCACTGCGCGCCGCCACGCCTTGCAGGCCTGCATGGGCCAGTGCCTCCAGCGCCGCATGGCGGGCCGCGTGCCAGCCCATGCCGTGCAACCACAGCGCCAGTGCCAGGTTGTTTTGCACCGACAGGCGCAACAACACCGGACGCTGGAACAGCATGGCCTGCTTCAAACCTGCCTGGCGCTGTGCCGTGCCCGCGCTGGGCGCCAGCAAGCCGTGCAACACGCGCAGCAGCGTGGACTTGCCGCTGCCGTTGGAGCCGACCAGGGCCACGCGCTCACCCGCAGCAATGTGCAGTGTCACGCCATCCAGCGCCGGGGGGGCGCCGCGCGTGGAGGCCAGCACCACCTGCACGTCGTCCAGTTGGTAAAGCACCGCCATGTCAGAGCGCCCCTTGCGAACGGGTCGCCACCGGCACGGCATGGGCGACGCCCATCCACACGCGCAGGCCCGCAATCAGCATCTGCAACACCAGCACCACGGCCAGCAACACTAGGCCCAGGCCCATGGCCAACGGCAAATCGCCCTTGCTGGTTTCCAGCGCAATGGCGGTGGTCATGACGCGGGTGAAGCCATCGATGTTGCCCCCCACCAGCATCACCGCGCCCACCTCGGCAATGGCGCGGCCAAAGGCGGCCAGTGCCACGGTGAGCAAGGCACTGCGCTCATCCCAGGCCAGCAGCAGGCCGGTCAGGCGTGGCCCCGCGCCCAGCGAGCGCAGTTGCTCGCCATGCGCGGTGTGCGCGTCTTCCACCACCTGGCGCACCAGGGCCACCACGATGGGCAGCACCAGCACGGTCTGCGCCAGCAGCATGGCCTTGAACGAATACAACCAGCCGAGGTAACCGAGCGGCCCGGAGCGCGACAGCAGCAGGTACACCACCAGCCCCACCACCACGGACGGCAAGGACAACAAGGTGTTGAGCACGGCCAACAGCACCGTGCGCCCGGCAAAGCGGCCAACCGCCAGCCAGGAGCCCAGCACCGTGCCAAGGACAAACGCGATGGCCGTGGCACTGGCGCTGAGCGTCAGCGAGCGCAGCACGATGGACAGCAGCATGGGGTCGGCCGAGACCACCAACTGCCAGGCGGCGTGCGCGCTGTCCCCCAGAGAACTCAAATGGGTGCCTCTTCCGTCGCGGGCAGGGCCACGGTGTCGAGCTGCAGGCGCTCTGGTGCGCTGAAGCATAAAAAGCGTTTGTTCAGCGCGCGGCCAATGGCACACAGGCCCAGGCTCTGCGCCACCGCGTGGCCCATCTGCGTCATGCCGCTGCGCGAGATGACGACAGCAATGCCCATCTGCGCGGCCTTCATGACCATCTCACTGGTCAGGCGCCCGGTCGTATAGAACACCAGGCCTTCTGTCACCAGCGGTGTGGCGCCCAAGGCCTGCAGCGCCATCCAGCCGGCAATGGCGTCGATGGCGTTGTGCCGCCCTACGTCTTCCACAAACAGCAGCCGCTCCTCACCGCGGAACAGCGCACAACCGTGCACCGAACCGGCCGACTTGTAGGTGCTGTCCTGCAGGCGGATGGTGTTGACGATGGCGTAAACCTGCGAGCGGGTCACCGTGGTGGCGGGCAGTTGCACGCCTTCGATGTGCTCCATCACCTCACCAAACAGGCTGCCCTGGCCGCAGCCCGTGGTGACCACGCGTTTGGTGGTCTTTTGGGCGATGTCGACAATGCCAGCGTGGGTTTTCACCGCAGCAGCGCCCACTTCCCAATCCACGGTGATCGATTCCACCGCGCTGGCATCTGGCACCAGGCGCTGGTTCAGCAGGTAGCCCAGCACCAACCACTCGGGCCGCTCGCCCAGCGTCATCAGCGTCACCAGCTCACGCTTGTCCACATAGACGGTCAAGGGCCGCTCGGCCGGAATGTCCAACGCCTGTTGCTCGCCGTGCTCGTTGGTCACCGCGATGCGGTGCGTCAGCGGCGCACGGGCTTGGGTAAGGCGGGGCAAGGCGTGGGACATGGTGCTTACTACGCCGGTGCTGGTGCCGCGTTGACACCATAGCCGCTCACGGCGGCGGGCACGCCGCCCCGGCGGATGGCCACGGCGCAGTACTTGAACTCGGGGATCTTGCCAAACGGGTCCAACGCGGCATTGGTCATCAGGTTGGCGGCGGCCTCGTAATAGGCGAATGGAATGAACACTGCGCCCTTGGGCGTGCCGTCGTCCCGCCGCACATGGATGGCGACTTTTCCACGGCGCGACTCCACCGTGATCACGTCGCCCGGATGCAGACCCAGAGCTTGCAGATCGTCACCACACATGGAGGCCGTCGCCATAGGCTCAATGGCATCGAGCACGGTGGCTCGGCGCGTCATGCTGCCGGTGTGCCAATGCTCCAGCTGGCGGCCGGTGATCAGCACAAACGGGAACTCTGCATCGGGCCGCTCGTTCGCCGGAATGATGTCGGCGGGCACCAGGTGCACACGACCGTCGTCAGTGGCAAAGTTGTCGATGAAGACGGTGGGCGAGCCGGGGTCATCCGCGCTCAGGCAGGGGTAGGTCACGCTGGATTCGCGCTGCAGGCGCTCCCAGGTGATGCCGGAGATGGCCGCGTGCATGGCCTGGCGCATTTCTTCATAGACTGCGGCGACGCCGTCACTCTCTCCCTGGTAGTTCCAGTTCAGCCCCATGCGCTTGGCGATTTGCTGGAGGATCCACAGGTCGGGCTTGGCCTGCCCCGGTGGATCAATCGCCTTTTTGCCGAGCTGCACCATGCGGTCGGTGTTACTGACCGTGCCATCCTTCTCGGGCCAAGCCGTGGCGGGTAGCACCACATCGGCCAGCCAGGCGGTCTCGGTCATGAAGATGTCTTGCACCACCAGGTGCTTCATCGACGCCAGCGCATGGCGCGCATGGTTCAGGTCGGGGTCGCTCATGGCCGGGTTCTCGCCCATGATGTACATGCCATGCACCTTGTGCGGGTCGCTGTCGTCCACCAGCGCCTTGTGCATGATTTCGACCACGGTGTAGCCGGGCTGGTTGTCCAGCGGCATGCCCCAGAAGTTCTCAAACCAGTCATGCGCGGCCTTGTTGGTCACGCGCTGGTAGTTCGGGTACATCATGGGGATCAAACCCGCATCACTGGCGCCCTGCACATTGTTCTGGCCACGCAGCGGGTGCAGGCCGGAGCCGGGCTTGCCGATCTGGCCGGTCACGGTGACCAGGGCGATGAGGCAACGCGCGTTGTCCGTACCGTGCACGTGCTGGCTGATGCCCATGCCCCACAAAATCATCGCGCCCTTGGCCTTGGCGAACTCGCGGGCCACCTCGCGCAGGGTTTGCGCAGGAATGCCGCAGATCGGCTCCATGGCTTCGGGGCTGTAGCCCTTGACGTTGTCCTTCAACGCCTCATAGTTGCTGGCGCGTTTGGCAATGAAGTCCTGGTCGGCCAGCCCCTCTTCAATCACCACATGGATCAGCGCGTTGAGCATGGCCACATCGGTGTCGGCCTTGAACTGCAGCGTGCGCCAGGCGTGTTTGCCAATGTCGGTGATGCGCGGGTCGGCCAACACGATCTTGGCGCCCTTCTTGGCCGCGTTCTTCATCCACGTCGCGGCTACGGGATGGTTGGATGTCGGGTTGGATCCGATCACAAAGATCAGGTCCGAGTGCTCCACGTCGTTGACCTGGTTGCTGACCGCACCCGAGCCCACGCCTTCGAGCAAAGCGGCCACGCTGGAGGCATGGCACAGGCGGGTGCAGTGGTCGACGTTGTTGCTGCCAAAGCCGGTGCGCACCAGCTTCTGAAACAGGTAGGCCTCTTCGTTGCTGCCCTTGGCCGAGCCAAAGCCGGCCAATGCTTTCTTGCCATAGGTATCGCGCAGGTTTTGCAGGCCACCGGCGGACAAGGCCAGAGCTTCTTCCCACGTGGCTTCGCGGAACACGTCGGACCAGTCGGCCGTGTCCCTGTTCAGGTGGTTCAGCGCCTCGGGGTCCTTGGGCACACCGGCCTTGCGGACCAGTGGCACGGTCAGGCGCTGCGGATTGGCCGCGTAGTCGAAACCAAAGCGCCCTTTCACACACAGGCGGCTGTGGTTGGCCGGGCCATCACGCCCATCCACGCTGACGATGACGTTGTCCTTCACGTTGTAGGTCAGCAGGCAGCCCACACCGCAGAAGGGGCAGACCGAGTCCACCTTTTTATCGACGATTTGCGAGCCCACTTGCGTCTTGGGCATCAGCGCACCGGTCGGGCAGGCCTGCACACATTCGCCGCAGGCTACGCAGGTGCTATCGCCCATGGGGTCGTTCAAATCGAACACGATCTCGCTGTGGCTGCCACGCATGGCGTAGCCAATCACATCGTTCACCTGCTCTTCGCGGCAGGCGCGTACGCAGCGGTTGCACTGGATACAGGCATCCAGATTCACCGCCATGGCCGGGTGCGACACGTCAGTCTTGGGCTGTTCACGCCGCAGGGCTTTGAGCTCGGGGCGCACCTGCACCTCCATGCGCGTAGCCCAGTCGCTCAACTCGCCGTGCTGCTGCGATTCGTCTTTTTCGTTCCACTTGTAGCCAGTGTCGGGCATGTCGGAGAGCAGCATCTCCAGCACCATCTTCTGGCTCTTGACGGCGCGCTCGCTGGTGGCTTGCACCTCCATGCCAGCCGTTGCGGTGCGGCAGCAGCTGGGGGCCAGCGTGCGCTCGCCCTTGATCTCGACCACGCAGGCGCGGCAATTGCCGTCGGCACGCAGGCCGTCCTTGTAGCAAAGGTGGGGAATGCAGACGCCGCTGCGTTCGGCAGCCTTCAGAATGGTCTCACCCTCAAAAGCTTCGACGGGCTTTCCGTCGAGGTGGAAGGTAATCACCTGGGGCATCACTTCGATGGGTTTGGCAGGTGCGTTCATTTATGCAATCTCCTGCGGAAAGTATTTCTGCACGCAGCGCACCGGGTTGGGTGCGGCCTGGCCGAGACCACAGATGGAGGCGTCGGTCATCACCACGTTCAAATCTTCCAGTGTCGTGTTGTCCCACACCGGGGCTTCCATGAGCTTGGCGGCCTTGGCCGTACCGACGCGGCAGGGCGTGCACTGGCCGCAGCTCTCATGGGCGAAAAACCGCATCATGTTCAGCGCCGCATCGCGCGCCTTGTCATGCTGGCCCAGCACGATGACTGCTGCCGAACCGATGAAGCCGCCGTGCGGCTGCAGTGTGTCAAAGTCCAGCGGCACGTTGGCATGGCTGGCCGGAAAAATACCGCCCGACGCACCACCAGGCAAGTAGGCATACAGCGTGTGGCCGTCTTGCATGCCGCCACAGTACTCGTCAATCAATTCGGTCAGCGTGATGCCGGCGGGCGCCAGCTTGACGCCGGGGAACTTGACGCGACCGCTGACGCTGAAACTGCGCAAGCCCTTACGGCCATTACGGCCAAAGCCGCTGAACCAATCCGCGCCTTTTTCCACAATGTCACGTACCCAGTAGAGGGTCTCAAAGTTGTGCTCCAGCGTGGGCCGACCAAACAGCCCCACCTGGGCGATGTAGGGCGGACGCATGCGTGGCTCACCGCGCTTGCCTTCGATGCTCTCGATCATCGCGGACTCTTCGCCGCAGATGTAGGCGCCAGCGCCACGGCGCAATTCGATGTGGGGCAGCGGGCATGGCGGGTTGGCGTGCAGCTTGGCCAACTCGGCCTCCAGAATGGCACGGCAGCCGTGGTACTCGTCCCGCAGGTAGATGTAGCAGGTCTCAATGCCTACCACCTGCGCGGCAATCAGCAGGCCCTCCAAAAAACGGTGCGGGTCGCGCTCCAGGTAGGTGCGGTCTTTGAAGGTGCCAGGTTCGCCCTCGTCGATGTTCACGGCCATGAGTTTGGGGGCCGGCTGGTCGCGCACGATGCGCCACTTGCGCCCGGCCGGGAAACCCGCACCGCCCAGGCCACGCAGGCCCGAATTTTCCATGGCATGGATAACGCTCTCGGCATCGTGCTCGCCATTCACCAAGGCTGCGGCCAAGGCATAGCCGCCATGGGCGCGGTAGGTGTCGTAGCCGGCATAGTCGGGTGCGACCTGCACAGCGTGCGCAGGTGGCGACACGGGCTTTTCCGAAAACTCGTACGCTATAAATTGTGTAGCTTCTTGCGCAGATGGATGGCGGGCTGCAGCCGAATTGACCAATGCAACCACGGCCTCGGCCGTAGCCATGGGCACCGGGTTCTGATGCACTACGGCCACCGGCGCCTGCTCGCAGCGACCCAGGCAGGGTGCAGGTATCACACGCACATCTGCGTTGCCCAACAAGGTGGGCAGGCGCGCCAGCAAATCCTGGGCGCCAGCCATTTCGCAACTCAGTCCATCGCAGACCCGCACGGTCAACTGCGGCACCGTCTCGTCGCCCCGCACCACCTCGAAGTGGTGGTAGAAGGTGGCCACCTCGTAGACCTCAGCCATGGGGATGTTCATCTCCTTGGCCAAGGCCACCAGGTGCCTGTCGTGCAGGCAGCGGTAGGCGTCGTTGAGCTTGTGCAAATGTTCGATTAACAGGTCACGCCGGTGCGGCCCCGTACCCACCAGCGCCCGCACGTCGGCAATCGCGTCATCGTCGGCCTGCCGGCCTTTGAGCTTGCTCTTGCGGCGGATGCGGTCGCGCATATCGTCCACCGTGGCAAGCGCCACGACGGGAACATGCGGTGCGGATACGGGTGCAGTCATGGCGTTCCTGTGGAATCAAACAATTTAGGCAAAGAACTTGGCAACGCTTTGCAGGGTGCGGTACACGCCCCATGCCAAAGGCAGACCTACGGCCAGCCAGGCAAAGACAACCACCCCAGCAGGAATGGTGTCTGCGCCACCGGAGCTGGCGCCGACTTCCGATGCCGCCGCACGCTCGTGCGCCAGCTTTTTCTCTTCTGCCAGTTCGGCGTCGGTCATGAACCACTTGTTGTCCAGCGGACGCACCAGCAGGTTGCAGATCAGACCCACCACCAGCATGCCCACCAGGATGTACATGGTCTGGTTATAGACCTGTTCACGCGGAATTCCCAAGCCCAGCTGGTACTCGCGCATGTAGTTCACCACCACAGGGCCCAACACACCGGCCGTGGCCCAGGCAGTCAGCAAGCGGCCGTGGATGGCGCCCACCATCTGGGTGCCAAAGATGTCGGCCAAGTAGGCGGGCACCGTGGCAAAGCCGCCGCCATACATGCTCAAGATCACGCAAAACGCACCCACAAACAGCACGATGCTGCCCGCCGCCGCGCTACCGGGCACGCTGAAGTACATCAGGCCACCCAACACGAAGAACACGATGTAGGTGATCTTGCGACCCAGCTTGTCTGACAGGCTGGCCCAGAAGAAGCGACCACCAATGTTGAACAGCGAGAGCAGCGCGGTAAAGCCCGCGGCCACCGTGGCAATCGCGGCCAGCTGGGTTTTGTCCAGCTCGCCAAACTTGGCCTGCACACCAATCAGGGTGCCACCAAAAACTTCCTGCAACATGGGAGACGCCATACCGATCACGCCGATGCCAGCGCTCACGTTCATGCACAGCACCATCCAGATGAGCCAGAACTGGGGAATGCCCCAGACCTTTTTCACGTGCACATGCTTCTGCGTGATCATGGCGTTGTTCACCTGCGCGGGCGGTGGGGTCCAGCCTGCGGGCTTCCAACCGGTTTCTGGCACACGGTAGCCAAAGGCACCGGCCATCATGAACACAAAGTACACCAGCGCCATCACCATAAAGGTCTGCATCACACCCACATCGGTGGGAGTGGCAAAGTACTTCATCAGGTCGGCTGCCAATGGGGAGCCGATCATGGCACCACCACCAAAGCCCATGATGGCCATGCCGGTGGCCATGCCGCGTCGGTCCGGGAACCACTTGATCAGCGTCGATACGGGCGAGATGTATCCCAAGCCCAGGCCAATGCCCCCGATAACGCCGGATCCCAGAATCATCAACCAAAACTGGTGGGTCTTGATGCCGATGGCGGATATCAGCATGCCGCCGCACCAGCACAGTGCGGACACCACACCGGCTTTGCGCGGCCCTGCGCGCTCTAGCCAACCGCCCCAAGTGGCAGCGCTGGAGCCCAGCAGCACAAAAAACAAGGTGTACATCCAGCCCAGGGTGGAGATTTGCCAGTCACAGCTGGTGGTGAACAACTGACCCCAAAAGCCGACGTCAGGGCCGCACTTGATAGCCTCCTTGATGCCAAGCGCCTTGGACAGCGGCAGCCAGAACACCGAAAAGCCATAGGCCATCCCGATGCACAGGTGAATGGCCAGTGCAGCCGGCGGTACCAACCAACGGTTGAAGCCGGGGCCGGCAATGATCCGTTCCTTATCGAGTAATCCAGACATTGAATCTCCTTTGCGATTGATGAAAACACTGGCTCACCATCGTCCAACGTGGCGGGCGCGAGTGTCACAGGTCAAGCCGGATGAATCCAATTGATTCATCACATGCATTGATTCAAAAACTAAATGCTGCATCGCGGCATTTAGCGGTGGGTTTTAAAACTGTCTACGGCGGCACCCAGGGTGTGGGCTTGGTCACGCATCTTCAGGGCCGCCGCGGCCGCTTTCTCTACCAATGCAACGTTTTGTTGCGTCATCTGATCGATCGCGGAGACGCTGCGGTTGACACTCTCAATGCCAGCACGCTGCTCCTGACTGGCCTGGGCGATGCCATCGATATAACTCACAACTTCAGAAATGGCGCCAGTAATGTGCTCCATAGCCTGACGCGTCTTATCCACTAGATCGCTGCCCGCCGCCACACTATTGACCGAGGCACCGATCAGGTCCTTGATCTCACGGGCTGCGCCGGATGAGCGCTGCGCCAGGCTGCGCACTTCAGAGGCCACCACGGCAAAGCCCCGGCCTTGTTCACCGGCACGGGCTGCTTCCACGGCAGCATTCAAAGCAAGAATATTGGTCTGGAATGCGATGCCTTCGATGAGGCCAATGATGTCGTTGATTTTGTTGGCGCTAGCAGAGATCTGCCCCATGGTGCGAACGACCTGCTGCACCACATCGCCGCCGTTGCTGGCGACACCGGAAACAGACGCGACCAGGCTGTTGAGCTGCGCGGCCTGGTCAGCCGTGTGCGCAACGGTGGAAGTTAATTCATGCACCGCCGAGGCTGCGGCATTCACTTCGCCCGCTTGCTTTTCCGTGCGATTGGCCAAGTCCATATTGCCATCAGCGATTTCGCTGGTACCCATAGCCACGATGGTGGTAGAGCTACGGACCTTGCCCATCAACAAGGTCAGGCCAATGTTGATACTGTTAATCGCTAACAAAATCTGGCCAGCATCGTCACTGGAGCTCACGTGCACCTGCCGGGTCAGGTCACCCGACGCCACGCGTTGCGAGGCGGCCCGACCCGCACGGAGTGGCAGGGCAACAAAGTGGTTCATCAGCAGGTAAGTGCAAGCCCACAGCAGCGCCATCATGACGCCGCCTATCACCCAATCAGAGGGGTTACGCAGTTGTCCCGTCACCCCCAAGAGCACGGTTTGCACCAGGCCATACACCACTGAGATGCGCCATGCCATGGCAGCAGACAACCCCATGCCGGGCGAATCCGTGATGTCCAGCCCCACAAACAGGATGCCGATGATTCGACCCGAAGCGTCTTTGACGGGCTCGTAGTGCGTCAGGTACTGCTTACCAAAAATGGTGGCGTAGCCCAGGTGCGCGCGGCCTTGCAGCACATCGTCATAGGCTGGCTGGGAGCGGTCCAGTGGCGTGCCTATGGCACGCTCACCGTCTTGCTTGCGCACCGAGGTGGTAACGCGAATGAAGTCATCGCCATCGCGTGCAAACACGGTGGCCACCAAGCCGGTGGACTGGCTGAAGCCATCCGGCAATGCGAAGTCAAGGTTGAGGGGCCGCTGGCCATTGCGTAACAGGGCCACCTGGCGATCCTGCACTGTCACGCGCTGGCGGCCGTCCAGTGAGAAGGCATCGGGCAGCACCGCGGCAAATTTGCGGGCAGCCACTTTGACCCGCCGTGCGGGACCGGTAAAAGGAAACATCGGTGTCCAATCCAAAACTGCAGGGCCATCGCCGAACACGAAACACCCCTGCAAACCCCCGGCATGCGGAGCCTCGTTTTTACACCAGTTTTATTGCTTCAAATCAAATTAAAACGACACCAAAAGCCCGCTATGCGCCGCGGCATGGCGTAACCAGGCGCCATCTTGCGCCAACACCTGCGCAGCCTCCATCGCCCTGGAGAGACGCACCTGTGCATGGCGCATGAAACCAATGGGTGTGCGCACCTGCGGGCTCACCAGCGGCAAGGCTTCCAGCTCACGATAGCCGCGCACGGCAGCCACCAACGCACCCGGCATCACGCTGCACACCTGGCCCGCCACCACGGCAAGCGCCATGGTGAGGATGGAATTGGTCTCGATGATGGCGGTGACATTGCAGCCCGCACTGGCAAAGGCGGTGTTGACGATGGTGCGGTTGTGCATCTCCGGCGTCAACAGGCACAGGGGCTGCTGCGCTGCGCCTTGCCAGCTGATGGGCTCACCAATTTGCAGCTCGTGCGGGTGCGGCTGGGCTGCACGGCGCAGCAAAAAATAGTGCTCGATGTACTGCGGCAGCGCCAGCAGCTTGGCACCGCCCAGGCCCATGCGGTCCGTGTAGCCCAGCCCCAGGTCGATCGACAGGTTGTCGAGCCGGGTCTCCAGCTCTGAGGAACTGAGCGAAAGCACTGTCGGCATGATCGCCGGGTGGCGCGCCTGCAGCATGGCCGCAAAGCGCGCTGCAATCGGCACCGCCGTGGGCACCGCCCCGATGACCAGACCGCCGACCGGGCTGTCAGCCGTGCTTTTGAGGGACTGCTGCAACACCTGCTGCTCATGCAGCATGCGTTGCCCTGCGGCCAGCACCTGCTCGCCCTCGGATGTGAGCCCGGCAAAGGTGCGCCCCCGGCGCACGATGACCACGCTGAATTCTTCCTCCAGCGCCCGCAAGGCATTCGACAGCGCAGGCTGTGTGATGTGGCAGGCCTCGGCCGCGCGCGCGAAGTGGCGGTGCTCGTTGAGCGCCACCAGGTATTTCATGGAAGCCAGCAAATTCATGTCACTACGTCCAACGGTTGACTGCGCAACGATTATGCGGGGCGCCCTGCTATTCTTGCGCACCATGACGCAAGCCGCTGCCCTGACCACCCTGCTCCACCGCTATTCGCTGGGCGTGAAACACCTGGTTGAACCCGGCCCCGATGCCGTCCAGCTGCAGCAGATGGTGGCCGCGGCCCTGCGCGCGCCAGACCATGCAGAGCTGGTGCCGTTTCGGCTGGTGGTGGTGCAAGGTGAGGCGCGGCAACGCCTGGCCGAGCTGTTTGCCACCCATGCCCAGAACAAGGGCAAGGATGCCGAGGGTGTAGCGATTGAGCGTGAACGCGCACTGCGTGCCCCGGTCACCGTGGCGGTGCTGGCGCGCATTGACCTGGGCCACCCGGTGGTGCCCGCGCATGAGCAGTGGATGTGCGTGGGCGGCGCGGTCACCAACTTCTTGAACGCAGCCCATACGCTGGGCTTTGCCGGCAAGATGCTCAGCGGCGACAAGGCCCGCGCGCCGCACTTGATTCAAGCGTTTTGCGAACCCGGCGAGACCCTGGTGGGCTGGATGGTGCTGGGCACCCCCACGCGTGAGCCGCGCAGCGATGGCCGCAAGGACAGCACCCAGGCGCTACGTTTTTGGTAGTCAGCTGTTCTTGCTGATCGTGATGGTGGGGAACTTGCTGGAGAAGTCCTTAGCCTGGGCAGCAATCTTCACCGCCACCTGGCGCGCCATGGCTTTGTATAGGCGGGACACATCACCATCGGGGTCTGCCACCACGGTGGGGCGGCCGCTGTCGGCCTGTTCGCGGATGTGCAGGGCTAGGGGCAAGGCGCCCAGGTAGTCCATGCCGTAGCCCTCGGCCATTTTCTTGCCGCCGTCGGCGCCAAAGATGTGCTCCACATGGCCACAGTTGGTGCACACGTGTACCGCCATGTTTTCCACGATGCCCAGGATAGGCACACCCACCTTCTCGAACATCTTGATGCCCTTCTTGGCGTCCAGCAGTGCAATGTCTTGTGGCGTGGTCACCACCACCGCGCCCGTCATGGGTACGCGCTGGCTCAGCGTGAGCTGGATGTCGCCCGTGCCGGGCGGCATGTCGACGATGAGGTAGTCCAGGTCTTTCCAATTGGTTTGGCGCAGCAGCTGCTCCAGCGCCTGGGTGGCCATGGGGCCGCGCCAGATCATGGCTTCGTCCTGCGCCACCAGAAAGCCGATGGACATGACCTGCACGCCGTGGTTGCGCATGGGCTCCATGGTCTTGCCGTCGTCGGACTCGGGGCGGCCTTCAATGCCCATCATCATGGGTTGGCTGGGGCCGTAGATGTCGGCATCCAGCAGGCCCACGGTGGCGCCCTCGGCGGCCAGGGCCAGGGCCAGGTTGGCCGCAGTAGTGCTCTTGCCCACACCGCCCTTGCCCGAGGCCACGGCCACGATGTTTTTTACCCCCGGCAGCAGTTGCACCCCGCGTTGCACCGCATGGGGAACGACCTTGGTGCTGGGCGTGATCTGCACACTGGTGACGCCGGGTACGGCTTGGGCGGCAGCGGTGAGCGCCGCCACCATCGCAGGCCACTGGCTCTTGCACGGATAGGCGATTTCCAGGTCCAGGCGGACCTCGCCGCCCTGCACGGTGAGGTTCTTGAGGGCCTTGGCGCTGGCAAAGGTTTGCTGGGTGTTGGGGTCGATGACGCCTTGCAAGGCGCCCAGAATGGCTTGGTCGGTAGCGGACATGAAAACTCCTGAATGCTGGGAGTCTATCGAACTGCTAGGGTTTACCCCGCGCATTTAACTGTTTACAAGCGCATAGGGCTTTTCATAATGGCTCCATGGACACCCGACCGCCCCCCCTGCCCGCCAACGGCCTGTTGTTGACCGGTGGCGGCGCCCGCGCGGCCTACCAGGTGGGCGTGCTCGAAGCCATTGCCGATATCCGCCTGGCCTGCGGCGCGGGTGACCAGCCCAACCCGTTTCCCATCATTGCAGGCACCTCGGCAGGCGCCATCAACGCCGCGGCGCTGGCCTGCGGAGCGGACAACTTCGACGCCACGGTGCGCATGATTGCCCACACCTGGCGCAACTTCCACGCCGACCAGGTGTACCGCGCCGACCACCTGAGCATGCTGCGCTCGGGTGCGACCTGGCTCACGCTGTTGTCGCTGGGCTGGCTGCTGGCCAAGTGGCGGCGCGTGAAGCCCAAGTCACTGCTGGACAACGCGCCGCTGGGCGAGCTGCTGCAAAAACTGGTGCCGCTGGAGCGCCTGCCGCACCTGATCCGCCGCGGCCATCTGCAGGCCTTTGCGGTCACCGCGTCCAGCTACAGCTCGGGCGACCACATCACGTTTTTTGAAGGCGACAAGCGCCTCATGCCCTGGGTGCGCAGCCAGCGCCTGGCTGTGCGCAGCAAGATCACCCACGCCCACCTGCTGGCGTCGTCGGCCATTCCGTTTGTGTTTCCGGCCACCGAGCTGCACATCCAGGGCCACACCGAATACTTTGGCGACGGCTCGATGCGGCAAAGCGCGCCCGTATCGCCCGCTATCCATTTAGGAGCAGAACGCATATTGGTGGTGGGGGCTGGCCGCATGCACGAGCCCAAGAACGAGGCCCACCTGCACACCACCAACAGCTACCCCACGATCGCGCAGATTGCCGGCCACGCGCTGTCCAACATCTTTCTGGACGCGCTGGCGGTGGACGTGGAGCGCGTGCGCCGCATCAACCAGACCATCAACCTGGTGCCCGCCGAGGCCCGCAAGGCCAGCGCGCTGCGCCCGGTAGAGCTGCTGGTGATTGCGCCCAGCCAACGGCTGGACGCCGTGGCCGCGCGCCACGTGGGCGACCTGCCGCGCGCCGTGCGCACCATGCTGGGCGGCGTGGGCGTGTCCTCGGCCAAGGCCGATGTGAAGGGTGCCGCACTGGCCAGCTACCTGCTGTTTGAGAGTGGCTACACCACCGAGCTGATGTCGCTGGGCTATGCCGATGCCCAGGCGCAGCGCGCCGAGGTGTGCAAATTCTTTGGCTGGGTAGACCCCGACGCCGTGACCAGCCCCGGGAGCTTGACCCCGGCCGAGCCCCCCAAACGGCACGAGCGCCGCGTGGACCCGTTGCGCCTGCGTTAAGCGGTCACACAGCGAACGGGCAACCCGGCGGCAGCATGGGCATGCCTTCGCCGTTGGTGTATTCCCCCAAAAAATCCAGAAACCGCCGCACTGCCGGCACCATGCCCCGGCGCGAGGGGTACACCGCGTGGAAGATGCCGCGCGGTGGCGCCCAGCCCGGCAGCACGTGCACCAAGTGGCCCTCCTCCATCTCGCGGCGGCACATGTAGTCGGGCAGAAAGCACATGCCCGTGCCCTGCAGCGCTGCGTATTTCAGGGTCAGCAGGTCATCGGCCACGTAGCGGGGGCGGTGTACCAGCGGGTGGATGGCGCCATCAGGCCCCTGCAGTACCAGAGTAGCGCGGCCGTCTACGGCAGACATGGAGATCGTGTCCATGCGCGCCAAGTCATCAATGGAAGCGGGCCGGCCTTGGCGCTCCAGTTGCAGCGGGCTGGCCACTAGGTAGGTATTGGTTTCGCCTAGCTTCTTCACCACCAGGCTGCCGCTGTCGTCCAGCGTGCCGCGCACGCGCAGGGCCACGTCTATGCCCTCTTCCACCAGGTCCACCACGCGGTTGCTCACGCGCATGTCCACCCGCACCTGCGGGTACCGCGCCAGGAAGAGCGCCATGATGGGGCCCACTGTGGTTTGGGCCAGCGTCACCGGGCAGGCAATGCGCAGCGTGCCGCGCGGCTCGGTCTGCACCTGCTCCACCGCCTCAGCAGCGGCTTCGGCCGCATCGCGCATGGCGATGCAGTGGCGCAGGTAGACCTCGCCCACCTCGGTCAGGGACAGCTTGCGCGTGGTGCGCTGCAGCAGGCGCACGCCCAGGCGCGCTTCCAGCTCCGCCACGCGGCGCGAAAGCTTGGATTTGGGAAGCCCCAAGTGCCGTCCGGCAGCGGCAAAGCCACCCCGCTCCACCACCTCCGCGAAGTACAGCATGTCGTTGGTGTCGTGCATATCCAGCCCTGTATTGTTCCAAATTCAGGACAATCTAACGCAAATATGTCGACTTATCAATTATTCGACTTTCAAAGACACTAGTCCCATCGAATCACTCCCTCTTCAAGGACCTGTCATGAAACTCTTGCACATCGACTCCAGCATCCTCAGCGGCGGCTCCATCTCCCGCCAGCTGACCAAGGACACCGTGGCCCAGTGGGTCACCAACCACCCCGGCACCACCGTGGACTATTTGGACCTGGCCGTGGACACCCCCAGCCATCTGTCTGCCGATTCCCTGGGCTTCCGCGCCCCCGCAGGCGCTGAGTGTTGAATTTCGCTGAAGCTTGACCCGAGCTTGTGTAGATCTGCTTCAAATTGCGCCGCTGTTTCCGAGATTTTGTTGCCTCTAGTTCCAGCCAACCAGTCAGCTTTTCGGCATAGGAATCCAGCT
>NZ_JAVDXO010000014.1:0-85729 GCF_031457975.1 Rhodoferax saidenbachensis
GCCGACATCATCCGCACCATTGTTGCGTTGGGGCGCTCGCAGAAAGTGGAAGTGATTGCGGAGTATGTTGAAACTCTGGAGCAACGCATGATGCTTGCGGACCTGGGATGTGACATTTTTCAAGGGTACTTCCACAGTCCCGCGCTGTCAGAGGGGCACTGCATTGCGTATTTCGCCAAGAGTCAAACTGTTCAAGCAGAAGCGCATCGGGTTTAGTAGCAGCCTACTGAGAAACTCAGTTTTCCTGTCGCATTTTCAGTTGAGTATCGCTGCCACGTCGCCCAACCACCCACCAGCGTTGCACGCATTGACAAGTCGAATTTCGTGTACATCCTTGACGCTATATGGTCCGAAACATAAGCTCACTTAGTTCGATCGTGTTACTAAAAGTCGATCCGTTGGAAGCGGTGGCCACTCATTGAAATTTTGGTGGGATGGCGCTGCGTAGAAGTCAATCAATAATGAATACGCTATCTGTTCCTGCAGCTTTGAAAGACGACATCGACGAGTCGAATGTCGCCGTAGAGCTCGGTTTGGCCGACAGAGGGTGGTACATCTACAGACCCAATGGCGAACAGGCCATTTTTGCATTGAACCGATGTACGGTCGGGGGCATGCAGTTGACCGAGACTCGGCTGGGGCATTGCATTGGACGACTTGACCCACCCAACCGCGATGGAACTTATATATCCATGGGCCTCACGGTATCTGGAGTCGGTGCTGTGGAGGGGCCATATGGGCGCATCACCTTACAGGCGGGGGATATCTCACTGTGGCACAGCAGTATCCCAATGCACTTCCATATTCAGGAGCCGTTTCATCTTCTGAATCTCGTGTTTTGCGACAAGTATTTGAAGTCTGAAATACTGGATCTTCCGTCTGCCACCGGCATGCACTTTAGACCGCAGGATTCCTTTGGCGCCATCCTCAGCGGGTTTATGCAAGGGCTATTGAGTGAATGGCAGTCCTTCTCGGAGCCAGACTTGACATTGGCTTTGCTGGCTGCACGGAGCCTGATGGTGAAGGCGGTGCAAAAGAAAAAAGGGGAACAGCTCGTCAACCCCGATGCCAAGCGTATGACAGCTGCCATGCGGTTCATTGATCAGCATCTGTACGACCCCGAGTTGACGCCAACCAAGATTGCTATCGCGCTACACATGTCGCTGCGTAGTCTGTACCTCCTGTTTTCCCGGGTAAATCTGACCATACAAGGGTTCATACGAGATCGCCGTCTGGAAGACTGTCGACTCGCCATCGCCAGCAAGCGCACGGATTTAAATATGAAGCAGTTGGCGTTAAGCCGTGGCTTCAATGATTTGTCGGGCTTTAGCCGTGCCTTCAAGCGCAAATATGGGATATCTCCCATCGAATTTCAAAAATGGATATCCACTCCATTTGAAATGATCCAGACACCATCTGACAGGAATTTTTGTGGCTGAATTTATGCGCTCTGAGACTGTGGTCTCTTTCTCATTACTGATCGCTGTGTTGTTGTTCGTGGTCATTTTGTTTGCACTTTTTCATATACGCAAGAGATACCAGGGTTTGGAAATGCAAATAAAAAAATATGGTGTTTCAAATAGGCTTTTCATTGGGTTGGAAGCCGCTCTTTCTCAGCTACATGTTTTGGAAAAAATCCATTTGCTCAACGTTCACCAGAAACTGGCCCATGAAGTAGAAGAGTTGTTGGGCGCCCTCTGGATTGACATTGAAAAAATATTGGGGCAATTCGCGTCGGTGAACTATGTTGGGAAACAGAACTTTTCAGTGCTGTCTGTGCGCGGAGGGTTTGACCTCTACAAGCAAATGCAACACGACTTCATCCACCATTCCAAGTTGGGTGACAAAGCATTTGCGCAGCACATGCTGAATTCGCAAGGGAGAGACTTGCGTGAAGGCTTGGAGAGCGTTCTTAAGTCCGGGCGTGAAAACAATTTCAAGCATTTATTTGCAGAATACAAAATCAATGGTGCGTTGGATTTTGTATGGACGGTGTACCCCGTACTTTTGATTTTTTTGTCTTTTGCAACATTTGTTGGGATGTATGCATTTCACTGAGTCTGCCTTTTGCGTTGGTTCGCTCGTCGTGGTGAGTTTTTGTCCGTTCGTGAGAATTATTGGTTGTGAATATGTATAGCTTTCGCATTGGTACTCGTTTGGGCATTGGATTTGGACTGGTGTTTCTTCTGCTGCTGTCGTCCATTGGTGTTGGAGCTTGGCGCCTTCAGGAGTTGAGCACTGTGACACGCCGCTTGGCAACGGTTGACAAGGATAAATACGATCTGGCGGCGCAATGGCACGATGGCATTGACTTGAACTGGACCCGTACCAGAGCTGCCCTGCTGGACCCGGATACCAATCAGGTGATGGTGTGGCAGAAGGAGATGGAAGCCACATCGCAGCAAATTGATGCTGCCAAGAAAAAACTGGAGGCACTCACGGATGGGGTGGAGGCGCGAGAACTCATGGCCGCAATCGCCAAGGCGCGTGAGGCCTACCGGAGTCCGCGAAGTGAATTGATCAAGAGGCATCTCGCGGGAGAGGATGTAAGGACTGCTGTGGCGGAGCAGCTGGAGCCGCTGGCGAAAGCTTATGTTGCGGAAATTCAACGTTTAAAGATCTACCAAAATGACGTGTATGAGAACGCATTGCTTGAGGCAGAAGAGGATGCTCGCCAAGGTCAAATAGTCGTCGTGTGCATTGGGGTTGCAACTTTGCTATTGGGTGTCGGCATTGCTTGGCGGCTAACTCGGTCTATCGTGAATCCAATTTGTGAGGCGACGTCAGCGGCTGAATGTATTGCCAATGGTGTTTTGGATGGAGATATCCCTGCACCACATGGGCGAGACGAGTCGGCACAACTTTTGCGTGCACTTGAAAGAATGCAGACGGGACTTGCAAGTCTCGTGCAAAAAGTGCGTGAGGGTGCAGAAAGCGTATCGATTGCATCCAGTGAGATTTCACAGGGAAATTTTGATCTCTCGGGTCGAACGGAAAACCAGGCAAGTGCATTGCAACAGACTGCCTCTTCGATGAGCGACCTCAGTACCACGGTTCGTCTCAATGCGGAGAATGCCCAGTCCGCCAACGCACTGGCCTACGCCGCATCTCGGGTGGCCGGAGACGGTGGAGCGGCAATGGCTGATGTGGTCAAGACGATGAAGGAGATCAACCAAAGCTCTGGAGAAATATCCGAGATCGTTGGTGTGATTGAAGGCATAGCGTTTCAAACGAATATCTTGGCGCTGAATGCCGCCGTTGAGGCAGCTCGCGCAGGAGAGCACGGCCGCGGTTTCGCTGTTGTCGCGTCAGAAGTGCGCAGCTTGGCGGGAAGAAGTGCCCAAGCGGCGCGTGAAATCAAGTCACTGATAGGTACTAGTGTCAAAAACGTGGATCGTGGGTCTTCGCTGGTAGACCGTGCGGGTGCAACGATGCTGGAGGTGATTGAATCTATCCGCAAGGTGACGGAAATCGTTGGAGAGATTAGTCGCGCCAGTGAGGCGCAGCGCGTGGGCGTGTTGCACATTGAACAGGCTATCGTTCAAATGGACCAGTCCACTCAACAGAATGCCGCATTGGTGGAGGAGATGGCTGCCGCTGCCTCCAGTTTGAACGGCCAAGCACAGCAGCTGTTGGGGGCGGCGGGTGTGTTCGTTCTTCGATTGGCGCCCCATTAGGAATTTGTACATGCCAGTTGAAGCGGGATAGAGAAACTATGAAATTTATTAAGAACTTGAAAATTGGTTCGCGTCTCGGCATTTGCTTCGGCGCTGTGTTGATTCTGCTGGCTTGTGTAGCTGGCCTGGGGCTGAGCCGTATGGCCCAAATTGACGAGGCTACGAAACAAATCACGCATGTCAATATCCCAGAGATCAAGCTGGCTGTGAGCATGCGTATTAGTGTCAACCGAGTTGGCGCGGCCGCTCGTGACATTGTGCTGTTGACAGATGACGCAGAGTCGAAGGCAGTGGCCGAGGATTTGAAGAAGTTCCGCACGGACTACGATGCGAGCGAGGAAAGTTTGGGGAAGATGCTCGAAACCCAGTCTGACACGATGTCGAAAAAGAAAGAGCTCTTTTCCAGAATTAAGGAATTGAAGAACCAAGCACGCCCGTCTTTGAGCAAAGTGGTGGAGTTGGGGTTAGCGGACAAGAACGAGGAGGCAGTCGCGGTTCTCATGAAAGAGGCCTTGCCTGCACAAACTGCTTGGTTGTCCGCATTGGGGGAACTTGCGGATTTTGAGACCAAGACCAGTGATGATGCCGCTACCGCCGCAGAGCAGACCTATGAGGATGCAAAAACTCTCGTTCTTACTCTCAGTGCCTTGGCCATGTTATTGGGTGTCGGGGCGGCCATTTTGATCGCACGTTCTATAGTGATCCCCATCAAGGACGTTGTGCAGTTGACGCAGACGATCGCTGCAGGAGATTTGTCCTCCCGCATCGAGATCAATGGTCGCGATGAAACTGGTGAGCTAATGGTTGCCATGAAAGATATGCAGGAAAACCTGACTAAGGTCGTTTCGGCGGTACGCGAAGGCGCTGAAAGCGTTTCTACGGCTTCTGCAGAAATCGCGCAAGGTAACCACGATCTCAGTGCCCGCACCGAAAGCCAAGCGAGCGCTTTGGAGGAAACGGCTGCCTCTATGGAGGAGCTCAGCGCCACCGTGAAGCAAAACGCGGACAATGCCCGCGAGGCCAACCAGTTGGCCCAAAGTGCCAGTACCGTGGCGGTGAAAGGCGGCGACGTGGTGGCCCAGGTCGTTGAGACCATGAAAGGCATCAACGATTCCTCCCGGAAGATCTCCGACATCATCAGCGTGATCGATGGCATTGCCTTTCAAACCAATATTTTGGCGTTGAACGCGGCAGTGGAAGCCGCCCGTGCGGGTGAGCAAGGCCGGGGTTTTGCGGTAGTAGCTTCCGAGGTGCGCAGTCTGGCTGGACGTAGTGCTGAAGCAGCCAAGGAAATCAAGACCCTGATCCATGCGAGCGTCGAACGGGTTGAACAAGGCACAGCGCTCGTGGACAAGGCGGGCGCCACGATGACCGAGGTGGTGGGCTCGATTCGCCGGGTTACTGATCTTATGGGTGAAATCAGCGCTGCGAGTTCAGAGCAAAGCGCTGGGGTGGGCCAAGTGGGAGAGGCAGTGACGCAGATGGACCAGGCCACCCAACAGAACGCGGCACTGGTGGAGGAAATGGCGGCGGCGGCATCGAGTCTCAAGAGCCAAGCCCAGGACTTGGTGGGCACCGTAGCAGTGTTCAAGCTGTCCGACGAAGGGGGCGGATATGCTCCAAATCCACAATCCAGCGTGGTACACAGTCTTCAGGCAAAACAGGCCAGGTTGGCTGCACCAACGCTAGCGTAAACATAGTGGGGCCCGCCGTTACCATTCAGTTGCACATTCGCGCGATTCCTGCAACTGAAAGGTTCAGCTCATGTACTCACACTTGTTTGTCGGCGTCACCAACTTTGAGCGCGCTTTAGCCTTCTACGCACCTGTGCTTCAGGCGCTAGGCCTGCAGCTCCGCTTTTGTGAGCGTAGCCGTCCGTGGGCAGGCTGGCAAAAGGCGGGCGAGGCCCGCCCGCTGTTTTTGATTGGCAAGCCCTTTGAAGGTGAGCACCAACCTGGCAATGGGCAGATGACGGCCTTCCTGGCCGACAGCCGTGCGGTGGTGGATGCGGTGTACCAAGCCGCGCTGGCGCACGGTGGCACTAGTGAAGGCGCGCCGGGCTTGCGGCCCGAGTACCACGCGAACTACTATGGTGCTTACTTTCGGGATACAGAGGGGAACAAGCTGTGTGTGGCTTGCCATGTGGCGGAGGGATGAACGCTTCGAGAATCACTATGAACAAACCACTTGCCCGCATCGGCCAAAGATTCACAGCCCAGTTTGTTGACGGCCTAGCCGCCATTGGCTGCGGTGTGATCTCCTATTTCATTGCGCATGCGATCGGACTTGCCGATGGGTGGATATTCCTAGGCTGGGTTGTGTACATCCTGCTTTGTGATGGACTTCCGGGTGGCCAGAGCTTGGGAAAACGGTTCACGCACACCAGCGTAGTTCAGGCCAAGTCCGAGCTGCCATGCACGTATTGGCAATCTTGTGTGCGCAACATCACTATGGTGCTCGGGGTGTTGTTGATGCTGCCTTTATCGCTGGCAAGCAGAGGCGTCGCTTGGGCGATTTTTTGGCTGGTACCAAAGTTGTTCAACTGTCGTGATCGCGAGTATGTGTAAGCAATAAAAAAGCCCACCAGCGCATCGCCAGTGGGCTTTCTCCATGCAGCACCTGGGTAAGGTGCTAAACAACTGAGTTAAGCAAACGCCCCCGCCGTATCCTGCATACGCGCCGACACTTCACCCAGGTGGTGCAGGCTGTCGCCAAACGTCATTTCCATTTGCGTCAGACGCTTGAAGTAGTGGCTGACGATGTACTCGTCCGTCACGCCGATGCCGCCGTGCAGCTGCACCGCTTGCTGGCCGATGAAGCGCATGCTTTGGCCCAACTGGACCTTGGCGCGGGCCAGGGCGGCGCGGCGCTCGGGCGCTGGGGCGTTGAGCTTCAGGCTGGCGTAATAGCTCATGGAACGGGCCAGTTCCAGCTGCATCTTCATGTCGGCCGCGCGGTGGCGCAGGGCCTGGAAGCTGCCGATGGTCACGCCGAACTGCTTGCGCGTGTTCATGTACTCGGCAGTAATCGCCATGGTCTTGTCCATCACGCCCACGGCCTCGGCGCAGACGGTGGCAATGCCGATGTCTACAGCATGTTCCAGTGCGGTCAGGCCATCAGTGGTCAGCAGTGTGGCGGGGGCGTTTTTCAGCACCACCTCGGCGGCGCGGCCGCCGTCTTGCGTGCCGTAGCCGCGCGTGGTCACGCCGGCAGATTCGCGTTCCACCAAAAATAGTGCCAGCTGGCTGTTCACCTTGGCGGGCACGATGAAGGCGTCGGCGTGGTCACCAACGGGTACTACGCTTTTTGTAGCATTCAGCACATAGCCACCGGGGGCTTGCGTGGCTTTTGCCTCGCACACGTCGAGCCGGTAGCGCGCTGCGCGCTCCTGGTAGGCCAGTACCACCAGTTTTTCGCCGCTAGCCACGCCGGGCAGCCAGGTGGCCTTGGTGGCGGCGTCGCCATAGCCGGCAATTACTGCGCCAGCGATCAGCGACTGGGCCAGGGGCTCCATCACGATGCCGCGGCCCAGCTCTTCCATCACCACCATGCCCTCGATGGGGCCCATGCCGAGGCCGCCATCGTCTTCGGGCACATACAGGCCGGTCAGGCCCAGCTCGGCCAGCTCGTTGAAGGCGGCGCGATCGAAGCCGCCAGCTTTCTCGATGGCGCGGCGGCGCTCAAACGTGTAGCCCTTGTCCACCCACTTGCGCACAGCGTCACCCAGTTGCACCTGGTCGTCAGAAAAATCGAAGTCCATGTCTGTGTCCTCTTGTAGTTAGCCCAGCACGACCTGGGAGACGATGCCGCGTTGCACTTCGTTGCTGCCGCCGTAGATGGTGGTCTTGCGCAGGTTGAAGTAGGTGGAGGAAAGGGGCGCGTTGCCCACCTCGCCACCAGGGAAGTCGCCTTGCCAGCCAGCCTCCATGGCCTCGCGGATCAGGGGCAGGGCGAAGGGGCCGGCGGCCAGCATCATGAGTTCGGAGTAGCGCTGCTGTATCTCGCTGCCGCGGATCTTCAGCAGGCCCGCCACGTCCAACGACTGCTTGCCGGATTTCTCGGCGGCCAGCACGCGCATGACCATCATCTCCAGCGCGATCACATCCACTTCCAGCTTCGCGATCTCGTCGCGGAAGCGGGTGTCGTCCCACACGCCTTCGCGCTTGGCGATGCGCTTCAGGCGCTCCAGCTCGCGCTTGCTGCGGTTCACGTCGGCAATGTTGGTGCGTTCGTGGCTCAGCAGGTGCTTGGCGTAGGTCCAGCCCTTGTTCTCTTCGCCAATCAGGTTCTCGGCGGGCACCTCCACGTTGTCGAAGAACACCTCGTTCACCTCGTGGCCGCCATCCAGCATGATGATGGGGCGCACGGTGACGCCGGGGCTCTTCATGTCAATGAGCAAGAAGCTAATGCCGGTTTGCGGCTTGCCTTCGTTGCTGGTGCGCACCAGGCAAAAGATCCAGTCGCCGTACTGGCCTAGCGTGGTCCAGGTCTTCTGGCCGTTGACGATGTATTGGTTGCCCTGGCGCTCAGCCCGGGTTTTGACCGATGCCAGGTCGGAGCCGGAACCGGGCTCGCTGTAGCCCTGGCTCCACCACACCTCGCCGCTGGCAATGCCGGGCAGAAAGCGCTGGTGTTGTTCCGCATTGCCAAACGCCATGATCACCGGCGCCACCATGACAGGGCCAAAGGGCACGATGCGGGGCGCACCGGCCAGCGCACATTCTTCTTCAAACAGGTGCTTTTGCACGGCGTTCCAGCCCGGGCCGCCAAACTGCTTGGGCCAGCCAAAACCCAGCCAGCCTTTTTTGCCCAGGATCTTGGCCCAGCGCTGCATGTCGTCGCGGGTCAACTCCAGGGCGTTGTGCACCTTGTGGGCAATGTCGGTGGGCAGGTTCGCGCGGACCCAGGCGCGAACCTCTTCGCGAAACTGCTGCTCTTCGGGGGTGAATGCCAAATCCATGGGGAAAGTCTCCGGTTGATCGGCACTTGGCCGTTTACAGCGCGGTTTTTAGCACGGTCGTTCGCTTACCCTTGTCCGGGTTGTGACATACCCAGCTCGGCACACAGCTTTTGCACCGTGGTGCGCAGCTCGGTCAGCTCGGCCTCCAGCTGGGCCACACGGGCCTGCAGGTCGGCGCTGGCCGATGAACCGGTTCCTGCCATGCGGCTGGTCACGGCGGCGTTGGCGTCCACCGGGCCGCACAGCAGGTGGGCCCAGCGCTGCTCGCGGGCGCCGGGCGCGCGGTCCAGCTTGATGACCAGCGGGCCGCCTTTTTCCTCGCGGCGGTCCTGCATTTCTTCCAGAAAACCTTCCACCGACGAGGTATCCGCAAAGCGGTACCAGCGCTCGGCGTTCAGCCGCAGCTCGGCCGAGGTCTGCGGGCCGCGCAGCATCAACAGGCCCAGCAGCACCGCGCTTTGCTCGGGCACACCAATGCCGCGCTGGGCGTTGTGGGTGAACTTGGTGGTGCGCCCGCCTGTGGTCTCGTGCACCAGGCCGGCTTCGCGCAGCGTGTCCACCGCGCTGCTCACTTCAGATTCGGTCAGCTCCATCAGCGGCTCGCGGCTGGTTTTCTGGTTGCAGCCCAAGAGCAGGCTGTTCAGGGTGAGCGGGTAGCTGTCGGGCACGGTGCGCGCCTTCTCCATCAGGGTGGCAAGCACGCGGGCTTCAACAGGGGTCAGGAGCACAGGGGTGGTCATAATTCAGCCAGTTATGAAAAACATCGTCATTTTGATCTCTGGCGGCGGCTCCAACATGGCTGCCATCGTGCGCACCGCCCAGCGCGAGGATTGGGCCCAGCGCCATGGCGCCCAGGTGGCCGCCGTGATCAGCAACAAGGGCACGGCAGGCGGCCTGGTGTTTGCCAAAGAGCAGGGCATAGACACCGAGGTGCTGGACCACAAGGAATTTGCCAGCCGCGAGGACTTTGACGCCGCGCTGGCCGGGGTGATTGACCGCTACGACACGCCGCAGGCGCCGGTGCTGGTGGTGCTGGCGGGCTTCATGCGCATCCTGACGCCGGGGTTTGTGGAGCGTTATGCGGGGCGGCTGGTCAATATCCACCCCTCGCTGTTGCCGGCCTTCCCGGGCCTGCACACGCACCAGCGTGCGATCGATGCGGGCTGCAAGTTTGCTGGCGTCACCGTGCACCAAGTCACCGCCGAGTTGGACCATGGCCCCATCCTGGCGCAAGCCGTGGTGCCCGTGCTGCTGGACGATACGGCCGACACGCTGGCGGCGCGCGTGCTCACGCAGGAGCACCTGATCTACCCCAAGGCGATTGCCGGTTTGCTATAAAAAGAGGAGCTGCTCGCGCAGACTCCTCGGGGGCTAGAGGCCGGTTTTATGCCGAAGCGCTGAGCAGGTTGCCGCTGGTATTGCCAAAGCCCTGCGCCACCTGAGCGTAGATCTGCTTGGCCAGGCTGGCGATGTCGAAGCTGGCTGCGGTGCTGCTGGCTTCGTTGCTGCTGTCCAGCTTGGCGCTGGCGCTTTGCAGCTCGCCCACCATGCGTTCCAGCTCTGACACCGTGCCGTCCTGGTTGGTGTCCAGCGGGTCGTAGGTGGTGTCGCTCTTGGAAGCCGACTGCGCACCGCCCGGTCCGCCGGGTCCACCTGCAGGCGGTGGGCCTTTGGGGCCTTCGCTGCCCTGGGCGCTTTGCGCGCCCTCGGGAGGCTGGGGTCGGCCGGCTTCAAACTCGGTTTGCGTGAGTTTGCCGTCGCCGTCGGTGTCCAGCTTGCTGAAATCCTGCACCACGTCCTGGCCGGTGTCTGACTTCATCTTGTCGGCCAGCACCTGCAGCTCGTCCTTGCTGACCGAGCCGTCGCCGTCGGTGTCCACCTTGGCAAACAGGTCGTCCTGGCTGCCGTCGCTGCCACCCGTGCCACGGGACTGGGCGAAGTCCATGGTGGAGGGGGGCGGTGGCATCAGGGCCTTCATGCCCGCGTCCAGCTCGTCGCTGGAGAGGCTACCGTCGGCATTGCTGTCCATCTTGGTAAACAGTTCTTTGCTGTCGCCCAGGCTGGTGCCGGTCTTCTTGCTGATGTCGTCCAGCATGGTGCTGAGTTCGGCCTGGTCGACGCCGCCGCTGCTGTCGGCGTCCACCTTGGCGAACATCTTGGCCTGGTGCTGGCTGCGTTGGGTGTTCAGTGCGGCCCAAGCATTGCTTGAACCGCTCACCCCGCTGATGGTGCTCATGGTCACTTCCTTTCTCGATGGTGGTTGGGATGCCACCCGAGCCCGAAGAGGGACCGAGCGGCCAACCCATTCTTCGGGCCGCAGGTAACGCAGGTTTGTCCTCTGTGTACCAAAGTCGATACAAACGCCCTCTACAAGCGCACAACAGGCGCGGGCTTACCCGCCAATTCATCGTTTAAGAAAGAGGGCGTTTTTCTACACTGGTCCGGCCGCTAGGACTGCCCATGACCGCCCGAACCTCCATCCTCCTCGTCGATGACGACGCCGACATCACCGCGCTGCTGAGCGAATACCTCAGCCGTTTCAACCTGGACGTGCACACCGCGTGTGACGCCGACACCATGCGCCAGCAGCTGGCGCAGCACCGCGTGGACCTGGTGGTGCTGGATGTGATGCTGCCCGGCACCGACGGCCTCACGCTGTCACGCGAGATCCGCGAACGCTCGCACATCCCGGTCATCATGCTCACGGCCCGCTCCACCACGATTGATCGCGTCATGGGGCTGGAGAGTGGCGCCGACGACTACATGGGCAAGCCTTTCGAGCCGCGTGAGCTGGTCGCTCGCATCCACACCGTGCTGCGCCGCGCCCAAGGTGCGAAGGACTCCACACCCATCCTGGCACGCAGTGACGTGGTCTGCTTTGACGGCTGGGAGCTGCACCGCGACGAGCGCAACCTGGTCTCGCCCACCGGGCTGGTGGTGCCGCTGTCCAACGCCGAGTTCCGCCTGCTCAATACCTTTTTGCAAACCCCGCGGCGCCTCTTCAGCCGCGACCAGCTCATGGAGCAGGCCCGTGGCCGCGCCATGGACGCGTTCGAGCGCAGCATCGACCTGCTGGTCTCGCGCCTGCGGCAAAAGCTGGCCGATGACCCGAACGAGCCCTCCATGATCAAGACCGTGCGCGGCGCGGGCTATATGTTCAATGTGCAGTCCGTGCAGGGGCGGGTGGCGTGGCGGGCCTGAAACCTGTGCGGGCCTTGGGTCGGCAAGCGGCCGCCTGGGCCGAGCGTTGGCTGCCCGACAGCCTGTTTGGCCGCTTGGCGCTGCTGCTGGGCGTGGCTGTGGTCACTAGCCATGTGCTGGCGCTGACGCTGATGTTTGAGTTGCACCCCCGGCCTGGCATGGACCGGCCACCCGTGGCGATGGAGGCTGCCGAGCTACCGCCACCACCCCATTTCCGTGGCCCCGATGGTCCCCCAGGCCCACCCACGCTGGGCCTGCTGCTGGATATCGCCGTGCGCCTGGGCGCGCTGCTGCTCGCGGCCTGGGTCGGTGCGCGCTGGCTGTCCGACCCCGTGCGCCGCCTGGCGGGCGCCGCCCGCGAGCTGGGCCTCAATATCCACCGCGCCCCGCTGCCCGAGGCCGGCACGCTGGAGTGCCGAGAGGCCACACGCGTGTTTAACCAGATGCAGCAGCATATTCGCGCGCAACTGGAACAGCGCGACCAGTTTGTAGCCGCGGTTTCGCACGACCTGCGCACACCGCTCACGCGCTTGGCGCTGCGCGTTGAGTCTTTGCCGGATGCAGAGGACCGCCGGCGCTTTGGCAAAGACATTGCCGAGATGGACACCATGATCCGCGCCACGCTGGACTACCTGCGCGGCGCGGCGGATGCCGAGCCCTGGGTGGCGCTGGACCTGGCCTCGTTGGTGGGTAGCCTGGTTGAAGACCAGCAGGACTGCGGCCACGATGTGGCGGTGGACATGGCACACGCCACAACGCTGGCACCTGTGCGGGCCCAAGCCTCGGCGCTGCGCCGCTGCATCACCAACCTGCTGGACAACGCGGTGCGCTATGGCGGTGGTGCGCTGGTGCGGCTGACCGGCGACGCCGAGGGCGTGCGCGTAAGCGTGTTGGACCGTGGCCCCGGCATTCCCGAGACGGAACTTGCCAAGGTGCTGCAGCCGTTTTACCGTGTGGAGGCCTCACGCAACCGCAACAGCGGTGGGGTAGGGCTGGGCTTGGCCACGGCCAGCGATATTGCCCGTCAGCACGGCGGCGGCGTGCAGCTCAGCAACCGGGCAGGCGGCGGTTTGCGGGCGGACCTGCTGCTTCCACGCAAAGCAGTGGAACCCAAATTGCTCCTGAATTAGGAGCTGCTTGCGCAGATTCCACGGGGGCTAGCGGCCTATTTAGTCTCCAATGCGGCTGAAGCGTGGCTGGGCCACACCGTCAATCACCACCGTCTCCAGAAACATCGCAGCGGGCCGCACCCACAGGCCGTGTTCGCCATACAGCGCGCGATACAGGGTCATGGGCTCCAGGGTTTCGCTGTGGCGCACGGTGTCCAGCACCTGGTATTCCATGCCCTTGTAGTGGCGGTAACGGCCAGTCGGGGTGGTAACTAAAGGGGGAAGGTTTTCAGAGCTCATGGGACAATCCTAGGCTATGCATCCAAAAGCCCTGCTTGACGCTTGTTCCGAATTGGTCCGGCTCGTCCTTAAATTTGACCATCCCGCAGACGCCATCGTCTCCCGTTTCTTCCGTGACAACCGCGGCCTGGGCCCGCGCGAGCGCGCCACGCTGGCCGAAACGGCCTACACCGTGCTGCGCAAAAAACTGCTGTTCGACCACCTAGCTCCCTCGGGCAGCGGCCCTAAAGAGCGCCGCCTGGCGATTCTGGGCTTCTACGGCCCCGGTGATTTTCTGCGCAGCGCACTCACCGACCAGGAGCAACGCTGGCTGGACCAGTGCGAGGCCGTCAAACCTAACGATCTGATGGAGCGCCACCGCCACAACCTGCCCGAGTGGCTGGTGCAGCCGCTCAAGGACCAGTTGGGCGACGGCTTCTGGCCGTTGGTGGACAGCCTGAACCTGGGCGCAGGCCTGGATTTGCGGGTCAACACCTTCAAAGCCAAGCGCAACGATGTGCAAAAAGAGTTGCAACAGGCCGGCATCAAGGCCGTGCCTACACCTTTTTCCCCCTGGGGTCTGCGCATTGCGGGCAAACCGGCGCTGAACAAGAACGACGCCTTTGTGCGCGGTGACTTTGAGGTGCAGGACGAGGGCTCGCAGCTGCTGGCCATGCTGGTAGATGCCAAGCGCGGCGAGATGGTGGTGGATTTTTGTGCCGGCGCCGGTGGCAAGACCCTGGCCCTGGGCGCCGCCATGCGCAGCACCGGCCGCCTCTACGCCTTTGACACCTCGGCCCACCGCCTGGATTCGTTCAAGCCCCGCATGGCACGCAGTGGCCTGTCCAATGTGCACCCCGCCGCCATCGCCCATGAGCGCGACGACCGCGTGAAACGCCTGTCCGGCAAGATGGACCGGGTGTTGGTCGATGCGCCATGCACCGGTTTGGGCACCTTGCGCCGCAACCCCGACTTGAAATGGCGCCAAAACGCACAAGCTGTGGAGGAGATGGCGGTCAAGCAGGCTGCCATCCTGCAAAGCGCCTCGCGCATGGTGAAGTCCGGCGGACGCCTGGTCTACGCGACCTGCAGCGTGCTGCCGCAAGAGAATGAGGCCATTGCCGAGGCCTTTGGCGCTGCCAACCCCGACTTTGTGGCACTGTCTGCGGGCGAGGTGCTCACCGAATTGAAGGTGGAGCAAGCCGCCAGCCTGTGCTGCGGAGGCGAAAATGGGCTGTTGTATCTGCGCCTATGGCCCCATGTGCATGCGACGGACGGATTTTTTGCCGCAGTTTGGCAAAAGAAGTGACCAGGTTGTAGAAAGTTGATGTTTTTTGGCGTACATTTAATTTTGTAGCCTAAAAACCCAGCGGGGGTTTAAAATTCGGGGTACCGATAGCCTGCGCGTTGGCATGGCTCTTCCAATAGAAAGCATAAATTTACTATGTTGTTACCTGACTGGGCAGTGTTGAACGCGGCAATCGAGTGGCTGGCCCACGGCATGTGGAGCATCGCGTGGTGGCAAATCGTGTTGTTCACCTTGGCGATGACCCACGTCACCATGATTAGCGTCACGGTGTTCCTGCACCGCCACCAAGCGCACCGCGCTTTGGATCTGCACCCCATCGCATCGCATTTCTTCCGCTTCTGGCTGTGGCTGACCACCGGCCAGGTGACCAAAGAGTGGGCCTCCATCCACCGCAAGCACCACGCAAAGTGCGAGCAGGCCGAAGATCCCCACAGCCCCCACGTCTACGGCATCAAAAAAGTGCTGTTCGAAGGTGCCGAGCTGTACCGCGCCGAGTCCAAGAACAAGGAAACCATGGCCCGCTTTGGCCACGGTACCCCTGACGACTGGATCGAACGCAATCTGTACACCCGCTACTCCTGGCAAGGCGTAGGTCTGATGATGATCATCGACCTGTTCCTGTTCGGTGCTGCTGGTATGGCTGTCTGGGCCCTGCAAATGGCGTGGACCCCCATCACCGCTGCCGGCATCATCAATGGCGCCGCCCACTATTGGGGCTACCGCAACTTTGAAGCTGCGGACCAGAGCCGCAATATCTCTCCATGGGGCATCATCATTGCCGGTGAAGAGTTGCACAACAACCATCACACCTACCCCACGTCCGCCAAGTTGTCGGTCAAACCCTACGAGTTCGACATTGGCTGGATGTACATCTCCATGATGCAAGCCGTGGGATTGGCCACTGTCAAGAAGACGCCGCCCAAAGCTGCCTACGGCGACATTCGCCCTGTGGCCGACGAAAAGACGCTGGAAGCGCTGATCGCCAACCGCTACGAGATCATGGCGACCTACGCCAAGGGTGTGCGCCAAGCTGCCCGTGACGAATTCGAGTCCGTGAAAGCCCGTAGTGCCGACGCCGCCGTGATCAAGGCTGCCAAGCGCTGGATGCACCGTGACGAAGAGAAGGTGCCTGCTGCTGCTGCCCCCCAGTTGGCCCAAGCCCGCGCCGCTTCTCCCGTGTTGGACAAGATGGTGACCATGCGCGAAGAGCTGCGCCAGATGTGGCTCAACACCCATGTGTCGCGCGAACAGCTGGCCAAGGACCTGCAAGCCTGGTGCCATCGCGCGGAAGAGAGCGGTATTGCTGCTCTGCGTGAGTTCTCCATGAAGTTGCGCGCGGCGCACGTTTAAGAACGTCCCCTCGCTTCTTCCGAAAGCCCGCCTTGCGCGCGGGCTTTTTCTTTGCGCGCTCCAGAGCAGTCGGGGTATGCGTTTTGCTCCGTGTCCCCCGGCCTGCGGCCTCCTCCTTTACCTACGCAAAACGCATACCCCGACTGCTCTTGCGGAAGGTTGAAATACCAACAGCGCGCTAAGCTCAGTTCGTACATCCAGCTTCCAGCGGCAGGTAGGGCTTGGGTGTCCTGCGTAGGTAAAGGAGGAGGCCGAAGGCCGGGGGACACGAAGCAGGGCGCCCAAGCCCTACCTGCTGCGCGCAAGTGCAATGTCCCTCAGTACACAAATGCGAGACGTAAAAAAGCCCGCACAGGGCGGGCTTTCTTTGGACCGGAAGAACCTGAATTACTTCAGCTTCATTTCCTTGTAGTCCACATGCTTGCGAGCAACGGGATCAAATTTCTTGATCAGCATCTTCTCGGGCATGGTTTTCTTGTTCTTGTCGGTCGTGTAGAAGTGACCGGTGCCAGCTGTAGATTCCAGCTTGATTTTTTCGCGTCCGCCTTTGGTTGCCATGGTTTTGCTCCTTATGCTTGGCCACGTGCGCGCAGATCTGCGAGCACAACATCAATACCTTTTTTGTCGATCAAACGCAGACCTGCGTTCGAAATCCGCAGGCGAACCCAACGGTTTTCAGTCTCGACCCAGAAACGGCGGTATTGCAGGTTCGGCAGGAACCGGCGCTTGGTTTTGTTGTTGGCGTGGGAAACATTGTTCCCGACCATTGGGCCTTTGCCCGTTACTTCACATACGCGTGCCATGTGGACACTCCGATATAAACGGTTTTCACTGACGATCAAAACGGCTTGAAAAACAAACCCGTCCGATCTCGCTCAAACCTCACCTCGCCATGAAAAAGGGTGGCGGTAACCCCCCGCCTTTTGCTTGGGCGGAACTCACTGCGCTCCCAAAACGGGCAGGCCCCTCACGGGGCGAACGCAGCAAAGCCTTGGATTATAGCCGTTTTGGCATTGGGGCCGCAAGCGGCTCAGTCTTGTTCCAGGAAACGCTGGGCGTCCAGCGCAGCCATGCAACCTGTGCCGGCGCTGGTGATGGCCTGGCGGTAGACGTGGTCTTGCACGTCGCCGGCGGCAAACACGCCGGGGATGCTGGTCTGCGTAGCAAAGCCTTTCAGGCCGCCTTGAGTCACGATGTAACCGTTTTCCAGCTCCAGCTGGCCCTGGAAGATATCGGTGTTGGGCGAGTGGCCAATCGCGATGAAGCAACCTTTGAGTGTGATGTCCTCGGTGCTGCCATCGTGCACGCTTTTGAGGCGGATGCCAGTCACGCCGGAGGCGTCGCCCAGCACTTCGTCCAGGGTTTGGAAGGTTTTGAGCTCGATTTTGCCGGCGGCGACCTTTTCCATCAGCTTGTCCACCAGGATGGGCTCGGCCTTGAATTTGTCGCGGCGGTGCACCAGGTAGACCTTGCTGGCGATGTTGGAGAGGTACAGCGCCTCTTCGACGGCGGTGTTGCCGCCACCCACCACGCAGCAGATTTCGTTGCGGTAGAAGAAACCGTCGCAGGTGGCGCAGCCGGACACGCCGCGGCCCATGAAGGCCGTTTCCGAGGGCAGACCCAGGTACTTGGCGGAGGCGCCAGTCGAGATGATCAGCGAATCGCAGGTGTAAGTGCCGCTGTCGCCGGTCAGGGTGAAGGGGCGCTTGGACAGGTCCACGGCGCCAATGTGGTCAAACACCACCTCGGTTTTGAAGCGCTCGGCGTGCTCCAGAAAGCGCTGCATCAGCTCGGGGCCTTGCACACCGCCCACGTCGGCGGGCCAGTTGTCCACCTCGGTGGTGGTCATCAGCTGGCCGCCCTGGGCCATGCCGGTGATCAACACCGGGTTCAGGTTGGCGCGGGCTGCGTAAACTGCAGCGGTATAACCTGCAGGGCCAGATCCCAGAATCAGGACCTTGGCGTGCTTGGTGTTGGACATGATGTAACCTTTATTGTCGAGGATCGAATTCACGGGTCGTGCCGTGTACAGTTCGGGGCGTCGTTCTCCAGATCAAGCGGGAGCGCATCAAACGCGGCAGGCTGCTAACCCTTTAGCCTGTCGATTGTAAGAAACAGGATTTAAAAGTTCAGGAAACCGTTGAATGGCAATGCTGAGCAACCAGGAATTGATACGCAGGGTCCCCCTGTTCGCCATGTTGACGCCCGTACAGGTGGATTCGCTGGCGGCCAATGTGGGCAAGCAACGCATCAAAAAGGGCGTCAACATTGTGGACCAGGGCGCCAACTCCAACGCGCTGCACCTGATTCTGGCCGGCCGTGCCCATGTGGTGATGACGGACAACAAGGGCCGTGAAGTGATTCTGGCCACCCTGAAGGCTGGTGACTACATCGGCGAGATGAGTCTGATCGACAACGAACCACACTCGGCCACCGTGGTAGCCGACACCCAGATGGACCTGCTGATACTGGGTCGTGATGATTTCACCCGCTGTGTGACAGAAAACACCGCCATTGCCGCCGCCGTGATGCGCGGCTTGGTGCAGCGCCTGCGCAATGCGGACCAGAAGATCGTGTCTCTGGCGCTGATGGGCGTGTATGGGCGCGTGGCCAACGTGCTGCTGGACGCAGCCGAGCCCAATGAACACGGGGAACTGCTGATTCGCGACAAGATCTCACGCCTGGACCTGGCCAAAATGGTGGGTGCGTCCCGCGAGATGGTCAGCCGCGTGATGAAGGACTTTGAAGAACAGGGCTTCGTCAAAACACACAAAGACGGTGGCATGCGGGTGTGGGAACGCCGCTCCAAACCCCGTTGACCCCACTGCTTCACCTGCCGGTGCACTACTGGCTTGCACCATGACATATTCACTTCACACCCTGCAATCTTCCAGCCGCGATACGCCCGAGCCGCCCACCGGCGCGGTGCGCTTTGCCAGCGAAATCGCCCTGGTGGCGGGTTTTGTGGCCTTGGCCCTGTGGTTGATCGCACTGCTGAGCTACTCGCCGCAAGACGCGGCCTGGTCCACCTCGGGCACGGGTCAGCCGATTGCTAACCACGGTGGCCGCCTGGGCGCCTGGCTGGCGGACATGAGCTACTTTTTGTTCGGTTACTCCGTCTGGTGGTGCGTGGCCGCAGGCTGGCGCATTTGGCTGTCGTTGCTGGCCGTGCGGCTGCGCAGCGAGTCGCCTGATGGTGCAAGCCGCGCTGCCCATGGACCCACGCGCGGTGGGCGCTGGATTTTCTGGGGCGGTTTGTTCCTGCTGGTGTACGCCAGCACGTCGTTGGAGTGGGCGCGTTTGTATCGCTGGGAAACTCACTTGCCCGGTACCAGTGGCGGCGCACTTGGCCGCTTGGTGGGGCCTTTCAGCGTGCAGTGGTTGGGTTTTGCCGGTGCGGGCCTGGTGGCCATCGTGCTCGGTCTGGTGGGTGCGGCCTGGGTGTTCGGGTTCTCATGGACCCGCACCGCCGAGCGCATTGGGTCGCTGCTGGACGGGCTGGTGGAATCCCGCCGCGAAAAGATCGAGGCCGCGCAAGACCGCGAGTTGGGCCAGTTGGCGGTGCGCGAGCGCGAAGAGGTGTTTCTGGAAGAGCGTGAAGAGGAAGAAATTCACCACCCCACGCCCGTGCTGATCGAGCCTGTGATTGTGGAGTTGCCGCGCAGCGAGCGCGTGGCCAAGGAGCGGCAGAAGCCGCTGTTCACCGAAATGCCCGACAGCAAACTACCGCAGGTCGATCTGCTGGATGGTGCGCAACTGCGCCAGGAGACGGTGGCGCCCGAGACACTGGAAATGACCAGCCGCATGATCGAGAAGAAGTTGAAGGACTTCGGCGTCGAAGTGCGCGTGGTGCTGGCCCAGCCCGGCCCGGTGATCACGCGCTACGAGATTGAGCCCGCCACGGGCGTGAAGGGCTCGCAGATTGTGGGCCTGGCCAAGGACTTGGCGCGCTCGCTGAGCCTGGTGTCGATCCGGGTGGTGGAGACGATTCCCGGCAAGAACTACATGGCGCTGGAGCTGCCCAACGCCAAGCGCCAGAGCATCAAGCTCTCCGAAATTTTGGGCTCGCAGGTCTACAACGAAGCCAAATCCATGTTGACCATGGGCCTGGGCAAAGACATTGTGGGCAACCCGGTGGTGGCCGATCTGGCCAAGATGCCGCACGTGTTGGTGGCGGGTACTACAGGCTCCGGTAAATCCGTCGGTATCAACGCGATGATCTTGTCGCTGCTCTACAAGGCCGAAGCACGCGACGTGCGTCTGCTCATGATCGACCCCAAGATGCTGGAAATGTCGGTGTACGAAGGCATTCCGCACCTGCTGGCTCCCGTGGTGACCGACATGCGCCAGGCCGCGCACGGCCTGAACTGGTGCGTGGCGGAGATGGAGAAGCGCTACAAGCTGATGAGCAAGATGGGCGTGCGCAACCTGGCCGGCTACAACGTCAAGATTGACGATGCCAAGGCCAAGGGAGAATTCATCTACAACCCCTTCAGCCTGACGCCCGAGAGCCCCGAGCCGTTGAACCGCTTGCCCCACATCGTGGTGGTGATTGACGAGCTGGCCGACCTGATGATGGTGGTGGGCAAGAAGATCGAAGAGCTGATTGCACGCCTGGCGCAAAAGGCGCGTGCGGCGGGTATCCACTTGATTCTGGCCACGCAGCGCCCCAGCGTGGACGTGATCACCGGCCTGATTAAGGCCAATATTCCGACACGTATTGCCTTCCAGGTCAGCAGCAAGATCGACAGCCGCACCATCCTGGACCAGATGGGCGCCGAAGCCCTGCTGGGCATGGGCGACATGCTCTACATGCCCAGTGGCACCGGCTTGCCGATCCGCGTGCACGGCGCGTTTGTGAGTGACGAGGAAGTGCACCGCGTGGTGAGCTACCTCAAGAGCCAGGGTGAGCCCGACTACATCGACGGTGTGCTCGAAGGCGGCACGGTGGATGGTGAAGACGGCGAGGGCGGTGGCGACGCGAGTGGCGAGAAGGACCCCATGTACGACCAGGCGGTGGAAGTGGTGCTGAAGAACCGCAAAGCCAGCATCTCGCTGGTGCAGCGCCACCTGAAGATTGGCTACAACCGCGCCGCGCGGCTGGTGGAAGACATGGAGAAAGCCGGGTTGGTGAGTTCCATGAGTGGCAGCGGCCAGCGTGAAATTCTGGTGCCGGCCCGTTCCGAATAACCTTGTGGGGTCGATCATGAAACGCATTGCTCTTATTTTGATAGCTGCTAGCGCAATGTCTGCGCGGGCTGGAGGCCTGGAAAGCTTGGAAACCTTCGTGAAGACGGTGAAGAGCGGCAAGGCGGACTTCACCCAGGTGGTGACGGCCCCCGCCAAAGAAGGGCAGGCCGCGCGCAGCAAGGCGTCCAGCGGCAGCTTCGAGTTCGCGCGGCCCAGCCGCTTCAAGTTCGTGTACAAAAAACCGTTTGAGCAAACCATCGTGGCCGATGGCCAGACGCTGTGGCTCTACGACGTGGATCTGAACCAAGTGACCGCGCGCAAGCAGTCTGCCGCCCTGGGTTCCACGCCCGCCGCGCTGATTGCAGCTGCACCCGACCTGAAGGCTCTGCAGGCCGATTTCGCCCTGGCCGATGCGCCCGACAAAGACGGCCTGCAGTGGGTGCAAGGCACGCCCAAAGCCAAAGACAGCCAGCTGCAGCAGGTGCGCGTGGGCTTCAAGCAGGACCAGCTCGCAGTGCTGGAGATTCTGGACAGTTTTGGCCAGCGCTCGGTGCTCAGCTTTGTGGGCTTCCAGCCCAACGCCGCGCTGGATGCCGGCGCCTTCCAGTTCAAGCCCCCCGCGGGTGCGGACGTGGTGCGGCAATAAGCCACTAGCGCCAGACTCCATGGCATCCTCGCCATCCAAACACCCCCCACTTGCCGAACTACTGCGCCCCAAGACCCTGGGGCAGGTGATTGGCCAGCAGCACCTGCTGGGCGACGGCATGGCGCTGCGCCTTGCGTTTGAGTCGGGCCAGCCACACAGCTGCATCCTCTGGGGTCCACCCGGCGTGGGCAAGACCACCATCGCGCGGCTCATGGCCGATGCGTTTGATGCGCAGTTCATCACCATCAGTGCCGTGTTGGGTGGCATCAAGGACATCCGTGAAGCGGTAGAGCAGGCCCTGCTGGCGCGCGACGGGCTGGAGCAGCGCCGCACCATCGTGTTTGTGGACGAGGTGCACCGTTTCAACAAAAGCCAGCAGGACGCGTTCTTGCCGCATGTGGAAAGCGGCCTGTTCACCTTCATTGGCGCCACTACCGAAAACCCTTCGTTCGAGGTCAACTCGGCGTTGCTGTCCCGCGCTGCGGTCTATGTGCTGCAGCCACTGGATACCGATAATTTGAAGGAAATAGTGGAGCGAGCCCAAGCAGAGTCTGCGCTACCAGCTATCGAAACCATAGCGGTGGATCGGCTTATCGCCTACGCCGATGGCGACGCCCGGCGCCTGCTCAATACGCTGGAAACCCTGACGGTGGCCGCCGTGCAGGAAAAGGTCGGGGAGATCACTGATGCCTGGTTGCTCAAAGTCTTGGGTGAGCGCATGCGCCGCTACGACAAGGGTGGCGAGCAGTTCTACGACACCATCTCGGCCCTGCACAAAAGCGTACGCGGCTCGGACCCCGATGCCTCGCTGTACTGGTTTGTGCGCATGCTAGACGGTGGGGCCGACCCGCGCTACATGGCGCGCCGCCTGATCCGCATGGCGGCCGAAGACATTGGCCTGGCCGACCCGCGCGCGCTGCGCATGGCGCTGGACGCGGCCGACGTGTACGAGCGCCTGGGCACTCCAGAAGGTGAGCTGGCCCTGGCCGAGTGCGTGATCTACCTGGCCGTTGCACCCAAGTCGAACGCGGTCTACAAGGCCTTCAACGAAGCCAAGGCCTTCATCAAGAAAGATGGCACGCGCCCCGTGCCCATGCATCTGCGCAATGCGCCCACCAAGCTGATGAAAGAGCTGGACTACGGCAAGGGCTATCGCTATGCGCATGACGAAGAGGATGGCTTCGCGGCGGGGGAGCAGTACCTGCCCGATGGCATGGCTGGTACGAATTTCTACAGGCCGGTAGAGCGGGGGCTGGAGATTCGTATCAGTGAGAAGTTACGCGACCTCAAAGCGCGCAATCATAAGCAAAGTTAATACTGCATGAAATGCAGAAAGTGTTGCCGAATCGGCATACTTTTCAAGGGTAAACCCACCCCAAACCCCCGAGACCCTGGTACGCGACCTCGCTAGAATCGCGGCACTGCTTTGGCCTGCACCGCCAGTGAACCTGACGTGGCAGGCTTATTGCTTTCGATGGTCTAACGCCACTAGTGTTGACGGCCATGCCGTTCGCACCCAAGAACAACGGAGTATTTATGGATATTTTGATACAGCAGATCATCAACGGTCTGGTGTTAGGTAGCATGTATGCGCTTATCGCGCTGGGCTACACGATGGTGTACGGCATCATCAACCTGATCAACTTTGCCCACGGCGAAGTGGTGATGGTGGGGGCCCTGACCAGTTGGACCATGATCGGTCTCATGCAGGATGCGATGCCCGGTACCCCCGGCTTCATCATTCTCTTTCTGGCCCTCATCATTGCCTGCGTGGTTGCTGCCACACTCAACTTCGTGATTGAGAAAGTGGCCTACCGGCCGCTGCGCAACAGCCCCAAACTGGCGCCCCTGATCACCGCCATCGGCATGTCCATCTTGCTGCAAACCTTGGCGATGATCATCTGGAAGCCTAATTACAAGTCCTATCCCACGCTGTTGCCCAACACGCCGTTTGACATCGGTGGTGCGGTGATTACGCCCACCCAGGTGATGATTCTGGGCTTCACGGCCGTGTCGCTGGCGCTGCTGATGTGGCTGGTCAACTACACCAAACTGGGGCGCGCTATGCGCGCCACAGCCGAGAATCCCCGTGTGGCGGGTCTGATGGGCGTGAAGCCCGACATGGTGATTTCTGCCACCTTCATCATTGGCGCCGTGCTGGCTGCCATTGCCGGTGTGATGTACGCGTCCAACTACGGCACCGCACAACACGCCATGGGCTTCCTGCCCGGCCTCAAGGCCTTTACCGCTGCTGTGTTTGGCGGCATCGGCAACTTGGCGGGTGCTGTGGTCGGCGCCATCCTGCTGGGGCTGATCGAATCGATTGGTGCTGGCTACATCGGTGCCTTGACCGGTGGTGTGCTGGGCAGCCACTACTCCGACATTTTTGCTTTCATTGTTTTGATCATCGTGTTGACATTGCGTCCTTCCGGCTTGCTGGGTGAGCGTGTAGCCGATCGTGCGTAAGGAGACCCGACAGATGAACTCTCAAAAACGACTGATCACCATGCTGGTGGCCGCCGCCGGCCTGCTGATCCTGCCGCTGTTGCTGCAAGGCTTCGGCAACGCCTGGGTCCGCATCGTGGACATGGCGCTGCTGTTTGTACTGCTGTCTCTGGGCCTGAACATCGTGGTGGGCTACGCCGGTCTGCTGGACTTGGGCTATGTGGCGTTCTTCGCTATCGGTGCCTATATGTACGGTCTGCTGGCATCGCCCCATTTGGTGGAAACCTTCCCCGCTATCGCGGCCATGTTCCCTGAAGGCATGCACACACCGCTATGGGCCATCGTGCCTTTGGCGGCGGGCTTGGCCGGTGTGTTTGGCATTTTGTTGGGCGCGCCTACGCTGCGCCTGCGCGGTGACTACCTGGCCATCGTGACCCTGGGCTTTGGCGAAATCATCCGGGTGTTCATGAACAACCTGGACAACCCAGTCAATATTACCAATGGTCCCAAGGGTCTCCTTGGAATCGATCCCTTGCATTTCTTCGGCTTCAACCTGGGCAAAAAACTCAGCGTTCTTGGTTTCGAGTTTGCCTCGGTATCTCTCTACTACTACCTGTTCCTCACGCTGGTCGTAGTGAGCGTGGTGATCAGCCATCGCCTGGAGTTGTCCCGCGTGGGCCGCGCCTGGATGGCCATTCGCGAGGATGAAATCGCTGCCAAGGCCATGGGCATCAACACCCGCAACATGAAGCTGCTGGCATTTGGCATGGGCGCTACCTTTGGTGGCGTGTCGGGTGCGATGTTCGCTTCCTTCCAGGGTTTTATTTCTCCCGAATCCTTCAGCCTGATGGAGTCCGTGATGATCGTGGCCATGGTGGTGCTGGGTGGCGTGGGCCATTTGCCCGGCGTGATTCTGGGTGCGGTGCTGCTGTCGGCGCTGCCTGAAGTGCTGCGTTACGTGGCCGGTCCGCTACAAGCCATGACCGATGGTCGCCTGGATGCTTCCATCTTGCGCCAACTGCTGATTGCACTGGCCATGATCAGCGTCATGCTGATTCGCCCGCGCGGCCTGTGGCCATCGCCAGAACACGGCAAATCTTTGCAAAACGCCAAAACCTGAACTTTGTTGGGCCACGGCTTCGCGCCCTGCGCAAGCCCGCTGGCCCTCAACAGAATGGAATCCATATGACAGATACAGTATTGAACGTCTCCGGCGTGTCCAAGCGCTTTGGCGGTTTGCAAGCCCTGAGCGATGTGGGCATCAAAATCGAACGCGGCCAGGTCTACGGTCTGATCGGCCCCAACGGCGCTGGCAAGACCACCTTCTTCAACGTGCTGACCGGCATGTACACCCCTGACAGTGGCAGCTTCGAGCTGGCCGGCAAGCCCTACCAGCCCACCGCGGTGCACACCGTGGCCAAGGCCGGTATTGCCCGCACCTTTCAGAACATCCGCCTGTTCGCCGAAATGACGGCGTTGGAAAACGTGATGGTGGGTCGCCACATCCGCACCCACTCCGGCTTGCTGGGCGCTGTGTTCCGCACCCCTGGCTTCAAGGCCGAGGAACTTGCCATTGCCAAGCGCGCCCAAGAGTTGCTGGACTACGTGGGCATTGGCAAGTTTGCCGACTACAAGGCCCGCACCCTGAGCTATGGTGACCAGCGCCGTCTGGAAATCGCCCGCGCCCTGGCCACCGACCCGCAGTTGATTGCGCTGGACGAACCTGCAGCCGGCATGAACGCCACCGAGAAGGTCATGCTGCGCGAACTGATTGATCGCATCCGCAAGGACAACCGCACCATCCTGCTTATCGAACATGATGTGAAGCTGGTAATGGGCCTGTGCGACCGCGTGACGGTGCTGGACTACGGCAAGCAAATTGCCGAAGGCACGCCTGCCGATGTACAGAAAAACGAAAAAGTGATTGAGGCCTACTTGGGCACGAGCGGCCACTAAGGAATTAGCATGACAACCCAGACTCTGCTCAAAGTTAAAGGCCTGAAGGTCTCGTATGGCGGCATCCAGGCCGTCAAAGGTGTGGATTTCGAAGTCCACGAAGGCGAATTGGTGTCGCTGATCGGCTCCAACGGTGCGGGCAAGACCACCACCATGAAGGCCATCACCGGCACCTTGCCCATCAACGCAGGTGACATCGAATACCTGGGCAAAAGCATCAAGGGCCAAGGCCCGTGGGATTTGGTCAAGCAAGGCCTGGCCATGGTGCCCGAAGGCCGTGGTGTGTTCACCCGCATGACCATCACCGAAAACCTGCAAATGGGCGCCTACATCCGCACCGACAAGGCAGGCATCCTGGCCGACATCGAGAAGATGTTCACCATCTTCCCCCGCTTGCGCGAACGTAAGGACCAGTTGGCCGGCACCATGTCCGGTGGCGAACAGCAGATGCTGGCCATGGGCCGTGCGCTGATGAGCCGCCCCAAGGTGCTGCTGCTGGACGAACCCTCCATGGGTCTGTCGCCCATCATGGTCGACAAGATTTTTGAAGTGGTGAAAGACGTGTACGCCCAGGGCGTGACCGTGCTGTTGGTGGAGCAAAACGCCAGCCGCGCGCTGTCCATTGCCAACCGCGGCTATGTGATGGAGTCCGGCATCGTCACCATGACGGGCAAGGCCTCCGACATGCTGACCGACCCCAAGGTGCGCGCCGCTTACCTGGGCGAATAAGCCCCGGGGCATCCCGGATACAAGTTGTTACGGCACTTTGCATTCGGGATGTCAGGCCAAGCTTGAGGGGATCCGTTGACAGCGCATGGAGTCATTCCATGCCTAACCTCAACAGGAGTTCACGATGAAAATTCACGCTTTACTGGCTGGTTTCGTGTTGGTCGCGACCGGCGCCGCATTTGCACAAACAGCGGTACCCGCTCCCAAAGACCCCTTGGCGACGCCCAAGATCGACCAGCGGGAGGCCAACCAGGAAAAGCGCATTGCGCAGGGCGTGGATTCTGGCCAACTCACCAAGCGTGAAGCGCGTCGTCTGAATCGCGGCGAGGCCCGCATTGACAAGGTCGAAGACCACGCCGAAGCCGACGGCAAGGTGACGGGCCAGGAGCGTAAGCGCATTGCGCATCTGCAGCGTGCCGAGAGCCGTGACATTGCCTACCAAAAGCATGACCGCCAGGTAGATCTGAACCACGACGGCAAGCGCGATCGCAAAAACGGCAAGCTGTAAACCTGCCGTCTCAGGCGCGTTCAGACGTGGGCCTTGTCGGCCTCCGAGGTGAACGCATCGGCAAAAAACTCTTCCTCTGGCAGACCCGCAAGCGCACAAAAATCCGCGCGGGCCGAGTCCACGACAATCGGTGCGCCGCAGGCGTACACCTGATGGCCACGGAGGTCGGGCAGGTCGTCCAGCACGGCGCGGTGCACAAAACCGGTGCGTCCTTGCCAAGCATCATCGGGCAATGCATTGGACACCACGGGCACATAGGTCAGTTGCGGCATGCGCTGCTGCATGTCCTGCACCCAGGCGTCCATGTACAGGTCTGCGGGCCGGCGTCCGCCCCAGTACAGCGTCACGGGCCGCGCAATGCCCTGCGCCAGCATGTGTTCCAGCAGTGCCTTGACGGGCGCAAAGCCCGTGCCGGAGGCGAGCAACACGATGGGCTTGTCCGAGTCTTCCCGCAAGAAGAACGAGCCATAGGGCCCTTCCAGTCGCAATATCTCCTTCTCCTTCATCGCACCAAACACGTGGTCGGTGAACTTGCCGCCAGGCATGTGGCGGATATGCAGTTCCATGCCGGCGCCCTGGCCGGGCGCACTGGCCATGGAGTAGCTGCGCCGCGCACCGTCGCGCAAGATGAATTCCACGTATTGCCCGGCGCGGTACGCAAAGTTGTCATTGGCCGGCAACTGCAGTTGCAGCACCATGACGTCGTCAGACACCCGTTGCAAGGTGGTCACGCGCGTCGGCATCTTCTTGATGGGCAGGGCGCCGGCCTCGGTCACTTGGCGCGACTCCAGCACCACATCGCTCTGCGCCGTGGCGCAGCAGGTCAGCACCAGGCCCGCGGCTTCTTCCTGTTCACTCAGCGCCTTGGCTTGGTGCAGGCTGTGGTGCACCGAGCCCGACAGCAATTTGCATTTGCAGGAGCCGCAGGCACCGTCTTTGCAGCCATAGGGCAAGCCAATGCCCTGGCGGATGCCGGCGGCCAGAATGGTTTCATCGGCTTGGGTGCTGAAGGCGCGTCCGCTGGGCTGCACGGTGACGGAGAAAGTGGTGGTGGCGTCCGCAGGGGCGGTCATCTTTTGGGTATCCTCAAGGGCTTATCTGTCTGTAGCCCCCGATTTTGCCCTCAATCCAATCCCCACTCGGCGCCTTGCCTTCGCGCTTCAAACGCCAGCGTGTGCTGGTGGTGGGCTGTGGCGACGTGGGTAGCCGCATGGTGGCCGCCCGTGGTTCCGTGCGCTGGCTGGCGCTGACCTCCAGTGCCTCGCGCATGGCGGAGCTGCGCGCCCTGGGTGCGGTCCCGCTGTTGGGCAATCTGGACCGTGCCGCCACACTGAATCGCCTGGCCGGTGTGGCCCACCGTGTGGTCTACCTGGCCCCCCCACCGTCAGAAGGCTGGTCCGACCCCCGCGCCGCCCAACTGAGCCAGGCCTTGCGCAGACGCAGCGCGCCGCAGCGCGCGGTGTATGGCTCCACCAGCGGTGTGTATGGGGATTGCCAGGGTGCATGGGTGGCTGAGACCCGCGCGCTGTCTGCGCAGACCCCGCGCGCCCAGCGCCGCGTGCATGCCGAACAGACCTTGCGCACCTGGGGCCGAGCCAGCGGTGTGCCACTCAGCGTGCTGCGCATTCCCGGCATTTATGCACCCAACCGCGAGGGTGGCACGCCGTATGCCCGATTGCTGAAGGGCACGCCCGTTCTGCGCGCGGAAGACGACGTGTACACCAACCATATCCATGCGGATGACCTGGCACGCGCTTGCTGGCTGGCACTGTGGCGCGCTGCACCGCAACGCATCTACAACGTCAGCGATGACTCGCAGCTCAAGATGGGCGATTACTTTGACATGGCAGCCGACCTGTATGGCTTGTCACGCCCACCCCGTGTGGCGCGCGACAGTGCACGCGAGCAGTTGCCTGTGGTGCTGTTGAGTTTCATGAGCGAATCACGCCGCCTGGTGAACCAGCGCATGAAGCAGGAACTGCGCTTGGTGCTGCGTTACCCTGATGTGCAGCAGGGGTTGCGCAGTATCTAGGGCTAAGGCGCGTAGCGCTGGTAGGCCCACTGCAGGGCCTGCCACACCAGCCAACTGCTGACCAGCGTGATGGGGTAGGCCCAGAGCACGTCGCTGAGCCAATGCGCCACGTCCGACATGCGGGCAAAGCCAATCACCAGGCCGCTGGCCGTTCCCACCACAGCCCAAGCGGTTTGCCGACGGCGATGCACCAGCAGCAGGGTGGCAAGAAAGAAGCCGCAGGCCACGTGGCCGCTGACGAATGAGCAATTGTTGTCGCACTGGTCCGTCATCAGCGCGGCGCGCGTGAACTGTTGCGTGCCGCCAAAGTTTTGCACCTGGTAGGGCCGTGCGCGTGCCCAGTTGTCCTTGAACCCCGCGTTCACCACCACACCGGGCCCGATGATGCCCGCCAGTACGACAAAGGCCAACGGCAAGCGCAAATGTTTCCAGCGCTGCGAGAAGGTGGCTACCAGCCAGCCCACAAAACACAGCGCCAGCGCACCCCGAAAAATGGCGGGAATGTAGAGGTTGATGCCCTGCACCCACCACCAGCCCCCAGATGCGATGGTGGGTTCGGTGTCGGTAAACAGGCCAGCCGCCGCCAGGTCCAACGCCGGAAACAGCGTGGGCACCAGTGCTGCAAGCAGCGCAAGGACCAGCAGGCCCCAAAACAGGCGAGGAGTGGCGTGGCTTGCGACGGGAGTGAACGAAGACATGGGGGGCAGAGGTTCGGAGCGCGAAAGACCGTGATTGTGCGGGATGTTGGTAAGGCACTGGTTAACATTGGGTTTTGCCACTGGATTGTGCGACACCACCATGCTGTTTTCCTTTTTCAAACCTGTTGTCTTGGCCGTTCTGTTGATTGCGCTGGCCGGCTGTGGGGTCGCCCCCGTGCTGCCGTCGGCAGGACAGGTTTCAGGTGCCCAACTGCAGGGGCGTGAATGGGTGGCCAGCTACATCGATGGCATTGCGGCGGTGACGGCTCCCGCCCCCCGATTGCGCTGGACTGCCGCGGACCAGCTGTCTGGCAGCGGTGGCTGCAATGCCTTTATGGGACGCGCCGTGGTAGAGCAGGGCGCACTGCAGCTCGGCCCCCTAGCTGCGACTGGCAAGGCCTGCATGACGGCGCCCCAAGGCCAGGAAGACCGTTTCTTTAAGGCGCTGGAGGCCACCCGCAGCGTACGGCTGCAGGATGGGCATTTGCTGCTGGAAGACGCGACAGGCCGTGTACTGGCCCGCCTGACCCCCGGCACCACCGCGCCCTGAAATCGTTCAGGCCACTGTGACCAGCGGCAGGCTGCGCTGGCGCTTGCCGGTCAGGGCAAACAAGGCGTTGGCCACTGCAGGGGCGATAGGTGGTACACCGGGCTCCCCCACACCACCGGGATGGCGCGTGCTGGGCACCAGCCAGGTCTCGACCACCGGGGCCGCGGCCAGTTGCACCATAGGGTAGCTGGGGAAGCTGGTTTGTTGTACCGCGCCGTCCTTGATGTCGATCTTGCTGTACAGCGCCGCTGTGAGCCCAAACACCACGGCACTTTCCATTTGCTGCGCCACGATGTTGGGGTTGACCACCGTGCCACAGTCGATGGCACACACCACCTTGTGCACGCGTGGCACGCCGTCTTTCAGCGACACCTCGGCCACCTCAGCAACGATGGAGCCGAATGATTCGTGCAGCGCCACTCCGCGTGCTCGTCCGGCTGGCAGAGGGCTGCCCCAGCGCGCCTTGTTGGCGGCCAGCTGCAATACGGCGGCGTAGCGGGGCGCGTCCTTCAGCAGGGCCAGACGGAAGGCCACCGGGTCTTGCTTGGTTTGTGCGGCCAGCTCATCGATAAAGCTCTCGGAGAAAAACGCGTTGTGCGAGTGCCCGACCGAGCGCCAAAAGCCCACCGGTACCTCCATGCGCGTGGCCACGTGGGCCATGTGCTGGTTGGCAAAGCCATAGGGCAGATCAAACAGACCCTCGGCCGTGGTCTTGTCGGGCATGTCGATGGGGCCCGACAGAGCAGGCAGGCCCCGCGCCATCCAGCGCGGGCTGATGGCGTCGCCTGCGGACTTGATGCGCAGGCTGCTGACCTGGCCTGCGGCGTCGATGGAGGCACGCAGCTGGGCCACGTGCATGGGGCGGTAGAAGTCGTGCGTGGTGTCTTCTTCGCGCGACCAGGCCAGTTGCACTGGGCGGCCCTTGCAGGCCATGGCCACGCGCACGGCCTGGGCCACGTAGTCCACCTCCAGCCGGCGGCCAAAGCCACCGCCCAGCAGCGTCACGTGCAAGGTGACCTTGTCTTCTTTGACGCCTGCCACCTTGGCGGCAATGGCGCGCGCCATTTCCGGCACCTGGGTGGGGGCCCAGACCTCCACTGCACCGTCCTTCACCTGTGCGGTGCAGTTCATCGGCTCCATGGTGGCGTGGGCCAGATAGGGCGCCTGGTACAGGGCCTCCACGCTGCTCGCAGCCGCGGCTTCGGCGGCCTTGGTATCGCCTTTGTTGTAGAACGCAAAGCCGTCTTCGGCTTGCAGAGCCGCTTTCAGGCGTTCCTCTATTTTCTCGGTGTCCAATGCGCCATTGGTGGGGGCTTGCCACTGCACTTCCACCGCTTGTACGGCCTGGCGCGCATGCCAGGTGGTTTTGCCCACCACAGCAAACCCGGCGGTGGAGCCGCCAAGCGCCTCCAGCGGTACCAGTGTTTCTATGCCGGGCATTGCCAAGGCGGCCTTGCTGTCCAGCGAGCCCACAGTGCCCCCCAACTGGGGCGCCAGGCGAATCGCAGCAAACAGCATGTCGGGCAGGCGCACATCCAGCCCGAAGCGGGCTGTGCCATTGGTTTTGGCGGGGATGTCCACGCGCGGTGCCGGTGTGCCCAGTAACTTCCAGTCCTTGCGGTCCTTGAGGGTGACGTTGGCGGGCTTCAGCCCCGCCGCGCCTTGGGCCAGTTCGCCAAAATGGGCGGACTTGCCGGTGGCGTGTTGCACCACACCATCCTGGATTTTCAGTTCGTTGCGCGGCACCTTCCACTGTGTGGCGGCAGCTTCCAGCAAGCCCGCGCGGGCCAGGGCCGCGGCGGTGCGCAGAGGTTCCCAGGCATCGGCCACGCTGGACGAGCCGCCCGTGGCATTGATGCCCAATTCGCGCGCGATTTTGCCAACGAACCATTCGCCCAGCTTCACCTTGGCGGGCTTGTTGTCGCCCTCGGATTCGAGCGGGTGAAACGGCAGGGTGGCGGTGAGCATCACCACGTTGCCGTACAGGGTTTCTGGCCCGGCCTGCTGCAGGCGCACCTTGGCCAGCGAAATATCCAATTCCTCTGCCACCAGCATGGCCAGCGCGGTGTGCACGCCCTGGCCCATCTCGCTGCGGGGCATCGCCAGCACCACAGTGCCATCTTTGGCGATCTTGATCCAACCGTTCAGGCCGACTTCGCCTTCGGTGGGCAGCATCAGTGCGCCATCGCCTAAGCGAGAGCGCTGCGGCATTAGGCCCCAGCCCACCACCAGTGCACCGGTAGCACCCAGGGCGCTCAGTATCCAGGTACGGCGCTTCATGCTGCGGCTCCCTGAGCTTGGCCGGCTGCGCGGTGGATGGCGGCGCGCACGCGCTGGTAGGTGCCACAGCGGCAGATGTTGGTCATGGCCTCGTCAATGTCGGCGTCGGTGGGCTTGGGTTTGCGGGCCAAGAGGGCGGCGGCGGCCATCAGCATGCCGCTTTGGCAGTAGCCGCATTGGGGCACCTGCTCGGCGATCCAGGCGGCCTGCAGGGCGTGCAGCTTGTCGGGGGTGCCCAGGGCTTCAATGGTTGTTATTTTTTGCCCCGCCACGGCAGAGGCTGGCATCACGCAGGAGCGCACCGGTTGGCCGTCCACATGCACGGTACAGGCGCCGCAGGCGGCCACACCGCATCCAAACTTGGTGCCGGTCATGTTCAGCACATCGCGCAGCACCCACAGCAGGGGCATGTCGGGCGGGGCGTCGGCGGTCACCGCCTTGCCATTGATGTTCAACTCCATGGGCGTCTCCTTTGTATGTGCGGGCTAGCGCGGTGCATCATAGGGTTTGGACGCGGGCCAGAGGTGTCACCAAAGGCTACCGGCAAGAAAAAAGCCTGCTGTTTTTGCAAACAGCAGGCTTTTTGATCTGGTGCCCAGGGCCGGACTCGAACCGGCACGCCTTGCGGCGGGGGATTTTGAGTCCCCTGAGTCTACCAATTTCACCACCTGGGCAGGTCATTCTGTGAAGCGCGAATTATGGCACATTTATGGGCATGACATTCCCCACCATCGAAGACGCCATCGGAAACACCCCGCTGGTCGCACTGCAGCGTATCCAGGCCACCGACAACCAGTCCCGCAACACCGTGGTGCTGGGCAAGCTGGAAGGCAACAACCCCGCAGGTTCAGTCAAAGACCGTCCTGCCCTTTCCATGATCCGGCGCGCCCAAGAGCGCGGCGACATCAAGCCTGGCGACACGTTGATCGAGGCCACCTCGGGCAACACCGGCATTGCGCTGGCCATGGCCGCGGCCGTCAAGGGCTACCGCATGGTCCTGATCATGCCGGAGGACCTGTCGATTGAGCGCGCCCAGACCATGAAGGCCTTTGGCGCCGAGCTGATCCTCACGCCCAAGAGCGGCGGCATGGAGTACGCGCGTGACCTGGCTGAACAGATGCAGCGCGAGGGCAAAGGCCGCGTGCTGGACCAGTTTGGCAATGACGACAACCCGCGCATCCACTATGAGACCACGGGCCCCGAGCTCTGGGCGCAGACGCAAGGCCGCATCACCCACTTTGTGAGCGCCATGGGCACCACGGGCACCATCACCGGCGTGTCGCGTTTTCTCAAGGAAAAGAACCCGGCCATCCGCATCATTGGCGCCCAGCCGTCGGAAGGCTCGCGCATTCCCGGCATCCGCAAATGGCCTGAGGCCTATTTGCCCAAGATTTACGACCCCAAGAATGTGGACGAACTGGTCTACGTGAGCCAGGCCGATGCCGAAGACATGTGCCGCCGCTTGGCGCGTGAAGAGGGCATCTTTGGTGGCATCTCGGCCGCTGGCGCCTGCTGGGTGGCGCAGGAAATTGCCAAACGCGAGCGCGACGCGGTGATCGTGTTTGTGGTCTGCGACCGTGGCGACCGCTACCTCTCCACAGGCGTGTTTCCCGCATAATTTGTAAGAAATTGACCGCTAGCCCCCGTGTTCATTGCGCGGGAAGCTATGAAATCGATAGCGTAGAAGGTACTTATGTCCGCAGCTTTCAAGTTCTGTCCGCAGTGCGCTACGGCGCTGGAGCACATCACACTGGCTGAAGACGGCGGCGACAAGACCCGCTTGCGCTGCCCGGCCTGCGACTTTACGCACTGGAACAACCCCACGCCCGTTCTGGCGGCGGTGATTGAGTACAACGGCCAAATTCTGCTGGCGCGCAACGCGGCCTGGCCCGGCAAGATGTACGCGCTGATCACCGGCTTCATGGAGGCTGGCGAGACGCCCGAAGAAGGCATTGCGCGCGAGATTTCGGAAGAAACGAACCTGTCCACCAGCGCACTCAAGCTGCTGGGCGCCTACGACTTCCAGCGCATGAACCAGGTCATCATTGCCTACCACGCGGTCTGCCATGGCGACGTGAAACTCAGCCCCGAGCTGGTGGACTATCGCCTCTACAACTTCGAGGATGTGAAGTGCTGGCCTGCCGGCACCGGCTATGCGCTGGCCGAGTTTTTGCGCTCGCGTGGTCACGAGCCGGTCTTCATCGACCCGGTGTGGCGCCAGGACGCCGAGAAGCTGGCGACTTAAAATCGACCTTCACGCCAGAAAGCCCATTGCATGCAAACCGACAAAGAAGTTGACACCCGCGGCCTGAACTGCCCGCTGCCCATCCTCAAGGCCAAGAAGGCCTTGGCGGAGTTGCTGAGCGGCCAGACGCTCAAGGTGGTGGCCACCGATCCCGGCTCCATTCGTGACTTCCAGGCCTTTGCCAAGCAGACTGGCAATGAGCTGCTGGAGCAAGAAACCGTGGGCGCCGAATATATCCACGTGCTGCGCCGCCGCTAATTCGCGTTCGTAGCTGCCAACAAAAACGCCGCAGGGTCTCCCGTGCGGCGTTTTTGTTTTGTACAGCCCTCAGCGGGCCCGTGCATTAGCCCAGGCGGGTCAACTGCTCTTTCACCTTCTCCAGCGTGGCAGCAAAGTCGGCCACGCGTTTGCGTTCCTGCTCCAGCACGGCGGCGGGGGCCTTGGCCACAAAGGCTTCGTTGCTGAGCTTGACGCTGGCCTTGGTGATCTGCTCTTCCAGGCGGGCCACTTCCTTGCCCAGGCGAATCTTTTCGGCGGCCACATCCACTTCCACAAACAGGCAGACACGCGCCTCACCCACCACGGCCACGGGGGCGGACTGGGCGGCGGCTTGCCAGCTGGCTTCGTCGGCAAACACCTTCACCTCGCTGAGCTTGGCCAGCGACTGCAACACGGCGGCGGACGCTTGCAGGAACGCGCCTTCGGCCACGCTGTGGGCCACCACGAACAGCGGCAGGCGCACCGCGGGCGACACGTTCATCTCGCCACGCAGATTGCGACATGCGTCCACCAGGGCCTTGAGTTTGGCCACGTGGGCAATGGCGGCTTCGTCAATGCGCTCGGGCTGGCTCACCGGGTAGGCGGCGATGGATACCGACGGACCACTGCGACCCGCAACGGGCGCCACCTTTTGCCACAGCTCTTCGGTAATGAAGGGCGTGATGGGGTGCAGCAGGCGCAGGATGACTTCCAGCGTGCGGATCAGCGTGCGGCGCGTGGCGCGCTTTTGTGCGTCGTTGCCGGTGTTGATCTGCACCTTGGCGATTTCCAGGTACCAGTCGCAGAATTCGTTCCACACGAAGTCGTAAATCGTGTTGGCCACGTTGTCCAGGCGGTATTCGGCAAAGCCCTTGGCCACTTCGGCTTCGGTCTTCTGCAGCAGCGAGACGATCCAGCGGTCGGCCTGGCTGAATTCCAGATAGCCGTGGGCTTCACCGCCGGGCGCGCACTGCTCTTTGGTGTGCTCGTTCAAACCGCAGTCGTTGCCTTCGCAGTTCATCAGCACAAAGCGGGTGGCGTTCCACAGTTTGTTGCAGAAGTTGCGGTAGCCCTCGCAGCGCTTGCTGTCGAAGTTGATGCTGCGGCCCAAGGATGCGAGTGCCGCGAAGGTGAAGCGCAGCGCGTCTGCACCGTAGGCGGGAATGCCCTCTGGGAATTCTTTCTCGGTGTTCTTGCGCACCTGGGGTGCAGTCTCGGGCTTGCGCAGGCCTTCCGAGCGTTTGACCAGCAGCGGGGCCAGCGAGATGCCGTCGATCAGGTCGACCGGGTCCAGCACATTGCCCTCGGACTTGCTCATCTTCTTGCCCTGCGCGTCTTTCACCAGGCCGTGAATGTAGACATGCTTGAACGGCACGCGCCCTGTGAAGTGCGTGGTCATCATGATCATGCGGGCGACCCAGAAGAAGATGATGTCGTAGCCGGTGACCAGCACGCTGCTGGGCAGGTAGAGGTTGTAGTCGTCCGTGGGGCCTGTGCCTGCGCCTTCGTTGCCCCAGCCCATGGTGCTGAAAGGCACCATGGCGCTGGAGTACCAGGTGTCGAGCACGTCGGGGTCACGCTTGAGCGTCTTGCCGGGGGCTTGGGCCTGGGCATCTGCCTCGTTGCGGGCCACATAGACCTTGCCGTCTTCGTCGTACCAGGCCGGAATCTGGTGGCCCCACCAGAGTTGGCGGCTGATGCACCAGTCCTGGATGTTGTTCATCCACTGGTTGTAGGTGTTGACCCAGTTCTCGGGGACGAATTTCACCTCACCACTTTGCACCACATCGATGGACTTTTGCGCAATCGACTTGCCGGTGGCGTCGCCCTTGCCCACGGTGTTCATGGCCATGAACCACTGGTCGGTCAGCATGGGCTCGATCACTTGGCCGGTACGAGCGCAGCGTGGCACTTGCAGTTTGTGCTTCTTCACCTCGACCAGGAAGCCGCCGGCTTCCAGGTCGGCCACGACTTTCTTGCGCGCCACAAACCGGTCCAGGCCCTGGTAGGGCGCGGGGGCGTTCTCGTTGATCTTGGCGTCCAGCGTCAGCACGCAGATCATGGGCAGCTTGTGGCGCTGGCCCACGGCGTAGTCGTTCTGGTCGTGCGCGGGCGTGACCTTCACCACGCCGGTACCAAAGGCCTTGTCCACATAGTCGTCGGCAATCACCGGGATCTCGCGGTCGCACAAGGGCAGCTTCACCATCTTGCCGATGAGGGCGGTGTAGCGCTCGTCCTCGGGGTGCACCATCACCGCCACGTCGCCCAGCATGGTCTCGGGCCGGGTGGTGGCCACGGTGATGTCACCACTGCCATCGGTCAGCGGGTAGCGAATGTGCCACAGCGAGCCGTCTTCCTCTTCACTCTCCACCTCCAGGTCGCTCACCGCGCTCATAAGGATGGGGTCCCAGTTCACCAGGCGCTTGCCGCGGTAGATCAGGCCTTGTTCGTAGAGTTGCACAAAGGTTTCGGTCACCGTCTTGGACAGCTTGGGGTCCATGGTGAAGTACTCGCGGCTCCAGTCCACGCTGTCGCCCATGCGGCGCATCTGGCCGGTGATGGTGTTACCGGACTTCTCTTTCCACTCCCACACCTTGGCGGTGAAAGCCTCGCGGCCCAGGTCGTGGCGGCTGATCTTTTGCTCTTGCAGCTGGCGCTCCACCACGATCTGCGTGGCAATGCCGGCGTGGTCGGTGCCCGGAATCCAGGCGGTGTTGAAACCCGCCATGCGGTGGTAGCGCGTCAGGCTGTCCATGATGGTCTGGTTGAAGGCATGGCCCATGTGCAGCGTGCCCGTCACATTGGGCGGTGGCAGCTGGATGGCAAACGCGGGCTGGCCGGCCTGTGGGGCCTGGGTGCCGCGGTAGCCCGCGATGCCATACCCGCGCTTTTCCCACTCGGGGCCCCAGTGCGCTTCCAGCGCGACGGGCTCAAACGATTTGGACAGGGACTGCAGACCCGGTTGTTCGGGGGTGGAGGGCGAGGGGGTAGCTTGGTCAGACATGGGGTTCTCTTGGGAGGACCCGTGATTTTACCGGGGCAGATTTGGGGGCCAAGGTTTGCTATGGTTCTGGTAGCTGTTCGCGCAGTACCCATATGGGCTGGAGCCCACTTTTATGCCTGAAGTGGCTGCGCTCCGTGCCCTGAGGGCGGTCCGTGTGGTGGATGGGGTTTGCTTGACATGCGTCAAGTTGGTATGGTGGCCCTGTCCCCACAATCCGGCCACCCACCCTTCGCACGCCGCTATGTTCCATGCTCAAACCACGTCCCTGTCCAGCAAGCTGGTTCGCATTGGTGTGGCTTTGCTGGTGGTGGCGCTTACTTCGATTGGCCTCACGCTGTGGGTCACCTGGCAGCTCGAAGGCGGGGCTGCCTCGGTCAACGAGGCCGGGCGCATGCGCATGCAGACCTGGCGCATGGCCAGCGAAATTCAGGCTGGCATTGCCGAAGACCAGCGCATGGCACGCATTGCAGAGTTTGACCAGAACCTGAGCCTGCTGGAGCAGGGCGACCCCTCGCGGCCCCTGTTTGTGCCTTGGGACCCGGTGGTGCGCAGCAGGTTCGCCGCGGTGCAGGCGCTGTGGCGGGCCCAGCGCGTCGGCTGGGTGTCGGGGGCGGCGGCGCAGCCCGACGCCATTCTTCCGTCCACCCATGCGCTGGTGGAAGCGATTGATGCGCTGGTCAGCGCCATTGAGCAGCAACTGGCCAAGCTCACGGCGGTGCTCAACCTGTTCCAGTTCGTGATGATGGTGCTGGCCATCTTTGCCGCCGTGGTCATGCTCTACACCGGCTATCTGTATGTCATCAACCCCCTGAGCCAATTGCAAAAAGGCTTGCGTCGTGTGGAGGAGGGTGACTTTCAGGCTCGCATTGAGGTCGACAGCAAAGACGAGTTCGGCCTGGTGGCGCAAGGTTTCAATGGCATGGCGGCCCGCTTGCAGGACATGGTGGACGGCTTGGAGGCACAGGTGCACACCAAGACCCAGCACATTGAGGCGCAGCGTGCGCGAATTGAGACCCTGTACGACTTCAGCGCATTTCTGGCAGGCGTGAACTCGATTGAAGAGATGTCGCGCGGTTTTTCCCAGCGCTTGCGCACGGTGATGGGGGCCGACGCGGTGACGGTGCGGTGGTCGGACGAGGCCAACCAGCGCTACCTGATGCTGGCGTCCGACTGCTTTCCTCAGGATCTACTGGCCGAAGAGCGCAGCTTGCTGGCCGGGACCTGTGCCTGCGGCAGCCTGCTGCAGGAGGCTCGTACGCGGGTAATCCCCATCCAGAGTGCCCAAGCCGCCCCCATGCGCCATTGCGTGAAGGCTGGGTACGAGAGCCTGGTGAGTGTGCCCATTCGGCTGCAGAGTCGCTTGATCGGGGAGATCGATCTCTTTTATCGCAAGACGGTGGAGCTCTCCAAAGACGAAGCGGTGTTACTCGACACCTTGGCCAGTCACCTGGCCAGTGCGCTGGAGGGGCTGCGCGCCTCGGCCCTGGAGCGCGAAGCAGCGGTGAGTGAGGAGCGGGCCTTGCTCGCCCGCGAATTGCACGACTCCATCGCGCAGTCATTGGCCTTTCTGAAAATCCAGGTGCAGTTGCTGCGCAGCGCTGCCGACAAGGCGCAGGGTCCCCAGATGCGGGTTGCGCTGGACGAGCTGGATGTGGGCTTGAAAGAAAGCATAGGCGATGTGCGCGAGCTGCTGGTGCACTTTCGCACCCGCACCAACACCGATGACATTGAAGCGGCGTTGCAGGAGACGCTGCAAAAGTTTCGCCATCAAACCGGTTTGCTCACCGAGTTGGTGGTGAATGGGACTGGCTTGCCACTGCCCTCCGATGTGCAGATACAGGTCTTGCACGTGGTGCAGGAGGCTCTGTCCAATGTGCGCAAACATGCCCATGCCACGTCGGTGGCGTTGGTGGTTGAGAAGGGCCAGTTCTGGTCTTTCACAGTGCAGGACAACGGCGCGGGGTTTGCGCCTGATGCCGCACTGGGCAGCCAGCATGTGGGCCTGCACATCATGCACGAGCGTGCACAGGCTATTGGTGCCAGCGTGCGCGTGAGCTCCCAGCCCGGGCAGGGGGCCTGCGTAGAGTTACGCCTGCCCGAGCATCCCGTGACCACCTCTGCCGCCCTAGCCCTCTGACCGTTCTGGAGCATCCCATGCGTCTTACCCAATTGCTGGTGGTCGATGACCACAACCTTTTTCGCCGTGGGCTCATTGCGTTGCTCAAGCAGGATGGACGCTTTGATGTGGTGGGCGAGGCCGCTGACATGGGGCAGGCGCTGCGCTGTGCGGGGCAGATGCAGCCAGCCCTCATCTTGCTGGACAACCACCTGCCCGGTGTGCGTGGCATTGACGGTATCAGTGCGCTCAAGCAGGCTTTTGGCCGTGCCCGCATCCTCATGCTCACCGTGAGCGAGAACGAGGAAGATCTGGCTGCGGCCATGCAGGCCGGGGCCGATGGCTACCTGCTCAAGACCGTGGAATCGGACCAGTTGTGCCAGGCCATCGTGCGTGTGCTGGCTGGTGAGCCGGTCATCAGCCCTGAGATGATGACCAAGTTTGTCGCTGCTTTCCGCACCAAGCCATTGGCCAGCCCGCCCACACAGACCTTGCTACCGACGCTCGCTCCACAGCCCAGCCTGGAGGAAGCCCTGTCCGCCCGCGAGCGGGAAATCTTGCTACTGGTCGCGCATGGGGACAGCAACAAGCTCATTGCTCGCCAATTGGATATTGCCGAGACCACGGTGAAGGTGCATGTGCAAGGCATCCTGCGAAAGCTGCAACTCAGCTCGCGGGTGCAGGCAGCGGTATACGCCTCCGCCCACGGCCTGGTTTGATCCAGATCAGTGAAGCGCCTTTTGCCCGGCGCACTACACCTTTAGAACTAGGCCCGCCTGTGCGGGCCTAGTTCTTTTGCAGGGGGCGACTCGTTCCAATGGGGGATGGGCAGCACGCCTCCAAAGCACGACAGTCATTCCATCCCTAGGAGATGGAATATGGCCTCAGATTTAAGCAACGCAAGAAAAGCCTGGTCGGTCCTTATCGTCAGCACGTTGGCATTTACCGTCTGCTTCATGGTGTGGATGATGTTTGGTGTGATCGGCATTCCAATCAAAAAAATGCTGAACCTCAACTCCACTGAGTTTGGTTTGCTCACTGCCACGCCGGTGCTCACCGGTTCGCTGATTCGTGTGCCCCTGGGCATTTGGACCGACCGATTTGGTGGCCGCATCGTCATGGCCGCCTTGATGGCCATTACCGTGCCCGCCATCTGGATGATGGGTTACGCCACCGAGTACTGGCACTTCATCACCATCGGCCTGTTTGTGGGCCTGGCCGGCGGCTCGTTCTCGGTGGGTACGCCCTATGTGGCGCGCTGGTTCCCCAAGGCCAAGCAAGGCACGGCCATGGGTATTTATGGCGCGGGCAACTCCGGCTCGGCAGTCAACAAGTTTGTCGCACCGGTGATTCTGGTGGCCTTTGGCTGGGCCTTGGTGCCGCAGGTGTACGCCGCCATCATGCTGGGTACGCTGGTGCTGTTCTGGATGTTCAGCCACAGTGACCCGGACCACCTGGTGCCCAACACCGTCAAGTTCACCGACCAGCTCAAGGCGCTGAAAGACCCCAAGGTCATCAAGTACTGCCAGTACTACAGCATTGTGTTTGGCGGCTACGTGGCGCTGGCGCTGTGGATGGTGCAGTACTACGTGGGCGAGTTTGGTCTGGACATTCGGGTGGCGGCCCTGCTGGCGGCCTGCTTCTCGTTGCCGGGTGGTGTGCTGCGCGCTTTTGGAGGCATGTTGTCCGACAAATACGGCGCCCACAGCGTGACCTGGTGGGTGCTGTGGGTGAGCTGGATCTGCCTGTTCCTGCTTTCCTACCCACAAACCGATTTCACGGTCATGACCGTGAACGGGCCAACTGCCTTCCACATCGGGCTCAACGTCTACGTGTTCACGGGCCTGATGTTCATCCTGGGGATTGCCTTCGCATTCGGCAAGGCCAGCGTCTTCAAGTACATCAGCGATGACTACGCGCACAACATCGGCGCCATCAGCGGCATCGTGGGCCTGGCCGGTGGCATGGGCGGGTTCATTCTGCCCATCCTCTTTGGGGTGCTGATGGACCTTACCGGCATCCGTTCCAGCGCTTTCATGCTGATGTATGGCGTGGTCTGGGTGTCGCTGATCTGGATGTATTGGACCGAGGTGCGCAAGACCGAAGTCATGGGCCAGAACGCCACGAACTTTTCTCTACAGAACTAGGACACGCACCATGAACACCAACAACCAATCCCGTGCCGACATTGCTGACTGGCGTCCGGAAGACGAACGCTTCTGGGAGAGTACCGGCAAGCGCATTGCCTACCGCAACCTCTGGATCTCCATTCCGGCCCTGCTGTGCGGCTTCGCGGTCTGGGGCATGTGGGGCATCATCACCGTGCAGATGCTCAACCTGGGCTTCCCCTTCACCCAGGCCGAGCTGTTCACGCTCACCGCCATCGCCGGAATCTCGGGCGCCACCATGCGCATCCCGGCCAGTTTTTTGATCCGCATGGCGGGCGGACGCAACACCATCTTCCTGACCACCGCCATGCTGCTGGCCCCGGCCATCGGTACGGGTGTGGCTTTGCAGCACCCCGAGTGGCCGCTGTGGATGTTCCAGCTCATGGCGCTGTGGTCGGGTGTGGGCGGCGGCAACTTTGCCAGTTCCATGTCCAACATCAGCACCTTCTTTCCAAAGCGCCTGCAGGGTACGGCGCTGGGTTTGAACGCAGGCCTGGGCAACTTCGGCGTCACCACCATGCAAATCGTCGTCCCCTTGGTGATGACGGTGGGCCTGTTTGGTGCCTTTGGCGGTGAGGCCAAAGCCCTGGTCAAGGACAGCGGCTGGATCTTCGGCAAGATCGCCGCGGGCACTCCCACCTGGATTCAGAACGCCGGTTTTGCCTGGGTGTTGTCGCTCATTCCCCTGTCCATCCTGTGCTGGTGGGGCATGAACAACCTCAAGACCGTGTCGCCTGCCACGGGCAACCCGGTGGTGGCTTTTGCCAAGATCATCTACCTGTACTCGCTGGCCTTCATCCCGTCCATCGGCATGTTGTACCTATATCTGCCAGCGCCCACGGGGTTGGGGCTGTTGAACATGTGGGTGGCGATTCCGCTGGACATTCTGGCCGCCGTGCTGATGATGCGCCTGGCTGCCTTTGGTGCCATGCGTGAGAACGTGCAAAAGCAGTTCGCAATCTTCAGCAACAAACACACCTGGAGCATGACCGCGCTGTACGTGGTCACCTTCGGCAGTTTCATTGGCTTCTCCATGGCGCTGCCCCTGGCCATCACCGTGATCTTCGGCTTCCAGCACATCCCCGATGCCGCGGGTGTGTTGCAGCACACACTCAAGAACCCCAATGCGCCGTCGGCTCTCACCTATGCCTGGATTGGCCCCTTTGTCGGCGCTGCCGTGCGCCCCATCGGCGGCTGGATTTCGGACAAGGTGGGTGGTTCCATCGTCACCCAAATCATCTCCGCCATCATGGTGTTGGCATCGGCCGCTGTGGGCTACGTGATGTTGCAGGCCTACCAGTCACCCGCGCCCGAACAACACTTCATGGCCTTCATGGGCTTGTTCATCGTGCTGTTTGCCGCTAGCGGCATTGGCAACGGTTCCACCTTCCGCAGCGTGGGTTTCATCTTCGACCGCCAGCAGGCCGGGCCGGTGCTGGGCTGGACCTCGGCAGTGGCCGCCTATGGCGCCTTCATTGCCCCGGTGCTGATCGGCCAGCAGATCAAGGCAGGTACGCCGCAGTACGCCTTCTACGGCTTTGCCGTCTTCTATGCCGTGTGCCTGGTGCTGAACTGGTGGTTCTACCTGCGCGCCGGTGCCGAGATCAAGAACCCCTGAAGATTACAGATTGCTCTTAAATGTATAGCTGCTTGCGCATATTTCATAAGGGCTGTGGCCCTATTTCATTCAAAAAATCGACTGCAGAGGTATCCCTATGAGCCACTTTCTGGACCGCCTGAGCCACTTCTCGGCTCCCAAAGAAGAATTTGCCGATGGCCATGGTGTGGCCACTGGTGAAGACCGCACCTGGGAAGACGCCTACCGCGACCGCTGGGCCCACGACAAGATTGTGCGCAGCACCCACGGTGTGAACTGCACCGGCAGCTGTAGCTGGAAGATTTACGTCAAGGGCGGCATCGTCACCTGGGAAACCCAGCAGACCGACTATCCCCGTACCCGCGCCGATCTGCCCAACCACGAGCCCCGGGGCTGCGCGCGCGGTGCCTCCTACTCCTGGTACCTGTACAGCGCCAATCGCGTGAAGTACCCCATGATCCGCGCTCGCCTGCTCAAGCACTGGCGTGCTGCCCTGTTGGTGGCCAAGAGCCCGGTGGATGCCTGGGCCAGCATTGTGGAGAACCCGCAAGCGCGCCTGGAATGGCAAAAACAACGCGGGCTGGGCGGCTTTGTGCGCAGCACCTGGGAAGAGATCAACCAGCTGGTCGCCAGCGCCAACGTCTACACCGCCAAGAAATATGGCCCGGACCGCATCATCGGTTTCTCGCCCATTCCGGCCATGAGCATGGTGAGTTATGCCGCGGGCAGCCGCTACCTGTCGCTGATTGGCGGTGTGTGCATGAGTTTTTACGACTGGTACTGCGATCTGCCGCCCGCCAGCCCTCAGGTGTGGGGCGAACAGACCGACGTGCCCGAAAGTGCCGACTGGTACAACAGCACCTTCATCATCGCCTGGGGCTCCAATGTGCCCCAGACCCGCACGCCCGATGCCCACTTCTTCACCGAGGTGCGCTACAAGGGCGCCAAGACGGTGGCCATCACCCCCGACTACGCCGAGATCAGCAAACTCGCCGATCTGTGGATGCACCCCAAGCAGGGCACCGACGCCGCCGTGGCCATGGCCATGGGCCACGTCATCCTCAAAGAGTTCTATTTCGATAAGCGCAGTGCGTATTTTGACAACTATGTGCGCCGCTACACCGACATGCCCAACCTGGTGCAGCTGGAAGAACGCACCTTGCCCGATGGCCGCAAGGTCATGGTGCCCGGCCGTTACCTGCGTGCCAGCGACTTCAACGGCAAGCTCGGCCAGGACAACAACCCCGAGTGGAAAACCGTGGCGCTGGACGAGAACGACAAGATGGTGCTGCCCAACGGCTCCATCGGCTTCCGTTGGGGCGCTGCCGAGCGTGAAGACCTGGGCAAATGGAACCTGGAAAACAAAGAGGCCCGGGGAGACACCGAGGTCCAGCTCAAACTCAGCCTGATGGAAGGCACGCAGCCCAACTTTGAGGTGGGTGATGTCGGTTTTCCGTACTTTGGCGGCATTGACACCCCCAACTTCGAAGCCAACAAACAAAGCGCCGCCGTGGACGACGTGCTGGTACGCAAGGTACCTGTGCGCCGCGTCAAGCTGGGCAAGGCCGGTGAAGAACGTTACGCCCTAGTGGCCACCGTGTTTGACTTGACCGTGGCCAACTACGGTGTGGCCCGTGGCCTGGAAGGTGAGAACGCCGCCACCAGTTACGACGACGACACCCCCTACACCCCTGCCTGGCAGGAAAAAATTACTGGTGTGAAGCGCGACCAGGTGATTGCCGTGGCGCGCCAGTTCGCCGATAACGCGGACAAGACCCAGGGCAAGAGCATGGTCATCATCGGTGCGGCCATGAACCACTGGTACCACAGTGACATGAACTACCGCGGCATCATCAACATGCTGATGATGTGCGGCTGCATCGGCAAAAGCGGCGGCGGCTGGGCGCACTACGTAGGCCAGGAAAAACTGCGCCCCCAGACCGGCTGGACCGCGCTGGCCTTTGCGCTGGACTGGGTGCGCCCACCCCGCCAGATGAACAGCACCAGCTTCTTTTACGCCCACACCGACCAGTGGCGTTACGAAAAGCTGGGTGTGGACGAAATCCTGTCGCCACTGGCCGACAAGAGCAAGTTTGGCGGTAGCCTGATTGACTACAACGTGCGCGCCGAACGCATGGGCTGGTTGCCCAGTGCGCCGCAGTTGCAGACCAACCCCATGCAGGTGGTGAAGGACGCACAGGCCAAAGGGCTGGACCCCAAGGACCACGTGGTGCAGTCGCTCAAGGATGGTAGCCTCAAGCTGAGCTGCGAAGACCCGGACAACCCGCTCAACTGGCCGCGCAATATGTTTGTCTGGCGCTCCAACATCCTGGGCTCCAGCGGCAAGGGGCACGAGTACTTTTTGAAACACCTGCTGGGCACTACCCACGGTGTACAGGGCAAAGACCTGGGTGCCGAAGAAGCCAAACCCACCGAAGTGGTGTGGCACGACAAGGCCCCCGAAGGCAAGCTGGACCTGCTGGTCACGCTGGACTTCCGCATGAGCACCACTTGCCTGTACTCTGACATCGTGTTGCCCACCGCCACCTGGTACGAGAAGAATGATCTCAACACCAGCGACATGCACCCCTTCATCCATCCGCTCTCCACGGCAGTGGACCCGGCTTGGCAAAGCAAGAGCGATTGGGAGATTTACAAGGGCTTTGCCAAGGCCTTTAGCGAGGTCTGCGTGGGCCACCTGGGTGTGGAGAAGGAAGTCATGCTGACCCCGTTGATGCACGACACGCCCGCCGAACTGGCCCAACCTTTTGGCGTGGCTGAGTGGAAGAAGGGCGAGTGCGAGCTGATTCCCGGAAAGACGGCCCCCAGCATTCAGGTGGTGGAGCGCGACTACCCCAACACCTATGCCCGCTTTACCGCACTGGGCCCTTTGCTGGACAAAATGGGCAACGGCGGCAAAGGCATTTCGTGGAACACCCAGACCGAAGTGGGCCAGCTCAAGGAACTCAACGGCAAGGTGCATACCGAGGGTGTGGCCAAGGGGCTGGCCCGCATTGACACCGACATCGACGCCTGCGAGGTGGTGTTGCAACTCGCCCCCGAGACCAATGGCCATGTGGCCGTGAAGGCCTGGGCGGCGCTGGGCAAACAGACCGGCCGCGACCACACCCACCTGGCCATCCATCGCGAGGACGAGAAAATCCGCTTCCGCGACATTCAGGCCCAGCCGCGCAAGATCATCAGCTCGCCCACCTGGAGTGGCATTGAGAGCGAGACCGTGTCCTACAACGCGGGTTACACCAATGTGCATGAGCTGATCCCATGGCGCACGCTGACCGGCCGCCAGCAGTTCTACCTGGACCACCCCTGGATGATCGCATTCGGCGAGGGTTTGACCAGCTACCGCCCACCGGTGGACCTGAAGACCGTGGGCGACATCATGAACCGCAAGCCCAATGGCAACAAGGAGATCTCGCTCAACTTCATCACGCCGCACCAAAAGTGGGGAATTCACTCTACCTACACCGATAACCTGATGATGCTCACGCTGAACCGCGGTGGCCCCGTCATCTGGCTCAGTGAAGACGACGCCAAGAGCGCCGGCATTGTGGACAACGATTGGGTCGAGCTGTTCAACACCAACGGCGCCATTGCGGCCCGTGCGGTGGTGAGCCAGCGCGTGAAAGTGGGCATGGTGATGATGTACCACGCCCAGGAAAAGATCATCAACACACCGGGGGCCGAGATCACCGGAACCCGCGGCGGCATCCACAACTCGGTGACCCGCATCGTGACCAAGCCCACCCACATGATCGGCGGCTACGCGCAGTTCAGCTACGGCTTCAACTACTACGGAACCATTGGCACCAACCGTGACGAGTTCGTGGTGGTGCGCAAGATGCGCAAGATCGATTGGCTCGACGGCGAGTCCGCCACACCGACCATTCAGGCTTAAGCACCGAGGAGAAATACGATGAAAGTACGCGCACAAATCGGCATGGTGCTGAACCTGGACAAGTGCATCGGGTGCCACACCTGTTCGGTCACCTGCAAAAACGTCTGGACCAGCCGCCCCGGCATGGAGTACGCCTGGTTCAACAACGTGGAAACCAAGCCCGGCATCGGCTACCCCAAGGATTGGGAAAATCAGGACCGCTGGAACGGTGGCTGGGTTCGCAAGCCAGACGGATCCATCGAGCCCCGCCAGGGCGGCAAGTGGAAGTTGCTCATGCGCATCTTCGCCAACCCCAACATGCCGCAGATTGACGACTACTACGAACCCTTCACCTTCGATTACGACCATCTGCAGTCGGCCAAGGAGAGCAAGGCGCCGCCTACCGCGAGGCCGCGCTCGCTGATCACGGGCAAGCGCATGGAGAAGATCGAATGGGGTCCCAACTGGGAGGAGATCCTGGGCGGCGAATTCAGCAAGCGCAGCAAGGACGCCAACCTGGCCAACTTCGACCAGGTCCAGAAGGACATGGTGGGCCAGTTCGAGAACACCTTCATGATGTATCTGCCCCGCCTGTGTGAGCATTGCCTCAACCCGGCGTGTGTAGCCAGCTGCCCCAGCGGCTCCATCTACAAACGCGAAGACGATGGCATTGTTCTGATCGACCAGGACAAATGCCGCGGATGGCGCATGTGTGTGTCTGGTTGCCCCTACAAGAAGATTTATTACAACTGGCAGAGCGGCAAGGCCGAGAAGTGCATCTTCTGCTATCCCCGCATCGAAGCGGGTCAGCCCACTGTGTGCTCCGAGACCTGCGTAGGCCGCATCCGCTACCTGGGCGTGGTGCTGTACGACGCCGACCGCATTGCCGAAGCCGCCAGTGTGGAGAACGACAAGGACCTCTACCAGGCCCAGCTCGACATCTTCCTGGACCCCAACGACCCGGAGGTGATTGCACAGGCACGCAAGGACGGCATCCCGGAGGCGTGGCTCGAAGGCGCGCGCAAGAGCCCTGTTTACAAGATGGCCGTGGAGTGGAAGGTGGCTCTGCCCCTGCACCCCGAGTACCGCACACTGCCTATGGTCTGGTATGTGCCGCCGCTCTCTCCCATCACCTCCGCAGCCAACGCAGGTCACATCGGCCCCAATGGGGAATTGCCTGACATTGCCCAGATGCGCATCCCCGTGCAGTACCTGGCCAACCTGCTCACGGCCGGGGATTGCGGTCCCGTGGTGCGGGCGCTGGAGCGCATGCTGGCCATGCGTGCCTATCAGCGCAGCAAACATGTGGACCAGGTGCAAAACCTGGCGGTGCTGCAGCAAACCGGCCTCTCTGTGGCCGAGGTGGAGGAGATGTACCAGATCATGGCCATCGCCAACTACGAAGATCGGTTTGTCATTCCCACCAGCCACCGCGAGTACGCCGAAAACGCGTTTGACCTGCGGGGTGGATGTGGCTTCTCGTTTGGCAACGGTTGTTCGGACGGTGCCTCGGAGACCAGCCTGTTTGGTGGCACCAAGGCCCGCACCATCCCCATCAAGTCCATGGTCTGACCCAGGAGCATCTTCATGAAAGACAACCGCTATTCCCTGCGCGCCCTGGCCTTGCTGTTGGGCTATCCCGACGCAGCCTTGCGCGCCCATTTGCCCGCCCTGATGGACGTGTTGGACCAGGAGGGCACCGTGCCCGCCGAGCGTCGCGCTGAGCTGCGCAGCCTGGCTGCCGATCTGTCCCGCCGCGACCCGCTGGAGGTGGAAGCCCAATACGTGGAAACCTTCGACCGGGGCCGCGCCACCTCGCTGCACCTGTTTGAGCATGTGCATGGTGACTCGCGCGACCGCGGTCCGGCCATGGTGGACCTGGCGCAGACCTACGACAAGGCCGGCCTGCACCTGACCCCCGATGAGCTGCCTGACCACCTGTGCGTAGTGCTGGAGTTTGCGTCCACCCAGCCGTCGCAGTTGGCCCAAGACTTTCTGGGCGAAATGGCCCACATCCTCTCGTCCATCTTCAGCGCCTTGCTCAAGCGCGGCAGCCCCTATGCCGTTGCGGTGGCTGCGGTGCTGGAACTGGCCGGGCAGCGCGTGCAGGCCGTGCCCTTTGAGGCCGACGAACCGATGGACGACAGTTGGTCCGAGCCCCAGGCCTTTGATGGCTGCAGTACCAAGGGCCAGGCCCGCCCCGGTGAGGTCCAACCCATTCACATTGTTCGCAAAGCCGCTACTTCGCAAGGAGTCACCGTATGAACTACTTCAACAATTTTTTGTTCGGTATCTATCCCTACATTTGTCTGAGCGTGTTTCTGCTGGGCAGTCTGCTGCGCTTTGACCGCGACCAGTACACCTGGAAGAGTGACTCCTCACAACTGCTGCGTGCGGGCCAGCTGCGTTGGGGCAGCAACCTGTTCCATGTGGGCGTGCTGTTCCTGTTCTTTGGTCACAGTTTTGGCATGTTGACGCCGCACTTTCTGTACGAGCCCTTCATCAGCGCCGGCGCCAAGCAGTTGGTGGCCATGGTGTCGGGTGGGGCGTTCGGTTTGCTGGGCTTCGTCGGAGTCAGCCTGCTGCTGCACCGCCGCTTGAGCGATGAGCGCGTCCGAGCCCACTCCAAGACCAGCGACATCGTGCTGCTCGTGCTGCTGTGGCTGCAACTGGCCCTGGGGTTGGCCACTATCCCGCTGTCGGCCCAGCACCTGGACGGCAGCATGATGATGAAACTGGCCGAATGGGCCCAACGCATCATGACCCTGCGCGCTGGTGCGCCAGAGCTATTGACCGAGGCGGGTTGGATCTTCAGGGCCCACATGTTTCTGGGCATGTCGATCTTTTTGATCTTCCCCTTCACTCGCCTGGTGCATGTGTGGAGTGGTTTTGGCACCGTGGCCTACCTGGTGCGCCCCTATCAACTGGTGCGTAGCCGCCGCATCGGCATGACACCGCGCGAGCCCCTGAGCCGAAGCCACAGCAACCGTTGAAAGGACAGATTCCATGAACACCTCTTCCCAATCCGGTGGCTGCGGCAGTGGTAGCTGCCAGTGCGCCACGACTGCTGCCAAAACCGCCACCCCGGTGGCCAGCATCAATGGCATTGCCCTACATGCGCCGGGTGAGCTGCCCGATCTGCAAACCCTGCAAGAACTGGCTTACACCGAGCTGCTGCGCCAGCAGGCGGTTAAAGCCGGGCTGCTGCCGCGCAGCCGGGGGCTGAGCGCGCCGGTGCTGCACGATGCAGAACGTGCTGTGCTGGAAACCATGGTGGATGCTGCGGTCAGCAGTCCTCAGCCCACCGAGGACGAATGCCTGCGCTACTACACGGCCAACAAGACCCAGTTTGTGGTGGGGCAGGCGGTGCATGTGCAGCACATCCTATTTGCGGTGACCCCGGGGGTGAATGTCCACGCCCTGACGGTACGGGCCGAGAAGGCCTTGATTGAATTGCTGGGCAAGGATGTTGCGCCAGACCGTTTTGCCGCATTGGCGGCCGAGCTGTCCAACTGCCCTACCAGCACCCAGGGCGGCGACCTGGGCTGGCTGCAACCCCACGACTGTGCACCAGAGTTGGCCAACGAACTGTTTCACCAGACTCCGTCGGGCCTGGGGTTGGGCGTGCATCCGCGGCTTATCCACACGCGCTTTGGTTTTCACATCATTCAGGTGCTGGGCAGCCGCAAGGGCAAGCAGGCATCGTATGAAGAGGTATGTGAGCGCATCGCCGCACAGCTGACCCTGCAGTCACGCGCCAAGGCCTTGCACCAGTACATGAGTCTGTTGGTAGGCCAGGCCCTGGTGGAAGGCGTCCCCCTGGATCGGGCCGATTCGCCCCTGGTGCAATGAACGAAGCGACGCCAGCCCCCGACGAGCTGCTGCTGCGGCTGCGTCGCTTCCATTCCAACTACTTTCCGCTGCACCAGCAACGTTTTCAGGACCTAGTGGCACAGGGGCAGCACCCCAAGACCCTGTTCATCGGCTGCTCCGACTCCCGCCTGGTTCCTTATCTGCTGACAGGGGCGGGCCCAGGTGAACTGTTCATCGTGCGCAATGTGGGCGCACTCGTGCCACCCTATGACGGTTCGCACGGATTACACGGCACCATGGCGGCCATTGAGTACGCAGTGCTGAGCCTGCATGTGGAGCGAGTCGTCGTTTGCGGCCACAGTCACTGTGGGGCCATCCGCGCGGCGTACGATGGTGTGCCCGAGGAGGCCCGTGCCTTGCAGGCTTGGCTGAAGCTGGCGCAAGAGGCTCTGTTGCCAGTGCAAAGCAGCCCCGAGGCTTTGCTGCGCACCGAGCAGCGCTCGGTAGTACTGCAACTGGAACGGCTGATGGATTACCCTATGGTGCGCCGTGAGGTAGAGGCCGGGCGCCTCACGTTGCACGGCTGGCACTACGTTATTGAGGACGGTGAGATCCACGTGTTCGACGCCCAGCGGGCCGACTTTGTGCCAGCCTCCATTGCGTCCAACAGCGGCACCGGCCCTTACCAGCCCTATGTGGAGTACGACGGCCAGATGTTCAGTCTCCCCGAGGAGGAGTTGCCATGAGCGATGCCACCAAGCTGCGTGCGCAGCAGCAACGTTACGCCGAGCTGCCTTTGGTCTATGCCTGTTCCGGCTGTTCCAGTGCGGCCCAGCTGGCCAACCAGATGGCCCTGCGGCTGGACCATGCCGAGCTGGCTGAAATGTCCTGCATTGCCGGAGTGGGCGCGGGCGTCAAGCCGCTGGCGCGCACCGCCCGGTCGGGCCGCCCCATCCTCGCACTGGACGGCTGCCCGCTGCACTGCGTGCGCCACGCGCTGGCCCAACAGGGTGTGCGCCCCACGGTGCATCTGGACCTGTCGGACCACGGTGTGCGCAAAGACCTGCACCGCCTGCCCAGCAGCGCTGAGCGTGACGCCGTGTGGGCCGATGTGGTGCTGCCGGCCTTGCAGCAAACGATTTCCCCCACGCCTGCGGACGCGACATCCAAGGAACCATGACCATGACTTCAAACGGCCCGAACGCCGAAACACCACAGCCCATCAGCCAGGACGTGCTGGCCGAGAAATACCTCAAAGCCGGTGAAACCTGTGCCGACGATGTGTACCGCCGCGTAGCGCGCGCACTGGCCAGCGCTGAGGTGCCTGAGCAGCGTGCGCACTGCGAGGCCCTGTTCCTGGGCAACCTGCGCGCCGGTGCCATCGGTGCAGGCCGCATCATGAGTGCGGCGGGCACCGGCATCCAGGCCACACTGATCAATTGTTTTGTGCAGCCCGTGGGCGACTGCATCCAGGGCCTGGACGATGACGGCTACCCCGGCATTTATGAGGCCCTGCGCGAGGCCGCGGAGACCATGCGTCGCGGTGGCGGTGTGGGCTATGACTTCTCACGCATCCGCCCGCGCGGGGCCGACGTCAAGGGCACGGCTTCGTTGGCCTCGGGCCCGTGCAGCTATATCAATGTGTTTGACCAGTCCTGCTCCACAGTGGAGAGTGCGGGCGCGCGGCGCGGCGCGCAAATGGGCGTGCTGCGCATCGACCACCCCGATGTGCTGGAGTTCATCACCGCCAAGCGCACGCCCGGGCGCTGGAACAACTTCAATGTTTCGGTGGGCGTGCCCGATACCTTCATGCAGGCCCTGCAGGCCGATGGGCCCTGGGAGCTGGTGCACCGCGCCCAACCCGGCGCCATGCTGTTGACGCGGGGCGTGCACCAGCGTGCTGATGGGCGCTGGGTGTATGCCACTGTGCCCGCTCGTACGCTGTGGGACACGGTGATGCGCTCCACCTACGACTTTGCCGAGCCCGGCATTCTGTTTCTGGATCGCATGAACCAGGACAACAACCTGGCTTACTGCGAAACCATAGAGGCCACCAACCCCTGCGGCGAGCAGCCGCTGCCTGCCTACGGCTGTTGCGACCTGGGGCCTATCATCCTGCCGCGCTTTGTGCGGCACCCGTTTGGCGCAGGCGGCACTGCAGCTTTTGACTGGGTGGCCTTTGCCCGTTCGGTGGCGCTGCAGGTGCGTGCTCTGGACAACGTGTTGGACGTGACTGTGTGGCCCCTGCCGCAACAGCAGGCCGAGGCCACTGCCAAACGCCGCATTGGCGTGGGCTTCACCGGCCTGGGGGACACGCTGACCCTGCTGGGTCTGCGCTACGACAGTGCCGAGGGCCGCGCCATAGCGGTGCAGATTGCCACCTGCATGCGTGACAGTGCCTATGCGGCGTCCGTGGCGCTGGCGCAGGAGAAGGGTGCGTTTCCTCGGTTTGATGCAGACGGTTATCTGGCACAAGGCACGTTTGCCAGCCGCCTGCCCGCCAATCTGCAGGCCGAGATCCGGGTGCATGGCATCCGCAACAGCCATTTGCTCTCCATTGCCCCCACCGGCACCGTGAGCCTGGCCTTTGCCGACAACGCTTCCAACGGCATCGAGCCCGCGTTTTCCTGGACCTACACGCGTAAAAAGCGTGAGGCCGATGGCAGCACCAGCGAATACGCAGTGGAGGACCATGCCTGGCGCGTCTACCGCGCGCAAGGGGGCGATATGCGCCAGTTGCCCGCCAGTTTCGTCTCGGCGCTGGATATGGCCGCAGAGGACCACATTGCCATGATGGAGGCGGTACAGCCGCTGGTAGATACCGCCATCTCCAAAACCGTGAACGTGCCCGCTGACTACCCCTACGAAGACTTCAAGGGCCTGTACCAGCAGGCCTGGCAGGCACGGCTCAAGGGCTTGGCCACCTATCGACCCAATGCCATCCTGGGGTCGGTGCTGCAGGCGACGCCCGCTCCGGCGGCAGATCCCAAGAATACTCCTGATTTGATAGCTGCTGGCGCAGATCCCATGCGGGCTGTGATAGAAAAACGTCCCAAAGGTGCGCTGGCCGCCGTGGCGGAGAAGGTGGAGTACTGGACACAAGAGGGCCACAAGACCCTGTACCTGGTGGTGTCCTTCCTGCCTGTGCCCACGCCCGACGGTACCGGCACGGTAGAGCGTGCCATCGAGTTTTTCATGCCGCTGGGCCAGAGTGGGGAGTCGCAGCAGTGGATTACCTCCAGCATGCGCATGCTGTCGCTGGCCGCGCGCGGGGGCTTTCTAGAGCGCGCCCTGCGGGACATGCGCAAGGTCGCCTGGGACCGCGGTCCGGTACGTCTGGGGAGCTACACCAAGCAGGACGGCAGCAAGGTTCCGCTGTGGCACGACTCTGAAGTCGCGGCCATTGCCTATGCGCTGCAGCAAATCATTGCCCAGCGCCAACAGGCGGTGGGTACGGTGCCTGGCCAGGACTCCGCTGACCACAGGAGTGACGGCCTGGGCCTGGCTACACCAGCGACCACGCCAGTGATGGTGGGCAAGAAGTGCGGCGAGTGCGGCGCCTACGCTGTCATCCGCAAGGACGGCTGTGACTACTGCACCCAATGCGGCCATGTGGGGACTTGCGGATGAGCACGCTTCTGCCCTGGCATCTCCGCCATCTGTTGCTGGCCCCGCATCGGCTGGGTTTCTTTCTGGCCATGGTGCTGTTGTGGTGCGCCGGCCTGTGGTGGGCGCTGGTGCAGGGGGACCGGCTCAGCGGCATGCTGGGCCTGGCCTATGTGCTCTCGCCCTCGCTGGTGCATGGCGCGGTCATGACGTTTGGCTTCATTCCTTTGTTCTTCTCCGGTTTTTTGTTCACGGCGGGGCCCAAGTGGCTGGGTGTGGTTCCGCCTGAGGCGCCGCAGCTACTGGTCCCCTTGTTGTTGCAAGCCGTAGGCTGGCTGCTGTGGCTGGCCGGGGTGCATGTGCATCTGGCGTTGGGTGTGGGTGGCTTGGTGCTGGCGTTTGCCGGGCTGCTGTGGATGAGTGTCCTGTTCTGGCGGCTGGTGTTGCGCAGCCCGGTGCCCGACCAACTGCATGCGCGCGTGATTGCCTGGGCCTGCGGCGTGGGCTGCCTGAGTGTGCTGGGGCTGTTAGCCAGTGTGGTGGCGGGGGCTGATGCAGTGGCTCTGGCCTGCGTGTTCACCGGGTTGTGGGGCTTTGTGGTGGCGGTCTATGTGGTGGTGGCGCATCGCATGATTCCCTTTTTTACCTCCAGTGCCATGCCGCAGGTGGCCGCTAGGCGGCCTTTTTGGGCGTTGGGGCTCATGCTGGCGGTGGTGGTGCTGGAAGTGCTGGCCGGCTGGGTGGATCTGTTGCAGCCCACGGGCACCGCCTGGGGCACGGCGTGGCTGTTACTGCGCGGTACGCTGGAGCTGGCAGCGGGAGGCGTGCTGCTGTGGCTGGCCTGTGTATGGGGCCTGGTGCAAAGTTTCAAGAACCGCTTGCTGGCAATGCTGCACATCGGCTTTGTGTGGTTGGGGCTGGCCCTGCTTATCGGTGGCGCCAGTCAGTGGCTCAGTTGGGGCACTGGCACGCCGGTGCTGCCGTTGGGCGCCTTGCACGCGCTCACCATGGGTTGCTTGGCCTCGCTCATGCTGGCCATGGTGACCCGGGTGTCCGCCGGCCACAGTGGTCGCGCGCTGGTGGCAGATGGCCGGGTGTGGGTGTTGTTTTTGCTGCTGCAGGCCGTCACGGTGCTGCGCGTGTTGGCCGCCTGGCCTAGCGGCTATGGCGCATGGCTGCTCTTGCTGGCTGCGTGTGCATGGTTCGGCCTCATGGCCCTATGGGGTGGCCCGCTGGCCAATTGGTATGGACAGCTGCGCCCGGACGGGCGCGCAGGATGAACTTTTTCAAAAAGGACTCTCCGATGATTTCCCATTTCGACGATTTGCTGCAAGCCGCCCGCGCCCAAACCGTGCCACAGCGCCTGCTGCTGGTGTTTGCCGGGGCGGAGCTGCCTGCCGATGCCACGGCTGAACAGCGCGCCCAATTTGAGGCCGGGGAGGGTGGCGCCCTGGTGCCGCTGATGTGTGTGGACAAACGGCCCGAGGAACTGGCTTCATTTGCCGCGCTGTGTGCCGAAGCTGACGGCCAGCATAGCGGCTGGCGCGTGGTGCTGGCCGGTGCCTTGTCGGGTCCACAGGGCCAAACGCCCAGCGATGCGTCGGTCGACGAAGCACTGGAGCGCTTGCTGGGGCTGATCCAGGCCGGGCGTATGGACCAGGTGCTGGCCCAGACCCTGGCCTTCACGCGCGATGGCATGGCGGTACCCCTGCACGCCTGAGTGCGCTGGGCAGAGGGGAACGGGTCAGGCTAAGCTTGGGCTTCCCAGCCCTTGTTGACCATCCCAGGAGGCGCGCATGCCCGACCCGTCCCAGTCTCTCCCGCCCCTTGCCGTGACTGCCACCGAGGTGGCGCCGCGCATCAAGCCTTCCAACTATCCTGAGCCCTTTGCCTCGCGCATGGCCGGGCGCGAGAAGCGCCAGCTGGGCGATATCTTTGGCCTGAGCAACTTTGGCGTTAACCTGGTGCGGCTGGCGCCTCATTCGGTGTCGGCCCTGCGCCATGCGCACACCAAGCAGGACGAATTCGTCTACATCCTGCAAGGCCACCCAACGCTGCACACCGATGAGGGGCTGACTGCGCTGGCACCTGGCATGTGCGCGGGCTTCAAGGCCGGCACGGGCAACGGCCATTGCCTGCGAAACGAGACCGATGTTGAGGTGCTGTACCTGGAGGTCGGTGACCGCACGCCGGGTGATGCGGGGAGCTACCCCGACGAGGACCTGCAGGCGGTGCTGGTGGCCACGGGCCAATGGCGCTTTCTGCACAAGGACGGCACGCCGTACTGAGGCGCAACAGCCCTTGCGTCAGGCCCTGGGCGCGGCCAGGTAGGTTCCCGACTTGCCTCCGTGCTTCTCCAGCAGCTTCACATCCGTCATCACCATGCCCTTGTCCACGGCCTTGCACATGTCGTAGATGGTGAGCAGGGTGATCTGCACGGCGGTCAGGGCTTCCATCTCTACGCCGGTGCCGCCCGTGGTTTCGGCAATCGCCAGGCATTGCACGGCGGGGCCGCTGGTTGCGGTGGCGGGCACCACTTCAAATTCGATGGCCACGCGGGACAGCATGATGGGGTGGCACAGCGGAATCAGGTCACTTGTGCGCTTGGCAGCCATGATGCCAGCTACGCGCGCCACGCCCAGCACATCGCCCTTGGCGGCCTGGGCGTTCTGGATCAGGTCCAGCGTGCTTTGCTTCATCTGGATGCGGCCGCCAGCCACGGCCTTGCGTTGGGTCAAGGGTTTGGCGCCAATGTCCACCATGTGGGCGTCGCCCTTGGTGTCGAAGTGGGTGAGGGCAGAGGGGTTGGTATCGGTCATGGTCAATCCTGTTGTCTCTCGCTTACAGCCTGTGCAGCGTGCCGTCAATATGCGGCTCGCCGCTGGGCTGTACTTTCAATACAAAGCGGGTGGAACCCGCGTCTTGCGCCGTATGTAGGGCCACCTGGCCCGGAATCAACAGCGGCCGCTTGAAGCGCAGATCCAGCGCCAGCGAAGCGTTGACTGGCAGATCGCGTTGCAGCAGCGCCAGGCAGCGCGCCGCGCTGAACATGCCGTGCGCAATGGCGCGCGGGTAGCCAAACAGGCGCGCCGTCAGCGCGCTCACGTGAATGGGGTTCCAGTCGCCCGAGGGGCCGGCAAAGCGGCGCCCGGCGTTGGCGGCCACCGCCCATTGGGCGACGGGCGGGCCCCAGTCGGGCTCTGTGCCATCGGCCGCGGGTTTCTTGCCCGACTTGCTGCGGGCCAGTGGCGACAAGAACGTGCTGGTCTCCCGCCAGGCGACTGTGCCGCCGGCGCCCAGCGTGGTGTGGATGGCGAACGACTGGCCGCGCTCGGTGGTCTGGATGCCGTCCAGTGTGCAGTGCATGTCCAGCCCCTCGTCGTTGCCGATGGGGCGCAGGCTCTCGATCTGGTTGCTCCAGTGCACCAGGCCTAGCAGGCGCAGCGGAAAGCGCGCATGGCTGAGGATGGCCATGTGCAGCGGCATGGCCATGGCGTGCACGTACAACAGGGGCAGGGTGCCGGTGTCCGGCAGCGCGCAGACTTCGCGGTACTGTGCCAGGCGGGCAGCATTGGCACGGGCGCCTTGCCAGCGGGCGTCAAAGCGGATGCCGTGTTGGGCCTCAGGGGCTTGGGCCGGGCGTGCGGCAAACAGGCTGCGCACCAGGGCGCCGCCATTGCGCGGCGGGGCCTGGTACTGAAGGGAAATGGGCGTGTCGGACATGGTGCCGCCATTGTGCATGGCGGCACCGTTCCCACCGTGCCTTACTTCGCCTCGACGAGCGCCTGAATGTCGAGCAGGGTCAGCTCGTTGTCATCGGGCTTGCCCAGCGTGCGGCCGCTGGAGAAGGGGAAGTTGTTGTCGTTCACCACCACAATGTGGGTCGCGTCCACCACGGTCAGGCCTTCTGGCCCCAGGTGGGGCAGCACAAAGCTGTCTTCGTTGGGGCCGCGCCGGGCCAGGTGCTTGGGGTTGGCGATCTTGGTGAGGTCGATAAACGCCACCTTCTTCACAAAGCCATCCGCATCGGCCTGGGCGAGGTCGATTTTGTAGATGCGCTTGAACTTGGCGGGACGGGTGAAGCAGTCGGTGCGCGGCTCGTCCTTGCAGACGTTGCCGGAGCCTTCCGTGGCGTCGTCACGCTCGATGACGAGGCCAGTGGTCGCGTCCAGCATCTGGAAGTCCGAAGCCACATTGCCGGCCTCTTCAAACGCGTATTTCCACTGGCGCTCGCTGTACTTCTGGCTGGCCACGTCCAGTTCCAGAATGCGGGTGTAGGGCTTGCCGTTGCGCATGTCCTGGGACTTGGCGGCGGCGTCCCACAGCGGCCACTCGAACATGGGGTACAGCGTTTTGCCATCCACCGACTTGGCCATGGGCTCAAAGCCGCCGCTGCGGCGCACGTCAAACGTCGCGTCACCCGGGTAGTTGGGCAGGCGGCCGTTCAGGTAGTGGTCAGGGCCGCGGTAGGCCTTGCTGCCCACCACGGTCTCGATCACGCCCAGCACTTTGCCCTTGGTGTCTACGCGCAACACATAGGGGCCGAACTCGTCGCCAATCCACCACTCCTGGCCCACCACCTGGATGGACTCGGGGTCAAAGTCCACCCCGGTCAAAAAGCGTTCACGCGAGGCTTCGTTCTGGATGGCAAACGGCACCTTGCGGTCAGGGTCGTGCAAAAAGGTGGTGTGCAGGCGCTTCACGTTGCCTTTGGCCCAGTCGGCCTGCACATGGTGGACCATGAGCAGCGCGTCCTGCGAGTTGATCTTGCTGCCAAAGCCGTTGTCCGTCAGGGTCAGAAAATGGTCTTTGCCCAGGGCCACGATGCCCGAAAAGCCCTGCACCGACTGCCCGCGGATCGGCAGCGTGCCGCCCGACTTGCGCGGGTACTTGGGGTCGCCCACAAAGCTGATGCCATCGATGCTGTGCAGCACTTCGGTGCGCTGGCGGTTGGCGCCGGCAAACTTGCCTGCGGTTTCAAAGAACTGGCCAGCCGCCTTGGGGGCGGCCACGGTGGTGGCAGCGGGCAGGGCGGCGTGGCCAGCCAGGGTGGTGGTCACTTCGGTTTGGGCCAGGGCAGTGGTGGTGGGCAGGGCCAGCGCGCAGGCCAGGACCAGGGGAGAGAGGGAGAAACGTGGCATGAGGAGAAGTCGTGAGTGGGTCAAGCGGCATAGCCTAGGGCGGCTGTGTGAAACAACCGTGACGTCCGGTGGGGCAGGCCTTTCACGCTAAACTGGTTTGTTGCTTTCTCGCGCCTGCTCCCTGACCCTCTTTCCCCTCCCATGCTGTTCCTGCTTTCTCCCGCCAAATCCCTGGACTACGACACCCCTCTGAGTGGCCAGCCGCACACCGCACCGCTGTTCGTCAAGCAGTCCAAAGAGCTGATTGGCATGCTGCGCGAATACTCTCCGCAACAAATTTCCACGCTCATGGACCTGAGCGACAAGCTCTCCACGCTCAACGTGGCACGCTATGCGGCCTGGTCGTCCCGCGCCACGCCCAAGAACGCGCGCCAGGCGGTGCTGGCCTTTGACGGCGATGTCTATGACGGCCTGCAGGCCAAAACCCTGGGTGCGGAGGACCTGGCCTGGGCGCAAGACCATCTGTGCATCTTGAGCGGCCTGTATGGCGTGCTGCGCCCGCTGGACCTGATGCAGCCCTACCGGCTGGAGATGGGCACCACGCTCAAGGGCCCGCACGGCAGCAACCTCTACCACTTCTGGGGCCGCCAGATTGCCGACTACCTGAACACCCGCCTGCGCAAGGATGCCTCGCCCGTGGTCATCAATCTGGCCTCCAACGAGTACTTCAAGTCGGTGGACACCAAGGCCCTCAAAGGCCGCGTGGTGGAGTGCGTGTTCCAGGAGTACAAAGATGGCCAGTACAAGGTCATCAGCTTCTTCGCCAAAAAAGCGCGCGGTCTGATGGCGCGGTACGCCATCGAGCACCGCCTGATGACGCCCGAGCAGTTGCGCAGCTTTGACGTGGATGGCTACGCGTATGCCGCGGCAGAATCTACCCCCGAGCGTCTGGTTTTTAGACGAAAAGTGGCCTGAGCCCCCGAATTAATTGCGCGAGCAGCTATGAAAATAAGAGCAAACGGAATCGACATCGAAGTGGAAGACAGCGCCCAGACGGACGCGTCTTTCGCCAGCAAGCCGGCGGTGCTGCTCATCATGGGCCTGGGCATGCAGCTGATTGCCTGGCCACCCGAGATGGTGCACGCGCTGGAAGATGCGGGCTTGCGCGTGGTGCGCTTTGACAACCGCGATGTGGGACTCTCCAGCCACTTTGACGCGCTTGGCAAGCCCAACCTGCTGTGGGCCAGCGTGAAGTACAAGCTGGGCCTGGTGCCTGCTGCGCCTTACACCTTGGGCGATATGGCAGCGGATGCATTGGGCGTGCTGGACGCATTGAAGATTGACCAGGCCCACGTGGTGGGCGTGAGCATGGGCGGCATGATTGCGCAGCGCGTGGCACTGGCCGCGCCCCAGCGTACGCTGAGCCTGACCAGCATCATGAGCACCAGCGGTGCGCGTGGTCTGCCGCAGGCTGCGCCCGAGGTGGTGCGTGTGCTGCTGAGCCGCCCGGCTGGTACCAGCACCGCCGCTGTGGTGGAGCACACCATGCGCCTGTTCAAGGCCATTGGCAGCCCTGCCTACCCCGCGCCCGAAGCCGAGATGCGTACCCGCGTGACCGAGGGCGTGCAGCGCGCCTTCCACCCTGTGGGCACGGCGCGGCAGATGCTGGCCGTGGTGGCTGACGTCACGCGCGCCGCGCTCTTGGGTCGCATCACCGCGCCCACACTGGTGATCCACGGCAAGGCCGACCCGCTGGTGCCGCTGGCGTGTGGGGAAGACACGGCACGCCGCATTCCCGGTGCCAAGCTGCTGACCATCGACGGCATGGGCCACGACCTGCCGCCCGAGCCCGTGCGCCAGATCCTGGCCGCGCTGATTCCCCATTTGAAAGCCACCGCATGAACACCCCCGAACAATCCCAGCTGGGCAAGGCCTCGGCCTATGTGGACCAGTACGACGCGTCGCTGCTGTTCCCCATCCCCCGCGCGGGTAAGCGGGCCGAGATTGGCGTCACCGGCGCGGCACCGTTTTTTGGTGCCGACATGTGGACCGCGTTTGAGCTGAGTTGGCTGAACACACGCGGCAAACCGCAGGTGGCGCTGGTGCACTTCACCATCCCCTGCGAGACGCCCAATATCGTGGAGAGCAAGTCCTTCAAGCTCTACCTCAACAGCTACAACAACACCCGCTTTGCCGATGCCGCCGACGTGCTGGCGCGGCTACGCACAGACATTTCCGAGGCCGTGTGGCGCGGTGGCGTGGTGCAAAGCTCCATCGGCGTGAAGCTGATTGACGCCACGCTGTTTGACCGCGAACCCCTGCACGAGCTGGACGGTCTGAGCCTGGACCGGCTTGACGTGGAATGCACCCACTACCAGCCCGCGCCCGAGCTGCTGACGACCGTGCCAGACGAAGGCGTGGTGAACGAGGTGCTGGTGAGCAACCTGCTCAAAAGCAACTGCCTGGTGACGGGCCAGCCCGACTGGGGCAGTGTGCAGATCCGCTACTCGGGCCTGCCGATTCAGCAAGAGGGGCTGCTGCAGTACCTGGTGAGTTTTCGTAACCACAATGAGTTCCACGAGCAGTGCGTGGAGCGCATCTTCATGGACATCTGGACGCGCTGCAAACCGACCAAGCTGACGGTGTATGCGCGTTACACGCGCCGCGGCGGGCTGGACATCAACCCGTTTCGCACTAGCCATCCGCAGGCGCTGCCGGGCAACACGCGCACTGCACGGCAGTAGCTCGTCGCGTCGAATATGCTATTGAAATAGGAGCTGCTGGCGCTTATTTGACGGAGGCTAGACGGTGATTTCGTGCAAAAGTAGCATCGCTTCAAACTCCACCACCGGCAGCGGCTTGGCAAACAGGTAGCCCTGGCATAGATGGCAACCATGCGCGGCCAGAAAGTCGCGCTGCGCTTCGGTTTCCACGCCTTCGGCAATCACCTCCAGCCCCAGCGTGTTGGCCATACCGATGATGGTTTGCACGATCACCGCGTCAGACGCGTGTACGCCGATGTTGTGGATGAAGGACTGGTCGATCTTGAGCTGGTCCAGCGGCAGCTGCGTCAGGTAGGTGAGGGAGGAATGGCCGGTGCCAAAGTCGTCCATCGAAAAGCGCACACCCGTGGCCTTGAGCTGCTTCATCTTGGCGATGGTGTCTTGCACGTTGTCCAGCACCAGGCTCTCGGTCAGCTCCAGCTTCAGCAGGTTGGGGTTGGCGCCCGAATCCCGCAGGATGCCGCGCACCTGTTCGACAAAGTCCACCTGGCGGAACTGCCGCGCACTCACGTTCACCGACAACTGCAGCGCCGCCTTGTCGGGCGTGGCCTGCCAGGCTGTGAGCTGGGCGCATGCGGTCTGCATGACCCAGTGGCCTAGCGGCAAAATCAATCCTGTATCTTCTGCCAGGCCAATGAACTGCTGGGGCGACACCAGTCCGCGCTGCGGGTGGCGCCAGCGCACCAGCGCCTCGGCCCCCACGGGCACGCCCTGGTCGGTGGTCTGCAGCTGGTAGTGCAGCTCAAACTGCTGTGCCGTCAGCGCGTGGCGCAGGTCGCTTTCCAGGTCGGCGCGGTTTTGGATGGCGGCCAGCATCTGCGGGTCAAAAAAGCACAGTGCGTTGCGCCCCGCGTTCTTCACCTGGTACATGGCAATGTCGGCCTGCTTGAGCAGCTCAGCCGAAGCCTGGTGCGTGTCTCCAAACAGGGCAGCCCCCACGCTGCACGAGCTGCGGTACTGCGTGCCGTTGAGCAGGTAGGGCTGGTTCAGGCTGTGAAGGATGTTGTCGCCCACCATCTGCGCCTGCTGTGCAGCCTCCAACGGGTCCAGGCTCAGGTCTAGCAGCATCACTACAAATTCGTCGCCCCCCAGGCGGGCCACGGTGTCGGCTTCGCGCACGCAGGCCTTCACGCGTTGCGCCACCTGCTGCAGCAGTAGGTCGCCCACGTCGTGGCCCAGGGTGTCGTTCAGTGTCTTGAAGTGGTCCAGGTCCATGAACAGCAGGGCGCCGCGCCGGCCATTGCGCGTGCAGGCGGTGATGGCCTGCTGCAGCCGGTCGGTTAGCAGGCGGCGGTTGGGCAGGCCGGTCAGCGGGTCGTAGAACGCCAGCTGCTCAATCTCGGCGGTGGCCTGGCGCAGGCGGGTCACGTCCTGGTAGACGATGACCACGCCCCCATCCGGTGTGGCGCGCTCGGTGATCTCGATTACGTTGCCATTGGGCAGCACGCGTTCGTGGCTGTGCAGGTGCTGCGACAGCATGTCCATGCGGCTGGCAATCCAGGTCTTGCGTTCGTCGTCGGACGCATCGCCCAGCAGCTCGTGGGCGGTGTTGGTCAGCATGCGCTCAAAAGACATGCCGGGTGCAATCAGCCTGCGCTGCCAGGGGTAAATCTCCAGGTAACGGCGGTTCCAGCTGACCACGCAGCGCTGCGCGTCCAGTAGCAAAAAGCCGCTCTCCATCGACTCCAGCGCCTGGTCCATGGTGGTCTTGGCCAAGGTGATGGCGCGCTGCGCCTGGCCCATGCGGTGCAGGTAGCGCAGACCCACCACGCCCGCGACCACGATGACCAGGATGAACGTGAGGGCCACACCGCCAATCATCTTGCTTTCGCTGCGCCACTCGGCCAGGACCGTGTCCAGCGGAATGCTGGCGGTGATCAGCAGGCTGCCGTAGAGCATGCCGCGTCTGGCCACCACAGCCGGGCGCTTACTCAGGCGTGATGGCATCTCTTGTGCCTCGGGTGTGGCGCTGGTCATGCCCAGGGCCGGTTGCAACTGCGTGCCGCTGATGGATTCTTGCGCCGGCACGCTGGCCAGCATCGTGCCGTTGTTGCGCTCCAGCGTGGCTTCCAGCTGGCTGATGTCGGCACCCTGCACCAGGATGGCGGTGATCAGGTTGACTTGCACCTCAGCCACCGCCAACAGCTTGTGGCCATCGGCTAGGCGCACATGGCGGGCGAAGTACAGCACCGGCTCCGAACTGCTGGGGCTGACCACGGGGTTGCTGACCAGCAAGGTAGAGACCTGTTGTTCCAGTGCCTCCGTCACAAAACCCAGGGGCAGGGCCATGGCTTGGCCGGTGTCCGATGCGTCCGACGAGGCCACCACCGTGCCCTCTGCGTCCACCAAGGCCACGCTGCGCACCAGCAGGTTTTGCCGCGTGGCGCCTTCGATCAGTTTGTTGGCCAGCGGTGCTTCCAGCCAATCCAGTTGCATGGTTTGCAGGCCCAGCAGGCTGTCGATGCTGGCCAGCAGCACGTCCACCCCCAGAAAGCTGCGGTTCACCGCAGCCTGGGCACCGGTGACAAAGCGCTCGGCCTGGGCCTTGCCATCGGCCAGGGCTGATTCTCGGCTGTCGCGCACCAGCACGATGGCCAGGGCAGCCACGGCCAGCACAAAGAAGGTGGCGATGCCTATCACCGCGGTGGTGGCTTTGGTCAGGGAAGCACGCATCACTTGGTAGTAGTGGGTGCCAGCCCTAGGGCTGTACCTATGGTTTGGTCCCACAGCGCATTGCAGCGGCCGTTGCACCGCTGCAGCCAGCGCGGTAGCACGGTGCTGGTGAAGATGTCCTTGCGCATGCGTTCGTCCTGGGCCGAGATGGCCACTTCCTGCATGTGGCCCTTGCGCCCGCTGGTGCAGGCGGGCAGGCCGCGGTTGCAGGCCAGGCCCTCGGTAGTTTCCTGCTCACTCTCGCGCCAGATAGCGGCCTCCAGTTTGGGGAGCTCATGGGTCAGCACGGCGCGCAGGTCGGCGGGCAGGGTATCCCACGCGCTCAGGTTGGCTCCAAAAATGGCCAGTCCCCAGCTCACGGGCATAGAGTGCACATGGGTGGTGACCTCGTGCAGGCCCAGCACGTTGCCGCTCATGGTGCCGGTGATGGCGCATTCGGTATTGCCCGAAGCCATGTTGGGCAGCAACTGCGCAAATCCCACCAGCACCGGCACGCCGCCCAGCGCGGTCACAAAGTCGGCCTGGGTGGTGGATGCCACGCGGATACGTCGCCCGGACAAGTCAGACAGGCTGCTCAAGGGCTTTTTGCAAAACACCACCTGCGCGGGGTAGGTGTACAGGCCCAGCATTTCCACGCCATGGCGCTCGCGCAGCGCTTTTTGCAGGTAGGGCCGAAACGCCGCCACCGTCTTTTTGAGCGTGGCCATGTCCGGGTTTAGGCCGGCCAGGTCGGGGGCTGCGTATTCGGGGTACTGGGTGGAGATATTGCTCAGCAGTGCGGTGCCAAATGGCACCACGCCCAGCTGCATCAGCCGCAGCATTTCGGCGCCGGGCACGCCGGCGCGGTCAAACGGGCTGATCTCGGCGGAGTATTTGCCGCCGGTCAGACGTGGCAGTTCCTGGGTCCAAAAGGGTTCTTCGTTGCGGGTGTACTGGTTCAGGCCCGCCAGGCCCCCAACGATGCGAAGCTTTTGCCCTGGCGCCGTCGTGACCATGGCCTGGGCGTGCACGGTGCCGACCAGGCTTGCGCACAGGCACGCACAGAGACCCAGCGCCCAACTGGCGGCGCTTAGCTGCCGTGCCATTGTGTGATGCGTACCGCCCATCGTCGCCTTTCGCGCGCTTGTTTTCTGAATCCAACGTTATGGTCGCCACTGTAACGCGAAGTGGCAGGTCCGAGCCCTATGGAAACTGCCTAGTGGGGTGCCAGCGCCAGCGTGGCGGCCAGAGTCAGCGCCGGAATGGGCCGGCCAAAGAAGTAGCCCTGGAATGCGTCGCAGCCAATCTCCGCCAGAAAGTCGCGCTGCTCGGCGGTTTCCACCCCCTCGGCCAGCACCGCCAGGCCCAGGCTGTGGCCCAGGGCCACGATGGTGCGCGCGATCACCGCATCGCTGGGGTCGGTCAACACGTCGCGCACAAACGACTGGTCGATCTTCAGCTGCGACAGCGGCAGCCGCTTGAGGTAGGACAGCGAGGAGTAGCCGGTGCCAAAGTCGTCCAGCGAAAATTTCACGCCCATGGCCTGTACCGCCCCCATTTTGACGATCAGGTCCTCCACATCGTTCACCAGCATGCTCTCGGTCAGCTCCATTTTCAGCAGGTGGGGCGGCGCGCCCGTGGTCCGCAGGGCCGTGGCCACGCTGTCCACAAAGTTCGGCTGCGCCAGCTGCGAGGCGCTGACGTTCACGGCCAGCGTCCACTGCGCGGTGGCGCGGTGGCGGCCCCATTCGAGCAACTGGCGGCAGGCCGCTTCCAGCACCCATTGCCCTAGCGGCAGGATCATGCCGGTCTCTTCAGCCAGCGGAATGAAGTGGGCGGGCGTCACCAGGCCACGCACGCTGTGGTTCCAGCGCACCAGGGCCTCAGCACCGATGCACTGGCCCTGGGTGTCCATCTGCACTTGGTAGTGCAGCACAAACTCATGCCGCTGCAGGCCCTGGCGAATTTCTTTGGCCAGCTCCGCGTGGGTGGCTACGGCGGCCTGCATCACTGGGTCAAAAAAACGCACGGTATTGCGCCCTGCGGCCTTGGCCTGGTACATGGCCACATCGGCTTTCTTGAGCAGGTCGTCCATGCTCTGGTGGTCTTGCATGAACATCACGATGCCAATGCTGGGCGTGCTGCTGTAGGTGTGTTGGCGCAAGTTGTAGGGCACTGCCAGCGCCTCCAGCACCTTGTGGGCCACCACTTCGGCCTGGGTGGCGGCCTCGTGCATGTTCGGGCTCAGCGCCTCCAGCAGCACCACAAATTCGTCCCCGCCCAGGCGCGCCACGCTGTCGCCCTCGCGCACGCACAGGCGCAGTCGCTCGGCCACCTGCTGCAGCAGCTCGTCGCCCACGTCGTGGCCCAAGGTGTCGTTGAGCAGCTTGAAGTGGTCCAGGTCCAGAAACATCAGCGCACCGTGTTGCCCCAGGCGCGAGGAGTTGGCCATCGCCTGGCGTACCCGGTCCATCAGCAGGCGCCGGTTGGGCAGACCGGTCAGGGGGTCGTAAAACGCCAGGCGGCGGATTTCCTCTTCGTCCTGGCGCTGCTGGGTGACATCGCGCAGCACTGCGACATAGGTTTCTTGCGCGTACTGCGGGATGCGCGAGACCGACAGGCTGATGGGAAAGGTGGCCCCACTGTGGTGGCGACCCTGCACCTCCACCGTCTTGCCTGCACCGGCCAGCGCGTTGGCGTCGGCGAGCAGGTGCAAGGTGCCGTCGGCCTCGGCGTCCAGCGGGACGGCCAGCAGGTCGTTCAGCGTGCGGTGAAAGGCCATGTCGTTGCCATAACCCAGCATATGGCAGGCTGCATTGTTGTAGGAATGGATGGCGCCGCGCCGGTCCATCGTCAGCAGACCATCCACCATGCTGTCCAGAATGGCCTGGCGGTAGCGCCCGGCTTCTTCCAGGGCATGGCGGTCCGCCAGCATCTGGCGCTCATTGCGGTCACGCTCAATGGCCAGACCCAGCAGGTAGGCACTGCGCGTAATGGCTTGCAGCTCGGCTTCGGAAGGCGCCCGCACATGGCGGTAATAGTTGCCAAAGCTGCCCAGCACCACGCCTTTGGTGGAGCGGATGGGAATGGACCAGCAGGCGTGGTACCCATGTGCCAGTGCCAGTTCACGGTAGTCGTCCCAGCGCGGATCGGCGGTGATGTCGGTCACCAGCGTGTCCTGCCCCGTGTAGGCCGCCGTGCCGCACGAGCCTGTGTGCGGGCCAATGGCGGCACCGTTAATGGCCTGGCAGTAGGCTTCTGGCAGGTTGGGCGCTGCGCCGTGGCGCAGGTGCACGCCGTCGTCATCCAGCAGCAGCACCGAGCAGGTCACGCCGGGAAAAATGCCTTCGAAGTCGAGGATGAAGGTGGTCATGATGTCCACCAGCTTTGCATTGCTGGCCAGCATTTCCAGCAGCTGGCGCTCGGAGTGGGCCTGCTGCTGCAGCAGACGTTGTTCGGAAACGTCTAGCGTGGTGCCGACCAGAAACTGCGGTTGCCCTGCATCGTCAAACACCGGGGCCAGCGTGGTCAGCAAGCGTCGGCAGTGCTGCAGGTCTTCGCGCCAGACCTCGTCTTCGTTGGTGACCGTGTGGCGCAGCGCAAAGGCCACCTGGTCTTGCGCCGCAAAAGCCGCCATCTGCTCCGGCGAGAAAAAGCGGGGCTTGTCAGCGGCTGCCAGGGGCCCGTGGCCCAGGCCCAGCGCCTGTTTCCACTCTGCATTCAGGTAGAGCACCTCGCCCGAAGCATTTTTGATAAAGAGCGGCACGGGCACCGCGTTCAGCAGACGTTGTAGATCCGACGGGGGCAGGGTGTCGAGTCGGCTGTTGGACATGGTTAGCGGGTGGGCTGCATCTGGTGTTTTCCTATGGTAGCTGGAATACCTGCACGGAACGGGCCAGCGTGGCTGCGCTGGTGTTCAGCCCCGCGGCCGACGTGGCGGACTCTTCCACCAGCGCGGCGTTCTGCTGCGTCACGGTGTCCAGCTGGGTGACCGCTTCATTCACCTGGGCAATGCCGATGGATTGCTCCTTGGTGGCGCTGGTGATGAGCTGAATCAGATCGCCCACCTCTTTGACCGATTGCACCACCTCGTCGATGGTGCGGCCTGCGTCGGTCATTTGGTGGTGGCCTGCCGAGATTTGTTCGGCAGACTGCGCGATCAGCTCCCGAATCTCTTTGGCAGCGGTGGCGCTGCGCTGGGCCAGGGCCCGGACTTCGCTAGCCACCACGGCAAAGCCGCGGCCTTGCTCGCCGGCGCGGGCGGCTTCCACTGCCGCATTCAGCGCCAGGATGTTGGTCTGGAAGGCGATGCCTTCGATGACGCCAATGATGTCGCGCATCTTGCTGGAGGACGCGTCGATGGCCTGCATGGACAGGCTGACTTGGTGCACGGCTTGGCCACCGTGTGCCGCGATGTCGGTGCTGTTGGCGCTTTGACTGGCAACTCGGGAGGCGGCGGTTTCTTCCAGGCTGCTGGCCTGTGACTCTGTGCGGGAGGACAGGTCCATACCGCCATCGGAAATCTCGGCGGCCGATCGGGTGAAGACTTCAATCTCCTCACGCACGTCCTGGCGCTTGGGCTTGATGCGCACCGACACGTAGGTAAACCCACTGGTCTCCACAAACGCGTGGTTGCAGTGGGTGATGATGCCTTTGGTATCCGTCATGGACACCAGCATGTGCTCGGCGGGGTAATCAAATTCCCGCAGGGTGACTGGCAGGTTCATTCGCATGTGAACTCTCTCCCTTGACCAGACCGGCAATCGTCGTCAACGCGACAAACCGAGAGATCGCAGCTTCAATTGACGTAGATCAAGAAAGCGAACATGAGCAAAATAGCCGCCAATACCGGTATGATTTTTCCCATGCAACGCCGCCACTTCCTCCTTTCCTCACTCGCCTTCACCACAGGAGCCTCCATGGCTGATACCCCCAAGGTCCAATCGCTGGACGACGTCATGCGCTGGCTGGACAAGCTGGACCGCGCCACCCAGGCGCAAAGCACCACGGCCTGGAAGATGTCGGCCGTGCTGGAACACATGGCGCAAAGCGTGGACATGAGCATGGACGGCTTCCCGGAGCCCAAGAGCGCACTGTTCCAAGCCACGCTGGGTTCGGCCGCGTTTGCGGTGTTCCGCCTGCGGGGCAAGATGACGCATGGCCTGACCGAGCCGATTCCTGGTGCGCCGGTATTGCCCCAGGCGGAAGACTGGAAACCCGGCATAACCCGCCTGCGTACCGCGGTGCAACGCTTTCAGACCTATAGCGGGCCACTAAAGCCTCATTTCGCCTATGGCGCCTTGAGCCGGTCCGACTTTGCGCTGGCACATGCGCTGCACATTGCCAACCACCAGGACGAGATTACCGTCGCCTAGAACAGCTGCCCGGTCAGCGTGTCTTCTGCTCCTGAATTGATAGCTTCCTCGGCCCCCAGCAGCGTGCCCATGCGCACGCCCAGCAGGTCATCTATCAATACTGGCTCGACATCACCCAGTCGCCTTTTGCCAGAGGGATTTCTACTTCCACCATCGTCATCCCTGGTTGGCTATGGATGGAGAGCGAGGCTCCGGTTGCCTTGGCACGGTCTTGCATGGACTGCAAACCCTTGCGCAGCCGTTGGTCTGTGTCAAAGCCCACGCCGTTGTCCACAACACGCAGTTCAATGGCATGGGCCGAAAGGCTCGCCTGGATATGCATTTCGGTTGCATGGGCATGCTGCAGCACGTTTGATAGAGCCCCGTACACAATGAACTGCAATTGGTGCATGGCTTTTTCGGTCAAGTACTCAACGATAGGTAGCTTGCCGACTTGCCAATGCAAGGTGATGCCCGACTCCTTGAGCCGTGGGTCCAGGCGATAGCGCAGATTGGCAAGCACAGCCGTAATGTCGCCGGCCGGCAAGCTCATGGCGTCAATAGAGAGCTTCAGGTGGTCCAGCGCATCGCTGACAGTGTGCAGAACATCTTCTCGGCTGTACTTCTCAGTTTGCAACTGGCGCAGCGCCACACTCAGATGGGAGCCCACACCATCATGCAGGTCACGCAGCACCCGGGTTCGTTCCATGCTTTTGGTTTGCGCGCGATTGGATTCTTCCAGTCGCTGGTAGGTATCCACAAGTTCGCTCTCTCGTTGGGCGATGCGACTTGCTAGGGTGTTCATCAAATCTCGTGCGTGTTCGCTGACGGAGCGAAACTGCATGATGACGATGTACAGCAACGTAATGCCAAATAGAACGGATGAATAGCGCAGGTAGGTGTTGTCGCGGTAGTCCATGCTGAAGCGCAGCACATACAGGTCATAAATACCAACAGCGACATTGATCACCGCAGAAAAAGCCACCAGCCTGTGGGCGGTGCTTGCACCTTTGAATGCGCCTTTTACAAAAGTCCCAATGAAGATGACAAAGGTAATTCCAAACACGACATACCAAGCCGTGAGTACCCGTGGATACCCAAACTCCAAGGCGGCAATCAATGCAGCGACACAGCCAATCACCAAGCCCATTAACCAGCGCTGAAACCAAACAAAACTCTTGTATTGCCGCCAATGCGCCACCTCGGCGCAGAACAGCGCCATGAAGCTTGCCCAACAGGTCGTAGCCGTGACCATCAGTACCCCCCACCAAGGCCATGGCAGAAATGGTGATTCGGTAAGAAAATCGCTCACACTGACGGCCCAACAGAGTTCGGCAAGCCCAGCCATCAAGTACAGCGGGTCTTGTCCATGCGTTAGGCCTGCCGTTACCGGATGGTGGTGGCGATGGAAGTCGGCTTGGGTGGCCCACAGGGCCATGGCAATGAGGCCCACCAGCAGGCTGAGTGTTGCCACCACCTGCGAGCCGTAAGCACGCAAACGATGGTCTTTCTGGTAGATGGGGTACACCTCATGATGCGGCCCAAGGATGACCGAAGAAAGGCCTCCTCTCCGGCCTCGATCTACCCGAATCTGGATGTGTATCGTGTTGTCGTTACGCAGCTGGCTGGGAGGAATGGTGACAAAGACCGGCAGCTTGGCGTAGTCGTCCCCATTGCCTTCCGCCAGATCACCATCGCTTTGCACCAGAACGTCATTGATAAAGATGGCATAGGCGTTGCCGATTCTGGGGATGTACAGGGCATAGGGATAGGCCGGGCGAAGCTCAAGTGTGAACGGAATATCAAAAATGGCTTGCCCGGTCGTTCCGGGGAAATTCCGGTCCCAATGGAAAGGCAGCTGGGCCGCCTCACGGGTTTCTTCCTGGGGCGCATGGGCGACCTCGGCATTCACATGCAAGAATGCACGCGCCGTCTTCAGTTCCTGGACCCTAGCCTGCGCCCCAAGACTGCAGCAGAGCAGCAATAGGCCGACTACCAATCCTTCAATCGGGCGAAACAAGCGAACTGTCACAGCAATCCCATGCGTGTCGCTTCAAAAACCGCCTCGCCACGGGTGTGCACACTCAGCTTGGAATACAGGCGTTTGATATGGGTTTGCACCGTGTGCGTGCTTAGCTGATGAAGCTCTGCAATTTCTGCATACGTGTGTCCTTGAGAAATCAGCTCCAGCACCTCTTGTTCGCGAGGAGACAGTAGTGCAGGCGGTGCAGCGGGTGTGGCGGGCGCTAAGGCTGCCGGGCTCCGACCACCTTTGTCATGTTTGGCCAATATGCGACGCGCCACCATCGGTGAGATGGGTGAGCCACCGGCACGCATTTCCAGGATGGTGTCCGCAATATCGTCCGGGGTACTGTCTTTGTGGATGTAGCCCAAGGCACCCGCTTCGATACTGGCCAGCACATTGTCTTCATCGCCAAACATAGAGATCACCAAGGGCTCGCAATCCGGGTTCAGTGCGCGCGCATAGCGGATCACGTCCAACCCAGATCCGTCGGGCAAGCCTAGGTCGGTTAGCAGTACGTGCAAGCTCTTGGCGTTCTGGTCGAGCCAAGCCTTTGCAGCCAAGGCGCTGCCGAAACTGGCAGCCAGTTCCAGCTCCGTGCATTTGGACACGCTTGCCTCAAAAAACTCCCGCATCAAAGGGTCATCTTCCACCACCAGTACACGCCACATGACCATCTCCTCCCGGGGTTTTTAATTGGGGCACAGCATAGCGGCAAACAAATTGGGCAAAAAGTGTGGCGTTGTCCCTAATATTGGGGATACCGCAATCCGAAGCAGCCCGGTAGCATCGCCCGTTACAGAAAAAGTAAGGGAATGTAATTGTGCGCCGTGGCCGTTGGATTGTTAGTGGTGATTGCTGATGTCGCTCGTTGAGAATGCAGGCCCAGCCACGCAAGGTCCCGAAGCGTCCGGTGCCCTTGCCTCTCTCTGCGCCATAGCCCGCTTCCACCAAGTAGCCTGCGACCCCGCCACCCTGGCCCACCAGCTAGGCATCGCCAGCACCGACCCCGTCACCACCTCTGACTTGTTGCGTGGAGCCCAGCACCTGGGCCTGAAGGCCAAACTCAGCCGCTCCACAGTCTCTCGTCTGGGCCTGGTTCCCTTGCCAGCCTTGGCCGTCATGCACACCGAAGACGGCTCCTTGCGCGTCGTCATCCTGGCGCAAAGCGACGGCAAGCGCGTCCTGTTCCAGGATGTCTCCAAGTCCTCAGTCCCCGGAGCCACCGCAGGCCCCACCATTGAATCCGCAGAAGTCTTCGCTACCCAGTGGACCGGAGAGCTCATCCTCATCACCAGCCGGGCTTCGTTAACCGGTGCCCTGGCCAAGTTCGACTTCACCTGGTTCATCCCCAGCCTGATCAAGTACCGCAAGCTCCTGGGTGAAGTCCTGCTGATTTCGTTCATGCTGCAGATCTTTGGCCTGGTCTCCCCCTTGTTCTTCCAGGTCGTCATGGACAAGGTCTTGGTCCACAAAGGCATGACGACTTTGGATGTCTTGGTCATCGGCCTGGTGATCGTCGTAGTGTTCGAGTCGGTCTTGAATGCCTTACGGGCCTATGTCTTCAGCCACACCACCAGCCGCATCGACGTGGAACTGGGTGCCCGGCTGTTCCGCCACCTGATCCAGCTCCCCCTGTCCTACTTCCAGGCCCGCCGAGTGGGTGACTCCATTGCCCGCGTCCGTGAGTTGGAGAACATCCGCAGCTTCCTCACCGGCAATGCCATGACCGTCTTGCTCGACGTGGTCTTCTCGGTGGTCTTCATTGCCGTCATGCTGTTCTACAGCGTGCCCCTGACCCTCATCGTCCTGGTCAGCCTGCCGCTGTACTTTGGTTTGTCTCTGGCCGTAGTCCCCATCCTGCGTGCCCGCCTGGACGTCAAGTTCGCCCGCGGTGCAGAAAACCAGGCCATGCTGGTGGAAACCGTCACTGGCATCCAGACGGTCAAAGCCACCGCCCTGGAGCCCAGCTTCGCCAAGCGTTGGGACAACCAGCTCGCCGCCTACGTCTCTGCCTCCTTCAAAACCCAGAACCTGGCCAGCGTGGCCCATGAAGGGGTGAACCTCATTGGCAAGCTGGTCAACGCCGCCACCCTGTGGTTTGGTGCCCAGCTGGTGATGGACAACCAGCTCACCGTGGGCCAGTTTGTCGCCTTCAACATGTTTGCCGGCCGTGTATCGCAGCCCATCATGCGCATGGCCCAGCTCTGGACGGATTTCCAGCAGACGGGTATCTCGGTGGCCAGGTTGGGCGACATCCTCAACACCCGCACCGAAGTCCCGCCCAGCAGCACCGCCCAGCTCCCCGCCTTGAAGGGCCGCATCACCCTGGACAAGGTCGTCTTCCGCTACCGCCCGGAAGCCACCCCGGTGCTGAATGCCGTCAGTCTGGATATCCGCCCCGGAGAAATCATCGGCATCGTCGGCCGTTCCGGTTCCGGCAAAAGCACCCTGACCAAACTGGTCCAGCGCCTCTACAGCCCCGAAGGGGGAAGACTGCTGGTAGACGGCATCGACATCAGCCTCATCGACGCCGCCCAACTCAGAAGACAAGTCGGCGTAGTCCTCCAGGAGAACCTGCTCTTCAACCGCTCCATCCGAGAAAACATCGCCATTGCCGACCCGGCAGCGCCCATTGAATCGGTCATGCGGGTCGCCCAACTGGCTGGCGCCCACGACTTCATCAGCGAACTGCCCGAAGGCTATGACACCGTGGTCGGGGAACAAGGTGGCAGCCTGTCGGGTGGACAACGCCAACGCGTCGCCATCGCCAGAGCCCTCTTCACCAACCCCCGCATCCTGATCCTGGACGAAGCCACCAGTGCGCTGGACTACGAGAGTGAAGCCATCATCCAGAAGAACATGCAGTACATCTGCCAAGGCAGAACCGTACTCATCATTGCCCACCGTCTGTCTGCGGTCAGAAACGCCCACCGCATCATCGTGATGGAAAAGGGCAACATCGTGGAGTCTGGACCCCACGAAGCCCTGATCCAGAAGCCCCAAGGGCTGTACGCCCACCTCTGGGCCATGCAGGATGGGATCAAGGTGGATGAGGAGGCCCGAGCATGAATACTGCAACGGACTCCGTACCAGTCCCACGCCACCCCATCCTGGAACTGCTGTCCCGGTACCAAGCCATCTTCCAAGCCGCTTGGGCCCACCGTGCTGAACTGGCCGGTCCGGCCCGCATGGCCGATGAAATGGCCTTCCTGCCCGCAGCGCTGAGCCTGCAGGAAACCCCGGTGCACCCTGCACCCCGTCGCCTGGCCTGGGGCCTGATGATTCTGTTTGTGCTGGCTCTGGTCTGGGCCACCTTCGGTGAGGTGGACATCGTGGCCGTGGCCCCGGGCCGCATCATCGTCAGCGACCGCACCAAGGTCATCCAACCCTTGGAGGCCAGTGTGGTCAAAGCCGTCCTCGTCAAAGACGGCGACAAGGTCCAGGCTGGCCAGGTCCTGGTCGAGCTGGACCCCACCATGGCCAGTGCCGACCAAAGCAGCCTGCAGGAACAGCTCAAGGCCGCCCACAGCGAAGAGCAACGTACCCAGGCCCTGCTGCAACTGCTATCAAAAGAGAAGCTGCTCGCGCAAGTACTACCTGGGCTGCAGGCCGATATGGGCACTAAGTCACAGATACAGGCCCAACTCCAAGCCGAATGGCAAGACATCAGCGCCAAGCTCTCCAAGCTGGACGCAGAAAGCAACCGCCGCCAGGCCGAGATCGCTACTGTCAAAGCCAGCATTGCCAAGCTGGAGGCCACCTTGCCGATGGCCCAAAGCCGGGAGGCCGACTTCACCAAACTGGTAGACCAAGGCTTTATCTCCAGCCACGCCACCCAGGACAAGACCCGGGAACGGGTGGAGCTGGAACGGGATCTGGCCACCCAAAAGGCCAGACTGACCGAAGCATTGGCCACCGCAGCAGAGACCGAACAAGCCAAGAGTGCCTACAGGGCAGAAACCCAACGCCAACTGGCCGATCGCTATGCCCAGGCCGCTACCCGCCGCATCCAGCTCAGTGCCGACAACTCCAAGGCCGACCAGCGACAAAAGCAAACCCAGCTCCGGGCCCCGGTCTCTGGCGTCATCCAGCAACTGGCCGTTCACTCCGTGGGTGGAGTCGTCACCAGTGCCCAAGCCCTGATGGTGGTGGTGCCCGATTCCAACCAAGTGACAGCTGAAGTCTCCATTGCCAACCAGGACATTGGATTCGTGAACCCCACCCAAGGGGCCGAGATCAAGCTGGAGACCTTCAGCTTTACCAAGTACGGCACGGTCAAGGCGACGGTGGACAACGTGTCAGCGGATGCCGTCACCGATGAGAAGAAGGGGAGCTATTACCCGGCGACGCTGACCTTGGAGAAGAAGGACATGCTCATCGATGGCAAGCACATTGCTATCAGTCCGGGGATGAATGTGACGGCGGAGATTAAAACCGGCAAACGGCGGATTATTGAGTTTCTGCTCTCTCCGGTGCAGAGGGCGGGTAGTGAGAGTTTGAGGGAACGGTGATGGTGAGTGCGACAAAAACCCCAAAGGTGATCAATGAAAACTGGCGACGCTGGCTCCGGGACAACCTCGCCCGCAATGTCCCTTCCTCAACCTTGATTGGCGTGATGGTCGAACGCGAGTTCGATGCAGATGCGGTGAACGCGTGCATTGAGGATATCCGCAGTCGGCCGCCAGAACCTTCCAACGCTATCTTCCCCGAACCGGACCATTTGGCAGGCGATTGGCAGGCGTGGGTCGTTCGCAATATCCAGAAGGGTGTTCTGGAACAAACTTTGATTGACGCAGCCTCGCGGGAAATCAAGGCTGCCTGGGCTCAAAGAATCAAAGGGTTGCACTTAAAAAGCGAGTCACAAGGCTATAACTACGCGACGGCTCCAACACCGCGAACAGGAACCATAAGCCTGGAGGGCAGGAGTATTCCAATTCTGTTGGAAATGGCCGAACCGCGCATCACGGTGTATGGCAACGTACTAACCAAAGAAGAATGTGAAAGCCTTATCGCGTTGAGTCAACCCAAAATGCTTCCCTCTCAGACACATGACCCGGCGACAGCAAAACTCGTAGTCAAAGACTTCCGCAGTAGCCAAGGCACGTATTTTGATCGCGGCGACAACGACCTCATTAAACACATAGAGCGACGCCTTGCTGATTTGGCCCAATGGCCCGTAGAAAACGGGGAAGGAATGCAGGTATTGCAGTATCGGCAGGGCGGTGAATATCGACCCCACTTCGACTTCTTTCCACCTGAAAGTCCGACAAGCCGCTTGCCTATGAAAAACGGCGGGCAGCGAGTAGCGACATTGATCGTCTACCTGAATACTGTTGAAGACGGTGGGGAGACCTATTTCCCGCAACTGAAATTAAAGATCAAACCGATTCAAGGCAACGTGCTGTATTTCTCATATACCGATGCTGAAAGTGGCCTTGATCGCCAAACCTTACACGGTGGGGCGCCACCAGTAAATGGAGAGAAATGGATTATGACGAAATGGTTAAGGCAAAAAGAATTTAAATATAACCTTGCATGAAGAACATGCGTAGGGTTGTAAGCCTTCCCCAAAAAACTCAAATTTACTCGAATGGGGATGGTCAAAAACGGGCAAACGCAGAATTATTGAGTTTCTACTGAACCCGGTGCAGCGAGCGGGCTTGAGAGTTCTAGGGAGCGGTAGTCAGCTATGGGTACGCTCCATCAAAAAAATTTGAATATTCACACATGTCAACTAAATGAGAAGAGATTTTCTATGGGATTTGTAACTGAAAAAATTTCGCCGCAGGATGTAGAAAAATACAATCTATTGGAGGTCAACAAATCACTCCATACTAGCGATCTTTCTAACTGGACAATTGACAGGGAGCGAGATATCTATTTACGCTACATTTCCTACGACTGGCAAAATCCGAGCTGCAGCGAATACAGTTTCTATTGGAAAGGGAATTTGCTGCGAATAGATTTGAATACTCTGTCGTACAAAGGCGAGCAAGGTGGCCCCATGAGGCAAACCTGGGAAGTTATTTCCTTATCGAGGGATGGGCATTTTTGGTTGCCCCAAGATATTGAATCACTGCGCGTCAATATAACGTCGGATTTGAAAGAAGCCCTTTTGGCTAGGGGGGGAGCTGAAATTCAAGGTCATTACACAAGCTACATCCCAACTTTTACATTTTAAGAGAGAAAAATAATGCCTATTTCAAAACAAGAAGCACTAGACCTTATCAAGCAGAACCCCGAACAATACAGCACACTTGATTCGTTACGCCTTCTTGCAAACCAATTGTCGATTGATGCTACAGGGAAATTCACAATTTTATACTCGGGCCCCCTCGGGGATTTGAAAACAATGGCTCTTGTAAATGCATTTATAGATGCACATGAGGACATACGGTTGATCGATAACACCGAGCGAGCGGAGTTTTTAAAAAGCCCAGACTTCATACAAGCAGTCGCGAATGCTGTTACAGCCGAAACCGATAATTTTACGACTCCTGAAAATGTTCTGAGTGATCAATCCAATTTAGGTAATAAATTTCTCTATGATCCGAAGGAAGGTGAATGGGCCAGAGCATCAGATAGTTTTTCATTGGCGACCAAAGGCCCGATATTCACATTAACGGCAGATGCAAACCCTGCTAGAACTTTCACGCAAGTGGAGCTGTTAAATAGTCTTGAAGGAATTGGTGGATCATCAATTAACAAAATACCCAATGAGGTTTTTGTTGAAATTTTTAAAACCCAACTTGCAGCATATTCTGCTGATCCACTGACAGCCTCTCAGGCTGCAGAGCTTGCCACTCTGGATGTTAACAAGGCGGTTGCGGCTACCTCACTTGATATAGTCAAGAACATTAAGGTTGGGCTGGTTGACGGTCGACTTGTAGTTGATACAACAAGCCTGACTGATCCAGCGTTGAATTACGTAGGTCGCCCGATTGAAGCTAACGCTATTGAGGTGCGTAATTTTGTAAGCTTAGACAAAATATCCGCTGATGGACAGGTTAACGCAACTGAGGGATTGCAGCTAATCAAGAAAAACACCATCTCGCTTTCCGTGGAGCCTGGCTTATCAGTTGGTGGTGCGGCAACAGCTTCAGAATATATGCTGTCACTTGGCGCGGAGGGGCTTGTCAAACTGGCAAACAAGGCCGGTGCGCTCGCCGTGGCGCTTGAAGGTGCACATGCAATTGTTGATGCACAGCAGGCTATTGCTGCGGGTGATGAAGTCGGCGGAAGAGAAATAATTGCTGATGCCGTGACTAAGATTGAAAGTGCGCTTGCTGGAGCGGCCATTGGTACCGAAGTAACGGCTGCCTATTTCTTTTGGCTAGAAGCAGTCCCGGTATGGGGGCAAGCCGCACATGTGGTTGTGACCCTTGCCGGTGGTGTTGGTGGCGCAGTCCTGGGCGCTGAAGGTCAGCAAAAAGTAAAGCAAATACTCACAAAAGCGATGGAGCATGGTGTTGGCGTTACATCTGATCCGATGGGAGCAGACGATGCAAAGTCGATCATGGATGCAGTTGCGTCCATTGCCGTAGCGACTACAAAACCTGACTATGGCTTCTCCGACCTTGCCGGTGGAGGGCGCGGTTTCATCAATTCACCACTTGTAGCTCCATCACCTGAGAGGATTAGTGCGAGTTATGTGGATAGCATGGGAGCCAATAGTCACGGCGTAACTATCAAAGCGGGGGGCACTATTTCAGATGCATGGGCGGTGCAAAAAGCTTTGGGCAATAACTTCACTCTGGAGGAATTTAGCCGGGCAATATTGGCAACCAACCCCGACATTACAAACATCAATCAAGTTAGTGCCGGACAAACCGTCAATATTCCAGAGAAACTCGCTGACGGCAGTACAACGTACCACTACACCGGTGGTGTTTCGATCAACAGTAATCCTGCGAATGGCGATTACCACATGGTGGTTCCGTCGGGGTCAGGTCTGACAACGATTTATTCTCGCACTGCAGACGACAATGCGCTAGGTGGAGAGGGCTATACGGTCAAAGTTACGACCATGCGGGGTGAGGCCGTTGTCAACGAAACAATCGGCAGACTTGCAAGTCTTGATGGCCCCTACATTACTTTGGTCAAGCGTTCATTGGAGCCTGACGCGAATGGCAACATGGGGTATGTATATTCGGATTTGTTGAATTCCAATGCGGACAACACGTCTGTTGTTGACATCTCCATTCTTGATGCAGCCAATGCATCCTCTGACCCCATAGGTACCTTGGCAAATGCCCTAACAGGGCAGGACACTACCCAAACGAATACAGGTTTGGAGCGAACCCCTGACGGTGATCAAGTGTTTAGAGACGATGAGGGCAGCACACTCATCATGCACACAGATCCAGTGACCGGTGTTACTACATATAGCAGCACTCCGGCCCCAGACAGCAACTTGTTGGGGACTGGACTTGGAAATCCTGCGTTTACCTCGGCCACCAGCACAACGGTCACCGTCTCCCCGGATGGGACAAGAGGCCTAGTCTATGGGTATGCCAACGGCATGAATATGACGGCTACCCAGCGGCCTGATGGAACTTTTGCTTATACATCTCACACTATTGTCAATGGCTACCCTGCAGTTCAAGCCATATGGACTAGTGCGGATGGGAAGCCCATAACCTCACGTGATGGCTCACCAGTCTTGGGAACTGTAATTAGTGGCGGTGTGCCGAGCAAAAGTAATGGTCCGATTGGCAGTGAGTACCCTAATCCTGTTCCTCCGCCAGCGGGTCCGATTGGCAGTGAGTACCCTAATCCTGTTCCTCCGCCAGCGGGTCCGATTGGCAGTGAGTACCCTAATCCTGTTCCTCCGCCAGCGGGTCCGATTGGCAGTGAGTACCCTAATCCTGTTCCTCCACCAGCGGGTCCGATTGGCAGTGAGTACCCCAATCCTGTTCCACCATCTAGCCCACCGAGCGAGGGGGGCGATGCCGGCGGTGGCGGAGATACCGGCGGTGGCGGATCAAGTGATCCTATCCTCATTGACTTGGACGGCGATGGCGTTGAACTAATCGCTCGCCATGCCTCTGGTGTCTATTTCGATAGCTTGGGAGACGGACTTTTGCACCATACCGGCTGGGTCGGCAAAGACGATGCCATCGTTGTCGAAGACCTCAACGGAGATGGAAAAATCACCTTGGGTTCGGAAGTTGCATTTGCCATGAGGACAACTGCAACTGACTCTGATTTGGAAGCCCTGATCAGCCTGCACGATACCGATGGAGATGCTCAGATAACTGCCGACGATGCAGGTATTGAAAACCTACGTTTGTGGAAAGACTCCAATAGCAATGGCGTTACTGATGCCGGCGAGTTGTTGACATTTGAGCAAGCGGGGCTGGTGTCCATATCCGGACAGCGCCGGATCGTCAACTACAACACCGGAGATGCCAATATTTCCGCGATGAGTACGGCGACGTTCGAAATCAGTGGACAGGCGAGTACCCGTGCAGTTGCAGATATGAGCTTCCAAGTGGAGGCGGCTGCATTCCGCTCGGTAAGCACCGATGCCGACGGCAATGCCATTGCCACTACTATCGATGGCCGTGTGCTTTTACAGGCTCACACTGCACTCAATACAACTTTGTCATCTGCTCTTGATGGCGCAGTGGGTAGTGCGCAGGCAGACGTCATTGCGGCCACCAAAGCCACTTCAATTTTTGGAGGTGCCGACGATGATGTGATTTACGGCAGCAGTCAAGACGATTGGCTCCAAGGTGACGCTGGCAAAGATATCCTGGTTGGTGGCGAAGGTAACGACACTTTGGTCATTGACAGCGAAGACAACACCATGTTTGTTCAGGGTGGCAAGGGCTTCGATACGGTCATTGTCGAGGGCACAGGTGGTGTCACGTTGGACATGACCTTGTCTACCGTTGAACTTGCCTATGGAGGAGATGGAAACGACGTATTCACAAACAGCGGTGTTGGCAGTGTGCTCATGTCTGGTGGAACTGGCGACGATACTTTGACAGGAGGCGCCGGTGCCGATATGTTGCGAGGCGACGCAGGCAATGACATCTTGGAGGGCGGTGCAGGCAACGACGTCCTCATGGGTGGAGCAGGGAACGACACCTACATCCTGCGTGTCGGAACTGGGACTGACACATTATTGGATACCTCAGGCATTGACCGAGTTCTGGTGCGTGGTGCATTGAGTGCAGAGGACATTCAATTGACACGTCGCGACCAGGATGTGATCGTCACGATTGTGGGAACTACCGATGCGCTGGTTCTGACGAACTGGTTTGGCAATGCGGCCGGCCAAAACTCAGCAGCATTGATCGAGTCCATCCAGTTTGAAAACGGTTCTTCAGCAATTGACGCCAGCTATATCAACGGATTGCTCGGCAACCACACCCCAACGGTGACCGCAGATGCTGTAGCACTCAACGAGGATGGGGTCACGCTTGCAACTGGCAACGTGTTGGCCAATGACTCTGATGTAGATCTCCCGGTGGACAGTCGTCAACATCTGAGCGTGGCGAGTTCCGGTACGATGGACGGTACCTATGGCAAGCTTCAATTGAATGCCGATGGTAGCTACAGCTATATGTTGAATAACGATGCGGCTGTGGTTCAGTCAATGGGGCGCAATGCAACCGTGACCGACACCTTCAGCTACACCGTCCAGGACAATGCAGTTGATAACAAGTCGGTAACGTCCAATTTGACCATCGCCATCCAAGGCACCAACGATGGTCCGCAGGTAAATGGTGACGTGACGCAAGTCAAAGAAGACGCAACTATCAGTGCAACAGGAAACGTTCTGGGCAATGACACCGACGTCGACATTGGCGACACTTTGTCCGTTGCTAACGCAGGTGTCCTGCAAGGGACTTATGGTGACCTGACCTTGCAAGCCAATGGTAGCTACAGCTACGTTCTTAAGAGCACCCAGGCCAATGTACAGAGCCTGCGTGAAGGCCAGCAGGTAGTGGACAGTTTCAACTACACCGCCACCGATGGCCTGGCGACTTCCAATGCCGTCCTGAACGTGACGGTCACAGGGACCAACGACGGTCCGCAGGCATGGGGCGATGTGGCACAAGTCACCGAAGACACAGCAGTCAGCGCCATAGGCAACGTCTTGGGCAATGACACCGATATCGACATTGGCGACACATTGTCTGTGTCGACTGCAGGTGTCCTGCACGGCACCTACGGCGATCTGACCCTGCAGACCGACGGCAGTTACCGCTACGACCTCAAGAACGCCCAAGCGAATGTGCAGGGCCTGCGGGGAGGCCAAACGGTGGTGGACAGTTTCAACTACACCGCAACAGACGGAATCACTACTTCCAGTTCCGTGCTGAACGTGTCCGTCAACGGCACCGACGACGCCCCAGTTGCCTTTGCTGATGCGGGCGCGGTACAGGAAGATGCCACCACTCCCGTCACAGGCAATGTCCTGACCAACGATTCGGATCTAGACCAAGGCACGGTGCTTCAATTGGTCAACACTGGAACCTTGGTTGGTCAGTACGGTACCCTGACTCTTAACGCCAACGGCGGCTACAGCTATGTTCTGAACAACGCCTCGTCGGCAGTTCAGTCTCTGGGCGTAGGTCAAACCCTGGTGGACCAGTTCAGCTACGCGGTCAAAGACGACAGTCCGCAGCCGCTGACTGCTAGCTCCACATTGGCGATCACCATCACCGGTACCAACGACGCGCCTACGGTGGCCAGTGTCATTGGCGCCCAGGCTGCGCGAGAGACGCAGGTTTTCAGTTACACCGTACCTGCAGAAACCTTTGCGGATGTGGACAACGGGGATGGGCTGATTTACAGCGCATTGGCAGTCAACGCTACTGGCGGGACTCAGCCCCTACCGAGCTGGCTGAGCTTCAATGCCACCACCCGCACTTTCAGCGGAACACCTGGCAGTGCAGCCGGCGGTAGCTTTGACTTCCAAGTAACGGCAACCGACGGTTCCGGCGCCAGTGTCTCCACGCGCTTTACGCTGGACATCACGGACGAGTTTGCGGGTGTGGGAGCCAGCATCAATGTCATCACTGGCACCTCAGCCAACGACACATTGAACGGCACCCGCCTTGATGAGACATTGATTGGCAACGCAGGCGCAGACACAATGGTGGGAGGAGCAGGTAACGACACCTACTACGTGGACGCTAACACGGACGTGGTGGTAGAGGCTGTCAATGAAGGCATTGATACGATAGTGAGTTCGG
>NZ_JAVDXO010000015.1:0-66286 GCF_031457975.1 Rhodoferax saidenbachensis
AACCCCAGCTCGGTCGCGGCCACCGTCATCAGAGTGAACAACAGAGGAATGCAGAGAAACGGCACGACATAGATCCCATTCAACACAATCGGCAGTCCATACAGCACCGCCTCATTGATGTTGAAGAGAGCTGGCAACACCGACCATTTGGCAATCTGGTGTTGAGGCCCTTTCCTGACTTTCCACAAAATGGCAATCACCAAACACATGGTGGATCCTGCTCCACCCATCAAAACAAAGTGGTTGAACAGAGGGCGCCAAGCCAGCGCATTGGTGTAGGGCGAACCCACAGGGGCAAAGATGGTTGCCCCATACGTGTCGAGAACTTTGGCCCCATGGACTCCAAAAAACCAGGCTGCCTGATTCAGCAGAGCGGCCACGCTGCTCAATACCCAGGTCGCATCTGTCTGCTGCAACTGGGCCCAAATCACCACCGGGGACAGCACATAGGGAGAGACCTCTGGGAGGGTCCCGAGCAACTCCACAATTAGGAAAAAGACAATCCCCGCCACGATCACGACTGGCGTGAACCGCACCGCATGGTGATAGATGGAATCCGCAACGTAGGGATCATCACTCACTCGCAGCCAACGCCACCGCGTGACCAGTCGTAGCAGTTCGGCTGTGGTGACTCCCACCACAATGCCGTGCAGCATGCCTCCGTGCCCCAAGCCATCTACAAAAAGCGGGCGCGCAGACGCCATCAGTATGAAATTGATCAATGCAGAGATGGCGACGATCATTGACGGAATTTCAGGCGCCTCAAACGACGGCCGCATCAACCGCTTTGCCAGGAGATTGGCAACCACCGATGCCAACACCATGCCAAAGATACCGTGTGAAGCTTTGATCACCCGCTCCAAGTGCTGCGGCCAACCATCACCCCACAGAAACGTCATCGTGTCACGGTAGACACTCCACGGAAAATGCTGCAGAAGCAGCGCCACCAAGCCCAAAAAGGTCAGGGGCATGAGCACAATGAAGGCATCCCGGACCACCGTCAACTACAAGTTTCCCCGCCCCAACACCTTCTGCAGCCAGTTAAGGCGATGCATACATTCGCATTACGAAGTAGGACAGGAATATCAGTATCCATGTCAGGGGATACACCATCCAAGCGAAATCCAGTGCGCCATTAATTTTGTATCCCGCAAACTGGTGTTTAAAGCTGGTTTCTCGTCCGGATTTGAGGACAGCCTCCACGCTGATGCGCAGCTCCTTGCCTTGTGAGTTGAGCAAATACTGGGCAAATGCTTTTTCCCCTTGTTTGGACTGGTTGACAAAGTCCTTTTGCATTTGCTTATAGAGATCAAATCCTGCGCGCACAGACAGTACAGAGAATTTGACTTTCCCCACGTACTCCACAGATGCAACGAGTCCCAGCGCTTTTTCGATCTCCATCCAGAGCGTATTGAGTTGGTCTTCGATTTCTTGCTCCAGCTTCTGATGAACATTGATCAAGTGGATTCTTTCCAGCACTTGCAATTGCGAAAGAGAGGCTTCCAGGCGAATGAATAGTTTGTGGAAGTGTGAATATTTTTTCTTCTGCGACTCCAGTCCCCGGTATCTCTTTTGCATGGAGAAGATTGCTATAGAAACCGCAATGAATTGCAAGGTGACAATCAGTACAGAGCAGAGAAGCACCGCCTGAGGGCGTGAAAAATCAACCACAAAGGGAGGCATATCTGTCAGTACCCGGATTCATTGCAAAGGGCCGCTTGCATGAGGTCGGGTTTTGTTTTTGTCATGGCGTTTTCGCTACAGATTGGCAGTGCCCAGCGCGATGGTGGACTGTGGTGGTCACTGTAGGAAGAAATCTCTATCAGATCAACGCAGTCTTTTTTATGGACTCCATCAAAAATCCTGATGCCTGGAGGGATGGTTTGCTGCAGTGCATGAAATGCGGGGTAGGTGCATCAGCGGACGTGCGGTTGGGTCAGCAGGCTTGGGGTAAGTACTTAGCCAAGGCGCAGTGATGCACTGCAACCGGCGAGGGGGTTGCACAGGGTTATCCCGGGCGGTGTTTGGGGAACGTCCCGTTACCCAAACAAAAACAGCTCCTAAATTAGGAGCTGTTCGCGCAATATCCACGGGGGCTGGCGCCCCATTTCTTCAATACTTTTCCTGAATCCTGACGGCACACCTTATCGGCGGCGGCCTGTAAGGCGTTTGGCAGCCAATAGTCCAAGCCCAGCAAGCAACATCGCATAGGTTTCAGGCTCCGGCACGGGCGTCACCGGGATGTGGCCAGCAAAGGGTTGCAGGTGAATCTCGCCACGCTGATCCAGACTATTGACCACCACCGAGCCTTCGACGTTGTTGTAGTTGGTTAGCTTGGCGTTGGTGGCCAGAATGCTGCCGCCAAACTGGCTGCTCAGGGTGATGTCGGTGGCGTTGTAGAAGTTCCAGACAAAGTTCTGGCCATAGGTCTGGGCGGAGCCGCCCAGGAAGTTGGCGGAAATATGGATGGAGGTGTTGTCGCTGTTAAAGATGACTGTGGTAGCGCCATTCAGGTTGAACGCATACTCACCTTTGCTGAACACTGCGTCGTCAATGGCGGTGAGGTCGAACACGGCTACGCCGTTGTTGGCCACCGCGTTGAACGTGGCCTTATTGCCGGAGAACACCACGCTGCTGGTGTTGACCAAGGTGCGCAGCGAACTGGACGTCTGGTTGAACAGCGTGCCGAAATTGACGGAGTTTGCGTTGGCTGCAGCGTCAGCGAGTGCTCTGGTGGCGTTGGCGCCTGTCAGGCGGCCACTGTTGAAGTTGACGCCCGATGTGCTGCCACCTACGGCTGTTGGATTGCCGCCATTGAAGTTGGTGTTGCTGGCGTTGCCTGCCACGCGCGCCGTGCCGCTATTGATATTGGCGGAGGACAGATTGCCGCCTACATAGGCGCCCAACCCATTGACATTGACGCCTGTGACGTTACCCAGGACTGTGAGTCCGGCAAAACTGGAGGCGGGGACTTGGCTGGCGTGTTGCGCGTAGTCGCCACCACTCAGGTTGCCGCCTATGAAGGTTCGCCCATCGACGTGCGAATAAGACTGCGCGTTGCCAAGTACCACCAGGTTGAACTGCTGCAAGGCTTGATCTGCCGTCAGTGCGGCGTGGGAGCTGAGTGACGCACCCAATATGGAGGCCGCCAGGGCAACGCTGAAAATCCACGGACGACGCATATGCAAGACCTTAAAACTGTAGCTAAATGTTACGGTTGAGTGTATCGGGCAATGCTCTCTTCGGTAATAGTCCGAAGTGGCTAGTGGGCTTCGGAAACGTGCGCTAGTTGGCAATAATCCGCCCCTATAAAAAAACCGGCGCCAACGCCGGTTTGGTAGGTTACTGTTGCGCTGGCGACTCCGTCCAACCACCGCCCAGCACCTTGTACAAGGTCACCAGGTTTTGCAATTGCAGCGCCTGCACCTGCACCACCGCCTGCTGCGCGGTGAACAGTGAGCGCTGCGCGTCCAGCACGTCAAACGAGTTGGCGGCGCCGTTCTTGAAGCGCAGGTCGGTCAGGCTCATGCGGGTCTGCTCCGCTTCCAATTGGGCGGCCTGGGCCTGCAACTGGTCGGCCAGAGTGGCTCGGCCGGCCAATGCATCGGCCACTTCCTTGAAGCCACTTTGGATGGCTTTTTCGTACTGGGCGATGGCAATGTCCTTGTTGACCTTGGCCGCTTCGAGGTTGGCCTTGTTGCGGCCGGCATCGAAGATGGGCATCAGCAGCTGGGGCACAAAGGTCCAGGCGCTGGTGCCGTTGCTGAACAAGGTGTCCAGGTCGTTGCTGGCCACACCGGCGCTGGCTGTGAGCGTGATCTTGGGGAAGAAGGCCGCACGTGCTGCGCCAATGTTGGCGTTGAGCGCCAGCAGGTTCTGTTCGGCCTGGCGCACATCGGGGCGGCGCACCAGCAGCTCGGAGGGCACACCGGCCGGCAGGTCGCTCAGGAAGCCCTGTTCCGACAGGCTCAGTCCGGTGGGCAGGTCTGCTGGCATGGGCTGGCCCAGCAGCAGGACCAGGGAGCTTTCGTCCTGGGCGCGCTGGCGGGTTTGCTGGGCCAGCGATACCTTGGCGGCTTCCAGCAGGCTCTGGGCGGTGCTCAGGTCCAGCTTGGAGGCGGCTTCGTTGTCGTACTTCAGTTGCATCAGGCGCAGGGAGTCTTGGCGCGTCTTCAGCGTTTCGCGGGTCACGCGCAGCAGCTCGTCATCTGCCAGCAGCGTGAGGTAGGTGTTGGCCACCGAGGCCACAAGGCTGATCTGCACCGTCTTGCGCGCTTCTTCAGTGGCCAGCAGCTGGGCCTGGGCTGCCTGGCTCAGGGCGCGTACGCGGCCAAAGAAGTCCAGCTCGTACGACGTCACGCTCAACCCTGCGGTGTAGCTGCTGACGATGGCGCCATTGGTGGCCGGGCCACGGCTGCCGGTGAGTCCGGCGTTGACCGTGGGCAACTGGTCGGCACGGGCCACTTGCAGTTTGGCGCGGGTGGCGTCGATGTTGAGGGCGGCCACGCGCAGGTCGCGGTTGTTCTCCAGCGACAGTTCAATCAGTCGCTTGAGACGCGCATCTTTGAAGAAGCTTTGCCATTCAATGTCGGCGGCGGTACGGGCATCCGCCGCGGCCGGTTGTGCGGCCTGCGGGAAGCTGGCCGCCACCGGTGCCGCGGGGCGGGTGAAGGTGGGTATGAAGCTGCAGCCAGCCAGCCACAGGGCGGCCGACAGTGTGGCCAGGCGCAGGGCAGGGCGGCTGGGGGAGAAATGCTTACTCATGGGATTCAGCTCCGATGTGGTGTCCATGTTGGATGTCAAACTGGTGTTGGCGCTCGCTGCCCTTGAAGAGGCTGCGCACCACGACAAAGAAGATCGGCACGAAGAACACCGCGAGGAAGGTGCCCGCCACCATGCCACCGATCACGCCGGTGCCGATGGCGCGCTGGCTGGCCGAGCCCGCACCGCTGGCAATGGCCAGGGGCAGCACGCCCAGCATGAAGGCCATGGAGGTCATCACGATGGGGCGGAAGCGCAGGTGGGCCGCAGCCAGCGCCGACTCGACCACGCCCTTGCCTTGGGCCTGCAGGTCCTTGGCAAACTCGATGATCAGAATCGCGTTCTTGGCCGACAAACCGATGATGGTGATCAGGCCGACCTGGAAGTACACGTCGTTGGCATAGCCGCGGAACAAGGTGGCCAGCACCACGCCCAGCACGCCCAAGGGCACCACCAAGATGACAGACAGCGGGATAGACCAGCTCTCGTACAGCGCGGCCAGGCACAGGAAGACGGCCAGGATAGCGAAGCCATACAGCACGGTGGCTTGCGAGCCGGCTTTCTTTTCCTCGCGGGATTGACCGGTCCACTCAAAGCCAAAGCCTTCGGGCAGCTTGGCAGCCAGTTGCTCCATCTCGGCCATGGCCTCGCCGGTGCTAAAGCCTGGGGCCGCTGCACCGCTGATACGCACGGCCGAGTAGCCGTTGTAGCGCACGGTTTGCATGGCGCCGGTCACCCATTGGGTGCTGGCAAATGCAGACAGGGGCACGGCCTTGCCGTTGCTGTTGATGGCGTTGAACTTCAGGATGTCATCGGGCTGCATGCGCGCCGTGTTGTCGGCTTGCACCACCACGCGTTGCAAACGGCCCGCGTTCGGGAAGTCGTTCACATAGCTCGAACCCAGCGCCGTGGAGATGGTGCTGTTGATGGAGGCGAAGCTCACGCCCAGGGCGCTGGCTTTGTCGCGGTCAATGTCGATTTGCAGCTGGGGCGCATCTTCCAGGCCGTCGGGGCGCACCTGGGTGAGCACCTTGCTCTTGGAGGCCATGCCCAGCAGCTGGTTGCGCGCACCGATGAGCGCCGTGTGGCCCTTGCCACCGCGGTCTTGCAGGCGGAAGGTGAAGCCCGTGGCGTTGCCCAGTTCAGGGATGGGGGGCGGCGCCAAGGGGAAGATGAACGCATCGCGAATGCCCATGAGGGCACCGAATGCGCGGCCGGCCAGGGCCTGCGCCGAGTGCTCGGCGCCCACACGTTCAGACCAGTCTTTCAGTGTCACAAACGCCAGTGCCGCGTTTTGTCCCTGGCCCGAGAAGCTGAAGCCCAACACGGCCACCATGCCCTCGACTTCGGGTTGCTTCAGGATGAAGCCTTCCACCTGTTCCATCACCTTCAGGGTGCGCTGCTGGGTGGCACCTGGGGGCAACTGCACGTTCACGATGATGTTGCCCTGGTCTTCACCGGGCAAGAACGAGGTGGGCAAACGCAGGTACACCACGGCCACCGCACCAATGATGGCGGCGTAGATGATCAGGTAACGGCCCGCCTTTTTGAGCAGGCGTGCCACCACGCTTTCGTAGCCCTTGGCGGTGGAGTCGAAGCGGCGGTTGAACCAGCCGAAGAAACCGGTCTTGGCATGCGCATGGCCGGCCTCCACGGGCTTGAGCAAGGTGGCGCACAGCGCGGGGGTGAGCGACAACGCCAGGAACGCCGAGAACGCGATGGAACTCACCATCACCGCCGAGAACTGGCGATAAATATTGCCCACCGAACCAGCAAAGAAGGCCAGTGGCACGAACACGGCAATCAGCACCACGGTCACGCCGACGATGGCGCCCGAGATCTGGCCCATGGCTTTCTTGGTGGCCTGCAGTGGTGGCAGGCCTTCCTCGCTCATGATGCGTTCGACGTTTTCCACCACCACAATGGCGTCGTCCACCACGATACCGATCACCAGCACCATGCCGAACATGGTCAGCACGTTGATGGACATGCCCAGCGCCAGCAGCGTGGCAAAGGTACCCAGCAGCGCCACCGGCACCACGATGGTCGGGATGATGGTGTAGCGCCAGTTTTGCAGGAACAGGAACATCACCAGGAACACCAGCACCACGGCTTCTACCAGGGTTTCGGCCACTTGCTTGATCGAGATGTTCACAAAGCGCGAGCTGTCGTAGGGAATGCTCCAGGTCATGCCCTTGGGAAAGTAGCCTTGCAGCTCTGTCATGCGGGTGCGCACGGCTTTGGCTGCCGCCATGGCATTGCCGCTGGGGGCCAGCTGAATGCCGATACCGATGGCGGGCTTGCCGTTCAGGCGGGCCGACGTTGCATAGGCTTGGGCACCGAGTTCAATGCGGGCCACGTCTTTCAGGCGCACCGCAGAGCCGTCTGCATTGCTGCGCAGGGCGATATTGCCGAACTGCGCCACGCTGGCGAGTTGGCCTTTGACCACCACCGTCGCCGCAATGCTCTGGCCGGTGATGTTGGGCAGGTCGCCGATGGCGCCGGCAGAGACCTGCGCGTTTTGCGCGCTGATGGCGCTGTTCACCTCGGCGGTGGACAGGTTGAAGGACGCCAGTTTGGCCGGGTCCAGCCAGATGCGCATGGCACGCTCGGTGCCAAACAGCTGGGCCTGGCCGATGCCGGGCAGGCGTTGCAATTCGGGCACGATGTTGCGCGAGGCGTAGTCCCCCAGTTCAATGGTGCTGGTTTCCGGGTTGTCGGAAGACAGCATGGTGAACATCAGGAAGTTGGAGCGCGATTTGTCCACGCGCACGCCCTGCTGCGTCACCGCAGCCGGCAGGCGTGGGGTGGCGCGCGAGAGGCGGTTTTGCACGTCCACCTGCGCCAGATCGGCGTTGGTGCCGGTCTCGAAGGTCAGCGTGATGCTGCCGGAACCGTCGGCTTGCGCCACGGATTCCATATAGATGAGGCCGGGGGAGCCGTTCATCTCGCGTTCGATGACGGACAGTACGCTGTCCTCCAGCGTCTGCGCGGAAGCACCAGGGTACGCCGTGTTCACCACGATGGACGGAGGGGCCACCGGCGGGTACTGCGAAATGGGGAGTTGCGTGATGGCAACGCCGCCCATCACCAGGATGAACAGCGATATCACCCACGCAAAGATGGGTCGGTCAATAAAAAACTGGGCCATGGGAAATGCCTCTAGCGATTACTTGGCGGCCGCAGACGCTGCGGCGGCGGGTGCGGAAGCTGCCGCTGCGGGAGCACCGGCGGGGGCTGCATTGGGGCTCCAGGGCACCGGTTTCACGGGGGCACCGGGCACCATCATTTTCTGGAAGCCATCCACGATGACCTGGTCGCCTTCTTTGAGGCCGTCCAGAATCACCCACTGGTTGTTCACCGCATTGCCGCCCAGCTTCACGGGGCGTGGGCCGGGCTTGCCGCCTTCGCCCACCACCAGCACGGTGTCGCCCTGGTTGGTGCGGGTTACGGCTTGTTGGGGCAGCAAGATGCCCGATGGCAACTCGGCTTGCGACAGACGCACGCGCACAAACTGTCCGGGCAACAGCAGGCCATCGGCGTTAGGTACTTCGGCGCGCAACGTGATCTGGCCGCTGGTGGCGTCCACCGTCAGGTCAGAGAACAGCAGTTTGCCGGGCTTGGCCAGCTCGCTGCCGTCTTCCAGCACGATGCGCACAGGAACCGAGCCATCGCCGGCCGCGCGCAGCTGTTTGGAGGCAATGGCTTTGCGCAAACGCAGCACGTCGGTGCTGCTCTGGGTGAAGTTCACGTACACCGATGCGGTTTGCTGGATGGTGGCCAGCGCGGTGGTATCGGCTGCGCCTACCAGTGCACCTTCGGTCACGGAGGACTGGCCGATGCGTCCGGAAATGGGGGCCGTGATGGTGGCGTAAGCCAGGTTGATACGGGCGGTTTCGGCGGCCGCCTTGGCGGTGCCGACGTCAGCCTCGGCCTGGCGCTGGGTGGTCACCAGGGTGGTGAATTCCTGCTTGCTGATGGCATTGGCTTCTGCCAGCGGCTTGTTGCGCTCCACCTGGGCGGTAGCCTGGGCCAGGGTGGCCTGGGCCTTCACCACGGTGGCTTGGGCGCTTTCCATGGCGGCGCGGTAGGGGGCAGAGTCCAGTTGGTACAGCACCTGGCCGGCCTTGACTTCACTGCCTTCGCGGAATTGGCGTTGCAGCACCACACCGCTGACACGGGCGCGCACTTGCGCCACGCGCAGGGCGCTGACGCGGCCGGGCAGCTCGGACTGCAGAGCCACGGATTGCGAGGCCACGGTGACCACGCCGACTTCGGCCGGGGGCATGCCGCCGCCAGGGCCACCGGCACCGGCGGCGCCGTCTTTGGCGCCACAGGCAACCAGGGCAACGGCCAATGGAATGGCGAGCAAGGCCACGCGGCCGGCGAGGATGGAGGGCGTATGGCCCAGGGTCTGGCGGAACAGCAACATACAGATTTCCCTTGTGACAAAGGTAGTTGGGGAGGCAATCGGGGGAGGGGCTTGCCGGCAGTTTGATCTAGGGCAAACCCTCAATAAAAACTGAACCATACTGCGGCAATGGGGTTTAGTATACATACATGCACGAATGTATGTTTGAGAAAAACTACAATTCCTACAAATTCCTATGAGGTCAAAGCATGGCCCGCAAAACCAAAGAAGACGCTCTTGCCACCCGCGAATTGATTCTGGACGCTGCTGAACGTGTGTTTCACCAGCGCGGGGTCTCACGCACCACCTTGCAAGAAATCGCCAAAGACGCGGGGCTGACCCGGGGCGCCATTTACTGGCACTTTGAAAACAAGGGCGAGTTGTTCCACGCCATGATGGAGCGCGTGACCCTGCCCATGATGGCCCGCATGACCGAAATGGGGCCGGCTGATGAAGAGCAGCCGTTGGACAAGATCCGCCGCAACACGGCCTCGGCCTTTCACCAGATTGCGCATGACGCGCAGGTGCGCCGCGTGTTCGAGATTGCCACCCAGAAGGTGGAGTACGTGGACGAGCTGCAAAGCATGCGCGAGCGCCACATTGCCGGGCGCAACGAGTGCATGGACGACATGCACCGCCTGATGCAACTGGCGCGCGACAAGGGACAGGTGCGCAGCGACATGGACCTGCGCAGCGCCACGCTGGGCCTGTTCGCGCTGATTGGCGGGCTCAAGTTCAACTGGCTGCTGTCGCCCGATGCCTTCGACCTGGAGGCCGTGGGCCAAGCCACGTTGGATGCCTACCTGCTGGGGCTGGCGCCGGCTCCCACGTCCCCCAAGACCCAATGTTGAAACTGGGTTGCTCCTGTTTTAGGAGCTACTAGCGTAGGTTCCACGGGGGCTAGCGGTCCATTTCTTTCTGAATCGGCCACAGCAAGTCTGCGTCTCGGCGCGATTATCTGTGAAACAAGTGCGGTGGTTTGTAGCGCATTCAATCTACATACAGCATGGCTTGGCGTACCTACGATGGCACCTTCTCATAAAGGAACGCCCCCATGCAATTTCCCGCTGTACAGCCATTTTTGAGGCGCCTGTCGTGGCTTCGCGCCTTGCTTCCGGGTGCCTTGGCGCTGTGTTTAGGGGCAAACGTTGCTGCCCAGTCAGGGTCACTGCAAATATTGCAGGGAAGGACCCAACAGGGAATACCAGAGACTGTCGCTGCCGCCGCGAAGGTGAGTGTCTACTATGCCAAACGCCAGCCTATCGGCAATGTGTTGACAACCAACCAGACACTTAGCGGTTTTCTGGCCCTGGAGTCGACCAACAAAGCTTACTTCGCCATGATGCAGCCGAACGGCAACCAGGTGTGCGTGATGGGGCCCAAGGGGCTCGTATGGTGCGCAGGCACCAATGACACGCGTGCGGTCAGCGGGAATCTTGCCATGCAAGACAATGGCAATCTTTGCGTCATGGCTTCCACCGCCGCGGTGTGGTGCAGCAATAGCCATGGTGCTGCTGGCGACTATTTCCTGATCCTCCGGGATTCGGGCGTTTTGGAGGCCTACCGCGGCAAGCCCGGCAATACGGCTGCGGCGGCGCTGGTATGGACTTCGCTGCTCGACCCTGTCTACTACGCAGACCGCTACCCCGACCTCAAAAAAACCTTTGGCAGTGACGCCCGCGCCTTGATGGGCCACTGGATTGATTGGGGGCGCTACGAAGACCGTTCGCCCAGAACAGGGTTCAGTGACGAAGGCCGCACCAAGGCGCAGAGTGTCAATCTGGACACCATGTTCTATGCCAACAAGTATTCAGACCTTAAACAGGCCTTTGGGTATGACGCGGGCAAGCTATACGAGCACTGGATGAACTTTGGGCGAAAGGAAGGGCGTATGCCCAACCGGGAAACCGATGAGCTGATGGCGCAGCCCCCGCGGTCTGCCCATGGCCGGAGCGTCATGCGCATCGGTGATTTACTGACTGAGGGTCAGACCATGCGGTCGGACAACGGGCGCTACCGCCTCGACTTGCAACCTGACGGACAGTTGGTGATTTATGAGGGCAATCCCAGTGATAGCAATCGGCGCTGGTATCAAAGCCATGGAAACATACCGAAGGACACGCAGTACTTCATGGCGATCCAGTCGGACGGGCATGCCTGTACTTACCGGGGGCGCCTGGCCAACAACCGCGGTGCTCTGGGGTGCTTTCCGGGGGGTGCCGGTGGACCGATGGGGGCTTATTTCGTCGCCTTGCAGGACGATGGCAATCTGGTCGTCTACAAGGGCAATGGTCCGGCAGACAACCGGGGCTGGATTTGGGACCGTATTACGACCAAACCCTCTTCGGGATTTGATTTCAGAGGGGCCGCAGAGTCGGTGGGTAAGTTTGTGACCAACGCGGTTGGTACCGCGACAGGGGTTCTTGTTTCCGGTGCCAACTCCGTGGCGGCAACCTCGGTCAGTGCGGCCAATGACTTGGCGCGCGAAGCCACCACGACGGCGAACGCTGTTGCAAATGGGACGGTGAACGCTGCCAACGTGGTGGCGAACGGTACCGTGGGTGTGGTGAACCAGGTGGCCAACGGCACGGTGGATGTGAGCAACAAGGTCGCCAACACCACGCAGGCGGTTGCTGTCAATGTAGGCAACACCGTGGTGATGGGTGGAAAGATTGTGGGCCAGGAGGTCGTCAAGAACGGCGAAATCGTGGGTTATGCGGTGGCCAAGCTCGCCACTGACGCCTGGGCCTACTTCAACAACAGTTGCGGCACGATCGGACGCAAGGTGTTCCCGATTGACGGCTACTTCAAGGGAGCGCAGCGCATCACCGGCGCCATCAACACCTACGGCACCAGCGAGATGAAGAACGCCGCCAACCAGGCCAACCAATGTTTTGAGGATGCGCAAGATGGCTTCTACTGCTCGTTTCCGAAGGAGATTGCCAAGCTCGTCAGCCAGTCAGGCCAGATTCCGGGCAACCTGGTGAACTTGGGCACCCGCGTGTTTAATGAAGCCAAGAGTGAGGAATGCCTGATTGCTGGTGCTGCGACTGTCACCTTCGGTGCCGTCGGGCTGCAAACGTGCGCGCTGGGCAAAGTGGTGGTCACCGACGCACAGAAGGCCTATGCCTGCTTCTCGGCCGCTGAGGCCAAGGGTGTCATGCAGAAGTTCTTGCAGCCCAATCAGGCCTCACACGGTTTCCCGTCCAAGGAAGCCTGTACAGGCCTGGGCGAACTGTCCTTCATGGTGGCAGAAAAAATCGTGACGGACGGCATCAGCGCCGAAGCCAAAGCCGCTACGAAAGCCGGCAAGGGCCGCACGGTTGCCGTGGTGGCTGACGAACTGCGCACCATTTACAAGATCGCCTCCGGTGCGGCCACCTACGATCAGCTGACCAACGAATTGAGCAGCATGCCTGAGTGCAGAGACTGATCCACTGGCACCCGGCCTGGCGGGTGAGCAGGGTGGCGGATGGGTTGGGGCCGACGGGCGTGGAGGGCGTGCTGCACAATAGTGCCCTGATGCAGACCGTAGACCCCGCCCCGGAGCCAGCTCCCATCCGTGTTGTGATCGTCGAGGACGACCCCGACTTTCGCGATGCCCTGAGCCGGATAGTGCAAGCCGCACCGGATATGCAACTGGTGGCAATGGCCAGTACGCAGGCGGAAGGTCTTGCTCTTTTGCAAGGCCTTCCAGCGGACGTGCTGCTGGTCGATCTGGGTTTGCCGGACGGTTCGGGCATCGACGTCATTCGGGCCGCCGCGTTGCAGTGGCCTCATTGCAGCATCATGGTGAGCACCAATTTTGGGGACGAAACCCATGTCATGCGCTCGATCGAAGCCGGCGCAGCGGGGTATCTGCTGAAGGACAGTTCGCAGGCCAAGATGATTGACGAAATCCGTAGCCTGGCCAGTGGCGGGAGCCCGATCAGCCCCATCATTGCCAGGCAGGTGTTGGCCCACTTTCGGCGAACGACTTCCCGCAAAACGGTTACCCCGGCATCGGCCGAGGACCCGTCCTCTTTGCTGTCGGCGCGCGAGAAAGAGGTGTTGAATTTCATCACCAAGGGATTCAGCATGCCTGAAATCGCCCAGTTGATGCAGTTGTCGCACTTCACCATACGCAGCTTCGTGCGGCGCATCTACAGCAAGCTCAAGGTCACGTCCAAGGCGGAAGCTATTTATGAAGCCAGGACGCTGGGTTTTTTGCCCGACTAAGCCGTGACACAGCCTGAACATGCTGGGCATTGATCCACGTTCCATCGTGCTGTTGGCCGCCGTGATGGCGTTGCTGATGTCGCTGGTGCTGTTCGTGCTGCATCGCAACTATCCACCCACTATCCGGGGGCTACGTGAATGGGCAACAGGCCCGTTTTTGAGCTTTGTCTCCACTTTGCTGTTCGGAGCCAGTGGCTTTCTTCCCGACTTCGTCTCGGGGGTGATTGGCAACCTGCTTTTGCTCAGTAGTCCAGCGCTCATGGTCATTGGCAGCCAGCGTTTCTACGGCCAGCCGCCGTCCCTGCGGTTGGTGGGTGGGCTGCTCCTGGCATCGGCCCCGCTGTTCTACTGGTTTACGCTGGTGCACCCGAGCTATGTGGGCCGCATGGTGGTATTCACCGGCCTGATGGCATGGTTTCTCGTCAGGAGTGCCAGGCTGTTGTTCAAGCATGGGGCCCACCATCTCTTCGCGCGGCTGACGGGTGGTGTCCTGTTGTTGCAAACCGGCTTGCTGCTGTTGCGCATGGTCGCTGTGTTGCTTGATGGCGATGCCAAGGGCGTCTTCGATGCTTCGCCCATTCATGTCATATATATCGTCGGCTATGCACTGTTTGCGCTGCTGGTATCCATCGGTGAGGTGCTGATGGCCGCTGAACGGGTGCGTGACGAATTTGCGCTCAGCCACCAGCGGCTGCGTGAGGCAGAAATGCGGCAAACCATCAGCGATGAGCGCCAGCGCCTGATGCAAGACATGCACGATGGCCTGGGTTCATCGCTGATCAGTGCGATCCGCTCGGTAGAGCACGGCGGCGTGAGTGATGTGAAGGTGTCCCAGATCCTCAAGGATTGTCTGGACGATCTGAAGTTGACCATCGACTCGATGGAGCCGGTTGAGGCAGACCTGTTGTTGTTGCTAGCCACACTGCGCTTTCGGTTGGAGCCTCGCCTAGAGGGAACGGGCATCGCTTTGTTGTGGAAGGTACAGGAGTTGCCCACCTTGACATGGCTGGACCCTTCCAGTGCATTGCACATCCTGCGCATCGTGCAAGAGAGCGTTGCCAACATCCTGCGTCATACCCGCGCGACCGAGATACGGGTGGCTACTGCCGTGGTGACGGGTGGTGTGCAAGTGACCATCGAGGACAACGGCCAGGGTTTCGATGTCGACAAGGCCCTGGGTGCTACCGCAGGGCGCGGCTTGCACAACCAGCAGCGCCGCGCGCTGGCCATTGAAGGCACGGTCGGCTGGAAGTCGGGACCAAACGGCACGCAATTCAGGCTGTGGCTACCGCTGGAGCGCAGTCCTCGGTCTTTTTAGACAACGGGTCTAACGGCCGGGCTGGTTTACCAGTACATCAGGCCCGGTTTGTAGCACGTTCGCTCTACAGACAATCAACTTACGTTTTTTTACACTCGTTCGCACTGGTCTGGCAAAGCCCCGACCCGCATCCGCTCAGCCCCCGTCCCCAACCGGACCACGAAAGGAATCCAGTGAAGTATCCCTTGCCATGTCTGCCTGCACCGCGTCGCATGGTTGCGGCCCTGTTGCCTGCCTTTGCCGTGATGGGCTTGGCCGGATGCGCGGGCACGGGCGAACTGGCACGGAGCGACGCCGGCAATCCCCTGATCTCCAGTCAGCCCAAGACGAACCTGTATGCCACGATTCCTCAGGGCAAACTTACATCGGCACCGCGCCTGTTGGCGGCCGAGGGTATCAAGGCGCTGGACGCACGCGATTACAAGAAGGCATCGGACCTGTTCAACATGGCGGTGAAGGCCGACATGACCAGCTCTTACCTGCACTTTTTGAATGGCGTGGCCTACCAGATGCGCGGTATCCAGGGGGAGAGCAGTCTGTTCCCACTGGCCGAACAGGGCTTCGAGATGGCGGCCCAGTTTGACAACTCCAACTGGCTGGCACGCTACTACAGCGGCCTGCTGGCCATGTACCAGCGCGACTTCGCCAAGGCAAAGACCCGGCTGGCGGATGCGGCGCTGTATGCGGGCAACGAGCCTGAACTGTTGTATGACCTGGCAGTGGCCGCCTACTACGACCGCGACCCCAAGACCGCCGCTGCCGCGCTGGAAGGCCTGCGTACCGTACTGGCCGAGAAGCCGGACGACCCACGCGTGCTGCGCGCCTCGGCCATCGTGGCTGCGTCGCTCAACGACAAGGAGCAGGCGGGCAACTACCTGACCCGACTGCGTGCGGCGGCGGTGGGCGCGACCGAGTACAAGGAGGTGGAAAACCGGGTGGACTCGTGGCTGCACAGCTACCAGCGTGCCGGCATGGTCAAAACCCAGGCGCGCGGTGGCTACCCCGCCGTCAACAGTGGGTTGAACGCGAACACGGGTGGCTACCCCGCCACGGGCAACACTGGCGGCTACCCGGCCATGCAGGGTGCGGTGCCTGGCGCCTACCCTGGCATGCCGGGCGCTGTACCCGGCATGCCCGGCGCGTTGGGGGGCTTTGGCACCGCTGGCAATGGTTTTGTGGAAAAGCAGATGGCGGTGGTGGATGTCAGCATCATCAGCACCGAAGAAGACAACACGCAGGCCATGGGTGTGAACCTGCTGGACGGGCTGAAGATCCAGTTTGGCAATCCGCTCACGCAGACGCCGGCCTTCTCCACCACGCAGTCCGGCAGCGTTGTTACCGACAACCTGAACGCGGCCAACTCCACTAACACCAACAGCAGCGTCATCACGCGCCTGATCCAGGTGCCGGCGCTGACCTACAGCCTGAACATCGCCAACGCCAACGCCAAGCGCAACGAGGTGTTGGCCCGGCCTACGCTGGTGGCGCTGGGCAACCTGCCGTCCAACTTCTTTTCGGGCCAGGACATCGTGGGTGCTGCGGTCTCGGGCGGGCAGGGCAGCTCGGTGCAGATCCAGAAAGAAGTGGGTGTGAAGCTCTCGGTCACACCGGAGTTTTTGCCCGACAACCTGATCAAGCTCAATGTGGTGGCCGAGCGCACCTTCCTGGCCATCCCCAGCACCAGCGTGAAGTTCGACTTCCGCCTGGACACCAACAAGACCATGGTGAATGCCAATGTGGTTATGAAGTTCGGTGAGACGCTGATCCTCTCGGGTCTGTCCGAGCGCGACCAGACCAAAGACCGTGATGGGGTACCCCTGTTGCAGGACGTCCCCATCGTGCAGTACCTGTTCTCGCGCAACGTGACGCGCGACTACTACAAGTCGGTGCTGATTTTGCTCACTCCGCGCCGCACCCAGTACACCAACCGGGCCGAGGCCGACATTGCCGCCGAACGCGCCACCATGACCCCCGGCGAGGTGGCCATGGCCGAATTCGAGGACAAGTACAAGCCTTGGTTCAAGCCCACGCCCAATGTGGGCGAGATCACCCAGGCGCTGGAGGGTGGCACGCTGTACCGGGAATTCCGCACCGGGGACATTGCTGCCTCGTGGAACCGCATCGAGAGCACCGAAGAGCGCTTGCGCACCGCGGTCCGCTTTTTGTACTACTAACCCGGAATCGGCGTGAAACGCCTTCTCGTGGCCTTGTTGTGTGGGGCAAGCCTCTGGGTCCATGCACAAAACGCAGCAGAGCGCCTGGCCTGGACGGCACTGCGCGGCACCGCCATCGACTTGTCGGTGGGGGCGGACGGCACCGCGTTTTCCCTGGACCCAAGTGGCATGGTGTGGATGCGCCGCCCCGGCCCAGGCACAGGCTGGCTCAGCCTGCCGGGTGTGTTTCGCCGCATAGACGCGGCGTCCGAGCGCAATGCCTGGGCGCTGGATGCCGAGGGCGCTGTGTGGCGCTACAACGGCACCTTCTGGCAGCAGGTGCCTGCCCCCAAATCGGTAGATGTGGGTGTGGGCGCTGCGGGCATGGCCTATGTGGTGACGGCAGAAGGTGGTCTGGCCCGTTTCGATGCGCGTGCCGGGTTCATTGCCGTGACCGGTGCCCCCAAGGGCATTGCGCGCGTGGATGTGGATGAGCGCGACCTGCCCTGGGTGGTGCTGGCCGACGCGTCCATACAGATATTTGATGGCCGCGCCTGGGCCAAGCTGCCGGGCCGGGCCCAGGACATTTCTGCGGGTGTGCGCAACAGCGCATTCATGGTCAGCCCGGAGCACCAGCCGTTTCGCTGGAATGCCGCGCTGGGCACGTGGGGGGCGCTGTTGGCGGTGGCCGAGCTGGTGGCCGCAGGCCCGGACAACAAGCCCTGGATCGTCACGCCCGAGGGGACGATTTTTACCAATGACACCGGCACGCCGCAGAAGACGGCGCGTGCCAACACCGAGCTCAGTGTGTTCACCAAAAACCTGCCCTGGCGCCGTGTGCAGGGCAAGGCCAAAGTACTCAGCATTTCCGCCAAGGGCCAGGCCGTGGCGTTGGGGCCGGAAGGCGAAGTCTGGCAGTGGAAGGGCAAAGACCAGTGGCAGCGCCTGCCCGGTAGCTTTGAGCGCATTGCGCTGGCGCCTTCGGGATTGCCCATGGCGGTCACCGCACAAGGCCGCATCTTCAGTTACCGCGGCTCGCAGTGGGTGGAGCTGCCAGGGCAGGCGCTGGACATCGCCATCACGCCGCAGGGGGCCATCTGGATTCTGTTGCCCGACGGCAGCCCCGCCTACTGGGACCTCGCGGCCGGCTGGGTGTCGCTCAATGCACCGAGCAACGCGGTGCGACTGGCCGTAGGCTCGTCCAATGTGCCCTGGGTGCTGAGCCGAGAGGGCCAGGTGCTGAGCTACGCGCCCCAGGGCTGGCAAGCCCATGACGGTGTGGTGGCCACTGACCTGGCCATAGGCCCCGATGGCGGCGTGTTTCTGGTGACCAAGGACCGCACGCCCGCGCGCTTTGATGACTTTTTGCAGCGCTGGGAGCCCATCAATACCGAAGCCGTCACTCTGGCCGTGGGGCCGGGCGACAAGCCCTGGGTGGTGAATGCGCGGGGTGAGATTTATGCCTCCTCGTTGTTTGACGAGCCGGTGCAAGGTGGCGGCGATTGCAGTGCTGCGGTGGGCGGCAAGTTGCCCGATTTTCGCCAGGCCGATTTTCGCCAGGTGCTGGGCGCCGCCCGCATCCTTGCCATTGGCAAGGACGGCAATGTGATGGCTATCGACACGGACAGCAACCTGGGCCAGTGGCGCAACAGCAGCCAGCGTTTCAAGAGTTTTCCGGGGCAGATGGTGCGCATTGCTGTGGCGCCTGACGGAAAGCCCTGGGGCGTGACAGCCAAGGGGGAGGTCTGGCGGCACGACGGCAGCAAGTGGCTGTTGGTGCGCAGCATCTTCAGCGCACGCGATGTAGCTGTTGCGTGCAACGGCACGGTAATGGCTGCCGCCAGTGATGAGTCGCTCTACCAGTACAACGCCGGCACGGATGGTTTTGAGAAAGTGGTGCCCGCACGCCTAGATGATCCCTCGCCCAAAGGCAGGAAATTGGCGCTGGATCCGGCCGGCCGGCCCTGGACTATCCGCGACGACTGGGTGTACCGCTGCGATGTGCAGCCCTGTGAGCGCCAGGCTCTGCGTGCCAAAGAGATTGCCATCGGCCCCGAGGGTACGCTGCTGGCCGTGGACCTGGACGGTAATCTGCAGTCCTTCAACGCCCGTGACAACCGCTGGGACCGCACCGGCCTGCAAGGTGTGGTGGCCGTAGCCATAGGCCCCGGTGGCAAGCCCTGGGTGGTGCGCAGTGGCACCGAGGTGTGGGCCAGTGCCCTGTTCAACCGCAAGGAGGACACGGACGATGCGACCGCGGCAGCCACCCAGAGCACGCCAGTGAATACCACCACCGCAGTGTCACCGTTCACGTTCTCTGCCACGCAGGTGTTTGACGAGGTGCCCTACATTGGTTTGCCCGGATCGCCTCAGTGGCCGCATTACCTGGCTATTGGCGCCAGCGGCAAAGTGATGGTGGTGCGCCGCTCGGGTTCGGATTCGCTGGTGACCTACGATGCCGCCAAGCAGGGCTTTGTGCCCAGCGGCTTGTCCATCCCCCCAGGGGGCGAGGCTGATGGGTTGGCCATTGGTCTGGCTGACACCCTGTGGGCCTGGGTGCCCCCAACCAATGGCGCGGTCAACGGGCGGGTATGGCAGTACAAGAATGGTAGTTGGCAAGTCATGGGTGGTATAGCTGCCATGAACATGGGGGATGTGCCCTTGCCGGCATTCACTGTGCGCCCCATCGACGTGTCCACGCCGGCCGATGGTTCGGTGTATGCCATGGGACCCGATACGGGAGCCGTCGGCGCGCAGGACAGCACGTTGTACCGTTTCAACACCGCTTCCAACACCTTTGTGGTCACCAGTTTCCAATTGCCGGGTAATGAAGATGCTCTGGCCGTGGAGCCTGCGGGGGCGGTCTGGCTGGTGCGCTCAGATGCCAATGCGCCCAACACTCGCAGGGCTTTTCAGTACCTCAACAACGCATTTTTTGAGCGCCCACCGCCAGCCGGTTTGTCGGTGTGCCCCACCTTTCCGGCCACCAGCCGCGCGCAGCCAGGTTGCATTGCGTCCGGCGCCAACGGATCGGTGTTTGCCATTGGCCTGCAGGGCAGTGCGCCACGGCTGCTGCGCTGGAACGCCGGGAGCGTGCAGTGGGATGTGGTGGTTCCTTCACCCAGCTTCACCAGCTTGCGCTACCTGGCCGTAGCGCCCGATGGCCGCCCCTGGATCGTCGCCAGCACCGATGGCGGTACGACTTACAAGGTCTACAAGGCGCGCTGAAACTGCTGTAGCACGGTAGCCGTTGCCGCATCGGCTGGTAAAAAGGTTTCCAGCGCCAGCTCCTGCAGCGTGATGTCCATGGGTGAGCCAAAAATCGTCACCGTGCTGATGAAGTTGAGCTGGCCGTGCGCCGTGTCCAGCTGAAACGGCATCACCACACCGCGCGTCTCGCCCTGCAGGTGGGCGCGGTCTGGGCCATGGCTGGCGTCATAGCCTTGCAACTCTTCCATCAGCGCCTGCAGCGTGGCGTCGCCCGTGCTGTGGATCATTTGCCGTAGGCGCTCAAACAGGTGGTGTTTCCACTGCCCCAGGTTGGCAATGCGCGGCGCCAGGCCTTCGGGGTGCAGGCTCAGGCGCAGCACGTTCACCGGCGGCTGCAGCAGCGCGGGCGAAATGTTGTTCAGAAACACCGGCACCAGGCGGTTGGCGCTGACGATGTTCCAGTGCCGGTCCATCGCCAACGCGGGGTAGGGCTCGTGGCAGCGCAGGATCAGCTCCACCGCGGCGCGCGCTTCGGCCATGTCGGGGTGGTCCAGCGGGCGCTCCCGGTACATGGCGGCATAGCCCGCGCTGGTGAGCAGCTGGTTGCGCTCGCGCAGTGGCACCTCCAGTCGCTCGGCCAGGCGCAGCACCATCTCGCGGCTGGGCACCGAGCGGTCGGTCTCCAGAAAACTCACATGCCGCGCCGAGATCTCGGCCTGGTGCGACAGCTCTTGTTGGCTCAGGCGCCGGTGCTGGCGCCAGTGGCGCAGGCGTTGGCCAAAACTGTTGGGGGCGGTACTGGTATTCATGGCCGCATGGTAGCGGCGGCAGGTGGGTTTGTGGCCGTGCGCGCATGACCTCCCAGGTAATGGCGCCGCGTCGCAGCACGCCGCACCATCGAGGCCTTGTTCAACCCTTCAGGAGTTCACCATGTCTTCCTTGTCTGTACTCACCACCCCCGTCTGGACCCGCCGCGTACTGTGGCTGGACGCCGTCACCGGCGTCGGGACCGCGCTATTGCAACTGGAGGCGCAGGCCACCGTGTCCAGCCTGCTGGGCATGCCCGCGGCGCTGGTGCAGGCCTCGGCCTGGGTGGTGCTGGTGTTTGTTGTGTACATCGGCTTTCTGTTGGCGCAGCGGGAGTTGCCGCGGGCGGGCGTGCGCCTGTTGGCGCTGGGCAACGGGGCCTGGGTGGTGGCCAGCCTGTGGCTGGCGTTAGGCGCCGGTGTAGCCCTGAGCCCGCTGGGCGTAGGCTATGTGCTGGCCCAGGCCGCCTTTGTTGGCATGCTGGCCTATCTGCAGGCCGCCGCCTCTACTTGAACAGCCCCTTGATGGCATTGCCGGTTTTCTCCAGCGCACTGCCAATGGACTTCATCAGGCGGTCAAAACTCAGCGAGGCCATCAGCCGCTGCTCCAGCGCGTTGGTGACCTCCTGGCCCAGCTCACCGGGTGTGAGGCCGCCCTTGGCCTTGCCCAGGTCGCGCAGGTGCAGGTCGGGCAGTTCGGCGTCTACGGTCTTGTTGCCCACAAACGGTGCCGTGGCATGGGCCTTGGCGCCGCGGATGATGAATTCGGTCACGATCAGTTTCTTGCCCTTGGAGTCTTTGGACGACGGGCCCAGATACTTCTCGATGTTTTTCTGGATGGCGTCGAAGTTGGTCATCGAGTCATTCTTCTCGTAGATCACGTCGGGCGACAGCACGGCGATCTTCCGGATCACCACCACGTCCTGCGTTACCGAGGACAGCTCCACCTCCAGCTCCACCGTACCGACCTTCAGCGCATAGGGGGATTTGAAGCCCGCCGGGTTGCCAATCTGCAGCCCGTTGAGCACGCCCCGGCCGTCGGTGGGGCGGATGTCTACCTTCTCGACCTTCACCTTGGCGCCCGTCATGGCGCTGCCGTAGTTGCCAATGGCGCTTTTGACCAAGTGGTCCAGATTGCCGTGCAGCCAGTAGGCACCACCGGCGGCCACTATGAGCAGCAGGGCGAACAGGGAGAGGAGGACTTTTTTCATGGACGGAGATGGTAAGGGGCGGCGCACCAGTAGGACAAATACGCCTGCTCAGTTGATGGCGGTTGCGCGGCCCCCGCGCAGGCGGCGCACCTCGGCGATGACTTGGCTGGCGACCGATAACGGAGCCCCCCAGTAGTCAAAGATGCCGCCGCGCTGGGAGTTCTGTCCACAGACCACCAAAACACCGGTGCCCACGGTGGCCTTGAGGTGCGATGCCAGCCAACCCACGAATCCCGAGTTGTCCTGGTCCGCAGTGAAATGGAAGCTGAACACCACAAACCTTTCGTGCACAGGGTCAGAGCTGGGCACCAGTGCGCTCCATACGTCTTCGTCTCTCACGAACGCCAAAGCATCCGCAAGTAAATGGGCCGGAAAGTTGTGCACCTCGGTTTCCACAAACGCATAGGGCTGCTCGTACACCACGAACTCCGCATCGGCCAAGACCCCAACCAGGCGTGCATGGGTTTGTGAGGGAGTTTCGTGGCTGATGTACATGGGATGGGGCCGGAGGAATTCGTTGCCATCGTAATCGCCATTCGTTCATGTCGACGTACAGCATCACCGCCGTACGAGTAAGCACTTGGCTATGTCTTGACACTACTCACGGGAGCATGAAGTTAATCGGCCCTTTACCGACCCGGATTGCACCATCACTTCTTGCCGGATAGCGACAGCTAGTGACTATCTGGATAGCAGCGTCGTCCAGCCGTTGGAATCCGCTCGAAACCACCACCTTAGCCTCGCCTGGGACGCCATCGGCGTCAACCCGCCATGTCAGCATGACTTGTCCTTTTTCTCCAAGACGTTTGGAGAGCAGAGGGTATCCATTCCTGCAGGTATTGGGCAGGGCGGCTTCCTTCAGAGCGATCTCCTGTGCGGCATCAGGGGCTTGTTCAGCGTGAATTGCGCAAGTACCGACGATGAGTACTGCGGTTGTCACGGCGCGTAGGAATGTATTGAAGTAGCGCATCGGACTGAATTTTGCCTCAACCAAATCTGAAGCCGAGCATGTCCTCGAACGGGGGATTTCTATCCTTAAGCCGCTTCCATCGTAATCGCCACGCCCCCCAGCACCGCATTGCCCGACAGCGGGTCGCGCAGCTGGTCGTCCAACAGGGCATTGATATTGGCGCCGGGACGTTCGGCTGCCACCGACAGTTGGGCACCGGCCAGGTTGTGGCCCCAGCCGTGGGGCAGGCTGACCACGCCGGGCATCATCTGGTCGCTGACATGCACTTGGGCCTGCACGCTGCGCTCTCCGTTGCGCAGCGTGGCCATGGCGCCGTCGGTCAGGCCGTGGCGCGCCGCATCGTCGGGGTGAACCAGCGCGGTGCAGCGGAAGGGGCCCTTGGCGAGCAGGGGCAGGTTGTGCATCCAGCTGTTGTTGGTGCGCACATCGCGTCGGCCGATGATGACCAAATCGGGCGCTGGCCGGCGTAGATCCTGCGCGGCGCGCTGCAAATCTTGTAGCAACATGGGCGGCGCCAGTTCCACCTTGCCGCTGGGCGTGCGCAGCATTTCGGGAATACGGGGTTGTAGTTCGCCCAGGTCGATGCCGCCGGTGGGGTTGGCGTCCATCACTTTCTGTAGTGTGAGTCCATCGGGTTTGGTGCCAAAGCCGTCGCCATAGGGCCCGATGCGCAGCGCCACTTCCAGCGTACGTAGCGGGCCACGCAAACCTTGGGTCGCGGCAATGACGGCCGCCGCGTGGGGGCCAAACTGGCGCTGGGCGTCTTCGGCAAACTGCGCGTCGTCCAGCGCATTGGCGTCGGCGTGTGCCCCCAAACCTTTGGCGATGGCGGCGATCTTCAGCAGGGTTTGCCACTCATCGGGCTGGCCTTCGGGGCGCGGCAGCACCGGTGGGCTGTAGCGCGCATGGTTGCGCCACGACAGCTGGGGGAAGGCCACGTCGTAGTGCAGATCTTCCAGTGGCGAGAGGCCGGGCAAGATGACGTCGGCATGGCGCGTGGTCTCGTTCAGGTAGATGTCCAGGCTGACCATGAAGTCCAGCGACTCCAGCGCCTTGGACAGGCGCGGTCCGTTGGGGCTGGAGAGCACCGGGTTGGTGGCCACGGTGATGAGGGCACGTAGTTGGCCTTCGCCCGGGGTTTCAATTTCTTCGGCAATGCAGGTGAGTGGCAGTTCGCCATACACCTCGGGTGCACCGCTCACGCGGGCATGGTGGCGGCCTGTGGTCACGCCCTTGCCTACACCCGGTTTGTTCGCAGGGTTGCCCGCTGTGTTGGTGGCAAACGCGGCAGACTTGGCAAACAGCATGCCACCCTCGGCGTCCAGGTGGCCGGTCAGCGTGTTGAGCACGTCCACCAGCCAGCTGGCTAGCGTGCCGTACTCCTGCGTGCAGGTGCCAATGCGGCCATACACCGCGGCGCGCGGTGTGGTGGCCAGCTGGCGTGCCAGTGCGCGGATGGTGTCGCCTGGCATGCCGCAACGCGGGGCCACAACATCCGCCGAGAACGGTGCCACAGCGGCTTGCACCTCCTCCACGCCCACCACCCAGTCGGCCACGCGGCCCAGGGTGACGAGATTTTCAGCAAACAGCGTGTGCACCAGCGCCGCCAGCAGGAACACGTCAGAGCCCGGGCGGATGAAGTGGTGGGCATCGGCCAGGGCCGCGGTCTCGGTGCGGCGCGGGTCGATCACGATGAGCTGGCCGCCACGCGCCTGCAGTGCCCGGGCCTTGCCCTTGAAGTCGGGCACAGTCCACATGCTGCCGTTGCTGGCCAGCGGGTTGGCGCCAATCACCAGCATCAGGTCGGTACGGCTGATGTCGGGCAGGGCGGTGGACAGCCAGTGGCCATACATGAGGCCGTTGGCCAGTTGCTTGGGCATCTGGTCCAGCGTGGAGGCGGAAAACACGTTCTTGGTGCCCAGCGCGCGCGTCAGTTTGGCAAAGTAGGTCAGCAGCCCGATCTTGTGGGCCGAGGGGTTGCCCACCACCACCCCGGTGGCGTTGCGGCCATGGGTGGCAATGAGGGGGGGCAGGCGTTTCTCGATCTCGGCAAACGCCTCTTCCCAGGTGGCTTCCACATGCACACCGCCTCGCTTGATGCGCGGGGTGCGTAGGCGGTCCGGGTCCTCGTGCAAATCTTTCAGGGCCACGCCCTTGGGGCAGATATAGCCTGCACTCAGCACATCGGCCTCGTGCCCGCGGATGCTGACGACCTGCTGGTCGCGCACCTTGATTTCCAGGCCGCAGCAGGCCTCACACAGGGGGCAAATACGGTAGTGGGTGGTCTCGCTCATGGGGGCCTCATGGTTGGGGTCGCATTGGGGAGGCATTTACGCATGGCGGCGCAGGGTTGTCGATAACACAGGCGACATGTGCCTTGGGGCGCTGCTACGATGGCAGCATGACTTCACATGCTTCTGCGGCGCGTGCGCGCATCGTCATCATTGGTTGTGGTTTTGGAGGACTGGAGGCGACCAAGGCCTTGCGCCACGCCGATGTCGATATCACCGTGGTGGACCGGCAAAACCACCACCTCTTTCAGCCCCTGCTCTACCAGGTGGCCACCGCGGGGCTCACGGCCCCCGCCATTGCCGAACCCATACGCCGCATTTTCCGCCGCCAGCCCAATGTGACCGTGCTGATGGCCGAGGTGACGGGGCTAGATGCACATGCCCGCACCGTGCAACTTGGCGATGGGCAGACGCTGCACTACGACCACCTGATCGTGGCCGCAGGCGCTACCCACAGCTACTTTGGCCATGACGACTGGGCCGCCCACGCGCCTGGCCTCAAGACGCTGGAAGACGCCTTTGTCATCCGCCGCCAGATGCTCATGGCCTATGAAGAGGCCGAAAGCCTGCCCGTGAACGCAGCGGCGGACCAGCGCGAGGCCTTGCTCACTTCCGTGGTCATCGGTGCCGGTCCTACCGGTGTGGAAATGGCAGGCACCATGGTGGAGATTGCGCGCCACACGCTCAAGGGCGAGTTCCGTCGCTTCCAGCCGCAACAGGCGCGTGTGCTGCTGATCGAGGGCGGGCCGCGCGTGCTGGGCAACTATCCCCAAGTGCTGAGTGACAGCGCCAAGCGCCAGCTCGAAAAAATTGGGGTCGAGGTGCGCCTGGGCGCCCGTGTTACCCACATCGATGCCCAGGGCATCACGGTGGAAGAGGGCGGGCAGGCACAGCGCATCAACGCGGCCACGGTAGTGTGGGCCGCCGGGGTGGCGGCATCGCCGCTGGGCAAGCTGGTGGCGGCCACCACGGGTGCCATGCTGGACCGCGCGGGCCGTGTGCAGGTGCTGCCCGACCTGAGCCTGCCAGGTCACCCCGAAATCAGTGTGGTGGGCGATCTGGCTTCCGCCAAGAGCCATGCGCCGGGCAAGGAGCCCACCCCCGTGCCCGGCGTATCGCCCGGCGCCAAGCAGATGGGCCGTGTGGCGGCGGCAAACATTGTGCGCCGCCTGCAGGGCCAGCCCGCTGTGCCGTTTCGCTATGTCAACTACGGCGATCTGGCCACCATTGGCCGCAAGGCGGCTGTGGCCGATGTGGGGGTGCCGCTGTTGGGGCAACTGCGCTTCACGGGCTTCCCGGCCTGGCTGTTCTGGTTGTTCATCCACGTGTTCTTCTTGATCGGATTCCGCAACCGGCTGGTGGTGATGATCGACTGGGCGTGGTCTTACTGGACGTTCGAGCGCCACGCCCGCATCGTGGTGGAGCGCAGCCCCGAACCCTAGCGGACCGTGGGGCCTGGTCGTCGCGCCATGCAGTTGCCTTGCAATAGCGCCACAATGGACCTAACAACCCCTTGAACTCACCCGGAGGAGAACCCATGCCCCACGCCTTTGCGTCCACCCTCAAGAACTTCAAGACTGCCTCTGGCAAGGTCGGCAAGTTCTATTCCCTGCCAGCGCTGGCCAAGCAATTTCCCAATATCAACCGGCTGCCGGTGTCCATGCGCATCGTGCTGGAGAGCGTGCTGCGCAACTGCGATGGCAAGAAGGTGACGGCTGAGCATGTGGCCGAGGTGGCCAACTGGAGCCCCACGGGCCACCGCACTGACGAGATTCCGTTTGTCGTCTCGCGCGTGGTGCTACAGGACTTTACTGGTGTGCCGCTTTTGGCCGACCTGGCCGCCATGCGCAGCGTAGCCGTGAAGCTGGGCAAGAACCCCAAGCGCATTGAACCGCTGGTGCCGGTGGACCTGGTGGTGGACCACTCGGTGATGGTGGACCACTATGGCAAGAAGAACTCGCTGGACCTGAATATGAAGCTGGAGTTCCAGCGCAACCGCGAGCGCTACGAGTTCATGAAGTGGGGCATGCAGGCGTTTGACACCTTCCGCGTGGTGCCGCCTGGTTTTGGCATCGTGCACCAAGTGAATCTGGAGTACCTGGCGCGCGGCGTGCACAAGACGGCGGACGGCGTGTACTACCCCGACACCCTGGTGGGCACCGACAGCCACACGACGATGATCAACGGCATTGGCGTGGTGGCCTGGGGTTGCGGCGGCATCGAGGCCGAGGCGGCCATGCTGGGCCAGCCTGTGTACTTTTTGACGCCCGACGTGGTCGGCTTTGAGCTGACGGGCCAGCTGCGTGAAGGGGTCACCGCTACCGACCTGGTGCTGACGGTGACCGAGATCCTGCGTCGCCACAAGGTGGTGGGCAAGTTTGTCGAGTTTTATGGCGAAGGCACACGCACGCTGGCGCTGCCAGACCGCGCCACCATTGCCAACATGGCGCCCGAGTATGGCGCCACCATGGGCTTCTTCCCCGTAGATGAAAAAACCATGGATTACTTTGCGGGCACCGGCCGCACCAAGCCCGAAATGGAAGCCTTTGAGGCCTACTTCAAGGCGCAGGGGCTGTTTGGCGTGCCGTTGGCAGGCGACATTGATTACTCGCAGGTGGTGAAGCTGGACCTGGGCAATGTGACGCCCAGCTTGGCCGGCCCCAAGCGTCCGCAAGACCGCATTGAGCTGGGCAAGGTGGCCAGCCAATTTGAGTCGCTGTTCTCCAAACCCAATGCCGAGAACGGTTTTAACCAGAACGCGGCCGTGTTCCACACCCGCCACCTGGCCCGCACCTGGGATGAACCGTTGACCGTCAAGGTGCCCAAGGCGCCGCCCACACCGCTGGGTGCGCCGCGCCAGGTGGTGGAGATGGAAAGCAGCAAGCCCACGCTGGCTGCCCACCATGCGCCCAACACCGCCACCGTGGTGGTGGGGGCGGGCAGTGGTTCGGACGTGACCATCGGCAACGGCGACGTGCTGATTGCCGCCATCACCAGCTGCACCAACACCTCCAACCCCAGCGTGCTGCTGGCCGCCGGCCTGCTGGCCAAGAAGGCGGTGGAGGCCGGACTCAAGGTCAAGCCGCACATCAAGACCAGCCTGGCACCCGGCTCGCGCATCGTCACCGAATATTTGACCGAGACCGGCCTGCTGCCTTACCTAGAGAAACTGGGCTTTGCACTGGCGGGCTATGGCTGCACCACCTGCATTGGCAATGCGGGCGACCTGACACCGGAACTCAACGAGGTCATCACCACCAACGACCTGATTTGCGCCGCTGTGCTCTCGGGCAACCGCAACTTTGAAGCGCGTATTCACCCCAACCTGAAGGCCAACTTTTTGGCCAGCCCGCCGCTGGTGGTGGCCTACGCGATTGCCGGCACCGTCAACCGCGACCTGATGACCGAGCCCGTCGGTAAGGGCAAGGGCGGACGGGATGTGTACCTGGGTGACATCTGGCCCACCAGCGACGAGATCCACAAGCTGCTGAAGTACGCGATGAAGGGCAAGGCCTTCCGCGAGAACTACGCCAAGGTGAAGACCGAGCCGGGCGTGCTGTGGGACAAGATCAAGGGCGTGGCCGGTCAGGCCTACACCTGGCCCACCAGCACCTACATTGCAGAGCCACCGTTTTTTGCTGACTTTGCTATGGATTCAGTAGCTGCTCGCGCAGGTTCCACGGGGGCTACAGGTCAAATTGATACTGAATCCTCGGTGCGGGGTGCCCGCATCATGGCGCTGTTTGGCGACTCCATCACCACCGACCACATCTCGCCGGCCGGCTCCATCAAGGAGAGTTCACCTGCAGGCCAGTGGCTGCTGGCCCACGGGGTTCAGAAGCTCGATTTCAACAGCTACGGTGCGCGCCGCGGCAACCACGATGTGATGATGCGTGGCACCTTTGCCAACGTGCGCATCAAGAACCTGATGATCCCGCCCGACGCCACGGGCTCGCGCGAGGAGGGGGGCGTGACGCTGTACCAGCACGATGGTCCGGACCAGGGACAGAAGATGTTTATCTTCGACGCCGCCATGCAGTACATGGCCGACGGCGTGCCCACGGTGATTTTTGCGGGCGAGGAATACGGCACCGGCTCCAGCCGCGACTGGGCCGCCAAAGGCACGCAACTGCTGGGCATCAAGGCGGTGGTGGCCAAGAGCTTCGAGCGCATCCACCGCAGCAACCTGGTGGGCATGGGCGTGCTGCCGCTGCAGTTCAAGGGCACGGACTCCTGGCAGTCGCTGGGGCTCAAGGGCGACGAGACGATCGATGTGATCCCCGATGCCGACCTGACCCCGCAGAGCGATGCCACGCTGCGCGTCACACGCGCCGATGGCAGCACCCATGAGATCACGCTCACGCTGCGCGTAGACACCCCTATCGAGGTGGACTACTACCGCGCGGGCGGCATTCTGCCGTTTGTGCTGCGCCAACTGCTGGCGGGCTAGGGGGTCTTGGGCTCCAGCATCGCGAAGTGCTGGGTCAGCAGGCCCAGCGCGTGGCGCACCTTGGCCGGCTGTGCGTCGCGCCGCGCGGTGATGGCAAAGGCCTCGTAGTCGGGCGGACGCCAGTCTGGCAGCACGGGCACCAGGCGCCCATCGGCCAGGGCACGGCGGTCGTCGTCACTGAGCACGATGCTGATGCCCCAACCCGCCACACACAAGGAATGCAGCGCGGTGACCTGGGTGGCGGACGCCCTGGACGTTACCTGCACGCGGGCCACCTGCCCGTCGTTGCTGTGGAGCTGCAGCAGTTCTTGTGCCGCGGCCTGCGGCCGACCGCCCAGCCAGTCATGGCGGGCCAGGTCCGCTGGATGTTGGGGCCAACCACGAGCGGCCAGGTAGGCGGGCGACGCACACAGCTGCGCCCGCAGTGTGCCCAGTTTGCGGGCCACCAGGCTGGAATCCGGCAGGCCGCCTACGCGCACGGCAATGTCCACCCGCTCTGCAATCACGTCCACCAACGCATCGTCCATCAACAGCCGCAGGCTGAGCTTGGGAAAACCGCGCAGCGGTGCCAAGGCCGTGGCCAGCAGGCCGCCAAAGCCAATAGGCGCAGCAATGCGCAACTCGCCCTCGGGTTCGTCGCGGTGGTGCTCCAGCGCCTGGTCTGCCGAGCGTGCCGCGGCCACCATGGCGGTGCAGCCTTCCACATAGCGCGCGCCCGCTTCGGTGAGGGTGAGCTTGCGGGTGGATCGGTGCAGCAGTGCCAGACCCAATGCTTCTTCCAGCTGGCGCAGGTGCTGGCTCACGGCGGAGGGGGTCATGCCCAGCTGGCGCGCGGCAGCGCTGAGTGAACCGGCGGCCACCACCTCGGCGAATACGGCCATGCGTTTGAGTTGGTCCATGGAGGAGAGGTATTTGTTAGTTTTACTTCACAGTGAAAGCGAAATTTACCGTCTATTCAGATGGCTGTGAAGTAAACAAACTAGCGGCTTCCGTGTTTCAACCTGTTTTCTCAGGAGTTTTGTTATGAAGATCGCTCTGATTGGTGCTACTGGCTTTGTGGGCACCCCCGTATTGGCAGAACTGTTGAGCCGTGGCCACCAGGTCACCGTGCTGGCCCGCAACCCCGGCAAGCTGACTGCCCAGCCAGGCCTGACCGTGGTGCAGGCGGACGCGCTGGACGCTGCCCAGGTGGCCAAGGCCGCTGCTGGCCACGACGCCGTCATCAGCGCCTACAACCCCGGCTGGACCGAACCCCGGATTGGCGAGATCTTTCTGCAGGCCACACACGCCATCTTTGCGGGCGTCAAGCAGTCCGGCGTGAAACGCTTTTTGATGGTGGGCGGCGCAGGCAGCCTGTTTGTGGCGCCCGGCGTGCAGTTGGTGGACACGCCCGAGTTCCCCGCTGAATACAAGGTCGCAGCCGGTGCAGCCCGCGATGCGCTGAACCTGATCCAGAAAGAAACCTCGCTGGACTGGACCTTCCTGTCCCCTGCCATGCTGCTGAACCCCGGCGTGCGCACCGGTAAATACCGTCTGGGTGCCGACGCCCCCCTGTGGGCTGAAGGCGGCGCGCCCGGCAGCATCTCGGTGCAAGACATGGCTGTGGCTATCGTTGATGAGATCGAGACACCGAAGCACATCCAGAAGCGATTTACGGTGGCGAACTAAAACCCGGCCTAGTGCGCATGCCCATGGTGGTCATTGTCTCCACCATGGCCGGGCTGTGCCAGCTCCGCCCGCGCCTGCCGCATAACCTGCCATCCGCCTTGCAGGGCCAGCGCGGCCATGCCGGCGGCCACCAACAGGTCGGGCCAGCGGCTGCCGGTGCTTACCACACCGACGGCGGCCAGCATCACGGCGATGTTGCCAATGGCGTCGTTGCGCGAGCACAGCCACACGCTGCGCATGTTGGCATCGCCCTCGCGGAAGGCATAGAGCATCCAGGCCACGGCCACGTTGGCAGCCAGTGCCAGAAAACCCACCGCGCCCATGGTGGCGGCATCGGGCACACCGCCTTGCCACACGCTCCAGATCGCCTTGCCCAGCACCAGCAGGCCAAAACCCATCATGCACACAGCCTTGACCACGGCAGCGCGTGCGCGCCAGGCCAGCGCGGCCGACAGCACGGCCAGCGACACACCGTAGTTCAGTGCATCACCCGCAAAGTCAATCGCGTCGGCCAGCAGGGACAGCGAGCCCGCGCGCCAGCCGGCCGCCATCTCCACGCCAAACATGGCGGCGTTGATCAGCAGGGCGATCCACAGGATGCGCCGGTAACGCGTGGGGTTTTGCAGGGTTTCAATCGCAGGGGTGTCGTGTTCGCAGCAGTGTCGGCTCATGGTTTTCCTTGTCAATGCTTGCATTGGAAACCCTGAAGCCACTTCAGAGTCAAGCCCTATACTGCAACAGGGTTAAGAAGGACGCATCCTATGAAAATCGGTGAACTGGCCAGCACCACCGGCACCCCGGTGGAAACCATACGCTACTACGAGCGCGAGGGCCTGCTGCCCGTGCCGGTGCGCACCGATGCCAACTACCGGGTGTACGAAGCGCACCACGCGCAGCGCCTGCAGTTTGTGCGCCACTGCCGCAGCCTGGACATGACGCTGCAAGAGATACGTGCGCTGCTGGCGTTTCAGGATGCCCCCGAAGACAACTGTGTGCAGGTGAACGCGCTGCTGGACGCGCACATCGGCCATGTGGCCCAGCGCGTGCGCGAGTTGCGCCAGCTGGAAAAACAACTCAAGGCCCTGCGTGCGCAGTGCCAGGGCGTGCAAGACGCGGCACATTGCGGCATTCTGCAGGGGCTGTCAGAGGGCGCGGCAACACCTGCAGCCCCGCCCGCGGGCCATGTGCATGGCAGCCATGGCAAGGCGCACCGCGGCGTGCACTAAACGCGGCGGCGTTCCAGCGAAGTGGTTTCGTAAAAACGTTGCTTCGCCTTGAACATGGACTGGTCCGCGGCGTGGATGGTGGCCTCGACTTCGGCCGCCGTATTGCACGTGGCAATGCCCAAGGCCAGGCTGAGCTTCTGGCCGGGATAGAACTGGTTGTTGAGTTCCAACATGGACTCGATGCGTTCCTTCAGCCCGTTGGCCGCGCGCTCATCGCTGCCGGGCATCAGTGCCACAAACTCGTCACCACCGATGCGTGCCATGCACAGTGGCTGCTGGTCGCCCGCGGCCTTGGCCAGCACCTCGCCCGCGCGGCGCAGCATGGCGTCGCCTGCGGCGTGGCCCTGGTTGTCGTTCACGGCCTTCAGGCCGTTCAGGTCCATGGCCACGATGCTGAGCGGCCACGGGCCTTTGCGCGAGATGCGGTTGAGTTCTTCGACATAGAACGCGCGGTTGCGCAGGCGCGTCAGCGCGTCGTGCTTGCCCAGGTATTCCAGGTAGGCCTCGGCCTTTTTGCGCGCGGTGATATCCACCAGCGACACCAGCACCAGATCCCAATCGGCCTCATGCCCCGGCATCACCGTAAACTGCATGTGGATGTTGATGAGCTCCCCGGTCAGTGAATAGTTGATCACCTCGCGCGTCTGCATGGTCTTACCGTTCCACAGGTCCAGCAGCTGTTCGGCAAACGAATCGCTCATCTCCCCCTTAAACACCAGGTCCAGCTTGCCCAGGAGGTCGGCACGGTCGGTGGCGGCAAACATGTCCAGCGTGTGCTGGTTCACGTCCAGCACGCGGATCTGTTCCATACAGCGGGTCACAAATTCGGCGTGCACGCTCAGGAACACGCGGAAGTCCTGGATGCCCGAATGCCGCACCTCGTCCATCAGACGCTTCACGCCGCTGAAGTCTTCCACCCACAGGGACACGGGCGACAGGTCAAACAGGTTGCGTGCGTGTTGCTCGCTTTGCTCCAGCTTCAACCGGGCCAGGGTGTGCGCTGTCACCTCTTGCAGGGACACCATCACGCGGTCCCAGGTGTCTTCGTGCCCTTCGAGCACGCGCACATGAATCTGCACGTCCATGCGGCGACCGTCCAGCGTGTAGTTCACGCCCTGGCTGGAAAACTCCAGCTCACCATTCCACAGGTGCACCAGCTCGGTCACCATGTGCTCAAACATGTCGCCGCGGAACACTTCCGGCAGGCGCGCTACCAGCTCTTGCTGGCTGGCAGCGCCATACAGGCGCAGGGTTTGCCGGTTGACCTGCAGCACTTTGTAGCACTGCGAGCACTGGGCAACGCTGATGGGGTCTTTGCGCAGATACGAGCCCAGATCAACGATGCCCTGGGTGCGCCATTGGGTGAACAGGGCTTTGAGGGCGCTGTAGTCCTCCAGCCAGAGGGAGATGGGGGCGGATTCAAACAACAGTTCAAAGTCGGTGCTGGCGGTCATGGTGGGAGTGCAGTGGTTGGGCAGGCGCTGCCAGTGTAGCTGCGCAAGGTCAAACTATGGGGTGCCCGGGCGGGGGAGAATGGTGGGTATGGAACAAGCAATGGTGATTGTGGGCGGAGGCATAGGCGGCATGGCAGCCGCCCTGGCCGCGGCGCGCGCCGGCATGAGCGTACGGCTGGTGGAGCAGGCCCACGCCTTTGGCGAGGTTGGGGCCGGCATTCAGCTAGGGCCCAATGTGGTGAAGGTGCTGGAGAGCTGGGGCCTGGGCGACGCGCTGCGTAGCGTGGCCGCGTTTCCCGAGCGGCTGGAGGTGCGCAACGCCCTCACCGCCAAAACCCTGGGTGTATTGCCCCTGGGCGCGCAGGCCCTGGCACGGTACGGTGCGGCCTATGCCACAGTGGCGCGGGCCGACCTGCATGGCCTGCTGCTGCAGGGTGTGCAGGCCTACGGCGTGCCGCAGCAGCTGGACACGGTGCTCACCCACGTGGAAGAGGATGCGCAGGGTGTGCAGTTGCACACGGCGCAGGGGCACTTGCTGACCACACCGCTGTTGGTAGGGGCCGATGGTTTGTGGAGCCGGGTGCGCCAGCACTTGCTGCCGCAGTCGCAACCCCGGTCTACAGGACATCTGGCGTTTCGGGCCATGGTGCGGCAGGACGCTTTGCCCGCCGCACTGCGCAGTCGCGCCGTCACGGCCTGGCTGGGCCCCAAGTTCCATGCAGTGCAGTACCCGGTGTGCGGTGGCGCGTGGCTCAACGTGGTTGCCATTGTGCAGGGCCAGACGGAGGGAGACCCCACATCGTGGGACCACAGCGCCAATGCCGCCGAGCTGCGTGCCCGCCTGGCCAATGCGCAGGCACCGTTGCTGGACCTGATCCACGCGATAGATGACTGGCGCCTGTGGCCTCTGTACGACCGCCCGCCCATGACCAGCGCCGCGCAGCAGGCTCAGGGCCGCATTGCGCTGCTGGGCGATGCCGCCCACCCCATGCGCCCCTACATGGCCCAGGGTGCGGGCATGGCGATAGAGGATGCACAGCAGCTTGTGATGTCTTTGCAGACGCAGCCTTCCGATGTATCTGCTGCGCTGGCCCATTACGCCCAGACTCGCTGGCGCCGCAACGCGCGGGTGCAGGCACGGGCCATTCGCAATGGTGAGATCTTCCACTTGCGTGGCCCGCTGCGCCTGGGGCGCGACATCTCGCTCAAGCTGCTGGGGCAGCATGTGCTGGATGTGCCCTGGTTGTATGGCTACCAAGCCTAGTTTGCAGATGCTATAAAAAGCGTAGCTGCTCGCGCAATATCTACGGAGGCTGGAAGCCACTTGGACATAAAAAAAGGCCCCGACGGGGCCTTTTTGACTTGGCGACGTGGTCGCCTAAGTACCTTACTTTTTCGCAGCAGGCTTTGCTTTCTTCGCAGGTGCTGCAGCTTTGGCGGCAGGCTTGGCCTTTGCCTTGGGGGCGGCTGGCGCAGCAGCAACGGGAGTTGCTTTCAATGCAGTGCGTTGGTCACGCAGGGCGTTGATTTCAGCGCCCAGCTTGTTCTTGCGTTCGGTCAGCTTGGCAATGTTAGCGGTCAGCTTTTCAATGGCCTTGGCAGTTTTGGAGACGGGGGCTTTCTTGGCGGGAGCCTTCACCACAGTCTTCTTTGCTTGCGCAGGAGCTGTAGTTTTGTTCTTTGTTGCTGCAGCTTTAGGGGCCGCTTTTTTTGCAGTTGCCATTTGATTTCTTTTCCTGTTTTGTTATCTGTTCAAGAACTTGAACAGGCCTCTATTGTCCTCAATATTTGCGCAGGTTCAAAAAACACAGGTACAGACCAAATTTGTAGTTCTGCCGATAGCGGTTTTCAGGAGGTCGTCTACCACGGCACCGTGGCAAATCGCTCCACCAAAAAATCCAGCAGCGCACGCACCGCGGGTGACAAATGCTTGCGCGATGGGTAGAGCGCATAGATGGCCATGTCGGGCAATTTCCAGTCTGGCAACACCGCTTGCAGGCTGCCATCGTGCAGATGCGGATTGGCCAGGTAGGTGGGCTGCAGGGCCACGCCGCCACCGGCCAACGCGGCCCGCAGCAAAGCAGTGGCCTCATTCGCACTGAAATGGCTGCCCACACGCACCTCCGCCTGCTCGTCCCCTCGCTGCAGCTTCCACACGCTTTTGCCAAAGTTGGCATAGCTCAGGCAGCGGTGTGCGGCCAGGTCGCTTGGTAGCTTGGGTGTGCCCTGCGCGTGCAAGTAGTCTGGTGATGCCACCAGTATCGATGTGCACGGCGCCAGCACACGACCGATCAGCATGGGGTCGGGCTCGGCGCTGATGCGGATGGCCAGGTCAATGCGCGCCTCCACCAGGTTCAGCGCGCCCTCGCTGGCATTGAGGTCGACCTTGAGTTGCGGGTACAGCTTCAAAAAGTCTGTCACCGCCGCGGCCATCTGCGCATAGGCCAACGACATGCTGCAGGTGATGCGCAATTGCCCGCGCAAGGTGCCATCGTGGCTCTGGGCTTCTTCTTCCACGTTCTCCATCAGCGCCAGCATCTGCTGGCTGCGGCGCAGGCAGTTTTCGCCGGCGTCGGTGAGCGTGACGCTGCGCGTGGTGCGCTGCAAAAGGCGCGCGCCCAGCCACTGTTCCAGCTCGCCTACATAGCGCGTCACCATGGCGCGCGACATGTCCAGCTTGTCGGCCGTGGCGCTGAAGCTGCCGCTGTGGGCCACTTCCACAAACACCTGCATGGCGGTCAATCGGTCCATGATTTGCTCAATATATGAAACAGTAATGGCCGAATTATCGGGTTTATCTGTGTGGATATTGAAACTAAAGTTCACTCCAGCGCTGCAGAGCGTTTCCCCTTCTAACCACCTCTCGACTGGAGTTCCAAATGATCCGCACGACACTACTCGCCGCATCCCTTGCCATCGCTTTCACCAGCGCCCAGGCCACCCAGCCGCTGACCGTCAAGGTCTACAACGCCGACGGCAACAGCTTCAACGTCAACTCCACCTTGGTGGTGGGCGAAAAAGAGGTCATGGTGATTGACGCCGGCTTTACCCGTGCGGACGCACTGCGCATTGCGGCCAATGTGCTCGACAGCGGCAAGCAACTCACCACCATCTACGTGAGCCAGGCCGACCCGGACTACTACTTTGGTGTGGAAGCGCTGAAAGAATTTTTCCCCAACGCTGACGTGGTGACCACCCCCGCCGTGCTGGGCAAGCTCGCCCCCAAGCTGGCCGGCAAGGTCGCCTTCTGGGGCCCCAAGATGGGCGCCAATGCACCCCGCAAGCCCGTAGTACCCCGCGCACTGGAAGGCAACACCTTGACACTGGAAGGCCAGACGATTGAGATCCGCGGCACGCAAGGCCTGTTGGCACATCGCCCCTACGCGTGGATTCCATCCATCAAAGCCATCGTCGGCAACATTGGTGTGTTTGGCAATATGCATGTGTGGACGGCCGATACCCAAACCGCAGCCGAGCGCGCGGCGTGGGCGGCTCAGCTGGATGAAATGATGGCCCTGAAACCCGAGCTGGTGGTTCCTGGCCACATGAAGGCCGGCACCAAAGTAGACGCCAGCACGATCACGTTCACTAAGGATTACCTGCAGACGTTTGAGAAGAACCTGGCCGCCAACAAGACCAGCGCAACGCTGATACCCGCGATGAAACAGGCCTACCCCGCATTGACCGATGGAGCCTTGTCGCTGGACATTGGCGCCAAGGTCAACACGGGCGAGATGAAGTGGTAAGGCCATCATGAAATCCTTTAAAACGTTCCTCATCGCAACATCCCTTGTTGGGGCCTTCTCGGCCAGCGCCTTTGCCCAGACCAACAAAGAAATCGTTGTGGCTGGCATGAAGGGGCTGTTCATCACGCACGACGCTTCTGTCATTGACAAGTACTGGTCGCCCACGTATGTCCAGCACAACCCGGCCGTGCCAAATGGCTCCGAAGTGCTCAAGGGGTGGGTTGGCAGTTTGCCACCTGACTTCAAGTACGAGCCCGGCATGGTGGTGGCAGAGGGGGACTTGGTCATGATGCACGGTCGCTACACGGGCATGGGTCCCAAGGCCATGATTGGCGTGGATATCTTCCGCCTGGCCAACGGAAAAATTGTGGAACACTGGGACATCTTGCAGGAAGAAACCGTCAAGACCGTCAGCGGCAACCCCATGTTTTCCAACCCGCAAAAGTGATTGCACAGTGAAGGACCGCGCACCATGACAACGACCGTGACCTATTTATTCGACCCGCTGTGTGGCTGGTGCTACGGTGCTTCGACCGCGATTCAGCAGCTGGGCCAGCACGCCACCATCCAATTAGAACTCGCCCCCACGGGCCTGTTTTCTGGTGGTGGGCGCACCATGGATGTGGCGTTTGCCGAATACGCATGGTCCAACGACGTGCGTATTGCCAAGCTCACCGGCCAGCGCTTTACGGAGGACTACCGCACGCAAGTGTTGGGCAATGTAGGCAGTCGCTTTGACTCAACCACTAGCACGCTGGCGTTGACCGCTGTGGCGCTTACGGAGCCTGCGCGTGAACTGGAAGCCTTGAAGGTCTTGCAGGAAGCCCGCTACGTGCAGGGGTTGGACACCTGCGCCGTGCCCACGGTGGAGAAGCTGTTGCGCGACATGGGGCTGGGTGCCGCCGCCGATCGTCTGATAGCAGGCGACGCAGAATTGTTGACCGCCAATGCGGCGCGCGTTCACAAAGCGCAAGGCCTGATGCAGCGCTTTGGCGCGCAGGGTGTGCCCACGCTGGTCGTGACGGATAACAATGGCAGCCGGTTGCTGCGCGGTAATGCGCTATACGGCAGCGTTGACAGTTTGCTCAGCCACATTGCGGCGGCCTGAAAAGCCGCTGCAGCCGCTTTAAGGAGTCTTCCATGCCTCTGCTTCACGAAGTTTTGACGCACCTGCGCGCAGGTCGCTGGCGCGAGGCGCACGACCTGGTGCAGGAGGACAACTCGGAGTCGGCCGCCTGGCTGCACGGCATCTTGCACATTCAGGAAGGTGACCTGGAAGATGCCGAGTACTGGTACGGCAAGGCCAACCGGCATTTCCGCAGCCGGGGCACACTGGACGAAGAGCTGGAGCGCTTTGAGGCCCAGTTGCGGAAATAAAGGGCCACAAACCAATACCTGCGTGTCCCCACCTTTTTTGATGAGGCTCGCGAATACGGTGGTCTAGTGGTTTAACGGTTCGCTGGAGCCAAAAAATAGCTGCTTGGCCGGTGTCTGGAATTTGAAGTCCGAAGGTTTGTAGGAGCGCCGCTCGGGACGGCGTGACTCCAGGGATTCCAGTACCCGCAACTCCGATGCGAGGCGCACAACATCCTCGTCACCAGCGCCGTACCGGTTGGCCAGTTTTTTGACAACGCGCTGCAGCTTTTCCGTCTTTTTACCCATGGTGTGGACTCCTAAGTTCATGCAAAGAGATGGTGATGACCTGACGACACAGAGGCAGACTACTTGCTTTGTTGCGATGCAGCAATCGTGAGGTTTTTCCCAGTGCTGGCTGTTTCTCCAGCGAGTACTGGCGCCAACCCGGATTGAACCCAGGCTGGCGCTGCGACCTCGATGCAGGCCGCTTTCTTCCGTCAGAACTTCTGCAACACGAACTCATTCACCTTGGGCGCTTCGGCCGAGAACAGCGTGTCCAGCCGTGCGTTCAGCACATACAGGTCTTTGCCCACCACGGCCGCGGCGGTGGGGAAGGACTGCGCGGTGGCCTTGGCTGGTTGCAGCGTAGCGGTCTCCCAGCCGTCGTGCGACACGACATCCAGCACGCGGTCCTTGCCCGCGTTTTGCACCACGGTGATGCGGTCACGCCCACGCAGCAGCAGGCCATCGGCGCCCACCAGCGTGTCGTTTAGCTTCACGCGGTGGATGTTGGACGGGTCCTTGGTGCTGATGCGGAACAGCTCGCCGCTGTTGTACTTGCCCACCAGCAGGTAGCCATCGGGGTGGTAGACCAGGCCGTTGAGGTTGAAGCCTTCGCCCTTGAACCAATCGCTCTTGGCAAACACGCTGGCCGTACCCTTGGGGTCGATGCGGTAGACCACGGGCGCAAAGCTGTCGGTCACATACACATTGCCTTGCGGGTCGGTGGTGATGTCGTTGGCAAAGTGTCCGCCCTCGATGAGTGCGCCCAGGTCGTGGTATGCGCGGCGTTCGCCGGTGGTGGTGTCGTAGGCGGCGATGGCCGCCAGCTTGCCCTGGTTCTCAGGCTTGCTGCGCACCGAGGCGCCCAGGTCACCAATGGCCACCCACAGCAGGTTGCGCGCCGTGTCCAGGTGCAGGCCAGCGCTGGAGATGAGTTTCTCGTCACGGATGAAGGGCGTGTAGCGGCCATCGAGCGTGACCTTACCGACCACGCCCTGGTGCACAGAGCTGACGAAAAAGACTTTTTGCGTGGCCGACCAGGCGATGCCTTCTGGGTAGGCCTGCTCGGTGCTGAAGGTGATGTTGCCACCGGCAAAGGCGGTGGTGCTGGCCAACAGCGTGGACAGCAGAAGGCGGCGCAGGGAAGAGGGCAGTGTTTTCATGGGAGTAAGAAAGTAGGTTGATAACGTGGGGCTGGATGAACCGGTGCTGCTGCGCATCACCGGGCGTGGGGGTACATGGCGTCCATGGCGGTTTGGTCCATGGTGGTTTTGAAGGCGTGGCGTTCGGCCAGCGCCTCGGCGCGCTGGGCGGCGGGGCGCTGGTTCATGTGGTCCAGAAAACGCTTCACGTTCGGCAGTTGGTCCCAGGCATCGGCGCCCAGCACCATGGGCACGGCGCGGGCCCAACCCCACAGCGCCATGTCCACGATGGTGTAGTCATCGCCCACCATGGTGCTGCGCTCGGCCAGGTGGGTGTTGATGAGCTTCCAGTGGCGCCAGGCTTCAAAGCTGTAGCGCTGCTGCGCATAGGCTTTGGGCTCGGGTGCAAAGTGTTCAAAGTGCACGGCCTGGCCCGAGAAAGGGCCAATGCCCGTGGCAATGAACATCAGCCACGAATACATCTGTGCGCGCACCGCGGGCTGGTTCACCGGCAGAAACTTGCCGGTCTTCACCGCCAGGTACAGCAGGATGGCGTTGCTGTCGAACACCGTGGCATCGCCATCGACCAGCGCCGGCGTCTTGCCATTGGGGTTGATGGCCAGGTAGGCGGGCAAGTGCTGCTCGCCCTTGCGCACGTCGATGGGCACCATCTCGTAGGGTAGGCCCAGCTCTTCCAGCAGTAGGGCGACCTTGGCCGGGTTGGGGGAGGGGTGGTAATAGAACTTGAACATGTTGGCTCTCGTAGGGTGGATGACGAGAGCGATTGTGTTTTTGAGCTTTATTCGCAACAATCATGCGATGTGCAATTGAAGATTGCAAAAAACGCAAAATAACCATTCAACCCACCATGATCGAAAACCTGCAAGCTTTTATTGACGTGGCCCGGTACGGCACCTTTTCTGCCACCGCCAAGGCGCGCGGCGTGGCGGTGTCGTCCGTCTCGCGGCAGATCGACACGCTGGAGGCATCGCTGGGCGTGCGGCTGTTCCAGCGCAGCTCACGCCGGCTGCTGCTGACCGATGCGGGCGAGCTGTTTTTGCCCCGTGCCACCGACATTGCGGCCGAGCTGGAAGACGCGCGCGCCGCCCTGTTGGACGCGCAGGCCGAACCCAAGGGCCTGCTCACGGTGAGCGTGCCCGCGGCCTTTGGGCGCCAGCACGTCACGCCCGTTATCACCAGTTTTCTGGCGAAGTACCCCGCGATTGACCTGGACCTGCACCTGAGCGACCAGTGGATTGACCTGAGCACCCAGCGCGCCGATGTGGCCATCCGCATTGGCGCGCTGCCGGATAGTGATTTGGTGGCGACAAAGCTGGCGCCGATCCGCCGCCTGGCCTGCGCCAGCCCGGACTACCTGCGCCGCCATGGCCACCCCGTGGTGCCGGAAGATTTGTTGCAGCACAGCTGCCTCACCGTGTCATCGGCCCGCGTGCCCACGGGCTGGTGGTCGTTTCCCGGGGTGAACCAGGGCCACGCGCTGGCGGTGAAAGGGCGCTTCAAGTCAGACGACACCGCCTCGTTGTTGCAGGCCGGTGTGGCCGGGCTGGGCGTGGTGCACCTGGCCAGCTGGCTGGTGTACGACCAGCTGGCCAGCGGCGCGCTGGTGCAGCTGTTCCCGCCAGACGATGCCAGCGGCGCCAAAGCCGTGAGCGCCATTCACGCGGTGCGGCTCAAGGGCCGCTCCCATGCGGCCAAGGCCCAGCTGTTCATCGACCACCTCAAATCCGCTATCGGCAGCCCGCCGTACTGGGACCGCGAAATGCTATCAAAAGAGAAGCTGTTCGCGCAATAGATACGGGGGCTAGAGGCCGATTTTGCTTGAAAGTCCCACGGCTAAGTGGTGTGGGGTACCGGCGCTGCCGATGCCGACTTCAGGCGTGCCATCGTGTCCATGGCCTCTTGCATGATGTCCTGACGGCTGCGCGCCGTGAAGGCGGGTAGCGCGGATTCCGGGGCGGACGGGCCGCTCCAGCCGCCAAAGCCCGGCACAAAGTTAGCGTATTTGATTTCCACCTGGCCCTTGCCTTTCAGTGCCCGCGCTATTTCTTCCACACGTGCCTTGGGGTTCATGTCATTTTGGTTCAGGCCCTGCAGGCTGTGGGCAAGCCCGTAGCCGCCGCTCTCGTCCACCTCGGCGAACAACTTTCCATTGACCAGCACCTGCCCTACAGGCTTGTACTGGTGCTCATAGGCGTAGCGAAAATTGATGTCTTCGCGCCGCTTTTCTTCCTGCTCTCGCGTGGCCATTTCTTGGACCAGCGCATCCGGCATCTGGTACTCCGCCACCAGCTTGCCTTGGTGGACCGGACCGGTGATACGAAACTGCTCTCGTGTGTCGTCAGGCTGGTTCGCCGCATCGGTTGCGAGTCGCAGGTCTTCATAGAAGGCTGAGGCATTGCCCGCGTTCTCTGCCGGTGGCGCGGCAAAGGCGTGCTGGTTGGTGGCAGAGATGGCGGATGCGTGGGCGGGCGTGATCATGAGGAATTATGTGAAAACGCGCCTGCGTCTTAGCGTTTGAACTGATGTGTGTTTCCGGTGCAGTTTGATGGCAGCCACGCACTTTTGCGTTAGGCTGTTGCCATGGCTAAAGCACTTGTCAGTCTCTACGTGATCGCAGTGCTGGGATTGCTCGCGACTGCGGTCGCTACCTGGCGCCTGCAGTGCGAGAGCTTCGGCTGCATGGGCGTGGGCGTTGCATGGTTTGCCTGGGTGATCGCGTTCTGCGTCGTAGTGGGCCAGATCCTGACGTTGACGAATGACCGGTATGGGCAGCCCTTGCTTAGTGCGAGTTGTCAAAGCACTGGTATTTCCAGAGGAGCTGCTTTCAGACGCAATCTAGCTATAACGCTTTGCCGCGCAAACGCAACGCATTACCAATGACGGACGCTGAACTGAAGCTCATGGCCAATGCGGCAATCATGGGCGACAACAGCCAACCGGTGAACGGATAGAGCAAACCAGCTGCCACAGGAATTCCCAGCGCGTTGTAAAGGAAAGCAAACATCAAGTTCTGTTTCATATTGCCCACGGTGGCGTTGGACAGCGCCAGTGCGATGGAAATGCCACGCAAGTCCCCCTTCACCAGGGTGACCTGGGCACTGTTCATCGCCACATCAGTGCCTGTTCCCATGGCAATGCCTACGTTAGCTTTTGCCAATGCGGGCGCATCGTTGATCCCGTCACCAGCCATGGCGACGATTCGGCCTTCCTTTTGCAATTGCTCCACCAAGGTCAGTTTGTCCTGGGGTTTGACTTCGCCATGCACTTCCTCGATTCCGAGCTTGGCGCCAACGGCCTTGGCCGTGGTGATGCCGTCACCCGTCGCCATCACGATGCGCAGGCCAGACGCTTTGAGGGCGGTCAAAGCTTCCATCGTGCTGGCCTTGATCGGATCAGAAACGGCCAGCAGACCGGCCAATTTGCCGTCAATGGCCAGGTGCATGACGCTGGCGCCTTCTGCACGCAAGGCTTCGGCTTGGGATTTCAGGGCGTCCACGGAGACGCTGATCTGTTGCATGAGCGCCGTATTGCCCAGTACCAGGCGGCGTCCCCCCACCTGGCCTTGAACGCCAATGCCAGATCCCGATTCAAAGTTCTCTGGCTTGTCCAGCACCAGCTTGCGCTCACGTGCCGCAGCCACAATGGCCGCGGCCAAGGGATGCTCACTACCTTGGTCCAAGCTGGCCGCCAAACGCAGAATCTCGTCAGCGTCAAAACCATCGCCTGGAATCGCCTTCTCAAATGTGGGACGCCCTTCGGTCAAAGTGCCTGTCTTGTCGATGATGAGGGTGTCTACCTTGCGCAAGTTCTCGATGGCGGCCGCATCACGAAACAGAACCCCCCGTGTCGCCCCCTTGCCGGTGGCCACCATAATGGACATGGGAGTAGCCAGCCCGAGTGCGCATGGGCAGGCAATGATCAATACCGCCACCGCATTGATCAGGCCATATACCCAGCTTGGCACAGGGCCAAACAGGCCCCAACCAAGAAGGGTCAGTATGGCAATGCTGACCACCGCGACCACAAAGTAGCCCGCCACCACATCCGCCATGCGTTGCATAGGCGCTCTGGACCGCTGGGCCTGTGCCACCATCTGCACGATGTGGGACAGCACGGTATCTGATCCGACTTTTTCTGATTTCATGACCAGGGCGCCGCTGGTATTGATGGTCGCACCGATGACCTTGTCTCCCACCCGCTTGGTCACTGGCAGTGGCTCACCGGTCAGCATGGATTCATCCACCGAACTGCTGCCCTCTGTGACCACGCCATCGACGGGAACCTTCTCGCCGGGGCGCACCCTCAGCAGATCACCCAGGTGGACATGGGTCAGCTCAATGTCTTCTTCAGTACCGTCTGGCTTGATACGCCGCGCCGTTTTGGGTGCCAGGCCGAGCAGGGATTTGATGGCAGCCGAGGTCTGGGAACGGGCCTTGAGCTCCAGCATTTGCCCCAACAGGGTCAAGGAAATGATGACGGCTGCCGCTTCAAAGTACACCGCGACACGGCCCATGGACACAAAAGACTCTGGAAATACCCCCGGAGTAATGGTCGCCACCACGCTGTAGACATACGCGGCACCAGTGCCAAGGCCTATCAAGGTCCACATGTTGGGACTGCGATTGACGATGGATTGGGCACCCCGAGTGAAAAACGGCCACCCTGCCCAGACCACGATGGGAGTGGCCAGCGCGAACTCCACCCAGCTCTGCACCGCCATGTCCATCCACTGCCATCGATGACCAAACATGGCCAGCACGAAAACAATACCGGTGAGCGGTAGCGTCCACCAAAAGCGATGCTGGAAATCCAGCAGTTCCGGATTCTCTTCCTCCTCCAAGGAAGGCACCACGGGTTCCAGTGTCATCCCGCATTTGGGGCAGTTTCCTGGGTGATCCTGCCGTATCTCAGGATGCATCGGGCATGTGTAAACAGTTCCGGCGACTACCCGCGGCTTGGGCTGCCTCTCACGAGGCTCTTCCAGGTACTGCATGGGATTGGCGTCGAACTTCGCTTTGCACTTGGGGCCGCAAAAGAAAAAGCTGTGCCCCATGTGCTCGGAATGGTGAGGTGACTGGGCAGTTACCGTCATCCCACAAACAGGGTCTTTGAGCGCATTTGTGTCGTTGGGTGCCCCAGCCTGCTGATGATCGGGGTTCTGTTGTCCACGATGCGTTGAATGGTCCATCTTTCTAGCCCCCTCAAAATCTGCCAAAACACACCAAACCTACCGAATGCCTAGTTATCGGTAGCCTTGAAACACGCGCGAACTACCATCTTTGGAAACCAGCAAGACGTTATGGGGATCTTTCCAGACTTCGATGGAGGGGCCGTGGCTGGCGGCATGTGCGCATGGCAAAGCCAGAACCAAAACGGATGCGAAGCAGCATTTCCGGAAATTACGTGCAAGCCTCACTTGCCAAGCAGATAGTCTTATTTGACCGTCTGTATATCGGTGACCACCATTTTTCCGCCGTCATTGATGACTGTGAACTTGACTTTGTCGCCCGGCTGAACCTTGTCCAGTAGAGATTTTTCCTTGGCGGTAAACACCATGGTCATGCCTGGCATCTCTAGATTCTTGATCTCGCCGTGCTTGATGGTGACCTTGCCAGCGTCCTTATCTACTTTACGGACCTCACCGTCGGTCATCTGGCTCATGTCCATTTTGTTGTCCACTTGTGCGTGCGCAACAGTGGAGACCGCTGCCAATGTGACCATGGCCATGGCCACGGTGATGGATGCAAGGGTTTGAGTGAATCGGCTCATGCGGTGTTCTCCTGAATCAGTTGAAGTGAAATGTTTCGCGAAACGTATAAAAGTCTTACTGACTTGCTACTTTGACCTGACCCTTCATGCCAGCCTCATAGTGACCAGGCATCAGGCATGCAAAGTTCACTGAACCTGCTTTGGTGAATTGCCAGATGATTTCGCCCTGGGCACCCGGAGCCACTGTCACTTTGCTGGGTTCGTCGTGTTCCATGTCAGGAAACTTCTTCATCTGTTCCAGATGCTCCAGCAGTTCCTTTTGGGTGCCCAAGCTCAACTCGTGCTTTACCTTGCCGGAATTCTTCACCACAAAACGGATGGTCTCTCCCTTTTTTACCTGAATGTCGGACGGGGTGTAACGCATGGTGTCTGCCATATCCACAGTGATCGTACGAGTGACTTTGGAAGCTACACCTGCCTTGCCGATGGCAGAGTCATCGTGACCACCTGCGTGGTTACCGCTTGCAAGGGCTCCGGTGGATACGGCAGTGATGGCGATGGTCGTCAGGATGGACGCGATGGATTTAGCGAATGTCATGGTGGGTTCCTGGGTTAAAAAAGTATGGACTAGTGACCGGCGTGACCGGTCGGTTTACGGGCATTGAGTACCGTGGAAGGCGTGGCCTTGCCGTTGGCTGGCGTCCCCGCACTGATTTCGGAGCGAAAGCGCGCGGGTTCGGACAAAGGACCGGTGTACTCCTGGGCCACCGTGCCTGCCGGATATTTGTAGGGCCCTGGGTCGCTGTAGTCGCCGGGTTTCTGGTCCTTGCGCACCTTGAGCACGCTGAACATGCCACCCATTTCAACGGGGCCGTACTGGGCTTGTCCAGTCATCATGGGCGCGGTGTTGTCGGGAATGGGCATTTCCATCTCGCCCATGTCGGCCATGCCACGCTCACCCATCAGCATGTAGTCCGGTGCCACTTTCTGGATCTTCTTGACCAGGCCCCGTTGGTCCACGCCCACCATTGTGGGGACGGTGTGTCCCATGGCATTCATGGTGTGGTGGCTCTTGTGACAATGGAAGGCCCAGTCGCCTTCTTCGTCGGCTATGAACTCGACCTGGCGCATTTGTCCCACCGCCACGTCCGTGGTGACCTCGTACCAGCGGGAGGACGGTGGCGTTGGCCCCCCATCTGTGCCCGTGACCATGAACTCGTGGCCGTGCAGGTGGATGGGGTGGTTGGTCATCGTCAAGTTGCCCACACGGATGCGCACCCGGTCGTTTTGGCGCACGTTGAGGGTGTCGATGCCAGGGAACACCCGGCTGTTCCATGACCAGATGTTGAAGTCGGTCATGGTGTTGATCTTGGGCGTCTTGGTTCCTGGCTCAACATCAAAGGCATTGAGCAGGAAGCAAAAATCCCGATCCACATCGCTGATGTGGGGATGCTTTTCCTTGGGGTGGGTGACCCAAAAGCCCATCATGCCCATGGCCATTTGCACCATCTCATCGGCATGCGGGTGGTACATAAAGGTCCCTGGTCGACGCGCCACAAACTCGTAGACGTAAGTCTTGCCAACCGGAATAGCCTTCTGGTTGAGGCCGCCAACACCATCCATGCCATTGGGCAGTCGCTGACCATGCCAATGCACCGTGGTGTGCTCAGGCAGCTTGTTGGTCACAAAGACACGCACACGGTCGCCTTCGACCACCTCGATCGTGGGGCCCGGGCTTTGGCCGTTGTAGCCCCACATGTTGACCTTGAAGCCAGGAGAGACTTCCCGTTCGACAGGTTCCGCCACCAGGTGGAATTCCTTGACCCCGTTGTTCATGCGCCAGGGCAAGGTCCAGCCATTGAGGGTGACGACAGGGTTATAGGGGCGCCCCGTGGTCGGTACCAAAGGCGGTGCTGTATTGACCGAGGTTTGAATGACCGGCTCAGGCAATGTGGCCATGGCAGAGCGCGCCACAGCCAAGCCTGCGACTGTCGTGGCAGCGCCAGCAAAGAATCGGCGGCGTGAATTGATAGGTTCCATGGTGTTTCCTTGTTATTTCGCCGTGGCGCTTTCGCCACCGGCACCCAGGCTGACAAAACTCGTGGGAGCGCCTCCAAGCAGGACGAGCTGCAGATCCGTGTCGGCAATCAGGAAATCCCGCTGGGAAATGATGGCGCTGATCTGGGCTTGCAATAGCTCGTTGGTCTGCGCCAGCAGGTCCCAGACACTCAGCAGCATGCCGTTGTAGCGAAGAACGGTTTCATCGTTGATGAACTGCTGCAAGGTCAGCTCATCCTTGGAAACCTGCGTTGCCTGGTAGCTTGCGCGGTAGATATCGAAAGCCAACTGGGCATTGGTGGCGGCTTTTTGACCATCAGCGCGAGGCAGAACACTGCGCAGCGCCGTCACCCTCTCCAGGAAGGCCGCAGGAGATAGCTCTTGCTTGGGCACCTCAGGCATGGCGTCTGCCAGGCCCACTGTGGAGGATATCCCCCACAGTTTGGTGGTTTTGAGTAGCGCGGATTGGGTTTGCCTGGCTTCGATTTCCGCCCTGAGCGTTTGAAGTTTCATTTTGCCCAGCTTGACCTCCCATTGGGCCTGCTCCATCCGACTCCAGTTGCCGACCCGGGTCATGCGGCGGGCGAGTTCAGCGGCGGCGGCCGTGGCTTCCTGCATGTCACGCTGCAGTTTCAACGACAGGCTGGCAGCGACCGCGGTGAACCAGGCTTTGCGCGCGTCCGCAGCCACATCCAGAGCCGTGTCGAAATCTTCAACCCGGCGGCGTGCAGCTGGTGCAACGTCCAGCCAACGTCCCTGGGCGATGCGTTCTTGGTTCTCCACTCCCAACTGAGATAGCGAGCCGGCAAGTTCGGGACGTGCGCGCCAAGCTTGGCGGACCGCCGCATCGGCGGACTTGATCCAGGTATCGGGAGGCGTATACGGTTGGTTGCTTGGTTCGGTGTCGTTGGCGGACTCCCACTTCAACACGTCCGCGTGTCCGCGTTTGAATTGGGAGACTTCGTCATTGGCCTTGCGCCAATCAATGGAGCCTTGCTCTACGGGTGCTGGGTTTACCTGTTGGGCCGACACTGGACCTGCCAGGGCACAAAGTGCGAGCGCGGCCAACCACAGTGGGCTTTTGCGCACAATCGGAACACGGAGCATGGGGCTTCCCTTTGGGGTTGTTGAAATCTGCCTGCACTCTATCGAGCGGCCCCCAACATCAAGCTGTCTTTTGGATTACAAATTTGTCATCTTTGATGCCTGCCTGCGCAATCGAGGCACACTTGCGCAAAGGATGCTGACTGTGAAGATATTGATCGTTGAAGACGAGCCCAAAACGGGCGAATACCTGCGGCAAGGCCTCAAGGAGGCCAGTTTTGTCGTGGACTTGGTTCCCAATGGCAATGACGGGCTTCACGCAGCATTGGAGGGCACACACGACCTCGTCATCCTGGATGTGATGCTGCCGGGCATGAATGGCTGGGAGGTCATGCGTAACTTGCGCCACCAAGGGAACATGGTGCCCGTGCTGTTTCTCACGGCCAAGGACCAAGTGGAAGACCGGATCAAGGGACTGGAGCTGGGCGCAGATGACTACCTGGTGAAACCGTTCTCTTTTGCGGAGTTGCTGGCGCGGGTCAGAACCATTCTGCGGCGTGGCAAGTCCGGTGTGGAGGTGACCTCCCTCAAAGTGGCGGATCTGGAGCTTGACTTACTGCGCAGGCGCGTGAGCCGCAGTGGCAAACGGATTGACCTCACTTCCAAGGAATTCGGTTTGCTGGAACTCCTGATGCGCCGACAGGGAGAAGTGTTGCCCCGGTCGCTGATTGCTTCCCAAGTCTGGGATATGAATTTCGACAGCGATACCAACGTGATTGAGGTCGCCGTACGCCGGCTGCGCAGCAAGATCGACGATCCGTTTGAACCCAAGTTGCTCCAGACGGTGCGAGGGATGGGCTACGTTTTGGAAATACCGCCTGCGACCCCATGACACAGCGCTTCTCACTGACAACACGGCTGACGCTTTTTTATACCCTGGCATCTGCCACGGTGCTGCTGGGCCTGGGGTGGGTGACCTCGGTGGCCATGAACCAGCATTTTGAGGATCTGGATCGTGCGACGCTGGAGGACAAGATCCATTTGATTCAGGAAGTGGGCGGCAAAGCCATTTCCAGACCCGATCTGCAGGAGAATCTTGACGACATCCTGCACAGCCACGAAGGGCTGTTTGTCAGTATCTATCGCGGTGGCAAGCGCATTTATGCCACCTCTGATCTGAAAATTCCCACCGAAACGGCAACGACCATGGGTGCAGGCCCGCAGACCCAGTCTGTACTTCGTTGGCAAAACGATGGGCACGAATATCGGGCATTGGGTGCGCTGCTGCCCAGCACTTCGGCAGAGTCCGTTCCCACGACTGTGTGGGTCGCGCTGGATACGCAGCACCATGCCCATTTTCAGCGGCAATTTCATTCCACCTTGGTGGTGTACGTAATTCTTGCGACCCTGTTCAGTGGCATGTTGGGGTGGATTGCTGCCCATCGCGGGCTGGCCCCGCTGCGCATCATGAAGAGCCGCGCCCAGTCAGTGACCTCCAACAAAATGGGGGAACGCATGCCCGTGGAAGCCGTGCCGGTTGAGATGGCAGACCTCGCCATCACCTTGAACGACATGCTGGACCGACTGCAGGAAGACTTTCGTCGCCTGTCGGAGTTTTCGTCCGACTTGGCGCATGAACTTCGCACCCCCATCAGCAACCTGCTGACAGAGACCCAAGTCACGCTGTCCATGGCCAGAACCAATACGGATTACCAGGATGTGCTGGCCTCGAATTCGGAAGAGTTGCAGCGCCTGGCCCGGATGGTGTCTGACATGCTGTTTTTGGCCAAAACAGAACACGGTTTGGCGCTGCCCAGTCGGGAGCGCATCTCGGTGGAGAAGGAGGTGCAAGCGCTGTTTGACTTTTACGAGGCCCTCGCTTCGGAAAAAGGACTGCGACTGGAATTAGTGGGCGGCGGCAGCATCGATGGCGATCGATTGATGCTGCGTCGCGCACTAAGCAACCTGCTGTCCAATGCGCTGCGCTATGCAACCCCGAGTTCAGCCGTTTCCATTCACATCCAGACCCACGCCAGCAGCACCAGCGTTCACGTGACGAACCATGGTGCCGACATCAGACCGGAAATGCTGCCACGGTTGTTCGACCGCTTCTTCCGCGTCGACAAATCCAGGGCTCACCCTGAGAGCGACGGTGCCGGCTTGGGTCTGGCCATCACACGGGCCATCATGGAAGCCCATGGTGGCCATCTATCGGTCACTTCTGAGGCTGGGGTAACGCGCTTTTCATTGGAGTTTCCGTTCGGGTTAGGCGGGAATCCTAGCAATCAAGTCGCCTAACGGATCAAATGTTGACGCCAATATAGTGATGATTCACTTGAAAGCCCCAGGGCATTCAGTGACAGCAATCTTGATGATGACCCCAGAGGGCCTGCATCGTGGCCTCGAACGCCCGGGCAATGCGGTCTTGCTCCACATGGCGGCCCGCATGCACCAGCTTGCGGCCTGCCACCCAGACTTGGCTCAGCGCCGAGGTGTTGGTCGCAAATACCAGCGCGTCCAGTTGGTGGCTCGCGGGCACGCCCAGCAAGCCCGGCGTTTGCACATCCAGCACTAGCGCGTCGGCACGCGCGCCACGTGTCAGCCCCCACAACCTCTGGCCTGCAGCGGGACCACCCGCTTGCAATGCTGCGTCGAACAGGCGTGCGGCAGTGGCCGGCTGTTGTGTGGGTGCGGCGGCCACGTTGCGCTGCTGCAGGCGCAGGCGCTGGCCGTATTCCAGCCAGCGCAGTTCTTCCGCCCACTGGCGACTCACATGGCTGTCGGACCCCACGGCCATGGGCACACCTGCGGCCAGCCACGCGGGCAGGTCGGCAAAGCCATCACCCAGGTTGCCCTCGGTGCTGGGGCAGATGACGATGCCTGCGCCGCTGCGCGCCACGGAGTCAATCTCGGTTTGTTCGGTGTGCGTGGCGTGCACCAACTGCCAGCGTGCGTCCATGTGCCAGCGCTGGCCCAGCCAGGCAATGGGGCGCTGGCCGGTGGCGGCCAGACAGTCGCGCACCTCCTGCATCTGCTCGGCCACGTGGATGTGGATGGGCATGTCGGCTTCGCCCACCTGCGCGAGCAGCGCGTCTATGGATTCAGCCGATGCTGCGCGCAACGAATGGATGGCCACGCCTGCATTCACCAGCGGGCGACCATTGGTTTGCACCGCGGCCTGCAGCCGGGCGATGAAATCTGGTGTGCCCGCAAAGCGGCGCTGGTCGGGCCGCAGCGCTGGCTGGGCAAAGCCCGCGCGTTCGTACAGCACAGGCAGCACAGTGAGGCCCAGGCCCGCGTCGGCCGCCGCATCGGCTACGGCCCAGGCCATGGTGGCTGCGTCCGCATAGGGTTGGCCGTCGGGCTGGTGGTGCAGGTAGTGAAATTCGCAGATCTGCGTGTAGCCGCCCTGCAGCAATTCCACATACAACTGCGCCGCCACAGCGCGCAGCTGCGCGGGCGTGATGCGCAGCGCCACGCCATACATGCGGTCGCGCCAGGACCAGAAATCGTCCGCTGCCGATTCGCGCCGCTCGGCCAGGCCTGCAAACGCGCGCTGAAACGCATGGCTGTGTGCATTGACCAGGCCCGGCAGCACCGGTCCGGGTAGCACGGTGGCGTGGGTGGGCGGGGTGGGGATGTTGGGGGTGATGTCGGCCCAGTGGCCTTGCGCGTCCACGGCTAGGCACACATTGGTTTCCCAGCGGCCGTTGATCCAGGCCTGCGTTGCCCACAAGAGTTGTTCGCTCATGCGGGCCTCCAGTTCACCAGGGTCTGTACCAGCGCCCGTAGCACAGGCAGCACGGCGGCGGCGCGTGCCGGGTCAATGGCGTAGGGCGGTTCCTCGGCCATGTAGCAGCGCCAGCACATCTCCAACTGGATGGCGTGCACGTTCTCGGCCGGCTGGCCGTAGTGGCGCGTGATGTGACCGCCCTTGAAGCGGCCGTCCACCACCTGGCTGAAGTGGCTTTGGCTTTGCAATACTTTTGATAGCGCCTCGCGCAATGCTGGTGCGGCGCTGCTGCCATTCACGGTGCCCAGATTCAGGTCCGGCAACTGGCCGTCAAACAGCCAGGGCAACACGGAGCGGATGCTGTGCGCGTCAAACAGCACGGCGTGGCCATGCAGGTTGCGCAGGCGCAGCAGCTCCGCTTGCAATGCGTCGTGGTAGGGGCGCCAGTAGGTTTCAACCCGGGCGGAAATTTCGGTTTCGCTAGGTGCCATGCCATCACGGTACAGCGGCTCGCCACTGAAAAAGCGCGTGGGGCACAGCTCGGTGTTGTTCACGCCGGGGTACATGGGCGCGTTCTCGGGCGGTCGGTTCAGGTCCACCACATAGCGGGCATAGTGCGGCACGATAGTGCCTGCGCCCATGTCACGCACAAAAGCGTAGAGCGGCTCCAGGTGCCAGTCGGTGTCTTCGGTGGCCAGTGCGCGCGGCACCATGCGGGCCTGCAGGTCCGGTGGTATCTCGGTGCCCACGTGGGGAAAGCTCACCAGCAGCGGCGTGCTGCCGGGCGTCAAGGTGAATACAGCATTCGTCATAACGTGCGCTCCAGTCCGCCCGCAATGGTGCGGCGGCAAGGGTTGTGGCCAAACCAGTAGGCCAGTTCGTTGGGGTGTTCCAGGTCCCACACGCAGAAGTCCGCGCGTTGGCCGGCCGCTAGCGTGCCGCGGTCGTGCAGGCCCAGCGCGCGCGCGCCGTGCACGGTCGCGCCGCGCAGCGCTTCTTCGGGCGTCAGGCGGAACAGGGTGCAGGCCATGTTGAGCATGAGCAGCAAGGAGAGGCCGGGCGAGGTGCCGGGGTTGTGGTCCGTGGCAATGGCCATGGGTACGCCGTGGGCGCGCAGGGCGTCTATCGGCGGCAACGTCGTGTCGCGTAGAAAGTAATAGGCACCGGGCAGCAGCACGGCCACGGTGCCAGCGGTGTGCATGGCGCGGATGCCGGATTCGCTCAGGTGCTCCAGGTGGTCACACGACAGCGCGCCAAACTCTGCCGCCAGTGCCGCACCACCTTGGTCGCTCAGTTGTTCGGCATGCAGCTTGACCGGGAGGCCTAACGCGCGCGCGGCCTCGAAGACGCGCCGCGTCTGCGCGGGCGTGAAGCCAATGTTCTCGCAAAACGCATCCACCGCGTCCACCAGTCCTTGCGCGTGCAGCGCAGGCATCCAGGTGCAGACGGCATCTACATAGTCATCGGTGCGGCCTGCAAATTCGGGGGGCAGGGCGTGCGCACCCAGGTAGGTGGTGCGCACGCTCAGTGGCAAGGTTTGGCCTAGCGTACGGGCCACGCGCAAGCAGCGCGCCTCGTCCCACTCGCTCAGGCCATAGCCCGATTTGATTTCCACCGTGGTCACGCCATCGGCCATCAGGCTGTGTGCGCGGCGCGTGGCGCTGGCCAGCAACTCTTCGTCGCTGGCGGCCCGTGTGGCCGCCACGGTAGAGCGTATGCCGCCGCCCGCCCGTGCGATGGCTTCGTAGCTGGCGCCTTGCAGGCGTTGCTCAAACTCTGCGGCGCGCTGGCCGCCATACACCAGGTGCGTGTGGCAGTCCACCAGCCCGGGTGTGAGCAGGGCGCCGCCCAGGTCGTATTCATCTTCCACCTGCTTGGCCTGCGCGGCGGGCAGGGCCGATGCTTCACCCACCCAGACGATGCGATCGCCCTGCGTAAGCAGCGTGCCATCTTCTATCCACCCCCACGGGGTGCTGCCCTGCAGGGTGGCGAGCTTGGCGTTGCGCCAGAGGGTGAGGGCGGTCATGCGTGGCCTCCAATGGTGGCGCTGAAGGGGGAAAAGCCCAGCCAGTAGGCGCACAGGGCTGGGGTGCTGTCGCCTGCCACAAACTGCCACGTGGCGTTGCGCGGCGTGCTGTGCCACAGCAGCGTGTGGGCGGCCAGGTGTACGGTCTGCGTGCCATCGCTCCACTCTCCGGCCTGACAGGTGTAGAGGCCACAGGCGCTCAACGTGGCAAACCACGTTTGACCCGACCGCACGGCCTGCATCAAGCCCTTGCCCTTGCGCACCATGAGGTTCAGGTCTTGCGTGGGGCCGTCCAGCAGGCGGCACTCGGGCGCTGCGGCTCCGTCAAAGCACAGGGGGGCATCGCCTACATGCAGCCGGTGCTCGCTGCCCAGCTGCAGTGCCACACCAGCACCCTGCAGCACGGCAAACCAGCGCTGCACATCGGGGAAGGCCGAGAAGGGGCCGTCGGCATCAATGTCTGCACGGCTGATGCGCAGCTGCCAGTGCTCCCCGGGGGGCCAGGTCAGTAGTTCGCGCGTTTGCCCGCCACCGTTGCGCCAGGGTTGTGGCGTGCGGTCTTGCGCGTGGATGACTTGCGGTGTCATGGCTTGAACTGCCCTTGCAGCTGGTAGCGTGCGCCGGGGTGCACCAGCCGCGCCAGGGTGATGGGCACGTCGCGGTTCATGGTGCGGCGTACCACGATGAGGCAGGGGTCGGCCGGGGTGATGCCCAGCAGCTCGGCCTCCTGCGCGTTGGGGCGACCGGCTTCTATGGAGTATTGCGCCTCCCACAGCGGTGCCACTTCCAGCAGGTAATGGGTGGGTGTGGTCTGGGTGAAGTCCACATTCAGGTAGTCGGGTGCGCAGGCCGGGTTGACATAGCGGTCTTCGCACTGCAGGGGGACGCCGTTTTCGTAATGCACGATGAGCGTGTGGAATACCGGCGCCCCCAGTGGCAGGCCCAGTTGCTGCGTCAGGCCATCGGCCGTGGCTTCCTCGCGCGACAGCACTACGCGCGCATGGTGCTGGTGGCCGCGCGCCAAGATCTCTTCGTGCAAATCTTGGATGGTGAGAGTGGACGACACGCGCTGCAGGTGGGCTGCAAAGGTGCCCACACCCTGCACGCGGGTGACAAAGCCTTCGGCCTGCAGCTCGCGGATGGCGCGGCCCACCGTCATGCGGCTGACCTGGAACTGGGCCACCAGTTCGGATTCAGAGGGCATCTGCGCCCCCGGCGTCCAGCGTCCATCGGCCAGACCTTGTTTGAGGAACTCTTTTACGCGGGTATAGGGTGCTTGTGCCATGAGGATAAATTCTAGTTGCATAGACATGTCTAGACAAGTAGACTTCGCCACATTCTTTGTTGTTTGCGAGAGAAACCCCATGGCATCCACTACCACACCCTCCCAAGCCCACCCCGTGCGCGCACCCCGCGGCACCGCGCTGCATTGCAAGAATTGGCTGATCGAAGCCGCCTACCGCATGCTGCAAAACAACCTGGACCCCGAAGTGGCCGAAAACCCCGATGCCCTGGTGGTGTACGGCGGCATTGGCAAGGCCGCGCGCAACTGGGACTGCTACGAGGCGATTCTGGAAAGCCTGCGCAACTTGAACGAGGACGAAACCCTGCTGGTGCAAAGCGGCAAGCCCGTGGGCGTGTTCCGCAGCCATGCGGATGCACCGCGTGTGCTGATTGCAAACTCCAACCTGGTGCCCAAGTGGGCCACCTGGGAGCACTTTCACGAACTGGATAAAAAGGGTCTGATGATGTACGGCCAGATGACGGCCGGCAGCTGGATCTACATTGGCAGCCAAGGCATTGTGCAAGGCACCTACGAGACCTTTGTGGAGGCTGGCAAGCAGCACTACGGCGGCAGCCTGGCGGGCCGCTGGATCTTGACCGCAGGCCTGGGTGGCATGGGCGGCGCGCAGCCGCTGGCCGCCAGCTTTGCAGGCGCATCGTCCCTCAACATTGAATGCCAGCAAAGCCGCATCGACTTCCGACTGAAAACCCGCTACGTGGATGAGCAGGCCAAGGACCTGGATGACGCACTGGCGCGCCTGGCCAAGTACACGGCCGAGAAGAAAGCCGTGTCGATTGCGCTTTTGGGCAACGCGGCTGACATCCTGCCCGAGCTGGTGAAGCGGGTGAAGGCTGGCGCTACCGGCGGTGTGCGCCCCGACATCGTGACCGACCAGACCTCCGCCCACGACCTGGTGAACGGCTACCTGCCCAGCGGCTGGACCGTGGAGCAATGGCGCGCCGCGCAGGCGGACGACACGCAGCACGCTACATTGCGGGCCGCCGCCGCCGAGGGCTGCGCGGTGCATGTGCAGGCCATGCTGGACTTCCAGGCCATGGGCATCCCCACCGTGGACTATGGCAACAACATCCGCCAGGTGGCGCTGGACCAGGGCGTGAAGAACGCGTTTGACTTCCCCGGTTTTGTGCCCGCCTATGTGCGTCCGCTGTTCTGCCGCGGCAAGGGCCCGTTCCGCTGGGTGGCGCTGAGTGGTGACCCCGAGGACATCCGCAAGACCGACGCCAAAATGAAGGAGCTGTTCCCCGAAGACAAGGCCTTGCACCGCTGGCTGGACATGGCGGGTGAGCGCATCGCCTTCCAGGGCCTGCCCGCACGCATCTGCTGGATCGGCCTGGGCGAGCGTCACCGCGCCGGCCTGGCCTTCAACGAGATGGTGAAAAACGGCGAACTCAAGGCCCCCATCGTGATCGGCCGCGACCACCTGGACAGCGGCAGCGTGGCATCGCCCAACCGCGAAACCGAAAGCATGCAAGACGGATCGGACGCAGTGAGCGACTGGCCGCTGCTCAACGCGCTGCTCAACACCGCAGGTGGCGCCACCTGGGTCAGCCTGCACCACGGCGGCGGTGTGGGCATGGGCTACAGCCAGCACAGCGGCGTGGTCATCGTGGCCGATGGCACGGACGCGGCCGCCAAGCGCCTGGAGCGTGTGCTGTGGAACGACCCCGGCACTGGCGTGATGCGCCATGCCGATGCGGGCTATGACATTGCCGTGCAGTGCGCCAAGGAGCAGGGCATGAACCTGCCCATGCTGGCCAAATAATCCACAACAACAAGAAAGAAGAACCCATGACCTCTCTCGTTTTGAACCCCGGCAAGATCACGCTCGACGAGCTGGACCTCATCCACGCCGGCGTGTGCCAGCTGAGCCTCCCCGAGTCCGCCCGCGTGGCCATGCGCGCATCGCACGCGCTGGTCAAGGCCGCGGCCGATGGCGACGCGCCCGTGTATGGCGTCAACACTGGCTTTGGCAAGCTGGCGAACAAGCGCATCAGCAAAGACCAACTGGCCACGCTGCAGCGCAATCTGATCCGCAGCCACAGCGTGGGCGTGGGCGAGCCGCTGGCCGCCCCCATCATGCGGCTGATGATGGCTACCAAGGCCGCCAGCCTGGCGCGTGGCTATTCGGGCTGCCGCGAGCTGGTGGTGGACACGCTGTTGGCTGTGCACAACGCAGGTCTGGTGCCCTTTGTTCCCGCACAAGGCTCGGTGGGGGCATCGGGTGACCTGGCGCCGCTGTCCCACATGACGCTGGCGCTGATGGGCGAGGGCGACATGATGGTGAATGGCGAGCGCGTGCCTGCACTGCAGGCGCTGCAGAAAGCTGGTATCGCCCCACTGGAGCTGGAGGCCAAGGAAGGCCTGGCCCTCATCAACGGCACGCAAACCTCGACTGCGCTGGCGTTGCATGGCCTGCTGGCCTTTGAGCCGGTGCTGGAAGCCGCGCTGCTGATTGGCGCGCTGACGCTGGACGCAGCGCGTGGCAGCGACGGCCCGTTTGACCCCCGCATCCACGCCGTGCGCGGCCAGCCCGGCCAGATCGACGTGGCGCAGTACTACCGCGAGCTGCTCAAGGGCAGCCCCATCCGCGCCAGTCACGCTGAAGGCGATGACCGCGTGCAAGACCCGTACTGCCTGCGCTGCCAGCCGCAGGTGGTGGGCGCCTGCCTGGACCAACTGCGCCACGCCGCGCGCGTGCTGCTCATTGAAGCCAATGCGGTCACCGACAACCCGCTCGTGTTCCCGGATGATGGAGCCATGATTTCCGGTGGCAACTTCCATGCAGAGCCCGTGGCCATGGCGGCCGATGGCATGGCGCTGGCCATTGCCGAAGTGGGCGCCATCGCCGAGCGCCGCATTGCCATGCTGATCGACAGCGGCGTGTCGCGCCTGCCACCTTTCCTGACTGCCGATGCGGGTCTCAACAGCGGTTTCATGATTGCGCACGTCACCGCCGCCGCGTTGGCGTCGGAAAACAAATCCATGGCCCACCCCGCCAGCGTGGACAGCCTGCCCACCAGCGCCAACCAGGAAGACCATGTGTCCATGGCCACCTTTGCCGCGCGCCGCCTGCAGGGCATGATCCACAACACCGCCCACATCCTGGGCATCGAACTGTTGGCTGCCGCACAGGGCATCGAGTTTTTGCGTCCGCTCCAAAGCTCGCCGGTGCTGGAAGCCGTGCACGCGCTCTTGCGCAAAGACATCCCCGCCCACCATGTGGACCGCTACCTAGCGCCCGACATTGCGCACGCCACGCAGCTGGTGAAGAGCGGAGCCGTAGCCAAACTGCTCAAGCCGCTGGCCGGGTTGCCCACGCTCTGGATTCCGGGTTAAGGGAGTTTTCTCCATTGGTGGTGCTATCAAAATAGAAGCTGCTTGCGCATACGCCAAGCGGGCTGGAGGCCTATTTCTTATGAAAACAGCGCCACGTCAGCCTCTTGCTCGGCCCGCACGCCCAGCGGCACCACGCACAGGCGCACGCCGTCCAGTGTGAGCACCAGGCCCAGTTGCCCGCCCATCTGCACCACACCGCTCGTGATGGCGTGCGGTGTTGCAGTGGCCTCGTTGGCCATCGCGGACATCCCCGCCACCGCGCTGATAGGCGGATGCCGCAGCATGGCCCAAAGGACCTGCGGGTCACGCAGCTGCAGGGACTGCAGGTAGAGGCGGAAAACGGTTTCTTCGCTGGGCTCTCGCTCAGTTGGCGCAGGTTCATCCGCCGAACTGCGCGCTTGCCGCAGCCGCAGCAGCGCGCGGCGCAGTTGCTGCCGGCTGGCGGCTTCGGACCGGCCGTTGGCCTCGGCAATCTCGGCGTGGCTCACTTCAAATACTTCATGCAGCAGCAGTGCGGCGCCGTCTTCGGGCGCCAGGTGGGCGGCCAGCAGGCGCAGGGCGCGGCTGGCTTCTTGCGCCAGTGCGGCGTCTGTCTCGGCAGAGGGCGAAGCTTGCTCCGCATCGGCAGTGCCCGTTTCCTCCAGCCACTGCTGCATCCAGCTACGGCGGCGCAGGCGGTCGATGGCGAGGTTGCGCACTACGGTCAGCAGCCAGGCCTGGGCGGAGTTGAGTTCACGTTGCTCGCCCTCCAGCGCACGCACATAGGCGTCCTGCACCGCGTCCTCGGCGTCCGCCGGGCCCAGCAGGCGGGTGGCGGCACGCACCAGGCGGCGGTGGTCGGCGTCGGGCAGGGCGGGGCGGGGGCTTGCGTCGTACATGGCCGCATGGTGCCATAGCCTGGTTGGCGGTGCAGTGTCACGAAAACCGCCCCTCGTTCGTCATAGCAGTTCAACCACCAGGAAACCCACCATGGACACCCCAGACAAAGCCGACACCCCCGCCAGCGCCCCCGAGCCGCGCACCTCGTACCTGGAGGAAAAAGCCTTCAAGTCCCGCACGCTGCTGGTCTTTGGAAGCGTCACCGACCTGATGGCCGCCGATGTGACGCGCCGCCTCATCGCGTTGGACGCCGACAGCGCCGAGCCCATCGACATGCTGGTCAGCTCGCCGGGCGGCCACCTGGAGTCGGGCGACGCCATCCACGACATCGTGCGCTTCATCGCTGCGCCAGTGAACATGGTGGGCACCGGCTGGGTGGGCAGCGCGGCCACGCATCTGTATTTGTCGGTGCCGCGTGAGCGGCGCTACTGCACGCCCAACACGCGCTTTCTCATCCACCAACCCAGCGGCGGCTCCGGTGGCCCGGCCAGCGACATCGCCATCCAGGCGCGCGAGATCGTCAAGGCGCGTGAGCGCATTGCCCGCACCATCGCGCGTGAGACCGGCAAGCCGCTGGAGACCGTGCTGGTGGATATTGAGCGCGACTACTGGATGTCGGCCGAAGAGGCGGTGGAGTACGGATTGGTGTCGCGCATCATCGAGCGCAAGACCGAACTGCGGGGCGCGTGAGCCTGGGGGGCGTCAATCCATCTGGTACAAAGCGGTGGCATTGTTTTTTTGAAAGGCCCCCCATGAACTCCAACTCCCCCGTCGCATTGGTCACCGGTGCTGGCACCGGCATCGGGCGGGCCGTGGCCCTGGCGCTGCTGCAGGCGGGCTACCGCGTGGTGCTGACCGGGCGTCGGGTCGAGCCCTTGAACGCAGTGGCCCAGGCCAGCGGCACCGACCGTGCCCACCCGGTGTGCGCGGATGTGAGCCAGCCGGAATCGGTGGACCAGCTGTTTGCAACCATCCAGGAAAAGTTTGGCAGGCTGGACTTGTTGTTCAACAACGCAGGCGTTGGCGCGCCCAAAGTCAACATCGAAGACATCACGTTTGCGCAATGGCAAACCGTGGTGGACGCCAACCTGACGGGCTCTTTCCTGTGCGCCCAAGGCGCTATCCGCCTCATGAAGAGCCAGACGCCGCAAGGCGGGCGCATTATCAACAACGGATCCATCTCCGCGCATGCCCCGCGCCCCAACTCTGCGCCCTACACCGCCACCAAACACGCCATCACCGGCCTGACCAAGTCCATCTCTTTGGACTGCCGCAAGTACAACATCGCCTGCGGCCAAATTGACATTGGCAACGCGCTGACCGAGCTGTCGGCCCGCATGGCAACCGGTGTGCTGCAGGCCCATGGCGAGATCGCCGTGGAACCCATGATGGATGTGCAGGAAGTGGCCGACGCCGTGCTGCACATGGCGCAGCTGCCCCTGTCCACCAACGTGCAGTTCATGACCATCATGGCGACCAATATGCCGTTTGTGGGTCGCGGCTAAGTCTTTTCAGCGCCAGAGGTCGGTGCGATACTGGCCGGCATGCACCAGCCTGAAGCCCCCCACGGCGTACGCCATTTCGGTCAAATTTTGCTGTGGCCCCTGCGGCTGATGCCGGTGCGAGGGGCCGAGGCGAAGCACGCCAAGCCCTGGGAAATCTTGTCCGCCATGGGCGACGCCACCCCCTGGCGCGAAGTGGTGGACGAATACACCGGGGATGCCTGCAACTTTCACGAGCGGCACTACAACGAGTTCGTTACTTTCTTGCCCTATGTGCAGCGCTTTCTGTATGGCGAAGGCCATGCCAAGGGCGGCGGGCAGGTACACGGCTCGCCCATGCGGGTGTTCCGCCGCCACGACGTCGGCGCAGTGCGCGTCGTGTTGCGGCCCGGCGCCGAGGCCATCACCCTGAGTGTGGTGCATGTCGATCTGTATTTCTTTTTGGACCTGGACCTGGTCCTGCTCAACGTCGAGGTGGCGGGTGACAACCTGCCGCTCACCCAGGCGCAAGAGCTGCTCTACCGCTTTGGCCGCGGCTACCCTTCGGGCTGGGATGCGCGGGGGCAGGCCCAGCACTGTCTGCACCAGGCCGAGTGGCTGGGCGCGCAAGGGCAGGTGCTGGCGCAATCCGACGCGGGTCAGCCCGACCTATTCATGTCGCATGTGGCCCGCCACCGCGCACCCCGCATTGCCGCCCACTGGGATTGGCTACTGCAGCCCCTGGTGAGCGACCATTCGGAGCAGGTAGGTGCCCTGCGCTACCGGCAGATTGAGTACTACCGCATGCCCTTGCTGGGCTACCTTGCAGTGGACGACCCCCAGACCTTGAGCCGGAGCGATTTTGTACGGCTAGGGTTGGTCACCGGCGCGGGCAGTGCCGATGGTGATGCCGCGCTGCCCTTTGCCGACGACCACCTCAACGATTTTGAAGAGCGCTATTGCTACGACCGGTTCTGGACACCCGCAGGCGCTGCGCCCCACACCCGCTACCTCTGCACCGGCCATTCGTTGATCGTGGTGGGCGATGCCAACAGCCACTTTTTTTCGTGCCGTGACCGAGGCGTGTTGGCACAGTTCAGGCACCAGCACTTTCTGCTGTTTTTGATTGCACATTTTCAGAAGGCCGCGCTGTTGATGTTTTCAGACCGGCTGGCCGAAACACTGCGTAACCTCAACATCAGCGACCCCTGCAGCGTGCGGGCTTTCAAGCGCAGCATCCGCAGCACCTTTGCCAGTTTTTTGCGTTTTACCCACCGCTACTGGTTTCATGAAATCTCGGAGCAAGCCCAAACCCGCGCGCTGTTTGCCAAGTGTGCGCAGCACCTGGGGCTGGACCCGCTGTATGCCGAAGTCAAAGAGCGCATCGCCGACATGAACAACTACCTCGAAGCTGACAGCCTGCGCCGCCAGGCCAACACTGTGGTGCGCCTGACTGTGGTCACCATCTTGGGCTTGATAGGCACCATCACAACCGGCTTTCTGGGTATGAACTTGCTGGCCGAGGCCGACGCTTCCCTATCCCGCAAAGTGCTGGTGTTTGCCGTGGTGTTTGTAGTCACCATCGCGCTGACCCTGTACACCATGGCCAAGTCCAAGCGCTTGTCTGATTTTCTGGATGTGCTGTCCGAAGAGCGCGTAGGCCCCTGGGCCAAGCTGAAAGCTTTTGGCGCCATCTGGGCCCGCGAGCGCGACCGGGATTGAGGGATGTAGTGGTGTTTTGCTATTAATTGAATAGCTGCTTGCGCATATTCCACAAGGGTTTTCGGCATTTTTTATTCATAAGTCGTTGACCGAGGGCAGCAGACCTGCCAGTTCTTCATTTCATCCTCAAAAGGCCGATAGAGGGGGTATGCAAGTCTCCCTCTCCCCATCGACCGGCAATGCGGCCTCCAGTGCTACTGCCAGCGATATTGCCAAGCTGCAAAAGCAACTGAAGTCCCTGGTGGAAGAGCTCAAGAGCGTGGCCACGTCAGACATGGAGGCCAAGGCAAAAAAGGAGAGGGTCAAACTGCTGCAAGCCCAGATCCAGATGGTGCAGGCGCAGATCAGTGCCATTCAGCGCGCACGCCAACAGGCGCAGCAGGAAGTGCAGTCCCGCAAGGCCGAGGCCGCCAGCCCGCAACGCCGCGCGACAGAACCCCAGACCTCAAGACCAGGCAGCCAGCTCGACACTCTTGCCTGATCGAGTTAGCAGCTACAAGCGCACACCTGCGGGTGCTTACGCAGGAGTCTTGGTACTAGTTGTCTGCTATCAAAACAGAAGCTGCTTGCGCATATTTCACGCGGGCTAGTGGCCTATTTCATTCATAACGCATTGACCGAGGGCAGCAAGCCCGCCAGGTGCTTGCGCCCCAGCGGTGTTACCTCCAGCGCGCGTTCGCCGTCATGGCGGCGCAGCCAGCCTTGGTCCAGGCAGTGGGTTAGCAGTGCCTTGGGTAGCTTGCCGGCCATGTGGTCGCGGCGCTCTGACCAGTCCAGGCAGCGGTAGGCCAGGCGAGTGGATGCGGAGGGTTTGTCCATGCCGTCCACCACAAAGCCCATCGCATTGAGCCCGGCCTTGCCCTGCGCGGTGAGCAGGTAGCCATCGCCAGCGGGGCACAGCCATTCCTTGGACAGCAACTGCGAAAACATCTCCACGCCCAGTTGCCCCGCCAGGTGCCCGTAGCAGCAGCGCGCAAAGCGCAGCCGCTGGAGCGTGGGGTTGGCCCAGGCCGCGGTGTGGGTGCGGCGCTCGGCGATCAGCGCCACCGCCTCCAGCGCGTGGGCCACCTCATCGTCGGCAAGTTTGTAGTAGCGGTGCCGCCCGCGCTGCTCGCACACCAGCAGCTCTGCCGCCATCAGCTTGCCCAAATGCCCGCTGGCCGTGGCCGGCGATACCGACGCGGCCCGCGCCAGCTCACCCGCGCTGGCGTAGTCGCCTGCCAGCAGGTAGCTGAGCATGCGCGCCCGCGTGGCGTCGGCAATCACCGCAGCAACGCTGGCCAGCTTGGGCTCGTATGGGGTGGAAGTCATGCGGGTGGGTGATGGGGGCTGAGAGGGGGCGTAAGCAGTGCCGCGTTGGAATCGTCCGGGGCCTCGCTGCGCTGCGTTTGAGTGTAGTCGCGCAGCACCTGCGCCACGCGGATGCGGTAGTCGGTAAACACCGCCTCGCGCCCCTCGGCCTGCCCGGTCCGGTGGTCGGCCTGGTTGCGCCAGGCGCGCACGGCGGCTTCGTCGCGCCAGTAGCTCAAAGACAAGTAAGTACCGGGCCGCGTCAGGCTTTGAAACCGCTCCACCGACACAAAGCCGTCGATGGCCTGCAGGTGCTCGCGCAGCATGGCCGCAATGTCAAAGTAGCGCGCCTCCTGCCCCGGCAGGGGCGTTACCTCAAACAGTACGGCAATCATGCGGCCTCCACATAGCCGGTGGGCGCTTGCAGGTAGCTGGCGGGCACCGGCTGGGGGAAAGTGCGCTCTTCCTTCAGGATGAAGCGCTCGCGCTGCGCAAAGGCAAAGTTGGCCTGTGCCTCATCGTCCACCCGCAGGCGCTGGCGGTAGGCCTCATATGCCGCCAGGCTGGGGAAGGAGATCAGCCCCCAGGCCTCGTAGTTGCTGCCCTCGTGCGGCACAAAGTAGCCCAGCAAATGCCCACCCAGGCGGGGGATGATGCGGGCCCAGTTGTTGGCGTAGGCCGTGAACTGGTCTTTCTGGAACGGGTCGATTTCGTAGCGGATAAAGCAGGTGATGGTCATGGGGACTTCTCTTGTGGTGATGAGAGAAGTCTGGGGGACGAATTTTGGGAATACTTTGGTGTGTGGCGAAATGAGGGGACTTTGGGTCTAAGTTGCGGACTCTGAGGTGAGTGAGGGATTCGTCATTGGCGCTGTTTGCAGAAACACTGCGGATATCTTCATCGGCGATCGCTTTCGACCGAGGCTGTGTGAAAACACCTTGAATCTCTCCCCACATTTGCTATGACATATCAAGCCGTGTGGAGGATTGAATATGTCCAGATTCATTG
>NZ_JAVDXO010000016.1:0-40355 GCF_031457975.1 Rhodoferax saidenbachensis
ATGAAACAGTTCGATGTGAATGGAACTGCGATGGGTAGCCCGTCACTGGGGGTGCCGACCACGACATCCTTGAAACTCACCGGCATTCAGGACCCGCAGGCTGGGGATATGCTGCTCGCTGGTCGCGATTCAAAATAGCGGCAATTCTTGCCCCAATTGAGGGGTTTACGCCGGCAGTGCCATGTTGAAATAGTTGATCCCAAGTTGGGCTATCAACAACAATGGCAGATCGCTTTCCTCATACGACCATTCAGTGCTTGGCCGCAGTTGCGCAGCACCACCGGTTGCCCATCAACCCTGAGCGTCTCATCGAAGACTACGCTCTGGCGGGGGAAGAACCGTCCGTTGCCACGGTACTGCGTATTGCTGCAGACATCGGGCTGAAAGCGCGGGTAGACAAACTAAGCTGGGATTCCTTGCTGGCACAAGGAGGCGTTTTCCCCGTGATTGCCAGAATGGGCGACGGCAATTGCGTCATTGTCATGGCGGCGACCCCTAATGAGGGTGGGCAAGTCGCCATCCTGAACCCGCTGGCGGACAATCCCACCGCGGTACTTATGGTGGGGCGAGAGAAGTTCTGCGCCCAGTGGCAGGGTGAAGTGTTCTTTATGAAGCGAATCTTCGCTTCTGCAGAGGTGAGTCAGCCATTCGGGTTTAGGTGGTTCATTCCTGAAATTCTGAAGCAAAAGACAGCGTTTCGCGATATCGCGCTGGCTGCCATGGCCATGCACATCCTCGCCCTGGCATCCCCCATGTTTTTCCAGTTGGTGATCGACAAAGTGCTTGTCCACCAAAGTATCTCCACGCTCTGGGTGCTTGGCGTTGGCGTAGTGATTGCATTGGTTTTCGACTCATTGCTTGGGTTTTTGCGGCAGATTCTGACCATCTCCGCGTCGAACAAAATTGATATGCGGTTGACGCGCAGAACCTTTGCACACCTGCTGTCACTGCCCATCGATTATTTTGAGACCACCACTGCTGGGGTCGTGACGCGCTACATGCAACAGGTGGAGCGTATACGAGCCTTTCTGACAGGTCGGATGTTCTTTACTGCATTGGATGCCACTTCACTGCTCATTTTCTTGCCGATCCTGTTTGCCTACTCGGTCAAGTTGGCGCTGATCACCTTGGTATTCACCTTGATGATTGCAGGAGTGGTGATGGCCATGGTGCCCATCTTTCAGCGTCGTCTCAATGACCTCAACACTGCGGAAGGTCAGCGGCAATCCATGCTGGTGGAGACTATCCACGGTATGCGTACGGTCAAAGCTTTGGCCATCGAGCCGGCACAACGTCGTTTGTGGGATCAGCGATCTGCACAGTCAATCAACATGCACTTCCGGGTGGGCAAAGTAGCGATTACCGGAAACGCTATTACCGACTTTCTGGGGAAATTGTTGCCCGTCGTGATCATCGTCATCGGAACACAACAAGTGTTTGATCAGACTCTGTCGGTCGGCGCCTTGATCGGGTTTCAAATGATTTCCGGCCGCGTTATTTCCCCACTGCTGGCCATTGTGTCGCTGGTGAACGAGTACCAGGAGGTGGCGCTGTCGGTGCGTATGCTGGGCGAAGTTATGAATCGACCCTCCGAGGGGCGAGCTGGCGCAGGCGGGTTGCGCCCGGAACTGGCCGGGGAGATTTCGTTCGACGATGTGACTTTCAGGTACCCAGGTTCCAGTGTTACGGCGCTGGATCGCGCAAGTCTGACGATTCAGGCCGGTACGGTGGTTGGTATTGTGGGTCGAAGCGGCTCCGGTAAAACCACCCTCACCAAGCTAATCCAGGGCCTTTACAGCGTGCAGGAAGGCATAGTTCGTTTTGACAGGACGGATGCCCGCGAAATTGAGCTCGCACATTTGCGCCGTCAGATCGGCGTAGTACTGCAAGAGAACTTCCTGTTCCGTGGCACGGTGCGCGAGAACATCGCGGCCGCGAAACCGGAGGCTCCGTTCGAGGAAATCGTGGCGGCGGCAGACGCCGCGGGCGCCGCGGAGTTCATTGAGCGCCTGCCCCAAGGCTACAACACCATGTTGGAAGAAAATGCTTCCAACCTGTCAGGGGGGCAAAAGCAACGGCTATCGATCGCACGCACGCTGCTTACCAAACCCCGAATTCTGATTCTGGACGAGGCGGCCAGCGCACTGGATCCTGAAAGTGAATCCATTTTCATCAACAATTTGTCGCGCATCGCCGTGGGACGGACCGTGATCATGATTTCCCACCGGCTCTCTACCTTGGTGAACGCCAACGCGATCCTGGTGATGCAGCATGGCAAGTTGATGGATAGCGGTCGCCACCAGGAGCTGCTGACCCGTTGCCAGACCTACCAGCAGCTCTGGAACCAACAGACGAGCCACCTATGAGCAAGTGGTTCTCCAGTGACAAGCCGAAAGCTTCCAAGGGGAAGACGGCGATTGAGTACTTGCCGGATGCGGATGAGCTGGAGAGGAGCCCTGTGCCCCGCTGGGCCCAAGTGACCTTGCGGGTGCTGCTGCTGGGTGTGATTTCTTTCGCGGTGTGGGCATCGGTTTCTGAGCTGGACCAGGTCGTGGTCGCACGGGGTGGTCTGGTCAACCCCTTGCCCAACGTGGTGGTTCAGCCGCTGGAGACTTCCATCATTCAGAGCGTGGATGTGCGGATTGGCCAACTGGTGAAGAAAGGGGACGCCCTTGCGACCCTGGACGCCACCTTCATCCAGGCGGATGAGAATGTGTTGCAGCTCCGGCTGGACAGCCTGGAAACCCAGGCCAAAGGTCTGGAGGAAGAACTTTCGGGCCAGGTGGCGGAGAAGCCCAAGACGGGCAGCACCGCGGATGACCAGTTACAGGCCAACCTGCTGACAGAACGCCGTGCCAACTACAAGGCCCAGCAGTTGAAGATTGCCGAGTCCGTTGGTAGATTGCGCGCGGCGCTGGCGACCAATCGTCGGGATCAGAAGCTGGCGGCGGCCCGCCTTGCGTCCCTCAAGAACATTGAGACCATGCAAGAAAAGATGGTGGCGCAGAAGTTTGGCGCGCCCATTCAACTCATGGAGGCGCAAATCAAGAGCAAGGAAGTGGAGCGCGACCTGGAGTCCGTTGCCAATCGGGAGCAAGAGATCGTTCGGGAGCTGGCCGCAGCGGAGGCCGAGAAGACGGCCTTTGAAAAAGGCTGGCGCCAAAAGACCATGGAAGACCTGCTGAACGTCACGCGTGAGCGGGATGCCGTTCGCGAGCAAATTCAGAAAGCCGACAAACGCCGCCGACTCGTCACGTTGACTGCGCCTGTGGATGCGGTGGTACTGGACATTGCCAAACTCTCACCCGGGTCCATCGTGCGTGAAGCGGAGACATTTTTCACCTTGGTGCCCTTGAACGCCAAGTTGGAAGCGGAGGTCCAAATCGACTCCGCCGATATCGGGTATGTCAAGGTCGGGGATGAGGCCAAGCTCAAGCTGGATGCATTTCCGTTTCAGCGCCACGGCACTTTGAGCGCCAAAATCCGGACGCTCAGTGAAGATGCCTTCCGCCGGGACAGTTCCGCCAAGAGCAATGGCGACGTCTACTATATGGCGCGCATCACGTTGGACGGCGCGGCACTCAAGAACATGTTAGACAGCGCCAGGTTGCTGCCTGGAATGACCGTGACGGCGGAGGTGATTGTGGGCAAGCGCACGGTGATGTCTTACTTAGCATGGCCACTGACCAAAGGCCTGGGCGAAGCCGCTCGCGAGCCTTGAGGTGCACCACCCTTAGCATCGCTTTGGCGGGTATGTTAGGCCACGGTCGGTTGAATAACATTCGCTTTACCCGGCAAATCCGTGCAGTGCCATCCGAGGGGCACAGTAGGATGGCCATATGCAGTTTCCGCGCGACGGGTCGCTATTTGCTATACATTGCATAGCTGTTGGCGCATATTCGACGGGGGCTAGAGCCCAATTTCATTACTAATTAGCAGCACATGAACGCATCGCGAAAAACACTGGTTGTAGAAGGCTGGCGTGGTATCAACCACTCGTTTGCCTTGGTCAACCAGTTTCAGCTGCTAGAAATGATCCGTCGGCAGGACACCGATTTGCGGCATATCGATGCCCCTTTCCACTACCCGCACTGGAATCGCACGGTGAATGGCGCCGGATTCCATGCCGCCGATGAGGCTGCACTCTCCAGCATTCCCCTGGCCCAGGTTGGGGATGTGGCGGACTGGCAGTTCCGCATCTTCTCTCCCGTGGACTTGCGCCCGGCGCAACAGGGGCGCCGGCTGGCTGTTTTTGCGGTGACCGAGTGCGGGCTGGATGCGAAGTACTTTGCCCCTGGCAGCGATGTTGCGCAGTTTGAAGCCAGCGGAGGCGTGGTTGTCACACCCAGCCAGTGGTCGCGCGACCGCATCATTGAGTTTGGTCTCCAACCTGCCACCGTGCACGTGGTGCCCCATGGCGCCAGCAGCGACTACTTCAGGCCCCTGGCGGCAGACGCCAATGCGGCCCAGCGGGCGGCATTGGGGTTTCGGCCGGATGAGGTGCTGTTGCTGAACATTGGCGCTGCGATTTGGAACAAGGGCATTGATGTGCTGCTCAAGGGATTTGCCCTGGCTCGCCAGACGCGCAAGGACCTGCGCCTGGTCTTCAAGGACCAGCGCAATACTTACGGCATTTCGGGTGAGAGCTTTGTGCAGTCCACCCTGGCGGCGGCCGGCTTGCTGTCCAATGACGTGCTCAATGCCATCACCCTGATCCCGGCCAACCTGACGATGGACCAGATGAACAGCATGTACAACGTGTGTGACTGCTATGTATCGCCGTACCGGGCCGAGGGATTCAATCTGCCGGTGTATGAGGCCATGGTCTGCAACGTGCCCGTGATCGTGACCGAGGGCGGTGCCACGGACGACTTCGCCCACGGGCCCGGTGCCCGCAAGATACGTTCCACCATGTACCGCAATGCCCTGGTGCAAGACCGGCACGTGGCAGGCTACTGCGAGCCTGATCTCGACCACTTGGTGGAATTGTTGGTGCAAACGAACGCCAAGACAACCGCTGCAAACGGCCTGGTGCCACGACCCTCGATTCACGACTGGCGTGTCCCGGTAGACCAACTCCTGAACCTGATGCATTAACAGAAATGCCCTCGACCATGCGCTCTATCCATATTTACTGCGACGGTGGCTTTGGTAACCGGTTCAATGGCCTCGTGGCCGGTCTGGCCATTGCCGAGCTGGCGGGGCTGCATCCCGTCGTCGTCTGGCCTTGCAACAACTGGTGCGGTGCCTCTTACGATGAGTTGTTTGCTACGCCAGCCCAGGTGGTGGAGAGAGAGCTCTCATCCTATGCACCGGAAAAAGACAAGTTTCTGTTCTTCACCATCGAAGACCATCTAGGCATGGGTTTTCCCTTCCAGTCACCGTTGCAGATGCCCAGCCTGGACGGCGCGCTGGACTATCTGCGCTCCAGCGACAAGGATGTGCACTTCCACACACCACTGATTCCAGCCTTTCTGGAAGCCGCTGTGGTACACGCCCAGGTGCGCAAGTTGCAGTTTCAGCCTGCCCTGGTAGCCCAGGCCCAGGCGTTCATGGAAAGCCGCAACCTATCCGAGTACTTCGGCATTCACATCCGCAAAACCGACTTTGGCAGCAACGGTTCGGACGATACCAACCTCTACCAATTGGTGCGGGATGTGCCGCACAAGCAGTTCTTTGTCTGCTCCGACGACAAGGATGTGGAGCAGCGCTTCGGCGCCTTGCCCAATGTGGTGATGTACCCCAAGCGTGCCTATGTCGAAAAATTGGTGGATGGCACCTGGAACACGCCTACGGCCGATCACAGTGGGCGGGTGTATGCCTGCAACGTGAACCGCAATGCCATCAGTGTGGAAGACGCACTGATTGACCTGCTGGTACTGTCCCATTCGCAAATTGTCAGCACGTCCAACAGTACATTTCGCAATACCGCGTTGTTGTTGCAGTCGGTACGGCGTGCTATGGCCGCAGTGCCGTCTTGATCCTGATACAAAAGCGCTGAAAAGGAGACGCAATGAAAGCAGTGCTATTGGCCGGTGGCCTGGGCAGCCGGATTTCCGAAGAAACCCACTTGAAGCCCAAGCCCATGGTGCTCATCGGTGGCAAGCCCATCTTGTGGCACATCATGAAAATGTATTCGTCGCACGGTGTCAACGAGTTCGTCATCTGCTGCGGCTACAAGGGCTATGTGATCAAGGAATACTTTGCTAACTACTTCCTGCACATGTCCGACGTGACCTTCGACATGGCGGACAACCGGATGGAAGTGCACCAGCATAAGGCCGAGCCGTGGCGCGTCACGCTGGTGGACACTGGCGAGGAGACGCTAACCGGCGGACGCCTTAAGCGGGTAGCCAGCTACATTGAAAAAGAAGAAGCATTCTGCTTCACGTACGGCGATGGGGTTAGCGATGTGAACATTGGGGCTTCCATTGCGTTTCACCGCAAGCATGGAAAGCTGGCCACTGTGACGGCAGTGCAGCCTCCTGGCCGCTATGGTGCACTCAACCGCGAGGGTGATCAGGTTACGGGCTTTACGGAGAAGCCCCGTGGCGATGGGGGCCTCATTAATGGCGGATTTTTTGTACTGTCTCCCAAATGCCTGGACTTTATTGACGGCGACACCAGTAGCTGGGAAGGCGAACCCCTGGTTGAGCTGGCCAAGCGGGGCGAGATGATGGCGTTCGAGCACGAAGGCTTTTGGCAGCCCATGGACACGTTGCGCGAGAAGAATTTGCTGGAAGACCTATGGGCGACGGGAAAGGCGCCCTGGAAGTCCTGGCAATGACGCAACTGGCCAATCCCGACCCGTCCTTCTGGCACGGCAAGCGCGTGCTGCTCACGGGCCACACCGGCTTCAAAGGCGCCTGGCTGGCGCTGTGGCTGCAGCGCTTGGGCGCCCAGGTGGTGGGCCTGGCTCTGCCACCGGCTACCGTACCCAGCCTGTTCGAGCTCGCGCAGATTGCCAGCAGCTGCCAAAGCCATTTGGGCGATATCCGCGATGCTGCAGCGCTGGCCGCCTTAGTGCAACGCAGCCAGCCCGATATAGTGCTTCACCTTGCCGCACAAGCGCTGGTGCGCGCGAGCTATCGGGATCCTGTGTCTACCTTTGCAACCAATGTGATGGGCACCGTGCACACACTGGAAGCGCTGCGCACCGTGGATTCGGTGCGTGCCGTGGTGGTGGTCACCACCGACAAGGTGTACCAGAACCTGGAGCACTCCTTTCCCTACCGCGAAAGCGATGCCTTGGGCGGACATGACCCCTACAGCGCCAGCAAGGCTGCGTCTGAAATAGCAATCGCGAGTTACCGCGCGTCCTTTTTGGCCGAGCGCCAGGTGGCGGTGGCCTCGGCGCGCGCCGGCAATGTGATTGGCGGCGGCGACTGGTCTGAGGACCGGCTCATCCCCGATGCGATTCGTGCCTGGGATGCGGGGCAAGCCCTGCAGATTCGCCGCCCCCAGGCCGTGCGGCCTTGGCAGCATGTGCTCGAACCTCTGTGCGGCTACCTGCGGCTGGCGGAGCAGCTGGTGGCGCAGCCGGCCCTGGCCGGCGCCTACAACTTTGGCCCGCAGACCCACGAAGCCGCCACCGTGCGCGACGTGGTGCAACTGGCCCAACACACGTATAGACGTGGCGAGGTGGCTTGGGGCGATGGTAGCGAAGGCCCACATGAAGCCGGCTGGCTCGCGCTCGAAGTAGCCAAGGCCCGCACCCAGCTTGGCGTGGCGCCACGGTGGACTCTAGCCCAGACCGTGCAGCGCACCATGGATTGGTACCGCCGCTGCGGCAGCGGCACCAATGCGGCGGCGGCTTGCACGGACGACATCGTAGCTTTCGAGGCTGCGGCGGGCACTCCATGAGCCGCTTCACGCGCACCGAGACCCCCTTGGCCGGCCTGCTGTGCCTGGAGCGTCAGGTGCTGGGCGACGCGCGCGGTTTTCTCACACGCCTGTTTTGTGCAGAAGAACTGGCCGATGCCGGCTGGACCGGCGCCGTAGCCCAGGTCAACCACACCTATACCGCCCAGCGGGGCGTGGTGCGGGGCCTGCATTTCCAGCACCCGCCGCATGCCGAGACCAAGCTGGTCACATGCATACGCGGCGCCGTGTGGGATGTGGCTGTGGATGTGCGTGCCGGCTCGCCCACCTTTTTGCAGTGGCATGCGGTCGAGCTCTCGGCGCAGAACCACCGCTCGCTGCTGATTCCGCAGGGCTTTGCGCACGGTTTTCAGACGCTGACGGAAGACTGCGAAATGGTCTACCTGCATTCGGCTCCCTATGTGGCGCAGGCCGAGGCAGGCCTGTCAGCACAGGACCCGCGCCTGGCCATCGTCTGGCCGCTTCCGATTGCCGAACTCTCCCCCCGTGATGCCCAGCATCCCCTGCTCAACGCTTTGTTTAAAGGTTTGACGCTATGAAATGCCGTCACTGCGCCACCCCGCTGGAACACACGTTTCTGGATCTTGGTTTTGCCCCACCGTCCAACGCCTACCTGAAGGCCACCGACTTGGTGAAGCCCGAAAAATACTACCCACTGAAGGTCAAGGTCTGCGCCCATTGCTGGTTGGTGCAGACGGAGGACTACGCCCAGGCGGACGAACTCTTCAGCGCCGAGTACGCCTACTTCTCCAGCACGTCCACCGGGTGGCTGGACCACGCAGCACGCTACGTGGCTCAAATGACGCAGCAATTGCAGCTGCGCGCTTCGAGTCTGGTGATAGAGGTGGCTTCCAATGATGGTTACCTGCTGAAGAACTTTGTTGCAGCCGGCATTCCGTGCTTAGGCATTGAGCCCACCGCCAGCACTGCCGATGCCGCCGAAGCGCTCGGCATCCCCGTACTGCGTGAATTTTTCGGGGAAGCGTTGGGCAAGAAGCTCGCCTCACAGGGGCAGCAGGCCGACCTGATTGCTGGCAACAACGTGTACGCCCACGTGCCAGACATTAACGACTTCACGCGCGGCTTGACGGCAGCGCTCAAGCCCGGCGGCACAGTGACACTGGAGTTTCCGCACCTGCTACAACTGCTGGCGCAGACCCAGTTCGACACGGTCTACCACGAGCACTTCTCTTACTTGTCGCTCTATACCGTGGAGCGCATCTTCCGCGCCGCCGGCCTGCGCGTCTGGCATGTGGAGCGCCTGCCCACACATGGCGGCAGCCTGCGTGTTTACGGCTGCCATGCCGCCGACGTCCGCACCAGCACATCCGCCGTGGCAGCGATACTAGAAGAAGAACAGAGTCAGGGCCTACAGCACTTGGCCACTTACCAGTCCTTCCAGGCCCGCGCAGACGGTGTGAAGAACGCGCTGCTGGCTTTTTTGATTGAGCAAAAGCGCCTGAATAAAACCGTGGCCGCCTATGGCGCTGCGGCCAAAGGCAACACGCTGCTGAACTACGGCGGCGTCAAGCCAGACCTGCTGCCCTTTGTCTGCGATGCCGCTGTGGCCAAGCAGGGCCAGTACATGCCAGGCAGCCATATCCCCATCCTGCCGCCTTCCGCACTGCTGGAAAATCGGCCTGATTATGTGCTGATCCTTCCTTGGAATATCGCTGCAGAGGTACGTACCCAGAACGCCGCGCTGGCAGAGTTGGGTACCCTATTTGTCACGGCGGTGCCGCACCTGGAGGTTGTATGAATGCCCGTATCCTCTATACCAAGCCTTCGATCACCGCGCTGGAGGTCGAGTACGCCACCGATGCTGCGGCGAATGGCTGGGGTGATCGCTGCTATGACTACATCAACCGCTTTGAGGCGGAGTTCAAAGGGCATCTTGGCGTAGGCTATGCCATAGCTACTTCCAGCTGCACTGGTGCACTGCATATGGGGATGGCCGCATTGGGCGTGGGTCCTGGCGATGAGGTAATCCTGGCGGATACCAACTGGATTGCTACTGCCTCGCCCATCGTGCACTTGGGCGCAACACCGGTGTTTGTGGACATCCTCCCTGACACTTGGTGTCTGGACCCAGCCCAAGTCGAGAAGGCAATCACTCCACGGACCAAAGCTATTGTTGCTGTGCACCTGTATGGCAATCTGTGTGACATGGACCGGTTGTTAGCGATTGGGGCGCGGCACGGCATTCCCGTGATCGAGGATGCCGCCGAGGCCATAGGCTCGGTTTTCCACGGCAAACGGGCGGGTTCCATGGGGGCGTTTGGTGCGTTTTCCTTTCATGGGACCAAGACGCTCACCACCGGGGAAGGCGGCATTTTCGTGACCAACGACGCTGCCCTCTTCGAAAAGGTTCTGACCTTGAGCAACCACGGTCGCGCACGCGGACAAACCAAGCAGTTTTGGCCTGATGTGCTGGGGTTCAAGTACAAGATGTCCAATATCCAGGCCGCCATAGGCTGTGCCCAATTGGTGCGTGTAGACGAGCTGATTGCTGTCAAGCGAAAGATCTATAGGCAGTACTGCGAACGTCTGGGCGGGTTGCAGGGGGTCAGGTTGAACCCGGAATTCCCCGGTGTCACTATTGGCGCCTGGATGCCTACAGTCGTGCTGGACCAAGATAAAGGTATTTCCCGTGAGCAATTGCAGGCAGCATTTCAGGCTGACAACATTGACGCCCGGGTGTTTTTTCACCCCCTCTCGTCCTTGCCCATGTTCACTCCTTGTTCCACCAACCGAACTGCATGGGATATCCCTACGCGTGCCATCAACCTTCCCAGTTTTCACGATATCTCTCCGGCCGAAATCGACCGTGTAGCGACGGTGATTGAAAGATGCTGCCGTGCGTGACTTGGCTGGTCGCTTTGTCCTGTGGGGCAGTGCAGGGCACGCCAAGGTTCTGGCGGACGTCATTGGGCTTCATCAGGGACAGGTTGTGGCCTTGTTTGACAATAATCCGCACGCCCAGTCGTGCCTGAAGGACGTTCCGCTTTACCTTGGTCTGGCGGGCCTGGATGCGTGGTTGAAAGCACAAATCTCTATAGAGGGTCTGTATGCAGGGGTCGCCATCGGTGGCGCACGCGGGCGGGATCGCCTGATGATTGCACAGTCACTACAGGATGCGGGATTGCTGTTACCGTTGCTGGCGCACCCCCGCGCCTCGATATCGCCCACTGCACAGATAGGTCAGGGCAGCCAAGTGTTGGCCAACGCGGTCGTGGCGGCTGACGTGGTGATGGGAAAGGCATGCATTGTGAACAACAATGCCAATGTCGACCACGAGTGTGTATTGGGAGATGGTGTTCATATTGCGCCCGGTGCGGTGCTGTGTGGCTGCGTCACCGTTGAAGAGAACACCATGGTTGGTGCCCGTGCGGTGGTTTTGCCACGACTTCGCATTGGAAGGAATGTCGTGGTCGGTGCTGGTGCGGTCGTCACGCGTGACGTGCCAGATGATTCTGTGGTTGTCGGCAATCCGGCAAGATTACTTGGAGCTAAAAATGATTGAGACTGATTCGATTGCGCTGATGGCGAAGGACGCCGCACTGGGACAAGAGGCCAACAAGCTGCTGAACCGTCTGTGTGAGTACAAGTACTCCTACCATTTTGACTGGATGGGACGCCCTATCATTCAGTTCCCGCAGGACATGGTGGCCATGCAGGAGCTGATTTGGGCTGTCAAACCGGACTTGATTATTGAGACGGGCATTGCCCATGGCGGGTCCCTGATTTTTAGCGCATCGATGTTGGCCCAACTGGATCTATGCGAGGCGATTGAAGCGGGCACCATGCTGGACCCCCGCAAATCCAAACGCAAGGTGCTGGGCATTGACATTGATATCCGCGAGCACAACCGTAAGGCCATCGAGGCTCATCCCATGGCCTCGCGTATTCAGATGGTGCAGGGTTCCAGTATTGACGCGGGCATCGTCAAACAGGTCCATGACATTGCAGCCCAGTACTCGAGGGTGCTGGTGTGCTTGGATAGCAATCACACGCACGCCCATGTGCTGGCAGAGTTGCAGGCCTATGCGCCCCTGACTTCCAAGGGCAGCTACTGCGTGGTGTTCGACACCGTGGTGGAAGACATGCCCAAAGAAATGTTCCCAGATCGTCCCTGGGGACCAGGTGACAATCCGAAGACTGCTGTCTGGGAATACCTCAAGGGCAACCCCGGTTTTGAGATTGACAAGACCATCCAGGACAAATTGCAGCTTACGGTGGCCCCGGACGGATACCTGCGTCGGCTCTGATCCCGGATACGCACGTATGAGCAAGATTGCCGTATTTATCCCAGTGCACAACGAGGAGGCCTACATCGAGAAAACGGTGACCAGCATCCTTGCGCAAGACTATGCAGACTTTGACCTGCTCATCTCGGAAAACCACTCCACCGATGGGACGCTGGCCAAGTTGCGTACTTTGGAGGCACGGGACAGCCGGGTGAAAGTGCTGCGCCCGAGGGAAAAGCTCAATTCCTATGGCAATTTTTGCTTTCTGGCGAACGAGGTGAATCATGGGGACTACTTCGCCAGCATGATGCTCGGCGGGCACGACTTGTTGTCCCACAACGTGTTCTCCAGCAGCGTGAAGCATTTGAAAGACAAGCCATCTTGCGCCATCGCCTACCAGCGAAACTCGTTCGAGATTGACGAGCAGGACACCGTGACCCGGCGCTGGCCCGTGTGCCACGAGTCTGGGTATATGAACGGCACTTTCGACGCGATTCTCACGCTGATTACCTTGATGTACAACACGCCTATTTTTGGGCTATGGCGCCAGTCGGTGCGAAAGAGCGTGTTGTATCGCCACCCCTGTGTCGGCGGTGATCACCTGTATGTGGCCGAGGCGGCCATTCATGGATCCATCACGCCAATCGATGATGCGCACATGTACCTGCGCCGGGCCCCCCCCAGTGCCAATTATCTGGAAAAGCACTTTACGGCGGCGGCTGGGGATGAGGCCGCTGCCAATGACATGTATGTGCAGCTGGCATGGCTGTCCGACATCATTGACCAGTCCACCCAAGGGCAGCCCTCGATCGCGCAGGAACTGTTCAGGACCAGTGCCTTCTCGCTCTACCTGCTGCGCTACAACCACCATTTCGCCACCTTTCAGTCCACGCTCAACGCGTTTGCCGCACAACCGGGGGTGAGTGGTCTGATCCAGGGCCAGATGAGCTTGGGGGCCATGCTCAAAGACCTGCTAAAGACCAAGGCGCAGCAGCGGCAGGATGCACGGGCCTCCCTTTCTACATCGCAGTGATACCTACTATGCAACGAGTCGCATTTTGGATGCCTATCTACAACGAGGCCAAGCACCTCGCCCGTACCCTTGAAACGGTGTTGGCACAGACACACCAGGCGGTGGATCTGATCATTTCGGACAATCACTCTACCGATGGGTCGGGCGAAATTGTGGCCCGCTTCATGGCTACGCACCCCAATATCCAGCTCTGGTCTCCGCCGGAGCATTGCACGGCGCTGGATCACGCGCTCTTCATGTGGGCCAAACTAAAGGCGCTGGACCACGACTTTTTCATTCATATCGGCGGGCACGACTGGATTGATCCACACTATGTGGAGTTGTTGCTGCGTGCCAAAAATGTAAATCCCAGCGCCTCGCTAGTATGTGGCAAAGGTGTGGCGCTGACCAAAGCCGATGAGGTGTTGGGGGAGTACGCGGGCAAGACACCGCAGCTTGTGGGCCAGTACAAATCCTTCAACCCTTTCAGCATCATCACGCTAACCTCCAGCAACGTGGCTATCCACGGCCTGATGCCGGCATCCATCGTCCGCAGTGTGGACTTCCGCTACAAATGCCCGGCTCTGGACGTGATGTTCATTGCCGAGGTGTCCACGTATGGCGACGTGATTTACGTTCCGGACGCGGTGTTTTACCAGCGCATCTCCGGTACCAGTACGGCTGGGTACCTGGATAAGCACATGGGCCTGTCAGAGACAGACTCTGCGGCTATGGTACGCATCATGAACATGCAGTTTCAATACGTCAGCGAAGTGGCGGACCTTGCATGTGTGAATCTACCGCTCCAGTTTCGCCCGGCCTACAAGGCGGCGTTGATGACCGCTTATTTTGTGAAATGGTGCGCACCTGACTATGCCAATGGAACGTTGCCCCATATTGGTGGACTGGTGGAAAAATTCCTGGCGGACATGGCGAAAACTGGTCAAGACATGGAGCAGGGTCTGAGCCACTTTTTCGCCCAGCCGATTGCTGGGAACACTGCTACGGCTTGACTGCGAAAAAAGTATGGGAGTGGAAGCGGTTGTGCAGCCCACCGGTCTGACCGTCTTCGACCACCTCCAGCACGTCCATCCCGTGTTTCCTGAAGAGTTGCAAGATGTGCTTCATGGGTAGGCAATGCAGGCTCCAGGATTCAAACGCCTCGGTGTCCAGGGCCAAGTGGTGGCCAATTTGATAGGCATATCCGGGGTTGAAGGTTGCTGTTTGAAAGAAGGCTACTCCTCCGGGGACGATATTGCCAAGAATGCTGTCGAGCAAGAAGTACTGTACAGGCGGCGGGTTGTGCTGCAGCACGATAATGGACACAAAAGCGTCAATGTCTTTGACCGCTGTCACATGTTCGGGTGATTGCAGCAGCAGCGCTTCTACATTGTGCGCACTAGCGTCCTGCACATGTTTTTTGCAAACTTCCAGATTGCCTGGAGATATATCGGCAGCGACGACGTGGTTGAACAGCTGAGACAAGGGCTTGGTGATGCGACCGACGCCACAGCCCAATTCCAAACACTTGCCCTTGGTCAATGTCACCTGGTTGCGTTCGGCGACCACATGCAGTCTTCGCACCACTTCGTTGCCTGAGGCCTCCAGGATGTGCATGTTTTGCTGGATGTTTTCCTTGAGGAACTGTTCATCGGAGAGAACTGAGGCAAAGGGCTCACTCTCGCCATACCCGGTCCATTGGGTTTGGATGCGATCGAACAGCGCTCGGTGTTCCTCGGGAGTCATGGCTACTTGAACCGCACGTCCCTCATGGTCAAAGCTGGTGTCGAGGAAGTTTTGAATCACATTCTCTGCCATGGGGGTGTCTCCGGGAAAGGTGATTTGCTATGTAATTTATAGCTCCTCCCGCATATTCCACGAGGGCTAGAGCCTTGTTTTATATCAAAATCAGGCGAAAGATCCAATTCAGACCTGCATGTTCATGATGTCGGTATACGCCTGCACCATGCGGTTGCGCACGTGCAGCGTGGCCTGGAAGCCAATCTGGGCTTTCTGGATGGCCACCATGGTTTCTTCCAGGCTCACCTTGGGGTTTTCCATCTGCACTTCCTGCTGCAGGCGGGTGGATTCGTTCTGGGCTGCGCTGACTGAGCTCAGCGCGCTTTTGAGTGCCCCTGAGAAGCTACCGCCCACCCCTTCCGACGCGGTCGAGGCCGCAGGCCGCACCCCGGTGTTGGGGCGGATCGTGGTGGGCATTGATACGGGGTTGAGTTTGAGGTCCATGCTGCTTCTCCCTGGGGGGATTGGGGTGCAGCGATCCTATAACTGGGGGTGACGCGCCATTATTTTGAATTGGTGGGTAAAGCGGGTGCTTATCGTCCTAATGTTTTCGGGGGTGGGTCGAATAATCAAGCCCATTCAAGAGGCCAACTTGCGCCCCAACGAGCTGGAAATACCCACATGCCTGCAGTCGCCACCATTCCCGTGAACCCCACCATAGGCCAGCGCCTTGCTGCCTTGGACCAGGGGCAACGGCTGCGCCTGGCGCTGGGGATTGTGCTGTTTGTGGCCATTGGTGTGATCGGACTGGTGATGGGGCGACAAGCCGAATGGCGCGTGCTCTATTCCAACTTGGCAGACAAGGACGGCGGCGCCGTCATCTCGCAGCTCACGACACTCAACATCCCCTACAAATACACCGAAGGCGGCGGCTCCATCCTGGTGCCCGCTGACCGGGTCCATGATGTGCGCCTGAAACTCGCATCCCTGGGCTTGCCCAAAGGGTCGGTCAATGGCTTTGAGATGATGGAAGCCAACCGCTTCGGCATGACACAGTTCCAGGAACGCTTGACCTTTCAACGCGGCCTGGAAGGTGAGCTCACTCGCTCCATCCAGGCTTTGTCTTCCGTGTCCAGCGCCCGCGTGCATTTGGCGTTGCCCAACCAGAACGGCTTCTTCCGTGAACAGCAAAAACCCTCTGCTTCCGTGCTGCTGAGCCTGCACCCAGGCCGCACACTGGACCGCACGCAGCTCGCTGGTATCGTGCACCTGGTCGCATCCAGCGTGCCGGAGATGAACCCCTCCGCAGTTAGTGTGCTGGATGACACGGGCAAGCTGCTGTCGCAGACCGAAGGCGGCGGGCTCGCCGGCGTGGACGCCGAGCAGTTGCAATATGTGCAACAAATAGAGCAGCTCTACAGCCGCCGTATTCTCGATATGCTGGAGCCTCTGGTGGGCAAGCAAAACGTCAAGGCCCAAGTCACTGCGGAGCTGGATTTCTCCCAGACCGAATCCACCACCGAATCGCACAAGCCTAACCAGACCCCCGACAGCGGCGCCGTGCGCAGCCAGCAACTGGTGGAGAGCACCAACGGTTCCCAGTCCGGCGCGCCCTCTGGCGTGCCCGGTGCCACCACCAACCAGCCGCCTGCCCAACCCTCGGCCCCTATCAACGGCCAGGCCCAAACCGTGGCTGCCAGTGGGCAGTCGGGTTCAGGCCCAGGGGCGGGTGCCTCGTCCAAGAAAGAGTCCATCATCAATTACGAGGTGGACAAGACTGTGCGCGTGGTCAAGGGTGCAACCGGTGTGATCAAGCGCATCAATGCTGCGGTGGTGGTGAACAACCAGAACGCTACAGACGACAAGGGCAAGACTACCAGCACGCCATTGACCGAAGCGCAGATTCAAAAAATGACGGCGCTGGTGCGCGAGACCGTGGGCTTTAACCAGGAGCGTGGTGACTCGGTGAATGTGGTGAACGCCGCTTTTGCCGCTGACAAGGTGGACACGACCGACATTCCGCTGTGGCGCCAGCCTGAAGTGGTGGATCTGGCCCGCAGCATGGCCTGGCCCCTGGGTACTCTGGGTCTCGCTGCCTTGGTCTTGCTGGGTGTCATTCGTCCCGCCATGAAGTCGTTGGCCCAGCCTCCGCGCGGCGCCGATATCGATCTTGACCGTTCCGGGCAGTTGGATGCCCTGGAGGCCGACCAGCCGGATCGTCCGCAATTGACGGGCTACGGCACCACGTCTACCGACCCGACACAGGCCACGGCGGCCGAACAGCGCCTCGAAGACGCCCGCAAGCTCACCCGCGACAACCCTGCGGCGGTGGCCAATATTGTCAAAGCATGGATGAGCGGAGAAGCACCGGCCTGACGGGCGGAGCAAAATACCACCATGGCAAACGACGACGGACTCCAAGACGCGGCGATCCTCATGATGTCTCTGGGCGAATCCGAGGCATCGGAGGTGTTCAAGCACCTGTCCCCCAAGGAAGTGCAGCGCTTGGGCGAGGCCATTGCCAAGACCACCCAGCTCTCCCGCGAGCGGGTGGACGAAGTGGTGGAAAAATTCACCGGGGTGGCGGCATCGCAGAGTCTGTTGGTGTCCAACTCGGGCGATTACGTGCGTTCTGTGCTCAAGCTGGCCCTGGGGGATGACAAGGCTGCGCTGCTGATTGACCGCATCTTGCAGGGGGGCGATGTTTCCGGCATTGAAAGCCTGAAGTGGATGGACCCGCTGTCGGTGGCCGAGCTACTGCGCAACGAACACCCCCAAATCGTGGCAGCCATTCTGGTGCACCTGGACTATGACCAGGCGGCTGATGTGCTCAAGCATTTGACGGAGCGCCAACGCAATGAAGTCATGCTGCGGGTAGCCACCATGGAAGGTATCCAGCCCACCGCCTTGAAAGACCTGAACGAGGTGTTGTTCAAGGTGCTGGCCGGTGGTGACAAGATCCGCAAGTCGTCGCTGGGTGGCATCAAGACGGCTGCGGAAATGATCAACCTGATGGGCACCGCTATTGAGGGCACGGTGATTGAATCCATCCGCAGCCATGACGCCGATCTGGCCCAGAAGATCATGGACAAGATGTTCGTGTTCGACGATGTGATCAAGCTGGACGACAAGGCCATTCAGATGGTGCTCAAGGAAGTGTCGTCCGACGTACTTATCGTGGCTTTGAAAGGCGCACAGCCCGAGCTCAAGGAAAAAATTCTCTCCAATATGTCGTCCCGTGCTGCTGCGACCTTGCGCGAAGATCTGGAGTCGCGTGGCCCCATGCGTCTGTCCGAAGTCGAGGCGCAGCAGAAGGAAATCCTCAAGACCGTGCGCCGTTTGGCGGACGAAGGGCAAATTGTCATTGGCGGCGGAGGTGGCGACGACGCCATGGTCTGATGACACGCAGCCAGCACGCCCGCTTTATTCCCGGCGAAGAAGTCGGCACGGTGACCGAATGGGACTTTGGCGCGGTGGACCAGGCCTCGGTCCGGTTCGCTGCCAAGCTCAAGGCGCAAGCCTCGCTCGAAGAGCAGGCCAAGGAAGAGAACTTTCGCAAGGCCGGATTTACTGACGGTTACTCCCAAGGCTACACCCAGGGCCACGCCCAGGCGACGCTTGAAGGCCAGCGCCAGATCACCGAATACATCGCAACCCAGGGCCAGGAAACCGCGCGCACGTTTGGCCAGCTGTTCGAAACCGTCCGCGCCCAGTTGGCAGAGTCCGAGCAGGTGATGGCCAAAGGCGTGCTGGAACTGGCGTGTGAAGTGGCCAGGCAGGTGCTGCGCCATGAAATGTCCACCAACCCCAATGCCCTGCAGCCCGTGGTACGTGAAGCCCTGAGCGTGTTGGCGATTGACAGCAAGGCTGCGCTGGTGCGGCTGAATCCGCTGGACATGGAAGTGTTGGCCGAGGTGCTGCGCCAGGAATTCTCCAGCTTGTCGCTGACTTTGCTGCCAGACGCCTCCATCACGCGGGGTGGCTGCCTGGTCGAATCGGCGGGTACGGTGGTGGACGGTACGGTGGAGAAGCGTTGGAAGCGTGCTGTCGCCAGCCTAGGCCTGGAAAACGCTTGGGAGGATGACCATGACGCAGCATGACATGGCACCTACCAAGTGGCAGTCGTTTCTGGACGATGCCCGCTCGCAGGTGTCCCAAGATTCCACGTTGGAGGTGCGCGGCACTTTGACGCGCTTGACGGGCTTGGTACTGGAAGCCAGCGGCATCCGTGTGCCCGTGGGTTCCCAGTGCGTGGTCACTATGAAGGCTCGTCCTTCTGTGCTGGCCGAAGTGGTCGGGTTTTCGGGTGACAAAGCGTTTTTGATGCCTGCGGGCGATGTGCATGGCCTCTCCAGCGGCGCCGGGGTGGCTCCGGCGGCGGCTTATGTGCCCGTACCGCGCTTGGGTGCGGCGGCGCTGCCGCCCGATCTGGCCGCGGCAGGCATGCTGCGCCTGCCGTTGGGTGATGGCTTGCTGGGCCGTGTCGTGGATTCGCAGGGCAACCCTATGGACCGCATGGGGCCCCTGGCGGAAGTGGTGTCCAAGCCGCTGGACCGCAAACCCATCAACGCGATGGACCGGGCGCCGGTGCGCGAATCGCTGGATACCGGCGTGCGGGCCATCAACGCTTTGTTGACAGTAGGGCGCGGGCAGCGCCTGGGCCTGTTTGCAGGCTCTGGCGTGGGCAAAAGCGTGCTGCTGGGCATGATGGCGCGCTACACGCAGGCAGACGTGATCGTGGTGGGCCTGATCGGCGAGCGGGGACGCGAAGTCAAAGAATTCATCGAAGACATCTTGGGTGCCGATGGCCGCGCGCGATCGGTGGTGGTAGCGGCTCCGGCCGATGCGCCGCCCTTGCTGCGCATGCAGGGGGCTTCGTATGCCACGGCCATTGCAGAGTATTTTCGTGACAAAGGGCAACATGTGTTGCTGCTGATGGACTCCCTTACCCGCTACGCTATGGCCCAGCGTGAGATTGCGCTGGCCATTGGCGAACCGCCGGCCACCAAGGGTTATCCGCCTTCGTGTTTTGCCAAGTTGCCGCAGCTGGTGGAGCGTAGCGGTAATGGCTTGCATGGTGTGGGCTCGATTACGGCGTTCTACACCGTGCTGTCAGAGGGCGACGACCAGCAAGATCCTATTGCCGATGCGGCCCGTGCCATTCTGGACGGGCACATTGTGTTGTCGCGCAGTCTGGCAGAAGCGGGGCATTACCCCGCGATCGACGTAGAACAGTCGGCATCGCGCGTCATGCACAACGTGGTGTCGCGCGAGCATTTTGAGCTGGCAAGGCGCTTTCGCAGCCTGTACTCCCGCTATGAGAAAGGTCGGGATCTGGTCCAAATTGGCGCCTATGCCCGGGGTTCAGACCCTATGCTGGACGAAGCGATTGCACTGCAACCTGGTATGCACCAGTTCTTGCAGCAAGATATGTTTGAAGCGGCTTCGTTGGAGGCTGCGTGGCAAGACATGGCGGCCAGCACTTCGTTGACGCAGGTGGGCGCATGAAAGGCTTTCTTCTGGCCATTGAGCTGGCGGAGCGCCAGCGCGACGAGCGCGCCAAACAATTGGCCGAGGCGCAGCGCAACCTGATATTTGGACGTCAGCAGATGTTGCAGTTGCAAACCTATGCCGCTGACACCGATGCGCGCTGGACCGGGGCCGCGGCGGTGGCCTTGTCTGCGGAGCTGGTCCGGCACCACTACCAGTTCGTGGCCCGGTTGCAACAGGCTATTGGCATGCAGGAGGGAGCGATCGCCAACCTGCTGCATCTGGAAAGCGTTGCCAAGCATGCCTTGCTGCAAGCGGAATGCCGCGTGACCGGTCTGCAGCAGGTGTTGCGCAGGCGCCAAGCCCAGGCCGCTTTACTGGAGCAGCGCCGCGAGCAAGCGCGCATGGATGAAATGGCCGCATTGCTGTACGCCAGAAACCGCAATACCCCAGCTTTCGGAGACACACGATGACCATTGAAATGAGCCCCAAGGCGAGCCCCGTTAAGCCCGCGGAGCACTCCGCAACTGGAAAAGCCCGTGGTGCTGGCGGTGCACAAGAGGAGGGCGCCGAGAACGGATTCTCTGCATTGCTTGCTGCTGCAGATGGTGGCGAGAAGACTGACTCCAGCAGCACAGCCCCAAGCGAGCAAGACGACACTTTGCTGCAGGCGGATTTGCCCCCGGGCGCGACGCCTGACACGCCAGTCGTGGACGCGAGTGCTTTGTTGGCACAAGCCTTAGCCCTGAATCCTGCGCAGCCAGAGGGCGGTGCAGCACGCGTGGCCGGCAAACACCCTTTGGCTGCAGTAGGCTCGGGTCTTGGCGATGCGAGCGGTGAAGGGCAGCCGATCAATCCGTTCTCTGCCCACAAGCCTGGTAAGGGGGGCGGTGATCAGGCCCTGAAGCAGGAGGCTGTGGAGAGCACTCTGTCTGCCTCGACCCACGCCAACACCAAATCGGTTGCCCAAGAGTTCAAAGAAACGTCTCCGCAAGACATGTTCAAAGCGCTTCAAACTGCAGTGGAGGCGTTGCCCGTAGCCGCAACCACTACGCGGGAAAAAGCGCTCGCAGAGCCGGTGGGCGCCAAGTCTGTCTCCGCCTCCGACTCCCCCTCGGTCGGATTTGCCTCCTCGTCAGGTCCCCTGGGGGCGGATGGCGTGGTCTCCACACAAGCGGCCGCCACAGTGGAGTCCTTCGTGGCGGAGCAGGTGACCTATTGGATTGGGCAGGACGTTCAAAAGGCAGAGTTGAAGCTGGACGGTCTGGGGGTGGACCCCGTGGAGGTGAGTATTTCGATGCAAGGAAATGAAGCCCACGTGTCTTTCCGCACCGACGAGTTGCAGGCCCGGGATGCCTTGGAGCATGCCTCCACCCATCTGAAAGAGCTGCTTGGGCGACAGGGGGTGGTGTTGTCGGGGGTGTCTGTGGGCACGTCCCAGAGTGGCGATGCTTCGACGGGCCAGGGGCGGCAGCCGCGTCCGGATGGCCGCCGTGGGATGGTGAGCACCCTGGAGCCGGTGGCGGTAGAGGCGAATCGACCTTCCCGGGTGGCCAATGGCCGAACGCTCGATCTTTTCGTGTGACAACGGGAATCTGTCAATAATGGCGGGGGACCTGAAATCCTCCTGTTTATTCGTGCTTCGCCCGGTGGGGCCACATGAATAATGTTTTGAATTGTTGTAATTAAGGAATCGCTGTGTCAGCAAAACCCGAAGCGGCCGATGCCGGCAAAGCGCCGGCCAAAAGCAAAAAGATGCTGATCATCATCGTGGCAGCGGTGCTGGTATTGGTTTTGGGCGGAGGCGGGGCCTTTTTCGTCATGAAGCAACGTGCGGCCGCAGACGATGGGGAAGATGCGGCGCCTGCCAAAGCCGCTGCCCATGTGGACCCCAAAGCCATACCGGCCTATCTGCCTTTGGACGCGATGGTGGTGAATTTGGCGGACCCGGGTGGCGAGCGGGTGGCGCAAATCGGCATCACCCTGGAAGTGCAGGATGCGCATTCCTCAGATACGGTCAAAGCCTATCTGCCGGCCATACGCAGCGGCATTCTGCTGCTGATTTCGCAACGAACGGCAGAAGAGTTGTTGAAGCCCGAAGGTAAGGAAAAATTGGCTAAAGATATTTTGCGGGAAGCCGCTGTGCCTTTTGGAGGCGGTGATGAGGAGGCAGAAGATGAGTCCGCCAGCACCAAGAAAAAGAAACGGAAGGTCGTCCATGTGGAGTACCCCGTTAAAGGCGTCTTGTTTTCGAGTTTTATTGTTCAGTAGGGTGTCACAGGAAGTTTTATGAGTGAATCATTTCTTTCCCAGGAAGAAGTTGACGCACTCCTCGAAGGCGTCACTGGCGAAAGCCAGAAGACCGTAGAGGAGGCGGCGGAGCACGGCGAAGTCCGCTCTTACAACATTTCCAGCCAGGAAAGAATTGTCCGTGGCCGCATGCCGACGATGGAAATCGTCAATGAACGTTTTGCGCGGAACTTGCGAGTGGGCTTATTCAACTTCATTCGCCGTAGTCCTGAAATTTCTGTCGGTCCGGTAGCCGTGCAACGGTACAGTGCATTTTTGCGAGAGCTGGCGGTGCCGACCAACTTCAATATTGTGGCCATCCGACCGCTGCGTGGCAGCGGGCTGATCGTGTGTGAGCCGGCGCTGGTGTTTGGTGTGATCGACACCCTGTATGGGGGCATTGGCAAGTTCCAGACCAGAATCGAAGGGCGTGATTTTTCCGCCACAGAGCAGCGCGTCATCAACCGGCTGGTTGACGTCATTACGACGGAATACAAAAAAGCGTGGAAGGGCATCTACCCTCTGGAGCTGGATTACCAGCGTTCGGAGATGCAGCCACAGTTTGCCAATATTGCGACGCCCAGCGAGATCGTGATTTCAACGTCGTTTCAGCTGGAAATCGGTGATATCACGGGTGCCATTCACTTCAGCTTCCCCTATTCCACGCTGGAACCCATCCGCGATGTGCTGTACTCTTCAACCCAGGGCGACTCCATTGAAGTGGACCGTCGTTGGGTCACGGTGCTGACGCGGGAGATTCAGGCCGCAGAAGTAACCATGGTGGCAGAGTTGGCCCGCGCAGATGCTACGGTAGAGCAACTGTTGGCTATGAAAAAGGGGGATTTCATCGAGTTGGACAGGCAGCCGAAAATTCAGGCAACCGTTGATGGAGTTCCGATTTTTGAATGCCAGTACGGCACGCACAATTCCAAGTATGCGATCCGCATAGACAAAGCGCTGCGAGGCAATGACCAAAACTGGTTGGGAGAACGAAATGGCATCTGAAGAAAAACCCGACGAAAACGCCGCCCCGGCAGATGATGGAATGGCTGACTGGGCGGAAGCCCTGCTGGAGCAAAAAGCGACGGACTCCAGCGGGGGCGATGCCTCATCGGGAGGGCCCTTGTTTGGGGAGACCCCCAAACCCTTTTCATCTTCGTCCAGTGCGGATGGGCATGCAAATGACATCAATATGGTGTTGGACATCCCTGTGCAGCTCTCGGTTGAACTCGGTCGTACCAAGGTGCCTATCAAACACATTTTGCAGCTGGGGCAGGGCTCGGTGGTTGAACTGGATGCCTTGGCGGGGGAGCCCATGGATGTGTTGGTCAATGGCTATTTGATCGCACAAGGTGAGGTGGTGGTGGTGAATGACAAGTTCGGTATTCGCCTGACCGACGTGGTGACACCTTCCGAGCGCCTGCGTCGGGTCAGCAAGAACTGATGGCGCGGCGATGACGCAACAACTGCTACTGGTAGCGGCGTTTCTCGTTGTGTTGGCGTGCCTTCCATGGGCGTTGCGGAGGTTCAAACTGCGCTCAGGATTGTCCGGGGCTGAAGCCGCGGGGCAGTCTCGGTTTATTTCCGCTGTTGCCGTAGGCCCCCACCAACGCGTGGTAACGGTTGAGGTCGGTCCCGAGAATGCCCGCGTGTGGTTGACTTTGGGCGTGACGGCTCAGGCTATTCATTGTTTGCACACTGCGCCTGCGGCACTCGGGGGGCACGGTACGGAGTCAATACGTGATTCGCTGGCCACGGTGCCTAAAACTCGGGAATAACATGGCTTGTTGTATGTCGGTGGAGGCCATTTGACCAAGATGGGTGTTTTACGCAAGAGCGTTTTGAGCCTTTGGGGCCTGGGTGCGTTGAGCATGGCCTATGCGCAGACGCCAGGGCAGTTGCCATTGCTAGTCGGCACGGGGGGAGGCGGGCTGAGTTTCTCGGTGCCCATACAGACGCTGCTGTTCTTTACAGCACTTTCATTTATCCCGGCTATTTTGTTGATGATGACGGGATTCACCCGCATCGTGATCGTGTTGTCTCTCTTGCGTCAGGCTTTGGGAACCCAGTCTGCGCCCCCCAACCAGGTGGTCGTAGGGCTTTCTCTGTTCTTGACCTTATTTGTTATGGGTCCCACGTTTGATCGTATTTATGCAGATGCGTATGAGCCTTACAGCCGCAGTGCGATTTCGTTCGAACAGGCGCTGGCCAAGGCGGAGGTCCCCATCCGCAGCTTTATGGTGAAGCAAACCCGCCAGTCAGACTTCTCTTTGTTTGCCAAGCTTGCCAAGCTCGGTCCCGAAGTGAATGCAGACAACGCCCCAATTCGTGTGCTGGTGCCCGCTTTTGTAATCAGTGAGTTGAAATCGGCCTTTCAAATTGGCTTCATGATCTTCATCCCCTTCTTGGTAATCGATATCGTCGTTGCGTCGGTGCTGATGTCTTTGGGGATGATGATGTTGTCGCCGGTTCTGGTGGCGCTGCCTTTCAAACTCATGTTGTTTGTGCTGGCAGATGGTTGGAATTTGCTGATCGGCTCCCTGGCCGCCAGTTTTGTCACTTAGGGGCATCGCAATGAATGCACAGATGGTGTTGTCGATGGGGCAGGAGGCATTGCTGATGCTGCTGATGGTGTCTTCTCCGGTGCTGGGGGCCGCATTGCTGGTGGGGTTGTTGGTCAGTCTGTTCCAGGCCGTGACGCAAATCCACGAGGCCACTTTGGCATTTGTCCCCAAGCTGGTGGCCGTGATTGCAGTTTTTGCCATAGCCGGGCCATGGATGCTGACCATGTTGGTGGAATACATTCGACGCATGTTCGAAGCCATCCCTAGCTCGGTGGTTTAGCGAAATATTGCTGTGATTTCTTTCACAGAGGCGCAGATCGCGGCCTGGATTTCACCGATCCTGTGGCCATTTTTGAGGGTTCTTGCCGTATTCACGTCGGCCCCTGTATTTTCATCCAGAGCGTTCCCGATGCGTGCCAAGATTGCTTTGGCGATGTTTGTGGCGGTAGCATGCCAGGCCAGTATCCCTGCTGGTGTGGCTTACAACGTTAATTCCCCTGAGGCATTGGGCGTTGTCGTCCAGCAAGTAGTTATCGGTTTGGCGATCGGGTTTGCTGTCCGGTTAGTCTTTGCCGCTGTCGAGCTGGCGGGGGAAGTGGTGGGTTTCCAGATGGGGCTGAACTTTGCGGCGTTCTTTGACCCGTCGTTGAATTCCCAGTCCAGTGCGGTAGCGCGTTTTTTCGGACAAATGGCGTCACTGCTGTTCGTCGTCATGAATGGGCATCTCATGGTTTTGATGGCGGTGACCAAAAGTTTTGAGGCATTTCCCGTGGGGCCACACTTTCTGGATGCTCTGGCATCCATGCAGCTTTATCGGTTGGGGACGGAGTTGTTTGCCAGTGCGTTGTGGATGGCGTTGCCTATGGTGGGGATGCTGATGTTTGCCAACTTGGCCTTGGGGATCATTTCCCGGGTAGCGCCTCAAATCAATATTTTCGCGGTTGGATTCCCCATTACGCTTGTGGTTGGGATTGTGGGTATCGCCATGACATTGCCCATGTTGGACCAGCCTTTCGTGGCTCTGATGTCCCATGCCGTCGATGTATTTTCAGGTCACTGATGTCAGCGGCGCTAGACTAGTTCGTTGCGGATTGCGTAGACCGTCAACTCTGCATTGTTCGTAAGCCCTAGCTTTTCCAGCAACCGTGCGCGGTACACGCTTACCGTTTTGGGGCTCAGCATGAGTTCTTCTGCGATATCCGACAGGCGCTTGCCCGAGGCAATTTTCAGTAAAGTTTGCAATTCGCGCTCAGAGAGTCTGTCGTGCAGGGATTCGCTGCTCGGAGTCGACAGCTGATCAACCAGCATGTCAGACACGCTGGCCGTCACGTACTTGCGACCACGGGCTACGGCTCGGACGGCTTCGACCAGCTCCACGGGGTCTCCCGCTTTGTTGAGGTAGCCATGCGCGCCAGCGCGCAGGCAGCGTATCGCGTATTGGTCTTCTGAAAACATGGAAACTACCAGCACACGGACCTGTGACTGGCTTTCGCGCAAGCTGGCCAGAACTTCCAGGCCGCTGCGCCCCGGCAAATTGATGTCCAAGATCAGAACGTCACAGGCCGTAACGCGCAAATGCTCTTTCAATTCGGCGTAGTTGCCAGATTCACCCACCACTTGCATGTCGACGCAATCGGCCAACGTATCCCGAATTCCCCGCCGTACCATGGCGTGGTCATCACATAGCAAGACGCGAATCATGGCGCTGACTCCTGGCGCTCAGTGTCTGATGTGTTCAGTGGAACGGTCAGCGTGATAGAAGTTCCGACCCCGACGCTGGAGCTGATGTCCAGCCACCCATTGACTGTCTTGGCGCGCTCCTGCAGGCCTCTGAGACCAAATGATTTCTCTTTTTGCAACGCCGTATCTGCCAGCCCGGGGCCGGTGTCGCTGATTTCAACAGTCAGAACGTCGCCTTGGTTTGAAATTTCAATTCGAACAGCACTTCCATCTGCATGTTTGACAATGTTGGTCAGCGACTCTTGCACTGTGCGATAGGCCGTGAGCAAAATGGGGGCGTCTAGGCGCATCGCGTCGCTGCTGGTCGTGAGTTGAACTCTGGAGTTCGTCCGTTCTTCGAAACCTTGAACAAGCCACTGTACGGACGCCAGTAAGCCCTGGTCCAGAATAGCTGGCCGCATATTGAGCATGATTCGCTGACTGGCCTCTATCGCATGCTGGATCATTTCTGTGGCTGTAGCGATATGATTTTGAAGGCCCTGGTCTTGGCTATGGCGAGATAGCCACGCCAAGTCCAGACGAACTGCCGCCAATGAGCCGCCGATGTCATCGTGAATTTCGCGTGCAATGGCGGCCCTTTCTTTTTCTATTGCCAACTGCAAATGGTGGGCAAATTCTGTAATACGCCTTTCAGAGACAGCGAGCTCCCGGTCCGCCTTTTCTTTGGCTGCTTTGATGGACTGCATTTCCAGGGCGCGTCGAATGACACGGTCCAAAGACTGCAAGTTGTCTTTGTGCAGGTAATCGCTGATCCCGCGTTGCACGGCATCTACAGCAGCGGCCTCCCCAATAGTTCCGGACAACAAGATAAACGGCGTGACCTTGCCCTCGCCCTGTACTACCGCCCATGCATCCATGGCATTGAACCCGGGAAGGCGGTAGTCTGCCAGGATGACGTCATATTCGCAGGTGTCGATTAGTGTTTTGAAGGCTTCCAGCGTATCTGCGCGGTCCATTTCGAATGAAAGTCCAGCTTTTTTAAGCGCTCGAGAAGTCAGGCTGTGGTCAGGTGCCGAATCCTCCAGATGCAGAATTCTTACGGGGCAACTGGGGCTGCCAAGGGTGGTGCTAGGCGCTATCATCTTTGCAATTATGAAGGTGCTTGTTGTTAGCCGGGTTGTCGGCGCCAAAGGGCGTCAATCTTCCTGCTAATGTTTGCCAAATTTGGAAGAATCCTGCTACCCTAGACGTACAAAAGCCTCCATGATTCACAATCATGTGACAGATTGGTATAAAGACAGGCCTAGAGGAAGAATGACAATGGAATCATCGTTGACGACGCCTGCTGCTCCCGCCGTTCAGCTACCTGTCATGTTGGTTGCGGAAGTCCAAGACTCCTTGTTGGTCGTTGTGCACGATTTGACAAGGCTGGATGGTCTATTGGCGCATACCATGGAAAACCTCATGGAGCGCTTTACGACGGCCAGCGCTAACCTCGCATCACCTGCCCTGGGCGCGTCCCAAGAGCTTGAGTTGGTTCGGAATACGTTGCGGGCGGCTGTCACTGAACTGCAATTCCAGGATATGGCATCCCAACTCATCGTGCACACTTCCAAAATTCTTCAGGGCTGTGCGTATCGCTTGGCGTCTGAGTCTATGGGCTCGGAAGATGGCGAGGCCGTGCCATTTGTGGAGGAGGTCCCTGAGCGGCCAAATCCCGTTACCCAGGATGAGATGGATGCAGGCTCCATTGAGCTTTTTTAAAAAATCCGCCCGATTTACTTCATTCATTCACAGGACATTCCGGAGTTCCTTATGCCTTTAATTCTTGCTGTTGATGATTCGCCCTCGATGCGCAAAATGGTTTCGTTCACATTGACCGGTGCTGGCTACCAAGTTGTTGAGGCTGTGGATGGGCAAGATGCCTATGAAAAGGCGCAGGCGCAGACATTTGATCTGGTGCTCACGGATCAAAACATGCCTCGTTTGGATGGCCTTGGGTTGACCCGCAAGCTGCGAGATCATCCTCAGTTCAAAACGATCCCCATACTAATGTTGACCACAGAATCCAGTGACCTGATGAAGCAGGCGGGTCGTGCTGCCGGAGCAACAGGGTGGTTGGTCAAGCCGTTTGATCCAGCGCGCCTCTTGGATGTCATTAAAAAAGTTATTCGTTAAACATTACCGTCCATTTGCTGGAAAAAAATAGGAGATTGACATGGCTGAGACCCATCAAGACAGCGGCGGAGCGGGCGGTGACTTCGACTTAAGTCAGTTTTATCAAATCTTCTTTGAGGAAGCTGGAGAAAACCTAGATCAGATGGAGCAGATGCTGCTGAACCTGAACCTAGAGACAGCGGATGACGAAGAGTTGAACGGCATCTTTCGTTGCGCGCATTCCGTGAAGGGCGGCGCTGCTACTTTCGGATTTGCTGATGTTGCTGAACTGACACACCAGATGGAGTCGCTGTTGGATCGGCTGCGTCGCCATGAATTGCAGCCAAATGCTGCCATGGTGGATGTGCTTCTGGAGTCTGCCGATGCGTCCCGCAGTTTGTTGGCGCGACATCAAGCGGGCGATGAAGGAGAGGCCATGCCTACGGGTGACTTGGTTCGCAGAATCAGTGAGTTGGCCGCGGGAGGTGCTCCTGCGCCCAAGGCGGCGTCTGCGCCAGTCCCTGCCGTTGTCGCGAAGCCGGTGCAGTCGGCGCCAGTGGCTCCTTCCTCTTCTTCGGGCTCTGGTAGAAGCATCGAAATCAAGATTGGTCCTTTAGAGCGGCCAGAGCAGGCCGATGCCATTAAAGAGCTGTTTCGAGATATCCCGGGACTTGGGCAGATCCATGTGTTGGAAAGTGATCGGGCCGATACCCGTATCTTTGCAGTTGAAACAAGCTCTACTGACGAGGACTTGCTGGATCTGTTCGCTTTCCACGTATCTCGCGATAAGGTGATCATTTCGGCCGTTGAGAATGATGTTCCGACTTCTCCCCAATCGGTAGATCAGGGGCAGGCAGAAGGAACGGCCTTTGGATTCTTTGATGGATCTCCTGGCGCACCATCGCAATCGGGCGTGCCAGAGCCGTCAGGTGGGGCTTTGGTGGTTGAGTCACTCGCGGCACAAAAGGCGGCGCCCAAGGCGCAGGCGGCTGCGGCTGCGCAGCCGGAGGCGGCCACAATTCGTGTGGCGATCAGCAAAGTGGATCAGCTCATCAATTTAGTGGGGGAGCTAGTGATTACCCAGGCTATGCTGGCGCAGAACAGCCGAGCTTTGGATCCGGCGATTTACCAACAGTTGTTGACTGGATTGGCAGATTTGGACCGCAATACACGCGACTTGCAAGAGTCCGTGATGTCCATTCGCATGATTCCCATGTCGATTGTGTTCAGCCGATTCCCTCGCATGTTGCGTGACTTGGCTGGCAAGCTCGGCAAGAAGGTGGATTTCGTCACGCAAGGCGAGGCCACCGAATTGGACAAGGGATTGGTTGAAAAGATCACAGATCCGCTAACCCATTTGGTCAGAAACAGCTGTGACCATGGTGTCGAAATGCCCGGTGATCGAATCGCTGCCGGCAAATCCGAAACTGGAACGATCACTTTGTCGGCGTCGCATCAGGGGGGGTCAATTGTGATTGAGGTGCGTGATGATGGGCGTGGCCTTTCAAGAACCAAAATTCTGAGTAAGGCTAAAGAGCGAGGACTGGATGTGTCTGACCAGATGTCCGATGCGGAAGTTTGGCAGTTGATTTTTGCACCAGGGTTTTCTACGGCGGCAGTTGTAACGGATGTATCCGGTCGTGGCGTTGGAATGGATGTGGTGAAGCGCAATATTGCGGCGCTCAACGGAACCGTGGAAATAGATTCTGCGGAAGGCTATGGCATGAAGGTGTCTGTGCGGTTGCCACTGACACTTGCGATCATGGACGGCATGTCTGTGGGGGTCGGCGAGGAAGTCTACATCCTTCCGTTATCTTCTGTCGTGGAGTCGTTTCAGGTGAAGGCGGATGCTGTGAGTACAGTCGGGCAAGGTTCGCAATTGGTCAAAGTTCGTGACGAGTACATGCCTGTGATTGAGCTGGAGAAGGTCTTTCAGATTCCCCGTTTCGACTTTGAAAAATCAAGCGACATCATGGTGGTGGTCGAAGCAGATGGCAGCCGAGTCGCTTTGCTGGTGGACGAGCTTCTGGGGCAACAGCAGGTGGTTGTGAAAAACTTGGAGTCCAACTACCGGAAGGTTCCCAATGTGTCTGGCGCAACAATTCTGGGCGATGGGAAGGTTGCATTGATTCTGGACACGGGCGCTTTGGTGCGTCGGTCTCGCCACTAAGCACTGCTACAAAAGGAGTTCGTCATGGGCATGATGGAAAAGCTGAATGAATTGACCGCTTCAGGCGCACGTGAGTATCTGACCTTCAGATTGGATCAGGAAGAGTATGGCATTGACATACTCAAGGTCCAGGAAATCAGGGGATACGAGCCGCCTACGCGAGTTGCAAACGCACCCAATTTCATCAAAGGCGTGGTGAATCTGCGGGGCACCATCGTTCCTATTGTTGACATGCGTCTCAAGTTCAACTGCTCTAAAGCGGAGTACAACTCTTTCACTGTCGTGATTGTGTTGAATCTTCGCAATCGAATCGTTGGGATCGTGGTGGACTCTGTGAGTGATGTGATGGAGCTACCGCCCGAGAATTTGAAATCCGCACCAGATATAGACAGCGTAATCGACAGCGCGGCTGTATTGGGGTTGGGCTCTCTTGGTGATCGTATGTTGATTTTGCTAGACATCGAACGACTGATGTCTGCTCCTGAAATGGGGTTAGTGAGCGCGGTTGACTGAGCGTGCCTGCGATGCACGTTGCTTGAAATGATGAACACAGCAAGGACATCCGTGCGCGACAGTCGAGTTGATCAGTCTCCAGCCATATCTGCCGCAGAGATGCAAGGCAGAGAGTTCGCTTGGACGAACGCGGACTTTGACCAAGTACAAAAGTTGATCTACCAAAGGGCAGGAATAAGTTTGCACGATGGGAAGCATGCCATGGTCTACAGTCGTCTGTCGCGACGACTCAGGGACACCGGGTACCAGAGTTTCCGGGAGTATTTGAGTTGGTTGGAGTCTACAGATGGGCCTGAATGGCAAGAGTTCATCAATGCGTTGACGACCAATCTGACTTCTTTCTTTCGCGAGCATCACCACTTTGAGATTTTTGCCGATTACTTAAAAACGAAGGCGTTTGGATCTGGGTGCCGCGTTTGGTGCAGTGCGGCATCAACGGGGGAAGAGCCGTATTCCATTGCAATGACGGCTATGGATGTTCTTGGAAAGGGAAAGTTCTCCTTGACTGCCAGTGATATTGATTCCAAGGTGCTGGCTACAGCGTCCCAAGGTGTCTATCGGTTGGAGTCAATGAAGGGGGTGTCTGCTGAGCTTGCCCGTAAGTTTTTTATGCGGGGTAAGGCAGGCAATGCTGGGCTGGTGCGCGTAAAGCCGGAGTTGCGGCAGTCGATTGATTTCGTGATTGTTAATTTGATCAAAGATGACTGGCCTTTCAAAGAGCCTTTCGACGCTGTCTTTTGTCGCAACGTCATGATCTACTTTGACGCACCTACGCAGCGGCGGGTTTTGGAAAAAATACACCGGGTGATGAAACCAGGAGCATTGCTCTTTGTCGGCCACGCTGAGAATTTTAGTGACTCAAAAGACTTGTTTGTGCTGAAAGGAAAGACTGTTTACGAACGCTGTCGTTAGTCGCTTTCACACTGGATTCATCCACTGCTGAACGTCCAGATTGAACCTACTTATCAAATGAACCTTCCTCAAAATACAACAATTGCGAGTGGAGCCCGCTCCACGGTGGGTTTGGTTGCTCCTAAAGTGCTAGCAAATGGCCGTATATCGAAGGTTGACCAACTAAAGTCCCAGCCGCGAAAGCCCGGGGAAGCGTCTTTCTTCTATGCCGATCATCATTTCCAGTACGATGCGGTAAAGGTTTTACCGGGTGAGTATTTCGTTGCCAATGAAGATCTGGTGATCATGACGGTCTTGGGTTCTTGTATCGCCGCTTGCATTTGGGACGGCAAGGCGCGCACCGGTGGGATGAACCACTTCATGCTGCCGGATGGAGATAGTGCCGATGGTTCTGGGCGCTATGGCTCTTATGCCATGGAGTTGTTAATCAATGAGATGTTGAAATTGGGGGCTCGTCGCGAGAGCATGCAGGCCAAGATCTTCGGTGGGGCGCAAGTCATGGCCGGCTTCACCACGATGAACGTTGGCGAGCGCAACACGAAATTTGTGCTGGATTACTTGGCGACCGAGCGGATTCCCGTGGTTTCGCAAGACGTGCTGGACATTCATCCGCGCAAAGTGTGTTTCTTCCCCGTCAGCGGTAAGGCGTTGGTGAAGAGGTTGGCGCACTCCCATCCCGAAACACTGGCAGTGGAAGAGCGCAAAGGGAATGCGCTATCGGTCGCGAAGTCCACTGCGGGTGGATCTGTTGATTTGTTTTGAATAGCCAATGAAGAAAATTAAGGTTGTGGTTGTTGACGATTCTGCGCTGGTCAGAAGTTTGTTGGCTGAGATCATCAATAAGCAGTCAGACATGACTTGCGTGGGGGCCGCGAATGACCCACTGATCGCGCGTGAAATGATCCGCGACCTGAATCCAGACGTCATCACGCTAGACATAGAGATGCCCAAGATGGATGGCTTGGACTTTCTGGGGCGCCTCATGCGCTTGAGACCCATGCCGGTAGTCATGATCTCAACGTTGACGGAGCGGGGTGCAGAGGTGACGATGCGAGCCTTGGAGTTGGGTGCGATCGACTTTGTTGCCAAACCACGGATAGGTCTGACAGATGGTTTGAAAGAGCTTTCTGCCAATATTGTTGAAAAAATCCGGATTGCGGCGGCTGCGCAAATCAAACGAACTCCCCCCACACAGGCGGTCGCGCGACCAGACGGATCGTCTGGCGGTAGTGTGGCACTGAATGCTCCGATTGGCCGGATCTCTACAGAGAAGTTGGTGTGTATCGGAGCGTCTACGGGCGGAACGGAGGCCATTAAAGAAATTCTGACCCGTTTGCCCGCTGATGCCCCTGGCGTCGTGATAACGCAGCATATGCCGCCTGGATTTACGACTAGCTTTGCCACGCGCTTGAATAGCCTATGCCAAATTACGGTACAGGAAGCTGTGCATGGGTCGCGCATCCTTCCTGGGCATGCCTACATCGCCCCTGGTGGCAAGCACTTCCGTATTGATCGCAGCGGTGCCAACTACGTTTGCGTGGTGGAAGAAGGAGAGTTGGTGAATCGTCACAGGCCTTCTGTAGAGGTTTTGTTTAAGTCGGCCGCAAAAGTCGTTGGTAAGAATGCATATGGAATCATGCTCACCGGGATGGGAGGGGATGGTGCTAAAGCGATGAAGGAGATGAAGGATGCCGGTAGCTACAACTATGTGCAGGACGAGGCCTCATGCATTGTTTTTGGGATGCCTAGGGAAGCCATCTTGTGCGGAGCGGCAGATGAGGTCCTGCCCCTGCTAGATATTGCCCCTGCATTACTTCAACGTCTGAAAGGCTCCTCCGATAGATACCGGGTCTAGGCGTCAGAATCCTCTGTGTGCCTCAGATTTTCATGCTATAGTCGAGAGCTTCGGACGAAACAGGCTGAGAATTTTTAGAGTTGCTGAGCAGTTCTAAAAAAAGCAAAAATCTTTTGCTTGATTTGACAGGGCTTCAAAAACTGTGTCATAATTCAAGGCTTCGCTGATCACAGCAAAGCAAACGAAACAAGATAAAAATTGTTTCAGATCATTAAAAATTTACAGCCGATAAGCGTGGGCGTTTGAAGGTAATTGCCAAGTTCTTTAGAACTAAGTCGCAAGACTTTAAACGCTCATGAAGTAAAAAAGATGTGGAAATCAGAAATGAAATTCACGTCGATTCCAATTTATGAGTTGCTCGAAAGGGCAAAAAAATCAAGATCGAACTATAGAGTTTGATCCTGGCTCAGATTGAACGCTGGCGGCATGCCTTACACATGCAAGTCGAACGGCAGCACGGGAGCAATCCTGGTGGCGAGTGGCGAACGGGTGAGTAATATATCGGAACGTGCCCAGTCGTGGGGGATAACGCAGCGAAAGCTGTGCTAATACCGCATACGATCTATGGATGAAAGCGGGGGATCGCAAGACCTCGCGCGATTGGAGCGGCCGATATCAGATTAGCTAGTTGGTGGGGTAAAGGCCCACCAAGGCGACGATCTGTAGCTGGTCTGAGAGGACGACCAGCCACACTGGAACTGAGACACGGTCCAGACTCCTACGGGAGGCAGCAGTGGGGAATTTTGGACAATGGGCGCAAGCCTGATCCAGCAATGCCGCGTGCAGGATGAAGGCCTTCGGGTTGTAAACTGCTTTTGTACGGAACGAAACGGCGAGCTCTAATAAAGTTTGCTAATGACGGTACCGTAAGAATAAGCACCGGCTAACTACGTGCCAGCAGCCGCGGTAATACGTAGGGTGCGAGCGTTAATCGGAATTACTGGGCGTAAAGCGTGCGCAGGCGGTTATATAAGACAGATGTGAAATCCCCGGGCTCAACCTGGGACCTGCATTTGTGACTGTATAGCTAGAGTACGGTAGAGGGGGATGGAATTCCGCGTGTAGCAGTGAAATGCGTAGATATGCGGAGGAACACCGATGGCGAAGGCAATCCCCTGGACCTGTACTGACGCTCATGCACGAAAGCGTGGGGAGCAAACAGGATTAGATACCCTGGTAGTCCACGCCCTAAACGATGTCAACTGGTTGTTGGGTCTTCACTGACTCAGTAACGAAGCTAACGCGTGAAGTTGACCGCCTGGGGAGTACGGCCGCAAGGTTGAAACTCAAAGGAATTGACGGGGACCCGCACAAGCGGTGGATGATGTGGTTTAATTCGATGCAACGCGAAAAACCTTACCCACCTTTGACATGTACGGAATTCGCCAGAGATGGCTTAGTGCTCGAAAGAGAGCCGTAACACAGGTGCTGCATGGCTGTCGTCAGCTCGTGTCGTGAGATGTTGGGTTAAGTCCCGCAACGAGCGCAACCCTTGTCATTAGTTGCTACATTTAGTTGGGCACTCTAATGAGACTGCCGGTGACAAACCGGAGGAAGGTGGGGATGACGTCAAGTCCTCATGGCCCTTATAGGTGGGGCTACACACGTCATACAATGGCTGGTACAAAGGGTTGCCAACCCGCGAGGGGGAGCTAATCCCATAAAGCCAGTCGTAGTCCGGATCGCAGTCTGCAACTCGACTGCGTGAAGTCGGAATCGCTAGTAATCGTGGATCAGAATGTCACGGTGAATACGTTCCCGGGTCTTGTACACACCGCCCGTCACACCATGGGAGCGGGTTCTGCCAGAAGTAGTTAGCCTAACCGCAAGGAGGGCGATTACCACGGCAGGGTTCGTGACTGGGGTGAAGTCGTAACAAGGTAGCCGTATCGGAAGGTGCGGCTGGATCACCTCCTTTCTGGAAAACTGCAATTTAATTTGAACGCTCACACTTATCGGTTGTTGGAAGGTTGTCGCTAACGATCAAGTTTGCTTGGTTTGAAGTGACCGGCTTGGGTCTGTAGCTCAGTTGGTTAGAGCACCGTCTTGATAAGGCGGGGGTCGTTGGTTCGAGACCAACCAGACCCACCATCCCGTCCAATAGTCTTTGACCATGGGGGATTAGCTCAGCTGGGAGAGCACCTGCTTTGCAAGCAGGGGGTCGTCGGTTCGATCCCGTCATCCTCCACCATTCAACGATACTTATTATTTAGTCAACACCAAAGTTGCTTTGAATTCTTCGGAATAAAGAGGCTGCTTTGTTGTTGATCAAGATCTCTTGATCAATCGGCTGTTCTTTAACAATTTATAGAGTTTAATCAGCGTTGCTAACTTTAAGCTGCGTGAGGAAACTGCACATTCGTAAAGGTTTAGTGCAGACCGTGCCTTGCGTAGTTGTTGGCAACATAATTTTGATTGCGTCAAAATGAATATCAGACTTCACGTTTGAAATTCGAGTTATTCAAGTTAAATTGAATACGGCATAACGCGTCAGGTGAAAGACCTGACAAAACATTCCTTGAAGATGCTTTGATTCTCGCAAGAGATGTCAAAGTTATAGGGTCAAGTGAATAAGAGCATATGGTGGATGCCTTGGCAATGATAGGCGACGAAGGACGTGATAGCCTGCGATAAGCTTCGGGGAGCTGGCAAATTAGCTTTGATCCGGAGATTTCCGAATGGGGAAACCCACCCTTTGGGGTATCGCATACTGAATACATAGGTATGCGAGGCGAACCGGGTGAACTGAAACATCTCAGTAGCTCGAGGAAAATACATCAACCGAGATTCCGAAAGTAGTGGCGAGCGAAATCGGAGAAGCCTGTTAGTGATAGCACAAGACTTAACGGAACACTCTGGAAAGGGTGACCATAGCGGGTGATAGTCCCGTACGTGAAAAGACCTGTGTGGTACTGAGCTAACGAAAAGTAGGGCGGGACACGAGAAATCCTGTCTGAATATGGGGGGACCATCCTCCAAGGCTAAATACTCATCATTGACCGATAGTGAACTAGTACCGTGAGGGAAAGGCGAAAAGAACCCCGGGAGGGGAGTGAAATAGATCCTGAAACCGTATGCTTACAAAAAGTAGGAGCCCGCAAGGGTGACTGCGTACCTTTTGTATAATGGGTCAGCGACTTACATTCAGTGGCAAGGTTAACCGAATAGGGAAGCCGTAGAGAAATCGAGTCCGAATAGGGCGTCTAGTCGCTGGGTGTAGACCCGAAACCAAGTGATCTATCCATGGCCAGGATGAAGGTGCCGTAACAGGTACTGGAGGTCCGAACCGACTAGTGTTGCAAAACTAGCGGATGAGCTGTGGATAGGGGTGAAAGGCTAAACAAACTTGGAAATAGCTGGTTCTCTCCGAAAACTATTTAGGTAGTGCCTCAAGTATTACCGACGGGGGTAGAGCACTGTTTTGGCTAGGGGGTCATGGCGACTTACCAAACCAATGCAAACTCCGAATACCGTCGAGTACAGCTTGGGAGACAGAGCACCGGGTGCTAACGTCCGGACTCAAGAGGGAAACAACCCAGACCGCCAGCTAAGGTCCCTAAAATTGGCTAAGTGGGAAACGAAGTGGGAAGGCTAAAACAGTCAGGATGTTGGCTTAGAAGCAGCCATCATTTAAAGAAAGCGTAATAGCTCACTGATCGAGTCGTCCTGCGCGGAAGATGTAACGGGGCTAAGCCAGTTACCGAAGCTGCGGATTTGCAATTTATTGCAAGTGGTAGGAGAGCGTTCTGTAAGCCTGTGAAGGTGCGTTGTAAAGCGTGCTGGAGGTATCAGAAGTGCGAATGCTGACATGAGTAGCGTTAAAGGGGGTGAAAAGCCCCCTCGCCGTAAGCGCAAGGTTTTCTACGCAACGTTCATCGGCGTAGAGTGAGTCGGCCCCTAAGGCGAGGCAGAGATGCGTAGCTGATGGGAAACAGGTCAATATTCCTGTACCGATGTGTAGTGCGATGTGGGGACGGAGAAGGTTAACTCAGCCAACTGTTGGACATGTTGGTTCAAGCTTGTAGTCGTGCCTGGTAGGCAAATCCGCCGGGCTTAGATGAGGAGTGATAACGAGAGTGCTTGCACTCGAAGTGAGTGATACCCTGCTTCCAGGAAAAGCCACTAAGCTTCAGCTATACACGACCGTACCGCAAACCGACACTGGTGCGCGAGATGAGTATTCTAAGGCGCTTGAGAGAACTCAGGAGAAGGAACTCGGCAAATTGACACCGTAACTTCGGAAGAAGGTGTGCCTTTAGTAGGTGAAGTCCCTCGCGGATGGAGCCCAATGAGGTTGCAAAAAATCGGTGGCTGCGACTGTTTATTAAAAACACAGCACTCTGCAAACACGAAAGTGGACGTATAGGGTGTGACGCCTGCCCGGTGCTGGAAGATTAAATGATGGGGTGCAAGCTCTTGATTGAAGTCCCAGTAAACGGCGGCCGTAACTATAACGGTCCTAAGGTAGCGAAATTCCTTGTCGGGTAAGTTCCGACCTGCACGAATGGCGTAACGATGGCCACACTGTCTCCTCCTGAGACTCAGCGAAGTTGAAATGTTTGTGATGATGCAATCTCCCCGCGGAAAGACGGAAAGACCCCATGAACCTTTACTGTAGCTTTGTATTGGACTTTGAACAGATCTGTGTAGGATAGGTGGGAGGCTTTGAAGCGGTGCCGCTAGGTATCGTGGAGCCAACGTTGAAATACCACCCTGGTGTGTTTGAGGTTCTAACCTAGGTCCATTATCTGGATCGGGGACAGTGCATGGTAGGCAGTTTGACTGGGGCGGTCTCCTCCCAAAGCGTAACGGAGGAGTTCGAAGGTACGCTAGTTACGGTCGGACATCGTGATGATAGTGCAATGGCATAAGCGTGCTTAACTGCGAGACTGACAAGTCGAGCAGATGCGAAAGCAGGACATAGTGATCCGGTGGTTCTGTATGGAAGGGCCATCGCTCAACGGATAAAAGGTACTCTGGGGATAACAGGCTGATACCGCCCAAGAGTTCATATCGACGGCGGTGTTTGGCACCTCGATGTCGGCTCATCTCATCCTGGGGCTGTAGCCGGTCCCAAGGGTATGGCTGTTCGCCATTTAAAGAGGTACGTGAGCTGGGTTTAAAACGTCGTGAGACAGTTTGGTCCCTATCTTCCGTGGGCGCTGCAGATTTGAGGAAGCCTGCTCCTAGTACGAGAGGACCGGAGTGGACACACCTCTGGTGTATCGGTTGTCACGCCAGTGGCATTGCCGAGTAGCTAAGTGTGGAAGAGATAACCGCTGAAAGCATCTAAGCGGGAAACTCGTTTCAAGATGAGATCTGCCGGGGCCTTGAGCCCCCTAAAGAGTCGTTCAAGACCAGGACGTTGATAGGTCAGGTGTGGAAGCGCAGTAATGCGTTAAGCTAACTGATACTAATTGCTCGTGCGGCTTGACCCTATAACTTTGATTCACGATAAGTGTCTCAAGGAAGTTATGCCAAGTTGACGCATTCAAAATCCTGTCCGTGATACAGCATCACAGGCAGGTGTCGTAAAAGACAAGCTGATTAGCTCTATAAATTGGTCGCCTTGACCCAGTCAAGGTGGCAACAAGTTATGCCTGACGACCATAGCGACTTGGTACCACTCCTTCCCATCCCGAACAGGACAGTGAAACGAGTCAGCGCCGATGATAGTGCGGATTCCCGTGTGAAAGTAGGTCATCGTCAGGCTATTACAGCAAAACACCCCGTCGATCGGCGGGGTGTTTTTTTTAGAGTTGCTGAGCAGTTCTAAAAAAAGCAAAAATCTTTTGCTTGATTTGACAGGGCTTCAAAAACTGTGTCATAATTCAAGGCTTCGCTG
>NZ_JAVDXO010000017.1:0-25067 GCF_031457975.1 Rhodoferax saidenbachensis
TCCACCACCAGCGATTTGAAGGTGATGACACTCCCCAAAACAGCGAGCAGAATGCCCAGCACCAGAGGGAAGTACCCCGGCCCCATGCGGGCCCCATTGCCGATGGTGTAACCGCTGGCGCCCCAGGCAAAGGCCACGCCAACGCCCATGAACATCAGGCCCGAGAAAAAGTCTTTTTGGCTTTGTATTTTCACGTTATGTCTCACGGATTATTTTTTTTGAAACGTGAAAGTGCTTAGTTTTTGATGGAGTTCAGCACCCGGTCGACCATGACACCGGCTTGTCCGAGGTTGTTCATCGGGTTGCAGAAGCCTTCCAGTTGTTCGCGGGTCACGTGCTTGTTGATCTCGGGGTGCTCGGCCAACAGCTCGATCAGATGACGCTTCTGCTTGAGCGCTTCGCGGCAGATGTCGTACACCAGATCGTGCGCATATTCACGACCGATGTAGGGGCCCATGCCCATCATCACGGCTTCGGACATGACGAGGCCATGGGTCATGTCAATGTTGCTGCGCATCTGCGCGGCATCCACTTCCAGTCCGGCCAGGATGAACTTGGTTTGTTTCAGCGCGCCGGACATCAGGCAGAAGATTTCAGGCATGGCCACCCACTCGATTTCCCAGGGGCCGGTGGAGCGTTCGTGGTCGGCCACCATGGCATCCATCAGGGATGCGGCCAACTGGCGCACTACCGAGATGTTGGCGTGGATGTAGAGGCAGGAAATCGGATTGCGCTTTTGCGGCATGGTGGAGGACGAGCCGCGACCGGGTGCATAGGGCTCGAACACTTCAGCCACTTCGGTTTGCATCAACAACTTCACATCCATGGCGATCTTGCCCAGCGAGCCGCCCACGATACCGAGGAAGGCCCCGACTTCCGCGAAGTTGTCACGCACGGTGTGCCAGGAGATCAGCGGTTGGCCCAGGCCTAACTCTTTCATCAGACCGGCCTGGGTTTCCATGGCACCGGTTTCGAGGGACGATAAGGTACCTGATGCGCCGCCGAACTCGCCGACCAGCACGCGCGGCTTGAGCTGTTGCAGGCGTTCACGGTGGCGCTCAATACCCGCGAGGATACTGGCCATCTTGTAGCCGAAGGTGATGGGGGTGGCCTGCTGCAGGTTGCTGCGACCGATGATGGGCGTATTGCGATGGGCTTTGGCCAGCTTGGCCAGAGAGCCGGAAATGTCCTTCAAGTCTGCCTCGACCAAGGCCAATGCCTCGCGGATCTGGAGTACTGCCGCCGTGTCGGTAATGTCCTGGGTAGTGGCGCCCCAGTGGCAGTATTCGCCGAGCTTGTCGCGGCAGTTGGCGTTGATCTGGTTGACCACCGCAATGATGGGATAGCCGATCTGCTCGGTTTTGGCTTTGAGCTTGACCCAATCGATCTGGCTGGGTTCGCAGTTCTTCACGATCTCGTCCGCTGCTTCTTTGGGGATGATGCCCAACTCGCCCTGCACTTTGGCCAAAGCACGTTCGATGTCGAGGTACTTTGCGGTGCGGTTTTCATCCGACCACACATGGCGCATGGCTGCGTCGCTGAACATATCGCCGAAGATTTTGGAGTCGATGATGGTGGAAGACATACTTTTTCCTTCTGGTGAGACGTAGTAAATGGGAGGGGCGGCGTCAGGCGCCAACTTGGGAGAATTGCTGGAGGTCTAGGAGACGCAGGGCGCGCAAGTACACAGGCTTGTCGACCATTTTTCCGTCCACCTGGAGTGCACCCGCCGGGCCATCTGCAACATGCGCGGCATCCCAGGCGGTGACGACCTGCCGGGCCCAATGAATGTCGGCAGGGAGCGGCGCAAGGGCGTTGCGTACGCCGGCCAATTGCGAAGGATGTATGCACATCTTGGCGCCGAACCCGATGCGCACGGCTTCTTGCATATCTGCTTGGGTGTGCTCGGCCAATAGAGAGGGTGTGACGCCTGCAACCGGTGCTGCAAGCCCTGCGGCCCGCGAGGCCAGCACCAGTTGCGAGGCTGCCAGCGTGAGCGTGGGGCTGTCGGCGGGAATGTTCAGATCCACCATCAGGTCCAGCGTGCCCAGAGCCAGGCGTGTGACTGCCGGGTGGGCGGCCATGGATTGGCAAGCCACGATGCCTGCCGCGGTTTCAACCAATGCAAGCAGCTCGGTGCCGGGGTGCATGGCATCGCGCACCGCTTGCAGGTCCGCAGCGGTTTCCGCTTTGGCCAGCATGATCCCGCAGGCTGGCAGCGTGCGCAGCAGAGCGAGGTCGGCTGCAAAGCAGTCACTGCGGGCGTCATTGATGCGCACCATCAGCTGCTGGCGTGGCAGCGTTGCGGTGATGGCGTGCATCCAGGCGTGGACCGATTGCTGGGCAGCCGTTTTGTCTGCCGGGGCGACAGCATCTTCCAGATCCAGAATGACGCGCTCAGCCCCACTGGCCGCCGCTTTGTTGAACCGCTCCGGGCGGTTGCCGGGAACGAAGAGGTAGGTGTAGGGGGCGGCAAGGCTCATGCTGCTCTCACACCGCGCCTTCGGCGCGCAAAGTTTCAATCTGGGCCGCCGTATAGCCGTAGCGGTTGAGGATGGCCTCGGTGTGCTGGCCCAATGCTGGTACTGGGTCCATGCGCGCGGCGCCATGCTGCCAACTGCCTGGCGGAATCAGGGCCGGCACAGCGCCTTTTGCGGTTTCTACTGTCGTCCAGCGCTGGCGAGCCTTGAGTTGGGGGTGCTCCCACACCTCTGCCATGGTGTTGACCTGTGCATTGGCGATGCCGGCTTCTTCCAGGCGCTGTGCGACATCGGCTGCGGTGAGGCTGGCAAAGGCCTGCAAGATCAGCGCTGATAGCTCCGCCCGCTGTGCGCTGCGTTTGGCGTTGGTGGAGAAACGCTCTTCGGTCGCGAGGTTCGGTTGGAGCAACACTTTCTCGCAGAAGATCTTCCATTCCCGCTCGTTCTGAAGACCCAGCATGACGGTCTTGCCGTCACCTGCGGCAAACGGCCCGTAGGGATAAATGGTGGCGTGGCTGGCGCCGGTGCGGGCGGGGGGCGTTGCACCTTCAAACGCATAGTAGAGCGGGTAGTTCATCCACTCGCCCAGAGCTTCGAGCATGGAGATGTCGATGCACTGACCCTGGCCGGTTTGCTGCCGATGCATCAGCGCGGCCAGGATGTTGGTGTAGGCATACATGCCGGCAGCGATATCGGCGATCGACGGGCCGGCTTTGGAGGGGGTGTCGGGTGTGCCGGTGACAGAGACGAAACCGGCTTCACTTTGAATCAATAGGTCGTAGGCCTTCTTGTCGCGGTAGGGGCCGTCGCTGCCATAGCCAGAGATATCACAGACGATGATGCCGGGCTTTACCTCGGAGAGCGCTTCATACGACAAACCCAGCCGGGCTGCGGCGCCCGGGGCCAGGTTTTGCACCACCACGTCAGCTTCTTCGATGATGAGGCGCATCAGGATCTTTTGTGCTTCTTCGTGTTTGACATCCAGGGTCAGGCTCTCTTTGGAGCGGTTGGTCCAGACAAAGTGGGAGGCCAAACCACGTACGCGCTCGTCATAGCCCCGGGCAAAGTCGCCGGTACCTGGACGCTCTATTTTGATGACGCGGGCACCCATGTCAGCCAGTTGCCGGGTGGCAAAAGGGGCCGCGATAGCGTGCTCCAGCGTGACAACAGTAATACCTTGGAGTGGTTGCATGGCGAGGAGGAGAAATCAGAGTGCGGGTTTAGGCGAGCGTGGCAGTGGCATCCATGGTCAGATAACCCTCATGGTCTCTGCCCCACAGGCGCACTGTCTTGCCGTCGGCAGACGGCTCTGCGTGTACGGAGAAAGGATGGATGTCGAAGGTTGGGCGCACGGCCTTGAATTGGAAGTGGCTCACGACGGCGTCCGGCCGCTTGCTGCGCAACAGGTCCATCAGCAACGTGGCAATCAGCGGGCCGTGGACGATGAGGCCGGGGTAGCCCTCGACCTCAGTGACGTATTTCCGGTCATAGTGGATCCGATGCCCATTGAATGTCAGCGCCGAATAGCGGAACAAGAGTACGTCGTCCGGCACGATGTGGCGCTCCCAAGCGGAGCCTGCTGGTGCCAGAGTGGGCGCTGGCGCGACATCATTCGGTCTGGGCGCGTCACGGTAGACGATGTCGTGGTGTTCGGTGAGTGCAGGGGCGGCTTCACCGTTGCGGCGGATCTCGTGGCGGACCTTCACGAAGATCAGGTTACCGGTGCGGCCCGATTTTTCTTTGACATCCACAATGGTCGAGGTGCGTCGCAGCGCATCACCGACCAGCAGGGGTGTATGAAACGTGAAATCACTACCGGCCCACATTCTGCGAGGCAGTGGTACGGGAGGCAGGAAGCTCCCGCGCTTGGCATGTCCGTCGGCCCCGATCTCGGATTGCGCATACATCGGCAGAAAGTACAACCAGTGCCAGAGGTAAGGCAGTGGCGTGCCGCTGGTGGGGCGCTGCCCGGCCAAAGGTGCGGGCCAATCGAGGGTGGCGGACAGCGCGGCGTACGGTGTTGCTGTTGCAAAGTCATCCACAGTCTCGCTGCGGCCGATCCAGTCTTGCAAATTCATGAGGGTCACCTGCAGTTCAGTCGATCTGGATCTTGGCCGCGGTCACCACGGATTTCCAATGCGCAGCTTCTTTTTTGACAAAGGCTTTGAGTTGGTCGGGCGTGCCGGTTTCGACTTCTGCCCCTTGGTCTTCAATCTTTTTCTCTGTGGCTTTGTCGTTGAGGACGGCGTTCATCTCCTTGTTCAGTTTGTCGATGATGGCCTTGGGTGTCTTGGCAGGTGCAAACATGGCGTACCACTGCGACATATTGACATTGGGAATACCTTGCTCCGTCAACGTGGGCACGTCAGGCATGACGATGGAGCGCTTTTCGCCTGCGATGCCCAGAGCGCGCAACTTGCCGCCTTTGATTTGCGGGTAGGCGGTGAACATGCTGGGGAACATGTACTGGGTGCTGCCGGCGATGGTGTCGACGATGGCAGGTGCCGAGCCTTTGTAGGGGATGCCCTGCACTTCCAGGCCTGCCGCCAGCCGGAACATCTCTCCGGCAATGTGGGGGGCGGTCCCGTTGCCGGCACTGGCGTAATTGAACGTGTTCGGTTTGGACTTGATCAATTGGACCAACTCTTTTGCGTTCTTGGCGGGGACGCCGTTGTTCACCACCAAGACGGTGGGTGACGCAGCAACCATTCCAATGGGCTCGAAGTCGGCAACCGGGTCGTACTTCAGTTTTTGCAGGGCGGGGTTGATGCCATGTGTTGCGATGTACCCGAACATGAGGGTGTAGCCGTCCGGGTTGGCTCGGGCAACTGCTTCCGATGCAATGGCGCCCGCAGCACCCGCCCGATTTTCAATGATCACAGGTTGGCCCAATCGTGTGCTCAGCCCCTGGCCAATGATGCGTGCAATCGCGTCATTGGCACCGCCTGCTGCAGTGGGGACCACGATGGTGATGGTTTTCTCCGGCCAAGCCTGGGCCAGAGCAGAGGTGACGGGAACGGCAAGTGCGCACAACGCAACCGTGTTTGCAAACAGTTTTTTCGATGGCATGGCTTTGTCTCCTGGGTTTTGTGGATTGGATATTGCGCCTGGCCGATGGTTTTGTGAATTGCAACTTTTGCTAGTATTAGTGCATGGCACGCATTAATTTCGATTTGCAGCAACTGCAGGCTTTTGTGGCGGTGGCTGAACGGGGTAGCTTTCGCGCCGCCGCAGATGAGATCCATTTGTCCTCCCCAGCCTTGAGTCGGCGTATTGAAAGGCTGGAGTCCATCCTGGGCGCCAAGCTGTTCAACCGCACCACCCGGGAGGTGAAACTGACTCCTTTGGGGCGAACATTTCTGGAGCGTGCGCGTGCGGCACTGGATGATCTGGAGGCCGCCATGCTCGGCATTTCCGACATTGCCGGAAGCCGTACCGGCAGGGTCACCGTCGCATGCGTGCCCTCTGCCGCTTTGCACTTTCTGCCATCCGTGGTCAGCTCCTTTAGCGATAAATTTCCCGAGATCCGCATCCGTTTGATGGATGAAGCGGCCGGTCAGGTGCTGGCGAGTGTGCTGGCCGGTGAATGCGACTTCGGCATCAGTTTTATGGGCAGCCAGGTGCCGGGCGTGGATTTCCACCCGATTCACGATGATGAGTTTGTATTGGCAATGCCCCGGGGACATGCCTTGTCCCAACGGCGTTCTGTAGCTTGGGCAGACGTGTTAAAGGAAAAGCTGATTGCGGTAGCCCGCAGCAGTGGCAATCGTCAGCTGTTGGACGATGCATTGGCCAAGGCCGGGTGCAACCCTTCGTATCGCTTTGAGGTCAGCCACATTGCGACATTGCTGGGCATGGTGGAGGCGGGCCTCGGAATGGCAGCGGTGCCGAGGCTGGCACTGCCTGCAAGTCACCCTACGCTGGTGGGCGTGACCTTGCGAAAGCCTTCGGTATCCCGCCAACTTGGCCTCACTACTTTGCGCGGAGCGACGTTAAGCGCACCGTCGCAGGTGTTTTATGAGCACCTGCGTACGGCACTCCAGTCCAAGAAAAAGCCTACGGTGTCAGCGTAGTGGGCACAGCCTGGTCCAGCAGCCCGGGGTAGTCGCGGCTGAAGTGCAGACCGCGGCTCTCGTGGCGGGCCTGGGCGCTCTTCACGATCAGATCGGCCACCTGCACCAGGTTGCGCAGTTCCAGCAGGTCGCGCGTGACGTGGAAGTGGGCGTAGAACTCTTGAATCTCACCCTGTAGCAGCGCAATGCGGTGGGCCGCGCGTTCCAGCCGTTTGTTGGTGCGCACGATGCCCACGTAGTCCCACATGAAGCGGCGCAGCTCGTCCCAGTTGTGGGAGATGACCACCGATTCGTCCGAGTCGGTCACGCGGCTGTCGTCCCACACGGGCAGGGCCTGGGCGGGTGTGGCTGCATTCTTGGCCAGCTCTTCGGTAATCCAGTGCGTGGCCGAGCGCGCAAACACCATGCACTCCACCAGCGAGTTCGATGCCAGGCGGTTGGCCCCGTGCAATCCCGTGCAGGCCGATTCGCCCACGGCGTAGAGGCCGGGCACCTGGGTGCGGGCGGACAGGTCGGTCTGCACCCCGCCGCAGGTGTAGTGCGCGGCGGGCACCACGGGAATGGGGTGCTTGGACATGTCGATGCCCAGCTCCAGGCAGCGCGCGTAGATATTGGGGAAGTGCTCCTGGATGAAGGCCAGCGGCTGGTGCGAGATGTCCAGGTACACGCAATCAAAGCCACCTTTTTTCATCTCGAAGTCGATGGCACGGGCCACCACGTCGCGTGGTGCCAGCTCGGCACGCGGGTCGTGGGCGGGCATGAAGCGCGTGCCATCGGGCAGCAGCAGGCGGCCACCTTCACCCCGCACGGCTTCGGTAATCAAAAAGCTTTTGGCATGTGGGTGAAACAGGCAGGTGGGGTGGAACTGGATGAACTCCATGTTCTGTACTGCACAGCCCGCGCGCCAGGCTGCGGCAATGCCATCACCGGTGGCGGTGTCGGGGTTGGTGGTGTACAGGTACACCTTGCCCGCGCCGCCCGTGGCCAGGATGGTGTGCGGCGCCTGGAAGGTGAGCACCTCGTCAGTGTCGTCGTCCAGCGCGTACAGGCCCACGCAGCGGTTCGGCCCCCCCTGGCCCAGCTTGGCGGTGGTGATCAGGTCCACCAGCGTGTGGTGCTCAAACAGCGTGATGTTGGGGCTTTGCTTTACCTTCTCGATCAGCGTTTGCTGCACGGCCGCGCCGGTGGCATCGGTTACGTGCACGATGCGCCGGGCGCTGTGGCCGCCTTCGCGCGTGAGGTGCAACTGTCCGGCGTGTCCAGCCTCTTCTGAGAAGGGCACGCCCAGCTTCTGCAGCCAAGCAATGGCCTGCGGCGCCTGCTCCACCACAAACTGCGTGGCGGCTAGGTCGCACAAGCCAGCGCCGGCCACCAGCGTGTCGTCCACGTGGGCGGCAAAGCTGTCGTCCTTGTCCCACACGGCGGCAATGCCACCCTGGGCCCAACCGCTGGAGCCTTCCCGCACTGCGCGCTTGGTAAGGATGGCCACTTTGTGATGCGGGGAAAGCAAGAGCGCGGCACTCAGTCCGGCCAGGCCGCTGCCCACGATGAGTACGTCAAAAGTTTGCAGGGAGGGTGGAGAGGAAGTGGTCATGCAATGGGAGGAAAAAGAAGTGCTGGCAGCCTGGTGGATGCCCTAATGGGTGCGCTGGTACCAGCGTGTGGTGTCCTGCCACAGAGGGCGAAACACCAGTACCAGCAGCGTCAGCGCCAGCGGCACGGTGGTGACAAAGCCCAGGGTCTTGAAGCCCATGGCGCCAGCCAGTGCGCCACCAATAAAGCTGCCAATCAGGAGGCTGTGCAGGCGCAGCTTCTGGGTGTTGGCGTGTACGGGGTTGGAGGCGTTGGCGGGATTGATGTAGGCCATCTTGCCCAGTTCAATGCCCACGTCGGTGACCAGGCCAGTGAGGTGGGTGGTGCGGATTTCGGCGCGGGAGATTTTGGTGATCACCGCGTTTTGCAGGCCCATGATGAAGCACAGCAGCGTGACCGTGAGCGGGGCGAAGAAATAGGTGGCGTAGTTCATGGCGCCACCAAACACGCCGAACAGCAGCAAGAGCGCGGCTTCCAGCAGGAGGGGCAGACCATAGGCGGACAAGAGCTGGCGGCGCAGCCCCCAGTTGACGAGGATGGCCGTCGTCATTGCGCCCACCACAAACGAGATCAGCATGGCCAGCCCGGTCAGCATCACATCGGTGTGGCCCAGTACGAACGAGTCCACCACGGTGGACACCACGCCGGTGACGTGGGAGGTGTATTCGTGCACGGCCAGAAAACCGCCGGCATTGGTGGCCCCGGCTACAAAGGCAAGCGCCATGCCCAAGCGCGTGTTGGTCTGGGGCGTGCGCTCCGTGTCAACCCAACCGTGGATCCAGGGGAACATGCGTCTGTGGTCCGGTCGGTTGGGGCAGGTTTAGTGGATGCGCATGCCAGGTTGGGCGCCGGGCCATGGGTTGAGGATGTAGATGCCGGGGTTGAGCTTCTCATCCCCATGGCTGGCCGCCATGACCATGCCCTCGGACACGCCGAACTTCATCTTGCGCGGCGCCAGGTTGGCCACCAGCACGGTGAGCTGGCCGACCAGCTCTTCGGGCTTGTACATGCTGGCAATGCCGCTGAACACATTACGGTGTCGGCCTTCGCCCGCGTCCAGCGTCAGGCGCAGCAGCTTGGTAGAGCCTTCCACGGCTTCGCAGTTCACGATCTTTGCAATGCGCAGGTCGATCTTGGCGAAGTCGTCGATGGTGATCAGCGGGGCGATTTCCTCGCCGCCAGGCACGGTTGCTGCAGTTTCAGGAGCTGCTGGCGCAGATTCCACGGGGGCTGGAGGCTCAAACAATGTATCCAATTGCTCGGGGGTGACGCGTTGCATCAGGTGTTGGTAGGGCTGGATGGCTTGCACATCGCCCGCCACCTGCCACCGCTGCATGTCCACACCTACAAAGCCCTGCACCGCGCTGGCCAGACCGGGCAGCACGGGCGAGAGATAGCGCGTGAGCGTGGCAAAGGTGTTGATGAGCACCGAGCACACCTGGTGCAGCGCCTGGTTGTTAGCCACGTCCTTGGCCAGATCCCAGGGCTTGTTCTGGTCCACATAGGCGTTCACTTTGTCAGCCAGCAACATGATCTCGCGCGTGGCCTTGCCGTACTCGCGCGCTTCGTACATCTGCGCCAGCGCATTGCTGGCGCCGCGCACTTCGGCCAGCAGGGCCGCACCGGTGGCACCAAAGTCGCTGGTCAGCTTGCCGTCAAAGCGCTTGGTCAAGAAGCCCGCCGCACGGCTGGCAATGTTGACGTACTTGCCAATCAGGTCGCTGTTCACGCGCGCCATGAAATCGTCGGCATTGAAGTCGATGTCTTCATTGCGCGCCGACAGCTTGGCCGCCAGGTAGTAGCGCAGCCACTCGGCGTTCATGCCCAGGCTCAGGTACTTGAGCGGGTCCAGGCCGGTGCCGCGGCTCTTGCTCATCTTCTCGCCGTTGTTCACGGTCAAGAAGCCGTGCACAAATACATTGTCCGGTGTCTTGCGGCCGCTGAACTTCAGCATGGCGGGCCAGAACAGGGTGTGGAAGGTGACGATGTCTTTGCCGATGAAGTGGTACTGCTCGGTGTCCGCAGCGGCCATGTACTCGTCAAAGCTGCGCGTGTCGCCGTGCTTGGCCTTGGGGCCGCCCTTGTCGAACCAGTTCTTCAGCGAGGCCAGGTAGCCCACGGGCGCGTCTAGCCACACATAGAAGTACTTGCCCGGCGCGTCGGGAATCTCGATGCCGAAGTAGGGCGCGTCGCGGCTGATGTCCCAGTCGCCCAGGCCTTCGCTGGTGGTGCCGTCCGGGTTGGTGCGGATGGTGAACCATTCCTTGATCTTGTTGGCCACCTCGGGCTGCAGCTTGCCGTCCTGTGTCCAGTTCTCCAGAAACTCCACGCAGCGTGGGTCGGACAGCTTGAAGAAGAAGTGCTCGGAGTTCTTCAGTTCGGGCTTGGCGCCGGAGAGGGCCGAGAAGGGGTTGATCAGGTCCGTGGGCGCGTAAACCGAGCCGCAGACCTCGCAGTTGTCGCCGTACTGGTCCTTGGCGTGGCACTTGGGGCACTCGCCCTTGATGTAGCGGTCGGGCAGGAACATGTTCTTCTGGGGGTCGAAGAACTGCTCAATGGTGCGCACTTCAATCAACGAGCCGTCGGCGCGGTCGCGCAGGTCGCGGTAGATCTGACGTGCCAGCTCGGTGTTTTCGGGCGAGTGGGTGCTGTGCCAGTTGTCAAAGCTGATGTGAAAACCGTCCAGGTACTGCTTGCGACCAGCCGCAATGTCGGCCACGAACTGCTCGGGCGTTTTGCCGGCCTTCTCGGCCGCAATCATGATGGGCGCGCCGTGGGTGTCGTCCGCGCCCACAAAGTTCACCGCGTTGCCCTGCATGCGCTGGAACCGCACCCAGATATCAGCCTGGATGTATTCCATGATGTGGCCGATGTGGAAGTTGCCGTTGGCGTAGGGCAGGGCGGTGGTGACGAAGAGTTGGCGGGGCATGGGGAAATCGACTTTCACGGAGGAACTGGGGATTTTAGTCGGGCCCTGCTTCTAGAATGATTCCCCAGGGAAAAGGGAGTTCTTCATATGAAAAAGCTGTTTTTAGCGGCGTGGCTTGTTTTCGCGACGTTTGCGCAAGCCAAGGAGGTTGCGCTGTGCGCTCCTTTTGAGAAGCAGGCAAATGCTCTGAAAGGACGCAAATTCACGCTGGAAGAGTTGACCTCCGTTGCAGGGCAGATGGGGTCTGGCAAGGTGGATGCCGAGATAGGAGTCATGTTGGTCTGTGGCATTGGCATCGACAAAGACCTTGTCAAGGGACTGGAACTCCTAGAGACGGCTGCGGAGGCCGGCGACAGGGAGTCCATGCTGTTTTTGTATGCCTATTACAGCGGTCTGGATGGCGCTGCCGCCGATGAAGCCAAGGCCATGCACTGGCTGCAGGTGGGTGCCAAGCATGGCGATGCCAGGATGCAGTTGCAACTGTCGCAGCGCTATATGGAAGGACGCGGAGTCGGCAAAGACCCGGTTTTGGCGAAGCACTGGTATGACAGAGGGCTTGCAACAAGCCAGGCCTTCATTTCTGTGGCAGCGGGCGCAGCGGAATTCGAGAAGAAGAACTACGCCCTTGCATTGCAATGGTTCAATCGTGGTGTCGCGGCCGATCGCGAAGAAGGTTTGCGCTCGATGAAGTTGTTGGCTCAGGCATCGCCGGCCGGTCAATACGCGATGGGCCTGTTCTACATGCAGGGCGGAAGCGTTCCCACAGATCTCGAGGAAGCCTTCAAGTGGTATCGCTTGTCCGCCGAAGCTGGATTCGCGCCAGCCCAAGAGGAACTGGCCTATGCCTACGAGTGGGGACGGGGTGTTCCCAAAAATATGGAAGAGACCAAGTTTTGGCGGGAAAAGGCTGCTGATGGCGGGGAACAGGCTGCCCAAGAGAGATGGGAGAGGGCCTATGGCAATAAGCCGTGGGAGAAAGAGCAGCGAGCGCGATACGAGGCCCTGCGCGAAGCAACCAAGGATGGCAGCGCCAAATCCAAGATGGCCATTGCTTATTTCCTGGCGAGAACCAACTCCAAGGAGGCCATCGATTGGCTGCAAAAGGCGACTGACCAGGGCAGCTCTGAGGCGGAATACAAGCTCGGGATCATTTATTGGTATGGCCAGCTAGGTACTTCTGATTCCGCCGAAGGGCTCAAGCTCATCCGGCGTGCGGCGTCCCAAGGTTATTCGGATGCCGTTGTGTGGTTAGCCCGCGCATACCACCAGGGGACGGACTTACCGGCAAATCTGGTCGCCGCCTATGCCCTGCATTTCCTCGCAGTGCCGGACCAAGCGGATGCAGCGCAGCGTTTGGAAAGCTACAAGCCGCCGTTTGACGAAGCGATGAGTAGCGAGGAACTCACCCGCGCGCGGCAGTTGGCTCTGGATATGGGCAAGCCGGGGAATTTTCTGGCGGCATTGGATGGTGCAGTCACTTCGGGAGAAGTACGTTGATGAAGCAGACCAAGTTTTTTAAAGGCCTGTTCCTATCGTTGTTCTGGTCATGCAGTCTCATAGGTGCGGCCCATGCGGCGGCCGCGCCGGAATACAAAATTGAGAAGCCACCAATGTGGATTACGCAGATTGCGCCGGACACCAGTGCGCAGTTAACGCAGAACCAGCAGAGCGAAGGCGTGTCGTATCTCCTGGTGGATCGCCAAATCCTGGTCCAGGGCAACACTCGGCAGACCTACTACCACTCCGCGCTGAAGATCCAGAACGAGAGCGGGCTGGAGAACTCGTCTAACGTCGAAATTCGCTTTGATCCTTCCTACCAGACGCTGCATTTGCACTCAGTCCAGATCCGCAGGGGTGACAAGATCATCTCGAAGCTAGTGCCTTCTGCCATCAAGGTGCTGCAGCGCGAGAAGTCACTGGAGCAGCTGATCTTCAACGGCAGCAAGACGGCCAACCTTTTCCTCGAAGATGTGCGCGTGGGGGATGTGGTGGAGTACGCCTACACGGTGCACGGCAGCAACCCGGTGTTTGGTGGGCGGCACTACAGCCAGTTCGAACTGCAGTGGGGCGTTCCCGTGTTGGAGGTTCACGCCCGCTTGCTGACGGAGCCGGGACGCAATCCCGCCATCAAGTCGCTGAACAACGCGCCAGAGCCTGTCGAGCGCCGGGTGGGTGGCTTGCAGGAATATGTGTGGAGCCAGAAAGCGGTGGCCTCGCTGCGCGTCCGGGACGATGCACCGGCGTGGTTCGATCCCTACCCCAGCGTGCAATGGAGCGACTTCCGTGACTGGCAGTCGGTGGTGCAATGGGGCGTGCCGCTGTACGCGACGCCCACCCGCTTGCCGGCTGAGCTGACGGCGGAGGCGGAGCGCATCAAGAGCCAGTACGTCAAGCCGGCAGAACGCGCAGCAGAGGCGCTGCGCTATGTGCAAAGGACGGTGCGTTACCTGGGCGTGGAAGTGGGGCCCGGTTCCCACGCACCCACCCCGCCAGAGCTGGTGCTGTCGCGCCGCTTTGGGGATTGCAAGGACAAAACCTTGTTGACCCTAACGCTGCTCAAGGCTGTGGGCGTGGAGGCCAATGCGGCCTTGGTAAGCACTCGGTACAAAAAAGGCATTGCGCAGTGGCAGCCGTCGCCCGGGGTGTTCGACCATGTGATCGTCCGAGCCAAAGTCGGGGGCGATGAGTTCTGGCTGGATCCGACGTTGCCGCAACAAATGGGCGGATTGAGCGACATTTCACAGGCCAATTTTGGCTATGCGCTGGTGCTGGAGCCGCAGCAAACTGCGTTGACCGAGATCCAGCAGGGCAGTGCCATGATGTACAACCGCAAGGTGCTGGCTGTGTTGGACAGCAAGGCGGGAACCGGCAAGCCGGTCTCCTATACCGTGACAACGGTGTTGGACGGCCTGAGCGCCGAGCGCACGCGCAATTCGCTGGCCAAGGATGCACCTGACGACGTGCAGAAGCAGCTGGTGAATTACTACGCCCGTTTCTACCCCAGCATTTCCGTAGCTCGTCCCTACGAGATCAGCGACAACGCCACCACCAACCGGCTCACCATGACGGAGTACTACGTGATTCCGGAGTTCTGGGCTCAGGGCAAAGGTAAGGCGATGGAAGCCTATGTGGCGGTACCGGATGTCAATGATTACCTGCGTGCGCCACGGAACACAGTGCGTACGGAGCCCTTGGGCCTGTTCCACCCGGCAGATGTCCGGCAAACCACCTATGTGCTGCTGCCGGAATCCTGGAAGTTTAAGGAGGGTACTTCCATCATCAAGGACCCCGCGTTCGCGTTTGAGAGTTCGGTCAAATTTGAGCTGGGGCGTCTGACCTTGGTGGATCAATACCGCTCGCTGTCTGACGCTGTCAAACCCTCCGATATGCCCGCCTATCTGGATAACCTGCGTAAGTCGCGTAATATTCTGGGCTACTCCTTCAACCGTCCAGCCAAGGATGGGGACTGAGTCGCAGCCCGGCCTACAATCCCGCCCACTTTTGACTCAAAGGACATCCATGCACGCCATGGCAGCCATCAGCCCTTCTGACTTCCTGGCCCGCACCTTCCACACCGTCGTGTTCGCCGGTGGTGGCAACCGCTGCTGGTGGCAGGCCGGGGCGGTGGAGCGGCTGTGTGAGCAGGCCAATTGGCAGGCCAAGCGGTTGATTGGGGTGAGTGCGGGTGCGGGTATTGCCACGGCTTTTGCCACGGGGCGTTTGCAAGAGTCTTTGCGTGCCGCGGTGGAGCGGTTCAACAACACGCCTAAGAACATCATCTGGCGCGACCTGCTCAAAGGCAAACGGCCGTTTGTACTGCCACGCATTTATCCGGACTGGATCGAGAGCTTTCTGCAGGCTGCAGATTTGCAAAAGCTACAGCGTGGCACGCTAAAGGTGGATGTGGCCATCACTCGCCCCATCCCTTTCTTGCCCGTGACCTTGTCCACCGCTGTGGCGCTGGCCTTGTATTCGACCGAGAAGTTCTGGCTCAAAACTTTCCACGGCCGCCTGCCGCATTGGGTGGGCTTGCGCCCCGAATACCACGACCTGACCGACTGCCCACAGCTGGACGACGCGCGCAGCCTGCTGCTGGCTTCTGCCGCGGCGGTGCCCATCACGCCCACGCACAAGGTCAACGGCCGCGCTGCGCTGGACGGTGGCTTTTATGACAACGTGCCACTGCCACAAGACCGTGCGGACGATGCGTGCACGCTGGTGCTGCTGACGCGCCACCGGGCAGATTTGCCGCAGGCGTTTGACTTTCAGGGTCGTACCTATTTGCAGCCCAGCCGCGCGGTGGATGCGACCAATATGGACTGCACCAGCGGTCCCAATGTGCAGAGCACCTATGACCAGGGTCTGGACGACATGGGCGCCTGGCTGCGCAAAGCCTAGGTGCCCATCAGGGATCAGTCCTTGAACACCGGCGCGCGCTTCTGCATGTTCGCCGTCATCGCTTCCGTCAAGTCCTGGCTCATCAGCATGGCGGCGTTCCAGGTGGCGATGTAGTTCAGGCTGTCGGCCACGCTGTGGTCGCGGGCGTAGGTGATCATTTCCTTGGTGCCGCGGATGGACAGGGGGGACTTGGCGGCGATGGTGGCCGCAATCTCTTGCACCCCGGCGTACAGCGCCTCGCGGCTTTCAAACACGCGGTTCACCAGACCAATCTGCTTGGCCTCTGCGGCTTCCATCTTGCGGCCCGTGTAGGCCAGCTCGCGCGTGATGCCGTCGCCCACGAGCTTGGGCAGGCGCTGCAGCGTGCCCACGTCGGCGGTCATGCCGATGTCGATTTCCTTGATGCTGAAGTAGGCATCGGCGCTGGCGTAGCGCATGTCGGCGCAGGTAACCAGGTCGATGCCACCGCCAATGCAGCCGCCGTGGATGGCGGCCAGCACCGGTTTGCGGCAGCGTTCCAGGCTGGTCAGCGTGTCCTGCATGTCCAGAATCACGCGGCGCATGGCCTCGCGGGAGCGGCCGTCGCAGTCGTTGGCAATCTGCGCGTTCATGCCCATCATCATCTGCAGGTCGATGCCCGCGCAGAACAGCTTGCCCTCGCCCTGCAGCACGGCCACGCGGGCCTCGGGCGTGCGGTCCACCCACTCAAAGGCCTGGCGAATTTCCTGCCACATGGTGGCGTTCATGGCGTTGGCCTTGTCGGGCCGGTTCAGGCGCACGGTGGCGATGTGCGCGTCCAGCGTGACGCTGAGGGTTTCAAATTGCATGTCTGTCTCCTATTTATCAGTGTTTTAGGCCGCTAGCCCCCGTGGAATATGCGCGAGCAGCTAGCAAAACCATAGCGTTTGAGGCGTGCGCAGTCAGACCTTGGCAGGCTTCATCATTGCCAGGTAGGGCGCCAGGCGCTTGCCCATCTCCTCCCCAAGGGCCTGCAAGCCGCTCAGGGGCCGCACCATCACCTCAAAGTCCACGATCTTGCCCTCGGCATCGAACTGCACCATGTCAATGCCCTTCAGGTCTTTGCCATTCACCTGCGCGCTGAACTCCAGCACGAGGCTCAGACCGTCGGCACTGGCCAGTTCGCGGTGGTAGGTGAAGTTCTCAAACACCTGGATCACATTGCCCAGAATCAGCTGCACCGCCTGCGCGTTGGGGTAGGGCGTGTGCGCCATGGGCGAGCGGAACACTGCCTTGGGGTGCAGGATGCTGGCCAGCTCACCCAGGTTCTTTTCCTCCACCATCTGGTGCCACAGCTTCAGGCTGGCGGCCACGGGTGCGGGCAGGGTTTGCTCTAGCGTGGGCGCAGCACCGGCCTTGGGCGCTTCGGCTTTCTCGGCGCCAAAAGCCAGTGCCAGCTCGGTGCCCTGCTTGATGGCGCGTTTGGCGTCCAGCTCGGCGGCCACATCGGCGCCGCCAATCAGGTGCACGGTCACGCCGGCGGCTTGCAGCGCGGCTTGCAGTTCACGCTGCGGGTCTTGCCCCGCGCAGATCACCACGTTGTCCACCGGCAGCACCATGTCCTTGTCGCCCACAGTGATGTGCAGGCCCGCGTCGTCTACCTTGCGGTAGGTCACGCCGTTGACCATCTCCACCTGGCGGTTCTTGAGGGATGTGCGGTGGATCCAGCCCGTGGTCTTGCCCAGGCCGTCGCCTACCTTGCTGGTCTTGCGTTGCAGCAGGTAGACCTTGCGCGGGGTCTTCTCAATGTGCGCGGGCTTCAGGCCACCCGCGTGGGCAAACGTGGTGTCCACGCCCCATTCGGCAAAGAACTTGGCCTGGTCCAGGCTGGGGCTGGTGCCCTCATGGAGGAGGTATTCAGCCGTGTCAAAACCAATGCCGCCCGCGCCAATCAGCGCTACGGTTTGGCCCACAGGCTTTTTGTCGCGCAGCACATCCAGATAGCCCAGCACCTTGGGGTGGTCCATGCCTTCGATGTCGGGCTTGCGTGGACTCACACCCGTGGCCAGCACCACCTGCGTAAAGCCGGCGGCGGTCAGGTCTTGCGCACGCACGCGCTTGCCCAGTTGCAGCGTCACGCCCGTGGCTTTGATATGCGTGCCGAAGTAGCGCAGCGTCTCGTAAAACTCTTCCTTGCCCGGTATCTGCTTGGCCACATTGAACTGGCCTCCAATCTCGCTGGCTGCGTCAAACAGCGTGACCTCAAAGCCGCGCTTGGCCGCTTCGGTGGAGAAGGCCAGCCCGGCGGGGCCGGCGCCCACCACGGCAATGCGCTCCTTGCGCGGCGCGGGCGTGGCCACCATCAGGGTCTCGTGGCAGGCGCGCGGGTTCACCAGGCAGCTGGTGATCTTGCCGCCAAAGGTGTGGTCCAGACAGGCCTGGTTGCAGCCAATGCAGGTGTTGATGGTGTCGGCCTTGCCGGCCGCGGCCTTGGCCACAAAGTCGGGGTCCGCCAGAAAGGGGCGGGCCATGCTCACCATGTCGGCCATGCCATCCGCCAGAATTTGCTCGGCCACTTCGGGCGTGTTGATGCGGTTGGTGGCCACGAGCGGAATCTTCACCTTGCCCTTGAGCTGCTGCGTCACCCAGGCAAAGGCCGCGCGCGGCACCTTGGTGGCGATGGTGGGGATGCGCGCCTCGTGCCAGCCGATGCCGGTGTTGAGGATGGTGACGCCCGCTGCCTCCAGTGCCTGTGCCAGCTGCACCACTTCTTCTTTGGTGGAGCCACCTTCCACCAGGTCCAGCATGGAGAGGCGGAAGATGATGATGAAGTTGGCGCCTACCCGCGCCCGTGTGCGGTGCACGATCTCCAGCGGAAAGCGGATGCGGTTTTCATAGCTGCCGCCCCAGGCGTCATCGCGGTGGTTGGTTTGCTTGGCGATGAATTCGTTGATCAGGTAGCCCTCGGACCCCATGATCTCCACGCCGTCGTAGCCCGCGCTTTGCGCCAAGGCCGCCGCGTTGGCGTAGTCCTCAATCGTTTGCTCCACTTCCTCAGAGGTCAGCGCATGCGGGCGGAAGGGGCTGATGGGGGCTTTGAGCGCGCTGGGCGCCACCAGCTCGGGGTGGTAGGCGTAGCGGCCAAAGTGCAGGATCTGCATGCAGATCTTGCCGCCCGCGGCGTGCACCGCCTCGGTCACCACCTTGTGCTTGTCGGCTTCCTTCTGGCTCGTCATAGCCGCGCCGCCGGGCATGGGGCGTGCGCGGTCATTGGGGGCAATGCCACCGGTCACGATGAGGCCCACACCGCCCTTGGCGCGCTCGGCATAGAAGGCGGCCATGCGCGCAAAGCCATCGCGTGCTTCCTCCAGGCCCACGTGCATGGAACCCATGAGCACGCGGTTTTTGAGGGTGGTAAAGCCCAGGTCCAGCGGGGCGAGCATGTGGGGGTAGGTGGCGGTAGCGGCGGTCATGGGGCGGTCTCCGTTGTTGTTGGGCGGCTGCGGGTAACTATGCAACCAGTTGCAGCAGTGTAGAAGTCTAGCGAAGTTTATGCAACTGGTTGCATAGTTAGAGGGCTGCCCTTAGACTCGCCCGCATGTCGCTTGCCCACGCCGTGCTCACTTCCCTCATCGAAAAACCGTCCTCCGGCTACGAGCTGGCGCGCCGCTTTGACAAGTCCATCGGCTACTTCTGGCACGCCACCCACCAGCAGATCTACCGCGAACTGGCCCGCATGGAAGAAAAAGGCTGGATCGTCTCCGACACCGCCCCCGACGCCGGCGCCACCCGCAAGCGCGAGTACAAGGTGCTGCCCGCCGGCCGCGCCGAGCTGGTGCGCTGGACGCAGGAGCCCACTGCGCCCATCGACCTGCGTGATGAATTCATCGTGAAACTGCGCGCCGACGCGGCGCTGGGCGAGGTGGATTTAAGTGGCGAACTGCGAGCCCGTATTGCCCAGCACACTGAAAAGCTGGCGCACTACCGGGCGATTGAGGCGCGTCATTTCGCAGGGGGCGACGCCATGCCGCGGGCCGCGCGGCTGCAGCACCTGATCCTGAAGAAAGGGATCATGTATGAGGAGGGGAGTGTTGCCTGGGCGCGGGAGGCGTTGGGGGTGTTGGAGGGGGTGTAGAGTGTGCGAATGTCTATAAGAACCCAGTTCATATATCACCCGGAAAATGATGGATTTATTGCGCAGCAAGTTCTCAGTTCATCAAAATCTAACCAACAGTTGAATCTAAGTGAATTCTCAATAGGCCAGCTTAACCGTCCAGATGCTGGTTATTGGAATGCGATGGCATCTGTCGATGTAATCGTTCTACTTGTGAGTTCTACATTCAACAGGATTGCTCCTTACATATATGCACACGACAATTTCTTTCGTGCCCAAAAGGGAATTTTGGGCATTGACATAAGTTCGATACCAAATGAATGGGGCGAGACAAGAAAAAAATCAAATGTATGGCTGGACTATCAAAATATTGGTCTCGGCAAGAGTATGCGAGACCTAATTGAAGTTCATAACATTCCCAAAGACACAGAACCGTACGGGTATATCTCTTCCAGCATCTCATTGTGGATAGATAAAGCACACAAGTGTGCGCAGTCTGGCTATTCCAACGGCTAGCCTTGGAAGCATTCATTTCCGTGCCTGCAAGTCGACAAATCAACCTTTGAGTGACTGCACCCATCGGCAATGACCGTCCGTCTTGGGATGGTCGAACACTTGCCCACTGACGATGAAAACAACAAAGCCCGACATCTCTCGATGCCGGGCTTTGTTGTTTTTGCAGCGCTGGTTGATGTGGACCAGCGCCGCTCAATCTGCCAATCAGGCTGCCAGTTTGGCAATGCTGTTGGCTGCTTCGCCCAGCGCTTCAGCCTTCTTCGCGTCGCCCATGGCCACGCCTTCGGCGCGCACAAAGCGCACAAAGCGCACATCGGTGATGCCCAGGTAACCGAACACGGTTTGCAGGTACCTCTCTTGGTGCTCCGCAGCACGGCCCCAGTCGTTGGTGGACTACACGCCACCGCCGGTGAGGAGGGGCGCATTGCCTGGGCGACGGAGGCTTTTGTCGGTTCTGGAGGGAGTTGGCTGTGCCCAGCTCGGTCAGGCCATTCGTAACTATTCGTTACGATTGCACTCCAGTGCGGCCCATTTTCGGCCGTTCCAAAGAGGTCACACACAATGGCAAGCGCTATGTTGAATATTCGGAAAGCCATGCTGCTGCTGATGGCGTGCACCCTGTGCGGCTTCAGTCATGCCGAGCCCACCGAGATTTCCTTTTACTTTCCCATCGCCGTGGGTGGGCCGGTCGCCAAAAGCCTCTCGGCGCTGGTGGCAGATTTTGAAAAAGAGAACCCCGACATCCGCGTCACGCCGACCTACACCGGCACTTACAAGGACTCCATCGTCAAAGCGCTGACGGCCCATAGAAGCGGTACACCGCCGGATGTTGCCGTGCTGTTTGCGGTGGACATGTTCACGCTGATCGATGCCGGCGCCATCGTGCCATTCGACGATTTGGTGAGCAATGCCGACGATGTTGCCTGGATGCGCGGCTTCTACCCTGCGCTGATGGCCAACAGCCGCGCCGCTGGCCAGACCTGGGGCATTCCCTTCCAGCGCTCCACCATCCTGCTGTACTGGAACAAAGAGCTTTTCCGGCAAGCAGGGCTGGACCCTGACCTCCCACCGGCCAACTGGACTCAGATGGCCGACTTTGCGCAAAAGCTCACGCGGCGCGACGACGCTGGCATCACCACACAGTGGGGGCTACAGATTCCTTCTTCTGGCTTTCCATACTGGCTGTTCCAAGGGCTGGTCACCGGCAACGGCGCCCAGCTCATGAATGAGGCCGGCACCAAAACCTGGTTCGACCGTCCCGCCGTGGTCGAGGCCCTGCAGTACTGGGTGGACCTGTCGCGTACGCGCAAGGTCCACCCGCCCGGTGTCATTGAATGGGGTAACACGCCCAGCGATTTCCTCAGCGGCAAGGCCGCCATGATCTGGACCACCAGCGGCAACCTGACCAATCTGAAGGCCAAGGCAGGGTTTGCTTTCGGCGTCGGCCCGCTGCCCGGCAACAAGCACGCCGGTTCGCCCACGGGCGGTGGCAATTTCTATGTGTTCCGCAAGACCACACCCGCGCGGCAAAAAGCCGCGTTCCGGTTCGTCCAGTGGATGGTCGCTCCCGAGCGCACCGCGCGCTGGAGCATAGATTCTGGCTACATCGGCGTGAGCCCGGCCGCGTGGGACACGCACACCATGAAGGACTACCTGATGGCCTATCCGCAGGCGGCTGTCGCACGCAACCAGTTGTCACACGCCGTGGCGGAACTGTCCACGCACGAGAACCAGCGTGTCACGCGAGCCTTGAACGCGGGGCTGGTCTCTGCACTCACCGGCGCCAAGACGCCGCAAGAGGCCTTGAAGGACGCACAGACGCAGGCCGAGCACATCCTGCTGCCTTACCAGCGCTAGGGCCTGTTCACCTATGCAAAACACCGCCCCCGCGCCATCCAGCGCACCACGCACAGCCCCGCCAGTACTTGGGCGCCTGCGCTTCTTGAGCTATGTGCTGCCGGCTGTGGTGCTGGGCTTAGCGCTGACCGCCACCTGGTTTTTCTGGGAGCGCGAGCACCGGGAGATCGGGCAGGTTCTGCAGGGTGAATTCGACGCGCGCGTGCGCGAGACCACCAGCCTGTTCCGGGAGCGCATGCTGGCCTATGAGCAGGCGCTGCGCGCCACCCATGGCCTGTTCGCCACGTCCGACAACGTGCAGCGCGGCGACTTCCAGTCCTTTGTCGCCAACCTGCGCATCCAGAACCATCCGGGGCTGCAGGGCATGGGCTTTGCGCTCATCGTGCCGTCGGCCGAACGCGAGCGGCATATCGCCGCTGTGCGCAGCCAGGGCTTTCCGGCTTACACGGTGCAACCGCCAAGCGATACCGGTGCCAGCACTTCAGCGCTGTATTTCGAGCCCAGCGGCTCCTCGTTCCTTAGCACGTTGGGAACGGACTTTTTTCTGGAACCCTCGCGCCGGCCAGCCATGGAGGCCGCGCGCGACAGCGACGGCATCGCGATTTCCAACAAGGTGAAGTTGCCCGAAGAGGATGCCGCCCAGGTACAGGCCGGCTACCGCATGTACCTGCCGGTCTACCAGAACGGCAAACCCCACAGCACCTTGGCCGAGCGCCGTGCCCACATCAAAGGCTGGATCTACGCCGCCTTCAGCATGGATGGCTTGATGGACAACATCTTGGGTGAGCGCGCCAACATCACCGTCGAGGTCTATGACGGCGCCGGGCAGGACGACGACCAACTGATAGATACCTACAGCGACCGGGTGGGCGGCGAGTCGACGCTCACGCTGTTCTACACGACGCAGCAGGTCGAAGTGGGTGGCTACGGCTGGACACTGACGGCCCACTCGCTGCCCAACTTCACCACCGAGATTGCCATCAGCCGGCTGCAATGGGTCGCTCGGCTGGGCGTGGTGGCCAGTGTGATGGCGGCGCTGCTCACCTGGTTTGTGCTGATGCGCCGCATGCGGGGACTGCGCGCCGCCGCCGACCTGCGCATTGCCAAGGAGCAGGCCGAGGCGGCCAGCCATGCCAAGTCGCAGTTCCTGGCCGTGGCCAGCCACGACCTGCGCCAGCCCATCCAGGCGCTGAGCCTTTTTGTTGCCACGCTGCAGGCCATGTCCAAGCGCGTCGAACTGACCGGCGCCGAGGTGGGGCACATCGCCGCCCGCCTGCAAATGGCGCTCAACGGCCTGGGGCGCCTGCTCAACGGCCTGTTTGATCTATCGCGCCTGGACAGCGGCACTGTGACTGTCACCCAGCGGCCGGTGGACATGGCCGACCTGCTTACCGAAGTCGGCAACGCCTTTGCTGGCCCCGCGCAGGCCAAGGGACTGGATTTCCGGGTGGTGATGCCGCACGGTTTGTGGGTCGAAACCGACCCGTTGGTGCTGGCACGCGTGCTATCCAATCTGGTGGCCAATGCCGTGCGCTATACCGAACAAGGCCGCATTCTGGTGGGTTGCCGAAGGCATGCGCAGCATGTGGAGTTACAGGTGCTGGACACCGGTATCGGCATTGCGCAGGAAGAATGCGACCGGATCTTCGGCGAGTTCTACCAGGTGCCCAATGTGGCGCGCGACCGCGAGCACGGCCTGGGCCTGGGGCTGGCCATCGTCTCGCGCTCGGTGCAATTGCTGGGTGGGCAGATCCAGGTCCGGTCCAAGCCCGGCAAGGGCTCGATGTTTTCCATCACGCTGCCGCGTGCGCCTGCGCCCGAGCTTCCCGTTTCACGCCCCGCAGACCCGCAGGGGCCATTTGCGGGCAGTGTGCTGGTGATCGACGACGACCCCGAGCTGCGCGAATCCATGCAACGCCTATTGGCGGAATGGAAGCATTCCGTGCTGGTGGCCGCCTCGCTCGAAGACGCGCTGGCACTTGCCGGCAGCCACCAGAATGACATCCGACTCATCCTTTCGGACTATCGCCTGGCAAGCGACGTCACCGGCATCCACGCCATCCAGGCGGTGACGCGCCGCCTGGCACGCAAAGTGCCTGCTGTGATCATCACCGGTGACACCTCGGCGCAGCCCATTGCCGAGGCCGCGCAGCACGGCCTGCGCTTGGTCTATAAACCGGTGGAGCCGCAAGTGCTGGCCGACCTGATGAGCAGCATTCCATGAGCAACCCCATGACTTTCACAACCGGCGTTACCGCCCACATCATTCTTGCTGAAGACCACGTGCTGATGCGTGAGGGGCTGAAGATGCTGCTGTCCACCCAGCCGGGCTTTGAAGTGGTAGCGGAAACCGGCGACGGCCGGGCCGTCGAGGCGCTGGCGCAGCAGTTCCGCCCCCAGTTGCTGCTGCTGGACCTGGGCCTGCCGGGGCTGCACGGTGTGGACGTTGCCGCCGCCATCAAGGCCGAGTTTGCGGAATCGGTCAAGGTGCTGGTGCTGACCGGCGACCTGCAGCCGCATTCCGTCAGGCAGGCGTTGGCGGCAGGCGCCGACGGTTATGTGCACAAGAGCGAGGACAGCACAGAGCTGCTGCAGGCGGTACACGCGGTGCTGGCCGGTCGTCAGTACGTCAGCCGCAACATCGCTGCAGCTTTCCTGCCGCGCCCCCTGCGTTCTGATACCGGGGGAACCGAACCGGTGGCCACCCCGCGCGAGCGCGAAACCATGTCACTGGTGGCGAGCGGGCTGAGCAACCTTGAAATCGCCGAGCGGCTGTTCATCAGCGTGGAGACGGTGCGCACGCACCGCAAGAACCTGATGGAGAAATTCTCGCTGCGCAACGCGGCAGAGATTACAGCCTACGCCGTGCAGCGCGGCTACTACATGCTGTCCTGAACGGCGCGTGGTCCTTTGCGCTGAATGATGCGGTGCCACGTGCCAAGCGGTTACAGCGCACCTAGCCTATATGAGGCGGGGAGTATTGCCTGCGCGCGGGAAGAGTTGGGGGTGTTGGAAGGGGCCTATAGCCTGAGAAGAGAGTCTTTAGCGACAGCGTTGGGCCGAGGCTGTGTGGAAACGCTCATCCGTTTCCATCCAGCGGCAGCTTGGCGGCAACCCAGTAGGTTTGTTTGACGAATACCGTGTTGACG
>NZ_JAVDXO010000018.1:0-2421 GCF_031457975.1 Rhodoferax saidenbachensis
GCCGACATCATCCGCACCATTGTTGCGTTGGGGCGCTCGCAGAAAGTGGAAGTGATTGCGGAGTATGTTGAAACTCTGGAGCAACGCATGATGCTGGCGGACCTGGGATGTGACATTTTTCAAGGGTACTTCCACAGTCCCGCGCTGTCAGAGGGGCACTGCATTGCGTATTTCGCCAAGAGTCACACTGTGCAAGCAGAAGCGCATCGGGTTGAATGGGTCGAAATTTGACCCACAGGCCCGGGATTACCCTGTGCCACCTCAATGCCGGTTGCATCGCAGCAAACTATCCGTACTAGGTACTTTCCCCCGAACCCTCTAAGCCTTCATCGCGCTCGAGGCTAGGTCAAACCCTCATTCCAGCATTGGCAACAAGGCTGCATTTGCATTCATCAGTGTTTCTTATGAATTCCATAATAAATATTGCTTGGATCTGATGGGGGTAGCTCCCTACAGTGAGCCTCCATCGGCAATCTGTAGCGGGTACACACCATGACAAAAACAAGAACTGGCCTCGGGCCATCATTGGCTCGGCGGGCTGTGTTGCTGGCGGCTCTGTGCGAGGGCCTAGGCATCCGCACCGCAGGCGCAGCCACGGGGCTAAGCAATGGCTTGAAGCTGGCCTACCTGCCCAAGCAGATAAACAACCCGTACCACGTGATTCTGGGTGAGGGCGTGATGGAAGCAGCACGTGAACTGGGTGCACAGGCGCGCATGCTGGGGCCTACCAACGCGCAAGCACTGGCTCAGGAGCCTTTCATCCAACAGTTGATTGCAGAGCGTTTGAACGCCGTCATTCTGGCCGCGAACGAGACGGTGGCGCTGCTCCCCAAGGTGCGTGAGCTCAGCGCCTTGGGCACCAAGATCGTGGCGGTGGATGCGGACCTGGCTACGGACGCACGCGACCTGTTCATCAACCAGGCCAGCCAGGAAGGCGTAGGCCGCGCGCAAATGCAGCTCATGGCCAAGCTGATGGATGGGCAAGGCGAATTTGCCATTCTGTCCGCCAATGTCACGGCCAGCAACCAGAACGCCTGGATTTACTGGATGCTGCAAGAGCTGCGCCGCCCCGGCTACCAGAACATGAAACTGTCCAAGGTAGTCTATGGCAATGACGATCCAGTCAGGTCGCGCGAACAGTGCATGGCGCTGCTACAAAACCCCAACCTGCGCGGCATCATCTGCCCCACCACCGTGGGCATTCTGGCTAGCGCCGAGTACGTGGCCGCATCACCATTCAAGGGCAAGGTCCATGTTACCGGGCTGGGCACGCCCAACCAGATGCGTCCGTTTGTCAAAGACGGCACAGTGCAGGCCTTTCAGCTGTGGAACCCGGTGGACCTCGGCTACTTGGCCGCCTATGCGGCCGCCAGCCTGAGCAAAGGCTTGATCACCGGCAAAAGGGGAGAGACCTTTGCAGCGGGTCGGCTGGGCAACTACGTGGTGGGTGCCAAGGGCGAGGTCATTCTGGGTGCGCCCACAACCTTTGACACGTCCAACATCGACCGCTTCAATTTCTGAGGGTGCACACATGAGAATTCAGAACCAGATCATTGGCTTGGGCGCTGTGGGCGCGGTGTTTGTTGCTCTGGTGGGTTTGTCCGGTCTTGCTGCCACCAGGTCCATCCAGGGCGGGCTGGACGATGCCCTAGGTGCCAGCGTGTCCTTGAGCGAGAGCCAGACCGTAGGCACGCTGCTGGACTCGGTGCGGGGTGATGCCCAACTAGCTTTGTTTGCGGGCCGGCAGCGCAACCCGGACCGGCTGATGGAAGCCGAGAATGGTTTCAAACTGCATGCCAAGGCGTTCCAGGACGCGGTGACCAGCCTACAGGCGCGCGCACTACCAGCCAATGGCCAAGCCGCATTGCAAACCATTGCACCGCTGAGCACCAGCTACTTGCAGCAGGCGGCAAAGATTGTAGAGTTGTCGACCTCCGACATACCGCAAGCGGAAAGTCTGCTGGGCGATTTGCAGAAAACCTACGGACAGTTGACGGGTCCGGTGGCCACATTGGGGCAGGATATCTCTGCTGCTTCCGTGGCCGAAGTGGGGGCGGCCAAAACGACCATCGTGACGGCACAGCGCGCCGTGTTGCTGGCTCTGGTAGTAGCCGTGCTCATCCTGCTAGCGGCAGCCATCTGGCTGGCGCAGCAGATCAAACGCCCCATGCTGCACGCGGTGGAGGTGGCCGGCAACATTGCGCATGGTGATCTATCGGCTCCGGTGAGGGTGTTTGGCAGCGACGAGTTTGTGCACCTGTTCCGTGAACTACGCACCATGCAGAGCGGCTTCTCCGACATCGTGGCCCAGGTTAAGCAAAACTCTGAATCCGTCGCCACCGCCAGCGCCGAAATCGCCCAGGGCAACCACGACCTCTCTGCCCGCACCGAACAACAAGCCAGCGCCCTGGAAGAAACCGC
>NZ_JAVDXO010000019.1:0-1780 GCF_031457975.1 Rhodoferax saidenbachensis
GGGGCCCGCATGGGGCCGGGGTACTTCCCTCTGGTGCTGGGCATTCTGCTCGCTGTTTTGGGGAGTGTCATCACCTTCAAATCGCTGGTGGTGGAAACCCAGGATGGCGACAAGATCGGCAAACTCGCCTGGAAACCCCTGGTCTTCATCATCCTGGCCAACCTGGTGTTTGGCGCATCCATCGGTGGCTTGCCCATCATCGGCTTGCCGCCGCTGGGGCTGATGGTGGGCATCTACCTGCTGACCTTCATTGCCAGCAACGCCGGTGACGAGTTCAAGTTCAAGGAGGTCATCGTGCTGGCCACCATCCTGGCGCTCTTGAGCTACCTGGCTTTCATCGTCCTGCTCAAGTTGCAGTTCCCCGTATGGCCCGCTTTCCTGGCCGCCTGACCCCCCACCGAGGAACTTGACCATGGAACTCTTTAACAACCTCGCGCTCGGTTTTGGTGTTGCCTTCACCGTCCAAAACCTGATTTATGCCTTCGTCGGTTGCCTGCTGGGCACGCTGATTGGTGTGCTGCCCGGCATTGGCCCTTTGGCCACCATTGCCATGCTGCTGCCGGCTACCTATGCCCTGCCCCCGGTGGCGGCGCTGATCATGTTGGCTGGCATTTACTACGGCGCCCAGTACGGCGGCTCCACCACCGCCATTCTGGTGAACCTGCCGGGCGAATCCTCGTCGGTGGTGACTGTCATTGACGGCTACCAGATGGCACGCAATGGCCGGGCTGGCCCCGCGCTGGCGGCGGCTGGTCTGGGCTCCTTCTTCGCGGGCTGCGTGGGCACGCTCATCCTGGCGGCGTTCGCGGGTCCCCTGACCGAGCTGGCTTTCAAGTTCGGGCCTGCCGAGTACTTTTCGCTCATGATTTTGGGCCTGGTGGGTGCCGTGGTGCTGGCGTCTGGCTCCATCCTCAAGGCGATTGCCATGATCGTGCTGGGCCTGTTGCTGGGCATGGTGGGCACCGATGTGAACTCCGGCGTGGCCCGCTTTAGCTTTGACATTCCTGAGCTCACCGACGGCATCGGCTTCATCGTCATCGCCATGGGCGTGTTTGGCTACGGCGAGATCATCAGCAACCTCTCGAAGCACGAGAGCGAGCGCGAGGTGTTTGTGGCCAACGTCACCGGCCTGTGGCCCACCAAGGAAGACTTCCGCAACATGGTTCCTGCGGTGCTGCGGGGTACGGCGTTGGGCGCCATCCTGGGTATCTTGCCCGGTGGCGGTGCGGTGATGGCGTCGTTTGCGGCCTACACCCTGGAGAAGAAGACCAAGCTGCGTCCTGGGGAAGTACCCTTTGGCAAGGGCAATATCCGCGGTGTGGCGGCACCTGAGTCGGCCAATAACGCCGGTTCCCAGACGTCTTTCATTCCGCTACTGACCCTGGGTATCCCGCCCAACGCCGTGATGGCGCTGATGGTGGGGGCCATGACCATCCACAACATCCAGCCCGGCCCGCAGGTCATGACCAGCAATCCCGAGCTGTTCTGGGGCCTGATTGCCTCCATGTGGATCGGCAACCTGATGCTGATCATCCTGAACCTGCCGTTGATTGGCATCTGGATCAAGCTGCTGACCGTGCCTTACCGTTGGCTGTTTCCGTCCATCGTGCTGTTCTGTGCCATTGGCGTGTACTCCACCAACAACAACACCTTCGACATTTGGATGGTGGGCCTGTTTGGTGTGATCGGCTACCTGTTCATCAAGCTGGGCACAGAACCTGCTCCGCTGCTGCTGGGCTTTATCTTGGGCCCGATGATGGAAGAGTATTTGCGCCGTGCG
>NZ_JAVDXO010000020.1:0-1681 GCF_031457975.1 Rhodoferax saidenbachensis
GACCGAGGCTGTGTGAAAACACCTTGAATCTCTCCCCACATTTGCTATGACATATCAAGCCGTGTGGAGGATTGAATATGTCCAGATTCATTGTGGGAGAAGACAGGCAACAAGTGACGTTGTTACCAGAATGCCTGGATGACTTCATTGCCGAAGACAACACTGTTCGGGTGGTAGATGCCTTCGTAGGCGAGCTGGACATGGTGGCCCTGGGCTTTGAAGGCGCCAATCCTGCATCAACAGGACGCCCCTCGTACCATCCAGCGGTCATGTTGAAGCTCTACCTCTATGGATACCTCAACCGCATCCAGTCCAGTCGCCGCTTGGAGCGTGAATGCCAGCGCAACGTTGAACTCATGTGGCTGACGGGCCGGCTGTCTCCGGACTTCAAGACCATTGCGGACTTCCGCCGTGACAACAGTGCGGGCATTCGCAACGTATGCCACCGCTTCGTCATGCTGTGCCGCGATCTCAAACTCTTCAGCCAGGCGGTAGTGGCCATCGATGGCAGCAAGTTCAAGGCAGTGAACTCGCGCGACTGCAACTTCACCAGCGGGAAGATCGACAAGCGCCAACAGCAGATTGAGGAAAGCATCCAACGCTACCTGGTGGCATTGGAGACGGCAGACCGCACGCAGCCAGTCGAGTTAAAGGCCAAGACAGACAGGTTACAGGACAAGATCACACGGCTGCGCCAGCAGATGCGTGAACTCGATACCGTCAAAGAACAACTCAAGACACAGCCCGACGGCCAAATCTCCAGGACAGATCCCGATGCCAGGTCCATGGCCACCAGCGGCAGAGGATCAGGCATGGTGGCCTACAACGTGCAGGTGGCGGTGGACGCCAAGCACCATCTGATCGTTGCGCACGAGGTTACCAATGCTGGCAGTGACAGAGCCCAACTCAGTCCCATGGCGCAAGCGGCCCGTGAAGCCATGGGAAGAAAGAAGCTACGCGTCATCGCTGACCGTGGTTACTTCAGTGGGCGACAAATCAAGGCCTGTGCCGATGCGGGCATTGATGCAATCCTTCCCAAGCCAACGACATCGAATGCAAAAGCAGAGGGGCGCTACGACAGGGCTGACTTCATCTATATCAAAGAGGACGATGAGTACCTCTGCCCGGCAGGGCAACGAGCCATCCACCGTATGGCCAGAGAAGAGAACGGGATGATGATCCACCGCTACTGGAGCAGCGCCTGCCCCAAATGTCCATTGAAGTCGCAATGCACGCCCAGCGGCTACCGGCGCATCTCGCGCTGGGAGCATGAAGAGGTGTTGGAGGCAGTGCAGCGCCGCCTGGATCGCTCACCCAACTCCATGACCATCAGACGACGAACCGTTGAGCATGTGTTCGGTACGCTCAAGAGCTGGATGGGCTACACGCACTTCCTCACACGACGCTTACCCAACGTCAGTGCAGAGATGGGCTTGAACGTGCTGGCGTACAACTTCAGGCGGCTATTGAGTATCTTGGGGTTCGAGGGAATGATGAAGGCGATGAGACTGGCAGGGGCATGAGCCCTTTGTTGCCGTTTGCAGCCTCATATGGGGTCACTGGAGTGCCATAAGGCCGCTCAGGCGCCGTCAACACGGTATTCGTCAAACAAACCTACTGGGTTGCCGCCAAGCTGCCGCTGGATGGAAACGGATGAGCGTTTCCACACAGCCTCGGCCCA
>NZ_JAVDXO010000021.1:0-1611 GCF_031457975.1 Rhodoferax saidenbachensis
ATGAAACAGTTCGATGTGAATGGAACTGCGATGGGTAGCCCGTCACTGGGGGTGCCGACCACGACATCCTTGAAACTCACCGGCATTCAGGACCCACAGGCTGGGGATATGCTGACAACAGGGGGCAAGACCTGATTTGAAGTCTATGTGGCGAACCATCAGCTCACTGGGGAACGTAATGCAAAGGATGGCTCATGCTCCTTTCATAGCCAATCCAGGGGCTGATGTGCCATGACTAGGTCCATGAACTATGTTGTGGTTTCTAACGCTGCTGTTTGGATCACCGTACGGAGAGAAATTATTTGGATCTTTGTCGAATAGTCTCTTTGATCTAGGGCGGTGGTTCGATGATCTGCTTGGTATCTCGCAAGGTAACCAAGCGCCTGCGGCTGTTAGTCCTCCCGCATGGTCTCTCACCACTGCGCAAATTGCTGCTTTGACCACGGCCCAGGTGCAAGCGCTGACGCCTGCACAAATCGCTAGCCTGACAACCGAGCAAATCCAGGCATTTACCACCACGGGTATCAGTGTCTTTTTGACTTCGCAAATTGTTGCGTTGAATACTAGTGATATCGCGGCGCTGACGACAGACCAGATCGTGGCGCTGACGACAAGCCAAGTACCGGCATTTCCAACGTCCAGCGTCGTAGCGTTGACCACGGACCAAATCGTGGCGATGGAAACGGTGGACGTTGCTAGCCTCACGCAAAGCCAAGTCAAGGCACTAACCACAGCGCAAATTGTGGCGCTGAGTACGGATCAATTTCCGACCCTGTCCACCAATGAGCTGGCGGCACTGTCCACGGCGCAGGTGCGCGCCATTGAAACGCAGGACTTGGTGACGCTCTCGACGTCGCAGGTCGTAGCGCTTACAACGTTGGAAATCAGTGTGCTGACGACTACACAGGTCATTGCGTTGACTACCGATCAATATGCAGCGCTGACGTCGGCACAGCTTGCTGTGCTTCCTTCGTTGGGCTTGTATATCCCCACGCTGACTACTGCTCAAATCGCCGCTCTGACGACTGCTCAGATCGTGAGCTTGACTACTGATCAGATCGTTTCCTTGTCCACGGCACAAGCCATGGCGCTGTCCACCAATGCCGTGCAAGCCCTGACTACCGATCAGATCGTGGCTTTTGAAACGGTGGATCTCGAAGCACTGACCACAACCCAGATCGGAGTGATTACGTCGGCGCAGACCATGGTTCTCTCGACGACGCAAGTAGAGGCATTTACCTCTGCCCAGATTCCGGCATTTACGACCAACGCCTACCAATACCTGACGACGGGCACGCCCATCATCTTGGACTTGAACGGAGACGGTGTGAGAACGCAGAGCATCGACGCTGGCGTCAAGTTCGACTTGTTTGACGATGGTGCAGCGATCAACACAGGCTGGGTCAGTGGTGGTGACGGATTGCTGGTACTGGACCGCAACCACGATGGACAGATCAACGATGGCTCTGAACTCTTCGGTTCATCGACCCGACTGTCTAATGGCGAGAAAGCGTCGGATGGCTACGCTGCGCTCAGAGAGCTGGACTCCAACGGTGACGGTGCGATCAGCAGCGATGATGCGATCTACGGTGATCTGAGGGTCTGGATTGA
>NZ_JAVDXO010000022.1:0-1605 GCF_031457975.1 Rhodoferax saidenbachensis
GGGGATGCAGCGTAAAACTTGGACTGGTTTATGTTGTAAATCCAAGGCTCTCCCGGTATTCAATGGGACTGCGTGAGCCAAGGGATATCTTGATGCGCTTCTCGTTATACCAACGAATGTAGGAGTCAACGACCTGAATGAATTGGTCGACCGTGATGTCCTGCCAGCTCCTTGGGTAGAACAGTTCCGTTTTCAGTCGCCCAAAGAAGCCCTCGCAAGCTGCATTGTCTGGTGAACATCCTTTACGCGACATCGAGCGAATCAGCTTTGCGTTGTGCACCCGTGAGAGCCACCCAGGCCAGCGATAGTGGGCACCACGATCTGAGTGAATAACAGGCCTGCTTCCTTGGATGGCTACTGTCTCAATGGCTGCATCCAACATGGTGTTCACCAGGCCAGAGTCTGGACGCGTGCCGATGGTCCAGCTGACAACCAGACCATCGAAGCAGTCGATCACGGGCGAGAGGTAGACCTTCCCAGCCGGGATCTGGAACTCCGTGATGTCAGTCAGCCACTTCTCATTCGGGGTGTCAGCCCGGAAGTCCCGGTTGATGAGATTCTCCGGTGCGGGGCTGATTTCCCCCAGATACGATCCGTACCGACGCCTTTTGTTGGCCGCAACAACCAAGCGCTCCTGCTTCATCAAGCGTTGCACAACTTTCTCGGAGATGTGCAGATGGCGTCGACCTAGTGCTGCGCGCATTCGCCTGTAGCCATAGCAGCGGTGGTTGCACTCAAAGACTTCGGTCATCGCAAGACGTGCATCAGCGTATTTGTCCACCCTGCGCAACTGGGCCTGGTGATAAAAGTAGGAACTGCGTGCCAGGTTCAATTCGGCAAAGAGCTCTGAGAGCGCATAGGTTTGTTTCAGGGCGTCAGCCAGCAGTGTCTTCTCCCGGTTGCTCAGGAGCTGCAGGTCGACGCCCAGGCCTTTTTTTAACAGTGCATTGGCCTTCTTCAGTAGATCGTTCTCAAGCTTCAATTTGCGGTTGTCACGGCGAAGAGATTCGGCCTGCCGTTCGAGCTCAGTCAGATCGGCCGTCGACGGTGGATGGTTGTGGTCTTTCATGGATGCGGGAGCCTCGCGACCGAGTAATTGATTCTTCCAGTTGTACAACGTCGGCCTGCACACCGCTAGCTTTTGAGCAATTGCGTGTGCACTTGTCTGCCTGGTACACAGATCAATGACAGCCGCATTCTTTAGCGCCAGAGGGTGCTGAACATTGGGTGCACGCCCCACCATGCGCGGACGAACCTCCGGGTGCAGTTCATCGATCCAACCAGTGAGTAGGGCCCGGCACGGATATCCCAGTGCCCTCATGGTGGCGGCAATGCAACGGTCGTGGTCAAGGTAATGCTGAACCGCCACTCGCTTCTGTTCATCAGAATACTTCTGCGAGCGCGCATAGTCCACCTGCAAGTCGAGACTTTGCTCGAATTCCCGATACCAGCTTTTGAGCGAATTCTTTGTTGGATAGCCCAACTTCCGGATGGTCGGACCAGTGCGTTTGCCCAGCTTGATATAGAGCTTGACTGCTCGGATTCGGTCTTCGTACGAATACATGAACTACCTCCAAGTAGTCCAAGATTTTGTCCGCACCCCCA
>NZ_JAVDXO010000023.1:0-1037 GCF_031457975.1 Rhodoferax saidenbachensis
CTGCCGATTGTGTTGAATGGGATCTATGTCGTGCCGTTTCTCTGCATTCCTCTGTTGTTCACTCTGATGACGGTGGCCGCGACCGAGCTGGGGTTGATCAGCTTTCTGGCGGTGGACATTCCGTGGACGACGCCCCCGATTGTGTCGGGGTGGCTGTTGACGGGAGGCTGGCGAGGCGCTGCATTGCAGTGTGTCGAGATCGCGCTGGGCATTGCTCTTTACCTTCCCTTCGTACGAAAGGCAGAACTTGTACGCAAGGAGCGAGACGCCAAAGCGGTGGCCCATGCCCTCCAGCACATCGCAGAAGAGAGCCAAAAATCGGGGAAATTTGTCATCGGCCATGACCAGACGGGTTTCGTTGCCAGAAGCCTGTTGGCTGATTTGCGCAAAGAGTTGAAAAGGAACGATGGCGAACTGTGGCTTGCCTACCAACCCAAGCACGATACCTTGGGACGCTTGGTGGGAGTCGAAGCCTTGGTGCGTTGGAACCATGCTGCCTATGGCCCCATTTCACCGGTGGTGATGGTGGCATTGACTGAAAACGGCGGTTCTATCCACAAGTTGGGCGGCTGGGTTTTAGAGCAGGCCTGCGCTTGCAAGGCCAGATGGAATGCCATGGGCTACCGGGAACTGACCATGGCGGTCAATCTTTCACCCTTGCAACTGGAAGACAGTGCCTTGACCCGCAAGCTGGAAGATCTACTGCATCGCCACGGGTTGAACCCTTCAGAAATCGAACTGGAAATCACCGAATCTGCGGTGATACCCGACAGTCAAGCCGCGGAGCTAACCTTGCAAAAATTTGCAGAGATAGGTGTTCGGCTCGCCATGGATGACTTCGGCATGGGGTACTCATCGCTGTTGTACCTGCGTCGCTTTCATGTGCATTCCATCAAGATTGACGGATCGTTGACGCGTGATGTCTTGAGCAATTGCACCAACGCCGACATCATCCGCACCATTGTTGCGTTGGGGCGCTCGCAGAAAGTGGAAGTGATTGCGGAGTATGTTGAAACTCTGGAGCAACGCATGATGCT